>JBGTQJ010000072.1:0-42315 GCA_041941305.1 Saprospiraceae bacterium
ACCCCCCCCCCCCAACCCCGCAACAAAAATACATTACATAGTGAGTTGAAATTCAATGATTTAAGATAATATCTGAAAATTCGAGATGATTCATGTTTTCGTAAGTTAGTAATTTTATAAATACTCGTGGTACTAACTTGTGGTAAGCCGACAATTTCTTCCTGGTTATTTTCAAAATTGAACCCTAAAATGTAAGTACTTTGGTTCAAAATGAGGATTTTGGCACTGGAATCCGGTTTGATAAAAGAAAAGCTGACAAACTATTTTTCATCAGAATTTAAATTATTATGAAAATGATCCGTTCTGCCTTTTTCATGTTGGTTCTGTTCAAATGGATTGGGCTTCATCAAGTTTTCAAATTTCTTTGGTTGGCACTTTTCTTTTCTTGCCTTTGGGTGGTAGAACTATCAGCTCAAAATAGGCCAAAAGCCGATTCTACTTATTTGGATTTTAGTGAACTGCCTTCCTATGATTTCTGTGATGGCATGGAATCTTCAGAAAAGGGGCTTCACCTGGTGCAAGGCTGGGGAAAAGGAAAAATTGTTTTCCCGGAAATGGAAATCCCTATTAAACGTGTTAAACCATTTTTATCCTTTAGTCTGGTATGGTATCTATTAGAGTTAAATCAACAAGATCCTCAATTTCATATTCGACATAAGCAAAACGGGGAAACCTGGTCTGACTGGGAAGTCATTACCTGGGAAACACATGGCAATCGCAATAGCCTAAGAAGAGTTGGAAGTCCCCTTTCATTGGATAAAGACACGGATTTGATTCAGTTGTCTATAGAAATGGAAGCAAATTCAGGGACCATTCTGAGGGGACTAAGCTTGCACTTTTATAGTCCTGGAATTAGCACAGGTTCTACTCCAACTTATAATGATGGGGATACTGAATCTTCCTGCCCTTGCCCACAACCCGCTTCTCTTAGCAGAAATGAGTGGTGCCCCGGCAATGATTGCCCCTCTAACCCTAGCCCAGTGTATACTACAGCTACTCATTTGATTGTTCATCATTCTGGTACCTCTAACAATAGCAATGATTGGGCGGCAGTAGTAAGGAGTATTTGGAATTACCATGTGAATGTTCAGGGCTGGGCTGACATTGGATACAACTGGCTTATTGATCCCAATGGGGTGGTATATGAAGGTCGTGGTGATGGTATCCGTGGTGCTCATTTTTGTAGTACCAATTCCAAAACAATGGGTATGTGTGTGCTAGGTCATTTTAATGACCAGCAACCCAGCAATCCTGCCTACAATAAATTGGTAGATTGGTTGGGTTGGGAGTGCTGTGATAAAAACCTTGATCCATATGCAGTAGCATTTCATACTTCTTCGGGGTTAAACCTATTTCGAATTTCTGGTCATAAAGATGGTTGTAGTACCGACTGTCCTGGCAATTCTTTTTATCCCACATTTGGTAGTCTGCGAAATGATGTAGATGATTATATCAATGGATGTGGTACGGCAGGCAATGTCCCTGATATCTATGCCCTGAATTTGTGGACAGAGCCTGGCAACCCACAAACAGGTCAGGAGGTAGATCTTTTTGTTGAAATCACCAATGGAGGAGATGGGCTTGCCAATGACATCTTTTTAACTTATCAAGTAGACAATGTCTTTGTAGATAATGATACCCACAGCAGTTTGAATCCTGGTGAAACCAGCATAAAGCAGGTAACCAATTATGTGTTTTCCGATCCAGGGAATTACGATTATTGCGTTGTTATAGATTCAGTAGCAGGAGAAACGAATGTGGGAAATAATATCAGTTGTATCACAATTGAAGTTGGAGGAGGAGGAAGTCCGGATATAGCCATTGAAAGCATGGATACCAATCCGCAGGAAGTTATAGTTGGTGAACCGACAGATGTTGAAGTATATCTGGTCAATAATGGGAATGATGTAGCTGAAGATATTTACTTACGCTACTTTTTAAATGGACAATATCTGGATGATGACAGCCACAGTAGCCTTGACCCTGGTGAAACTAAAAAGGAGGAAAAATCCAACTACGTATTTACCCAAACTGGAACTTATGAAATCTGTGTAGAAATTGATCCTGTAAATGGAGAAATCGATACAACCAATAATCAGGAATGTATAGTATTAGAAGTGGACAATGTCTCGAGTACAATCCATGCGAGCTTCCCCGATGGTGTTCAACTTTTCCCAAATCCTAACAATGGGATTGTCCAAATAAACCATCCATTACATGAGTTGGAATCTGTTCGTATTTTTCGATTGGATGGGCAAATCGTTTTTCAGAATTCCAGTTTATTTCGAAATCACACCTTGCTGAATTTAAGCAATTTATCGAAAGGTGCCTATCTCGTCCAAATTCAAATCGACTCTGAAATCTATATCGAAAAGCTGATAATTCAATAGCAAGAAAAAAATAAGGTGAGAATATTCAATAATGCATTCTTTGCTATGTTGAATCTGAAATTGCAGCATTTCTTAGACCCGCTCCCACTCCACATCAATAGCTTCCTCCGCAAAGTCGTATAAAGCATGCATTTCATCATGCCCCAGTTTTTGACCGGCTTTGGCTGTAAAAAAAGCAAATAAGAAGAGGACTAGAAGTATAGGCAATACCCAGAGAATTCTTCCAGGCAAACCCAGGTTGAGTTGCGAAAATCCCACTATCATGACAATGACACTGATGAAACCCAAAAAGGAATAAAAAAACACATACATGAACCAGACGGAAGGACGAGGTCCCAGAATACCTTTTATGAGCGAAGAGGATTCCAGTTCCTCAATTTCCAAATGCAATTCAGGAGACCAGTAATGCCGGTCCTTCACCGGGATTTTCAAAAAAATATGGTGATCCATGACATAGCCAATAATAGAGGCATTTTCATCCTCCAGAGCAGATTTGATGCGAGTGGTAATTTCAGAAATTGGTAAGCGAGTCTTGCGGCTAAATCGAGGGCGAATTTTAAAGTTGGCCATCGGTTTAGATTATAGTGAACCTTGAAGGTAGGGATTATTGTTTTAGAATTAGAAACTGCTCACAATATTTTCCTGAATCCAAGCCACAATCCCATCGAATGATACTTCTCTTCAAAACCTATTGCACCCTCTAATCGGTTGGTGATATCGTATTGAAATTGTAAGCCGGTTCCAATAGCTAGATCAGAATTCAAATAATAGGCACTTTCCAGGCGAAGCAGTCCTTGTATATGATCTGTGGTACGATAGGGCAAATTGTCTAGGTTTTGCCAAACACCTTGTGTTTTGTCCTCATTGATAATTTGACCAGATTGCTGCGTCCAAACGCTGAAATTACCACCAATAGATAATTGAAAATCGAGATTTCCGTTGATGCCTAATTTCAACCCTGCCGGAAGTGGGATAGATGCTGCGTGATAAGGGTTGAAACGTTTTACAGTTCCAACCACTGTCACTTCACCCTCTACTTCCCCGAAAACTTCCTGAATAGTACCATCAGGCAGTCGAATCACCTGAATCACCTGATTGTCAAACCATTGTGTATTGAAAATTTCGTAACTGTGGTTGACTTTATTCACTAAACGGTGATACTGCACACCACTTTGCAGAAAAAACCATTCATTCAAATCTTTCCGGATGGATAATTCTGCGAACAAGATGTCCAGGTTTTTTCAGTCAGATTCCGCTCTCGAATATAGAAATTTCCACCTTTGGTAATCAAAATTGATTTATTGATAATCAAGATTATTGTGCATTTTTGCGCCTCATTGAAAAGAATCAAAACACTTTCTAAGTATGAAATATGTACTTTTTATCCCTATTCTAGGTTTATTGATGCTATTTAGCTGTGCGGATCCTGATTTATCTCAAAAATTGGAAGAAGCGCAAGCCAGGCTCAATGAAGCGAAGACATCATTGGATGCAATGCAAGTAAAGCTGGATAGTATCGACATTGCGGGCAAGGAAAAAAAATTGGTGCATTTGGTTTTTCTAAAACTAAAGGATAATCTCAGACCAACCGATTCTACCATGTTGTTTAAAATAGTTAGTCTTTTGGAAAATATTGATGGGGTACATGATTTTCAGGTTGGTGAATTTGCAGATTTGGGGGATCAAAGAGTGCTGTCTGATTATGGGATTATCTTAAGCATGAGCTTCAAAACAAAAGCTTATTACAATTATTACCAGGGAGTAGAGGTCCATGAAAGAGTAAGAGAACAATTGAAAAGATTTTTGGCAGCTCCTCCAACGACCTATGATTATTGGACAGATTAGGGTATATACAATGGATGCTTTTTATAACGTTTCCATTCCGTTTTTATAAAAAGGAATCCACTCGGCTCTGCTTTAACCCAATACATTGCTTCGTCTTCAATTCTCTTTACTGTAACGACTTTATAGGAAATCCAGAAATCATTATATATTCCAAATATCTTGGTATTAGACCAATTGAAAGTTCTCATTTTAAATGGTAGAGCTCCATCATAGGAACAAACATCTCTAATAAACAATATTTCGTACCCCCGCTTCTTTCCATCCACAATTATTTTTTTCTCAACTCTCTTTGGTAATGAGACGATAAACCATACGGGAAATACAAAAACTGCAACAAACAGAAGCGTGCCAAGCATGATAGGAAGTATTATGTTTTACGCCATATCAAACTGTCTTTGAATCTGGCTACCATAAAAACCACCAGGAATCTCCAATAATTCCTCATGATTGCCTTTTTCGCTGATCTTACCATTTTCCAGGACGTATATACAGTCTACATCGCGAATTGTAGTCAACCGATGAGCTATGATGATGGAAGTTCTTCCTACCATTAATTTATCCAGGGCATCCTGTACAACCATCTCTGAATCAGAATCCAGTGAAGAAGTTGCTTCATCCAGCAATAAAATGGAAGGGTTTTTCAAGATGGCTCTGGCAATGGCAATTCTTTGTCGCTGTCCTCCGGAAAGTTTGATGCCGCGTTCACCAACGATCGTATCCAATCCCTCCGGAAAAGTTTGAATGAATTCCCAGGAATTGGATTGTTTGGCAGCTGCTATAACTTCTTCTTCTGTAGCATCTTCTCTACCATAGAGAATATTTTCCCTGATGGTACCCCCAAACAATATGACTTCCTGTGGAACAATTGCCATATTATTTCTATAGTCCCGAAGATTGAAGTCATATATATTATTCCCGTCAATGGTAATGGTACCATCAGAAATCTTATAAAACCGAAGCAATAGCTGAATAATTGTTGATTTTCCAACTCCACTCGGACCTACAAGCGCCACTTTTTGCCCAGCTTTAATATTTAAATCAATGCCTTTCAAAACCGGAATGTCCTGTCGGGTGGGATATTCAAAATGAACATTTTCAAACTCGATATTCCCAACTATAGGTAATGGTTCTATTGGCTGGTTGTTTTCGATGTCTACTTCACTACCTGTTTGCAGAATTTCTCTTACCCGTTCCGTAGCACCTAAAGCGCCCAGGATTTGAGGGTAAAAGTTCCCCAAACTAGCAATTGACCCCCCAATGATAAATGTGTAAGTCACAAAAGAAACCAATTTTCCTGCTGACAATGAACCACTCTGAACCATCACCGCTCCCTGCCATATGATAAAAAATAATGCACCGAATAATATTGTGATGATAAATACGGCAAACAAGGCACGTCCCCCCGCGTATTTCATCGCGATACGCACCACTTCTGCAATGGAAATGTTATATCGCTTAATTTCGGACAACTCATTTACAAAAGCCTTTACAACCTGAATCGCCTGAAGGGAATCTCCAAGCATGGCATTGGAATCTGCTAATTTGGCCTGCCGTTTTTTCGACAATTTTCGAATATACCTGCCAAAGAATATAGCCGTTATTACCACCACTGGAATGGTAGCCAGCATAATGAGGGACAATCGAGGTGTTGTAATTGCCAAAAACAAAATACCAACCACTAAAATGATGATTTGCCTCAAAAACTCGGCAAGTGTGATGGAAAAGGTATTGTATAACTGATCTACATCAGCAGTCAAGCGGCTTATCAAATCCCCAATTTTATTTTCCTCAAAAAAAGTAATGGGCAGTGAGATCATTTTTTTGTATAAAGCTTTCCTGATATCTGCGATTCCCCGCTCGCTCACATTTGCAAACATAATGACCCTCGAATAGGAAATCACTCCCTGAATGGCTAACATGATTATCAAAGCCCAACCGATATCAGCAAGAGAAAAATCCATCGTTGCCTTCCCTTGTGCAATGTCAATCATTAAGCCTATTAAATAAGGAAAAACCATAAAGAACATACTAGACAAAAAGAGCAAAATCAAGCCAACAAAAAAGTGAAAATAATAAGGTCGTATATAGGATAAGGTAGAGATGGCTTCTCGCAAACTTTCGCGACTCAGTTTCTGTTTTTTTTCATTTTCAGCACTTCCTTTTCGTCTTCCTAACATAGAATTATTACGATTTTATAGATAGCTTTTTGTTTTGAAAGTACAAAAGTAGGCTTATTCAAATCATAATAACAGTTTGATTTGTCCTTTGTTGGTAAAAAAGCAGTTCTGATTCGGAAGTCAAATTTACTCGCTGAGGGCAAAAAAATGACTATTGACTCCCTTGACGCCAGGCTTTAAGGTAAACACGCCGCCAGAAAGAGGCAAAGCTGTTAGCTCGTCTTCCGTCATATCCACCCTTGCGGAAGTGATGTACAATATATCCAGGTTTTCACCGCCGAAAGCACAGGAAGCAACATTGTGAGCAGGTACTTCTATTTTTGATAATAGTTCACCAGTATTGGGATTCCAGCGGCTCACGGCATTTCCATTCCACAATGCTATCCAAAGCATTCCTTCTTCGTCAATCGCCATTCCATCAGGGAAGCCCATCGATTCAGGCACTTCTATAACCACTCTTTGATTCGAAATATCTCCGGTACTTTTGTCATAATCAAAGGCTTTCACATTTTGATCAGGCGTATCGATATAATACATCGTTTTTTCATCCAATGACCATATGATGCCATTGGAGATGGTAATACTATCCAGCATTTTGGTGGTTTCTCCTTTTGACTCAATTCTATAAAGTCCCGCTACATCTTTCATTTGGTCAAGGTGCATGGAACCCACCCAAAACCTACCGGCAGGATCGCATTTGCCATCATTTAGTCGAATGCGCTCACTTTCATCTTCCGGGTCACTGATTAAAACTTGTTCTTCAGATTCCAAATCCAGTTCATATACACCACTCTGTAAAGCAATAGCAGCACTACCAAGTGTAGTTGGTACTACTGTTCCAATACGTTGCCCCACATCAATTTTTCTTTGCTCCTTAGATGCTGGATGATAGATATGTAATGCTTTTCCCTCAATATCAATCCACCAAAATTCTTGTGTTTTGTGATTCCAGATAGCACCTTCTCCCAATAGATTTTTGCAATCTATCAAAAGCTCTACTTTGGGTGTGCTGGAGCTTGTTTCAGAATTATTCATGTTTTTGTTATTTGGTTGTTGGCAGGTAATGCTGATAATTGAAATTAATAAATAGAAGGATAGTCTTTTCATTTTATTCTTATTGGTTGTTCATTTTTTTTCTTCGAGTTTTTTTAGAAGTCAGACTTTGGATCGCACATTTTATGGGCTGTCAGAGGTCAGACTACCACGGTAGAAGATAGTCTGACCTCGGACAGCGAAGCGGTCTCAAATCTCACATCCCAAAACCATAATTTACCCAAAAACCTCCACAGGCACCCCATTCACAGCTGCATTTCCAGTCAAGGCATCAATCAATTTTTCATCCGTCAGATCATTGACACTCACGCCAGGATGCGCTTGTGCCGTGTTTATTCGAATATTTTCCCGGTGATGTCCCCAACCATGCGGGATGCTCACTACTCCTTCCATAATTTCCTCGGATATTTCGATGGGGATATTCACTGTTCCCACTCTGGATTGCACCCTAGCCTTTGCCCCATTTGTTAAATTTCGTTTTTTGGCATCATTTGGATGGATCAATAAGGTACACCTTTCCTTACCTTTTACAAGGCGTTCACTATTGTGCATCCATGAGTTGCAACTTCTGAGATGTCGGCGACCTATCAGCAACAAGTGTCCATTAGCCAATTGCTCCTGTTCTTTCAATCGTTGCAAGTCTTTGACAAAAATTTCTGGAGTCAGATTTATCTTATCCTCAGCTGTCATCAATCTTTCTGGAAAAATACTTTTTAGTGCTCCCAAATCAATTCCATGAGGTGCTTTTTTCAAATCCTTTAAGGACAATCCAGAATCTCCCTTTTTTAATGCATTGTCTACGATCACTTCCGGATTGAGAAAAAACTTCCTCATCACTTTATCCTTAATGGATTTCAAAAGAGGCTGGTCATCATTCTGCATTCGCTTCTGCAACTCCAAAAATATTTCCCAGTCATATTTTGCATCTTTCTTTTTTTCAAAAACGGGTTCCGAAAATTTTGCTGTATTGCGAATGGCTAATTGATGGAAAGAAACGTCGTAATGAGGGACTTCCAAACCAGTAGCTGGCGGCAAAATGATATTGGCATGGCGAGTTGTTTCATTGAGGTAAATATCTATTGAAACCATGTATTCCAGTTGCTCAAAAGCCTTTTCCAATTGAGCACCATTTGGGGTGGAAAGTATTGGGTTTCCTGCAGAAGTAACCATTGCTTTTATCTGTCCATCACCAGGTGTCAGGATTTCTTCGGCCAGTGTTGCCGAAGGAAGTTCGCCTCCAAACTCAGGCAAAGCCCTTACCCTGCTCTGCCATCTATTAAATCTAATCTTTCCTTTATCTTTCCCTCGTATGGTATTAAATGCAGGAGAAGTAAACATGGCTCCTCCGGGGCTATCCATATTCCCCGTTATTATATTCAGACAATTGATCAACCATTGGCTCAAACCTCCAAATTCCACTGTCGATAGCCCCATTCTTCCATAAATCACTGCAGATTTGGCATTTACAAATGTTTGGGTCAATTGTTGAATGAGCACTCCATCAATTCCTGTTTTTTGACTTGCCAATTCTATGGTAAAATCCTTTGTTAGATCTTTGAGTAAATCCACCTCTTCCTGGTCAATGCAAGTTTCCAAATGTCCCAAAACAACCCAGTCTTTTTCAAATACCTCCCGAATCATTGCCAACAACAGCCAAACATCCGTTCCTGGTTTGACAAAAATATGTTGATCCGCCTTATTTGCTGTTTCGGTTCTTCTTGGGTCAATGACCACTACCCTACCTCCCCTTTTTTGAATCGCTTTCATTCGATTGGCAATATCAGGGGCAGTCATGATGCTACCATTAGACACCAGAGGATTGGCACCTAAAATGAGCCAGAAGTCAGTTCTGTCAATATCGGGAATTGGCATTAGCAGCGCATGACCGAACATCATCATCCCTGCCAAATGATGTGGCAGTTGATCAACCGAAGTAGCAGAAAAGCGATTTTTGGTTTTTAGTGACCGCACAAATCCAGGTGAGAACAGCATCGTTCCAAGATTGTGTACAGAAGGATTTCCCTGATAAACCCCCACTGCCTCCTTTCCATAAGTTGATTGAACCCTTTTTAAATTTTCCGACACTTCGTCAAAAGCAGCTTTCCAGGAAATTTCCTGCCACCCGTTCTCTATCCGCTTTAATGGTTTTTTCAAACGATCTGGATCATCCTGAATATCTTGTAATGCAACTGCTTTAGGACAAATATGCCCACGACTGAAAGGATCTTGTTTATCGCCCTTAATGGAAAGCACTTGATTGCCCTCAATTTTGATTTCTAAGCCACACATGGCTTCGCAAAGTGGGCAGGTTCTGTATTTGGTGGTTGCGTTGTGAGACATATCTGTGGTATTTTGAAACCTGGGGCAACTCTTCAGAGTTGTATAAGAAGCATCTATTGAAAGAAAAAGTCACTTTTATCAGTTCATAGGAGTTCAATAAACGGCTTTGGAAATACGAGCTACTTGTTGAAAAGCAATTGTATGGCTTTTTCAAATGCTGCTCTTAAAGGTGCTTCTATTTTCACTCCTTCCTTCAAAAATGGATGCTCAAATTGCATTTCCAGACAATGTAGCAATAATCCCTCAAGCTCCAATGTATTTTTAAAAAATTTGTTGTGTTTCACATCGCCGTGTTTCTTATCTCCGATGACCGGATGGCGTAGGTGAGCGAAGTGTTTTCGAATTTGGTGGAAGCGTCCGGTTTCTGGTTTGGCTTCGATTAGCGTATATCTGGCAGTGGGATATCTACCGACTGGCTGGTTGATTTCCGTTTGGTCAATTTTTTTGAAATGGGTTATCGCTTTCTTGAGGGCTTTTCCTTTTTCCGATGCAATTGGGTAGTCAATGATTCCGGATGCTTCAACAAATCCGCGTATGATTGCCCAATAGGTTTTGTTCACAGTTTTGAGTCTAAATTGCGCTCCCAACAGCCCTGCAGCTTCCTTGTTTTTCCCGAAAATCAAAACGCCTGAAGTGCCTCGGTCCAATCTATGAACAGGATATATTCTTTGTTTGATTTGATCGCGCAACCCTTGTAACACAAATGTAGTATCTTCACTGATATTGGTTTTGTGAACCAGGATACCTGAGGGTTTGTTGATAGCGACGTAATCATCGTCCTGGAATAATATGGGAAAAGGGTTTTTGATAATGTTTTGGACTTTTCTGGCAGCCTGCTGGCAAGGCAAGTTCTCCAAGAGTTGCGAATTCCTGGAGAACTGAGCGAGCGCTAAGCTAAGCAGAAACCTTTGTTTTCCGAATAAAAACCAAAAATCCCAAAAGCAACAAAGCCAATCCACCCCAAGCCCACCATTTAGGTAAGCGATTCAAATCCAAGGCTTCAGAATTCCCAATTTGCACAAAAGCCCCCCAATAATAGGGATGTTGATGCAGTTTATCAGCAGCATTCAAATAGTCCATTTTCGCCAGTCGCAATGCTTCATCTTTTGATTTACCTCCTTTCAAATGGGTATAAAAATGCACCATGATATCCGAAGTCGCACAATCATCTACCGACCAAAGGCTCGTCACCAAACTTGGACAACCTGCATGCAAAAAACCCCTTGCCAAACTCTGCACCCCTTCCCCTTTCACCAATTTTCCACTCCCGGTATTACAAGCGCTCAAAACTGCCAAATCTGCATTCAATTGCAAATTGTACAAATCGTGATTGGACACATAATCATCTGACAACCAAATTTTATTGAACATTGGATCCTCATCATCTACGCAAGCGTGTGTCGCAAGGTGCAATATTTGAAAATCAGGAGCCAGTTGTTCAAAACCACGCTTTTCCGCTCCCAAACCTGCCAGCATATCGCCCCCTATCAAATTACGAATGGCTTCAATTTCACCTTCATTGCAATTCAAACTGTACAACTCATCTGAAGTACAATCTCTTGAGGCATCTGCAATAGGTTTTCCAAAAGTAGGTGCAAAACCCAAAAAGGCTTTCTGCCCCTTCCCCGCAATATGTGACCTATTTTTCAACCATAAGGCACTGGAAGAGCTATAGGATATTTGATAATCCTCAAACAGATAGGACAGCGCATTCAAAGAATAATTGACTTTTTCAGATACCACTGCTTCTTTCAACAGCACCTCAAAGGGTATAAATGTCAATACATCATCTGGTACAATGATTAGTTTTTGCATATCCTTTGAAATTATTGCCAATGGCTCTTCCAAAATCATTTGATACAAGTCATAACCCAAACTGGCAAAATCACGAAAATCCTCCTTCCCTCCAGCTCCGGGAGCACGGTTGATCAAATTTCTGAATTGCTCAACCTTTGCAGCCAACGCTTCTGATTTGGGCAATGCTACCACCTCCAAACCAGCTTTGGTAAACACAAAAACAAAAATATTGTCTTCTCCTACAAAATACTCCAACAGTGCTTCGCCCTCTTTCAATTTGTTTTGAATGTCCGCCACAGTGGGTAATTCATTTTTGTATTTCAATTCGTGGTATTTGGGATAATCCGATTCCAATTGCTCTACCAGATTTTCATATTCCCGCTTTAACTCAAACTTGATAGAATCAAATTTACTAATCTGTTCAGTCTCCCCATTTTCCCCTTTGAGTTTTTCCTCGTAAATCATTTTTTCATAAAAGGCAATTTCGATTCGCAGATCCTTTTCCTTTTCCAAAGTAGAATCGGGGATTCCACCAAATCCCTTTGCCAGGTTTTCCTGAATGGACTCCTGTAGTGTAATCGCTTTGTTTTGTTCGGCAAAGTGATAAGCTTGTTCAAGGTATTTGGGGTCTTTTTTTAGGTCGTAGAGTTTTAAAGATACTTGGATGGCTTTTTCGAAATGGGTGTGGATTTTTTCGGTGATTAGTTGTTTGGCGTTGATCCCTAGAAGGTCGAAACGGAGCAAATTAAGAAATTTTGAAAGGTATTGATATTGTTCATAACTATGTATTAATGATTTATATTTCCAATTATTCTCTTGAGCTTTAGAATAAAGGATTTCAGCTTTGGTCATCAAGATTTCTAAAGTAAGATCTCTTTTGGGTAGCTGTTTTATTTCTGGATTTAAATTAATTGTAGGATCAAATTCTGATGAGATTTTATTTAAGGAAGATTGAATAAAATAAAAAGAGGAATCATTATTTTCTGACAAATTATAAGTAACTGCTAATTTGAAATTACTTTCAGCTAACGCCCCAATTTGTTTCTCACTTTTAAAGTGTTTTAAAAAAAAGGAGTTTAATTTTCGAAAAACATTTATTGCATCGTCCCAATTGCTTCTATCAATATAGGAATCACCAAGAATTTCAAACAATCTGTATTTTTTGTATTCGTTCCCATCATTATACAGAGGAGTTACTTTTTCCAAATATTTATTCATGGAATCAAAATCTCTCTTTTTTCTATAAATCTCAGCTAAATATTCATAAATCGTGATATACCTTCTTCCACTTAAACCTGTCTTCAAAGGATATTTTTGTATCAGCCAATCTTCGCTTTCTTCTAATAGGATAATTGCTTCTTCCAATTTATTTAATTTTTGAAGTTGTCTAGCCCTCGAGATAGAGTTAGCAATAAATAACAAATCTATTTTGTCAGGGTATTTTAACCTTATTTCATAAGCCTTTTCTAAATAACTAATTGCTGTTCCAAAATCATTTTTTAAACTGTAAAGCTTTGCTAGGTTTTCAAAAACAACCGCTTTTGGGAATTCATTGGTAATTTCTTCATTCATCATTTCAATTAATTCTTTGTAAAGAAGAATTCCTTTGTCAATATTACTTGTTAAAGTATAATATCCTCCCAAATTATTTTGGGCATAAACAAAAGCCTCTGATTCAATCGACAGATAATTTTTGGCTTCATTAAAAGCCAAAAATGCCTGCTCTTTAAAAGCTTTAAATTCTCTTTTATTGTAAAGAATTACAGTGTTAGTATTCAAGGAATTAACATATTCAGACCATTTATTTAATTTGAAAAATACTAGCGATGCTTTCCGTGAATAAAACAATACACTATCATAGTTAATTAGAGAAAATGAATCGACAAGACTTAAATATTTTTTTCCTAAATTGGTAAGTAACTTAGTTTCTTTAGTTGTTAGTGCCTCATTCTGAGAAAAACCATTATTTCCCAAATCCCAAAAAACTAAGAATAGAATCACTAATATTTTTAAATGCCTTCTCATTGAGTTTTCATAAAATTTATATTAAATCATCTAAAGTTATTCAAACAGAATAATTGATCTTGGTAACAAGTATTAATTTAGCTACGTATTTTTTTAATATTGTAAAAAGATTGCATCAATATTAGAGCTCAATATCGATACAATCCCAACAACAAATTATTTTTTTGGAATTATTGAAAAATAATAACTTCCAGGTTAAAAAACTAATAAGACAGCTCCGTTTAATCTTTCATGATTATTCAAGAATTAATTATTAGTTTTTATTATCTTTATAGATTCAACTGAATTCTTTTCAATTATTTTACATAAATACATTCCATCCTGTAAGTTATTTAAATTTATGGTTTCTGTTGAACCAATTGAGACTTTTCTTGTTGAAAAAACCAACTGTCCGCTAAGATCAAATATTTTGATTATTGGATTTTTTAACCTTGAATCAAGATGAAGATTGAAAGTATTTGAGAATGGGTTTGGAATAATAAAGCTTTGATTCCTTTTTTTACTCCCAATTAAGTCTTCAAACTCCGATCGAGGATCATCATCAGGTAACCCAATTAAAGTGTTACCACTATTATCTTCACAACAGTAACCCTCCTCAGACAAATATTCCTGATATAGGCAACCTCCTTGAACAAAATCTTCATCAATCTCTAAATTATTACCTGTATCATACCATAAGCATTCATCATAGGCATAACATATACAGGTTTCTGTATCTTCCATTAAACCAAAGGCAACGTTAAAGTTAACATACCCCCCTTCAATAAGTATTTGGTTTCCACCTTCACCAATTATTCCTGAACAAGCGGATGGTTCAAAATCAGAAAGATCAATTGTAATACCATTAGAATATAATCCTGGGTTTTCCCTATCTTTTATAAAAACATCTCCAACAAGTTCACTAGCTATGAAATATCCTGAACAAAAATCAGGAGTGTCTTCCCCAGAATGTAGTATTGCCTTAATCTTCATACTAGGAAAGCCATTCGAGGACAAGGAAAAAGTTTCATCTCCCATCTGGAAATCATCATAGGGACAGGTGGGTGATGGTGCGATATAAATTTTTATAAATTTAATCCATGTATCCTCACAATCACCACCATTCCCTTCTTCTTCAATTATTAAAGCATTTATACTCTGTCCTAAAGAACTGTTATAACTAAAAATAGAAAATAGAAATAGACTTAGAAATATTTGTTTTTTTAACTTCATGATATAAATATTTAATAAAAAAATAAACCGATCCCCCAGCCGCAGCCGAGGAGATCAAAATTCCATATGTAAAAATTGGAAAATACAAGATTAAAAATGTGGGGTGCGAAGCATAATTTAGATTTAGAATAACCAGCAAGCATTCCTGCTCCGCGATAGCAATAATCCTTAAGCTCCAATTTTTACATCCATTGGTACCAATGGTTTGGAAAAGGTAACTTTAGAAAGCACTTTTTTTTTCAAAATTTATTTTTCAGAGTAGAAAACCAGTTGAGTTTGTATTTTGGTGATTCCCGGATGATAGGATAAAGTTGTGTTAATTTGGCAACTTCTCAAAATCCAAATGATTGAATCTTACCTAAAAGAGGGTGAAAGGGGGATTTGAATGATTGAAAAAGTTGAAAAATGAATTATTTTTTGATTTGGGTTTATTTTAAGTGGCTAAAATTGGTATTGATAGGTAATCCCTCAAAAAGCCTTTGATTCCATCTTTATCCCTCCTATTATTATCCTAATCTGCACACGAATTCTTAGTTTTGGCTACATTTTCTGAAAAAAATATGGAATACTCTCATTACCATTTTGGATTTGATGGTATTCATTAATTGAAAGGAGCTTGTGAAAAACATAAAAGATGATGCTTTGATTGCGCTCTTGCAATCCGGCAAAAGACACGAAAACGACCGCGCACTCTCTTACCTGTACCAAAAGCATTACCGCATGCTGGAGTCTTTGGTACAAAAATACAATGGCTCAGATGCAGACGCTCAGGATGTGTTTCAGGATAGCCTGATTGTCCTGTTCAATCAAGTCAAAAGTGGACAGTTTGAGCTAAAAAGCAGCATTAGTACCTATTTGTATGCCATTGCCCGGAATATTTGGTTTAAGAAATTCAGAACAGTTAGCAAAGAGTCTGAATTGCAAGCAGTACATGAGGCGATACCCGAAGAAGAAAATCAACTGGGGTTTTTGGAGAAAAGTGAAAAAAGTAATTTGATTGCTCAGTTATTGGGTCAATTGGATGAAAAGTGTCGAAAATTGCTGCTGTTGTTCTACTATGAACGGCAACGTATGAAATACATTGCAGACGAAATGGGCTGGCAATCCGAACAGGTTGCTAAAAATCAAAAAACGCTTTGTATGAAAAAATTGAAGGGCATGGTCAATGCCAATCCAAATTTGAAAATGAATTTGAGGTAAGAAGGAAATCCTTGAAATTGAATTGTTAGGAATTTGCTAAATAAAAAAATTTAAAGAACAGAGAATAAAATAATATTGTATGAACCCATCAGAGGAAATACAGGAATTGATTGATAAATATTTATTAGGGAACATAACTGAAAAAGAACTCAACATGCTCAACAAAGAATTAAACTCAAACCCGGATTTGGCTGCAGAAATAGCCTTGGAACGGGACATCATTTCTGGCATCCAAACCTACGGAAACCAGGAACTCAAACAAAGGCTTAAGGCCATCCATCAAGACATTACCACTGCTCCCGTGCAGGAAGCAAAAATCAGAAAGCTCGGTGTCCGCCCAATTGCCATTGCTGCAACGATTGCCTTATTCATCGCAGCAGGAATCTGGTGGATGAATCAATCCCTCACAGCGGAAGCAATTATTGCTCAATATGATGCCCCATATCTGGAGGTCCTTCAAGTTCCCAGGGGAAATAATGTGCTGGAATTATATCAATCTGCCTGGAATAATTTTTCTTCTGAAAACTTTCAAAAAGCCTTGCCTCAAATTGAGGAACTTTTAGAAGGTGATTTGCCTGATGGAGTGGATTCCAGTTTGCTACTTTTCGCAAAAAATATATGTCTTTATGAATTGGGACAATATCAACAAGCATTAAAAGGTTTTGAAACAAGGTTTGGTCCGGACAGCCTGTTATTTGACTATTCGATTTGGTATCAGGCATTATCCAATATTCAATTGGGTAATAGGCAAAAAGGCATTCAACAACTCAATTCGCTAGCATCTGATTCTAGTAGGGACAAGCATCAGGATGCCCTTCAACTTTTGAAAGATTTGGAAAAAGCGGAATGAAGCAATGCAATTGTACCGTGTATCCTTGATATTTCTTTTTTGTAAATACAATTTTATTATGACGCGCTCTCAATCAATATCACCCAAAAAAAGGGTTATTTTCCTTTATTGTTCAATAGGATTCCTTCTCTTAATGATCCATCAGCTATGTTTTCGGAAAACTTTTACCCTTTTTACCACCTACCAAAATAATTCAGGTATCCTTCAACAAGCACTTAATGCTCCTAAACAAATTGGACATTACCAAACCCAATTGAGTAGTCTGGATAATCAAATCCCAAATAAGGAATACAACAGAACTTTCTTTTTTCAGGTAGTGAATACATTTTGCCTGGAACATAATCTCGAATTGGCCCAGTTTGCCCCGGAAATCAAAAGGCAAGAGGGGGAAATTGAAATCATCACTAACCAAATAGAAGTTCAGGGTACTTATCAGAACATGTTGCGCCTCTGTTACGAATTAGAATATCTCCAATCTTTGGGTCATATAGCTTCCATAAAATTTAAAAAAGTGCAAGACATCAGAACAAGAAAAAATCACCTAATGGCTAGCATTTTCCTTCAAAATATCCGATTGAGTACTTCAAAATGATAGGCTATGAAGAAAAACAAAAACTCACAACTCCTTTTGCTAATCCTGGTTTTAGTTATTTGGGGTACCATTGCGGTTAAATTGGTTGGGTTGAGTAATTCCAACTCCACTTTTGTTGCTTCTTCACATGATATTTTAGACATTTCTATTGCACCTACCGATCAAAAAGACACCTTTAACTTGATGCTCAATTATCGGGATCCATTTAAAAGTTTTGGAATCATCTCAAAGAATACTTCAACTCAAAAAACTTCTCATACGAAACCAAAAATACCTATACATAATCCAAAAAATATAACTAAACCGAAAATGCCGGCTATTGAATACCTCGGATTTGCAACTGACCATCAAATGAATCAAAAAGTAAGAATTACAATTGACCAACAACCGCTCACCCTTAGCAGGGAGGAAAAAACACATCCTTTACTTCTTGAAATGGTTCATAAGGATTCTATCCTAATCAATTGGGAAGGAATAAAACGGGTAATTTACAGGAGAAAACGGGATGGAGGTGAAGAATAATGAATGGTATTTGTTGGGTGTTAAGATCTGGTTTTTTGAATATATGCGTTGATTAAACTTCGAAACCTTTCGAGTTCATCAACAAACAAACTAACAGTTTTGGTTTCTTTTTTGATTCCGTAGTAAGTGTTGGCGATGACAGGCTTTTTTAGCTGAAGAAGCACATTGGCACTGCCCAATACTTCAGTTTTGAGCCTTTTCTTTGATAATTCAGCTATGGAGGGGCTGAATTTCAGACTTTCAATATTTGATAGATCAACCTCAAGAAACCAACGGATACCAGTTCTGATAATTAGTTTTTGGTTGGTCACTAAAACTGGTCGAGAACGAATTGCGTTAAAATCTCCAAATAGAAAGAAAATGCCATAGATGCTCAAGCTGGTCAAAATCCAGGCTAATACCAGACTCCATTTTGCCAAAACGATATGCAGGATTATGGTTTCAAGTAACATCACAAAAACAAACACCGCGATAACAGTTCCATAGGCTGACTTTTTGTAAATAGTAAAAGCCGTGGCTTTGGGAGGAATTTCGGGTTTGACATTCCATGCTCCAAAGGCATAATAAAAAAGGGATACTTCTGTTTGAAAAAATTCATTGGCTTTGGTTTTTCCAAAGCTATTCTCTAAACTCAATTTCAAGGTTTCTGGAAAGCCAAGATCCTCGGTTTTTGTATTGCTGTAAGCTTTTCTAATTTGCCGAACTTTAAAAACCAAATAGCCTACTAAAAACAATTCAATAGGCAAAAGCGAGTATTCCAGGTAAGCAAGATAATTTTGATTGGCTGCTGGCAAAATCAATCCAGCCACAATTATCGAAAACACAAATACAGGTAAAATTGAAATTATTGGAATACTCGATTTTCGGATGGCCAACCAGTAAAAAAAAGGGAAAACTATTACTAAATCTAAAGTAATGGCCAATGAAAGAAGTTCTGCATATTCCTGAAATTGATTGGATTGTACAATGATTACGGAACTGATTAAAATAATAGGAAGGAATAGCCAAAGAAACTGACGCTTAAATTGGTAACTTTTTATCATAAGGGCTTTTGTAAAAAGAACATTTACCACAGCGAAAAGTTATTTCAGAACGATGGCCAAATTCACATTCCCTTTTTTCTAGCAACTGATAATCCCTTCTTGATCATCCTCAGTACTCAATGGTGTCATCAGAATGGTTTGTAATTTGAGTTAGGATCTATTAAAAAACTTTCCAATTTATTATCATTGACCCCAACCAAAATCAAAGCCCCCTTTTGGGTTTCCACTTTGGCGATGGATCTGGCATTACCGGGTACATAAAAACCACTTTCCATCATTGGCATTGGTTCAAATTGAGCGTTTCCTTTATTGATTAACACCAAACCATTACTGGCGTCATGGCGCACGGTCTCCACTTCTGCTCCAAAAAGATTGCCCACGATTATCAGATCTTTCAAGTCATCATTATTTAAATCTATTGCTAGCATATCCATTACTGGAGCAATTTGGGCGAGATTGGGAAAAGGGATAAATTCAAAGTCACCATTATCATTTCTGAATAATCCACTTCGAGATTCTTTGGCTTCATAATGGACAGCATCTTTGAGGTTTTCTTCTCCTAAAATCTCAGGAACCGTCGCTTTGGCAAAGGCATCAAAAGTTGGAAACTTATCAGAGATAAAAGGCATTTGTTCGGAGGAGCACTCGCGCCCGCGTACTGGTAAAACGCCTTTTTCAGAAACTTTAGCGAGTACCACGTCATTGGTTTCATTTTGGTCAAAATCACTACCATAAACCAAAAGAGGTTTTTTGTCCGAAGCTTTGTATTTGTTATTCAAGCCAATGTTTCCACATATTAAATCTATATCTCCATCCTTATCGATATCTTCTGCCAGGATGCTTTGCCACCAACCTGTTTTGATATTGGCATTATTTGATTTTACAATGCTGAGATATCCCCCTTTATTTTTGAAGATAGTGGGTGCCATCCACTCCCCAACTACTACCAAATCCTTTTGAGCATCGCCATCTAAATCCGCCCAAACTGCATCTGTCACCATTCCGGTATTGCTTAACTCATGAGCAAACTTATTTGTCGATTCAATAAATTTTCCGAAGGGCTTATGCCATAGGTAAATGTGTGAGTTCCCTGCCATTGGATAATGCCCTGGCTTACCATGTCCACCAATAAATAGATCAATATCTCCATCTTGGTCGTAATCTTCGGCAATTAAGCATGAGCCATTGGTTTTGAAGTCAGGATGGGCATCTATGGATTTTTTAAAATCTCCCTTCCCACCATTCAAATACAATCGATCCCTGTATTTTTCATGTTGGGGTTCATACTCACTTCCACCACTAACGATAAACAAATCCAGGTCACCATCATTTTCAAAATCAAATAAGGCAGAAGCCATATCTTCGGCATCAGCATCTTCTGTCCAGGGTTTACTTTGACTTACCTTAAAACTGCCGTCTTCCTTTTGCATAAAAAGAATTCCCGCCTGTCCACTGGCGCCTCCTACAAAGACGTCTTGCAAATTATCGTCATTGACATCTCCTGTTGAAATGAAAGGTCCCTGAGTAGATTGGCGATGTGGCAACAATATTTCTCGCGCAAAGTCGTCAAAAGGATTTTCCTTATGTGTAAAATCAAGCCCCGTTTGAGCAGCTTCTAATTTGGTAAATAAGGGTTTTTGATAGGGTAAGGCTTTGACAATATCATTTGTTTTGGTGTACTCCAATTCCAACAGTTGGTTAGTAGCTACATTATTTAATCTATGCATTTTGCCATTGGGGAAAATCACAAAAAGAGTATCTGCTTTCTGGTGCTTGCCCAAACCAAAATGAAAAATAGCTTCACTGGAAGATTGAAACCCCCTCACATTGGTCAAATCCTGATATAGTTTTTCTCCTCCAAAATGAACAATGGCTTTTGTCCCCAAACCTCTTGTATTCTTCCCCCAACCCTTTATTTTTATTCTTAGCCAATTCGCATTATTTTGGATTTGATTTTCATAGACGAAAGCAGGTTCACTGGAATTATTCACTACCAAATCCAAATCACCATCCAAATCCAAATCTGCATAAGCTGCACCATGTGAGAATCCCTCTTGATTCAAATTCCAGGACCTGGAAACATCTTCGAAGGTCAGGTTACCATTATTCTGAAAGACGTAATTGGCAAGGGGCTGAGAGGGCGCTTTTTGAGATGCTCCCAATAGATCATTACCCTTATCTCCCTCTATTTCCAGTAGAAAATCATTATTGCGGATGTCCTTATTGATCCCATTGGTCACAAAAACATCCGCATAGGAATCATTGTCAAAATCTGCCATCAAAATTGACCAGCTCCAATCTGTTTTGGCGATGCCTGCAAATTGTCCAATTTCACTAAAAAACCCGGCTCCACGATTCATTTGTAACATATTGGACATGTATTGATAATGAAAGCCCTTGCCCACATTGCGCCAGAATTCTTTCACATTCATGCTCTTCATATTGGTCTTTGCACGGTAATGATCAGCAGTTTGCATATCCAAAACCGAAATATCCAGATAACCATCATTGTTGAAATCTGCGGCATCCACTCCCATAGAAAATAGGGAAATATGTTTCAAACGGTCGTGTATTTCATCCCGAAATGTACCGTCGCGATTGTTGACGAGGAATCTATCTGGCTTTTCAAAATCATTTGCAATGTAGAGATCCGGATAGGCATCAAAATTGATGTCCATGGATACAATGCCTAAGCCATAAGCATAGCATTCGAGATCAGCTTCTTTTGTTACGTCAACAAATACATTTCCGTTATTTTGGTATAAGTGGTCACTTGTGAAATATGGGAAAGCCTGATTTTGAGCATATTGCAATTTTTGACGCAAATTATGAGAAGGAGTATTGAGGACATAACAATCCAGATCTCCATCCAAATCATAATCAAAAAAACAAGCCTGGGTACTATACCCTATATCATCCAAACCATAAACTTTGCCTTTTTCAGAAAAAGTCCCGTTTTGATTATTTATCCATAATAGATTTGCTCGCTGTGCTTCATTACCAGCATCCACATCCCACCAGCTGCGGTTTACGTAAATATCCAACCAACCATCCCCATTGATATCTACCATGGAAACCCCAGTTGACCAACCGTTTTTTGTATCAATTCCCGAGCTTTTTGAAATATCTTCAAATTGAAAATTCCCTCTGTTTAAATAAAGCGCATCGGCAACCTGATTTCCGGTCAGAAAAACATCAGCCAGTCCGTCATTATTGATATCGCCTGTTGCTACTCCACCTCCGTTGTAAATAGCTTCCCAGTTGAGGTGATTTACATTGGGAGATTCTTCAATTCGATTGTGGAATTGAATTCCAGTTTGGGTTGGAGACAATAATTCAAATCGACCTGAAATATTTTGATTTTCGGAATAATCAGCCTCATTTTGGCAAGAAAAGAAAATGATGCAAAGGGAAACCCAAAGGATTTGTTTCATTTATTTGAAAATGATTGATTCGGGATAAAGTTACGATAAGGGGTTGGAGTGGTTTTGTTTAAATGGTGGAAAGTTATTCAATGGTTGATCAATGTGGTTCAAAAGTCGTTCAAAATGGTTCAAATCTTTTCGGAACCATTTGACCATTTTTGAATAACTTGTAAAACCAATTTTGATCAAAAAATATACTATTCTACTAGCGTCCCGCCATTGTAATAATTCTTCCTTCCTCCTTTTTCTAAATCTAGTCCCAAACCTTTTTCAATAATTATCACTTTGCCTAAATAAAGATTGGGATCCTTACTTAGTCTTTGGAAGGTCTTGTCCTGATTATTTACGATAAAATCAGCATCCCAAAGGTCATTAAAGGTTCGGGTTCGGATATAGGTATTGGCAGAATCTATAATGATGCCATTAAAAGTAAGTGCAAAACCTCCTCTACCAAATGAAGCATCAATAAGGTCAGAAAGCAGTTCATTGGGATTGGAAAAGGATTTATCTAAAACCTTAAAAAGGACATCTACAGTATCCGGCTCACCTGAATTTCCTTTAAAGGTTATGTGACGGTTTTTTGTTCCAATATGTTGCCCCTTATCATCGTAATACTGAAATGCTTGTCCAACACCCAAGCCCTTTCCTTTCAAGAAATAGGATTCTTCAGAACGAACAACTTTTCCATTCTTTAAAATATAATTTACCCTTGAAACGTCGTGATGCGCCGAATCCCGATACGTTTTAACAGCAAATAATGGCAAACCTGTAGCTCCACTTCTAAATTCCCCAGAAAAATAGGAACCCTCATTGTGAAATCCCGGGCTTACTTCCATGGTGCTGGTTGGAATCAGTTGATAGGTTATAGAGTCCGCATATTTATCTAAAGTTTTGATTTTAGCTATTTCTGCTTTGGACAAATTGCGTTTTTGAGGTGTTGACCTTGTTGGAGTTGATGTGGTGTCTACAGGAATAACCGTCTGGTCTTGTTGTTTTTTTAGCTGTTGTTGTCTGTTCAACAAGAAAATAGTGAGTAGTATGGAGAGTATCAAAATGGAAAATGCAATGATATTTCTCATGAAGTTAACTTGATTTTAAAAACGTTTGATATGCTTAAAATACCATAATGATTTGTGGACTGATTGGATTTTGAATCCTACCTCTTTTGTCAATTTAAGGATTTAAAATCCTCTCATCTGTAAAACCGATAAAGAAGTTTTTGACAACCAGGTTAAACAAATTTACAAATTACACCCAAAAAGTAGTAGTTCCTCTTCTTCTTCGCCCCACTCCAGTTTTTTCTCAAAAGATAAACCAATTTTCTCCAGTAATTTGATGGAACTCAAATTTTCGGGTACCGTAATCCCTACGATTCGTTTTAAATCCAAATTGCTTCTTGCATAATTTATTACAGCAGACGCTGATTCATAACCGAATCCCATTCTTTCATATTCCGGCAGCATTGCAAATCCAATATCCACATCATCCAGGTCTTCCCGATTGACCAAGCCACACATCCCGATTGATGCATTCCCTTCTTTCAAAGCAACCAAAAACAAGCCATAACCATTGGTTTGATAACTTTTGATGAGCTTTTCTGAAATATATTTTTCGGCGTCTTCCAGTGTTTTCACTTTTCGATCTCCAATGTACTTTAACCAGGTAGGTGTGTTTAGCAGTTTCAATACAAAAGGAGCATCCTTCAATGTAAACTCCGAGATTATAAGTCTTTTGGTTTCTAGTATTTTCATAATATGGAAGGGGTTTTAGGTTTTGTTTTTTGGTAAATATAGGAAATGAAGTTATTTGTTTAGGTGCTGGTTGGCTGGATACTTGTTGCTGGGTTCTGGGTGCTGGGTGCTGGGCATTGCTGATACCATTGTGCCAAGAATGGAGCAAAGTCAAATGGTGTTAGCAATTCAATTTAGCAGGTTGCCCTACATATTTTTCTTTTTTATTCCCCAATCCAATTCGGTTTTCTTTTTTCTCTAAATGCTGCCAAACCTTCCTGCCCATCTTTACTTTTTATCGCTTTTTTCAGCATTGCCAATAAATACTGGTGTTCACTTTTGCCTGGTCGGATATGGGAGTATGCTTCCAGGCCCAAACGAATTGCAGTGGGGGAATTTTGTCTTAAATCATCTAAAATAATAGCAACAGCCTCATTGATTGCTTCTGTTTTGCAGACATGGGTCACCAAACCATATTCCAAAGCTTTTTGAACAGGCAAATCATAGCCCCTGATACACCAATCAATCACCCTGCGAGCCGGCATCACATTGAGCAGGGCAGCCATCACCTGAAAGGGATAAATCCCTCGTTTTACTTCTGGTAAAGCCAACCGCACATGATCTGCAGCTACCACGAAATTAGCGCCTGCTAAAAACATAAATCCTCCTGCGTAAACATCCCCTGTAACCTTAACTATCAGCGGCTTGTACAAACCACTTAAAATTTCGTTGAGGAGCAGTTCTTCCTCAGGTTTGGGAATGCTTGAGTCATTGGGTTCAATAATACCAGCCATTGCCTTTAAATCACCTCCTGCACAAAAAACACTGCCCTTTGCTTCAATAACAACTGCCCAGATTGACTGCTCAAAATGGGCATATTGCATGGCAAAGGCTATTTCATTCAACATTTGAGGATGCAATGCATTTTTTCGATTGGCTCTGTCAAACCTGATAGTTAGTACATGATTTTGTTCTTCAATTTCCAGGAAGGAAAAGTTTTCTGAATGTATAGCTGCAACAGCTTCTTTCGAATATATCTGCATAATTAAAAATTAGACTTGTTGGCAAATATGAAACGATTCCTAGAATTTCTTTACCTTTCGAAAGATCATTCTTGAATGTAAAACCAACTCCAATCGCCGAACCTTCAAACTCATAAAACTCTCATCAAAATGAAAAACTTAAACAGAAGACAATGGCTACGCCTTTCAGGTATGACTGGAGCGGCTACCATTTTAGGAAATTTCAAAGGTCTTGCAAGTCCTGAAGTTTCTTCCATTCTCGGTGAACAAGCCCCCACCGGTCCACAGGAAGTCATCAGACTAAGTTCGAATGAAAACCCCTATGGACCTTCTCAAAAAGTAAGAGCTGCAATGACGAATGCTTATGATCAGGTTTGCCGCTATCCTTTTGCTTTTCAAGGAGATTTGATAAAAATGATAGCCAATAAATTTGAAGTCGCTGAAGATCAGGTATTGTTGACTGCAGGATCTACTGAAGGCTTAAGAATAACCGGATTAACATACGGACTAAATCGGGGTGAAATTGTAGCTGCGGATCCCGTCTTCAAAGCTTTATTGACCTATGCAGAACAGTTTGGAGCCTATATCCACAGAGTCCCTTTGACGGAGGATTTACAACATGACCTGGATGCAATGGAAAAGCGGATTACAATGGGCACCAAACTAGTGTTTGTTTGCAATCCCAATAATCCCACTGGTACACTTTTGCCACCTGAACAATTCGCCAGATTTTGCGATTCCATTTCCCACAAATCTGTCGTTTTTTCAGATGAAGCTTATTTTGATTACATCACAGAACCGAATTATCCTTCTATGGTGGAATTGGTTAAAAAAGGAATGAATGTCATTGTCAGTCGCACCTTTTCAAAAGTATATGGTTTGGCAGGAATTCGAATAGGTTATCTCATTTCACGACCCGATATCATCGCTCGTCTAAAGAAAAACATCGTAGCTGCTCCAAATATGTTGGCCATTCACGCAGCCAAAGCTGCCTGGCAAGATGAAGCGTTTTATCAATTCAGCTTAAATAAAAATACTGAAGCCAAAAAGATGCTTTGCAAAACCTTAGAGGATCTGGACTTGCCCTATGTCAACTCTCACGCCAATTTTGTCTTTTTTAAGTCCGGAAGGCAAATTGAGGGTTTGATTCAGGATGTGATGAGTCAGGGTGTTAGAATTGGAAGACCCTTTCCACCTTTGACCAATTGGTGCCGGGTGAGTACCGGAACCTTGGAGGAAATGGAAAAGTTGGATGGGGCACTAAGGGCAGTTTTTGGATAATAATTACTCGGATAAAAGACCGCTTTGCTGCCATACGTCAGATTTACCAGATTTGGCCTGGCGTCTGACAGCAAAGCGGTCCAACTTCTATTTCAAAATCACCAATTGTTTCAATCCACGAATCTCCCCATCTGAAACCAACACCTGATAAGTTCCTTCAGCAAATTCCGTCAAGTCTATTGAAGTCTCAAATTGGGGCGAATTTTTTAAATATTCCTTTTCAAAAACCATTCTACCCGCAGCATCATAAACCAAAACCGCCAATTCCCTATTGGTTTGCTGATGGATCTTTAACACAAGGAATCCATTGCCAGGATTTGGATTGATTTCAAAGAGCAAATCAAATTTTAAATCATTGACAGGACTTACATTTACATTCACCACATCTTCAAGAGTACAGCCATTCGCATCCATCACTACAACATTGTAATCTCCATTTGGTAAATCGTTAAATACATTTTCATCACCAAAGGTCATACCACCATCTATACTGTATTGTAGTGGATCTGTACCGCCGGAAGCATTGATGGTCAAGTTGTTAACATCCAATTCCGTATCCAACATCAAAGCTGGTGGATTGGTCAATGTAAGGTCATCTATAATATATTCATTACCTGCCTGGTCGGTGATTAATAAACTATAATTTCCAGCAGGAAGGTTTTCAAATAAGGGATTATTGACGGCAGGATTATTATTTAACTGAAAAATAAAAGGTGGAGTCCCTCCCACCACATTTGAAACCAAAATGCTTCCATTTTCATCATCTGTGCATAATGGATTTTCGATCAAAATGGTTGCATTGATGATGACATTGGTTGTAAAGCTAACCGTAGTTGTACAGCCATTGGCATCAAATACTTCAACTTCATAGGAACCATTCGCCAAATTCTGATAAATACTATCGGGAAGCAGAAAACCTCCATTCAGCGCATATAAATAAGGAGGCGTACCGCCTGTTGGGGTCACAGTTGCATTATTGAATACCACATCAACTGTTGCCGTTAATGGATCTGGCTCTTCCAGGATAATTGGTGGTGCTTGCAAGGTATTGCCGCCGGCATCCATCATTTCAACTGTGTAGGTGCCTGGTTCTAAATTATCAAAAAACCCATTTGGCATAAACGTACTTCCATTCAAACTGTAAGAATAAGGAGGAATACCTCCACTTGAAGTGGCTAAAATCTCTCCATCATTTTCCCCATTGCAGGAAATAGGATCTAAAATTACAGCTTCAATGCCAAGTGCTTCAACATCAATCTCGAACGAGCCAATGCCCGCGCATCCATTTTCATCCTGTACCAGCACATCATAGGATCCATTGGCAAAAACAGTAAACATATTGCTGGATTGCCAGGTCATACCTCCATCAATACTGTACATAAAATCCCCTGTTCCGCCCATTGCTGAAATGGTTACATTATAGCCCAAATTGACATTGGTTGACACAAAAATGAGATCAGGTTCTACTATGGAAACAGGTGAAACTGATATGGAGGTCCCGGAATCCATAATCACAGGAAGGTAAACGCCTGGTGGTACATTGGTAAATACATTATCATCTTGAAAAGTCACACCATCCAAACTATACTGGTAGGGCGGAACACCTCCTGCTACAATCAATTCAATAATGGCATCTTCTTCACCCTGACAGGAAATTCCCTGAACAATTGCAGAAGTCCCTGCCAATTCGTCAATGAGCAATGTAAATTCTAATTCCACCATACATCCATTGGCATCCTGTATGTACACACTGTATGAGCCACTTTGGGTAACTAAAAATACGTTTTCAGGTTGGAAATCACCACCACCGATACTATACATGTAAGGAGGTGTTCCACCTTGGGCTGTAATGGTCAGGTCATAATCTACGATGCTTTCAGTCCCTATCAATGGATCAGGCTCTATTATGGTAAGGGTATTTCCAAAACTCTCATTTCCTTCTGAGTCAACTACTTTGACAATATAAGTACCGGGTCCAACCTCCTGGAAGAAAGGATCCATTTGATCCTCATTTCCAAGATAATATTCATAAGGTGGAATGCCCCCAGCAGCTGTAAACTGCACATTGGCATCGGTTTCTCCATGGCAGGATATGCCATTCAATAATACTACATTCACCAACAAATCATCAACAGCCACAATGGCTGAACCTTCAGTGGTACAGCCATTTTCATCAATAACAGTGATGGTGTAAATGCCATTATCCAGGTCAGCAAAGACATTGCTATCCTGAAAATCAATTCCATTGATGCTGTAGGTAAGGTTTCCAGTACCACCGCTAGCTGTGACGGTTATGTCATTATTATTGACACTTGCATCATCTATATTTAGCAGTGGAGGATTGGTAACAGTCAAACTATTTGTTGTTATTTCAAAACCGTTTGCATCTCGAATAATAACGGAATAAGTACCCCCTGAAAGATTTGGGAAGACATTATCTAGTTGAAAATTAATACCATCAATACTGTATTCATATGGCATCGTACCACCAGATGGCAAAGCAGTAATCTGGGCATTATTGGCATCATTACAATCAATATCATTATCCAAAACAGCTAGACCTCCAAGGTCGTCCTGAATAATATTGATTAAAAATTCATTGGCATGGAGCCAGCCATCATCTGATCCCAACACATCAAAGAGAAAGCTATCAGAAGTTGTATTTGAACCATCATGCTCATATTCAAACAACAAATCATCGATGTCCTTTTGGCTAAAATGATCGCCAATAGCCAAGGTATTTCCATTTAGTTTTAAAACTCCATTTTCTGGTAAGGACAACAAAGTGTAACGAACATTCACGGGTTCAGCATCATCAACAAACAAGTAAGTATTGTCAATTGCCTTGGAAGCGCCCACAATTACCGTAAATAATTCGTTGGTCAAAATGGGTTCAGCAGTCGCTATACTGGTACACAATTCCAAATCCCAACCATTTACCGAACCTCCATCCTCAGCAAATGCATCAAAAACAGTTAAAGTCCAGGTGCCCATTGCATTTTCTCCATTAAAAATGGAAAAAGCATCCAAAGGTTGAAAATCCCCTTGTATGGTTGGAGCACTTCCTTCACAAGTATTTTCAAAATCATCAGCAGTTGCAAAAGCATCATCGTCGAAGGTCGCTTCGATATTATCGCCATCGCAACCAAAATTGGATGCTGGAAATCCTGGTTGATCAAAGATAACAGCAGCAGAGCCATCAGGAGATTCCAGGGTCACCCTCAAATCTCCAACCCAGGTATGTTGAATATCGAAAGAAGTATTTAAATCAGTAATCAAAAAATCATCGTCAATATCAAGTGTGGTAATAAAATCTCCTGAGTCTGTATCCGGAATTTCTAAAGGAAGATTGGGGCTTGAAAAGGTTTGACAGCTTGAACCACCTGTTTGAAAGGCTATGCCATCAGAGGTTGTACCCTCACTACACATATTGCTTGCACTGACCCGCCAATAGAAAACGACATTAGCTCCCGTCAAATTTTGGGGCTGGTAGCTCGTAGTGTTGACGGATGCAGATTCGATGATATTTGAAAAGTCCGGACCATCTGCAATTTCAACAAAATAAAAAGAAGCCTGTGAAACTGCATCCCAGGAAAGTTGAGGATTGGGAATGGTGCCCGCCTCTCCATCTGCCGGGCTGTGGTTTTCGGCAAATTCAATTACATCACCAGTGATGATCAATTCCACTTCTAAAGTACGATTTACGGAGGAAGAGGTGGCATCAATGCTTATCAAGTAAGTCCCTGGAGTTGATTCAGATAAGTTGCCAAAGATGATATCAACAGTTCCTGGAGGAGTCGTAGGATTATTGGAATAGGCAAGGGTCACATTTGCTGGAACATTGGTCGCTGTAAAAATGATTTCCTCATCAAAACCCAAAACTGCTGCCAATTCAATAGAATAGCTAGCATCCTCTGACTGGCAAACATCCTGACTTTGTGGATCGATATCCATGAAAAATGTAGGGGCAGGAGGTTCGACTATTGAAAAATCCTGGTCAGAGATATCAAAAAAGATATTGTTTGAACAAATGATTTGTACCCTCGCCTGGTCGGTCAAATTGTTGGGCACTAAAATATCGTGAGAACCTGTATTGGGTACTTGCTCTGCAAGCAGAACGGTATAGGTATATCCTCCATCCAAGGACAAAACAATATCCACATTTTGGCAATTGACGGGATTCTGATCTGTATTCGCAACATCCCAGTTAACTGTTTCAATTGCACCAATTTGCCACATAATATCGGCTGTATTGGGAGATAGTACCAGGAAAGGTCCGGCATTCGCATGGGTATTCACATCCACATCTGTAATTGCCTGACATCCTGCACCTAGTGAATTATCCCTCACTGTACATCGAAAATCCATATTACGGCTTACGCTAGGAAGTACCTCCCAGGTGGGTGTTTGGTTATTTATTATGGCATCAATATTTGGAAAATATCGCGTTGGAGAGACATGTGGACTAATCGAACGAAAAGCCGGTCCGCCTGTATTAGTGGGACTAGGAGGCATGGAAGCAACCTCATTATTCATCTGCTCCCAGCAATAGGTGAGCACGTCCCCATCTTCATCTTCGCCAATTCCTGTAAGGGCAAAAGGTGTAGAAATTGGAATCTGATAGGTAGGTTGATCTGTAGTTACGGTAGGAGCATTATTGACAAGTGGAGTTGTAACCGGGCAAGTACCTCCATTACCGTTTAATACGAAATTGTCAATTTCTGAAAGACTATAGGCGTGAAAATGATCGTCACTGTTGTTTTGCACATTGGGAGGACAAATTCCAGCATAACCCATGATGGTAGAAGCACTGCCTGGTTCCATAGCAGCTGCATTGACTCGATTGCAACTATTATTTTGAGTGTGGTTACCTCCATATTGATGTCCCATTTCGTGAGATACGTAATCAACATAAAATGGATCCCCGATAGGACTAGGTAAACCAGTAACTCCGCGTGCTTTATTATTATTAGAGCATACTACCCCCAAGCCAGCTACACCTCCACCTCCGGTACTGAACACATGTCCAATATCATAGTTGGCTTGTCCGATAACTGAATTGCAGGTACTTACATTTTGTCCCAGCATGGTACCTCCATTTCCATTAGAGTAAGGATCGGATCCTGCATTGAGGTAAATCAATTGATCATTATTTGGCACCATCTCCATGGTTATCGTCGCATCAGTTTCATAGACTCCATTCACTCTTGTCATCGCAACATTAAAAGCAGCCATGACATCATCTATTGTTCCGCCGTGAAAAGTGGCATATTCACCCGTACAAGCTAAAGCCAAACGATAGGTTCTCAATTGACAATCACTGGGAGATTCCGAATTATAAGAAGTAATATCGGGAACTGGTTGATCAATTTTTAGTGATGCTGCCTTAGTTGGTGCAGGGACCCCACAAGACATTACGGCTCCATCTTGCCTGACAAAATCCTTTTTGAAATAAGAAATATAGTATTCCGTCGTCCCTTTTGCGTAAACATCTATATACGCAGTACTGTGTTGACCAGAGAGAATCATCGCATGAAAGCCTTTTGGCGAGAATCCACAGCGCAGATAAGCTGTTGGATCTTCAATTCCTTTTCCGGCGAAAGATCTGATTTCCGGAAATTTAGATTGTAAATCAGCATGCATGGTGGGTGCTTCAACAATTTTAAAGTGCTCGAAGCTTCCATCCGCTATTGGCAATGTCAAAATCAAATCTTGCTCAGCTGCCTCTGGTGAGAACCGCATTGGCGCATTCAGTAACAACTGTTTTATTGACTGAAAATCAGCCTGATAGGTAATATAGTTCAAAGGAATAATTTGCCTTTCTGCATCTTCAGCAACTATTTGGCTTTCAGGTATTGCTTTCCAAAAATGTTGTTGTCCAAAGGATAAATTGGCAAAGAATATAAAAAAAAGAATAGTGTACTTGGTTTTGTTACGCATATTTTGAGAGTTTGAGAATTTGTTTGTTTGAGAAAACGAGCGCATGATAAACATTGAGTTTGAGATAGATCAGGAGTCAAACAATGAGCATTTGAAAGCAAATATTCGGGTGGGTCATTATCAAACGCTCAGACTTTGCATCTTTCAAACATCAAGGAACCGCAATAATGATATTTTTTCAAATACTTTTTTGTTCGCTATTGTCAAATTTTAGGATTGGTTTATCAAATTGAAAAATAAAAGTCATTTTTTTTCATAGACCACCTTTCCGCCGACAATCGTATAGGCAATTTCGCCTTCCAACCACTCTTTCGGCTCTGTGTTAAACAAATCTATATCCAGTACGGTAAAGTCTGCCAATTTGCCTGCTTCGATGATGCCCTTGGACTTTTCTTCAAATGCGCCAAATGCAGCACCCCAGGTGTAAGCCTTTAATGCTTCTTCCAGGGACAATTTTTGCTCGGGAAACCAACCTGCTTCCGGCATTCCATTTACAGTTTGTCGGGTTACTGCCGCATACAAGCCCATAAGCGGATTGATTGGATAATAGGAGGCATTGGTGCCTGGCCAATCTGAACCAAAAGACAGAATGCAATCATTTTCCACCAGGGTCTTAAATGCATAAGCTCCCATACAGCGCTCATAGCCAATTCTCTCTTCCATCCAGCGCATATCATCAGTGACGTGATAAGGCTGTACTTCGGCAATGATCTTTCGTCCCTTAAATTTTTCAAAATCATCCAAACCAATCACCTGGGCATGTACCAATCGAAAACGGCGATCCTTGGGGCCATTGTAATAATCTAATGTATCCAAAACATCCAACAGAATATGATTGGCCTCATCACCTATGGCATGCACCCGCAATTGAATGCCAGCACTATCTGCCGAAAGCAACATTTGTTTAAAACTGGGCATATCTTCTGAAAATTCGCGCCAACCGCCACGCCAGTTTGGGCTTTCGAGTTGGTTATCATTGTAAGGTTGAAAAAATCGGGCCGTCCTTGCGCCCATAATTCCGTCTATATGGGTTTTGATGGTTCCAAAAGAAATCCAGTCATCGCCTGCAGGTTGAGGTCCACCAGGAGCATTCCAATCAATGACCCATCCCTTTTCTGCCATGTTTTTGTACTCAATCAACCTACTAGGGCTAAAGTTGATTCTACATGTCAATTCTCCTTTTTCCTGAAGATGCCGATACACATCCACTCTGTCCAAAGGCGACATATCCTGCACTGTAGTCACTCCCCACTTCCGACATTCTGCCAATGCCCTTCGACTCTCCGCCAATTTTCTTTCAAATGATTTTTCTGGAATCTTATCCAAAGCCTCTTTCAATGCTTCCTGAACTAAAATCCCCGTCTCAGATTCAATACCTAAATATGCCAATGCCAATGCATTTGCCAATCCCTCAGATCTGTCAAACCGGGTCACCAAAACCGGATGCTCAGTGGTGATGGCATCTATCATTTGACGATTTGGCGAAAACACCTCGGTTCTTTCTTCCGCATTCCCTTCAGAACCCACACCCCAGGCTGCATAAGCGCCCCAATCCCCTCGGGTAATCCAACTCCCTTTTGGCAACCTTTCTGTCGCTCCCTTCAATTCCCGTACCAGGCTGGCTTCATCATTGACATCTAAAAGATTGATACCCAGCAATAAATGGCCAGCAGACGCAAAATGAACATGGGAATCATTAAATCCAGGCACCATCAAACGACCTCCCAAATCTAAGGTATCATCTGCAACTGGCGGGTTTTGTTCTTCTGAACCAACTGCAACAATTTTATCACCTTTAGTCAATACCCAATAGGAAAAAGAAGGCTCCTCAGTACCCGTCCAAATTTTCGTATTTATAAATAGCCTCGTTTCCAGCTCTTCCACTTCAGGGTTGCTGCAATTGGAAAGAAAAAAGACCAACAAGGAAAGAAATATCAGGTTTTTCATCTTGTTCAATATTTCGTTTAACGGAGGAATAAAATTACTACATCTTATCATAAAAAAAGCCCAGAAAATGCTTTGTGCATTTTCTGGGCTAACCCCACAACAGAAAACCGACCAACCCACAACAGTTTATTCCAAATCCATCAAATCTTCCTGAATATCATCAAATGCCCATTTAATTCTTCTCTGTGATACATTTTTTCCCTTAATCGCTACCAAAAATCGTTCATTGATAGAAGCCACCAATTCGTAGAAATCCTGGTCAGCGTTGTATTTTTCGAGAACCTTATGCCCATGCAAGGTAGTTGTTCGTTCAAAACCACCATCTCTTCTGGTTTTATCCACCTCAAGGTTGGCAATATCTCCAATTCTTGAGATGAGTTTGCCAACACCTGCTCCATCCACTATGCTAATCTCTACATATTCATTGCCTTCTCCGTATTTGGCATTGGCGGCAGCTACATTTAGTCCAAAAGCACCTCCGCCGCTCGCTTCACTTTCCTCTTTTTTAAGACCAGCTACTTTTTTTGGCAAAACTTTTTGCAAATCTCGCGCTTCAACCGGCGTGATAGCTTCTCCATTTTCATCTTCAATATTCACGTCAATATTGACATTTTTCAATGCCTCTTCCAGTTTATTAAATGCCTCTTTGACATCTTCCTTGTTTTCAATTTTGATGTCCACTTTGTTGTTTCCAGTTTCATCTTCAATTTTAATGGATACTTTGTCTTTTCCCTCTTCATAATTTTCAATATTACAAGCAGTAAAAACCAAAGCGACCATCAAGGTGGCGAAAGAGAAATGGGATAATTTCATTTTGTTCAGTTTGTTGACACCTTTGATAATAAGGGCTCAAAATAAATTCTAAAGAAGAGACCTATAAAATCTGGTGATTAATTCATTAGAAAAGGTAGCAAGTAGCAGGGAATTTTGGTCTTTTGCGAGTTCTGTCGTCGATTGAAGCTCTATTTTCGACAAAGGAAGAATTTTCATAAGAAGAGGAGAAAAAAGTGGTTGATCCATACGATCATCTGATAAGTGATTGACGAGTTTGAATAAAATTCTACAAAAACTCCTGAAAACTAGCACTGAATCCTATATATTTGCAAAGTTTAAATATTAACACTTAATGAAACATGGACTGTGGGAACTTGAATCAGAATTTTTGAATGACGAATAAGCAAGGTGCGTAACAATTCAATCTCCCCAATTATTCTTTGTTCATCGCGCGTTTATTTTTCTGTATAGACACCTGCCTCATCAATTTTCAAAACTCAAAAGTAAATTCCGCTAGCTAAGAACGCCTGATATTGAGCGTCCAGAGTCCCGTTAAAAATTTGGTTCCATGAATTTTAAGAACTATGCCAATGCTCTATCCCTGTGTGCTTTGTTTATTTTTTCCTTTACCCAAACTAATGCCCAATGTCTCCTAACTTCTGTCTCTACCACAGGAGGTGCCACTGAAGTGACCACATGCCCTGGAGACGGAGATGATGATGTTGTAAAATTCAAACCCAATACCTGGGCAGCAGGATATGTATGGGTAGTCACAGATGCCAATAATATTATTATCGATCATTTTTGGGGCAATAAATACAATTTTGAAAATGGAGTCCCAGGAACCTGTCGCGTATGGGGCGTATCCAATTCTGGTTTTGTTACAGTACCCACTGGTGAGAATATTTTCGATGGAGACTTTCAGTCCTTTTGCTGGATCATCTCTGTTAACTTTGTTACCATCAACAAAATCGTACCTGACGGAGGCAATGTCAGCCTATCAAATGGAGATACCGAAACCTACCTTTGCCCAGGAGATGGAAACCCTGACGTTCTTTCCTTTTCAAATGATAGTCAGGCTGCCAATAATTATGCGTATATTATAACAGATAATAATGGGATAATATTAGATTCTACAGATGATGAATACGATTTTGATGGCTTTCCTTTTGGAACTTGCCGCGTATATGGAGTAGGTTATACGGATAACTTTACTGTTTTAGTTGGTGAAGACATTAATAATACAGTGCTTTCCGATGGATGTTATGACCTTTCTGATAATTTTGTTTCCGTTACAAAAGATGAACCAAACGGAGGTAATGTTGCAAGACCCGATGGTTCCACTTTTGCGCATGTTTGTGTAGGAAATGGAGTTTCTAATGTCATTGGGTTTGAATCGTTTAATACTTCTAATTTATTTTACGCTTATGTCATCGCTGATGAAAATGACAATTTTTGGGCAATTGAATACGGGGATTATTTAGATTTTGAAACTGCACCTGTGGGGACTTGTAGGATATATGGTATGGCATTCGTGGGAAATGTCATTATCTCTATAGGAGAAAACATATTTTCAAATGCCATCACAGACGATTGCTATGACCTTTCAGACAACTATATAGAAGTGCTCCGCAGCGAACCCAACGGAAGTTTTGTTTCTTTGGATGACGGTACTACCCAAATTTTCACATGCCCCGGAGACGGGGTTGCAGACATTGTCAACTTTTCGACTTCCAGCGGTTCTACAGCCAACTACACTTTTGCTGTTACCGATGAAAATGGAGAGATACTGGCACTACCCACCGGAAACAGTTTTGATTTTGAAGGAGCACCTGCTGGAATCTGCAGGATATATGGTATATCCTATGTAAAAGATTTCCTGGGTCAAACAGGATTCAATATCAATCAAGCAATATTAGCAGATGACTGTTGGGAGATTTCAGAAAACTACATTGAAGTGGTTCGGGAAACGCCCAATGGAGGAACGATAAGTACACCAAGCGGTGATGATCTTTTGTATTCCTGCGCTGATGGCAACCCAGATGTTATTCAATTTGTCACGACTGGTGTTTCCAATTCAAATACGGTTTTTGTTATTACAGACGAAAACAAGATGGTAGTCAATATTGTAAATGCAGGCAACGATTCCTTTGATTTCAATAACGCAGCCATTGGAAATTATAGGGTTTATTCTGTTGCTTATACAGGGGATTTTATTTTGATCGAAGGTCAATTTCTAGGAGATGATGATGTATCGGATGATTGTTTTGATATTTCTTCCAATTACATCACGGTAATTAGAGATGAAGCCCGAGCAGGTTCTGTATCTACCGTTTCAGGAAATAATCCCGTTTATACCTGCCCGGGAGATGGAAAAGCTGATGTAATTGCTTTCCAAAACCAAGGAGCTTCAAACCTCAAATATGCTTACCTCATATTGGACATTAATTTTTTGGTTGTCGACATCATTACTGGAGACAGTTATGATTTTGATGGACTAGGAGAAGGCATTAGCGCAGTTTTAGGAGTCAGTTATTCTGGAAGTTTAACCATTCAACCAGGAGAAGATCCTTTTGTTACGGCTATTTCGGATGATTGTTTTGAAATGTCTTCAGATTGGGTAGATGTTTTTCATATGACGCCGGAAGGGGGTTCCCTCTTTACCATTTCCGCAGAATCGGAGGTTGATGTATGCGCAGGAGATGGCACGCCTGATTTGGTCATTTTTGCTGCCCCAGGAGCTGCCAATATTCCTTATTTCTATGTCATTACGGATGAGAGCAATGAGATATTAGAGTTTGGTCCAGTAAACTTAAAAGACTTTGACCAGGTGGACGAGGGCATCTGTAGAGTATGGGGGGTTTCATTTACAGGAAACTTTACCGGAATTGTAGGCGAAAACCTGGACGATATTTTGCTTTCCGATGATTGCTATGATATCTCAGATACCTTTATTGAAGTGAGAAGAACCTTTGTGGAAGGAGGTGATGTTGCTACTAATTTAGGTGAGGACCAGATTTACCTTTGTCCTGGAGATGGCAATCCAAACTTAATTGACTTTACCACTACGAGCGATGCTTCCACCAACAATTACACATACATAATTACTGACAACCAAAATGTAATCACCAATATTCTAACTGAGGATTTTTACGATTTTGAAAATGATGGTATAGGCATCAATCAGGTATGGGGGGTTTCCTATTCCGGAAATTTATTGGCCCAAGTAGGCGATGACATTTCGCAGGCTACGCTTTCCGATGCCTGTTATGCCTTATCCAATAATAGCATTGAAGTCATTAGAGATTTGCCAAATGGTGATGTAATTGTGTCCAACCAGGGTGATGTGGTAGATATTTGTGTTAATGACGATCAGGAGGATGTGATTGCCTTCATTACAGGAAGTTTTTCTTTTGCACAATACCAATTCATTGTCACTGATGAGAACAATGAAATTCTGGAAGTGATGGATGATATTCTTTTTGATTTTGAGGACTTCTCAGGAGGCGTTTGTCGGGTATGGGGACTTTCCTATACAGGTCATTTGACAATTCAACCAGGCGATATTGCTGGTCTGGATCCTCTTTCAGATGATTGTTTTGAATTATCATCCAATTATATTGAAATCAATAAAACTGAGGTGGATGCTGCTACCATCTTCTCTCCTTCAGGAAGTGAGCTATTTATTTGTGTAGGAGATGGCGTCCCTAATTTTGTAGGATTTTTTAATACCACTTCTTTGAATAATGATTACCGTTACTTGATAACGGACGAAAATGGAATCCTTTTGGATGTCATTGGTTTCAATCTCTACAATTTCGAAGATAGTAATCCAGGTACCTGCCATGTTTATGGTTTGGATATGACAGGGGTATTATCCATTTTCCAGGGGCAAAACATTTTCACTACCGCACTTTCAACAGAGTGTTATGCCCTTTCATCCAATTTCATTACGGTTCATAAATCAATACCAGATGCTGGAACAATCGCAACAGATGATGGGCAAACTTCCGTCACGGTTGAAGTCAATGATGGAATTGCGGATATCGTCAATTTTGTAACAACGGATGTCAGCAATTCGAAATTCCAATTTGTAGTCACTGATGATAATAATGAAATCCTTGGCTTCTTTGACGATCCTTCTTTTGATTTTGAGGGAGCTGGTGAGGGGGTTTGCAGAGTTTGGGGGATTGCATATACCGGTGGGCTCCTGGCAGAGACAGGTGACATCCTTACAGATGTAGCTATTTCCAATCAATGCTCTGATCTTTCCGACAATTTTGTCGAAATCATTAGAGATGATCCTAATAATTTGATCACTCCGGGCTCCAATGCCGATGGTGGAATAACCATTACACAGGCTCAACCTTTTGGTAAACTAATACTTGCGCCAAACCCAGCTAGTGACCATTTAAGGATCAATTTCCAATCAATTGATTTTGAGGGCATCAGTCAAGTTCAGGTGCTCAATCTAGCTGGGCAAGTCGTTTATGAATCCAAATTGGAAACCTTTGAAGGGCAAAATGAGTTCAATGTGGAAGTTGGAAATTGGAGTGCAGGAACTTATTATTTGGTATTAAAAAATGAGAACGGAAGTATTCGCAATGTTTTTGTAAAACAATAATACATGAAGGTCAATATCATAAATAGCCAAAATCACAGTGGAAATTGATTACCATTCCAGTGGCTATTCTATTGATTTTTAAAAAATATTTTTTCAATTAAAAAAGCCTCCTGGATATGTTCATGGGGCTTTTTTAATTTCACCGATTAGGAAGAAGATTTCGACCCTCCATAAACCACATTCCAGGAATGAAAATCAAAATGAAAATTAAAATGAAAATCAAAATAGTCTAACTCCTATATTTTGATTTTCATTTTAATTTTCATTGGTCAAAATATCTCTTGACCTTAATCTTGCGCTTACCCTACTTATTTTATTGAAAATTTAACGTATTGGTATAAATCCCATTTCTCAAAGAGTCGAGGGTTCTTGGAGAAATGCCCAAACCATTCAATCTAAATTGATTTCTTGAAGAGAAAATGCCCCTACCTTCAGAAAGATTGGTATAAAAAGGCAATTCCTGATTACTGGTCAAACCTGTGTTTGCATTCCGAATATCAAAGAAAGTAGCCAACTCTTCTCCTGCCGCAGTGACAATTACTTCAAAGCCTATAAAGAAGCGGCCGATGGCTTCACTATGTTCCAGGCTGGTGCTAAGGAAATCAAAAAATTCAAGGCCTTGCACTTCTTCCTTAATAAATTTATCATTCTCTTGTCTTCGTTGAGAATCTTCTGACCAAATCCATTCCAGTGATTTATCCATTAATGTTCCTGCCTGATCTGCAAATTCAAATTCCTTGTAATGAATGATTAAACGAACATCAAAGATTGAAGCCTCATCTGGAACATTCATTCGAATGTCTTCAAGCAGGTTGTATTGAAAATCCAATTTTGGCAGCAAAGGTGGATTGGCAGAAGGAGAGGCCAGCACCATATCGCCCAAAACTGTAGTTTCAGCAGTTACAAGAGGTAATTGATCTCCCCTGTTCAAAATCAATTTAATTTTCTCCCCACTTTGAAAATCCAAATCAGAAGCATCAATTTTATACAAGTAATTTGGATTGTTTGCAAATACCCCATCGTCTTTTTGTAAGCCAACCAAATTGCCATCTATTCTTTCCAGTTGAAACTGTTTGCCATCACTTTCTCGCTCTAAGGCAACACTGACATTATTGTAATAAATAGAATCTGGTTCCTGAGCCAATAAAAAGGCATCTGTTGAAGGATCTAAAAATGCTTTTTCAACCCTTACATAATGTGTTTCATCATTTTTGTTCAATAATGCATAGACTACGGGAATATCTGTCCAATCTTCAGTCAAATTCAAATCATTGCTGCATGCTCCCAGGAAAAATGTGAACAAAACAATCGAAAAAATCCAGTTATTTTTCATGCTTTTAGTTTTCATGCCGCAAAAGTATAATTAAAAGTGTTATTGTACATGTATTTGGATACATGATTGTAAGTTAGATAACAATCTATCTTTTTGTTTAAACATTCCTACAATTCCCTATCTTGCAGCTTTCCTAACCTAAACGATATGGACAGGTCAAAGTTTTGGATACGAAACCTTTTTTCGTTAATCCAATCTTTCTTTCTGAAAACCAACTAGTTAACTAATCCTGCCGATACCTCTTCACGACAGGCAGAAGGAAAGAAATTGCAATTCTCATTATGTCAGCAGTCAAAAAAGAAGTCAAAAGAGTAACTACACATGTCTTACAGGCAATGAAGTCCCGGGGCGAAAAAATTTCTATGCTTACGGCTTACGACTATTCCATGGCACGCATTCTGGACGAAGCTGGAATTGATGTGCTCCTGGTTGGTGATTCTGCCTCCAATGTAATGGCGGGACATGAAACTACCCTGCCCATTACTTTGGATCAAATGATTTACCATGCGGCCTCCGTAGTCAGAGCAGTAAAACGGGCTTTGATTGTGGTCGACTTGCCTTTTGGTTCCTACCAGGGCAATTCAGTAGTTGCACTGGAATCTGCCATACGCATTATGAAGGAAGCCGGAGCGCATGCCGTAAAAATTGAAGGTGGCGGAGAGATAGCAGAATCGGTCAAAAGAATCCTCTCAGCGGGTGTTCCAGTGATGGGTCATTTGGGGTTAACTCCACAATCTATCTACAAATTTGGAACTTATCGGGTACGAGCAAAAGAGGAAGCCGAAGCCAATAAATTGAAAGAAGACGCTAAAATTCTGGAATCATTGGGCTGCTTCGGCATTGTTTTGGAGAAAATACCTGCCAAACTAACAAAAGAAGTTTCTGAAAGCTTGGTGATTCCCACAATCGGGATTGGAGGCGGAGCCGACGCCGATGGGCAAGTTTTGGTAACACATGATCTATTGGGCATTACCAAGGATTTTCAGCCTCGCTTTCTTCGCCGTTACCTAGAATTGTTTGACGAAATTAAGGGCGCAGTAGGAAGCTACATAGCAGATGTAAAAAGTGGAGATTTTCCAAATGAAAGGGAGCAGTATTAGGTTGCTGGGTACTGGTTGCTGGGTACTGGTTGCTGGGGTGTCCGTGCCTAAAATAGGTTGACCAAAAAAGTCAACTATCAATGTCATCAAAGA
>JBGTQJ010000073.1:0-41469 GCA_041941305.1 Saprospiraceae bacterium
TCCGCTGCTTGAATAGGTATCATATAGATTTTTTGTTAATAGCGAGAATTGCTGTGGTTCAATCTGTTTCATAAATTAGGAATCACCATTGCTCATTTCTGAGGTATTTTGAACAAAGTTCATTATCCAATCTTTTATCAATTCTTTGTGAATTTCTTTTTCCAAACTTCGAATTCCACTGTTTACAATTTTGTCTCCAATAACATTTCGCCGCATTTCCATCAGCAAGCGATCATATGCTTTTGGAAATTCAGGATGTGCCTGAATGCCTAACATTTTTGATCCAACCTGGAACATGCCATTTGGACATTGTCCATTTCCTGCTAAAAGTAGGGCATTTTTAGGAAGTTGTACTACCTGATCCTGACACATCATCAATGAACTGAAAGAATCCCGTTTTGGTAGCATCCAACTTTTAGATTCCAAAATTTTGAAATCATGAACACCTACGGACCATCCGCTTGTGGATTTTTCTACTTTCCCACCTAAGGCTTCTCCCAATAGTTGGTGCCCAAAGCAAAATCCAATGAAGTATTTATCCTCAATATTGATTTGACGTATAATGGATTTTAAGTGAAGGATCCAATCCAGGTTTTCATAAACCGAATGCCGAGATCCTGTAGCAAAATAAACTTCACAATCTTCAAGATTTTCAGGAAATTGCCCATTGACAGCATCGTAATATATCCAATCAAATTCGGGAAAGAGTTGGGCAAACATATCGGAGTAATCCCCGTATAGATCTTGATATTCAGGTGAAACATGGTCACAAAGGAATAAACCTGCTTTCATAGATTAGAGTAGCACGACTCTCCAGAGTCGTAAATTGAGATTTTGAAGATATTATGATGCTTTCCGGCTCTGGAGAGCCGGGCTACTTTTTTAAATGAAACGACTTGGGTCTGGTCAATGCTTCATAACCCAAAGTGGATAAAGTACATCCTCGACCACTATTCTTCACGCCGGTCCATGCAAGGGCTGGATCGAGGTAATCACAACGATTCATAAAAAAAGTGCCAGTCTCTATTTGGTTGCCTAATTCAATGGCTTTATCCATATCTTTTGTCCAGACTGAAGCGGTGAGTCCATATTGGCTGTCATTCATCAGTTGAACAGCTTCCTCATCGTTTTTTACTTTCATTATGCCAACGATTGGTCCAAAAGATTCTTCTTTCATAATGTCCATTTCGTGATTGACATTGACCAAAACCTGAGGAGCCATATATGGTGTACCTTCTTCGTGAGCTGGAAACGCTCTGGGATCAATCAGCGTTTCTGCTCCGGCTGTTTTTGCTTTTTTTATTTGATTTTGAGCAAAAATTGCAGCTGAAGCACGTACCATTGGTCCCAAGGTTGTTTCGGCTTTTAGAGGATTGTCAAGTTGATATTGGTTTGTCAAATTAACAAAGCCATCTACAAAATCCTTATAACACTTTTCCTGAACATAAATCCTTTCAATGCCGCAACAAGACTGTCCAGAATTGAAATAAGAGCCATCAACAAGATTTTCAATTGCATTTTGCAAATCCGCATCGGCTCGGACATAAGCTGGATCCTTTCCTCCCAATTCCAAGCCTGCATTGATAAATCGCTTAGCTAAGGCTTTTTGAATGGCGGCTCCCCCTGCAACAGAACCCGTAAAAGCGATATAGTTGATTCTAGTATCTGTAACTATTTTTGAAACCTGGTCATGGTTAAGGTGCAGATAGTTGAAAATACCTTTCGGTAAGCCTGCATAATCAAAAGCACTTGCATACCTTTCTGCACAAAGCGGCGTTTGTTTGGCATGTTTTAGAATTACTGTATTGCCAGCCATTATTGCGGGAATAATCGCATTAACCGAAGTTAAATAAGGGTAATTCCAGGGAGCCAGGACGAAGACAGTCCCAAGTGGTTCTCTTTTTATAAATCTCTGAAAACCAGCAATTTCTGTTGCTTCAATATTTTCCAGGGATTTTTCAGCAATGTCAATCATGTAGTGGGCTCGTTCCTGAAAACCTTTTGCAATTTCAAAGGGAGCGTATTTAAGGGGACGCCCCATTTGCCAGGTGAGTTCCTGGGCAATTGTATCTTTATTTTGCAAAAAATATTCGACTACCTTTTTGCAAATGGAAGCTCGCTCAGAAATTGAGGTCTGTTTCCAGAGATTTTGTGCGGAATTTGATAGGGCGAGTGCAGATTCTATTTCTTTGGGAGTAGCAACCTTTCGTTCAAGATAAACTGAATCATCAATGGGAGAAATGGTTTGAAAAATATCCATCATTTATCTTTTTTCTAAACAATTATTCTGGAGTGACATAAGCAGCAGTAATTCCACCATCAACTAAAAACTCGGTTCCAGTCATATATGAAGAATCCTCTGAGGCTAAAAATAATGCAGCCTTAGCCATTTCTTTGGCTTCTCCAAATCTACCCATGGGGATATGAACAAGCCTTCTCTGCTTCTTTTCTTCCGTGTTTAAAAATTTCATCAACAATTCAGTCTGCAAGGGTCCGGGACTTAAGGCATTTACGCGAATGTTTTCACGAGCATGAATTACTGCTAATTCACGGGACATTGCCAAAACTGCTCCCTTGCTGGCGGTATAGGCAACCTGAGGAGTAGCCGCACCTAAATGTGCAACAAAAGAGGCTGTATTGATGATAGAACCTCCCCCTGAATGACGAATCAATGGGATGCCATACTTACAACCGAAGAATACACCTTTGACATTGATATTCATAGTCAAATCCCATATGTTTTCTTCCGTGCTTTGGCTATCGCCATCTGCACTGTGCATAATCCCTGCATTATTGAATAAGATGTGTAAGCCACCATATTGTTGTTCTGCAAATTTTATCATTTTTTCACAGTCCTCTGATTTAGAGACATCAGCCTTGCAAAATGCCGCTGTACCACCTTCACTATTGATCAAACTTACAGTTTCTTCTCCCTGTTTTTCTTTAATATCCACAACTACTATTTTGGCACCTTCTTTTGCAAAAAGCAAGCAACTTTCTCTTCCTATTCCACTGCCTCCGCCAGTGATCAACGCTATTTTATATTGTAATCTCATGATTATCAGATTATCCTGTTGATACCATTGAGCTGAGGATTGAGCCTCGCAAAATGGTGTTAACAGAAATTATTCTAAATGGTATTGAAGAAACTGCTAATACTTTTTTCTTCCTCTGACCACTCCCCAATAGTTTCAGCAGCAACCCATTTTAATATTCAAAAACCCCAAAAGGACTTTCTATCCGAACTTCCTCCCCTTCCGCTTCTTCAACATATCCAATGATTTGTGCATCAATATTAAATGAGCGGGACATTTCAATAATAAACGGTGCATCCTTTTCATCAACATAAAATTCCAATCGATGCCCCATATTAAAGACCTGATACATTTCTTTCCAATCTGTTCCTGATTCTTCCTGTATGATCTTAAAAAGTGGTGGTATTGGTAACAAGTTATTTTTGATGACTCTTTTATTTTGGATAAACTTTTTCACTTTGGTCTGTCCTCCTCCTGTACAATGAATTAGACCGTGGATGGCTTTTCTATGTGTTTTTAAAAGTTTTTTCAGAACAGGTAGGTAAGTTCGGGTAGGGGAGAGGATTAATTTCCCTAATGAGACATGTTCGCCTTCGATTTCAATTAAATCGGTCAATTGCTTGCTTCCCACATAGATGACGCTTTCAGGTGTATTGGGATCAAAACTGTCGGGATATTTTGAGGCATAATTTTTTTCCAATACATCGTGTCTGGCGGAGGTTAATCCATTACTACCCATGCCTCCATTATAGGATTTTTCATAAGTACTCTTTCCATAAGACGCAAGTCCAACAATTATATTTCCAGCCTTGATATCATTCACAATCAAATCATCCCTACGCATTCTTGCAAATGCAGTATATCCGGCATCAATGGTTCGGACGATATCACCGACATCCGCCGTTTCCCCCCCTGCCAAATGAATACAGACACCCTGACGTTCCATGTCTCCTGCAATTTGGGCAGTCGCATTTATCAGTTCACTGATCACCTCACCAGGAATCAGGTTTTTGTTTCGGCCGATAGTAGAAGAAAGGATGATATCGTTTACGCAGCCCACACAAGCCATATCATCGAGGTTCATCACCATAGCATCCTGAGCGATGCCCCTCCATACACTTAGGTCTCCTGTTTCTTTCCAATACATGTAAGCTAAGCTGGTTTTGGTACCTGCTGTATCGGCATGCATGATATTGCAGTATTCCAAATCTCCTCCGACCACATCTGGCAGGATTTTACAAAATGCCATAGGATACAATCCTTTGTCAAGATTTTTGATGGCAGTGTGTACTTCATCTTTGGTTGCTGAAACGCCGCGAAGGTCATATTTATAGTTAGACAACATCTTTTGGAAATATTTATTCAGTAAGAATGACTTTAATCAAAGTCAATAACACCCATGGTGTGAAATTTTGGAGCGCAAAGATATAAGGAATGATGGATAGTTACTTATCCATCATTCCTTTAAAGCCTTCTGAAAGAAATTCTATTTACTCATTCAAATGCCAATTTCGTTTTGTTATTGGTGTGGTTTACGAATTATTTGATTTGAAATATTTCTTAAGCGCTAATTTGACGGAAATATCTTCGGCAAGTTTCCGATTTAACCGTGCTATGACTAATGTGATTAAAGAATTTAGTGTTGTTCTTAATTTCCTGGATGCCTGTACTGAACCGTGCCTCAGTCAGGCATCTTTTGCAAATGCACCGTCAAATCCCCGTCATTTTATCTAAACTTAATCTAAATAAACTTTGGTGTTTTTTGATTTGAATTTACTTTTGCGCCGATTTGGAGGCAGGTTTTAAGGGGTTATTTTTTGCCTAAGCCCTAACTATGCCTTTTTTTAATGAGATAATTATCTTTGTTCCTAAGACTATGCAACCAATTTCAATTTTACTTGCTGATTCTCAATACCTAATTCGATATGGATTGATGTCATTGTTATCAGAAGTGGACAATTTTGAAGTGATTGGTGATGTATCTGATGAAGCGGAATTAATGGAGGAATTAGGAAAGCAAAATCCACAGGTTGTTATTCTTGATTATAATCAGCCCGATTATTTTTCGACGGATACAGTAGTTAAAATCAAAAAGGTGTCTCCCAATACCAATATCCTAATTATAAGTGGAGATACGCAGAAATATGGTATTTATCAGGTATTGGAATATGGAATCAACAGTTATTTGACCAAAAATTGTGGGGAAGAAGAAATTATAGATGCGGTGAAAGCAACGGCAAAGGGCGAAAAGTTTTTTTGTAATAATGTTTTGAACCACATTTTGGAAAAGTCATTTCCCAAAGAAGATGATTGCTCACCAACTCCTTTGAGCCCTAGAGAAATAGAAGTGGTCAGATTGGTAGCAAGTGGAATGATTGCCAAAGAAATAGCAAGCGAATTGAATCTAAGTACTCATACCATATATACTCACCGAAAAAACATTATGAAAAAATTAAATATCAACTCTGCTTCCGAGTTGGTATTGTATGCGGTAAATAATGGAATCGTTTAGCCTATTCCAAGCAAACTACCTCAAATCCAAATAATCCCTTTTTAACTGGTAAGGAAATTTCTTCTCCTCTTTCTGTTGTTACAAAATTTGGTTTGCTACTTCTAAAACGATGCATAGCTCCATTTTTCATAACAAACAAAAAATAAGCTTCAGGTGCTTGTTTTTTATTAGATAACACATAAAACCCTCCTTTTGGCTTTTCTTCAACAAAGACAAATGTTTGATATTCAATCGGGTTGGATGTAGCTAAACGATTTGTGATACTTGCTAATAAGGGGGTGATAGTTATACCAATAAATAGAATCAATAAACTTGTCCTGATCCTGTCAAGAAAATCTTCTACATTTTTCAAGAGAAAATAACTTATAACACCACAAAAAAGGATGCCAATGACAATAGAATAGGTGATTAATCGATTCGCTTCTATAGTATTGGAAAACCAATGAAACTCAAATACAAATAATGTCATCAATGCTATAAAAAGCATGATTCCAATAAAGATTTTGATTTTTAAGGCTTTAGATATATCGTTTTTCATAAATTATTGTCCTTTTCTGTCAGCTAATGATTTTGTTGGCAATTTTATTTTGGAAATATATTAAAAACAATGGTACGATAAATTGATTTATAATAAAAACCCCGTATATTTGCATTTGATTTGAAATTATAATTTCGGGAACACAAACATCATACACCTTTCATTATAATAATCAATCCTGCAATTTTTCAAGTCTTTCGATCGCATCAACTTATAAGATTCAAAATCCTATCGCCCTAGACTTTCATCATTAAGCATACTCCGAGAATAATATTTTTTATTATTATATTTTATTTTGCAATAAGATGTTATAAAACATATATTTGCGACATAATTTTGATACCTTATTTTTATAACCCAAAATAATGTTTTCTCATGAAACATCTTTACGGCTTGTTTTCTTTACTATTTAGTACTTTTATTTTGTTCTCTCTCCCCACAAATAATATTTCAGCTCAGGCTTTAGAAGTCGCTAGCTTTACAACCGGGACAACTTCAGATTGCAGACCAACTGCAGGTACGAGAAATGTCACATTCATAACCATTAATTTTACTGGCGGTTTATGTGATTCAAATGGAGATGGCTCAATTGATTTGTCAATTTCTCCTTCTGGTGCTGGAGTTACTTTTCAAACTGATCCTATTATTGTAAATGGTGATTGTTCTGAGGTTGTTACTTTGGTCGTTTCAAACACTGCTACCGTTGGAGATTATAGCATTAGTGCTTGTATTGAAGATGATGATGGATTGACAGATCCCAATAGTTTGGGTACAGGATTTACAGGTTGTAATGGTGTGAATTCTGAAGTTTTTGTTTTAGGGACATTCACACTAACGGCTGGCCCTGATGTACAGACATTTAATAACATAACAATACTTCCAGGTGCAACTGGAGCTACTATTGTTAATACCAATAATGCAATGGAAGGTGTGACCGATTTTGGATTTGATATTGATGGTGATATGGTAGATGATATTACAATGACAGATCCAAATGATGGTGCTTCTTCAGCTGCAACCCTTGGAGTTTTGGGCGGTGAGAATGATGTGAGAGTTACCTTAACTGTAAATTATCCTTCTAGTTCTGTAGCTGCTATGACTGTATCAGTTGAAAACTTAACATCTGCTACCCATGGGCACCAGGGAGCAACAGCTACATCTACTATGAGATTGACTGCAACAGATGATTGTGGTAATACCGATAATAGCACTGCAACGTTGACAGCATTGCCTGTAGACTTAAAATATTTTAGAGGCACTGTGAACGGTGCTGATATCAGTTTAGAATGGGTTACTGCCTCTGAGTTCAATAACAACTACTTTGAGATTGAACGATCGTTTGATGGTCTAAACTATCATCCGGTTGCTAAAATCTATGGAGCTGGAGATTCTTTTGAAGAAATTTCCTATAATTTTATTGACAGAGATGTTAAAGGAGGTAATTCGGTTTATTATCGTCTAAAGCAAATTGATTTCGACGGTTTTTTTAATTATTCTGAAACCATTAATTTGGTGATTAATAACAATGGCATATTTGATGTGAAGAATGTATATAACGATAGTGAAAGCCTTCAAATCAATTATACAAGCCCAAATGAAAAACAAGTAACTGCAACGATCTACGACTTGAATGGTCGAATTTTAATAGAATACACTTTCTTCCCTTATCAAGAATTAAATAGTGAAACGATTGATATTTCCACCCTAAATCGCGGTTTTTACATTGTCAACTTGCATAATGGACAAAACCAGGTTACGAAAAAGTTTGTGAAGAATTAATTAAACTTACGCTTTGATAAAACCCAAAAGGGGAAGAAAATCATTTTCTTCCCCTTTTTTCTTGCTCAAACTTGGAGATTTTTTTCAATCCACCTAACTTCGCACCCTGATTTATTAAAGGCTCCATAGCTCAGCTGGATAGAGCATCAGATTTCGGCTCTGAGGGTCGGGGGTTCGAATCCTCCTGGGGTCACATAGAAGATAAGCTCATCTGAACTAATTAGGTGAGCTTTTTTTATTTCAATGTTTTCAAATTATGGGCGCTTATTTATTAGTTTTTGCTCTTATCAAGCGCTCATTTTTGGCTTATACTACAAGGGACTATTCATTTTATCAGTATCGAAATTACAAAATGGCCAGGTAGCGCTATCCTTAATAAGAAGTACTTCCTGGAAATTAGGATATGAGGAGGAACATAAAGCCTGAAAAATTATTGGGCAACTTCATTTAGAGAGAAATCTACTGACTATTACCATATATGTTTTATTCTTCAAGAAGCTGATGAAAGGCATATTCAGTAAGCATTTCATGTTTTCCTTCAAAGATTATGATACTTACATTCCCAACTTCCTTTTTTAAGCAAATTTTTCTTCCACCAACAGTTCCTAATTCTGCTAATGGTTTTCGAATTTCAAGAAGTTTAATTTTTTCATTAAGGGAAATATATTTTGATGTATCTGAAACTGACAAATCTCTTAATAATTTATTGTAGAAATTGATGGAATGAGTTATTGGAACACTACCTCGTATTCCATCATATATGCCAGCATAAATAAACAGCTTTGAATTTGTCAATTTTTCGGTGGGGGTATTCCAATATATGGGTGATTTTTTTTTAGCATTTTCAACATTTAGCTCATTTTCAGAAGCAGTACAATTTATTATGTTGTCTGCAAAAATACTGTTCCTTATATTGCTTTCATGATACCAGGCAATTAAGTCTGAAATCGAAGCCCAGGCAGAAAATTTTTTTATCTTATGTTTTGATTTCATAAATGAACATAGGGTTGCATAACCTCCACCACTCACACCAATAACAAAAATTTTAGTTGTATCAACATTTGAATTTTCAATTACAAAAGTTATCGCTTCATCAATATCATTCAATGCTAGTTCACTACAACAAGCATTTTTTGTCCAGTTACCTCCACGGAAATCAGGGTGGATATAATTCAAATCATATTGCTTGCAAATATTTGCTAACCTATCTTTTTGAGAATAATTGCCACTCCAAGTATGCAAACTTACAATTAGTGGTTTAGGATTACTTGATTCCGATTTATACCAATATGCCTTTTGAATATTATCATCTAATTTGGATTTAATATCAACGACAATAAATTCTTTGTCCCAATGAGAAATTTTTGTGTCATCAAATTTTATATAAGGTTCATAAAGTTTTTTCTTTATAAAATTCCATGTTGTTTTATTCTGCCTAAGCAAGATTCCAAAGGTAATCCCAATAAAAAATACAGAAATTAAATATATTAAATATCTATAATTATCTTTCACTGAAATAACTTTTAAAAAATAGTTTAAAAATTGTACTGGTGTGGTTCGCAGAAATATAGCATTTATATTCTATTGAGAATATCCAAATTTTTCTTCCTGTGCCACAGGCATCCCTGTGGGAAGAACCAGCATCTTATAAACCTTGCATTGAATCAATTCAGTTATTTATCCCGATAATTACCATCATTGATTATTCGCAATATCCATTAGCCATTAATTTTCAATTCGTAAATTTTTTTAGACATACTCTAACCACAAACTCTGGCTTTTAATGAAATCACATTTTATCATCTCCCCACAACTTTGACAAGACCATTTTGATAAGCCGTAGGACATCATATATCGCCTCACAAAGTCTCCAAAAGGAAATTGAAAACCACATTCAGGACAGATCCGAGATCCCGAATATTTTCAGCTTCATCGAGTATATTGTTGTGCATAGATTCTGTTTGTATAAATCTTTCTCTTGCTGTTCTTAATGGATCTGGTTCTATATCAGCTTTGATTGCTTTTTCATTTCTGATGGATATGCGGAAATTTATCTCCAACTAAATTCAATTGAATGTCATGTTCAAGGTAAGCCTTTAATCCATCTAATACTGTTGTGAATCCTCCGGTATTGTTTTTGATTGCTTCAATTAATTCATCACCTGTTTGTTGGAATCCATAATTCTTAATTACCACATAGGTGGATGTTCCTGTTACCTCCTTAAATTCAAAATCTACAATCGTGCTCGGTTCATCCCATTCTATGGAGATCAATTGGTTTGGCACAATTTCTTTTACTTCAATGTCGGCAGAAACATTGTACATTTCCCATTCCCATTTAATTTTTTTACCCTTTTCTAACTTACCACTTGATTTGGTAAACCAAAAATTTGTCGTAACCGCAGGATTTATGAAGGCTTGAAAAACTTCATCCACTGGTTTTCTGATTAGCATTTGTGTTTCAACAGTGGGTATATTAGGGTGGTTCATTTTTTTCGTATTGATTTTTATAAATTTTTGAGCATAAAAGTTTTGTACATTTCTATTGGCATCATTCCAATTTCCATTCTTTGCTTTTCCAAATTTTTCATGTCTTCTGTATCAGCTAATTCAACTGTCTTATTAATCGGATCAACATTGGAAAACTGAGATCCATAAAGCTGTTTTTCTCCATTATTGATCTTGATCCTATCGTACAGGTAAGCATAACTTTGCCCATCCAAATCTCCATTTTTCACTGCTTTCTCTATGTTAACAAGTTGTGATTTCTGCCATTCTTTATCTCCGTCACTATGCTGAACCATTAAAAATATTCCTCGCATTGCCTCTTTTCCAACTAATTTCTTGGTTGGAAAACCATGTTCTTCAAATATTTCTTTGAGTCTATTTCTGTTGCGTTCATCTACCATTCCACCTCCATTTTATTTACGCTTCGTTCTCGAGTACAATGTCACATCCTTTCTAAATAAAAACTCAAAAATCACTTTTACCCAGGAATCATAGGAATGAAGATTGTCGTAAAATTCCGGAGCCATTTTTTTCAATTCTGGCAAGCGGCTGCCTGGAATGAGAGGAAAGTCGTGGTGTTCATTGTGATAACCCACGTTAAAAGTGATTTTGTTTAAAGGACCATAGTAGGAATAAGTTTCCTGTCCCTCGTGAAAGACGTAATGCTCTGATATAAAATGTCCTGAAGTAGGGTGGATGCCACCAGCAAAAAGAAGAGAAAGTCCCAAATAAAGCATCCCACTCCAACCTGCAAAATAGAAGAAAACCCCCATTGCCGCAATTTGAAAAAGGGCATTATATACCTGCCATTTGGTTATTTTTATTGGTTTTACAAAGATCGGGCGAACTGCATAGAAAACGATTTGATGCACAAACCAAATTAGTTTTCCTATAAATCCCCGAAATACTTTTGCTTCAATTTCAGTAGGTATATCAGCATCAACTCCATCTTTACCTTGTTCCCAATGGTGCATTCCATGATAAATCTTGAAAGAAATGGCATAAGGAAAGATAATGGGAATATTGGCAAACAATGCAAGCCGGTTGTTGTCCAGCTTTCTCTTGAAAGCCAAATCATGTGTGATTTCATGAATAGCCAAAAATAAAGCATGAGAAATAGTGGCACCGATAAAGTAGGTTACAAACAAAAAAGGTAACCAGGACAATTGACCTACAAAAAAAGCAATTGCCATTTGGGCTATTACCAATGCAACTGTGACATAGGCTAATTTCACATCATTCCCAAATAGCTTTTTGACTTCTGGATGTTTGGCTAAAATCTCTTTCCTACGCTGGAAATGAGGTTCTTGGTCGTCCGCCCAATAATAATCGTTGTAAGGTGCTGTCCTAGTTTGTGACATTTCTAAAGCTTTTTATTAAGTTCGCCGGCGGGCACCTGACATGCCCGATTTGAGGCTTTTCAATTTTAAGTCTGCAAAGGTCAAACTTATTTTTTGAAAAGCAAAAAGGTCCAGGTAATAATCGAAAGTTGAAATAGTAGTCAGGAAGGGTGTGAAATTGATATCAATCGGTCTGAAACTAAGACTGTGGTGAAACAGTCTCAAAATTCTGAATTTCAATTGGAATACTAGACTTTATTCGAAAAGATTTTGTTCGGGAAGCCGTCAACCCCAAAGGGCAGGGATGATTGGTTCTACGAAATGAAGTCAAAATGTAAAAGTCAAAAGTAAGACATACTATAAGTGTTTGATTCTTAGGTATTTAGTAGTATGGTACACTTTTACATTTTACATTTATCCTTTTGACTTTTACATTTAAAATAAGAACCAATCACCCCTGCCCAAAGGGGCAAGCTGTCCGCCGCAACCGTAGAAGTCCCTTTGGGATTTACCGTCAACCGAATAAAGTCTACTGTCTATTTCTGGTAAAACAACCAATTAGAAGTTACTTAAATTCTACCTTTACTATTAATGAATCAAACCCTACCCATACATTACCAGAAGAATCATAAAAAATGCATCGCGGAGATCCAACAAGCTCTTTTGAAACAGGAGCGATTTTATAACCTTCGGTAAAATTGTTGGTAATTAAATGATAATTCAAATACTCAGTTATTTTCCATTGAGTATCAGTTGAGCTAGCCCCAGTAGCTGTTTGATGGTTAACATTATCTGAAAGTATATTTGAATCAATAGACTTTAAGATGACAGGCTTGTTTAATTCTTTAAAAACACCATTCCTAAAAGAATAGTATTTATTATTATCTTCTGTATACAGCTGACCATTGGTTGGGTCTGTAAAATAATTTGATGCAATGCCCTTAGTATTGAAAAATTGTACGTTTTTGTCCTGGACCCTGATTAATTGCTTTTTGATTGTTTTTTGAGACAATAACCAAATCACATCGTTTTCTACATGCAATACTTTATGCCTGGCATTTGCTTTTAATCCTATATTTTGGTTTAAAGGAAAGAATTGCCCGTCTTTATATTTATTCACTCCATCATATGTACCAAAGTAGAGCTCTGAATCCTTTTCATAAATATTAAAAACCCAACAACGACTAAACAGTTTATCAAAGCCAGACTTATCATCGTAATCAAACCATTCAGAACCATTGTATCTATAAATATTCTTACCTAAAACCCATAAATCGTTATTATTGTCAATAAATAATTTGTTTCTTGAGTAATTGTTTAAATCAAAACTTTTTACCAACTCCCACTTATGATTGTTGTATTTTCCTAAACCACTGCCCGTTAACATCCAAATATTTTTTTTGCTATCTATCAGTAAATCATAAAGTGCATTTCCAGGAACATCTTCTTTCGTAATTGTTTTACTGAGACCAGTATAATTGTCGGGTTTTACTGCTACTACAGATGACCCTTCGTGACTGTTAACAAAATACATGGTTTTTTTTTCACCTTCATATATTTTTCTTGCTCCGCTGTATTTTATCGGAATAATTTTCCCATTTTCCAATTCAATTACAGGAAGAAAATCACTCTGAATAAAATAGGTCAGATATGTTTTTCTTTTATTACCCGCATCGTTTTTTACTAAATTGACATAATTATCGTTTTGAACAGCATTTAATTCATCTGAAAGATTTACTTGACCATAAGAACTTGAAATTATGGAAATTGAAAATGCTAAAAATAAAACCAATTTTACTTTCATGGTGAGTTGTTTTTATTTTGTACAAACTGGATTGGTCTCACAGCTTTCTACAAGACAATTAAATGAGCTGTTTTTTCACAACTTTAACTCTAATTGCAACCTGTAACAGTAACCACTTTTTTTAAACCAAGGTAAGTTGCTTCGACTGACATGGAGCTGCCGCTGCTGATGTTGTAAGTACCATCATTTGCAACCGAACCATTTCCTTGAGTTATGGTATACTCAGCCTCTGTTATTACAGAAAACTTGATTCCATTTTCATAATAAATAATGGGATTTAATCGCGTGGTATTTTCATTGTCATTGGTCAGGTCGAAGGCACAGTAGGAGCGAAGCTCTAGTTGAGTAGGTTCTTCGGGAGTATCTATTCCCTCCAAAAATAGTCGGAATGGAATGGCAATTCTCAATATCCAGTCCTCTGGAGAATGATCAGCTCCAAAAACTTCGTAGTAAAAAAGTGTTTCTCCGTATTTCAGACCTGCAGTTTTCAGCAGACTAATAAAGGAAAGGTGATTTCTCCATTCCGCTGAACCACGGTCAAAATAAACTTTAGTTGGAGCGGCCAATCCCGAAGGAACCAAATCATCCAAATTCTCCATGAACAAAGCTTCATTTGCAACCCAGTAAGAAGGTGATAAGGCTCCTATAAAGTTGAAAACCTGTGGATATTTGATTGCCATCCAGGTGGCGTGCAAGCCCCCTAATGAAATCCCAAAAATGGCTTTTTTACTACCATCTATCTTATATTTATCCTCCACAAATGGCATTATCTCATCAATAATCGCTTCGGAATAAAGACTCGCTTTGGGAGTATAATCCCCCAAATCTGCACTTACTACGGGATCTTGATAATCCAAAAATCGTTCAGCTCTGTTATTGGTTCCAGAAATTCCAACCATGATAAATGGGGGAGCATTTAGAGTGGTTAAAAATCCAAACACATCCGCAAACAAATCGCCATCATTATAATAAATAACAGGATACCGTTTACTATCATCATAGTCACTAGGGACAGATATTTCAATCTCCCAATCACCCACTGAAAAGGTCTCTGCTGAATACGTTCTGGGGTCGTTGCCAGTGTCCAGGGTATCATCGGGATCTTCCATATCATCGTCAGGTATCGTAACAAGTGGGTCATTATTTGAGGAGCAAGCCAGTAATCCAAAAAAGCCGAGCAGGAGGAACAAATTGAGAAAGGGATTTTTTTTCATAGTAATTCAGAAATTTAGCCAAAATTACTTGTAGATAATTGTGGTTTGGTGCTTAAAATTTTTAAACATACTCTAAACAACTTCTTACAAATATATTAACTGAAGGACGGACATTGTACTGTGATTAGAAAAAATCAGTGTCATATGGCAGCAAAATTATCAATCGCTTTGAAACCATTGCCAAATGTTCCATCTTGATTTCTTCTGTCTATTTTCATAATTTTCTTTAAAGTGCTTTTCCCCTTTAAAATCTATCCAAGCCAATTTAAAGGCTGCTTTTAAAATTGGATCATCTTCAACCTTCAAATTACTTTTTGCATATTTTGACCCACTTGAAATAATTCCTGCCCTAAATGCTCCCGTGCCAACCATTTCAATTGCCCATCTACAATCATCTTCGGTAGTTTCATACCTTGCCATCATTTTGGAGACAATCAATTCTTCATCCTCGATTCCACTACTCCGAAGTTCAAGGATATATTTGACAATTTCTTCTGCTTTTCTAGCTTCCATATTTTTTAAGTAAGGGCTTAAATCTGATCAATGCTCCTGTGCTTGTCCGGCTCCTCTTGGGACTCTGATGTCCTCCACAATACCTTGAATATGTGGTGGTGGGTCAGGAGTAAATCTGTTGACAGTTAAAGCAATAATGAAATTGAATACCATTCCAAGGGTACCTATTCCTTCAGGAGAAATACCAAACCAGTACTGATCCGGAGTACCTCCCAGAAATTTGAAATAAATGATATAGGCAGCGGTGAATGAGATGCCAACAATCATCCCTGCAACGGCTCCTTGCATGTTCATTCTTTTGGAAAAAATGCCCAGTATGATTGCTGGGAAAAAGGAGGCGGCAGCCAAACCAAAGGCAAAAGCAACAATAGCTGCCACATAATCTGGAGGATTCATTCCAGCATAGCCAGCGATAAGTACTGCAACACCAATGGCGATCCGCGCAGCTCTTAATTCTCCTTTTTCAGAAATATCGGGTTTGAGCCATTTCTTCAATAAATCATGGGAAACGGATGTGGAAATGACAAGAAGAAGCCCTGCGGCGGTAGAAAGGGCTGCGGCTAAGCCTCCCGCCACCACCAATGCAATAACCCATCCTGGCAATTTGGCAATTTCTGGATTGGCCAGAACCATGATATCCCGGTCTATTGTCAATTCATTGCCTTTCCATCCTTGTGGAGTGGCAATTTCAGCAACGAAGGTTTCATTGTGATCATTATAGTATTGGACCTTGCCATCTGCATTTTTATCTTCAAAGGTGAGTAATCCGGTTTTTTCCCAATTTCCAAACCAATCTGGCAGGCTTGTATATTCCTGATTATCTACTGTATTTATCAAATTGGTTCTTGCAAATGATGCTACTGCCGGTGCAGTTGTATAAAGAATAGCAATGAATAATAATGCCCAACCAGCAGATTTTCTGGCATCGGAAACTTTTGGGACGGTAAAAAATCGAACAATTACGTGAGGCAAACCTGCTGTCCCAAGCATCAATGCAGCGGTTACAAAAAAGAGATCGATCATTGGTTTATTGGCAGTCGTGTATTCCTTAAAACCCAAATCGGTGTGCAATTGGTCCAGTTTCGTCAAAAGCGGTGTGCCATCTTCCAAAGTACCACCAAATCCCAATTGAGGAATTGGGTTGTCCACCATTAATACAGAAATGAAAATTGCTGGAACTAGATAGGCAAAAATCAACACGCAATATTGAGCGACCTGGGTATAGGTAATGCCTTTCATCCCTCCCAAAACGGCATAGAAAAATACTATGCCCACCCCAATAATTACACCAGTGGAAAATTCCACTTCCAAAAATCTGGAAAAAGCGATTCCTACCCCTTTCATTTGACCTACTACATAGGTAAACGAAACAAAAATGGCACAAACAACAGCAACCAAACGCGCAGTCTGAGAATAATATCGGTCTCCAATAAAATCGGGTACTGTAAACTTCCCAAATTTTCGAAGGTAGGGTGCTAATAGCAATGCCAACAACACATATCCTCCTGTCCAACCCATCAAATACTGTGCTCCATCAAAGCCCATAAACGATATCAATCCTGCCATTGAAATAAAAGAAGCCGCCGACATCCAGTCAGCAGCAGTTGCCATTCCATTTAAAACAGGATGCACTCCTTTTCCAGCCACGTAAAATTCTGAAGTAGAACCAGCTCTGGACCAGATGGCTACTCCTATATATAAAGCGAAAGTGATACCTACTATGACAAAGGTCCACGTTTGAACATCCATTAATTTAATATTTTGATACTGCTATAATACAATGCTACGGTGTTATTATAGTATAATTTTTTGATGCCATAATTCAGTCATTAATAATGCAAAAGTCATTGTAGCATCACAGCATAATAGCATTGTAGTATTAATAATTAGTCTTCCTGAACATCATATTCCTTGTCCAGTTTATTCATTTGCCTGACGTAAATGAAAATTAAAACTATAAAAACATAGATTGAGCCCTGTTGGGCAAACCAAAAACCCAACTTGAATCCACCTATTTGGAAGGCGTTCAGTTGTTCAGCAAACAAAATTCCGCAACCATAGGATACGATAAACCATACTGCCAACAATATTGCTAGCAGTCGAAGGTTTTTTTGCCAATATTCTTTCAGATTTTTCCCAGCCATTTATTTGAATTTTAGTCGGGAAGATAGGGAATTTTAACATCTGCTATATCCAACATGTGTAATCTCGAATTTTGGCAATAAAATCCCTCTCGTTTATTTTCTTTACTTAATCTTTTGATATTCAATTTGTTGCGGGGTGCGAGCTGCGGGTTTGACCAATCCCCAATTCGCACCCCGCAACAAAAATAAATAATGTAGTGAGTTGAAATTCAATTACTTATGTTTCTGATGAGAAGTTTGGGATGACTCATGACAGGCACTATTTTACTCTTGTTTCTCGTTGGTTTGAATTGCTTCTGGACTGGAAGATTGCGGGATTCCCTTTTTTATATTGTGGAAATATTCAAGTGCATCGTGAATGCGCATAAACTGCCTTTCCTTTCCAATTACCTCAATTAAACCAGCCTTATGAAGAAAATCCCGGATGGGACCAATCACCCCACATAGGAATAATTGGACGTTTTTGGATTTCAGCTTCTCAATAATATCCTTGAATGCTGCCAAACCACTGGAGTCCATATCGTGAATACTCGAACAATCCAAAATGAGACATTCCAGACTTTGTCCTTTTTCTTTTACCAACTCTAAAACAGTGTCTTTAAAATAGTAAGCATTACCGAAATACAATTGGGCGTCAAATCGAATGATTAATACTTCGTCATCTTTTATAGCTTCTGGAAATCGAGTGATATTTCTAAAATAGGGTGTTTTCGGAAGTCGCCCAAGAACGGCAACATGCGGACGGGCATTTCGGAATACCATTAGGATAATAGACAGAACCACTCCTGCCAAAACGCCTTCGCCGATACCAAGCCCCAGGGTAATAAAGAAAGTGAGCAGCATCATATAAAAATCTCCCCTATGAAGATGCCACAAGTTTTTGGCTTCCTTAATATCTATCAATCCAAAAACAGCCACAATGACTATGGCCCCGAGAATGGCATTGGGTAAATAGTAGAAGAGCGGTGTCAAAAAAAGTAAAGTCAATCCTATGGTAATCGCTGTAATGATGGAAGACATGCCAGTTTTTGCACCTGTGTCATTGTTGATTGCAGAACGGGTAAAACTTCCGGAAGTAGGCAATGCCTGAAATAAGGCACCTCCTAATTTGGAAATCCCAAGCGCGAATAACTCCTGATTTGGTCGCACTTGATAATTGTTGTGTTTTGCTTCCAGCATTTTTGCAATGCCAATTGATTCTACAATACCAATAATCGTTACCGTTAATACCGTGGGAAATACAAGTTTAATATTTTCAAAAGTTATCTCGGGAAGTACAAATGATGGTAATCCTTTTGGTACATCACCTGTAATTGATACCCCATAAGTTTCAAGATTGAAAAACTTTACCAGTAGTATGCCTGCAATCACGATTAGCAAGGGACCTGGAATCTTTTTATTTATCCTTTTTAGCAGGATTATAATGGACACACTTGAAAAACAAATAACAAAAACCACCCAATTGATTTCAGAAATATGTTTAACCGCATAGTCCACTGTTTCGTGAAATTGGTCAAATCGAGGTATGTCAAAACCTAATAAATATTGCAGCTGACTTATCAGGATAATTACTGCGGCGGCTGAAGTAAACCCTGCTACGACTGGATGGGAAAGAAAATTGACTAAAAAGCCCATTTTGAGAAAACTCATTAATATCTGTACGACACCAATGAGCAAGCCTGTAAGTATGACGAGGGAAATATACCTTTCCGAAAAGGGTTCAGCAATTTGACTAATACCTGCCAAAACCAAAAGTGCAGAAATGGCGACCGGACCAATAGAAAGCTGGCGGGATGTTCCAAAAATGGCGAACAGAAACAATGGAATTAATCCACCATAAAGTCCATAAATAGGAGGCATACCTGCCAATAGGGCATAAGCCATACCTTGAGGAATAAGCATTACTGATACGGTAAGTCCTGCGACTAAATCGCTCTGTAAATCTCTTTTTCCATAATCAGGGAGGCAATCCAAGATTGGTATTTTGGACTTTATGTTCATATCATTGCTTATCCAAATAATACAATTCTTCTTGAGGGCGAACGGGTCTTTTAAACCATAGAGGTCTTCTCAAATTATCTGGTCCCGGTGCTGGCCGCGTCTTTTTCAGCCATTCTTTATAATTCTGATGTGCTTTTTGAGTATCTACAAAAATATCTCCATAGCTATCCCCTGGATGTGGTTTTTCAATCTTAACTCTCTGATGCCAGCAATGCATTCCACTTATGGGATCAGGATGCACAGCATGCGTGATATTTTGATGTACACCGCCATCTCGCCAGAAAATTCGCCGGGAATCGGGATCCTCACTATCAAATGGTTTGATTCCTGAAATCGTTTTCATTTTCCAACCAGATGCTCCAGACCTTTCTATATCTACTGTATTGGTACCCCAACGATTTCCGGCATCCTGTCTTCTCCGCCAGCGACCGAGGTGATGTGAGCAAGCTACTACTCCCGGTTTCATGCCTTCGGTAATCCAAACTTTATCCACAAAATAACCAATATCTGTATTGAGTCGAACAAGGTCTCCTGTTTTGAAACCAAATCGCTTGGCTTCCTGTGGGTGCATCCAAATGGGATTCCGATTAGAGATTTCGTTTAACCATTTGGCATTGGCAGATCTGGAATGAATTAGTGTAGGCAATCTGAAGGTGGGCACCAGGCAATACTCTCCTTTTTCATGATCCAGATTTTCTGGATGAATATGGCTTTTTATATAAGTCGGAAGGGCATATTCCGGCCACTTCCAATCCACCATGGTTTGGGAGTAAAATTCATTTTTGCGACTTGGAGTGGGAAATCCGGTTTGAGCTTTACCATTCACCAAAATACCTATGTCCTTTCCATTTTTTGAAATAATGCCGTTTTGTTGATCAATATTTGCTCCTTCCAATTCTGTTTTCGACAATTCTTTTAAATATTTTTGATAGCTGTGTTTTTCAACTTCAAAAGCGCCATACTTTTTCATATACTCCAATTCAGTTAAGCCCTCTTTTGCCGCAGCTTCAGGCATGCCTTTGGTGTTTTCAAATATGAACTGATAGTATTCGTCAATATTGATTTTTTCGCCTTCCCTATAGGGTGATAGGAAATGCTTTCGAATGCCCAAAGAACCATCGGGATCTATCCTCCAGCTCAACTCTATCCAGAATTCATCCTCTTCCCAAACTTCTCCAGGATTCACCTCATATGTAAATGCTACTGACTTTCCGGCTCTTCTTGCTGCTTCACGAAGCACTGGTTGCCGGAAAGCAATCCACATTCCACTATGTGTTGCGTAGCTATTTAAATCGTGTCGCTCAGCCGAATGCCCCATTGGCAAGACGTAATCTGCAAAAAATGCTGTTTCGTTCCAGGTCGGAGTCATAGCAATATGGCAACCAAAAAGATCCTCATCCATATATGCTTCCATCCAGGAAAAGCCATCCGGATAGGTCCAGACCGGATTGAAAACCCTGCTGAAATAAACATCCATTTTACCCCTACCTTCTTTGAGGAAATGGGGTAATAGAAAACTCATTTCAAAAAAGGCAAGTGGATACTCGTTTGGAAAATGTAACTCATTCCAGAATTTTTGCCCCGGGGGAGTATCGAAAAACTTTGGTTTAAACTTGTTCCAGCTGTTAGGAGAAGTTCCACCAACTGTGCCTACACTTCCTGTCAGAACCTGTAAGAAGTGAAGACAGCGACTCACACACCAACCACCAAGATTTCCACTTGCGGCGCTGCGCCAATTATGTGAAGCAAATCGCTCTCCTGCCTCTCCTATCTGTTTAGCTACTTCGATGATTTTTTCAGCTGGAACACCGCTTTCTTTTTCTGCATATTCAGGTGTGAAATCTTTGTATTCAATTTTTATTTTTTCAATAAAATTTTCAAATGTTACCGTTGTACCCGTATGGACTTTTTCCAAATAGGTTTGCCAGTTCACCCAATTTTCCATGAATTCCCGATGATACAAGCCTTCATCCAAAATGATTTTTGCCATGGCAAGCAATACCGCAGCTTCTGATCCCGGATAAGTAGGCAGCCAATAATCACTCATACTTGCTGTGTTGGACAGGCGAGGATCCATGGTGGCCAATTTGGCACCTTTCATCTTTGCTTCTATGATTCTTTGAGCATGAGGATTGAAATAGTGCCCACTTTCTAAATGAGCAGATATTAGCAGGATGAATTTTGCATTTGCATGATCTGGCGAAGGGCGATCGTAACCATACCAAAGGTTATAACCAAATCTTGCTCCTGATGAACAAATATTGGTGTGAGAATTATGCCCATCTATTCCCCATGCCTGCAAAACGCGGTTGGCATACCCTTCGTGTCCTGGTCTTCCGACATGGTAAGCGACTTCATTGTTTCTTCCTTCTTGAAGGGCTTTTCGGATTTTCGCAGCAATATCATCCAATACCTCATCCCAACTCACCCGTTCCCAATTACCCTCCCCTCGCTTACCAACTCGTTTGAGTGGGTAAAGAATGCGATCTGGGTCAGTTATTTGATTGATGGTAGCTGGACCTTTAGCGCAATTACGACCTCTACTTCCCGGGTGATAGGGATTGCCTTCAAATTTTCGAATCTCGTTGGTTTCCTTATCAACATAAGCCGTCAAACCACATGCAGATTCACAATTGAAACAAGTAGTGGGAACAATGGTGTAATGCTTTTTTTCTCTCCTTGGCCAGGATTTGGCTTCATACTCTGTCCAGTCGTCCCATTGCTCCATTGGTGGAAATTTGGTGAGATCTCCAGGATCAGTCAATCGATCAGTAGGACTTTCGCTTTCCTTTTTTAAATCAGAAATCAGCCCCACTTTGGTTGCGATTTTTTCGATTATACTTGGTTTACGAGCCATATAAAAATGTTGTAGAAGGAGCCTTTTTGATGAATTTCCGACGGAAATTCATCAAAAAGGCTCCTTCTGCATTACTAACTTAACGGTATCCGCTGAGGCGCTTCTACCCAAATCTTCTCTGTAATATAAATTCCCACCAATACCAATGCACCAGCGATGGCAACATTTAAAGTTCCCGTCCCGGCAATAAGAATTGCCAAAGGAGCCATGTTTCCTAAAGCAAGTGAACCATACCAGAAACTGGACTTGTATCGTCCTTTCAAAATCATATCTACTGTTCGTTTGGCTTCCTCTGTTGGATGCGTTGTTGTCAATTCAATCAGTATAGTGAACAAATTAACAGCAATGCCTCCTACAAGCATCATTTTCAAAAAACTCAACCATTCGAAAGACGCTCCCAAAATGGCTGCTATTATTCCCAAACTTGCTGCTCCAGCCATCATGCTGTGCACCAACATATGGATGGACAAAGTTGGGCTTTGCCAGAAATCCCTGCCTTTAGCCTGTGCAAATAAAAAAGCAGTATAAACAGCAGTGACAATCGCAAAGATGGCAACGAGCCAAAAGACGACATCTGGCAAATTCCAGCCAAAAAACATCGCCATTCCCCAAAAGGATAATAAGGCCCCATAAATGGTGATGGAATACCCTCCTTTAGTCAGCCAACTCTTCCATTGGGGGCGCAGCAACACATAGACAAAGCGATCAGGCCGATCCAAATCTTTTATCAACAACAAACCAGTGATAGTTAAAAATCCAAGAGCAAGTCCCAAAGTCCACCACCAGGTTTCCTGGCTAATTATAGATGACTTTCCTAATGCCCATGCAATAAAGGCAACCAAAAAGGATCCAGCAGCTATGGCTTTGGTCAAAACATAGGCAGATACCTCCCAACCCCATAATAAACCCTTGTCCGGTGCATCGTAAGTTCTCCGTGCTTTGCTCATCAGTACTTCTATCGACTTTTGTTTTCCATCATGGGCTTCTTTACTTTCGTTTTGCATCAAAGTTTGCAGCACATCATCATTGGAAAAAGCCAACTTTTCGGCTGCTTTGGCAAAATGACCAACACCGGTAGCCTGCGAACTCCACAAATAATCTCCCTTTTCTGTTGCGAGAGGGTTTAGAGAAGCTTCATCACCATCGATGTAGAATAAGTTAGGAAATGTACCTTTAGCTGCCTTCCGCACCGTCACCTGTTCTCTAGCCAAGAGTTCGGAAATTTCAGAGTTTGGGTTTTCCATGTCTCCAGATATAATGGCATGTTCTGGACAAACATTTACGCAGGCAGGTTCCAATCCAATATCTACACGGTGAGCACAGTAGTTGCATTTCGCAGCTGTATGAGTTTCAGGATCGATGTAGAGGGCATCATAAGGACAGGCTTGCATACATGATTTGCAACCAATGCAGGCATTATTGTCAAAATCTACAATACCATCTTCTCTTGTGTACAAGGCTTGGACAGGGCAAATTTCTACACATGGAGCTTCTGTGCAATGGTTGCAACGCATTACTGAAAACAGACGACGCGTATTGGGATACATCCCCTTTTCGGTGTATTTAACCCAGGTTCTGTTTACTCCAACTGGTACTTGGTGTTCACTTTTGCAAGCGGTGGTGCAGGCATGACATCCAATACATTTTCGGTTGTCAATTATAAATCCATATCGCATTTGTTTGGTAGCTTCTTGTCAGGAAAAAGCCAAATGTAATATTTTATTTGTTGGATTCAGTAAGATGAAAAGGGAAGCTTGCTGAATAGGCGTATTTAGATTAACTCTAAGATTGCTGCTCAGTCCCCGGGAAAATCTCATAACTCCAAACCACCTCTGCAGATTTCTTCAAAATCAACCCTACAGAACAATATTTATCCATCGATAATTGAATTGCCTTTTTCACCTTCTTGTCATCTAAATCACCAAATAATTCATAATGGACGTAGATTTTGGTAAATAGGGAAGGCACCTTATCTGGTTCCCGATCAGCTGTAACGGTTATTTTGATGTCTTCTAATGGCTGTCTTTGCTTGTTCAATAAATGTATGACATCAATGCTACTACAACTTCCGATGCCAACCAGGAGCAATTGCATTGGACGCATGGCTTTGTTACTACCGCCAATTCCAGGTGAACCATCGGTTTCCACATGGTTTCCGGATTCATTCGTAGCCTGCATGTGAAAGGCAGTATCGATTCTGGCAAGTGTGATTTTCATAAATTGCTATTTTGTCTCAGTGGGTTTAAAATTGTACAAAGTGGATCAAGGTGGTTTAAAATTGTTTAAATTGTCTTTGAGTCATTTTAAACAATTTTGAACCACCTTAAACAACCTTTTTTGTCAAACAAAATAGAATTTCAAAATTGTAAAAAAACAGTTGAACTTGACCATCAGTTGAACTTCTATTCTGCTAAATCCTTCAAATTCTCTGAAAGATTGGCCAAGGTAAAAGCCCCATTCCCATTTTCAAAATTATGATATACAGTTACCGGCTCTGAAATAGTATTTTTCCATTTGGGACCATTAGTTATGCCGAAAAACTGGACATCACCTTATTCGATTTTGAAGGCAAAGAATATAAATCATTACCCACAGATCAAATTCCAGATGGGGTAACTGTGATTTTAGATGCGCTTAGCCCAACCCTGGCAAACGCCATTGGAAAAATGGGAGAAAACATGGAACTGTTTGTTTTTCAAAAAATTGATGAAAAGGCCGCTGAAAAAATGGATCCCAATAAAGAAGGAAGTTTTTCCGTAGAGCTTAATGGAATCATGTTTAACTGGCGGTTGCCCCTAGGATCTTTGGTTCCCTAAAAATCCTGCTCCGTAGATGGTGAATTTTTGAATAGCGCCTGGGAATATTGTCCCTGGCATGGAAAAGAGATGAAGTGAGTATCCTGATTACCAGGCTTTCATACCTAAAAGCTTTGCTCCCAATTCTGATAATTCTGCTCTGGGATATTTTGTTTGTTCCCAATTTCTTGGATCTCCGGGGAAGGCAAAACCTTGGGGTGCAACTCGGTCTCTCCAGGAATTGATGCGCCATTGTTGTAATGATTCATTTTCTTCTTGTGCAGGCATCATAGAAATGTATTGTGCAATACGCACTTTGTTTTCTGATAAATTTGGACGAATGCCATGTGGTTGTAAGCTATTGAAAATCAACAAATCTCCCGCTTCCAGTCCAACCTTTACGATTTTATCCTCCAATCCCGATATATCTGGTTGAAAAGGATTCCTGTCCTTTGGTTGCGATAGTTTCCAGGTTTCGTAATTTCGAAAAAGCCAGGGGATGCATTGAAACCCACCCATGTTTTCATCCAATTGGTCAGCAAGTGCCAGGACTCCCTGCACATTTTGGGGTTTTGTTTCTGGATTGTAATCCCAATGGATGAAGCCCTTGTATTCGTAACCCAGGCGAATTGGAAAGTTTAAATTGGCTCGATCAATTGTTACCCACAATTTTTCTGTCCCCCAAATATCAACAAAGGCATCATAGATTCTGGGAGCCTGCCGATTGTTCCAAAGCTGCTGATTGTTGTAGACTTCTACCATCCCAGTACCGACCAATTCCTTCATTTCCATTTTTGCACGGGGTGCAGTGTACCAGGTCTTTGCATCATTTGGATCTTTTTCTTCAAATTCCCAAAGAAAATTGGCGGTCTCCTGTGCTTGGGCTTTCGGCACTGCATTTTTGATGACAACATAGCCATTGTATGTCCAAAAGTCCCAATCTGCTTCACTCAACAGTCTAAGCGGTTTTCCATTGGAGCGATTGTTTAATGAAACCTGACTGCTTTTTGCTGTGGAAGGATTGCCTGGAATATCCTTATGGGCATTATTGGGCTGCATTATGGGAATCATCTTCATATCACAAATATAAAATCAAAACCTTCAAATGATCTAAAAAAATAAATCATCCCTAACTTTTTGGAGCAGTAACTTTTCGTGTCTAACGGCGCTATTTGCAAGTTAAATAGTACCGTTAGGCACGAGATATTGGTGATAAAACCTACAAAGGTATACCTAAGTCCCATCGGGACGAAGTATAGAAAATTTGAGATGTTTTATGATTTTCAATTCTCAAAATCGCCACGCTTCCCAGCTATCCTCAGCAGCCCTACTTACCTGTACTTCAGGTGTTTGTTCTTTACTATTCGTCAAAACAGATTCCAGTCGAACATTTTCACGAATGTAATCTGCCAAGTCGCCATAAGTGAAAATGCCTCTGCTTTCCTGTATTTTTTTTAGAAGAAAATAGGTGAATAAACCGTGCCTTTGTTCTTTAAATGGTCCAGAACTTTCCAAACCAGTACTGGAGCTAAAAACAACCATATTTCCTTTAATGGGCTGTGCTTTTTTGGCTCTGATTTTTATGCCCCGCATCGCCAGCAATCCTTGGTTTCGACCAGCACCGCTAAAACAAGCATCCAGGAAGACCGTTACTCTTTTTGTTGGATGTTTTGATAGTCTGGAATACAAGTCTTCCACTTTGATACCCGACTCTAGATTGGCAGCGTTGATGTCTACTGGAATTAAATAAGGTTCTTTGCTTTGTTCATGTGGCAAACCATGACCCGCATAATAGAAAACCAATTTTGCTTTCCCTTCACTTACTTCTGCCAGTTTTTCCAATTTGGATATTCCCTGCAACATCTGACCATATGTCGCATTGATAAGCAAATTGATATTTCTTTCAGGTATGCCAAGGGTTTTAGTACAATATTCTTTGAAAATGCGCGCATCATTTTCAGCAAAATCTACGTTGGCTTCCGTATCCAAACCTGGCTGGAAAGTGGTGTAATCTTCATTGCCAATTATTAGGGCATAAGTATTTTCATTTTCCAGATAAGTATCAGGGATCTTGATATCTACTTCAGAAACAAATGCAGGTTCCTCAATTACTTTGGTTTCGGGAAGGTTAGATTCTTTTTCTGATGGATTATAATCAGGAACTGATTTTGGGGTAACATGAACGGGGGGCTCGTTTTTGACCACAGGTTCATCTTTACGGAAAGTGATTTCAGTTGCTTCATTAATGGTTTTTCCCGAATCTCGACTATGGTTAAATTTCATAACCAACTTACTCATTAAAAATAAGCCGGTATTGCCCCCAACGATGTAACCTCCATTTCTTGAGGATAAAATCGAAATGGCTTCGGTTCCTTCTTTTCTACCTTTCAGGGTGCTATGAACTCTACCCTCAAATTTGTGATCCCAGGCCAGGTTTCCACTTTCATTTATCTTAAGGATGCACATTTTCTTACTATCCGCCTTTTCTTTAATGTAACCTCCTATCAAATAACCCTCTGGTGCTTTGGTAATACAAGTCGCTTTTTCCTCGATGCGCCTAACTTGATTTCCTTCCCAAATTATTTGACCCTGGCGACCAATTTTTAGATACCATATATTGGATTCACCAGGACGCTTGCCATAAGCATTTGCTGCAAGCAGTAAATTGCCATCTCTGGTTCGCTCCATTGCCACTGCTTCTTCATCCAATGTACCACCATAAAATCTTTCATTTATCAACCTGCCATTTGAGTCTACTTTGAAAACCCAAATATCATCTCCTCCATGTCCTTTAGAGTCAGTTTTACCTGAAATGACAAAACCTCCATTGGGTAATTCAAGAATTGCACTGGCATAATCATCTCCAGAACCACCAAAAGTACGCGCCCAGTCAATATACCCCTTTGCATCCAGTTTTACGATCAAAGCTTCTGCTCTAGGTGTTTTGATATTCCCTGCCAAAATATAGCCTCCATCCTGAGTTCGCCTAAAATCTTTGAGGTTGATACCACTTAACTCTTCATGAGTTTTGGTCCAAAGTTGGTCTCCCTGACTGTTTATTTTTATTATTCCAAGAATGCTTTTTTTGAAGCCTCTTGGTGTGGAATTTCCAGCGATTAGATAACCTCCGTCATGAGCTTCAACAATAGATTTGGCGACATCATCACCGCTGCCTCCATATCGTTTGCCCCAAATAAGGTTGCCATTTGGAGCTAATTTCAAGACTGAAATATCTCTTGAGCGGATGCCCTTTGGTTTTGTTTCACCGGCAACCAGAATGTTTCCCTGCTTGTCTTCCAAAATCTGATGTACCAGGTCGGATGTTCCTTTACCAAATGTTTTTGCCCATTCCATTTCAATAGCATCGTATTGGGATAACATCATTGCAGGTAAACAGAGCAATGTAGAGAGAATGAAAACGATTGATTTCATTTTTAGTGAGTTTGTATTTCTAAATGTTGCGAATCGGAAATATCGAATGTTGGAAAGATTCCATAAAGTTATACCGGATTTGAATTTGGTTACCTCTTTTTTCATCCCTTTTAACAGTTTTTTTTGATTGTTTTTTGAGGAATAGGTTTAAAGTATAGACCATTTGTTAGCATTGACGAATGTTTTTACTTAAGTGTATCCACAAAAACAGGTTTTTAACATTTTGAAAATACATTAACAAAAAAATCATTTCAAACGTTAAAAACTGATACAACTAATTGAGTATTAAATACTTGCCTTTTTTTAGTTGTCCTTTTTGTGGATAATGATTCTGAATTCCAAAACTCATTTGGAAAATAGCTGTTCAAATAGCGTTTCATCTTTTAAGAACTACGTACCTTTGCGCCCGTTTTTGAAATATCGTGATTTAGGAAATACAAAACTTCATGAATCACTCCAGGGAAGTTCTCTGGGATAAATCTCAAATCATAAATCCACAATATGGAAACAGCTACTTTAAATTACAAAGTAAAAGATATCAACCTCGCAGATTGGGGAAGAAATGAAATCGAATTGGCTGAAGCAGAAATGCCTGGTTTGATGGCACTTCGCGAAAAATATGGAGATAGCAAACCACTTAAAGGAGCCAGAATTGCTGGTTGTTTGCACATGACTATCCAAACAGCCGTTTTAATTGAAACGCTTGTTGAATTAGGTGCTGAGGTGACTTGGTCCTCTTGCAACATTTTCTCAACACAGGATCATGCCGCTGCAGCTATTGCCAAAGCTGGAGTTCCTGTTTTTGCCTGGAAAGGGATGACAGAAGAAGAATTCTGGTGGGCGATTGAACAAACGCTTTTCGCTTTTGAGGATGGTAAACCATTAAACATGATTTTGGATGATGGTGGTGATTTGACCAATATTGTTTTGGACAATCATCCTGAATTGGTAGATGCAATCAAGGGATTGAGTGAGGAAACAACTACTGGTGTTCACCGTCTGTATGAAAGAGAGAAAAATGGCACCTTGACGATGCCTGCTATTAATGTCAACGATTCAGTTACCAAATCCAAATTTGATAACAAATATGGCTGTAAAGAAAGTTGTGTAGATGCAATTCGCCGTGCAACTGATTTAATGTTGGCTGGCAAAGTGGCTGTTGTGGCTGGATATGGTGATGTAGGAAAAGGTTCTGCGGCTTCTTTACAAGGTGCTGGTTGTAGAGTGATTGTCACTGAGATTGACCCCATTTGTGCACTACAGGCAGCAATGGATGGATTTCAGGTGTTGAAAATGAAAAATGCCATTCCACAGGCGGATATTATTGTTACAGCTACTGGCAACTTCAATATTGTAACTGGTGAACATTTCAAGGCTATGAAGGACAAAGCCATCGTTTGCAACATCGGTCACTTTGACAATGAAATTGATGTAGCATGGTTGAATGACAATTATGGTAATACCAAAGTAACCATCAAGCCTCAGGTAGATAAATATACAGTTGATGGCAATGATATTATATTACTTGCAGAGGGTCGTTTGGTAAACCTTGGTTGTGCAATGGGGCATCCATCATTTGTTATGTCCAATTCCTTCACCAATCAAGTATTGGCGCAATTGGAATTGTGGCACAATAGCGAAAATTACGAAAACAAGGTTTACATGCTTCCAAAACACCTGGATGAGGAGGTGGCAAGATTGCACTTGTCAAAAATTGGGGTTGAATTGGAAGAGTTGTCGCCAGAGCAAGCCAAATATATCGGCGTGAAACAAGAGGGACCATTTAAGCCTGATTATTATCGATACTAAGCTTTTTGATAGGTACTAAAAAAATAAAAGCCATTTGCATTGCGCAGATGGCTTTTTTATTTGCTCAAAAATTAGGAATTTATCTAATGAAATCTGCTCCAGCTGAAACAAAGTCCATTCTTCTCTGATTGATGGTTCCAGGTAAAAATCTAACTCCTAATGAAATGCCCAAACCATATCGGACATTGGGTTTGTGTGCGACTCCATACTTCCGATTCCATTGATTTCCTGAGAGATTAACATTATTATGACTGGCAATTCTTGAAAAACCATCATAAATATGAACATGTTGCACAATTGCTCTACTGGATAATGTTCTAAACCTAAGTAGTGCTGCGGCAATTCTCAATCTGATTCTGTCTTCAATTGCTGGATTGGGAATCGCAAAATGGAACCAGTTGGTGGTGTTTGCCTGTCCAACTACACTGGTATAGAATCCAGCTCTTCTAATAGATTGAAGCCTCGTGGGATATTCAACTTGCATACTTGTCCCATGAATCCATGAAGAATGCTCGGTGATGTAGGCTCCATAAATTGCCCGGATCCCAGCTATATCGTCATTGTGCAATTGTCTGCGTGGGCCCGCATAAAAGGGTTGCATCAGTGCTCCGGCTACTGCAGAATGGCGCAGTCCAAGTGAGTGTCCAAATTCGTGGGCTGCTACTGTTACCAAATCAATATCTCCTCCGGTTGGAATGTTTATTGTCCAGTCTTCATCTTCATCAAAATGGGCATCACCTGCCAATGATCCACCATTTGGAGGTGGATAAAAAGCATGTGCCAATACTCCTCCAGGACCATCAAATGGAAACCCATCACCGTGGGCACCAGCGCCAAATTCAATTCTGATGTCGGGATTAGTGGCTATAGGTCGTTCTCTAAAACTAAGTGGAGTTTCGGCTGCCCATAAGGCAAAGGCTTGCCGAACAGCTTGACGGCATTGTATGGCCGGAACTGGTAAATCAGGCGTAAAATTATCAAAACCATAAGTCAAATTATTAGATGGCCAACTTCTACCATCCAAGCTAAATTCAGCGCTATCTGGACAACCACATCTTTTTTGATTCATCATCGCTTTGGTGTCGTCATCAAATTTTCCAGTACACTTCAAGCCATGAAATTCTTGATAGGATTTTAATGCATTTTCAGTAGGCTCGTCCAATTCACCTTTTTTTGTTACTTGAGTTGCCTTGTAAATGGAGGTTCCATTTGAACCGATGTCTGGAGGTAAGTCTAGTGCAGTATTCTCCGGATCTAAATTCAGATATCCATAATTGCTTAAAAAGTCCTGAACGTCGTTTAAGTCGTTTACTCCTCTTTTTTCAGTGTGTTTTTTTCCATTGCTTTTGCTTTTCGGTGCTTTTTTTTCTTTGGTTGTTGTGGCCATGTTAAATAGAATTTTGAAGTTAAAGAAAATTGATTTTTGCGTTTTGAATTAACCATTCAAAATTCTGAAATTATATAATAAGAGTTATTAACATATGTTCCAATTGATAGGACATATGTTCCAAATCCCTTTTGAAAATTCAATTATTTTCTAATTGATATTTTTTACGCCATTCAGAAGGCGTTAATCCAAAACATTCTGAAAATTTTCGACTGAAATAGTTAGGGCTGGAAAAGCCCACCTGGTAGGCAATTTCAGATATATTGTATTCCGGATTGTCAATTAGCAACTTTGCAGCTCTTTGCAATCTTATATATCGGACGTAAGCAGTTGCAGACATTCCAACTGTTCTACAAAGCACCCTGTGAAGGCTGGTTCGACTTAGTGCCGTTAATTTTAATAGCTTTGAAATATCCAAATTTGGGTCATCTATGTTGTTTGCAATTTGAAAATGCAGGTGCCGAAATAAAGGATCTTTCAAATGGTTCCTTGTTAAAGACATGATAAACGGTTTTTTGGAAATTCATAATGCTGCGGTTTTGCTTTACAGGAATGGGTTTGTGTATTTATCCAAAACTAACTAGAAGAATTAACTGGAAGCATCTTGTTTTGTGGAAGGAAATAAAAAACCTCAACGCAGCTTAAGTTGAGGATAGTAGAAAAAACTTCGGGAACCCGGCAATTTTTCTTGAGGTTGCGACCCGGGCTTCCCAAAGTACATTCCAACCCACAGACTCCAAGGGTGGAAATCTGAAGTAATGAGATGAGAGATTACTGAAAAAAAGTAACAATCAATTTGCCTTTTTCGACTCGCCATTTTTCTTTATAATCGGTAGGTAGTGCCAATCATTAATATGGAGGCACCATAGCCTATTTCTCCAAAAATTCCAATCTTATTGCAGCAAGAATATCGAACACCGATGAATCCGGAGTAGGTGACTTTTCCTGATTTGGGTTTAATTCCTTTATGGCGTTCTTCATCGCCAAATTCTCCATTGATGACGTTGATTTTAGTTAAATTATAACCGAGATTGAACCCGCCATAAATATCCAGGTTGTCCCATTTGGTGCAATGCGCAGCACCTCGGATTCCAAAGAAGGAGAAGCTATTTCGATATTGTTTGGTTTTTTCTGAGCTCTGGAAATCCCTCTGGGTTTCAGACACAGAATATCCAAATTGTCCTCCTAAACTGAAATTATCAGCAATCATGATGTCGCCACCAGTAGTTAGAGGGGGCATGATGATTTTTCCTCCATCCATTAAATAGGTAGGAATCAATCCAACGCCAATAAAGGCGTCTTTCTGCCCTTGTTTGAAAACCCTGGGATATCCATTTTGCGCTGAAGCGGTAAAGGATGAAAAAACAATAAAGCTTAAGAAAATAATACAATTGATAATTTTTTTCATTGGGGTTGTAAAATTTGGAGTAGACTAACCTTTGAATTTAACAATAGTTAATTACGGTCTTTGTTGCCAATAGGCAATAAAACTCAAGTGTTTGTCTTATGAGATAGAATGTAGAATGACTATCTAAAATTCGGTAGGTGATTTGGTCGAGGTTAACTGAACGTCTTTTGAAAAGGATTTACAAGTGCTCTGGTCTTCTTCAATCATAAAGGTTTCTGAGTAATTACTGGTATTGATTTCAGTGCTTGAAAAATTATTGGGGCAGCCATATTTGGGGCTTCCACAAGCTAATAGTAAGAGACTGAAAAGGATGCTGAAGGTGATGATGGTTTTAACTTTCATAATCAGGGGTTTTTTGAAAATGGTTTGCTGCTTTCCTTAGAAAATATGAATAAGTCAGGGTAACAATTGATAATTAATTCTGATCAATGTATAGATTCATGTTATGGATTATTTGGTATTGATTATGTCAATTTTTATGCAATTTATGGAGTTATGGCAAGGCAGGCAAAGACAAAAAACTGACATAATTTTCTATATAACAAATTGTTTTCTAATCTACAAAATAGAGCTTGTCTGTTAACCAATTGAAAATCAATTAATTACAAATAGAGATGAGAAACATTAAATTTTTAGATTTTACCCAAATTTTAGATTGCAATGCATCACTCAAAGTTGATCAAATTATTAAAGGGAATCACCCTCCCTGAATGGAAGGCATTTGGAAAGTATTTGAATTCTCCTTACCACCATTCAGGAAAGCGAATACTTTCATTGTACTATGTCTTAGACAAGTATTTTCCTGATTTGGCCAGCCCAAAGCTCCAAAAGGAAGCCGTCTTTTATAAAATTTATCCTGAAGGGAAAGCCTATGATTCCAAGATATTGGCTACACTAATGTCTACATTTAAAAATCTTCTAGAAGATTTCTTCGTCATACATGCTATCCGTGAAGATCCATTTTTGAAGAAGAAAATATTGTCTGCTCAATTGAGGAAACGCAACCTCTCAGAGTATTATAGGACTTTGATTTTCAATTTGTTAGATTACCTACAGGCTGAGCCTCATAAATCTTATAAAAACTACTTAGAGCAATTCCTGATACAAAATGAATTGTACTTTTTTCATTCTACAGAAAAACTCAATGGTAAGAAGACTTGTCTTGAAAATGCAATGGAGAATTTGGATTATTTTTATGTGATTTCAAAATTGAGATTGGCTTGTGAATATGCAACCCGCTCCAAAATTTTATCGGATGAAGCTTCTATAAAATTATTAATGGGTGTGCGCGAAATCGCTCAAAATGAGCTGAAAAATCAAAACCCTGTAGTTTCGCTTTATTTGACTTTCCTTGAATTGTTTTCAGCTGAAAAAGATGAGCATTTCGCTTTTTCAGAAGCTGAAAAAGACTTTTTAAATTTTTTCCCAAAGCTGAATAATGATGAAAAAACGGAACTACTTCCGCTACTGCTGAATTTTGCCAACCACTGTGTATTAAATGGTAAAGGAGAATTTCTGGATAAGCAATTTGAACTCTACAGTTTGGGTTTAGAGGCAGGTTTACTCATTGAAAACAACAGAATGCCTGATACGGTATTTTCCAATATTGTAATGATAGGTGCTGCCAAAAAAGAATATGAATGGACCAATCAGTTTATTGAGACCCACCAGGTATATCTGGAGGATAAGGTCAAAGATCTTGCGATCAAGCTCAGTAAGGCGAGGTTGGCTTTTTCAAAGCAGGAATTTGAACTGGCGGCAGATTTATTGAACAGCATCGATAAACAGCATTCAAAATATCAATTGAGAATTAAGTCCCTCTCATTGCGCTGCCTATTTGAATTTTTCCTGAATGAAGAACATTATTTTGATGTCCTTTTGGCAAAAATAGCTTCCCTTGAAAAGTACTTATACCGTAATAAAGTTTATTCAGAGAAGCGGAAAGCCAGCTATAAAAACTTCTGTAGACTTTTGAAGAAATTGGTATTGATACATTATGAATCTATCCCTAGTGTAAGGGCTAGATTATATGAAGAATGGAAGGATGAATTTTTTGAAACAGAGGCTTTGATCCACCAAAAATGGTTGTTTCACAAGTTCAGGGAAATCAAAGAATAAAGCCTAAGGTTTTAACACCTCAGGCTTCAATTTTAGGTATCGACGACATCAACAATGCCAATGCCCTCGTACCCGCCCTTGAGCTTTATGGTTTGAGAGCGGGACAATTCCCATTGCTTAAACCTCTTAAGCGTTGCTGTAAAAAAACAATCGGGCTTTTCCATAGCACAGACAGTTTGAAAACTGACCAAATCGCAACTTTTTCGTCAGCAGGTGAAAAAAAGAAAATTGATTTGGAGTAGTGCTGTGGTTGGTTTTGCGGAATTAAATAGCGGCTTCTGTTCAGTGTGTAGGATACTATTTCCTTTCTGAATTTCGCTCGACTTTTAAAGTTTCAAAAAGTTCTTTGGGGGTAAATCATTATGTGTGTATGGGTAGTTGGTTGGTTTGTTGTAATTCATTTTTCAACCAACAATCACATTTAGTCGATGTATCTTTTTGTCAACCTTGGAATACGTTTACTTCGCTTTACGCTACTAATTTAAGCTGAATTGGTAGGACTTAGGAGGCACTTTTGACGAAAGGCCAGTTTTGGTTATTGAATGAATGGTTTGGCTAAAGGAAAGAAATTGGAAGGTTGGGGAAAAGGTTAAGTTCAAGGTCAAGTTTAAGATCAAAGTCAAGGACAATAAGGAGGACGTAATTAAAGAATAGGCAAGATTAAAGTTACTTTGGTGCCGCTTGGGTTTTGATTTTCGTCGTACAAATCCGCTACCGTTCTTTTCGCAATGACGCCATCGATTGGTTCCAGGAATTGTAATCGCTTATCTGTTATGGCCAATGCCTTGGATTCATGTGCCTTGAATTTATTTTTTTGTTCTGCGGCTGCTTTGCGACCGATGCCATTGTCCTCTACACTGCATCCCAAATAATTTTCGCCTTCCCAGAATCGCACATCGATATGTCCACCTCCTTTTTTGCCTGATACACCGTGCAAAATGGCATTCTCCACAAAGGGTTGTAAGATCATCGGTGGCAATACAAATTCATCTCCATCCAGTTCATTATCCATATGAAAAGTATAGGTAAATTGCTGTTCAAAGCGCATAGCTTCTGTTTCCATATACATTTCCAGCAATTCCACTTCCTCTGTCACCGAAATCAATTTCTTAGCTGCCAAATCCAGGATCATCCGCATTAGGGAAGCAAATCGATGGAGGTAATTACTGGCAGTATCCACATCTCTTTTCAATATGTAGCTATTGATAGAATTCATGCTGTTGAAAATGAAATGCGGATTCATTTGCAAGCGCAGGATGGCTGTCTCTGTTTCAGCGGCAAGTTGTTTGTATTCTGCTTCTTTTTGACGGAGTTCTGCTTCTTGTCGCTTGAGGGTTTCTTCCTTTTTGATTTGAGTGATGCGGAAGCGGTAGTAGGCGTATAGGAGTGCGGTTATTATTAAAATATACCCAGCATAAGCCCATCCGGTTTGCCACCAGGGGGGATTAATGGTAATATGTAACTCTTTCTCAAGCTCAGGAAACCAAACACCATCTGAATTGGAGGCATTGTATTTTAGAACATATTTACCGGGTTGCATATTGGGGTATTGGAATTCGTTGTTTTTTCCTTTTCTTTTAAAGATGACTTCTTTTCTTTTATCGACAATTCCATTGTGATTTTTTTCCAGAATAAACGAGTATTCATTGGCAGATGGGTCGCTGTATTCTAAAGCTGCCATTCTAAGGATTAGGTCGTTTTGATTGTATTTAAATATGATGTTTTTAATTTCAGTTATATTGGTAGCGTTTGATTCAGAATCCTTTATATAATTAGGAAAAGGCTTATTGTTTATTTCGATGTAGGTTATGGTGGGATTTGGTTTTATTTGTAGGTTTTTTACTTCGTATGGGTTGAAAATATTTATTCCATTCACACCACCAAATATGAATTTCCCTGTTGATGTTTTTAATTTAGATTTATAATTAAAGTCTAAGGATTGAAGACCATCTATTTGATTAAAAAACTGGTATTTTCTGTTACTTAAGTTATATTTCAGCAATCCACGGTTTGAGCTAATCCAAAGATTGTCATGCAAATCCAAAAGCATAGCATTGATAGGTAAATTAGGCCAGATCGTATCTTTAATGATAGAATAAGAATGATTTTTTTTCTTTTTTAGAAAAAATAATCCGGCAGTAGTACCAATTAATAGATTTCGATTTTTTTTATCTTTTATTATATCATTAACTCTAGCATTTACTGGTATAGTATCAAATGGAATTAATGTATTAGCTTGTTGTTTTAAGGCGATTAGATTTTTTAGGTCCTTAAAAACGAAAACCTCCTGTTCTTCAATGTCCTCCATAACAATTGTAAAAGCTCCCTCCCTATTAAAATCTTCAAATGATTTTAGATAAAATTGTTTTTCTTTTTTTACTATTTCGTACATTCCAGAACTAGAAGCCGCAACAAATTTCTCGCAATTTTCTAATTCTTTAATATGAATAATCAAAGGCGAATCTTCTAAATTGAAAGGTGATATTTGTTCAAATGAATCTGTTTCTTGATTCAATAGAAATAATCCCTTTTGTGAACAAACCCAAATTCTATTATGCTTATCACAGTATATTTGAAAAAGCCGAATGTTGCTAAAGGGTATATTATTGTTTTGGTATTTCTCAAATCCAATTAGTTTATTTCCAAGACTATCCAAAATAACAATTCCATTGCTTGTGAGACACCAAATATTTCTTTTTTTATCTTCCGTAAAAGACACTACATTATTGAACTCATCAGATTTTTCAGGTTTTTTGGGCAAAATGGTTCTGAATTTCGCTTTTTCTAAATTAAAAAAATATACTCCATTTCCAGAGGAAGAAACCCAAAGGTTTTTATCATTATCAAGATAAATTCCATCTATTAGTTTTGTAAAGGGAGAAATGGTTTCTTTATTGTTGGAATTGATTTGACTAATATATAGTTTGGAATTTTTGTTGAAAAGGAAAATACCTGAATTTCTAGTTGCAATAATTAATTTGTCAGATTCGTATGGAATAATGTTATTTATTCCCTTGATTTTATCGTCAATTAGTTTAGAAACTATGGGACCTTTTGGTGTTAATTTACAAAGTAATAGTCCTTTGTCAGTTCCCATCCATAAATTTGAGTTGCCATCAATAAATAATCCTGAAATAATGTAATTCTTAAATTGGAAAGAAGCGTTTTTGGAGATTTTTCCAGAATTGGAATAACGCCTTATTTCTAACCCGGAATCGTTTGGAGTAAAGTGAAAATAATCGCCTTTCTGTTTTATTTGGTTCATACTGCAGCGATAATAATCTGGTACTATATCAATAAAATTTTGTTTTAATGAATCCTGAAAAGGGGTGCAATGGTATAATTTATTTGTTACACGAACCCATAGCCTATTAGCATTAGAATCAAAATAAAGTAGTTGATACCCCTCTTGAATTCTATTGCCGTTTTCATAAACAAAAAGTCTTTTAAAGCTTCCGTTATTCCAATCATATCTGTATAATGCTCTAAATGTACTAAACCAAATACTACCATTATGATCTTCAAAAAAATTGCTTGTTACATCGCCATCCAACAAAGTATTATTTTTAGAGGTATTAGGAGGAAAAGAGATTATATTTTGTCCATTAAATCTGTTTACCCCTTCAGTTGAACTAATCCAAATAAATCCTCGAGAATCTTGAAAGATATAGTAATTATTTGTTTGTGAGCTGAGATCGTCCTCTACGGTTAATTGATTGAATGATAATACTTTGCTTTGGCCAAATAAAGAAGTGCCCCAAGCAACAATTAATACTTTTAAAAGGATTTGAGAAAAAAAAATTAAGTTCTTAAAGGCAATAAAGAAAAATACACTTTGATTTTTATCACTAAACCAAATCTTACAATGACAATTTGATTGGTAACTTTTTCGGGAATAATAATTTTTATTTACCATGATTTTAATTCCTGAAAATTCATATAGGAATTTGTAAAAAAAATTATAAAAAGTACTGTTATGGGTAATTATCCTTTGGTAACTCTATAACATATTTCAATTTTGAATCTGCCAAGTTTATTAGAAAGGAAATTGATGGAGCATATAAATATTCCATTCCTTTAAAAGTAACTAAAGGATTTGAAGTTGGTTTTCCTATTAAAGCATCAATTCCAGAATTGGGGTGAATAAAATTTGGATTATTACACCATTTACTAATGATATATTCAAATTGGTAAACAATACTAGCTTGAAAACTCATAAATAATAATCCCAATTCGTTTTTTTCGATTTTCTCATTCTTATTCTTCGAACTGTATGGAATTCCTCTTCTCACTATTCGTTTTTTTTCAGAATCAATTAATTCTGAATCTAAATCAAGTGCAGGGTCATTGGAGGAAATTAATTCTTCAGGCATTGCTTTTATTTTTTGCCTGGGGTTAACTTTTCGTATATGTGCACGGAAAGGACAATCTTCACCATGAGGGTCAAATTTATAATCAAAATTTTCTAGGGATTCTCTTGTCGTAGGAGCAAGAGGTTTCCCATCGTGAAGTTTACGACCAATTATCTTCTCAACTTCAGAGAGACTTTTTTCTTTTCTTTTCTTAAATTCCTCAATATTTTGTTCAATTTTTCTGAATACTAAATAACTTCCAAATCTATTTTTGGAATTCTTATTTGCTAATATTTCGTCCCTTCTACTATCCTCCAAACAACAATATTTTTTTTCTTCATCTACTAAAACCAATTTTAAGTTGCTTCCAAATTTTTCTGTTGGGAAATAATTTTCCAATTCTTGTTTGGTAATGTTATCCTGCTTTTTTTTATACTCAAAGAATTCAGGTTGACTTAGTCCATCTTTAAAGCCAAAATGTTCTCTTCCTTCCTTGAGTTTTCCCCCTTTTTCTATAAAAAGAATAGTCCCAATTCCCTTTAACTCTTTTTCAATGATACTTTTGGCCATTTTTAAATCATTGGTTTCATTATTGGCTAAAAGGATCATTGCATCTATTTTGTTATTCCATTTCTTTCTATCCTCCTCAGTAAGAATCTCATCCTTTAAAACATTCCTGGTAATACTATTATGAGTACTTCTTAAAAAAGCTGGGTCTTTTGGTATTTTTGAACTTTCGAGCTTAAGCTTGTGGTATCCATTTCTAGTAAGATAAAAACCCATAAGGACAGAATCCTGGTATTTGCTTGATTCTTTTGAGTCATCACTGTTGTTATCTTTAATTTTCAATTCAAGCGCTTCGGTTAACTGTTCTTTCGCCGAAGTCAGTTTTATTTCAAAATTTCCAGTAGAAAATCCATTTTTTGCCAGGTTACTTAGCCATTTTCGGATGCTTCTAGGGATTTGCTTTATTTTTTCGTTTTTATTATCCCTATCTTTTTCTTTTTCCAAAATATCATTCAATTCAACTTCCATTTTCTCTAAATAATTAATAAACTCTTCTACCAATTCACCTTCTGTTAAAATAGAAAGCTTTTTTATTTTATATTCTTCAATTTGATGCTTTTGGATTATTTCTATCAATTGGTCAACATCATTAATTCGAAAATAAATATCCTCCAAGTCTGATTGTAATTCTTTTAATTCTTTGGTATTATACTCTTCTCTTAAAATTTTTTTCAAATTCTTCAGTTTGAGGTTTAATTCCTTTTGGGTAAGAGATCCCAAACGAACTTCCTTTAATAATTCTCTTTTTTTTAGAGTAGTATGTCGTTTAATTAATTCTTCTTTAAGTTGTTGAGGTCTCTTTATATAGTTTAATAAACCAGAAATTTCCTTTTGCAATTTTTGAATGATAACTTCCTTGTCTTTTTCCCAATCGCTTTTAATTTTTATTAGTTTTTTTCGATTCCACTTCTGATATTCCAGGAAAATCCTCTCTTTAAGCTCTTCCATTTTATAATTCGACTTTAATTTTTCTGCCAATTCTTTTCTCAAGTCGTTATTATTTCCTTCAAACTCTACTTGTTCCGAACCAATATTTGAAGTCTCATCTGATTTTCCACTAAAATTCAAAAAGAGGCACCAAGAATGGTATCTTCCATGTGGCTTTAAAATATTTGCTTGAATATTGGCTAAGAATGTTAGGTCTGAAAATGAATTAGAATTAGATACGGACATATTTCTTCTTTTTCAAAATTTGAGATTAGAACTAAATTGTTTCAAAAAAAAAAATTAAATGTTTTTAGCGCTAAGTTTTGGAATAATGGGTAGAAGACAATCTGGAATTTTTAATATTTTCTGCTTATCTTGACAATGTCATGTTTAAAAAATTGCTATATTGAAGGTGTTCATCACCTTTAA
>JBGTQJ010000074.1:0-41066 GCA_041941305.1 Saprospiraceae bacterium
ACCTGCATAATCCTTTAGCACATCATGAAAATAATAGAACCAATCAACCCTGCCTCTGGGGAGATGACTAATGATTTATATGGTATGTGTTTCAAAATGATCTCCTTTCAAATTTTCTTTAAATCTAAAAAAATCTAATTTTAGGGCAATAAACGATCAAAACATTGTAAACCAAGGAATTAAATATTGCCAAATCAATCCAAACATATCGGTTCTTTTGTTCCACAAAATACAATTGGAAATGCACCACAAGGAAAAAATTACCTGTTTGTCATTGCTATTGATGAATATGAGCATTGCCCCAAACTCTATAATGCAGTAAAAGATGCAAAAGATTTGGTGCAAATCCTTTCTGAAAAATATTTCTTCGAAAGTCCCAATATCATCACCCTCTTTGATTCGGAAGCTACTGAAGCCAATATCATTCACAATTTCCGGGACATTGCGCGCTCACTTACTCCACAGGACAATCTGGTCATTTTTTTCTCTGGACATGGTGAGTTCGATGAGGTTTTTAAAGAAGGCTATTGGGTGCCTGTTGGTGCCAAAAGAGGAGCATTGGAAAATTACCTGCCCAATAGTAAAATCAGAACCATTCTGAATGCCATTGCTTCCCATCATACATTTTTGATTTCTGATTCCTGTTTCTCCGGGACTTTGTTTGCAGGACAAAGCAAAGATGTAATCGCAGAAAGACTGGAGCGCGACCCATCCCGCTGGGGCTTGACAGCTGGTAGAAACGAAATAGTGGATGATGGAAAACCAGGAAGCAATTCGCCATTTGCAGATAGTTTGGTTTATCATTTAAAAAATAGCGATAAGCCGCTGGGGGTTATGGAATTGTGCCAGAAAGTAATGGAAGAAGTAGTCGCCAATGCCAGACAAACTCCTCGTGGAGAGCCTTTAAAAGTGGATGGTCATCGGGGAGGTCAATTCTATTTTCAACCAAGGGTAAGCCATCAGACTCGTGGTCTAACTTCAGAACCTTTGCCTGCCAAAAGGCAGGGCAATCTATTGCACAATATCCCTGAAGAAATGGAATTGGGGCGCGATACCCGCTGTGAAGTTCGAATTGCTTTTGATAAAGAAACGATACTTCAGAATTTGCCCAAAGATGCTAAAGTAGAAATACGGGACATTCGGGTATCTAACCTGATGGAAGTGGATTTGATAGATCCTTTTAGCGATACAGACAAAGCTTTTGAAGTACGAACCATCAGCCAGAAGGAACAATTTATTGAAGAAGGGGAATATACCCAATGGGTCTATTACGTAAAAGCTTTAAAAGCAGGTGCTTTTCCCCTTTTGTTGAAAGCAACTGTCATTGAATTTTTGCATGGCAAGGAACGAAAACGAGATATCGTTTTAGAAGAAATGGTTCAAATTGTCAACGAGGTACTCGAAGTAGTAGCTACTGGCAATGCTTACAAAACAACGGAGCATCATTTCGATTTTTCAGAAAAGCCACCCGGGAAATTTGATATTCCAGAATCTGAAGCTATTCCTCCTTTAAGTCCTGGAGCACCTTCCCCAGCTCCGACGAATGTTGGTGGAGGTGCAAGCTACGTTGATTATTCAAAAATGACCAAAGCACAAGAACCTAAATTTTCTCCCAGCATGGGCAAACCAAGACGAGCCAGAATAACTCAAATTGCTGGAATCTTGGTCATTCTCCTGGCAGCTATTTTTGTGATGCCAGATTTTTTTTCGGGAGGAGACTTTAAATCCCCTGACGAAGAAAACAATCTTCCAGGTCCACATCGAAACGAAGGGCTTCCTTTGCAAGAACGCATCCAGGGTGAATGGACCTTAATTGACTATCAGGTAGATGGACAATCCAAAATTGATTCCACTCAAACTTCCACCAGCTATATTTTTGAAAAAGAAGCATTTATCATAAAAAGTGCAAACGGAGAAGCCAATTTCCCTTTCAAAATTCGAGGAAGGTCATTGATTTGGAGCACCAATTCGGGAAAAATAACTTTTGACCAAGATATAATGATCATCGACGCTCAGCAGTTGGAAGGAGAAAGGAGGTTTTTAATCAAACTGGAAAAGGAATAGTAGGTTCATAACATTTTCAAGAAACAATAATTTTGGTATTTTTGTTAGGTATCTAAAATCTAAGCAATGAATTTAAGTTAGGAAGCACGGAAATTAAGCATCATTGAATATCTAGCAGAATTGCAGGACGAGTCTATTATTCAACAGATCGAAAACCTTTTAAAGCCAAAAATTGATTTTTGGGATGAGTTAAGTGATGAAGAAAAATCATCAATTCAAAATGGAATAAAAGATCTGGATAATGGGAAAAGAATTGCGTTTGAAGATTTCATTAAAAAATACCGCTCTAAAAAATCATGAAGGTTTTCCTTTCCTCCACTTCCTATGATCAACTTCATACCCTTCTCGATTATTTAGAAGAAAAATGGTCTCCAAAAGTTCGCGATAATTTTCTTGACAAACTAGAGAGAGCAATGGAACTAATGTCAAAGATGCCCTATGCTTTCCAATGTCACAAAAACTTCCTGGCTTGCGGAAGGCTGTTATTACTCCTCAGGTAATTGCTTATTATAGAGTTGATGAAATTCGTAAAGAAGTAGAAATCATTTCTGTAATTGATTCCAGAACAAACCTTGGTTTTTGAAACCTTAATCTTTGTCGAATAAATTCCCACACCAGTTTCAATTCCGTATTTTAGCCGAACCTTTCAATAATCACGCAATCATATCGCTATAGTAATTGTAATCATAACATAGTAACATTGCAATATTATAGAATTCAATAACTATAGTCAACTTTCAAAAATCCACACTTAATGAAAAAACTAATACAATTATTTTCGGTTCTTTTTGCCTTTATTCTCTCCCTCCCAATCTTTAGTCAACAACCTGCTGCATTTGAAGGAAATCTGCCGGAAAATGTGAGCGACTGGAATTTACCGACTCATTCAGCTCTACCTGTGCCGGTCTCTGTAGATCGTGGCGAAGTCCATCCCGATTTAGCCATTTTACTTCAAAACACGCTCGATAGTATGGCAGAAGCTATGGACATGGTCGGCGTGGGTGCAGCCTTAAGAACGCCTGAAGGTGATATTTGGGCAGGAGGAAGCGGCATTTCTCAAAATGCTCCAGTAATTGATAGTATAGACGAGAACCATAGACTGGCGATTGGCAGTATCAGTAAAACACTTACTGCAGCTTGCATTTTACAATTATATGAAGAAGGTGCACTGCATTTGGACGATACACTAGGTCAGCATTTACCACCTTATCCAAATGTAAATCCCTCAGCAACCATCAGACAATTACTGAATCATACAAGTGGTATTTACAATTACACCAACAATCCACAATTTTTCGCCACCATTGCTGCTGATCCAGCTGCTGTTCTACAAGTATGGACAGCCCCTGAGGTATTAGATACATTTGTTCTCAATCCAGATTTTATGCCAGGTACCAGCTGGAATTATTCCAATACTGGCTATGTCCTACTTGGAGAAATCATTACAGCTGTCACCGGAAATGAATACTGGGACGAAATCAGAATGCGCTTTTTAGAACCATTGGAACTCAATACCATATTCCTTTCTCCTTACGATATGTGGCAACAACCCACCGCTCACCTCTGGGCTGATTTTGATGGAGATGGAGTACAAGAAAATAACAATGACCTTTTCCAAAGCTTTAATTCTCTATACACCACTGCCGGAGCTGCCGGAGCTTATTTTTCTACACCAACTGATATGGTCAAATGGATGTGGAATTTGCAGGCTGGAGATTTATTGACTCCTGCTACGCTTGATGAAATGAGAACTTTTATCACCCTTACTTCAACATTCAGTTATGGTTTGGGCACTATGCGCGTTCCTTTCTTTGGGAAATCCGGATGGGGGCATGGCGGTGATATTTTTTACGCAGCCGGTACCTATTATATTCCGGATGATGAGGTCACAATATCTGTTCAGACAAACCATGGAGCTTATAATTCAAACAATTTAAATCCAATAATCGGTCAATTGCTGAATACTTATTCCAGCTTCAATCCACCAACAAGTACTTATGATTTTGAGCTGGACTTCAATATAACCATCGCGCCAAATCCCTTTGAAAATCAAGTTCGCATTGGATATTCACTTCCACAAACAACGAGGGTGCAGGTCTCCATATACAACATGCTTGGACAAGAAGTGAAATCTTTTGATTCCACAGAACAATCCGGTCAACAAGTACTTATTTGGGACGGAGCAAATGATGGCGGAACAGAAGTTTCAGATGGTTCTTATTTTTTAAAATTTGAAGTTGGAGAGAACGTATTTTTGAGAAAGGTTTTAAAACAATAAAAAGAAGACTAGAATAATATTAGCAGAATACTACAGCATCACCGCCAGGCAACTCGAAGTAGCAAAAGGTGGTTTTAGGAGGGGAGCCTTATATAGAAAGCTGATTTTCAGCTTTCTATATAAGGCTCCCCTCCTAATTTCTTCACTGCGGCAGGTGCCAAAGGCACGATGCCGCAGTGAGTTATGATAATTGTTTATTGTTTTACAACTTATTCTTCATAAAAGGAATATTACTTACCTTGGCGAATTCAAAAGCAAAAAAAACGCTTCAATTGCTAAAGACAAAACACACAAACCAAATTCACAAACCTTTTAAACAAGTTTTATGAAAAATCTTTCACTAATTTTTCTAAGCATATTATTGGGCTTCCAACTATCTGCCCAACATTCCGTTTCTGGTAAAGTTACAGATGAGCAAAATGAACCACTTTTTGGTGTCAGCATTTTGGAAAAAGGTACTGTCAATGGAACCATTACAGACATTAATGGTGATTTTAACTTGAACGTAAGTTCCTCTGATGTTACATTGGTATTTAGCTATACGGGTTTTGGAGAATCTGAAGTCGCCCTCGACGGAAAGACAGAAGTCTTTTTGAGTATGAAAGAAGGACTCACACTTGGTACAGTTCAAGTAGTAGGTTCCAGAAGTTATCGACGCTCAACTACAGACTCTCCCGCACCAATTGATGTCATTGATGTTTCTGATTTAGCGACCACCACAGGAAAAGCAGAAATCAATCAAATTCTACAGTATGCGGCGCCTTCTTTCAACGCTACAAAACAGTCTGGTTCCGATGGAGCAGATCACATCGATCCTGCCTCTTTGAGAGGTTTAGGGCCGGATCAGACTTTGGTTTTGATCAATGGTAAGCGCCGACATCAATCCTCATTGGTTAATGTATTTGGTACTCGGGGTCGCGGTAATTCAGGTACAGATTTGAATGCCCTGCCAGCTGCTGCCATCAAAAGAATTGAAATCTTGAGAGATGGAGCCTCAGCTCAATATGGTTCTGATGCAATTGCAGGCGTAATCAATATCGTATTGAAAGACAAAACAGACGGGATCAGTGGTAGCATTACCAGAGGTGCATACAGCACTGCCATTGGAGACGATTATGAAGAGCGTTATGGCGATGCTTTGTTCAATGTAGATGGCAAAAACAGGGTTTTGGATGGCAATGAAGAAAAAAGCTTTGATGGTCACACCACCAAAGTCGATTTGAATTATGGAATAGGACTGGGTAACCAAGGTGGTTTTGCAAATTTCACTACCGAATATTTGACTAAAGAAAGAACCCTAAGACCTGGTTTCGCCTGGAGACAGGGGTATGGATCTGCAGCTGTTGATGGATTTAATTTCATGATCAATTCGGCAATGCCAATGGGCGAGAATACAGAAGTTTATGCATTTGGTGGCAGGGCTTTCAGGGACACAGATGCTTTTGCATTTACCAGAGGCAGTTTCAATGATGGAGACAATCGTGCTGTTCCGAGTTTATATCCAGATGGCTTTACGCCCAGAATTACATCCATTATTACAGATGTATCTGCCTCTGCTGGAATCCGCCATACGATGGACAATGGCTGGAAAGTCGACTTCAACAATACCTATGGTAAAAACAACTTCCATTACTTCATCAAAGGCTCCAATAATGCTTCCCTATGGGATGCCTCTCCAACCGATTTTGATGCCGGGGGACACAGCCTTTCCATGAATACGACTGGCTTGGATTTCAGCAAATACTACAATGACGTTGCTGCTGGATTCAACCTAGCCTTTGGTTTGGAGTATAGAACAGAGAATTTTGAAATTTTTGCTGGAGAAGAAGCTTCCTATGCAACTTATGATGCCAATGGAATTGCTATCACCAATCCCGCTGACCAGGAACCAAATACGGATCCCAATGGAGATGCTCTATTAGGCGGTTCTCAAGGATTTCCGGGCTACAGTCCAGCTAATGTGGTAGATAGAAACCGCAGCAATTTTGGGGTTTATGTAGATGCCGAGGTCAATGTTTCCCACGCATTTTTATTAGGGGGTGCGGTGCGTTATGAAAATTACAGCGACTTTGGGGAAACCTTGAATTTCAAATTGGGTGCTCGATATAAAATCAGTGACAATTTTGCATTGAGAGGATCTGTTTCTTCCGGATTCAGAGCACCTTCCCTGGCACAAATTCACTATAACCTGTTGTTCAACAATATTGTAGGCGGTGCTTCACTGCGTACTTTGCTCTCTTCCAATACAAGTACCGTCACCCGAGCCTTTGGCATAAATGCACTTACTGAAGAAACTGCATTCAATGGTAGTTTTGGTTTTACCTTTAATACAGGAGGATTTTCTGCCACCGTCGATGCCTATTCCATCACAGTGGATGACAGGATTGTTTTAACGGATAATTTTGATGCTACTGACTTGAATGTAGGTGCGGAAGCAGCACAATTTTTTGCCAATGGAGTGGATACCAAAACCCAGGGTGTTGACATCGTTTTGAGTTATAATACCTATTTCGGTTCTAACCAAAGCATCACAGTAGGGCTAGCTGGAAATGTCAATGATACAGAAATTGAAAATATCAATACTGGTGAGCAAAATCTCAATCCTTATACCTTCTTTGGACCATTCTCCAGAGCTTATCTGGAAGCAGCTGCTCCAGATTATAAGTTTGGACTGAACCTGGCATACAATACACCTAAGTTTGGTGCTCAGGTTGGATTGACACAATTCAGTGAAGTTATTCTTCAAGACTTCCAGTGGGTAGACACGCCTGCCAGAACAGATGCTGAAGCAGAAGCCCTGTTTGAAGTTGCCACAGACACTTACGAGGCTGCTTTGACCGTCGATGTAAGCGTAAGCTACAACATCACCGAGAAGTTGAAATTGACCATCGGAGGAAATAATATCTTTAATACTTATCCAACACCTCAATTTGATGGATGGACAGACCAGGGAGGCTTTAATGATTCTGTCCAAATGGGATCTGATGGAGCTTATTTCTTTGGTACTATTGGGTTTAAGTTTTAAAAAGGAATTTTTGATATTATAAAAACCGAATAAAAAAAGTGCTTAGAGTCGAGACTCTAAGCACTTTTTTTATTCGCAACATCCAACTCTAATTCAACTGGAAGGTTACCGTTATCCCACTATTAATATTGGTAGTGGGGAATGCATTAGATGTTTTTGGCAAAGTCCTCCTATAATCGAAGAAAAAGCGCAAAGACAATTGATCATTTAGGTAATAGGTGGCAGCAGGCAAAATGCTGATGGTGCGGTTACCTCTTGTAGGATCAAAAGTTCCAGGCTCATCATTGGTGCCAAAATTTCTACGATTGGTGATGTCATCCTGAATAGAGAAGTCAAATGCAATATCCAAGTCTCCAGCTTCACCAGTTCCACCACCTCGACGTCCACCTGGTCGGTTTTGGTTTTGATTCTGATTTTGCTGATTGTTTTGATCGTCTTTTTTGCTCCGGCGTTTTTTCTTCCCTCTCAAGAACCTGAACTCTACTTCTTTCAATTTATACAACATCCCGATCCGCATATCTTTCCGCTTGGTTTCCGTCAAACGGTCATCTACAAATGCCATATCCAATGTTCTACCTGTAGAATAATCTGCCGTGAGGGACATACCGCTCTTGAAATCCATTTTAATACCTACCAATGGGCTGAATTGCTCTTTGATAGAAACATCAGGAATTCTAAATCGGGAAATATAATCCAGGGTATTTTCATCTTGCTTGGTCGTGAAATCCGGGTCAAAATCCAGATTGGTTTGAAAGCTATTGACGGTCAAATCAGATTTATAGCTGTGGTTGATGGAGAAACTTTGGAAAATATCTTTAAACAATTCCAATTTGCTCAGTCCTGCATAGGACAATCTCCAATTGACTCTCGGCAAAGTGGCCAATAATTTATTATCTACATATTCCGTAGAAAGTTCCATGGTATTCGCATCCTGACCTGTGTAAGCAGCCAGGAAAGCAGGAACCAGGACATCCTGGTGCTTTCTACCATATCCATAACTGTAACCTTCGCCTGCCTGAACTGGATCCTGATGCACTCCGGTACCCAATCTTTGTGAAATGATTTCCCTATTTTCTTCAAATTTAGCAAACAATCCCTCCAAATCATCATTGAAAAGTGTTTGTAAAGCATAATAGGTAATGGTATAGGATCCTCCATCCAAAACATTTCGGTGAGCATAGTCCCTTCCGGGAACCGGATCTTCTTCCAAATTGACTCCAAACACTTCAGAATGATGACGTCTCAGCGTACGTTTTGCTTCCAAATCAAGTTTAAAATCCTTGAAGGGTTCAATTTTGATTCTTGCATCGATGGTTTGCTCATAGGATTGTTCAACGTTTTTATTGAAAACCTTTTCAGGAGTAATCCAATTTCGATTTTTGAACAACCAATCACTATCTGTATAATAATCATCCTGATCGATATTCGGTTGAATACCAAAAACGAAATCCCAGCCAGGAGAAGTAAAATTGTCCATTCCAAAGAGCTCGGACTCAGGCATGTAACCAGGAACAATGGTTTCAAAATCTTCCCTGTAAGTGAGGTTAGCCTTTCGAACCAATAACAATGGTCGAATCAATGCTCGTTCTAATTTACTGGGTTGCCGATCTTTCTTATTCTTCTTGTCGTCATTGTTTTTATTATTCCCTGGTCTGTTTCTGGTTCCGCCTCGGTTTCCGCGTGAAGGTCTTGGTCGGCTATTGATCTTTTTCAGGTATTTGAACTCATTGTACAATTTGCTGAAGTCCAAATCGGCATTCACACTTCGGTTTTGATTGTTGCGAATGATATTCCCCCTTTTTCTGGCAAAGGTCCTTTGACTCGCTGCATCCCAACCATACCCTGCCTGATAAGACGCGCTGGCGTTTATCCAACCCAAAAACGGGAAAAGCTTAAAGGGTGCAGTGTAATTTACTGTAATGTTCTGGTTATATCGCTTGGTTCTGCCTAAATCTCTGATTCCAGCCCAAATGCTATCCTTGCGATAAGAATTGATGTCTTCAATGTAAAGAGGATCTGCCGCATCCAATGCATTTCGGCGAAGCATTTGTTTTTCGTCAGGTTCATCAATTAATCCCTCATTATCTGCAAAGAATAGGACTTTCAATCCTTTCATCAGATCCCATTGCATATCATAGCTCCTGTTCCAAAGAAATTGCTTATTGTAATAAGTATTGAAAATAGGGTTATCTCCTGAAAAGCGATACTTGGTTTTGTTAAATCTTCTGTCCAATTCTGTAGAAACACTAAAGGAGTTGGGCAATGGATTGAAATTGATCCCGGTGATGAACTTCAAATATTTATCCTTTTCAATCAACTCTTTAAAGGGCTCTATATATTTTACCTTCCTTGAAAATGTATAATCAATGGCTCCACGGTGTCGGGTCACCTCATCTTTTTCAATAATCGGGTCTCGATAATCCGATTTTTCGTAGGCATAGGTAAAGCTGAAATTGGAGATGTCCCAGGGCATGGGCTTCTTCTCCGTATTGGTGCGCTCTTTGCGAACATTGGTGAAGCTGACACTCTTGATAGAAGTTGCTGTTTGGGCTTGCTTTTTCAATTTCTTTCGTTCTGCGGCAGTCAAATCTTCATCTGCGAGCTTTTCATCCAGCTTAATATCCAAATCATATGGATCAAATTCTGGTGTTCGCAGTTCCTCGGAAAGTTGAAAGTAAAATGGGATGCTAATGCCCGTTCTATCTCCTAAAAATTTACCCAATTCCAAATTGGTTGCAAAATCGTATTGCAAAATATCTTCCCGACTTCTTTCTGCCAATTGTTGATCCAATGCTCCAAAACCAATGGTACTCATTCGTCCATTCACGGTTACAGAGCCAAAATCAGCAAGTGTTAAATCCAATTGAGCAGTAGCAGCCGCACCTCCTCTTTCATCCAAACCAAATGCCCTAAGCTCATTTACCCAAACTTCTACACTTTTTTCTCTTCCTGTACACAATCCCAAATCATCAGAGGGATTGTGAATACCAATCATGATACCTTTGACTTCTCCCAGGTTGGGATTTCCTTTGATGTAGAATTTGGCATCCGGATTAGAAGGATCCAGGATACCCAAATCAGCGGCACTGGCTCCCGCAAGTGGAAACCGTTCTCCAAGCGGGCCTCCTTCATCTGGGTCGTTCCTCATTTTTTTCAATGCGGTCAACCAATCCAGATCGATGTCAATATCATTGGCTCGTTTCCAAACTTCTCTCGGGTATTGATCCGCATTAACTGGAATGGTTTCATCTCTGGAAAGTACAAGAGGTATACTGTATTCATAATAATTACTTTTGAAATCCCGCCCAATTCGTATGAATAAATTCAAATCTCCATCCTCCAAATCGTCCCTTGAATCAAGGTTGCAATCTGTTTCTTCAGCATGCACAAACATTTTAAGGCGGTGGTTGAGCCGTAAGTCTAATTTATTGAGTTTAAATATGGCTTTCCCCTGCCCAGGTTGCAGATTACACACTTTCATCGAAAGCGATTGCTCATTTTGCAAGGCGTTCAGGTTCACACCCAAAGCCTGTTCTCTAGAAATCCCGGGAGGCAAAATATATGGAAAAGGCGTACGGTTACTATTTTCTTCGATATTGACAGCATCTACATCAAAAGTGGTTGCTTCTGGTTCGGGACCACCTTCAAAAGGATCGATACATGGGAAGTCCAAATCGCGCGTATACCGACGCCATTGGTTTCTGACCAATTCTAAAGTTGCAAAGCGGAAATGCACTTTTGATTCAAAATTTTTGAAATACATCCGCATAAACCGGATGGATCGGAAATCACTAATCTCTCCAACCCTCTTGAAGTTAGGATCAACTTCTTCAACTCTATCTTGCAGTGGGATTCTAAAGCGATACCACACTCTTGTTCCACCGGCTTCTGTCCTGGTAATACTTTCAGTAATGAAGGGATTGCCCTCTACCTTGATTTGATTCGTTCCGGGTTCATTTTCTATCGGCACCCGGTACTGAAAATAAGCTTCTTCCTCCTGCAAAGATCGGTCTCTGTCCAGGTCTTCCGTATCAGGTTGAGTGGTACTTGCAGTAGACAAGACATTACCCGTCTGATTTGGCGTATTGCCTTCTGTTCCGAAAAATCGGCTGTATCGGTCATATACGTCGGCATCTGGCAACTGGTTCCAGATATCATCTCTAAAGTGAACGAAATTATCATTTGCGGGATCATCCAAAATACGCTGTCGGAAGTCTGGATTCACACCAGCAGTCGCATCAATGTAATAGGAAAAATGATCTGCTTCATCTTCATCTGATAAACCATCTAAACCAACATCCTGAGCATCCCTGTTTTCCTGATCAATATCAAAGGAATTGGTAATCTGTTGAGATAGAGGAACACGCCCCCAACCTGTTCTTGCTACCCTTTTCCCTGTTGTATTTGGACCTGGCAAACCATTTTCAAAGAAATTTCTGGAATCCCGCATCACATCCTCTGAAATGTCCCCAAATTCTATGAAAATTTCTCCATCCATTCGTCCATTCGAAGCGTCTGGATTTTGAGTCACTCCGCCATCTTCCGGATTGTGGTAAGGGCTAAGCATCCAGAATTCCAGAAATTCAATATTCGCAGCTTGAAAATCATTGGTTGTCAATGATTTCATAATTCCTCCCCAACGGGTGTCAGGATTGATCAATTTCCCGTTATCCGCAATTCCATCTGAATACTGGGTACCACCAGGGGGATCAAAGTTATAAGGTCCTCTTTCGTCCGGACAATAGCGAACGTCCAGTATTGGAATAAAGGAACGACCAAATTGATCCTGGGGAGTAAAATTCGGAAATACTTCTTCCTGATCAATGGTCATTTGGTAAGGATCATTGGTATTTCCCTGAGCAGAGGGATCTAGTCGATACCAATTCACCAGTGCTCTGTTTACACCTGCCAATGTAGTATCGATAAGTGCCGACTCAGGGAACATTGGATTTTTGTTATTCTCATCATTTCTGGGCACCGAGGCAATAACCCAACCATTTTGAGCACCATTAGGCGTTCGCAAATCAATAGAACTCACACTGCCTTCAAAATCATCAATATAGAGCACGCCTCCCTTGTCAACGTTTCCTTCCTGATCACCATTTTCCACAATGGCTCTGGAATGACCTGGCTTAAGAAAAGCAGTTTCAGCTGAGAAAGCAATATTAGAAGGTGCTTTGGTTTGAATCAATGGAATTCCATCCACAATTTTTGTCAACCACGGCGCCTCCTTACTAAAGGTCATATCCAATCCAAAAATTCTATTGTTAATGGGGTCATCCCCAATATTAACCTTTTGCGTAAAGGGTCGTTCAAACAAATGGAGATAAGTACCTCCAATGATAAAGTTCTCATTGAATTTGTAATCTGCCCTAAGTCCCAAAACAGTTTTGGTCTGAAACCCAAATAACGCATTGTCTTCAAAGTCAATTTTGATAGGCGCTCCCGAATTCAACAATGCATCATTGAGGATTCGAACCCTTCCTGTGGTATAATCTACTTCATAATCAGACCCCTCAATCAACCTTCGACCACCCGAATAGACATTTACGGATCCTTCCGGAATATTGAAAGCACCTAAAGCAATTTCGGAAGAGACGGTAGATTTATAGGATCCTTCAATTGTAAATGCATTTTTTTCAGCCACCTCCCGGGCCAATGTGATGGCCTGGTCATATAATTCAGGAAATGTGAATTCATTGATGTCACCGGGGTTATCAAATTGTTTTGCGAGTGCTTCCCCAAAGGGTTCCAACACCGGGAACATAATCCGCCCTGTTTGGGACTGAATCGTAATGCCATCTACAAAATCAAACACCCCATCCTGTATCGGATCCAGTTGGGTATTGAGTTGGTCTAAATTAAACACCTCAAGGAGTGGTTTACCTGCAATAGCAGTTCTTGGCAAAAACCGCTTTTTCCCTTTTCCAGGATCATCATAAAATATGTCCAGTTTGAAATCTTCCCGGTTTGCGCGATAAGCCCCAGTGGAATAGACATTTTTCATCATCAAATCCCAGGCTGGCACATCTGTCCTTTGGATATTACTCTTCAACATTTTCACAAAGAGGACATTTTGGGTAACCGTATCTTGGTTTACACTAATTCTTTCCGCCAATTCCCCAACCCGATAGGTGGAGTCTCCGTAAAAATATTCATATGCAACGCCAACCACCTGGTCCGGTTGAACCGAAATATTTAAAGAAACCATACCCAATTCAGGGTGGTAGGTAAACTCATTTCCTTGTAATTGTCGAGCAGTAGCCTTCACAAAATCTCTGGACGGCTGGAAACCAAAAGATGGTCCGGTCAAAGTATTCACCACTCTGTCGACAAAACGCGTTCTTTTATTGGAGATGAGATCACCATAAATCGAATTCGCGTTATTATCGGGAAGTGGGTCTCCATCAATATCTCTAAATTGTGGAATCGGGAAAGAATCCAAATTTGGATTATTGAAAACGTTGGGCTCACCCAAATCCGCAATGGCTACAATGTCTCTAAGGTTTTCAGTAGTATATCTGGTATCTGTAACCCAAACCTGAAGATTGGCAACTTTAAAAAGGGTGTTCATTTCAGGCAACTCAGTCAGTGTTTCCTCAAAGTGATCCCTATTGTAGTGCGAAAGGAAGAAATGACGGTTTTCATCGTAATCATCTGCATCTATTTCAAAAGTTTGGAATTGACTTCCACCTTCCAGTGTTATTTCTTCTCTTTCAGATTTTTGTTGGGAAGCAACTGCTGTTAGCCAGAGTCGACCAAATTGCAATTCTGTTTTTAATCCAAACAAACTCTGGCTTCCCTGAATCAAAGTTCCCTGTATTGGCAAGCTCACATTTCCAGCCTCAATCTTCTTGATAATATCGTCTTCACTAAATGCATCCGTGCTGTAATCCAGCTTCATCGTATTATCAAAGTCAAAAGTGGCCTGCGTATTATAGTTGGTATTCAGTTTTAGTTTTTCTCCAATCTGTCCATCTACATTCATCGAAATGTCCATATCGAAATCAAATCCTCCATTTCGTTGCTGTCTGAGTGTATATGCCGGATTTTGGGTTTTTGAAAACTCCCATCCAAAAGTCAAATCAATGCTACCCTGAGGTCGAATATCTACGGTAGTACCACCAAATAGCCTGTCTACCAAACTACTTTTTACATCTACTTTTGCAATTGGGTCAAGCCTGCCACTCAAGCTCCTGTCTCCAGAACTGACCCCACTTAATTCTTGAAAATAGGCTTGTTCTTGTTGCGCTGCCTGGTATTCCATGTATTCCTCAAAGGTCATATAGGTGGGTGGACGAAAAAATCCTCCATCTTCTCCAATAGTCTCTGTGATAATGTATTGTCCGGTCTCTGGATCGTAATCTACATTCTGGTTGATGATACTCGGATCCTGCAAATCGAAAGGGTTGTTGGAAGGATCCGTAATAAAGTCCCCTTGTCTATCTTCTAATGGTATGGTATCCTGAGTTGCCAGAACATATTTAGAAGTATAAGGATCGTCCAGGTTTTTAGAAAAGCCAAAAGATGGAAAACTCTGTAGAAATGCTATAAAAAACAATAAAATAGCAATTAGTAAATGTGCTCTACTCATGGTAATTATTTCGAGGGATGCTATGCGTTGGCAGTAGGCAGTGGACAGGTCGCTTTCGAAGAAGTAGTTAATCTTTCAATAATTTCTTATAAAAGGTTTTAGTCCAATACTGAATGCCTTTTGCAAATTGTGATTTTAGAATTCCGATTCGTCTTTCACTATAAAGTGATTTGAATTAATCTCATCGAATTTCTATTTCTCAACGCCATTCTGTATCCCAATTTGATTCAAAGCAAATTTTTAACAGCCTGGATTTTGAAAAAAAGGTTAATAAGAAATGTATCAATCAGAGCAAGGAATTCTGAATAATTGTTTTTTTGCTAGTTGATTGAAATAAAAAATCGTTCACACCCTTTCGTTCAATATCCAAAATTAAAGACAAGAAAAAATGGCTACATGCTGTATCTGAATAAGTTTAAGTCTAAGTTTAAGTTTAAGTCTAACCGTATTGCTTAAACTTAGACTTAAACTTAGACTTAGGCTTATCAAAGCTCTTTCAAAGCCAATCTCACCATTTCTTCTACACTTTGTACATTCGGTTGTTCTTTCAATATCTTATTCAGCACCTTTTGTGCCTGAATTTTATTGACTTGTAAAGACAACAAAGCAGATAACGCCTCTTGTCTAATTGTATTGTTTGCGACAGGGGCTAAAGGTAGTGGAGTGTCGCCTGCATCTTTTAATAATTTATCTTTTAGGTCTAAAATGAGTCGTTTTGCCGTTTTCGGGCCAACACCTTTTACTTTCTTGAATGCCATGACATCTTCTGAAATAATAGCTGCACGAGCCTCCTCTGGCGTCATTGAACTCAACATAATCTGAGCAGTAGCCGGACCGATTCCAGATACTGAAATCAGATGGACAAACAAACTTCGTTCCGCTTCTTCTGCAAACCCGTACAGCGTTTGGCTATCTTCTTTGACATGGAAATAAGTCAAAATTTTTACTTGTTCCAATGATTCAATCCTCGTGTAGGTATTCAAACTAATATTCACACGATACCCTATTCCACCTGTTTCCACAAAGATGTATGCTGGATTCTTGTACGTGATATTTCCCTTTATGTAAGCTATCATTTATGCAATTGGAAGTTTGCTTTTAGTAATAAGAATATGCCTATGAAGCGCATCGGTTAATTACTTTTAATCACCTTCAAAAAAAGCGGCTGCGAAGGTACAAAAAGGGTGTGGAATAGAAGGAGGAGGATTTCGGAAAGTTTTGAATTGAACCCAGAAAGACAGGCAGAAGAAATGAAAACCCTGAAAAGCACACTAATATTATCTTTTCAGCAAACTATAATCTCCTGATTTCAATTAAATACTTTTAATAATTAAATATAAAACCGTACTTTTGCGCCCGCTTTTTCCGGAAGGTGATTTTTCGGATTTCAAAAGCATAATTATTAACCATATTTTTTAACTAAAAAGCATTCTTTCAATGCTAGAAGAAAAAGATCCACAAGAAACTCCAGAAACTGCAGAAACTGTAGTTGAGGAGGCACCGGCAGCAGAAACCACTGAAGAAACAGTTGAAGCCACTGCCGAAGAAACAACCGAAGCTCCGGCTGAAGAAGCCGTAGAAGCTACAACAGAAGAACCCCCTGTAGTTGAAGAACCTGCTACAGAAGAGGAAGCAACTGAAGAGGCTCCTGCAGCCGAAGAACCAGTTGCAGAGGAACCAGCAGCTGAAGAAAAGCCAGCTGAAGAGGAGCCAGTAACTACAGAAGAACCTGTCACTGAGGCACCTGCAGAGGAGCCAGCAGTAGCAGAAACTCCTGAAGCACCTGCTGAGGAAGTCGTTGAAGTTGCAGCTGAAACAAAAGAAGAAGCTGTTGCAGAAGCACCTAAAGCTGAAGAATCTGAAGAACCTGAAAAAGTAGACTTAGCAGAATTGACTCCTGCTGTTGAAACAGGTGGTGCACACGATGATTTCGATTGGGACCAAACGAATAAGCATAGTTTACCTTATTCTGAATCTCAAATCGAAGCGTATCTTTCTCAATATGACAAGACCTTGACTTCTGTTCTCGAAAATGAAATCGTGAGTGGAAAAGTTAGTGCAATCCACGATGGAGATATTGTCCTGGATATCAACTACAAGTCTGATGGTTTGGTCTCATTGGGTGAGTTTCGCGATATGCCTGACTTGAAAGTAGGCGATTCGGTTGAAGTATATGTTGAAAAACAAGAAGATGAGCGCGGTCAACTCGTTTTGTCTCGAAGAAAAGCAAAATTGTTGCGTGCATGGGAAGCACTTAAAGATAGTTTTGCAAACGGAACAGTCATAAAAGGTATTGTCATTAGCAAAACTAAAGGTGGTTTGATTGTAGACTGTAATGGTTTGGAAACTTTCCTTCCTGGTTCGCAAATTGACATCAAGCCTATTATTGATTATGACCAATACGTTGGGAAAACAATGGAATTCAAGGTTGTGAAAATCAACGAGCAAATCAAAAACGCTGTTGTTTCTCACAAAGCCCTTATCGAAAGTGATCTGGCAGAACAAAGAGAGGCTATCATATCCAAGTTGGAGAAAGGACAAGTCCTCGAAGGTTTGGTCAAAAACATTACCGACTTTGGTGCATTCCTCGACCTTGGTGGTGTTGACGGTCTATTATATATTACAGATATTTCCTGGGGACGTATCAATCACCCAAGTGAAGTGCTGGCATTGAATCAGAAAATCAATGTAGTTGTTCTTGATTTCGATGAAAACAAGAAGCGAATTTCACTTGGTCTCAAGCAATTGAATCCACATCCGTGGGAGGTATTGGCAGAAGAAGTTACGGAAGGATCTACTGTAAAAGGTAAAATCGTCAATATTGAAGATTACGGTGCATTCCTCGAAATTCACCCAGGTGTGGAAGGATTGATTCACGTATCTGAAGTTTCCTGGAGCAACCAGCCAATCAATGCCCGAGAATTTTTCACTGTAGGTGAAGAATTGGAAGCGAAAGTTGTGACCATTGACAGGGAAGAGCGCAAAATGTCTTTGAGTGTCAAACAATTGAGCCAGGATCCATGGTCTGAAATTGCTGAGAAATTCCCAGTAAACAGTCGTCATACCGGTAAAGTGAAGAATTTGACTCCATACGGTGTCTTTATCGAAATGGAAGATGGAATAGGCGGCATGGTTCACATCTCTGATCTTTCCTGGACCAAGAGATACAGCCATCCTTCTGAGTTTACCAAAGTTGGAGAAGAGATCGATATCGTTATTTTGGAGATAGATATTGACAACCGCAAATTGTCACTTGGTCACAAACAAATTGAAGAAAATCCATGGGATACTTTTGAAAATGTATTCCCTGTAGGATCTTATCATGAAGCAACTGTCATGAGAAGAGACGATAGAGGTGCAATTGTGCAAATGCCTTATGGATTGGAAGCCTTTGCTCCAATCAAGCATATGCGCAAAGAAGATGGAAATTTGGCTGAGGTTGACGAAGCATTGACTGTTAAAGTGATAGAATTTAACCGCGATGACAAACGCATACTTGTTTCTCATTCTCGTTATGTCGATGACATCAAACGGGAAGCAGACGATCAAGTGAAAGCAGAACGTCAAAAGGAGCGTGATGTCACTCGCAAAGCAGTCAAGAAAACACAAGCATCTGTAGAAAAAACCACTTTAGGTGATTTGGACGCATTATCTGCATTGAAACAACAATTGCAAGATGCTCCTCCTACTGATGGTGAGGATAAGTAATATTTGTCCGCCAGGATAACATTGCTGGAAAAAAAATCCCCGACTGGTCCACCGGTTGGGGATTTTTTTGTCTATACCAATATAATTCTATAATACTGCTATGCTGCTATACTATGATGCACCATACTTCACAACATAGTGGGATTATAACATTCCAAAATAGCAAAATCGCAGTATTGAATAATCGCAGCATCATAAAAAAAAAGTATCAGAGCATTGCAGAATAGTAGAATCGCAGTATCATAAAATCAATCAACTAAATAATAAAAAATGAAAAACCTATTTACACTTTTCCTTTCTATCGTTGTTTTGATTGGTGCTTGCCAATCCGGAGACAATTCCTCAAACGAAGAAAATCATGCTGATGGAACTTTTGAACGGCTCAATGTAGCTCAATTTCAAGCCAAACTGTCAGTAGCGACCAATCCCCAATTAATTGATGTGCGCACACCTGAGGAGTATGCTGCGGGAACCATCATGGATGCCGTCAACATGAATTTTCATGATGATGACTTTGACCAGCAATTAAATACCCTTGATAAATCAAAACCTGTATATATATTTTGTCAGGCAGGAGGAAGAAGTTTAAAGACGGCAAAAAAAATGCAGGCTTTGGGCTTTCAGGAAATCTATGAACTGGAAATTGGGTATTCGGGATGGGAGCAATAAAGCTGGATGTAAGCAGCTTGTTTTACACATATTTTTTAAAAAAAGTACTATAATTGCGTAAATTGAAACCAAAACATCATTTACACTTAATGATTTTGGATATGTAAAAAAGACCTGAACCCCTTCAGCACGCTAAAAGTCTGAGAAAACTGAATCTTTTTAGCCTATCTGATTTCTACAAGTTTAACCTTCTAAAAACAAATAGACATGGCGAATACCATCGCACTTGACTCAACTAAAACCCAAATTGTTTTTACCACTGGCAGTGGAAGTACAGATATCCCCCTGGCTGGAAATGGAGTGAATTTGAGTTTGCGAAATGGAGAAATAGAAGCTGCCGCAGCTGGTGGTCCGGCTACAGGAGATGAGGTGGTTTACCCTATTTCAGAGAATCCTAATATTGATGTGCAATACAACGCTTCAACGGAAAAAGTTGAATTTATTGGTATTGTTGATACAAGTGTTCAAAGAGAATTTAGTGTAGCCAATGATAATACGGTAAATGTAAGAAGGGACAATGGTAATATTGTAGTTACCGTTTAGACTTGATATGATCTTTGAAACTATCAATCATAGACTTTTTTGAGATTTTACTCTCGACCCAAAATAAATATTCATCTAGTCCATGTGCATTAAATTCACGTGGACTATTTTTTTTATCAAGTATAAACTGTTTCAAAGATTGAAGTTCCTCAGGTAATTTTTCCAGCGTTACGGAGCTTATTTTTTTTAAATAATGAATAACCTCGTATTCAATGGTTTTGGTTTTTTCAGTTGTAGTTCCTTCAATATATCTTAAAGTCGCTCTACATGAATTATCAAACTCATCAAGTTCATCAAGTTCATAATGACAAATAATCTTTAGAACCCGGATAAACCTTTGCACATCTTGCCTTTCTTTGACTCTTTTATATTCTATCATTTTACTTATCCACTTATTACAATTTTGAAATTGTTCGAGGATAAAATACAAAATGGAAATATTGCCAAAAATGGAGGCCCTAAATTTTTTATCTATATAATACTTACCAAACTTGGATTCTATGGTATCAATATATTTTCTAGCAGCCTCAAACTCTCCTTCATTCAAGAAATGAACCAGTTTAAATAGTGCCAAATTTTGAAATTTAATCCTTTCTCCATGAAAATTTTCAGGAACTTCTTTTTCAATTTTATCAATTATTGAAGGGATTAAATCAAACCGTTGATTGGAAAAAGAGGCACTAATAAAATTAGAGAGGTCCGTAATAAATTTTGGAAACTCTTCCTTTTTGTATTCTGAATTAGCTTCCCACCATTCTATAACCTTTGCTTGACTATCAAATGCTTTATCAAACTGTCCTAATAATTGAAAATAAATATTTTTAGCCTGATGAAATTCATATTTAGCATGAGTCGACTCTATTTCTTCTTCTTTAATCTTTTCCAAAGAAAATTCAGATTTCAGCTCCAGGATTTTTGACTCATCTATTAATTGTTTCTGTCGTACAAAATTTGAAAAAATCAAATACTTTGAATCTGAATATTGCATTTCCTGATTCAATAGCTCCATTGCCTTTTTTTTCTCAGCTACTAATTTTTCTACTTTATCATTCAAACTCCACAATTCTAAATTGGAATAAACTGTCCTTTCCAACTTGTTTATTTCCAAAACTGAAGCGGGTTGTTCAAACTCAATTGCCAACTTCTTAGCCTTCTTCAACATCTTCCCACTTTGTTCATAAAGCCCTCTGTCAAGTAAGTAATTGGCATTCAAAATCATCTCTTTTATTCTGGAATAGGCAGATTTCTCACTCCAATAACTCCGCATGGATTTAAGGATGGCGTAATAGAGGTAATTTTTTTCGGTACCAAGTCGGTTGAGAAAACCCTCGCCTTTTAATTTTTTCTGCAGACGTTCCTCGTCGTATTCATCCATGCTATTAAGGGCATCAAAAAGTTTGATATAGCTACTACTACCCTTTTGAGCGTCTACCTTAAAATACCGCTTTTCCGTCCGTGACATGGACTTAATTAATTGAAAAAGATCATCATTCTGGTTTTCTTTCATAGTAGATCAGTTGCCACGCACGTTCCGAGTTTTGGCATTAGGATTAATTAAAACGAAATATTTTCTAATGATGGGTCAATCAATAGAAAAGTATAAATCCGTAAAAATTCCTTGATCGGAACCACGATTTCGCTCTTTGAAACTTTTTTTGAACTTTTTTTTAGGGTTTAGAAACCTAATAAAAAAACGATTGTGTATTCGCAATTCTGCTTACTTAAATTTTTACTATTCAAAAGGAATTTAACCAATTAATTAATTGATTATCAATTTTTTACATCAAAAATAAAAATCCTGGATCAATTAAGAGGCCTGGGGGCAAAAATAATTTAGAAAATAATTTTTAAGGCTTTAGAGGTCTAAAAGATATGATTTGAACACTAAATTAGAAATTTTCTTGGTTTCAAGGATTTTGGAGCTGCCCTTACCTTTGAATCGTTATTTGAAAGAAACACCACGACAAACGAGTCAGGAAAATAAAATGGCATTGAAATCAGAACAACAAACAAGCGCTGAACAAGCTCACACCTAATTTCGGACTATGAATATTCAACGCTTACTCTATAAAAATATAGCGAGAGAGTTTTTTCATTTAGCCCCTATAGGAACGATGGATCCATATTGAATTCATCGTTCCTAAAACCAAAAAACATAGCGAGAGAGTTTTTTTAATCACAAGAAACCAAAAATCTACAATCCAAGGCCGAAAAGTCGGAATGGAAAAAGCCAAATTAAAGCTCAGTAGCTGTCTTAACCCTTAAAAATGTGACATTAGATGAGGAAAAGCCAAAAAGTCACCAAAAATCATGAAAATCCTTGTGGAAATTAATAGTGACAGGTCTCCTTTTGATGTCGAGACTAAAAAAGACAGCTTATTTAACCCATTAACCTCCGAGAACCAATTGAAAACATTTGTCAGCCATTATTCCCGTAAAAACTATTTTTTTCACGAGACTGTTTAACCCTTTTTGGCTGAATTTACCTCAGCCTACTTTTCAAACCGAATGTGCCGGGACTTGTTCCTGGGAAAACTATACCTTGAATAAACCAAATACTCCATCAGACCAATAGACCCCAAGACCAAAAATTTTCCACTTTAAGAAACTGTTTTGAAAGCCAAAATGAAAACATTCATGAGATTACACATTAAAACCGGTTTCATGCCAATCGGGAGATTTGAGTCAATCAAAACTGAATGGCATTGATTTCTATAGGCATGTTTGCTTATTAGTTTTGCTTGACTACCCCATACCAAAAAAGATAAAAAACTTGTATTTGTACTTGCTCTTAACCCTTGTATAACCCCGAAAATAACCACTCCCCACTTTGCTTTACTTCGCATTTCGCTCTTATGACGAATCGCCCGGTAGCTCACCTTCATCCTACTCCGGGCCTTTTTTATTTTACGAAATAAGAATTCCGAATTCCGATTGCTTTCCTTTCTGGTTTAATAATTTACCTTTGGACGCAAAACATGGCATATAAGAATGAAAATCAAAATGAAAATTAAAATGAAAACCCAACTCTTTCATTTTAATTTTCATTTTAATTTTAATTTAAATGGTCAAATCACTAAAGACCATCAAACAACCGATAGAGCAAGAACTTGAGCAATTTGAGCGCTACTTTCGCAATTCTATGAAGAGCCCTGTACCGCTTTTGGATCGGATTACCTATTATATAGTGCGCAGAAAAGGTAAACAGGTCCGCCCAATGTTCGTATTTCTATGTGCTCAACTGTGTGGTAAGGTCAATGACTCCAGTTTTACTGCGGCATCATTAATTGAATTGCTACACACAGCTACCCTGGTTCATGACGATGTTGTTGATGACGCTTATGAACGGAGGGGCTTTTTTTCCATCAATGCACTTTGGAAAAATAAAGTAGCTGTATTGGTAGGTGATTTTTTGCTTTCAAAAGGATTTCTTTTGGCATTGGATAAAAAGGAATTTCAATTATTGGAAATCATGTCCTCTGCAGTAAAATTAATGGCAGAAGGAGAATTACTGCAAATGGAAAAAGCCCGCCGATTAGATATTCGAGAAGAAATTTATTACGATATCATCAAAGGCAAAACAGCTTCTCTGATAGCTTCTGCCTGTGCTGCTGGCGCTGCCTCTTCCAATAAAGACCCTGAAATGATAGAAAAAATGAGGTTGTTCGGAGAAAAAATAGGCATCGCTTTTCAAATCAAAGACGACCTGTTTGATTTTGGGACCGATGATGTGGGCAAACCCCGGGGAATTGACATTAAGGAAAAGAAGATGACCTTGCCTCTGATTTATGCACTTGAGCATGCTTCCCGCTCTGATAAAAGAAGAGTTATCAACATCATCAAAAGACACAATACCAAATCAGAAAAGGTAAAAGAAGTCATAGATTTTGTCCATCAAAGCGGTGGTTTGCAATACGCTCAAAATGCAATGTACGATTACCGAAAAGCTGCTTTTGATATTTTACATGAGTTTCCAGAATCAGCCACCAGAAATTCTTTAGAAGACTTGGTAATTTTTGTAACAGATAGAAAGAAATAAGTTCCTGTTCACAATTACTTCAAAGCTTCTTCCACTTTATCAATAAAATCCATCACTTCTTCATTTCGATAGTACACTCTTTCTATAATTTCTTCATTTTCGTTGAGTAAAACGATGTAGGGAAAGATACGGTCAGGGTTGTATTCTTCGGCAATACTTTCATTGTATTTAGTCTGCCATTTTGGTAAACGGTTTTCTTTTAGATGGGGATAATCCAATTCCACCAACACTAATTTTCTATTGGCATATTCCCAAAAAGCTTCTTCCTCAAATACCTTGTCTTTAAGTTGACGGCATGGGATACACCAATCTGAGCCATTAAAATATAAAAAGACAAAACGCTCCGTTTCGGATTTGTAAGCGGTCTCAAGGGCTTCGTCGAAGTCCGATAGCCATTCCGGAGGTTCGGTACCTACAGGTAGAAAAGTAATGAACAAAATGATGAATATGCTCCCCATACGTCTTCTCTATTTATGTATTCAAAGATAAGGTTTCCAAATTAAAAATTGAAAAAGCCGCGCGAATCGCTTCGCGCAGCCTACTTCAGTTTCTAAAGTTCAGCTAACCTTATTGTAAGCGTTCAGAGTTTTTGATGCTATGTATTCCTTTTCAAATCGGAATAAGTTATTTATGTCCAAGCACTTACTTGAAAAAGGACCCGATTAAAATCGAATCATATACCCGGCATTGATACCAAATCCTTTGTTTTGAACTTTGTCTCTCACCACTGGAATGTCGTATACCTGAGTAAAGCCATGACTATATCTGCCATCTACAAATAGTTGCCCACCTCCAGTATCAAATGCGAGTCCAGCACCTACCATTCCTCCTATTTCCCATCTTTCGTAACCAAGGTTATCCAAGTTTATAGGAGTTTCGTACAAGTCCAGTTCCACAATAACATTGGCTCTGGTTTCGATTTTGCCGTTTAACGCATATCCAAAAGTAGGACCGGCAACCAAATAGGTTTGTACCTTTCCTGTTCCAAATTTCGCTTTCGCCAAAAGCGGCAATTCCAAATAATTGAACTTTGAAATGGCAGTTACGCCAATTGGTACAGGCACAGAAAACAAATTGATGTTGGTTCCTTCTACCATTTTAAATCCTTTGGTTGTGTATACCAATTCGGGTTGGATGGCAAAATTGGGGTGTACTTCGATTTCTGAGACAAGTCCAAAGTTGGCAGTCTCCAGGGTTCTGAATTCTGGGAGGAATTCCGCATTTTCAATTAGATCAAAAGTGCCAATGTTTGCAAAATTCACTCCTCCTTTTACGCCGATTGAAATATCCTGTGCAAAAATGTTGATTGCCAAAAACGCAAAAAATGCGGTTGTGATGGTTTTGCTTATGCTGCAGTTCTTCATGATTTTCAATTTTGTTCGTAAATAAATTTTCAAATTATTTAGCTGTAAATGTTTTTGGAGTCAAAGCTTTTGATTGCTAATTACGATGATTTCGACGGAGCAATCTTCAGGATAGTTACGTTAAGAGAAGTTAAGTCCAGGTTAGTTATCTTTTAAATTTTTTGAAAAAACCGGCATTTTCATTAATAAATAAGCAAAACATAAAAGAAATCGTTAAAAATGATAACATAGCTACATCTGAGGAAATTCATTTTTTTCCTCAAAATGCTGTGTAATTTTCCAGCCCACCTGCATCTGCATTCCTAAACATTCTAAGCTTAGAAATTCAGCAAACTTTTATTTGTATTGATAAATGAAACCAAGAGCTTTCCTGATTTCATTTATTGATACCTGTAACTTTTTTATTATGCAGAAAATAACTCAAAGTCACCAGCTCAATGGGATTACCCTTTTCAAAAGAAGTACGCTAATAATGGTATTCATTTTCTCTATTGGAAACATCTTCGGACAATACACATTCCAAGGAACAATTACGGACGATAGCGGAGAACCACTGATCGGTGCCAGTATATTGATAAAAGGAACTACTACTGGTACCGTTACTGATTTCGATGGTTCATTCACACTACTAGCAGCAGATTCATTGGTTACGCTGGTCATCAGTTATACAGGTTTTTCCACTATGGAGCTTGATTTTTCATCCCCAAAAAAGTTAAAAAGAGGACTAAAAGGGAAGCATAATACTACCATCAATTTGCAGAATTTATCAGTTGAGATGGAAGAAAATGTAGCGCAACTTTCCGAAGTAGTCGTAACGGGTTTGGGGGTGAAGAAGGAGAAAAAAAGTTTGGGGTACGGGATTACGACTATTACACCTGATAGAACTCAAAATCGAACTGCATCTTCAGGCGCTCGAAAAAGAACTAAAAAAAAGACCGAGGAATTAAATAAAGTGAAAGGAGATGCAACAGTGAAAGATGACTTTTCAAATATCCAGTATTATGTACATAGTGCCGAAAGTCCTGATAAAGCCATTGCAAAAGACAAAATCATCATCCGCAATATGCCTCGAAAACCAAATCCCAAAAAGTCAGAGAACACCCACCCCTTTCCTCAAAATGTAACCAAAAACAGAAGCGAAGGCTATGAACTCATACAGGAGAATGAATTTTTAACTGCTATACAAAATCCTCTTTCTACTTTTTCCATAGATGTGGATGCAGCTTCTTATAGCAATATGCGTCGCTTCATACAAAGTCATCAGACACCACCTAGGGACGCAATTAGAATTGAGGAAATGATCAATTATTTCAACTACGAGTACCCTAACCCACAGGGAGAACACCCTTTTGAAGTCATAACCGAAATTTCCGAATGTCCCTGGAATAACCAAAACCGCCTGGTTCACATAGGTTTGCAGGGTAAAAAGATAGCCTGGGAAGAATTGCCGCCATCAAATACAGTTTTCCTGATTGATGTTTCCGGAAGTATGAGTTACGAGAAAAAATTACCCCTGTTAAAGCAATCCTTTGAAATGTTGGTAGATCAATTGAGATCACAGGACAAGGTTGCAATAGTCGTCTATGCTGGTGCTGCCGGGATGGTATTGAATGGTACGCCAGGAGATCAAAAACATAAAATCAAAACCGCCATCCAAAATTTAACCGCAGGGGGTTCCACAGCTGGGGGAGCTGGAATTAAATTGGCTTATAAAATGGCTCGTGAAAACTTTATACAGGATGGCAACAATCGAATAATCCTGGCCACCGATGGAGACTTTAATGTTGGTGTCAATAGTGATAGTGAGTTGGTCAGGATGATTGAAGAAGAACGAAAAAGTGGAGTATTTCTTACAGTATTGGGATTTGGAACTGGCAATTACCAAGATGCAAAAATGCAAAAATTGGCAGACCATGGTAACGGAAACCATGCATACATTGACAATATTCGGGAAGCAAAAAAAGTCCTCGTTGAGGAATTTGGAGGAACTATGTTTACAATAGCCAAGGATGTCAAGATTCAAATTGAATTTAATCCTTCCAAAGTTCAGGCATATCGGCTGATTGGCTACGAAAATCGAATGTTGGCAGCTGAAGATTTTAATGATGACACCAAAGATGCAGGTGAATTAGGTGCCGGACATACGGTAACAGCGCTTTATGAAATCATTCCCCAGGGCATATCAAGTGACTTTGTAAAAAGTGTAGATAAGCTAAAATATCAATCTGGAGATTTGACGGAAACAGGCATCTCAACCAATGAATTGATGACTATAAAACTCAGATACAAAGCTCCAGATGGGGACATTAGTCAATTGATTGAAAAACCTGTGATCGATGCACAAGTACCTATTAACAAAACTTCTGAAAATTTTAGATGGTCTGCTTCTGTCGCTCAATTCGGGATGTTGTTGAGGAACTCAAAATTTAAAGAAAACTCAACCTATGCAAGTTGTTTGAACTTGGCTCAGGATGCAAAAGGTTATGATTTGAACAACTACCGCGCTGAAATGATTGGGTTGGTTAAAGTGATGAAATCTATTGCGGATCCTGACTTGGCTGGGAAGTGATTTTTTAAAAAATCTCAATGTCATACAGTCAATATTTAGCTCAATATCAAAAACTTACGAGCGCTCTCTGATCCTCAAAAAAAACGGCAGAAGGGGCTCCCCAACTGCCGTTTTTTTATCAAAAGAATTGAAAAATTATTTTCCAAAACGGTAACCGATACCAAGTTTACCGGCAAACATCAATTCTGGCCAGTCTACTTCAACTGTTTCCAAATTGGAATCATCATATTTGGTATTGTCTACTATTGCTCTACCCGCACCAAACCCTATGTCAAATGTAAGTCCGCTGTCTGCAACAATTTTCCAGCCAATTCCAAATCCAACTCCAAAACGTGTTTGAGTATAATTGGAGAAGAAAGATGAAGAAGAATCATTGTACTCATACTTTCTACTTACAAACCTTAGCCAAACGTCAGCATAAAATTTGTCCGCTCCCTTATCAGGGTTAAAGTAGTATTTTCCAAATACATTAATTGGAATTCCGGTGTAATCTGCATCTCCTTCTGAACTTGAAGTGATGCTAATCGTAGGTTCTACACTAATATTTTCCTGAAGTGCAAAATCAACACCCACTGTGTAGGTTCCGAAAAGTGCATTTAATGGATTGATAGTTACATCAATTTGAGCTTGTGTTGTGGTGAAGAGCGCGCTTCCCGAAAGAAGGGCTACAAAACAGAGAAATCGAAAAAGTTTCATACAACTGTTTTTTGTTAACGAATATTTTGGTTTAAAATGTTTTCAAGGGCAAATCTAAGTATTTTACCTTGGCAACCACAAATACCCCCATTTTTTTTTCTATTTAAGAAGAAATTAACGGAGTCATATGATTTCTTTTTGACTGTAGTTCTTTTGGAATCAAATAATGTAATTGAGAGAGAGTTGGAAGGCACTGCCGTTAACTAATTGGCGGTTTAAGAATAACATCCACTCTTCGGTTATGCAGTTTTCCCATCATTGTAGCATTGTCATAAACTGGATTTTCCTCTCCATAATCTTCTATGAAAATCAATTCCTCGTTAAGTCCTTTTTGTAGCAATTGTTGTAAAGTCGACCAGCTCCTCATTCTTGATAAATATCGATTGTACTCCAGACTACCTATATTATCAGTATGACTATGGATAATAATTTCATAGGTTTCTATTCCTTCAAATTTGTCCAGAAATTTATTCAACTCCTGAATCTGGTTCCGATCAATGTAATAACTGCCTCCTCCAAAAAAAATAGAATGTATGAGAGAAGGATCCCTTTGTTCCTGAGCACTAACATTCAGAAATGGAATCAATAAAAAAATATTGATGTAGAGGAATTGTGTTTTCATGGAGGTTAATTTTTGATAAAAATAGGGAATCGGGACTTCAAAAAATAATGGTTCTTTGACAAATGTCGTGGAGAGAAAAAACATCTCTACTCCTGGATAGGGCAGATCAAATTTACCTGGGTTCCTTTAGGGTTAGAAATAATAGTGAGATTGCCAGCAATCTTTCTGGCTCTATTTTGAATATTGACCAAGCCAGCTCCTGCATCCTTTGGTTCAAAATCGAAGCCTTTCCCATTGTCTTTGAAGCAGATAAAGAGGGTATTCCCTTTCAATCGTATATCTAGATGAGCAGCGGAACAATTGGCATGCTTTAAAGTATTGTTCATGACCTCTTTAAATATTAACAAAACATGCCTTTTTATTTGAATTGGCAGTTGTTCTTTCTTCAGTTCCCTGGGCAACTGATTCGAAGAAAAGTTGATATTAGAATCTTCAAATAATTCATTCCCTACTTTTTTCAATTCCAAAAACAAGTCATCCAAACTATCCTTTTCAGGGTTCAATGCCCATAGCAAATCTTTCATGGAGCCGTATAAGCTATTGGAAGTATCAATTACCTTTTCAAGATATTTTCCAGTAGTTTCATCATTTCCATTTATATTTCTGCGGGTCAGCTCACTATACATTGAAATTACGGTCAGCTTACTTCCCAATTCATCGTGAAAATCTTCAGCTGCATCTCGTCGCACCCTTTCAATCTCTGCCAGCCGCTTCATTTTCAAGCTATATCGAATATTGAAAACAAGCCACATTAACCCAGCAAACAAAAGAATCAGCATTCCATAAAAGGAGGTCGTCTGCCAAAATGGTGCAGCAATAAAAATCGTTATTTCATCTCCCTCATTGTTCAAGGCTCTGTCTTTACTCAAAGCCCTTACTCTAAATTTGTAGGCTCCAGGTTTCAAATTTGAAAAACTAACTTTTCGGGCTTCATCGATTGGTACATTTTGAGCACCTCCGCCCTCAAAATCATAAAAATATTGCAGGGCTTGTGGATGCAAATAATCAATTCCAGTAAAGGAAATAGTGAAGGAATTTTGCCGATAGCCCAGTGCAACAGACCTTTGTGAATGCTTATTTAATAAGTTGTATTGCTCCCCATCCAAAGTTCTAAGTTCACTTATCCAAACAGGGGGAGGCTGTGCGAGCATTTGTATGGACTGGGGATCGAATCGAGTATAACCATTGACTCCACCAAAGTACATTTCTCCATCTTCGGTTTTGAAAAATACATTTGATTTAAATTCTTTGCTTTGGAGACCATCACTTACATCAAAATTGAAAAAATAATTGAGCAGTGGATCAAATCTTGAAATTCCCTGACTGGTACTAATCCACAATTCTTTGTTCAATTCATCCTCCATGATTGCTAAAATATTGGCGTTTGGCAATCCATATTGTTCATTAAACACTTCAAATCGACATCCATTTGGTGAATAATTGACTTTTACCAACCCCATTGTGGTTCCCAGCCATATTCTACCCCTGCTATCCTGAAAAACATGGTGAACATCATCATCAATTAAACTTTCCGGATTATTGTCTTCATTTCTGAAAAATGTAGGTTTTGCATCCAATATACCATTGGGAAAATCTAATCCTGCTGACTCCAGCAGTACCAAACCATAACTTGTACCTAACCAAAGGTTTTTAGAAGAATCCAACATAATGTCGTTAACTCTGTAATTGAGTTTTTCCGAATTGATACTATCCAATGGAATAGAACATGGGAACAAGGTACCCTTCGCTTTATCCAGGTAATTCAACCCGGAATAGGTTCCAAGCAAATATCCATTCTCCAATTCCAGGAAAGAAAAAACAGCATCGTCATCACAGCTTTGGGAAGTAAAATATGGAGCTGCATTCAACTCACTATTTTCAGATTCCTCCAGGTGCAACAAGCCATGCCCAAAAGTACCTCCAAAGATATTCCCTGTTGCATCCGTCCAAAGATGTTGTATGCTGGAAGCTGGCAGAGAAAGGTTATCAATTTGAATGTCTGAATAAAATTGATATCGCTGTTCGTTTTCGTAGTATTTCAAAATTCCTTGTTCCAAGACAAGCCAAACAGAATTGATTGTATCTTTTACAATGGTTTTTACGGAGGGGTTTAAAGACAAACCAGGTACATCATTGAGCAAATTTGCATGAAATTGTTGAACCCGTTTTTGCATTTTCCGCAGTCCTGAAAAAGGAGTACCCAACCAAAAAAGATTTGGGTGCACCTCATCCTCCAAAATTGTTTTTATCTCAGATGGTCTTTCTGAATTTTCACTAGGCACTTCATATTTTTCAAAAACAGAATTGTAGACTCCATTATTGAACTGCAAAATACCTACCCCACCATTTGTCGCAACAATCAAATCATTATTTTGAATTAATTCAATATCATATATTTCAAGACTTTCAATTCCATCTTCAAAGTATTGAAATTGGTCTTCATTCTCAGGTAATCGGTACAATCCAGTTTTCATTCCCACAAGGATATTGCCTTTGGCATCTTCACAAATTGCAGTGATCCTTTGGTCCAAAAAGGTTTTGTGTAAAAAAACAAGCTGATTTGAAAGTGTTTTTTGAAAACAGAAAAGCCCATTCAGGGTACCAACCCAAAGTTTGTTTTTAGAATCCAGTAAAATTTGGCGGGTGTATTTATCGGAAGGAAAAAGCTGCCCAGATTCTTTTGGGAATTCAATATGTTCAAATTTCACAATCGGATTATGCTTCTTTTCCCACCATTTCACTGTACATAGCCCTCTGGCTGTTCCCGCCCAAATATTTCCATCCTTATCTTCGTAAAGGGTCGTAATATTTTCGTGAATTAAGGAAGTCGAATCCCCAGGCACAGGTTTAAATCGAATAAAATCTTGAGTTTTTGGTTGGAAAAGATGAAGTCCTCCACTTAATGTGCCAACCCAGAGGTTGTCATTTTCATCAATGAGCAGGGAGGTTACAAAATTGGTGGCAAGAGAAGTGGAGTCAAATGCTTTTTTCTTGAAAACAGTAAATTCATATCCATCATATCTGTTCAGTCCATCTTGGGTGCCTACCCATAAAAACCCTCTTTTATCCTGAGCAATTGCAGTTATGCTACTTTGAGAAAGCCCGTCAGCAAGGGACACCTTCTTAAAGTCATACTGCTGCCCTAAGCACCAGAAATGCAAACAAGCCAAAACCAGCAATTGGGAAACTTTTTTTGCTATCATTTAATCAATCGGGTGAAAAATTTTCCGTTTTCGGTTTACCTGGCTACTTCTTCGCAAACTATAGTCTGAGATGGATAGTTCAACCTACCCATTTGTGTAGTTTTTTGGGTAGGTAACGCAAGTTGCGAACAATAATCCTCGCCGCGCCTGTGGCGCGTCGAAGGGGCTTACAGGGGAGAAACTGGCTGTTTCCAGCCAGTTTCTCCCCTATAAGCCCTTTTGAGCGCAGCTTTGCTGCGCGAACTTTGATAGTTCGCAACTTGTATTAGGTAGTTGCCAGTCATCATTTGACGATTCAAGTCCTTAAGTAATCATGCAAAACAATTTTGCATGATTACTTAAGTGACATTGCACTTTTTTTTTGTGGATTAAAGAATCAGGCAAAAGAAGATTCCAAAGTCGTTTTGGAATTTCTGATGAGTGAGAAGAAATTAAATTGGATTTTAGAGTAAATGACAGGCAAAAGACTTGGGCGTTGTATAGGATTACTTTTTGTAACGACAAAAGTGATAAAAAAGCTGTTTCAAAATTCTAAAAAAAGCATCTTTATCAAATATAAAAAAAAGTGTATCTTTGCGCCCCGCTAAAGAGAATCGCTTCCCAAAAACGGTTTTTCAGGTTTTTTGCGGGCATAAAAGCTTGATTTTCAAGCCTTAGTTCCGATTCTTCTCAAAACCTGTTTTAAATATCGCCAACAGTTGTAATCCCCGGAAAAGAGTGTTTTTTACCAGCCAGCGTTCATACAAAAAAATAATTATTAAATATATGAGCTGGCAATGTACAATCATTACCCTATTTTGAAACACCACAAGGCCTTTATCCGTTAAAAAAAGGCTGGGTTATAAAATGGGTGAACCTAAAGTCCCCAAAAGCAATAACAACTATGCAATTGAAAATCAACGTAAACAAAGGTTCTTCGCCAGATGCAGTGGTCATTCCAATAACAAGTCAGGCAGGGAATGAGCAAACCCTTTCCTTCATTGCTGAAAAAATTGGAATTCCTCTGGCTTTATTACAAGCAGATTTCAAATCAGGTCTCAAAGAGATTCACACATTATATTTCCAGGAAAATAATCAGAGCAAACGATTGTTTCTCCTGGGTTTGGGCGAAAAGCCATCACTAGCCGAAGTATTATCAGCATTCAGAAGCTTTACCTATAAAAAGAAAAAGGGACTTCCAGAAAATATGGAAATCAGTTTCCAATATAAAAATGCACTTGAAAATCCAGCTATTTGGGTGGAAGCTGCTGTAAATGGTATCTTATTGGGTTGTTATGATATAGGGCGCTACAAAACCGGGGAAAAAGAGAATTTACCAATTTTGAAGGAAGCGGCGCAGATACATTTTTCTGTGGAAGAGCAATACGTAGAAGATTGCAAAAAAGCCATCAAAAAAGGAAAAGCGATTGCAGAAACGCAACTCGAAATTTATGACCTGGTCAATGCCCCAAGCAACAAAAAAACCCCACAAATATTAGCTGACTGGGCCGTAAAATCTGGAAAAGAGCATGGGTTCCAAGTCAAAGTATTCAATAAAAAAGAAATAGAATCGCTTGGACTACACGCTTTATCAGCAGTAAACAGAGGTAGCGAATTTCCGCCTACATTTATCGTGATGGAATACAAATCGGCTACCACACAAAATCCAAAAAAGATAGGACTGGTAGGCAAAGGAGTAACGTTTGATACTGGTGGACTTTCCATCAAACCATCTACCAACATGCATTACATGAAAAGTGATATGGGTGGCGCGGCAGCAGTTATGGGGGCAATGGAGTTGAGCGCAAAGTTAGCATTACCCATTCACCTGATTGGCGTCATTCCTGCAACTGACAATTCAGTTGATGCATTGTCTATCAAGCCAAGTGATGTCATTAGTTCCTACAGTGGAAAAACCATAGAAATTATCGATACCGATGCAGAAGGACGTTTGATATTGGCAGATGGACTGGCTTATATGGTCAAACATTATAAACCAGACGTTTTGATTGATTTGGCGACATTGACCGGGAGCTGTATCCGCACTTTGGGTAATTTGGCTGGGGGTTTATTTTCAAAAGACGATACACTTGCCAATGGACTGCTGGATGCCAGTGACAAATCTGGAGAACGATTGTGGCGATTGCCACTTTGGGATGATTATAAAAACTACATCAAATCAGATGTAGCAGATGTAAAAAACTTTAGTGGGAAGCCTACAGCTGGTGCCATTACCGCTGCCAAATTTCTGGAAATTTTCACAAGCGAACATCCCTCCTGGGCTCATTTGGATATCGCAGGTGTGGCTGTGAGCGATTCGGAATATTCGACTCAAAAAAGTGCAACAGGATTTGGCGTTAGATTATTGGTGGAATATCTTTCACAAGTGAGATAATCTACTACTGAAAATTAAGCGACGAAACCTACAAAGCCTTTATATTGAAAGCTTTATAAAAGTCCTCCCGAATTTTGCAGATAAAAACCTTTTCGTCTCTCTTTTTCCCAATCCGTTGATAATCAACATGTTGCTGAGTGCGAGTTGCGAGGTGGTCAAACCCTCAACTCGCACCCAGCAACAAAAGTACATTACATAATGAGTTGAAATTCAAAGATTTAAGATACTTTATGAAATTTCGGAATGCCTTATGTGCATCTTACTTCACCGTCCAAAACTAAACTTGTCTATCTTTTCATTTTCGAATGTCAGATAATGACCTGCCAAATCCACATTCATACAAGAATGTACTGGTAAGATTCCAATTACGTCGCCAATTTGTACCTTTTTAAAAAATTCAGGGCTGGTTTTGACAATACCATGCTCCTGAGACAAAGACTTGACATAGGAATCCCCATCCCAGTTTTTCCAAGCATTTTCATTCAGTAAAACCGGTACTCCATAAATGGTTTTTCCATCGGATTTGATCAGCCTATCTTTTGACAAGTGTATTCCTCCTCCATAGATGATTATTTCAGAACGCTCGGCATGTTTGGCAACAACAGGGCATGCAAGTGCAACTGCAATATCGTTTAGCCCACAAGAGCCAATTTCTACCTGAGTCAAATCGTAAAAAACAAAATTCCCTGGCCGGATTTCATCAATTTCTTCCCAACCTTCAGCAACAGAACAAGAGGGCGTATCTCCAGTAGAAATCACCAATTCGGGGTATTTTTCTACATATTTTTGTTTCAGTTGTTTTAATATAAAAATAGTGTCTTCATGAATTTTTTGAATTGAGGCTCTCCCTTTTGCAGCATAGGTATGCCCGGCATGAGCCAAGAATCCTCTGAAATCCAGCAATTTCGAACCATTACTTTTTTGGATAATGGCATCCATATTTTCATAATCATTTGGGGGTAAACCCGTCCTATGGGTTCCGACATCAATTTTTATAAATACGCCGACACGATGCTCCAGGTCTTTTAAAATCATGTCAAGTGATTCCAGATGGACAACCAAAAGGTTTAAATTGATTTTCTGTGCCAGTTGATTAATTCTGTCAATTTCCAAAACATTAACCGGGAAGGCAACTGTAATATCCATCCAACCAGCATGGGCAAAATATTCTGCCATAGCTAAAGATGATGTTGTAATTTTATTGACTCCTTCTTCTCGAAACCATTTGCTAATGGCAACTGATTGATGGGTTTTGAAATGAGGGCGAAAAGACAGGTTGTTATTCCGAGCCTTTTCTGCCATATTGCGAATATTTGCCTTACAAATGTGTGCATTGAGTAATACGGTAGGTTCAATTATTTTCATGCCTGCAAATATAAATGAACAATAATTCTCGCCGCCCTTCCTGGCGGCTCTGGAGAGATTTCAAACCGAGAATTTAGGTATAGAATGTGATCATTGAAGCACCTTATTCCACCGGAACGAGTGTCAACTACATTAGAAGAAAAACATATTTTAACGCCTTTTATTATAAAAGGAACTCATTCGCAATAATTTCAAACAAATGCTCTAAGCTTCAGCGAGTTTCACATTTCTTCAAATTAAATGAACTATCTAACAATAAAACTTTGAAAAAATAAAAAAAAATTGAATACCTTTGTGCCGATTTAGATTAATTTTTGTATAGCAAGGTAATTTTCTTTCGTTTAAAATTTAATTTGCTAAACTGAAATTTATCTGTTCTTTATTCATTAAATTTTTTTTCAAGATGAACATTTTTGTAGCAAAATTAAATTTTGACACGGATGAGCACACGCTCCGTGAAACATTTGAGGAGTTTGGCGAAGTAAGTTCTGCAAAAATCATCATGGACAAATTTACAGGCCGATCTAAAGGATTTGGCTTTGTAGAAATGGACGATGATGGTGAAGCTCAAGCAGCTATTGATGCTTTAAACGGAACTGACCTTGACGGTAGAGAAATCGTAGTTAAAAAAGCTGAGCCAAGAGAGAATCGCGGTCGTGGTGGTGGAGGAAGAGGACGTGGTGGTTACGGCGGCGGTGGCGGTCGTGGTGGATATGGCGGCGGTGGCGGCTACGGTGGTGGCGGCGGCTACGGCGGCGGCGGTGGCGGAAGAAGATACTAGAATTGACGAATTGACGAATTGACGAGGCTGTTTTATCAGCCTTACATGTCATAAAGATTTTGAAAGCTCCCTTCGGGGGGCTTTTCTTTTTTACCCCTAACCTGCATTCCCTGCCATCATAAATGATACAGCAAAAGCCAATACGGTTAAAGTCATTCCAATCATAAATACACTGTAACACAATCGCAACAAATGGAATTTTTGCCCTAGCGCTTTACCTAAAAAATACAAATCCATCACAACAGAGTTATCCAGAATGTCATCACTTGCTGAAACCTCCCGGATTCCATCTTTGTATTCTTCCAATCCCATCTTGTAAAAATTGCCGTAGAAAAAAAGGTTGGTTTTGCCTTCCTGGATTTTGGAGAGGTCAGTTATCCCTGAAGTTTGTACAGGACGGGTGGCAAGGGTAGCGAAAATAATAGAAAGCAAACAGGTTACTAACAAAACAGAAATTGGAACAAGTAAATAGGTGTTGCCTTTAATATTACCGGCAAGCATCGGCATGGTGATGGTGATAATCAAAGCACTGATACTCAACATCATATTCGCTTTATTATCGGCAATAGCAGTAAGGTCTATATGATTTCGCAATGTGGTTTTGAATATCATCTGTGCCGTTCTATTGCCAGAAAGAATGCTTGAACCCTCACTTATTGTCAGCTCCTTTTTTTTCTTTTTGCTTTGTTTTTCCACAGTTTTTTGTAGTTTTTTCAAATTTTGTCTTTTCGCTTTCCCAAACATTACTTGTGCTTCTCCAGTATAAAATTTATGATTGCTCCAAAACGCCCAGTTATTCTCGAGCCATTCTTCATCCGTCATTTTTACGCCCTTAAACACCTCCCATTCATGCCTAAGATTGATGGCTTTGTCCTCATAAGTCTCTTCTCCAAAATCATTGAAATCTCCATCTTTCATGATTTTTTGAAGAAGCGTCAAGGGTACCACTCCCATTTTGGTAGTATCAATACAGCTCACTACTTTTTCCAATTGCTCAGTGGGATAATTTCTCTCTTTCAAAAATTCAGTAGCAATTTCAATGCTGACCTCCTCGTGTCCCTCAAAGGTTTTGATAAACCCGGTGTCGTGAAACAAAGCTGCCAATGCCAAAGCCTCCATATCTGAATCTTCCAAATGATACTTTTCTCCCAATTGTAAAACCGCTTCTTTAGCAAACAAAGAATGATCTAAATGGTGATAACGGTGGTCTGGAGTTAATCCTGACTCCAGCAATTGAACTACAAATTTTTCAGCATCATTAACAATAGAGCTGGTCATTCAGTTTGTGTTTCTTTTAAAATTAGGGAAGTAAATGTAATGGTTTTTGGGAAATTGACATCTCGCACTTTTCATGATTATTTCCAGTTTGGAGGGAAGTCAATCCAAACCCTCAACAAATTAGAACCTAGCTTATTCAAAATCAATTAGTTATAAATCATAACTTCACCAATAACTCAACAAATCATTACTTAAGACTATTTTGGAACGGAAACAGTTTGTCCAGATAAGAACCTATTGGTTCCCCCAAAAAAAACTCCTTATTTTCAAGCTTTTTAATTCTCACAAAAAAAAGTTGCTGGTACATGGCTGTTTATACAAAATTGAAGAAATCTGAAATCAAAAAACTTGCAAAAAAATTTAAGCTGAAGGTATTAAATTATGCTCCTGTACAAGGTGGGGCATGCAATTCCAATTATCTTTTGGAAACCAATCTTGGCAATTATATGATGACGCTTGTAGAAGAAAGAAATGAGGAAGAATCCATGATTCTAGGGAAACTTTTATTGTGGTTGGAGCAACATCAATTCAAAACCACCCCATTACGCAAATTAAAAAATGGGAACATCATGGGTAACTTTTCCGGCAAACCTGTTTTGGTCAAAAAATACCTATCTGGGAAGGTGATTTTTGATTTGAACAAAAAAAAGCTGCGACAAATTGGAAAGAGGCTGGGCAAATTACATCGCATTCCAATACCCGACTTTGTGCTGGATCATCATTATTATGAAAAGCCGGTATTCAACTCCGTTTTTGGCGCGGGGATTGACCCGGAGTTTGAAAAATGGCTTAAAAACAGATTGTACTATTTTGAGGCCCACCTACCTAAAACGATGCCTAGAGGACTCATTCACGGAGATGTATTTGCAGATAATGTCCTGTTTAAAAAGAATCGACTGAAAGCAATCATTGATTTCGAAGAAGCATGCAATTATTATATGGTTTATGATTTAGGCATGATTCTCATCGGTTTATGTTCAAAAGGAACTGATTTGGACTTAAAACGATCGGGAGAAGTGATTAAAGGTTATCAAAAAATAAGAACATTGGAAAAAGAAGAAATCAACAATCTACAATTGTTTACTGAATACGCAGCTGTTCGCACTTCTAATTGGCGCTATTGGAAATACCACTTAACTGCTCCAAACCCGGAACGTGCTGAAAAACACCGGGAGATGATGGGATTGGCCGAACATTTAAGGAAAATGGACAAGAAAGTCTTCCTCGAAATGGTATTCGCAGGTTAAATCCACCATATCATTGTTTGAAAAAGTACTTCACCAAAAGTTATCTTCTGAAGATTTATGAAACAAACCCGCTTATTTGAATTCTATAGCCGCTTTTCTGCAAAACAAATTCGCGAATTCCATGACTTTGTCCGTTCGCCCTTTTTCAACAAACGTCCCTATCTCATCAAACTGACCGATTTCTTAAACGAATGCTTGAAAAAACCAGGAAAGAAGTGGACAAAAGAAATGGCTTATCAAAAAATGTATCCGAAGGAAGCATTTGATTATCAAAAATTGAGACTAGCAATGAGTAATTTATTGAAGCTTCTAGAGGAATTCGTGGCAATTCGTTCTTTTTCTGAGGATCTTTTTGAAAAAAAATTGCGGATCCTGAATTTTTCAAGAGAAAACAATTTGCCTAAACACTATGAATCAACTTTGAAAAAACTAAAAGCATGGCAAACACAACAAACAGAACGCAACGCTACATTTTTTGAAGGGCAAGTAAAGTTATTGCAGGAAACTTATCTACAGAGCAGTGCAGTTCAAAAAATGCCTCACGACCTGCGTAATGCTTCTGATAAACTGGATTTAGCCTACCTTTCCAATAAACTGCGACTGACTTGCCAGTTGCTCAATATTCAAGCCATGCGAAAGGTGTATTTTGACGTTGGGCTAAAAAAAGAATTTTTGACCCTCCTGGAAGCCCCAAATTTGATTGAAGAACCTGTGATTGCGGTGTACCTTCAGGTCTATAGATTTTTGTCAAAGATCGACGATGAAAAAGCTTTTTACACTTTTAAAAACTTATTAAATCAACACAAAGACAAATTTCCGCTTTGGGAAGTCCGCGATCTCTATTTGTTCGCACTTAATTTTTGTATTCGAAGAGGCAATGACGGCGCCCTACAATATTTTCGAGAAGGACAGGATCTATATAAAACGGGTATTGAAATGGGCTATCTTTTGCAAAATGGATCCTTATCAAGATTTACCTATTTGAACGCGGTGATGATGAGTTTGAAAATTGAGGATTACGATTGGGCAAGGACATTTATTCACGAATTTGAACCTTTACTAAATCGAAAAGAACGAGAGAGTACATTTAGCTACTGTCTGGCGGAATTGGAATATGCCCGTAAAAACTACGACGATGCATTGCCACTTTTGCAAAAAGTAGATTACAAAAACATTTTTTTCCACCTAAATGCCAAAACCATACAACTCAAGATCTATTACGAATTGGATGAATACGATTTGCTTCAAGCTCACCTCGATGCGATGCGCATTTTTCTCCGCAGAAAGAAAATGCTGGCTTATCACAGAACCAATTATGAAAATATCATCAAATATGCCCAAAAGTTGATCTCCTTAAATCCGAATAACAAAAAGGCGATGCAAAATCTGAAAGAAAAAATTGAAGCAGAGGAAGTGCTTTCTATCAGAACCTGGTTTTTGGAACAGGTAGATTTTTTATTGTGAGGAGTACCAATTAATTCAGAATCCTGACTTCTGAAAAACCAAAATTATTTTTTCTTCCCAAAATCCCATTTCTTTGCCTGTCGTTTATAGGTTGAATAATTAATGCAACTTGAGTTAATTAATTGAGGGGTGGACATCGGCGGCTAAAGCCGCCAAAAATTCATAAAGAGGGACGTTTTTTGA
>JBGTQJ010000075.1:0-40649 GCA_041941305.1 Saprospiraceae bacterium
AGGTGATGAACACCTTCAATATAGCAATTTTTTAAACATGACATTGTCAAGTTAAGGTATTATTTGAAAGAAGTAAAAACCAATCCCAGGTTGCGATTAACAGCTGAGGATTTATCCAGGGCTAACTTGAGAGCATCAAGGCTTTTTTCGTCCATTGTGGAGTAGGTTTGGAATTTGGGTAAATATATGGAAAAGAGGAAGCAAATTGTGTACGCTTATTCCATCAAAACAAATCCTGCCCAAAAAAATGGGTCTTCAAATAAATCCCGCATTTCCATTTGTGCTGTAGCAAACGCTTTTTTTATAGGCATCCCTTTTTTTAACCATTTGGTATAAAATAGGGTCATTAATTTTGAAGATTGGCGGTCAGGAACTTGCCACAGACTCATAATTATGTATTTGACTCCTGCTATTTTGAATGCTCGTTGTAAGCCATAGACCCCCTCATTCCCTTTGATCTGACCCAATCCCGTTTCACATGCAGAAAGAACTACCAACTTTGTATTGGAAAGATCCAATTGGCTGATTTCATAAGCAGTTAGAATTCCGTCCTCCATTCCTTCTAATGGAGGTTTACCACTCCAGGAATGATTGGCTCCTGCCATAATCAATCCTGACCTTACCATTGGATGTTCGGATAACTGTACAGGAGGTAATTTTTCCGATTCTAAAATGTCAGGATCAAAATGCTCTTTTGGGTCGGGGAAAAAATAACCATGTGTAGCGATGTGAAGTATTTCAGGAGATTTCCCTTTCCTGCCCTGAAGATAGAAGTACTCTTCAGATGCAGAATATCCCTTATATAAAGTTGTAGGTATTTCCACCTCCTTAAATATTTGATCAATATTGACTATTTCTCTGTTTGTCCATTCGAGGTAGTTCCAGGAATCAATACCACCACGTGTTGCATTGTCCTTTATTTCAGTAAGTGAGCCAGAATGCCAGCTTAAATCGTTGATATTAATATCCGAAATTGAAGCGGTCATGGCCATACTATCCATGTCAAAAAGGATTCCGCCCCAAAGTGATATATTCATTGGAGGTTTATTGCTTATTTCTTGCTCAAAAACAAGTGATCTGGTATTTCCCAAATAGCGGAGCTGATATTTATCGGAGATGGTATTGTCAAAATCCAATGGTATAGCACCAATATTGATTCTGTGAAGTAACCCGGAAGGTGAAAAATAAATATGACCAACATTTTGCAAAAGAGAATCCAGAGGCATCCAGATGAGGTCATATAAGGACTTTTGCTCGGGGTTGATTGGTTTAATACCTCGGTGTGATGAAGAATACAAATCCGCAACAAATTCTGCCCTGCGGGAAACATCTTGCCTAAATAAACCAGTCAGTTCTTTTTCCTCAAAGAGGTAAACAAGCTTAGGATGTTTATATTCCGGACGCAATATATAGGCGACGTAGCATACACTGTCCGTTAGATTGCCTTTCTTATTGTAATAATTGAAATGGCTAAATTCAATGACAGCCTCGTTTTCCCTGAGATTTCTTTGGATTTCTTGAAAATCAACCTTTTTTCTAGCTCTTCGAAATCCGGAGGAACTATTGTTCAGATAGATTTCGAGGTTCTGACAAACATTTTTCAGACTGTCAAAAGTTGCTATTCGTTCGCTTTTGGGTTTGGCATATTCTCTTGCCAATTGGCGATAAAGCCCTTCCCAATCTTTAAATTGTTCTTTCGTCGTTGAGTCACCTTGGTTTCTTAGTACCTGAAACCATCTTTTATTATTTTCCAATAACAAACCCTTTAATAAAACCTGATTGTTATATGCTTCTTCGGTCAATCGTGTATTATTCTTTTCTGCAATCAAAAAGGAATAAATGCGATGAAAATAAGGGAGTAGTTTTTTTACATAAGAATATCGGGTTCGATCATTTAATGACCTTAGCCGATCATTAATTTGGTGCGTAATATTATTGTTTAATTGCAAAAAATATTCTGCTGCCTGTTCACGATTACCTATTTCTCTGAATACCCGGCCTAAAACCTCCAGATTTCTTCCGTACAAATAATGTCCTTCACCAAGATTGTTTCCTGCATTTTCCAAACCGCTTTTTATATAAGGGATAGCTTTTTCGTATTCCCCCATTTTGTAATAATTCAATCCGAGAGTATAAAGACTAACTCCACTTAAATAATGATCTGCTCCAAGACTCTTTTTGGCTATGACCAGAGATTCCTTCAAAAGTGGCAATGCTTTTTCATAATCTTCTAAATCTTGATAAAGTAACCCCAGGTTGTGCAAGCCTGATGAATAACTATTGTGATCTTTTCCAAAGTTTTCTTCTGCATTAACTAATCCTTTCTCAAGTAATTCTATAGCCTCGTCATATCTTTTCATTTCCTGATATACAAGTGCAAGGTTATTTTGTGTTGCGGCATAGGACGGGTGCGCTTTCCCAAAATATTTTTCCTTGTTAATTAATGCCTCTTTCAAAGTGGATAAGGCTTTTTCCACATCTCCCAAATCAAGATATAGTGTACCCAGTGTATGTAAGTAATAGCCATAAGTAGGACTTTCGTAATCCTTGCTTTTTCCAGCCCATTCAAGGGTTTCGACCATTAATGGCAGTGCTTTTTCAAATTCCCCTTTTTCTGCATACAAAACCCCCAGTCCATTTAAAACAGATATGTAAAAGTTATGGTGTTTTCCTAAGGTTTTCTCATATAGATTTAATGCCTTTTTTAGATAGTCTAACCCTAAGTCTAAATCTCCCAAACCCTGATGAAGATATCCCAATCGAGCCATACATCCAGCAAATGTCACATTTTCAGGGCCCAGACTCAATTCGTATAATTCTGAAGCTTCTAAAAAACAATTCTTTGCTTTTTGGTATTCACCAATTTTTTGATAAACATCGCCTAATCCAACTAAATTGCTTGCTTTGAATGAACCATGTGTTTCGCTTAAATTCCGGTGTATTTCTGATACCTCGAGATGGAAATCTATTGCTTTTTGGTATTTTCCTGTTGTATAAGCCAGCCATCCCAATTGATTAAGTACGGAAGCATACCTCGTACTATTCGTACCCAATTTTTGCCGAAAAATCAGTTTCACCTTCAATAAAATCTGCTCAGCTTTTTCATATTGCCCTGCTTCCCTATACAGATTTGCTAATCCCTCCAGTCGGTAAGCAAATACTTCGCTTTGTCTTCCTGAAAGAAATTCAGCTAACTCTACACATTCTTCCATCAGAGATATAGCTTTACTATAATCTCCTCTCGATTGATACTGAACACTTAAAGTCTGGAGCAAGGAAATGTAAGGCCAGTTTTTTTTGTCTAAAGTTTGATCAATGTATTCCTTACTATTCAACAAAACTTCAAAGCTCTTTTCATGTCTACCTATTTTGCTATAATATGAAGAAAGGCTTATTGCCGCAATTGGCATTCTGATTTTCGCCCCTTTTTCCAATAAATATTCTACACAATTTGATTGTGAACGGTTGGCAGCAAATGAAATAGCAGTCCAACCTTCTTCCTTACCTGTTCTGATATTGAATTCCGGATCATTGATATCCAATTTACAGGTCTCTACAAAGTATTTTAGCATATCGAGTTTACCTGTGCCCGCAGCAACACAAAGTAAACTCCCATAAAATTGTGATCCTAAATAATAAATAGCTCCTTTTTTGTTAAAATCCGCTCCATTATCTACCAGGTATTGTACCGTTTTTAGGTCTGACCTGTAAGCCGCCCACATTAAAACAGAAGCATGATTGCTATCCTGTGCATTTATATTAGCTCCTTCGTCAATTAATGATTGTATTTCTTTGAAATTATTTTCCTTTACTGCCGTGACCAACAGGCTATCGATATGAATGCCATTATTTTGATTAAAAGCGGATAAATGGAGTAACAGAAATAGAGGTAGATAGATATACTTTTGCATAAAAAAAGATTTTTATTGGTAAAAATCTTCTCGGAATACTTTTAAAAGTAAAGAATTGTTTCAATTCGATAATACTCAATTGGAGAAATAATTGATTTTTTACTAGAAAATCCCCATTAGATAAACAAAAGATATGCTATTTCATTTTAATTAATCACATTCCCAAACTTACATTTGCAGCATGAAAATCAGCAAGGATAAAAAAACAGCCTTGGTATTTGGCGCAACTGGTCTGATTGGTGGTTACCTTGTAAAATTCCTTTTGGTCAATGATGCTTATGAGAAAGTTATCACCTTTGGACGAAGAGCAATTGATATTGAACACCCTAAATTAGAACATCACCTGGTTGATTTTGATGATCCTACCAGTTTTAGGGAATTGATAAGCGGAGATGATCTTTTTTGTTGCCTGGGCACGACTATGAAACAAGCCGGGAGCAAGGAAGCCTTTTTTAAAGTGGATTTTATTTATGCTTACGAAATTTCAAAAATTGCTAAACAAAATGGTGTAAATCAGTTTTTACTGGTTTCCTCTGTTGGTGCTGATTCAAATTCCCTATTTTTTTACAGCAAAGTAAAAGGACAGTTGGAGGAAGCCATTCAAAAAATTGATTTTTGGGGTTTGCACATATTCCGTCCCTCTGTATTATTGGGGGAACGTCCAGAAAACAGATGGGGGGAAGAAATTGCAGGAAAAATTGGTAAATTCATAGACAGTTTTACGGGTGGGCTACTCACCAGGTATAGACCGATTGAAGCAGATGTAGTAGCCAAGGCGATGATCAATGCGGCACAAGGACTAAAAGGTGGCATTCATTTTTATGCATCTGAATTTTTGCAGGAATTGTCCTCGGATGAATATTTGTTAAAGAAAGAAAAAGAATTGTTGGGGTAATTTTTATCCCTATTTTCATTTGAAAAAAAATAAAAATGTCAATAAAAAAAACGTCTCAAATCAAAATTAAAATTGGACTAAATGAGCAACAGGTTCCCGAAAAAATAACCTGGGAAGCTGACGATAATCCTAATGGCAACAAACCCATCGAAAGTAAGGCAATTTTACTTTCTCTGTTTGATAAAGAAACCAAAGACACCATGAAAATTGATCTTTGGACCAATGAAATGCAAATCAATGAAATGGATCGTTTTTTCTTTCAAACGTTGCGGGCTCTTGGAGACACCTACTTTAAGGCAACACAAAACCGTGAATTAGCGGTCGAGATGCAAAAGTTTGTACAATACTTTGGAGAAAGAACTAAGATTCTACCTTCTCAATCATAAGAACTGTTTGAGTTTAACAATTTCTTCTTGTGGGGGAATCCAAATTAAACCAATGCTTAAAAAAAATAGGGAACCCAAATATTTGAGGGTTCCCTATAAAACAATACTATGAGAAAAAAGATAATTCTCAATTATTTCTCTTTTCCGCCAATTAATTCTTCCTGATACCTTTCTAATTCCTTCCATTTACCTTCTACTATCAATTTTGCCTGATTTGGCCAGGTTGTAGGATTGTGAAGTTGAAACCTTTTTCCTGCCTCGCTAAGTATTCCCTTGAGATTTTCAACTGAAGAATTAGCCAATAAAGCCCAAGTCAAGATGCCTGCATTGAAGAGCAACTGTTCTATTTTTGGACCAACGCCTTCAATTATTTTCAAATCGTCCGCTTTGTGATTCCCATTTGAATACTTTTGAAAAAGCTTCTCTACTTTTGAAGGTGTGTCAAAATCTCCTTTGTCTTCCCTTCCTCCATCCAAAAACTTTTGAAGTTCAATTAATTGCCCCCATTCACCTTTCAATGCCAATTTTGCTTGTTGTGGCCATGATTTGGGGTTGTGCATTTTGTATCGCTTACCCCCTGCTTCCAAAATTTTCATCAAGGACTCTTGATTGGAATCTGACAAATCTTTTAGATTATGTATCCTATGTTTTTTAAGCAGTTGCTCGATTTTAGGTCCTATCCCTTCCACTATTTGAAGATTTCTCAGGATATGTGGCACTTTTGACATCCCATTGAGGTATTTCTCCAGTTTGGAGGGTGTATCGAAGTCTCCTTTATCATCCCGTCCAGTGTCCAGTACTTTTTGATATTTGATCAACTTACCCCATTCATTGTTGACAGCCAATTGAGCCTGGTCTGGCCAGGTTTTTGGATTGTGAATTTGATAACTTGCACCCTGCTCCTTCAAAATGTTTTTCAATGTTTCAAAATCGGACTTGGCCAACTCCTTTAGGCTGTGAATGCCTCCATTTTTTAAAACTTGTTCAATCTTTGTTCCTATACCCTCAATTATTTTCAGGTTGTCACCTCTTAAGTACATTCTAAAAATACTGTTCAGGACAGGTGCTGGTTTAATAGGACGATTAGAAACTTTCCGAGTGCTTAAGGTGGAAATGCTTATTTCTGAAGGCTTGGAATCAGTAACAGGTTTTGACAATTCAATTTCTTTAGAAACTTCCACCGGAACTTCCCTGATTACTTCAACTTCTTTAATTACTTCTACTGGAACAGGAACTTCTTTGATTACCTCGACCTCCTTTATCACTTCTTTAATTTGGGGTGTGGCAATCTCTTGCAATAAGGCAGATTTCTCCTCTGACCAGGCTTCTTTTTCGAGTTGAAAAGTTTTTATTTTTTCATCCAGGTCTTTATTATTTCTTTCCAGCGTAACATTGAACCTTTTTAGTTCATGATTTGATATTTGCAAGGAATGTTGTTCAGATTCCAATCTTGTATAGGCAGCCTTGTTTCTATCAAATTCCGTTTGAAGATAGTCATTGGCATTTTGTAATTCATTGATATTATTTTGTTGTAGCAGCCAGGAAATTGCAAAGCCCAAAAGGGCCGAACCCAGCAAAGCCAAAAATATTGGGAGAGTACACATATTTATTGTTTTAATTGTTCTTAAATGTCCCATAGCTCAAGAAAATTGAGTTATGGGCAGATTACTTCTAAATCCACTTATCCAATCATTCAATATTCAATTCTACCCTTCTGTTTTTTTCACGTCCTTCACTGGTATCATTGGTATCTTTGGGATCAGCATCACTTTTAAACTGTAGTTCAATTTGTGCCCTTTTTGTTCCGGTATCAACAAGATAACGGCGAACTTTTCTAGCTCTCGCTTCTGATATTTTGTGATTTGCCCTAGAATTACCTACACTATCAGCATGACCAGTAATTATCACTTTCCGGTCTGGATTTTCTTTTAAGAACCTTCTCAAATTATTTAAATAATCAAATGCGTCCTGGTTATTGACATCCAATTTATATTTACCAAAATCGTAATAGATAGTATAGTCCTCAAAGAAGGAAACTTCCTCTATTGGTTCTTCTTCAAAGGATTCCTCTTCATATTCCAGTTTTTCGGAAAAAGTAAAATATACACCTCCATCCATCTTTTCATTCTGAAAAATATCATTGTCTACTCTTATTCCATTCGTCAATATATTTTCGGAATCGACTCCAAAACCCACCAACTTTTGTTTTATAGTTTCAGCTCTTCCAATTCCAAGGTTATCATATCCAGAATTGTTAGATTCAAAGCTTCCAAAAAGACCTGCAAGTGAAAGTTGCCTGGTTGGGTTGTTGGATAGGTAGGCTGCCAGTTGTTGTAGAGCAGAGGCTGATTCAGCCGAAATGCTTGCTTCGTGTCCGGAAAATCCAAAGGAAAATGTATTTGGAGCAGTAGCAGTAAAATCTCCATCGCTGATGCTTAATGCAGGCGTTGCTGCTGTTGTTGAATTACTGCAATAATTTTTATGAAACCACCAGGACCAGCCAATAATCCATATAGCTAAAGCCAGCCCTAGCAAGGGAGTGGTAAGTTTACTCATAGTGATAAGAATTGGTTAATTAATTGTCAGCTCAAAAATGATGGAAGGTAAAGCTAGTTGGAATATGGGGGCCAACAAAATTTTTTAGTCAAAATGAAAATATATTGTTTTCACACATAAGACCATGAATAAATTCGAACTTAAGATATGTGTTTTTGAGATCTACTTTTTAAACTATCTTCGGGCAAATATTCAAGTAGCGTTTTAAAACGTTCAATTTTCCTGAACCCCAAACTCATAAACAAAACGATATGCAACTAACAACTTTTGATTGGTCTTTTGTAATCTTGTTTTTTATTATAGCCCTTGGTATTGGAATTTATGTTTCCAGAAAATCAGGGAAAAATACTTCTGAATATTTTCTTTCCGGAAGAAACATGCCATGGTGGTTATTGGGTATGTCAATGGTAGCCACCACCTTTTCGACAGACACGCCAAATTTGGTAACTGATATCGTACGTCAAAATGGGGTGGCTGGAAATTGGGTATGGTGGGCATTTCTTATAACTGGAATGCTTACAGTATTTGTTTATGCAAGATTGTGGAGAAAATCAAAGGTCCTGACAGATATCGAGTTTTATGAATTGAGATATAGTGGTTCTGGTGCAAAATTCCTAAGGGCATTCAGATCCATTTATCTGGGTTTGTTCTTCAATATTTTGGCAATGGCAGGGGTCTGCCTGGCGGCCATGAAAATTGGAGAAGTCATGCTTGGTTTGGATAAATACGATACGATTCTTATTGCCTCAATCATTACGGTAATATTTAGTTCCCTGGGCGGATTCAGGGGCGTAATTTATACAGACTTTTTGTTATTCTTTTTAGCAATGTTTGGGGCAATTGCAGCCGCCGTAGTCGCTGTTAATCATGCGGACGTAGGAGGTCTCTCTTCATTGATTCAAAATGAAGCGCTTCAATCAAAAATGACCATCCTTCCAGATTTTAGCAATACTGAATTATTGGTAACCATTTTCATTATTCCTCTGGCAATTCAATGGTGGAATGCATGGTATCCAGGTGCTGAACCAGGAGGAGGAGGCTATGTTGCACAAAGAATGTTGGCAGCTAAGGATGAAACACATGCAATAAAAGCCACCTTCTTTTTCAATATTTTACATTATGCTTTACGCCCATGGCCCTGGATTTTGGTTGCCTTGGCTTCCCTGGTAGTTTTCCCTGATTTAGAAAGTTTAAAAACTGCTTTTCCGAATGTTTCAGATGACAAATTGGGGCACGACTTGGCTTATCCGGCAATGCTAACTTTTTTACCCCATGGACTTCTTGGTCTGGTAGTAGCTTCATTGATCGCTGCATTTATGTCAACGATATCTACTCATTTAAATTGGGGGGCTTCTTATCTTATCAATGATTTTTACAAAAGGTTTGTAAAACCAGATGCAAACGAAAAGGAATTGGTATTAGCTGGAAGGATTTCGACGATACTTTTAATGGTTTTGGCAGCATTGGTGGCATTTGAATTAACCAACGCTTATCAACTGTTTGACATCATACTCATGTTTGGCGCAGGTACTGGTTTAATTTTCATTCTCAGATGGTTTTGGTGGCGCATCAATGCCTGGAGTGAAATATCCGCTATGATTGTTTCAGGAATCGTATCTCTTGGATTTGCTTTTGGTGGCTGGTATCCTGAAGGTTTGCCTGGCTGGGGAAAATTTCCAACCGTGGTATTAATTACAACGATTACCTGGGTAGTAACAATGCTTTTAACACAACCGGAATCACAAGCGACCCTCCGCTCTTTTTACAAAAATATTCAACCTGGTGGTCCTGGCTGGAAAAAAGTCCTGGATGATGCTAAACAGGATGGGGAAAAAATCGTCGATGAAAATGAAACCTGGACAGTTCCTTCTGGGATTTTGGCGATGCTTTTGGGCTGTATCTTGATTTACAGTGTCTTGTTTGCCACAGGCAACTGGATTTACCAAAAAACATCAACTGCAATAGTACTTACTGTTATTGCTTTAATTTCAGCTTATGCGCTTTCAGTAGTCTGGAAGAAAATGGGCAGACAAATGGTATAGAGATGATCTTAAGATTGTTCGATGCGAGTTGTGGGTAAAATCAACCCAACACTTGCGTCCTTCAAAAAAAGCAATTACCGTTCCGTTAAAATGTCCCAAACTTCCAATTCCTGCGTTATCAATCTGTAATTTCACCAAACGTTTCGATTGACATTCCTATAAATAATCCGGGTTGCGAATACTTCGACTTCGCAACCTGGATTATTTAATCAAAATCTCTATACCATGAAAAAAGTCATGACCCTCTGCCTGACATTTGTGCTGATGATGTTGTGTTCTGATGCTCAGGCTCAAGCTGATCTTTCAAAAAATATCCCAATTGATCCAAGTGTAATAATGGGACAATTGCCCAATGGACTTAGATATTACATCAAAAAGAACAGCAAACCTGAAAATCGAGCCGAATTAAGACTTGGGTTGCGTGTTGGATCTATGCAAGAAGATGAGGACCAATTGGGTCTGGCACACTTTGTTGAACATATGTGTTTTAATGGAAGTGCAAATTTTGCAAAAAATGAATTGGTAGATTATTTGGAATCTGTTGGAACCCGATTTGGTCCGGATTTAAATGCATACACGAGTTTTGATGAAACAGTTTATATGCTTCAGGCAAGAACCGATGATTTGGAGCAATTGGAGAAGGGCTTATTAGTGCTTCAAGATTGGGCTGGTGGTGTTTCTTTTGATGATGAGGAGATTGATAAGGAAAGAGGAGTAGTTGTTTCAGAATGGAGGACCAGGCTTAGTCCAGATGAAAGGATGCAAAATATCTATTTTCCGATTTTGTACAAGGATTCCAGGTATGCTGAAAGATTACCTATTGGAAAACCAGAAATTGTAGAAAATGCTTCTTATGAAACAATCAAAAGATTTTATAGGGATTGGTACCGCCCCAATCTGATGGTCGTTTCTGTCGTAGGTGATTTTGATTTAGCATGGATGGAACAACAAATCATTGACCGATTTAGTCAATTGTCTAATCCCGAAAGTCCAAGAAAGCGAAAGGAATACGAAGTGCCAGACCATAAAGAGACTTTAGTATCTATTTGTAGTGATAAGGAAGCAGCCTTTACAAATGTCCAATTGCGATACAAACACGATTTTCAACCCTTAAAAACCATTCGCGATTATCGGCAGCGGTTGGTTCATTCCCTTTACAATAGAATGTTGAATTCCCGGTTGGGTGAAATAGGGCAATCGGCAAATCCTCCCTTCACATTTGCATACTTTGGTTATGGAAGAGATGTAGGCAATTTAGCAACCTATGAAGGCTATGCTATGGTGCCTGAAGGGGGTGCACAAAAAGGATTACGCACATTGCTGGAAGAAAATAAACGCGTTTTGAAACACGGATTTTTGGAATCAGAATTGGAGCGGCAAAAAACAGAATTACTGAAATATGTGGAACGGTCTGCAAAAGAAAGTGATAAAACCAATTCCAATAGTCTGGTAATGAAGTATGTTTACCACTATCTGGATGGCAATCCAATCCCAAGTCCAGAACAAACCTTAAAGCTCTATCAAGAGCTTTTGCCTACAATTGAAGTAGCCGAGCTCAATAGCTTGGCAAAAAAATGGATTACAGATGAGAACCGGGTCGTTGTAATTACCGGACCGGACAAAGAGGAATCTCCAATGCCTTCAGCAGAGGAAATTATGGGTATTCTAAAGGAAATCGATGCTATGGAGGTTGCTCCTTATATAGACAATGTTTCTGATGCCCCATTATTGGCAGAAATGCCTAGTCCTGGAAGTATTACCAATACTGAAATATTGAAATCTATTCGTGTCAAAGAATTGGCTCTTTCCAATGGCATTCGAGTGATTTTAAAACCAACAGATTTCAAAAATGATGAGATTTTAATGACGGCTTATAGCCCAGGAGGCACATCGCTTTACGATGATGAAGATTACCAAAGTGCAAGCAATGCTGCCATTATCGTTGATGAATCTGGATTGGCTGATTTTGATATTACTCAATTGCTTAAAAAACTAACAGGTAAAACGGTCAACGTCTCTCCCTATATCAGTGAAATGTACGAAGGATTCAATGGAAATGCATCGCCGGAAGACTTGGAAACACTGTTTCAATTGGTTCATTTATACTTCACTCAACCAAGGAGAGATGAGCAAGCTTTTCAATCCTATATTTCCAAACAACGGTCGATATATGCCAACTTGCTTTCAAATCCCGGTTATTGGTTCAGAAATGAAACACTAAAGGAAAAATATGGAGAACATGAGAGAAGAAGCTTTCCCAGGGAGGAAGACTTAGATAAAATAAATTTGGATAGAGTCCATGAAATTTATAAAGATAGATTTGCCGATGCCAGTGATTTTACATTCGTTTTTGTAGGAAATTTTGATGAAGAAAAAATGACGGCTTATTTGGAAACTTACCTGGCTTCATTGCCAAATTTAGGAAGAAATGAAAGCTGGAAAGATGTACAGGCAAATTTGAAAAAAGGCAAGATTGAAAAAACGTATTCGAGAGGGAAAGCGCCCAAATCCCAAATCGAATTGACCTATCATGGTGATTTTGAATGGAATTCTGAAAACCGGTATAATTTGAATTCTCTGATCCAAATTCTTAGGATCAAGATGAGGGAATCTATGCGGGAGGATAAGGGTGGCGTTTATGGAGTTCGGGTGAGTGGCGGAGCCAGTCAGTTCCCCAAACCTAAATATTCTATCAATATTTCTTTCAATTCAGATCCAGCCAATGTTGAAGAATTAATCAATACCGCACTAAAAGACATTGCCAATGCAAAGGAAAATGGAGCTGAAGAAAAAGATCTGAATAAAGTAAAGGAAACACAAAAGCAACAAAGGGTCAAAAGCCTAAAAGAAAATAGATTCTGGAATAATCAACTTAGATCTGTGTACCAAAATGGTTTAGATCCTAATAAAATCAGCCTCGAAAGCCTGGAAAAAATGATAGAGGGATTGGATAGTGAAGACATCAAAAATGCAGCAAACTTGTATTTCGATGAGCAAAATTCCATGAAATTTATTTTGAATCCCGGAGAGGAAAAAGAAGCCAATTAATAAAGATGGTTGACATCGCAGCTTTTCAGCTGCGATGTCAACCTGAATTGCCATTTTTTCATTTCTTTTTCAAAGTACTCAACAACCTGTACAATGCCCCATCCTTAGAGATCAAACACCCATTTTGCAACATCTTAAAAAGCTCTTCCTCCCTACTTCCTTTGTATTTTTTTTCAGCACTGTATAAACTTACCTGCGATTGGGATTCCCTTACCAAATGGGTCATTTGTTCACTCGAAAGTCCTTTGGTGAAATCAAAATCGGAATTTCCTTCAATCACCAAACCCATCATTGCAATCTTTTCTGCCTGGCAATGAAAGGTCTTAATATCCTTTGGGGTACGAAATTCGAGAAACTCAATATTTTTTATGATGTTTTCAAATACAATATTGCTAAATAGCTGAATTAACTCTTCAACTTTTACAGGATTTTCCTCTTTTAGTTTTTCCCAGTCACCAGCATTGATCTGATTGGTGGCTAAAAAGCGAATGAACTCCTTTTCTAATTCTTCAAGCTCAGCATTGGTTAATCTTCTGTATTTCATAATTCTAATTTTGCCACCAATCTTGTGGTTCCTGTCTTTTTTCAAACCCTAAAAAAACCATCCAACCAGTGTAAAAATCTTCCAATGGATGATTAGAAATGCTGATGGTCCATCAAACCATCTGTTCAATATGCTAATTTGCAAAAACCATTCTTCTGGACTGAATAATTTTTCCATCCACCACCAAACTGTAAATATGAACTCCTACCGTATTGTAACCGTGCGTATAAATCACTTCATTCAATCCTTCATTAATTGGGGCTGGTAACCTGCTCAATTCTTTTCCATTCATATCAGAAACCACGAGAAAAGCATTTTTAAAGTCCTTTTTGTCATGAACATAATAGGTAATGGCTGTGGCTTCGTCAAATGGGTTCGGACGATTTTGGAACAATTCAATGGGATTTTTTTCCTTTTCTCCAATCTCAGCTTCTTCAATGATTTCTCCAGCAGAATTTATGGTCGGAAATGCAAATTGTTCTTTAGTGAAAAGACTTTCAATTCCATTCTCATCAACTGAGGCTATGCTGACATAAAATAAGACCCCTCCGCCTGAAATCCGCTTTATAGTAATCTCTTTGGAATCAATCAAAGTGTAAATCGTATCAAAATCTTGCATATTGGTCCTTGTGAATATGCGGTAGTGATTGTAGTCATATGGATCATCAATGGTAATTCTGAGTGAATCCTGGAATTTACCTCCTTCAAACGATGGAGTTTCTGGACCAATAGCGGCATAAGATGCAGCAACTCCGTTTATCACTGCATTTCTCGAAAGATAATTCATGTTAACAAAAAAACTATCTATAACTCCATCTCCATCAGTGTCTTCTCCAAGCCGATCTCCTGTAGTGTGTTGCCTGTCATGATAATCCGGATCACTGACGTTTGCATTACCATGTTCATTAGCTGATGTAAAACGCATAGCTGGAAATCCTCTTTGGCGAAATGGAATGTGATCTCCCCCTCTTCCGGTTCTGTCTTCAGCAGACATTATGGTTAGCATCATTGGAACAGACACAATATCCACTAACTCTTCCTGATATTCCAATTTAATAAACCTTGACAATTGCTTGTTGAGTGAACCAGAAGAAAAAAGTCTTACCTGAGTACTGTCAATGTGATTCAATCCTGGGCAACTGGGGGCTGAAGAGGTTTCACCACAAACAATCCCACCAACAATGTCATTATTCAAAACCGCTTTAACAGCAATTTGCTCATCTAAACAAAATTGTGAAAAGGCATGAGCGCCATGAAGTCCTTGTTCTTCACCAATCGTTTCCATAAAAACAATGGAATGGTCGAAAGCAAATTGACTCATGATCCGAGCTAATTCCAACACAAGCGCAGTTCCACTTCCATTATCTTCCATTCCATGTGCTGTGCACTCTGTATCACAAGAACCCTCGCATCGGCTATCCATATGTGCTTCAATAATAACTATAGAAGGATCAGAAGTATCCAGCCCGGGTAAAATGGCACAAGTATTTCTATGTTGACCCATGCCACAAATATTTTGGTCAAATTGCAGATAAAAGGGAATCAGACGATTTTCATTTTGGCTGCTAAATTTTTCAAACATGGAATAAGCCCATCTTCTTGCAGCTCCTATGCCCTGGGTTTGTGATGCTGTATCAGAACCAGTATTTCTGGTTTCAAAACTGCTCAACTTGAACAAATAGGAGGTTAAAGAATCGATATTCAACTGACTATTAATCATGTTCTTAATGTCTTCAGGGTGGTTTATTACGACACTTGGTGCATAATCGGATGGATCATAATTGCCCTGCATAATTTCTGTAGCTAATGGATTTGTCGTGTGAATGTTGGTTTGGCTGAGAGCAGGATAAGAGCAAATAAAGAAGATGAAAATTTGCGTAAATGTTCTCATGGCGAAATTGTTTTAGATTAGGAAAGCAACGAAAATAAAAATAAGAATAGGGATTTCCTTTATTCTTTTTGGAAAACAGGTTTTTTTATCGTGGGAACTTCTAAATTATGGCTTTTACAGAAACTTTAAAGTCCATGGCTTTCAATTGATCGAAGCGTTTAGAATTGGACCTGGGCTAATTTTTATTAATCAAGAATAAATGTCAGATATTAAATCCGTTTACACTCAAAATGCGCCAAAACCAGCTGGACACTATTCACAAGCAGTAGTTCACAATGGTATTGTTTACATTGCTGGTCAATTGCCTATTGATTCCAAAGGTAATAAACTAATAGATGCTTCGCTTGAAGAACAAACTGAATTGGTTTTGAGGAATATAGAAGCCATTTTAAATGAAGCAGGAAGTTCATTAAAACGTATCCTTCAAATGACAATCTACAGCACTGCCAATGACGATTGGGCAACAATAAATGCTGTTTATTCCAGAATTATGGGAGAACATAAACCAGCTCGTGCTGTTGTTCCAGTTGCTGAGTTGCATTATGGCTTAAAACTAGAAGTTCAAGTAATTGCAGCTATTTGATAAATAAAGCGGTAACTTTGTTCCTTTATACCATCATACGCAATTTTAAATATGTTTGACAACAGACCCATATCAGATTGGTTGCCCATTACCAAAAAGGAAGTTGAGAACCGTGGTTGGGAAGAATTGGATGTTATCCTGATCTCAGGTGATGCTTATGTTGATCATCCTGCCTTTGGCTCTGCTGTCATAGGACGAATATTGGAATCTGAAGGATTGCGGGTAGCAATTGTTCCTCAGCCAAATTGGAAGGACGATTTGAGGGATTTTAAAAAAATGGGTCAGCCTAAGTTATTTTTTGGTGTGACTTCTGGATGCATGGATTCAATGGTGAATCACTACACGGCTTCCAAGAGATTGCGTTCTACTGATGCCTATACTCCTGGGGGAAGTGCCGGCTTTCGTCCTGATTATGCAGCCACCGAATACACAAAAATTCTTAAAAATTTATATCCCAACGTCCCTGTATTGATTGGAGGCATAGAAGCTTCATTAAGGAGGGTGACCCACTACGATTATTGGGCAGATAAGTTATTCCCCAATATTCTCACGATGAGTGGTGCAGATATGTTGGTTTATGGAATGGGAGAAATGCCATTAAGGGCTATCATTAAACTATTAAAAAAAGGAGTTCCTTTTGATTCATTAAAAACCATTCCGCAGACTGCTTTTTTAAATGCCCTGGAAGTGGGTATTCCGAAAAACAAAAATTGGGAAGATGTCGAATTGAGTTCTCATGAAAAATGTTTGAGAGATAAACGAAGTTTTGCGGCGAATTTTAAAATCATAGAACAAGAATCCAACAAGGTAAATGCAAGGAGAATTATTCAAAAAGTAGAAGGAAATAATTTAATAATCAATCCTCCCTATCCCCCTATGACGGAGGAGCAAATAGATACTTCTTTTGATTTGCCATATACACGGATGCCACATCCGAAATATAAAAAACGAGGCTCTGTACCTGCTTATGAAATGATTCGGTTTTCTGTGAACATGCATAGAGGTTGTTTTGGAGGATGTAGTTTTTGCACCATTTCTGCTCATCAGGGAAAGTTTATCGCCAGTCGTTCTGAAAAATCTATTTTGAAGGAGGTAGATTTGGTGACTAAAATGCCTGACTTTAAGGGATATATTAGTGATTTAGGTGGTCCCTCTGCCAATATGTATAAAATGAAGGGCAAGATTCAGTCAATTTGTGACAGATGCGTGAGTCCCTCCTGTATCCATCCAGTTGTTTGCTCTAATCTGGATACTAGTCATAAACCGATGACTGAGTTGTATAAAAAAGTGGATGCACATCCAAATGTCAAAAAAGCATTTGTTGGTAGTGGAATCCGCTATGATTTATTGACGCCAAGTTATAACAAAAAACACGATGGAAGTTTGGATGAATATATGGAACAAGTGGTAAAATGCCACATTTCCGGTCGTTTGAAGGTTGCTCCTGAGCATACTTCTGACGGTACCCTAAAAGTAATGAGAAAACCTTCGTTCAAACATTTTCACGAATTCAAAAAGAAGTACGAAGCAGTCAACAAAAAACATGGGCTCAATCAACCACTGATTCCTTATTTCATTTCCAGCCATCCGGGGAGTACAGAAGAAGAAATGGCTAATTTGGCTGCCGAAACCAAAGATATGGGGTTCCGTTTGGAGCAGGTTCAGGACTTCACACCTACTCCAATGACGGTGGCTACAATCATTTATTATACTGGTTTACATCCTTATTCACTTCGTCCTGTTTATACAGCCAAATCAAAGAAAGAAAAACGCAATCAACATCTTTTTTTCTTTTGGTACAAGCGAGAGAATCACAATATCATTCGGGATAAATTAAAGAAAATGGGGCGTGAGGATTTAATTGAGAAATTGATTGGAGACAAGAAGAAGTTTCAAAAAAGAGAAATAATAAAAAAAAGAAAGCATAAAAAATCACATCAAAAAAGACTTAACAAATCAAAGTCATAATTTTTGTCAAAGCAGATAATTCACATGTTATTTACGAACAATCTTCTACTTTGGACGCCGCCAGTGGTATTTACGAGCACCATGATGACTTTACTTTATCAGAAACTAATGGAGTCACCGGATCTACTGATTGGCTTTTGGAAGCCAAAGTTTGGGAAGAAAATGAAGAAGACCGTGAGGTAATTAAAAAAGTAGAGTTTCACGTTCATCCTTAAATTGAATTGACAAACAGTTCTATTTAACATGAGTCATCTCGAGTTTTTGATCAAATACTTAAGGTATTGATATTCAGCCATTTACTTAAATGATTTTTGTTGTCAGTTGTCTGTTTTCGGTTAATTTAATCAACAATAGACAACAAATTGATTATCAATAACTTTAGAGATTTTCTTTACTCAGTAGACTATATTCGGTTGACGGTAAATCCCAAAGGGACTCCTTCGGATGCGGCAGACGGCTTCCCTTACAAAATATTTTCGAATAAAGTCTAGTCCATTTATAAAATACACAATTCGGGATGACCCATGTTTTTTATTGAACAAAAGGGTTATTCACTGAATTTACCATATGAAACAAACAACCCCATTGTCAAATTAACTATTGACATACATCACTTCCTTCACTGCTTTAATGATTTTTGTTGGATTTGGCAAATATTCCTCCACAAATGGAGCTGAGTAAGGTAGCGATGTATCAGCGGAATTGACTCTTGTAACGGGTGCATCAAGGTAATCAAATGCATATTTTTGCACTTCATAAGCAATCTCTGCAGACACACCAGCAAAAGGCCAGGACTCATCTACTACCACCAACCGATTGGTCTTCTTAACGGAATCAACAATCGTGTGATGATCCAGTGGTCGAATGGTTCTTAAATCAATCACTTCAGCAGAAATGCCTTCTTTTTCCAATTCTTCCGCAGCTTTTTGAGCTTCTAAGACCATTTTATTAAAGGAAACAATTGTTACATCCGTTCCTTGTTTTCTAACCGCTGCCACTCCAATCGGAACCAAATATTCCTCCTCAGGAACTTCTCCTTTTAAACCATATAAAATTTCTGATTCCATCATGCAAACTGGGTCATTATCCCGAATGGCAGATTTTATTAGACCTTTGGAATCACGAGGATCGATACAAGAAGTCACTTTTAAACCTGGGCAGTTTGCCAACCAGCTTTCGAAAGTTTGAGAGTGCTGCTGTGCCAATTGTCCAGCTGCCCCTGATGGCCCCCTAAAGACGATTGGGCAGCTAAATTCCCCAGCAGATTGGGAAAGGGTTTTTGCAGCATTATTGACGATTTGATCGAATGCCAAAACTGCAAAATTCCAGGTCATAAATTCTACGATTGGACGAAGTCCATTCATCGCTGCCCCAACTCCAACGCCGGCAAAACCTAATTCGGCAATAGGTGTATCAATGACTCTTTTTTCGCCAAATTCATCTAACATTCCCTTGCTAACTTTATAGGCACCATTGTATTCAGCGACTTCCTCTCCCATTAAAAAAACATTTGGATCGCGTCGCATTTCTTCTGACATGCCTTCCCGCAAGGCTTCTCTCAATTGCAATATTCTTCCCATATAATATTTTAGTTTTTTTCCCAAGTCATCAAATGACTTGGGATATTTTTTATAATTATAACTTAAGGGGTTCTAAATGGTTTAGATTTGTTCAAACTGTGCCAAAGGGATGCCTGTGTCACAAGAAGGAAAAATTTAAACATACTTTAAGGGATGCAAAAATAAGTCTATATTTTACAAATCCATCTTTGGGATGTCCGCAATTTTCCCATTTCAACTCTTAAATTAATTCCATCTATATAAAATGTAGATAATCAGAGACTTTTAACTAGATTTGTTATGCAAACTATTCTGTAACATTCAAATCATTCGATTTTATGAAAAAATTATTGGTCTTATTACCTATTGTCTTATTATTTGCATGTAGTCAAAATGGAGACAATCCATCAAAGGAAATTGGGACTGCCACCATTTCTGGACAAATTGAAAATCCAGCAGGAGAAACTGTTTCAATTACAAAAGGTGAGGATAAATATGAAGCCATTCTTGATGAAGAGGGAAAATTTAGCCTTTCGGTAAATTTAAAAGAACCAGGATATTATTACCTACGCCATGGAAGTGAACATGCCATGATGTATTTGCAAGCAGGAAATGAAATGTCTCTAAGTTTAAATACTGAAGAATTTGATGAAACATTGCAATATAATGGTCTTGGCGCTGAAGAGAATAATTACCTGATAAGCAAATATTTGTTGGACGAAAAACTTACCAGCGATATTCGCAGTATCATTAAAATGCCAGAAGATTCTTTTTTGACAGAAATCAAAGGCATCAAAAAGAAATTAATGGCTAATTTGAAGGAAAATATTGAAAATTCTCCCAACTTGAATCCTGATTTTGTCAAAGTTGAAAAAGCAGACATTAAATTCAATATTGCGAATGGATTAATGGATTATCCAAGTTATCATAAGTATTTGACAAAAAAAGAGGACTTTGAGGTGAGCGATAATTATTATGATTTTTTAGCCAAAATGGATCTGAATGAAGAGGCTTACCTACAATCAAGGGAATTTAAAAATTTTGTAACAAGTTTGGTAAGGTACAAATCCAATAAAATTAAAAATGCGGATGAAAGTTTAAAAGATGCAGAGGATGGCTATGTAAAAGCCCAATTACAAGTATTGCCTGGAATCTCTGAAAGTCAAAAGATTAAAGATTATGCTTACTTCAACATGATGAATGACCAATTGTACTACCATGGTGCTGATATTGCAGAAGAGGTCATGACTGCTTTTAATGAAAATGTAAAAGATGAGGAGTATATTGCTAAAGTAACAGAATCAGTTGCCAATTGGAAAAAATTGGCAAAAGGAGAGGAAGCGCCGGGGTTTTCTTATCCAAATATGGAAGGGCAAAACGTGGCACTTTCAGATTTCAAAGGAAAATATGTATATATCGATGTTTGGGCAACCTGGTGTGGACCTTGTCGTGCGGAATTGCCCCATTTAGAAGAGCTACAGGAAAAGTATGCATCAAACAAGGATATTGTTTTTACCTCTGTTTCAATTGATGAAGATACAGATGCCTGGAGAAAAATGGTGACTGAAAAGGAAATGATGGGTGTGCAGTTATTGGCAGACAATGCCTGGGATTCTGATATTTGTAAAGATTATATGATTAAAGGGATTCCTCGTTTCATTTTGGTTGATCGGGAAGGAAAAATTATGGACTCCAAAGCTCCAAGACCTTCATCTGATGAAATCAAAGAGATTATGGCAGACATGGATGCAAAAACTCAAACTTATACATCCATGAAATAATCAATCTTTCCTAGTACTATAAAAAAAGCTGTTGGCATTGTCCAACGGCTTTTTTTATTAAACAATTCCTATTCCCAATTTCAAAATCTGTTTACCTTGCTTTTATGATTTTTACATTAAGATTTGCATTATTTTTCATTACAATTTTTTGTTTCATGTCTGAAGGAATTGGTCAGAAAAAAAGATTAAGGAATTATGGTATTACTCCTGGGGTTTTATCTCCAGGAAAATTCAATTCCATTACAGATGTAGAAGGTGTCTTGGTAGGACATGAAACTTTGATTCAAGGGGAGCATATAAGAACTGGAGTCACAGCCATTCTTCCTCATGATGAAAATATTTTTCAAAATAAGGTACCTGCCGCAATTTATATAGGAAATGGGTTTGGAAAATTGATGGGCATTAGCCAGGTTGAAGAATTGGGTAATGTTGAAACACCCATTGTTTTAACCAATACCTTAGCTGTGCCAACAGCCGCTAATGCCGTAATTGATTACGTATTAAGCCAGGCTGAAAATAAAAATGTAGGATCTGTCAATCCAGTTATTGGAGAAACCAATGATGGATATTTAAATGATATCCGTGGTAGGCACATAAAGGAACATCATATTCAAAGTGCCATAAATAATGCTAGTAGTGTTCAGGTTGAAGAAGGAAATGTTGGAGCTGGAACAGGAACCAGGTGCTTTGGTTTTAAGGGGGGCATTGGAACTTCTTCAAGAAAATTACCGAAAAATCTTGGAGGTTATACGGTGGGTGTTTTAGTTCAGACCAATTTTGGTGGGGTTCTTCAAATAGATGAAATTTCAGCTGGAAAAAAATTGAAAAAATTCTATTTATCAGACAAATTAAACGATGCCTCTGATGGTTCTTGTATGATCGTTGTGGCCACAGATGCACCTGTGGACAACAGAAACCTGAAAAGAATGGCAAAAAGAGCAATGCTGGGTTTAGCTAAAACAGGAGGAATAGCTTCAAACGGTAGTGGGGACTACGTTATTGCTTTTTCCAATCACCCTGACTTGAGAATTCCTTACCAATCTTCAAGCCCATTTCTGGATAAGCAAGTATTGAGAAATGAAAAATTATCTCCCCTATTTCTTGCTACAATCGAAGCTACTGAAGAGGCAATACTCAACTCTCTGATTGCTGCAGAAACCATGAATGGATATAAAGGCAGAACGCTTAAGGCATTACCAATCAATGAAATTCTAAACAACAAATAATCCAACAGATAATATAGTACAATGAGCCATCTAAATTTAAAATCACAAAAATAATTAATTCAAGATGCTAGTTACCTGGGTACTGGTTTTCTAGAAGCTGGATAAATAATGTAAATTTTGTAAAAGGTACTCCTGCTCGCTAAATGATTTTTTATCTATGATTTATTATCAAAAATATTTATCCTCTCTGGCTATACTTGTCATTGGAACCTCATTTCAAATCCAGGCTCAAATTGTTGATAGTTCAGAGTATCACAAAAAAATGGAATGGTTCCAGGCTGCCAAATTGGGGATTTTATCCACTGGGGCATTTAGTCGGTAAATGGCATTGATGAATCCTGATCCTTTTTCAATAATTATATCTCTCATGAGGACTATTTGAAACACTTGGAAGAGTTTACTGCAGAAAATTATAACCCAGGGTAGTTGGAAATGGCACAAAATTAAAACACGAAGTTATAAGGGAAATATACTGGCACTACAAACCTGGAATCGTGTATATAAATGTCCCACCTCATGTTCTGGATGATTATATGACGCTAATTGCAGTACAGTTAAAGGGAAAAATTGATCTCTATAAACCATAAAAAAAATTCCCATGCTTATGCATAGGAATAAATTTAAAAACTGAAGGTTAGTTAATAAGGTAAAATTACCTAACAGACTTGGTAACAAGCGTACCTATATTTTGAATTCAGGGTTTTTCTTTTGACTAAAAATAAAGGATTTCTCTGGCATCTTCTTCAGAATTAACTTCCTGGTCTACTAAATCTAGTTGTAAATCGTAATATCCTTTTTCCACATTTATCCTTTTGAAATCCTCTGGACGTAAAATCGCTAGTTTATTCCCAGTGACAATCCAAAGAAGATTATCAGAATTTTTATTAAACTGTAATTGAGTTTTCTTCTGGGCATAAAAACTTGAAACAGTATTTCTACTTTTGTCTACCAAATAAGCAGTATGTTTGTCATATGAATTGCCATGCTGATCTTTAAAATTCACATTCAGAACAACCTCATGCGGAGGTAAGGGCCTATCACAATTCCAAATACCCAAACTAGTTGCATTAAAGCGGTTAATGACTTTTCTTTTCACTATATGATTGGTTATCCCCTCTGTATTTCCAAACCGTTCCAATTTGTTCAATTCTTTCTTGTATTGTTCCTCCAATTGTCTTTTTTGTTCATCTATTTTTTGTTTCCATATAGCCTTTTCATCAGCCAGTCTTTCTTCTCTTGCATCTAAGGCTTGCATATAGGTAGCCATTTGAGCTTCATAATCTTCCATCGCTTTAGAAAAGTCACTTCCGGAAAGAACAGGGTTAATTATTACGTTTAAGGCTTGGTTTCCTTCTATTAAGGTCAATTCGTAATCGAGATTATTATTTTTCCTTAGGCGCATTCCGTCCCAGGTATTAGAGTCATCTTCTTTGTCAGGTTTGGCAATATCATCCAATGAAACCGAAGAAGATTGGGGGCTAATCTGCCATAACATGGAACCAAATTCTTCACTCATGGCGATTGCTTCCTGTTTGGCATCAGCATAATCCTGAGAAATTTCGTCTTCCAAATCACTCAGGTCAAAATTGAATACCTCCCCAGAACCATTATTTTGCCTGGGCTTTATTGGTTCAATTGGTTTTGGCACACCGGATTCTATTTCTTCCAACTCAATCTTTGCCAATTTCTCTATTTCTTTTAATTGCTCTTCAAATGATTGTTCCTCAAGAGTTAAATTACCTGAAGCAGAGGCTTCATAACTCTCTTGCTCTCCCACAAGTTGCATTTTGTCTACATTTTGGTATTTCCACTGACGACCTGATGTATCCAATTTATAAATATTGTAACCTGGTGGCTGATTCATTCCAGGAGGAACATTAACATTAGAAACCAATTCCACCGCTATGGTTTTTCCTGGTGCCATTTTTATTCGCTCACCATCTTGCTCTGCATATATTTCCATCATGCCTGCAGATTCGAGCGTATAGCTAATACCAGCCGAATCATATGTCATGGGAATTCCAGATAGGAAAAAATCAACATAATCGTGAAATTCCCTGTATTTAATATCAACATCTCCGTTTACAACTTCCCCTTTTTGGTCTACAAAAGCAGCGGCAGGAACCCGTAATTTTGAACCGGACTCATATTCATAAACCCCACCTTGATTGGCGCTGATTTTAAAACTTGCAAACTGAGGCTTTACATTGGTAAAAGGTGGATTTATATAAGGTAAATTGTCAAAATACTGTCTTTGTTGTGCGGCATAATCATTTGAAGAATCATTTAATGCAATTACAAAAATTCCGATAAAGGAAGCAGCTACAGCAACTGCAGTATATACCCATTTTCTACTAGCAATAATTAAGGGACTTTTGGGTTGTTTTTTTTGTTCGCTGAATTCAGCAAGTAGTTTATCAAAATCCTGATATTTTGATATCTCCTCACTACTCAGCTTTTTTGGATCTATTTTTATATTGTAATTATTCTTCATTTTAAATTAGTTAGAGAGAATTCCAGGTAAAGGATTTTGATTTGCTCGGGTTCAAATCCCTGAATCTGGTACTTTTTTGATAATAATTTTTTTCAATCTTTCTAAAACGCGGTACGTTCTGACTTTAGCATTGCTTTCTGTAATTTCAAGTATCTCAGCAATCTCTTTGAAGGGACGTTTCTCAAAAAACCGAAGCTCAATTATTTCCAAATCTTTGGTTTTTAATTGGTCTAAAGAACTAATTAATGTTTTGCGCAATAGTTCGTTATCTGTTCCATCTAGTTCTTCTGCAATGTGTCCAAGTGATTTAGTCTCAATACTTACTGTCCTGTTTTTGCTATTTGCTCTAAAATGCTGAGCTACTTCATTGCTTGCTATTCTAAATAACCAGGCGGAAAAGGGAACTCCCTGAAAAGAGTATCCATCAAGACGTTGCATAGCCTTTAAAAAGACAGTTGAACAAATATCAGCTGTCAAATCAACATCATCTGTTCGTCTATGAATAAATCTAAAAATGGACTGAAAATAGCGATTATAGAGCGGCCGGAAACTGGCAGGGTCGTGTTTTGCAGCCTGAATCTCCTTCCATTCTTCGTTCATTTCGGCATCAGATACCGTCCTGCGATGAGCATTCATTCTAATATCATTTTTCGCAAGGGTACGACTTATTTGCAAATTTGTGGACATCCAAATAAAGAAAAATTGACGGTTTTCATTTCCATTTAATAGAAGGATTGACGAACAAACAGCTTCTAAAAAAATACTTTCGATTCTATAATGATCAATTTCCTAAAGGATACAGTTTAACCTAAATTATTTCTTCAAGTTATGGACAAATCAAACTTATTGAAATAATAAACAATATCTTATTCATTAAGCGTTAACTTTGTGTCTAACTTTTGGTGAATTTTTCAAAATTTCTCACAATGAAATAAATCATAAGTATTTCTATGAGTTTTGAATTATTTTCCTTCAACCAAAAAAACAAATTCAGTCATGCGCTTTTTTAAGTTTGCTATCTTGATTTTCATTTTTAGTCTATGTTATTCAAATAGTTATGCTCAATCGTCATTAAGGAAAGCCAATAAACAGTATGAATTATATGCTTTTAATCTAGCCATTAAATCTTACCAAAAGGTTTTGGAAAGACAACCAAAGAATGCTGAGGCTCTAGGTAAAATTGCAGATTGTTATCGACACCTTAACCGATTTGAAGAAGCTGAAAAGTGGTACAATCAGTTGATGACTTTAAGAAATGTGGACAATGTTTATTTTCTCCAATTCGGAAAAGTATTAAAAGGTCTTGGAAAATACGATGAAGCAAAAAGATACTTCTTAAAATATGCTGAACGTTACCCTGTAGCTGGAAATCAATATGCTGAAAGCTGCGATTTTGCCAAATCAAGAATCGAAGAAAATTCTTCCAGCAATATATCTAATGAATTCGCAAATTCAGCTTCCTCAGATTTTGGAATTACCTTTTTTACAGACGAACGCATAGTTTATTCTTCCTCCCGAAGAGACATCAAAGGCAATTATCGTGGAAGATCAGGTGGTTTTAGCAATAACCAATTATTCATTACCACCAGAGATGATAATGGTTTTCTGCGTAAACCCAACCTCTTGAAAAATAACCTCAGTAAATCATCAGGAGAGGGACCAATTTCCTATTCACCTGATGGTAAATTAGTTGTAGTTACAAAGAATAATTTTGTTGATGGTACAAGACAGATTCCCGGGAGTGGATTGGAGTTGAGTTTGCATTTGGGGCGGGTTAGTTCCAACGGAGATTGGTCGGATTTAAAGCCATTTCCATACAATGGTTCAGGCTATTCTACTGGATTTGCTTCCTTTTCTGCAGATGGTCAAGCTTTGTATTTTGCATCTGACAGACCTGATGGTTTTGGTGGATATGATATTTATGTATGCAAAAAAGTAGGAGATGGCTGGGCTGCTCCAGAAAATGTAGGACCTGTCATCAATTCTCAGGGTAATGAAATAACTCCCTTTTACGATGGAGTCAATTTATTCTTTGCATCTGATTGGCATCAAGGATTTGGCGGCTTTGATATGTTTCAACTTCCTCATCAACATGGCTCCAAACATCCGACTCCTGAAAACATGGGTGTTGGTTATAATTCTCCCAGAGATGATTATGGATTCATCTTCGATGATTTCAGTGGAATTGGATATTTTATCTCAAATCGATTGGGTGGAAAAGGATATGAAGATGTGTATAGAGTTATTGGAAATAGCAAGGCCGAAAATATTATTTTAACGGTATATGATAATGATAACGAACCATTATCTGACGTAGTCATTGATTTATCTGAATGTGGTGGACCTGAAGCTGCACATACAAATTCCTATGGATTATTTTCATTCTTTATGGAGGAAGGAAAAAGTTGCAACCCTATTTTTTCCAAAAGGGGTTATGTAACCAAACAGGTTATTTTGAATACTACACTGTCTACCAATATCGAATACGATATTTTCCTTTCCAACGAGGATGAAGTATACAAAGGCGAAGTATTAGGAGCAGGATCTAATGTAAAATTGGAAGATGTCAATATTCGGGCGACAAATACTTCCTCCAATGAAAAATTTGAAACTTTTTCAGATCACAGAGGAAAATATTCCTTAGAACTCAATCCTAATTCAAATTATATTCTTCGCTATTCGAGAGTTGGTTATAAAGATGTCAATCGCACAGTTAGAACAGGTAATTATGGTGAATCCAAAATATTAGATGCCATTTATTTGCCACCTTCAGGTACCAATATTGATGTTGTTGAATCTACTTCTGACACCGAAGGGAATGAAGAATCAAAGAACAGTCATGAAACAGATAATGAGGAAGCGGTATTCACCTCAGGATATGCTGTTCAAATTGTCGCATTATCATCAAGTTCCCCTGATTTGGACGACATTCAGGATAAAGTAGGTAGCATTGGTAAGGTGTTGAATCATAGAGAAGCTGGAAAGTCAAAGATACGAGTTGGTATTTTCGAAACCAGGGCTGAAGCGGATCAAGCCAAAACACAATTGAGAAAAAAAGGATATTCCGGAGCTTTTGTTGTAACCCAAAGTACTGAGGGCCACTCAGATAAAATAGCAGGAAGCAATCAAAACGGAAGTAAAAACCCAGATACAGGCTCAAAAAATGCTGTCATTACAAATCCATCTGAATTTATGGTCAGGTTAGGGGCCTATAAGAACCCAAAGTTCTTTGACAAAGATAAAGTAGTAGAGATTGGTATTGTCGATTCCTATCAGAAAGGAGATTACACAATTATGCTGTTAACTGGATATGATTCAAGAGATATGGCTGACAGAGCTTTAAGAAAAGCCCTGGCAAGAGGATTTAAGGGAGCTTATGTAATTAAAGAAGAAAACGGAGCATTTGTAAAAGCAAAATAAAAAACGGCACGGCAATGCCGTGCCATCATCGCGTTTATTTGTTTGTAATTGACACAAACAGTATTGGATGTGTTCATGACACATTTAGGTTCTATTGTGAAATACTGTAATAAAGTGTCTGAAAACTTTTGGTTGATATACAACCTCTCTCTTTACTGCGCAAATATATAAAAAATATGTTTGATGTTTAAATATGATTTAGGGATAGTTCAAATTGTAAATCGTTCATCAAATTAAACATTTGATAGTCAGTAATTTACTTGTGTTTATTTTTTTTAAGCACCAAGTATCAAACATGAATCATCGCAAATTTTGGCATTAAACCCCCTTTGTTTTTTTTCTTTTCCTTAATCCGTTGATATTCAACTTGTTGCGGGGTGCGAGTTGAAGGTTTGACCAACCCTCAACTCGCACCCCGCAACAAAAGCACATTACATAGTGAGTTAAAATTCAATGATTTAAGAAACAATCTAAAAATTCAGCTTGCCCCTTTGGGGCAGGGTTGATTGGTTCTATTATTTTCATGATGTGCTAAAGGATTATGCAGGTTTTTTTCTTCTAAATTCCTGAAAGTTCAAGTTCAAGACCAAGTTCAATTTCAATTCTTGGGCTTGAACTTGGTCTTGAACTTGAATTTGAAAAAAATCACAGAGCATATTTTTAGAACCAATCACCCCTGCCTTTGGGGGGATGACTCATGTTTTAGAGATTGATTCAATTACAAATGAATTACCTCTTCGTAAGCAGCAGCGGCTGCCTCCATAACTGCCTCGCTCATTGTAGGATGAGGATGCACTGTTTTAATTATTTCATGTCCTGTTGTTTCTAATTTTCTAGCAGCAACAACCTCTGCAATCATTTCTGTAACATTGGCTCCAATCATATGTGCCCCCAAAAATTCACCGTATTTAGCATCAAATACCACTTTTACAAATCCCTGTGAACTACCAGCGGCTTTGGCTTTTCCAGAAGCAGAAAAGGGAAATTTTCCAACTTTTACTTCATAACCAGCTTCTTTAGCTTGAATTTCAGTATATCCAACAGAAGCAATTTCAGGTGAACAATAGGTACAAGATGGTATATTGTTATAATCAATCAAGGGAGGTTTATGTCCCCGAATTTGTTCAACACAGGTTATTCCTTCAGCACTTGCAACATGTGCTAAAGCTGGTCCTGGAATTACATCCCCTATGGCGTATATTCCGGGAACATTTGTTCTATAATAATCATCGACCTGTATTAATCCCCTTTCAGTATTAATGCCCAGGGTTTCGAGCCCAATATTTTCTGTATTTGGACTTACTCCTGCAGCAGAAAGAACGACATCACATTTAATTTCCTCTTCTTTTCCATCTTTTCTGCTTTTTACTAGAACCTTACATCCACGTCCTTTCGTATCAACTGATTCTACAGAGGTATTGGCCAAGACTCTGATTCCATTCTTTTTAAAATTTCTATTTAATTCCCTGGAAATATCTTTATCCTCTCGAGGAACAAGGCCTTGCTCCAGAAATTCGACAACGGTAACTTCTGTGCCAATTGCATTATAGAAGTAGGCAAATTCAACCCCAATAGCACCCGCACCAACAACTACCATTTTTTTAGGTTGTTTTTCAAGATTCATAGCTTTTCTGTAGCCAATTATATTCTTTCCATCAATAGGCAAGTTGGGTAATTCCTTTGAACGAGCACCTGTAGCAATTATAATATGCGGAGCTGAATATTCTGTTTTGGCTCCATTACTATCTGTAACTTCAACTTTTTTACCTCTTTTCAATGCACCATGTCCATTGATCACAGTAATTTTATTCTTTTTGAAAAGGAAGTTAATACCTTTACTCATTCCATCGGCTACTCCCCTACTCCTCTTAATCATTCCATCAAAATCAGCTGTAGCATTTTGTACCTTTATGCCATAATCTTCTGCATGATTAATGTATTCAAAAACCTGGGCACTTTTTAATAAAGCCTTGGTAGGTATGCAGCCCCAGTTCAAACATATTCCACCCAAAGATTCTTTTTCCACAACAGCCACTTTCAGTCCCAATTGGGATGCTCGAATAGCAGCGACATATCCTCCGGGTCCACTGCCAATTACTATCAAATCGTAATTCATTAAATTAGTTTTGAGAATTGAAATAATGAGTTTTGGACTCAAAGCTCAAGATCTCAACTTGTCGAAAAACGGCGCAAAAATATAGAAACAATAGAATCAAAAAAAGTTGTTGGTAATATTGTGAATTTGAATGGTGAGAATTTTGGCTGGATTGCAAGATTTAAAAATAAAAAACCCTGCTACAACTTTTTGTAACAGGATTCTATCTAACTTACTGATACTATTAAAAGATTTAAAATTTTCGCATAAAAATAATTCTTAATATAATATAGGTCAAATATTAACACTATTATTTTTAAACCATTTAGGGAACGGTAGCAAAGTTCAAGGGAATTGCAATTTTTATTTTGCTGAATAAAAAATATGGATGTTGGAATTATAAAGGAAGGAAAATTTTCAGCATAGTATGTTTAAAAACTTGTTTTCAAATTTCTCATTTTGTTTCCATTCCTAAAGCGAGCACTAAAGTAGATAGATTACTTTGTTTACACAAATATTTATTTAAGATTTTTTTTTCAAAAAAACATTTCAATAATTTGCGAACACTTGTCCAAATACCTCAATACCAATGGATTATAATTTTATTTTCTTTCAAATTAGTTTGAAGCTTATTATGAAATAAATTGATTCTCAAATAGATTATACAATTCCATATTTTTTTTTAAAAAATTCAATTTTGGACTTTAACTTTCTTGCTGTGACAGCAATACAATGAGAATGGAATGGTCTGAGCTGTTTATTCCATTTACTTTAACCCACCTCCCTGGTTCTAACTGCAAAGAAGTTCCATTTCCTAAATCCTCTTTCAACTCTTCAAATGCCTGACTCCAAAAAGAAAATTGAGCAAGAGAAATGTCTAAATTTCCCATATAGTAGAATAATTGGATAGCATATTCTACCCATATATTTGGAACTTCCCCTGTCATTGTTTCTGGAATAATAAATCGAAATTCCTGTTGAAGGTTTTCACATCCACTTTGGATCAATTCCAGTTTTATTCCATTTTCAAAAACTACGTTCTCGGTGCCTTCTAATCCTTTTAAAACAAAGTTATGCTCTAGAATTTGTTCAAACTCATTTGAAAAAATTGAAACTGGTTTTCCATATTTACAGTCTTCTGCTTTATTTGGACTTCTCTCACCGCATGAATTCAAGGAGTTTAAACAAATAATAAGCAGTAAAATATTTATGTAGGAAAATTTAAATTTCATTGTAATTATTATAAAGATGGAAAGGCGCAAAACTAGTTCAATTCTCTAAATATTGAGCAGTATTAATACTTACATAATTTACATTTCCAAATTTTTCTTATTCAATTAGCCTTACTTGTAAGTGTTATTGCCGAAAATAAAATTTTTTAAAAGTAAAATGAATTCATAAAAAATAAAATATCCTAGATTTGCCCCAATAGTTCTTTTTATTCTAAACTTTAAATTGGAACCAATGAGCAATTTTCTTTTTATACATCTTAAATAGGGAACTTATTTATAGAAAGTTGTTCATTAGAAAAAACCATCAAGTACAAAATGTCTGTCCTAACCACTTCCCATGAACAGCAGCTAACTGCATTCATGGATCAAATCCGAAAAAATAATCCAAACGAATCGGAGTTTCATCAAGCAGTTCAAGAATGGGCTGAAACCATCGTCCCATTTGTTGAAAAAGAAAAAAAATATCAGGGACTTGGAATCCTTGAAAGAGTTACTGAACCAGACCGAGTAATTTCCTTCAGGGTTACCTGGGTAGATGATAATGGAAATGTTCAGGTAAATAAAGGTTATCGAGTTCAATTCAATAATGCAATTGGTCCATATAAGGGAGGATTGCGTTTTCACCCTTCTGTGAATTTAAGCATACTAAAATTCTTAGGATTTGAACAAATCTTTAAAAATAGTCTAACCACCTTGCCAATGGGAGGGGGAAAAGGTGGTTCTAATTTTAATCCAAAGGGAAAATCAGACGCTGAAATAATGAGGTTCTGCCAGGCATTTATGCTTGAATTATTTAGGCATATTGGACCTGACACAGATGTTCCAGCAGGCGATATTGGGGTTGGAGGTCGAGAAGTAGGTTATATGTTTGGTATGTATAAAAAATTGAAAAATGAGCATACTGGTGTAATTACAGGTAAAGGAATTTCCTTTGGTGGAAGTTTGATAAGAACAGAAGCCACTGGTTATGGCTGTGTTTACTTTATGGATGAAATGTTAAAAGCCAATAAAGATGGAATGGAAGGGAAAAAATGTATTATTTCCGGTTCTGGGAACGTTGCACAATACACTGCCGAGAAAATTATTCAATTAGGAGGTACGGTCCATGCTATGTCTGATTCAGGTGGTACCATCTATGACAAAGAGGGCATAAACCAGGAAAAACTGGAATGGATAAAAGACTTGAAGAACAACAGAAGGGGCAGAATTAAAGAATATGCAGACGAGCACAGTTTAATTTTTGTAGAAGGAGGGAAACCATGGGAAATACCCTGTGATTTGGCTTTTCCAAGTGCAACACAAAATGAAATTAGTGAAAAGGATGCAGCAACCTTGATAAAAAACAATTGTAAAGGAGTAGCAGAAGGAGCAAATATGCCAACCACCATGGAAGGAATTTCAATTTTTCAGGATGCTAAAATATATTATGCACCTGGTAAAGCTTCCAATGCCGGTGGAGTAGCTACTTCTGGTCTAGAAATGAGTCAAAATAGTTTGCGAATGCCTTGGCCCCGTAATGAGGTGGATGCGAAATTGAAAAATATTATGCAAAAGATCCATGAGCAATGTGAATCTTATGGTAGATTAGATAAAAAATATGTCGATTATGTGAAGGGAGCCAATATCGCAGGCTTTGTTAAAGTAGCCGATGCAATGATTGGGCAAGGTGTTGTATGATTTCGATGCTGAATAATTGTTTCTGCTCAATAGGTCAATCTTTGGAAAAAGGTTGACCTGTTTTTTATACCAATTCGTTGTTATATTCTATTTCCTCATTCATTGGAGCAATATCTAATCTATTTACCGTCTCAATGGTAGCAGCAATCACTCCGATAGGCAAAACGAAAGCGGCAATTGGTAAAACCAGCGCAATAAGAAAATTAAAAAATACTGGTGCAGCAGCCAAAAGCACTACAATTACAGCTCCATTTCCAAGAGCCATAGCTCTATTTTGTTTGACAAACCGTATACTATCATGCACTCCAAAATGCCTTTCAAGTGCAAAATCCATATTTCCAAATCCAAAATAATAGGCTTGTACCATAAATAAACCTACTGCACTGAATGGTGCGAAAAAGATGCCCAGTATGAGCAAAATGACTGTGAATAACAATTCTTTAAATAAATTTCGAATCGCAATTCGGACACCTCTGGAGAATTCTCTGGCTACTCTTTTGATGCTAAATGCAGATTTTTTTTGACCTCCAATCATCGATTCCTCTACTTTTTCAGATAAGACACTCATAAATGGTCCAGATAGTATGAGTACCAAATATTTTAATAGGAATAAACCCAGGAAAAATAGTACCAATCCACCCAGGCCAGTCAGTGCCCAATCAATTAGGTTGTTGAGCCATTCGAATGAAAAATTGGGATTATACCAATCTCCAATATCTCCTGCATAGTTAAATGGGATGTAAAAAACGGCACCAAGTAAAAGAATACTGATTAACCAGGGTAGAAATAAGTATTTCCATAAACCTAATTTGGGAATCAGTTTTAAAGCTTTTCCATAAGCTCTTATTCCACTGAAAAAATCTTGAAGCATTGTGATTCATTTTTTAATTGTATTGCAATTTTGATAAAAAGGCTGCTTTGGAATTAACAATATCTATCTTCTTTGGCATTTTTTCGACAACTCGAGGTAATTTAACCGGCATCTTAAAGCAAACTTCTATTTTTGAAAAAAAATAACTAAATGGATTTCAGAAAAATAATTTTCATTTTTTCACTATTGCTTATCCCGTTGATCCCTTTTTGTCAAAATAATTTCCCAGTTCCTGGTGAAGTATTTACTGATGAAGTTGTTCCAAGAATTGATATTTTAATAGATCCAGATTCCCTCGATGCCCTCTACGCCCCCGGCAATGAAGAAAGCAATTATCACTTCAAAGCCCTTTTTATGTTTGATAATGGCTATATTAGAGACACCCTTGAAAACATTGGTTTCCGATTTAGGGGAAATACCTCGAGACATTCATCGAAAAAGTCATTTAAAATATCATTTAATACTTATGAACCAGGTAGGCAATGGTATGGGCTTGAAAAATTAAATATCAATGGCGAACACAATGACCCAACAATAACAAGAGCAATATTAGCCTGGGATCTTTGTCAGCAAATTGGGATTCCTGCCCCAAGAGCCAATCATGTGGATCTTTACATTAACGGAGACTTTTGGGGCGTATATGCCAATGTGGAGCATATTGATGAAGAATTTGTCGAATTGAGGTTTGGCAACAAAGATGGGAATTTGTACAAATGCCTTTATCCTGCAGACCTTAATTACAAAGGTGCCAATCCAGATTTATACAAAGAAGTTTTTTGGGGAAGAAGGGCATATGCATTGAAAACGAATGCAGATGAGGACAATTATGAAGATATCGCTGAACTGATTGATGTTTTAAATAACACGCCCATTTCCGAATTAGCATGTGAATTAGACAGGGTATTCAATATAGATACTTATTTAAAGGCAATTGCATTGGATATTTTAACTGCAAATTGGGATGGTCCTATTTATAATAAAAACAACTTTTATCTATACAATAATCAAGAAACTGGCAAATTCGAATACATTCCTTATGATCTGGACAATACATTTGGCATTGATTGGTTTGGTATAGATTGGCAATATCGAGATATTTACGATTGGGGGCATCCCAATGAAGATCGCCCTATTTATTCTAGAATTTTGCAAGTGCCAAAATTTAAAAGACGATATTCCCATTATTTAAATCAAATTATTCAAACCATTTACAAGACAGATGAATTGAACACTTATTTGGATGAAAAAAGAGATTTAATTGCTCCTTCTGCTGAGCTTGATCCGCTACGTCCACTTGATTATGGATTTTCTTTTGATGATTTTATCAATTCTTTTGAAATGGGATTGTCCCCAAATCACGTAAAAACAGGAATTAAGGATTTCATTAATGAACGAAGATTTTCTGCATTTCAACAGATCGATTTTCAAAATATTGAGCCAATTATTACAGGAGTACAAAACAACCACCCTAATCAATTCCAGGAAATATACATTGGGGCAACGGTCAAGGACAATATTGCGGTTTCGAAAGTGGAAGTTTGTTATTATACAAATGGTCAGGGTCCAAATTGCTTTGAAATGCAGGATGATGGTTTAAATAATGATGGGATGGCAAATGATGAAAATTATGGTATTATTTTGCCACCCTTAAACCAAGCTGGTACCATTTCCTATTACATTTCAGCAACTGATAATTCTGGATTGGATAGTCAAAATCCAATATGTTCTACATACCAAATTAATATTGGAAGCTCCTCAGTTCCGCTCGTAATTAACGAATTTATGGCAAAAAATGATGAAATTTATGCAGATGAATTTGGCGAGTTTGATGATTGGCTTGAAATCTTCAATGCTTCTGATGTGCCTACCTATTTAGGTAATTATTTTCTTTCAGATAATCAAAATATTCCTGACAAATGGCAAATGCCAGATATTTGGATACAACCAGAAGAATATTTAATCTTTTGGGCTGATAAAGATGAGGATCAAGGCGTTTTTCATACAAATTTCAAATTAAGTTCAGATGGGGAATTTATTGGCATTTTCGACTCCCAGGTCAATAATTTTGCAATTATTGACAGTTATGAGTTTGGGGAAGTAGATGCTGACGAGGCAATAGGAAGAATTCCAAATAGCACTGGTCCTTTCCAAAGGGTTTTTCCAACTCCAGGAGCATTTAATGAACCTACAAGCACAGTTGAAAAAGATTTAATCGAAATAATTGATTTAAGACTTTCTCCAAATCCTTTTAAAGGTTTTCTGGAAATTTATGTTGAAAACCCTTATCAAAGAAAATTACGGGTAATGGTTACCAATCTTTTAGGACAAGCAATTTTTGCCGAGCCTGAGACAAGCAATCCAATTAATCTAAAATATTCAACAACAAATTTAAATTCAGGACTTTATATTGTTTCAATAATTGAAAACGAGCTGCCCTTGGCAAGCAAAAAAGTTATCCTTGTAAAATGATTTACCAAATTACCAGCTATCCTGATCTCAAATTCTTAAGCCTAAAAAAAATCCTTATTTTCCTGTCGTTATACATTTTTTGTATCCTTCATATTCAAGGACAAGGTGCTATTGATGGCTTTATGAAAAACAAAAGCGAAACCGACGTAGCATTTACTTATTCCTTTGAATTCTATAATAAGTATTATTTCGGAACCGAGATTCAAGACATCTCGGTCAATACCCAAACTGCTAGTCTGTTTATTGCTCATGGTTTTAATAATAATTTGAACATGATTGTCTCCATTCCTTATATGTGGAATGGGGCTAATTCAAATTTCCAGGATGCAATTATTGCATTAAAATATCGGGGAAAAAAAATAGATTTCGACCGTGGAAGTTTATCCAGAATAAGTTCTTTTGGCTTCAGCTTTCCTATTTCCGGATATGAAGTAGATATTGAAAAACCAATCGGTCAAAGGGCTACTGCCTTCCAATTAAGGCATTTGTATCAATACCAAATCGGTGGATTTTTTATTCATCTTCAAAGTGGTTTCGATTTCAGGATTATCCCTAGCTCACAATTTTCTGTACCGGTTATATGCAGAACAGGTTTTGCCCACGCAAAATTCTATTTAGATGCCTGGATAGATTATTTTCATACTATAAATGCAGGTGTAGACCAAAATATTTCAGCCGGAGAGGGAAGCCGCTTTCTAAAAATAGGGGGTACTCTGTACTACCCTATCACTCTAAAGCTGGGAGTATTTATTGGTGGTGCACATTTCCTGTCAGGACAAAATATTGGGAAAGCAAGTAGAATCAACCTAGGATTCGTATTACGGCGATTTTAAATTTAGTCTTAAAAACCTACTTTTAGACAAACAAAAAGTCAATTAAGAATAGCATGCATTTACTTTTGGTTTCTGCCACCCCTTTTGAAATAGCTCCTATTAAGGCTTATCTGGAAAAACATTTTGAAAAAAAGGCAGAATTGCATTTTACTAAAGAAAATCTTAAGGTTTCGATTTTGATTACAGGAGTTGGAATTGCCTATACCAGTTTTTTTCTAGGTAAAGTTTTTTCCAAATATTCTTTTGACTTTGCAATTAATGTTGGGGTAGCAGGAGCATTCCATAAAAACTTAAAAATTGGAGATATTGTCAACGTCCATACAGAGAGATTTGCTGATTTAGGTGTGGAAGAAGCAGATGGACAATTTACAGATATTCACCAATTGGATCTTATCCAACCAAATAAATTCCCATTTCAAAATGGAAAATTAATAAACCCAACCGTTAAGGATTTTGATTTTCTTCCTAAAGCCACTGGACTAACAGTTAATAAAGTGCATGGTTTTGAGAAAAGTATAAATGCTATAAAAAGGAAATATTCAGAAGATATTGAAAGTATGGAAGGTGCTGCATTTTTTTTGGGCTGTCTCCTGGAAAAAATTCCTTTTTTAGAAATTAGGGCAATTTCGAATTATGTCGAACCTAGAAACAAAGAAAATTGGAATTTACCACTTGCTATTGATCATTTGGGATTAATAATAACCGATATTTTAGAATCTTTAGAATTACCTGAAACAGCCCAAAAAGAGTAAAAATCCATAATAAATTTTGCATTATTTCACTTTCTCAAAATCCTGTTTCGAAATATCAATCAACGTATTTGTAATACTATTTTTAAATATTTAGTTTTTGGTCAAATTTTACTATTGTTATAATTTTTATTTTTCAATGGTTTTTTATATTTGCCTTAGTTTTAATTACTGCTCTTAGATTATCCCTTAACACAAACTACAAATACAAAACCAGCTGTCCAATTATCCTGTGGACAAAATCCCTTGATTCTACCCTGACGTTACTTTTAGCTATCGACCCTAATAGCACCTCATCTGGTATCTCGTAATAAGGTTGTATTCGCCGTTTCATAAGAAATATGAATAGGTTTCTTGTTGAGTGCTTTATTTGTTCACCTCCCATCCATTCTGGAAGCGGGTTCTATGATAATTGCGCTCTTCTTAAAGCCTCCACTGATTTATTAAACCAAAATTTCATCAAAATGACACCTACGAGAACCCATTTTCAAGTATTAAAAAATTTAAGTACACCAATCAATCTTTTTCTGGCTTTCAAGTCTTTTAAATCTGGATTCAGTACATAGGTAAATACCTGGAATCCAGAATTGCCAGAACTTTCCTTAACGTTTTTTTAATTGACAATCAGTACTTATTGCTGATCCCATCAGTCAGGTGATGAGTACAACCTTGCAATTCCCCTTTTTTATTTAACCATTAACTTTTAATCAAAACTCCTAAACGATGAACAGACTTTACCCCCCATTATTCTTGATGGTCTTTTGCTGCATAGGCAGTACATTGAACGCAGGAAACGAATTTGGGTCAGACTGTATTCATTTCACATTTATTCCCCAAAATATGGTAATAGACTGTGATGAAGACCCATTATTTACATTGCCAATGGCAGTGGATACTTGCTGTAACGATAGCAGTGTTACTTTTTCAAAAGAGGACTCCTCTTGGCAAAATGGCTGTGAAATAATTTATGAAAGAAAATGGACTGCAACCAGTAACTGTGGTAATTCTGCTTCTGTAATTCAAACAATTACACAAAAAGATATATCGCCCCCTACTTTTAATTTAAACGATCCAGTGTTGGCTGGGCATTCGAGTGGAGATACCTTGACATATAGTTGTGATGAAACATTCCACATTGGTCCAGGAGGAGTTACATTAACAGATAACTGTGATGATGATCCTTCCCTTTCCATGTTTGACGCAATTGAAGACGGGCATTGTCCAACAGATGGATATATAGAATTATTGGTTTGTTCCTGGTTTGCTGAAGACAACTGTGGCAATAAAGACACATTTACTATTTACGTAAAATTTGTCGATTTTGAAAAACCGAATATTTATTGTCCAACTGATGCTACCATAGAGTGTGGTAGTGATGAAGACACTGGTTCTGCAACTGCCATTGACAACTGTGCTGATGATCCCTATATTTCATATTGGGATAATGTAGCTGTAATAAATGGATGTGAGACGATAATTACCCGAACCTGGAAAGCGACTGACCAATGTGACAATCAGGCAACTTGTGACCAGGTAATAAAAGTAATTGATACTACAAACCCTGAAATCACTTGCCCGGATGACAAAACCCTACAATGCGATGAAAATGCAGACCCTTCTGTTACAGGTTATGCAACAGGATGGGATATTTGTGACGACGATGTAGATATCACCTGGGCTGATGACACCACCTACATTACTGCACAATGCGAATATATCATTGAAAGAACATGGACTGCCACAGATGATTGTGGGAATTACAGTTCTTGCATTCAAACACTCACTTTTGTTGATGACATCAAACCTGAAATCACATGTCCTTATGACATTACTTTAGAATGTGATGAAAACGGAGATCCATCTGTAACCGGATATGCATCTGCCTGGGATAACTGTGATGATGATGTAGATATTTCTTGGGCAGATGACACAACTTACATTACATCTAATTGTGAATACCTCATTAAGCGTACATGGACTGCAACTGATGATTGCGGAAATTCAACCTCTTGTGTCCAGAAAATCAAGTTTGAAGATACTACAGCACCCGAAATTACATGTCCGGATGATGTCACTTTAGAATGTGATGAAAACGGAGACCCATCTGTAACTGGATATGCTTCTGCCTGGGATAACTGTGATGATGATGTAGATATTTCTTGGGCAGATGACACAACTTACATTACATCTAATTGTGAATACCTCATTAAGCGTACATGGACTGCAACCGATGATTGCGGAAATTCAACCTCTTGTGTCCAGAAAATCAAGTTTGAGGATACAACTGAGCCTGAGATTACATGTCCAGATGATGTCACTTTAGAATGTGATGAAAACGGAGACCCATCTGTAACCGGCTATGCTTCTGCCTGGGATAACTGTGATGATGATGTAGATATTTCTTGGGCAGATGACACAA
>JBGTQJ010000076.1:0-40184 GCA_041941305.1 Saprospiraceae bacterium
GGTGATGAACACCTTCAATATAGCAATTTTTTAAACATGACATTGTCAAGTTAATAAACGCAATTACAAAATATGAAATACCTGCTCACTAGTTGCTTAATAGTGCTTATTGCAATGTCCTACCCTACCATTTCAAATGCTCAACTTACTGGAACAGTTGAAATTCGTCCACGAGCTGAATATCGGCATGGATTCCAAACATTGGCTACCAAAGATCAAGATGCGGCATTTTTTGTCGACCAACGTTCTCGCCTGAGTCTTGACTTTAAATCCAAAAGCATTCAGACTTTTTTCAGTGTACAGAATATCCACGTTTGGGGAGATCAACCGCAATTGGTAACCAATAATGGTATTGCTCTTGGCCTACATGAAGCCTGGGCAAAAGTAAAATTAGAGACCCGATGGAGTATGAAACTGGGAAGACAAGAAATTTCCTATGATGATCAAAGAATTTTTGGAGCAGTTAATTGGGCACAACAAGCCAGAAGCCATGATGCTGCCCTTTTTATCTTTCAGGATAGCACTTTTAAAGGGCATTTGGGTTTTGCTTTTAATCAAAATGGGCCTCAATTAACAACCACACTTTACACCGTACCCCGAAATTATAAAACCATCCAGTTCCTTTGGTTAAACAAACAATGGCAAGCCCTTAAAGCAAGCCTTTTATTTCTAAATAATGGTTTGCAAGTCCTGCGCTCAAATGGCGATTTCGAAACCAATTTCAGCCAAACCACTGGTGGACGCCTAAGCTGGAGTGAAAATAAATTAGGTGCCAATGTTGGCATTTATTATCAAGGAGGAGTCAATGGCGATACCCTGGATTCCAAAGTGAATGCCTATTATTTAGGAGCAGATGTAAGTTATCAAATTCATGAAAACTTTGGAATGGCTGCAGGAATAGAAATACTCTCAGGGAATGACCAATTGGATGCAAATGGAGAGAACAATGCCTTTAATCCATTCTTTGGAACCAACCACAAATTCAATGGTCTTATGGATTATTTCTATGTTGGCAACCATATCGGAAATGTAGGTTTGAATGATTTTTTCCTGAAAGCCTTCTACAAAAAGAAAAGTTTTACTACGGGTTTGGACCTCCACTTCTTTTATGCCAATTCCAATATTGCTGATACCCATTCAGGTGGTTCAATGGAAAGTAGTCTTGGTACCGAATTGGACTATACCATCAGCTGGAAGATTAAGGCAGGGGCTACTTTCAAATTAGGATACTCTCAACTATTTGGTACGGAAACGATGGAAGCCCTTAAAGGTGGAGATAAAGATGCAACCAATAATTGGGCATGGGCAATGGTGATTTTCAAACCCTCTTTTTCAATCAAATAGCGCTCTAATAGCTCCACTCACCTTTTGGGAAAAATCATTTTCTGGTCATCGAATGGAGTTATCCCAACATGTAAGCAATTGAGCAGAATAATTTATACTTGAAATTGATTTCAAATAACTGATAATCAGCTTTGTATAAAAATTCAGCTTAAACTTACACTTAAACTTACACTTATACTATGCCAATAAAAAGTTACCTCGCGATGCCTCAAAAAGGGCAAAAAACGCAATTGCTGCAGACCATCAATAGTATTGCAGAATGTGAAGTTATTCCTTCTGAAAATAAAAATGTGCTGGTCGTCATTACGGAAACGTTGGATGACAAACAGGACAAAAAATTATTTCAGCAATTGAATAGTCTCCCGGAATTGCAAATGCTGACTCTGGTCGCTGCCTTTTCCAATAACACTGAATCAATAAATTAACAATATGCTTCATTCTACAGTCAACCGGCGTAGTTTTCTACAAAAGATGGCCAAAGCCTCTGCTTTGATTGCTGCAGCCAGTATGTTTCCCGGTATCATTTTTCCAAAAGATCAATTTGTCAATTTACCCGCTGGCAGCCCAATTGATTGGAAAAAATCTCCCTGCCGCTTCTGTGGTGTGGGTTGTGGATTGCTTATCGGTCTTTCAAAAGGAAAAGCAGTGGCGGTAAAAGGAGACCCTGCAAGCCCGGTCAATAAAGGTCTGTGCTGTGTTAAAGGCTATCATTCTGTAATGGCCTTGTATGGTAGTGATAGATTGACCAAGCCGTATGTGCGCCGCAATGGACAACTGGTAGAAACCACCATGAAGGATGCTTTGGACCTGATTGCGGATAAAATGAAGGAGACCATCCAGAAACATGGGAAAGATTCCGTAGCCATGTATGGTTCCGGGCAATGGACTATTCCGGATGGATATGCAGCATCTAAACTATTTAAAGGATGTATTGGGACTAACAATGTCGAGGCAAATGCCAGACTTTGTATGGCCTCCGCCGTGACTGGCTTTTTGACATCTTTTGGCATGGATGAACCCATGGGATGTTATGAAGACATTGATCATGCTGATGTGTTTGTGCTTTGGGGCAATAACATGGCAGAAATGCACCCAGTGCTTTTTTCCAGAATGTTGGATCAACGTCTGCAAAGGAAGCAGGTAAAAATCATTGATTTGGCAACCCGTACTACGCGCACAAGTGCCGCCTCAGATCGCTCTATTTTGTTCAAGCCTCAGACAGATTTGGCAATTGCCAATGCCATTTGTTATGAAATCATTCAAAATGGTTGGGTCAATGAGCGATTTGTAGAAAAACATTGTGTGATAAAATCTGGAAAAACCAATATTGGTTATGGAACAGAAGACCATTTTAAATTTTCAGATAAGGCAAAAGACAGTTCCTTCCAGGCATTCAAAACTTTCCTAAAAGATTATCAACCTGAAAAAATAGAGCAGCTTACAGGAGTTTCTGCTAAAGAAATTAAATACCTCGCCTCACTCTATGGCGATCCCAACAAAAAAGTTACATCATTTTGGTGCATGGGATTGAATCAACATACACGTGGTACCTGGATCAATAATCTCGTATACAATATTCACTTGCTTACCGGAAAAATTTCCACCCCGGGCAACAGCCCCTTCTCGCTAACAGGTCAACCCAGTGCCTGTGGAACAGTTCGGGAGGTAGGCACCTTGACACATAAACTCCCCAAAGGTGTGGTGATGAATGAAAAGCATCGTCAAATCGCTGCAGATATCTGGAAAGTACCTATAGAGAATATTGCTCCAAAACCCACCTATCATACAGTCGAAATGTTTAGAGCTTTGGATAGAGGTGATATCCGGTTTATGTGGATCCAAGTCACCAATCCCATGGTCACCATGCCAAACCTGAGGCGTTTCCGGGATGGAGCTCAAAAAGACGATCGGTTTATTGTTGTTTCTGACGTGTATCCCACCCCTACCACAGATATTGCTGATGTGATATTGCCAGCAGCCATGTGGATTGAACGCGAGGGCATGTATGGCAATTCGGAGCGACGTACGCAACACTTTGAGCAAATGCTGGAACCTCCTGGAGAAGCCATGAGTGATACCTGGCAATTGATAGAAGTGGCAAAGCGAATGGGTTATGAAAAACAATTCCCATGGTCAGAAGAGCAACATGTTGAAGCCATTTGGAAAGAATACATTCAATTCCATGAAGGCAAAAAGCATGGTATGGCTCCTTATGAATTGTTGAAAGTACGATCTGGAATTCAGTGGCCTTTTGTTGATGGGCAAGAAACAAAATGGCGGTTTCATGGAAAATATGACCCAGCCTGTAAAGGAGATGACTATGATTTTTATGGAAAACCAGATGGAAAAGCCTGGATTTGGATCCGGCCCTTCGAACCAGCGGCTGAAAGTCCTGACAAGGACTATCCTTTCTGGCTGAACACTGGTCGTGTACTGGAACACTGGCATACCGGTTCCATGACTCGACGGATTCCAGTACTTCACCAGGGTATGCCTAAAGCTTATGTTGAGCTGCACCCTGATGATGCAAAATCCATGAACATTCACAATGGAGAGTCGGTAAAACTAATTTCAAGAAGGGGTCAAATTATACTTCCAGCCTCCGTTAACGAACGGGGCCAACCTACGCGAGGACAAGTATTTGTTCCCTTCTTTGATGAAGGTTATTTAATCAACGAACTAACCCTTGATAGTTTCTGCCCGATTTCTAAAGAACCTGATTATAAAAAATGTGCAGTTAGAGTAGAGAAATTTGTAGGATAAAATGCTTTTCTGTGTTGCGGGGTGTGGGGTGCGGGGTGCTGGTTAGCTAAACTCGCCACCCGCAACCCGTACCCCGCAACATGAAAAAACCATGTAAATCTTTAAAAATCAAAGACTTAGGAAGAACATATAAAACTCAGGATAATTCAAGTTATTGGAGAATTTATACTAAACAAATATGAAGACCAGATTATTCGTAATAAGCTTATGTGTTTTGCTGATGCTTGGAGGGGTTTTTATCATTGGGACCACTTTGCATCAGGAACGCCAGGAATTGTCGGCGGGAAGTTTGCTTTCAGATAATACCCCATCTATACCTTCAGAACGAGGGGTTTTTAAAAAATCTCACGAAGCATTGTGGTATCAACAAATGCCTGAAGGCACTCGGAGTCTGGATAGTTATTATGACAATCGTGCTTATCCTGGAGCTCCACCGGGCATCCCTCATCCCTTAATTTCAGAAAAGGGTATAGGCGGGAAAACCTGTCTCCAATGTCATGAAAATGGTGGATATGCAGCCCAATTTGAAGCATTTGCACCTGTAACTCCTCACCCACAATGGGAAAATTGTAAGCAATGTCATTTGCCTAAAACAACGAATGATTTATTTGAAAATACCAACTGGGAAAAAATAGCTGCACCCAAAATCAAACATGCAGCTATGCCAGGCGCTCCACCTATGATTCCACATGATTTGCAACTGAGAGAAAATTGTTTGTCTTGTCATGCAGGTCCTGCTTCCCCAAAAGAAATAAGGACCACCCATCCAGAACGGATCAATTGTCGCCAATGCCATTTACCCAAAAACACACAAGACCTATTTCAAAAGCCAACTCCATCCAATGGTGTTTTTACCAGACCTAACACAGAAATTGGGCAATCGAAATTACAACTTGATGATTCTGAACTAAGGCAAATTTCGAATTGGCTTGAACAAAATAAAAACAGTCTCCATGAATAAATTGATCCTTTTAATATCCTTATTTGGGGGCCTATTTTTATTGGGTAGCCAATGTGCTCCAGACTTACATGATGATTCACATCACCATTTCCTGAAAGTTATTAGGGAACACAAGTCTCCTGTAGAATATCAATTAAATAGAAATGAAATTCTGGATACAACATTACTCATCAAAGTACATGCTACCTTACCAGAGATGGTTGATTTTTTTACAGAAAAAAGAACACATAAACTAACCTCCTATGAGTGTTCCAATTGCCATACAGAACCATTGGAAATAATGAAAAAATCATTGGTCGAAGGCACAAAAAAAGCACATTGGGACATTGCGATGGCACATGCGACGGAAAACGTAATGAACTGTAGCACCTGCCATGCAAAGGATAACATGAATCTTCTAACCAGCCTTACGGGTGCGCTAATAGAAATGGACAAAAGTTATCAATTGTGTAGTCAATGTCATTCCAGGCAATACCATGATTGGGAAGGAGGTGCACATGGCAAACAACTCAATGGTTGGGCACCACCTAGAGTGGCCAAGACTTGTGTGAGTTGTCACAATCCGCATCAGCCTGCATTTCCCAAGCGATTTCCAGCAAGGTTGAATACGCAAAATCCAGAAGAGTAAATATTCAAAATCATAACCAATTATGCTTTTCGATTTATTATCAGGCAAAATAAAAGCAAGTGATTTTTTAAATCCAAAAAAAGCTTCTGCAAAAAGTAATTGCAATTGTGAAGATAAATGCCCTTCAACTTCACAAGATGGATATACACATGTGATGAAAAAGAAAATGAACCGCAGATCTGCTTTTTCTCAAATAACCAAAGGATTACTGGTAGGTGCCGGAATGACCCAAGCCGCATGTAGTGCAACTTCCCTTAATGAGGACCGAGAAAAGTCACAATTGAAATGGGAAGAATATTTTAAAAAGAATTATCGGCTGATGACTTCTGATGAGAAGCAGACTACTGTGAATCGCTTGCAACGGTTGTACGAAATGCGAACTGGCAAACACGTAAACATTGGTACGGAAGAGGCTGTAGATAATGTGCTTTTTGGCTATGCTTTTAATATCTCTAAATGCAAGGGATATATGGATTGTGTCAACGCCTGCGTGGAGGAAAACAATCAGGACAGAAGCACCCAAATGCAATACATCCGCATTCACGAAATTGAAAACGGACAAATCAATTTTGAAGGTGCAAATGATAATTTCTACCATGAGGTACCTGCCGCCGGGCATTTTTACATGGGTACACAATGCTTCCATTGTGAAAACCCGCCATGTGTTGATGTTTGCCCAGTTGGTGCAACCTGGCAAGAAGAGGATGGTATCGTAGTCATAGATTACGATTGGTGCATTGGTTGTCGGTATTGCATGGCAGCTTGCCCTTATGACGGTCGGCGATTCAACTGGAAAGAACCAGAGGTGCCAGAATCTGAGGTAAACCTCGTTCAACATTATTTGGGGAATCGTTTGCGAAAACAAGGAGTGATGGAAAAATGCACTTTTTGTATTCAACGAAGTCGAAATGGAGAAAATCCTGCCTGCGTGGAAGCCTGCCCCACCGGAGCCCGCATTTTTGGCAATTTGCTCGATCCCAAAAGCCAAATCAGATGGGTTTTGGAAAATAAAAAGGTATTTCGCCTAAAAGAAGATTTGGGTACAGAGCCCAAGTTCTGGTATTTTATGGATTAATTTTTTGCACTTCGTGCATGAAGCCGCCTTCGGCGGTTTAGTTTTTTGAAGCAAGCACAATTTAAATCGCATGGCGATTTAAATTGTGCTTGCTTCCACATGGTTTTGGTGGCTTTAGCGCCAAAAGGCAAAACAATGACATGAAACAGATTTCTATATTCAGAAAATTCATCAGAGACAGTGTTTACGTTGCTACAAAAGGAAATGCAACCTACCACATCTGGATGGGCGGCTTGACACTTTTGATGCTGGCTGCAACCTATGCCTATTCAGTTCAAATCAATGAAGGTCTAATTGTCACAGGTATGAGCGACCGCATAAGCTGGGGCTTATACATTTCCAATTTCACCTTCCTGGTTGGGGTAGCAGCTGCAGCAGTAATGCTTATTTTACCAACCTACATTTTGAAGGATGTCAATTTCAAGCAAGCTGTTTTGATTGGAGAAGGATTGGCTGTCGCAGCTTTGTTGATGTGTTTGGCATTTGTTGTGATTGATTTGGGAGGGCCCGCAAGAGCCTGGCATCTGATTCCGATTATTGGATATTTCAATTTCCCTGACTCAATGCTGGCTTGGGATGTGATTGTTTTAAATGGTTATTTGTTTATCAATATTACAATTCCCTTTTACATTTTATATATGCATTATAAGGGCAAAGAGCCCAACAAAAACATTTACTTACCTGGCGTTTTCATTTCTGTTTTTTGGGCAGTAGGGATTCATTTGGTTACCGCCTTTTTGTATGCGGGATTGCCTGCCAGACCCTTTTGGAATTCCTCTTTATTGGGTCCACGATTTTTAGCTTCTGCATTTGCTGCCGGACCAGCTTTGATCATTTTAATTCTGGGTTTTATTCGCAAATATTCCGAATACAAGGTTTCAGATAATACGCTTCACCGAATCGCAATGATCGTTACCGTTGCTGCTCAAATCAATTTGATCATGTTGTTCTCTGAACTGTTTAAGGAATTCTATGCACCTACTCACCACAGTCAAAGCGCAAGCTACCTGTTTTTTGGACTGGAAGGAAAAAACAGTTTAGTCCCCTGGATATGGACGGGCATCGCATTCAACGTGATTGCTACCATTATGATGACGGTTCACTTTTTCAGAAATAATTTCCGATACCTGGGGCTTGCCTGTGGGTTATTATTTGTGGGCATATGGATAGAAAAAGGTTTGGGCTTGATAGTACCTGGCTTTATTCCCGGCTCTTGGGGAAAAATTGTTGAATATTCTCCAAGCTGGATAGAGATCATCATTACTGTGGGAGTTTGGGCAATGGGAGCCTTTGTATTTACCATTCTTGCGAAAGTAGCTATAGCCATAGAAGTTGGTAAATTGAGGTTCAGGAAATAACTAAAGTACGACTCGCCCCTGATCTTATCATGGCAGTTTGAGGAATCTCTCAAAAAGGCTACTGTTTATTAGACTGCTGACATAGGGTGTCTTCAATAGATATGCAGAAACATGCGTCATCCCGAATTTTGCATGTAAAAATTGGACTGAGTAAAAAAAATCACTCAAGTCTTTGATAATCAATTTATTGTCAGTTGCCTGTTGTCGGTTAATCTAACTTACAACTGACAACAAAAACGCAATCAATAAGTAATTGAATATCAATGCCTTAAGCATTTAAACGGAAATTCAGGATGACCCATGTATTACCTGACTATGCGGAATAAATTATCATTCTCCCTGACCTAGTGAAAAACCTCTTCTCCCATCAAATTCATATAGATTTTCTGTCTTAATTACATCGAATCCTTCCGTATCCAATTTTGATAAAAGAGTCAATACTTGTTGATAAGAAATGATTGGGTAGATTGGGGGAGAAGATTTGCTTATTGCCTCTTTTGAAACAAACCGACATCGCCAATGATCTGTACAATAGGTATGTTCCAAGCCTTCCGGATACACCTTTACACCTCTGTTGGTAATCATTTTCAGCTTCAAGCCTGGAAAATCCAGCCCTACCAAAGCATCTCCTATTTCATTTGGATTAGAACCTTGCCAGTCAATAAAAATATCCGTTCCAACCAATTTCTTTTTCGTTTCAGGTCGCTTATATTCTTGAATTTGGATATGACCTTTTCCTTGAGAGAGGTAGCTTTTCTCCAGAACCCTCGGCTCATTTCCTAATCTCCGAATCACTTCCTTGGCAAATTCCTGAGTAGAAACCCGTTTTTTACTTTTTCCTTCTTTGTATATATCTGCGGTATGATACCCTGCTTCAATGGTTGCCAACCAGGCATTTTTAATCGCATCTGCAATATCTGTCTGTCCTAAATGCGCCAACATCATGATCGCGGCATTGATAAGTCCTGATGGATTTGCAACATTGAATCCAGCGATATCAGGAGCTGACCCATGTATCGCTTCAAACATGGCGACTTCTTTACCAATATTTGCAGAACCAGCCAACCCTACCGAACCTGCAATTTCAGCTACTATATCAGAAACAATATCTCCATATAAGTTTGAGGTAACTACTACATCATAACGCTCAGGATGAGCTGCCAATCTTGCTGCCCCAATGTCAATAATTTGAGATTCACTTTCAATTTCGGGGTATTCAGCAGCAATTTCATCAAACACTCTATGGAAAAGCCCATCTGTTAATTTCATAATATTATCCTTAACCAGACAGGTCACTTTTTTACGTCCATAAGCTTTGGCGTATTCGAAGGCATATCGGATAATTTTTTCACAACCTGGTCTGGTAATTAACTTCAAGCATTGTACGACATCCTGAGTTTGCTGATGTTCGATACCTGCATATAGGTCTTCTTCATTTTCACGAATAATTACCACATCCATATCAGGATGCCCAGTCTCAACGAATGGATCTAAAGAAGTCACAGGTCTAACATTGGCGAACAAACCAAGTGATTTTCGCAAAGTAACATTCAAGCTTTTGTATCCTTTACCTTGAGGAGTGGTGATTGGGGCTTTCAAAATAATTTTATTTCTCTTGATTACTTCCCATGCATCTTTGTTGATGCCTGCTGTATTCCCCTCCAGGTATACCTTCTCACCTAAGTCGATAAATTCAGGTTCAATCATGGCACCGGCAGCCTGAAGAATAGACAGTGTAGCATCCATTATTTCAGGACCAATGCCATCCCCTTGGGCTACAGCAACTTTTATTGCCTTATTTATTTTTTTATCAGTATTTCTGTGTAATACGATATCTGTACTCATTTAGATTTTGATTGATGATTAGGAATGCAGACCCTTCAAATTGAAGAATCTGTACCTTAATTCAGTTAATAAGAGTAGTTAAACACTCATGAAAACGAATTGTTCTTTTTTTCATCTGATGCCATTCCTTTAAGTATTTCCAATGGAGCATTTTTCTATTAATAAATATCAAGTCCTATAGCACTATTAAGCATGATTTGGCGTCTGTTTTGTCGGGTTTCCTAAATTATGCCCATCAATTCTTTCTTTTTTTCTTCCAGTTCATCAATCATATCCGTTGCGGAATCCTGGAGGATATTGTGGTTTCTTTCCCAAATGGCACTAAGCCCTGGCCAGGTTCCGATTGCACAAATGGAGGTAATTAATACTATCCACTGTATTGTACCTAATAATTTGGATGTTTATGAAGAACTTCTGCTGGAAAACAAATTGTATTTGGTAAGTAAGCACCAAGTCATATTTATCTACAACTAATTACGACTTGGTGCTTAGTACACCTGAATTACAAAAAAACGATTCCTCATTTTCAGAGAATCCGGTTCTGCAACAAGAGCTGCAATGGATAGGTATTTTAAGAATAAATCCGAACAGCCAAAGACTCTGTAGAAGAGCAGAATATCTATCCCCCCTTTCTAAAATCAGGATTAAACACCAAACCCAGCTGCAAATAGTCCTTACCAAATTCATTGACGCGCTGCCTTAAATAGCCCACCTGGACTTGGGTTGCTTTATTGAACTGATATCCCAATGCGCCATAAAGTCGATTCCTGTCAAAGAATACACGTTCTGTATTTAAAAAGATCTCATCATAAAGACCCAAAAAGAAAGTGCCGGTGGTGATCGTTGGTTTATTGAGTGGTAGAAATACCATTAATCGATACCTGATTCGATTTCGGTAATCTGAATTGACCCAGCGCTGTTCGAGGCGATATCGATGTTCAAATTTTAATCGACTCACTTTATTTATTAAAATGAGTTGCTGGAATATTCGATGTTCTGTTGATTCAGGAGCTTTTTGTTCACTTTCAAAATCATGGGAAGCCACATAAGCATATCCTGCAGTAATCATAGCGTTTTTAGAGACATGATAATTCAATCCAGTCCGTAAAAGCAACTGCTCTATATTTACAGGTTCCAAAGTGTGATTTCGATATTGAACTTCGGAATGGATACTAAAATCATCCGAAATTCGATTCAGACCGAAATACATTATCCAATTGCCAAATTCGTCCTGTTGTCCCTGTAGGCTTCCAAAACCAATAATTGTAAAAGCTAAACTGAAAAGTAAATGATAAAATCTATTCATTTTATTTGATTCAAATATGATAAAAAAAGTTGCCCCTCCCTGAAAGGAGAGGGGCTGAAAATTGAAAAAGATATCAAAATTTGCAAAAGATCATTAAAGGAATTTCACATTACCTGATTTTACGTCGTACATCGCTCCGACTATATCAATTTCCCCATTTTTATACATTTCATTTAAAACCGGGCTTTGATTTTTGATTGCTTCAATAGTTAATGCTACATTCTTTTCCGCGACTTGGTTGACAAAAGTAAGGTTTGCAGAACTTCTATCTTCACCTGGAGCTGTTACGATTGCTTTCACAGCTGGCATAATTTTGTCGAGCATTTGAGTCAGATTACCCAATTCAGCGTGATCGCATGCTCCCTTGACAGCTCCACAAGAGGTATGCCCCATAACAACAATAGCTTTGGAACCAGCCAATTTGCACGCAAATTCAAGACTTCCCAAAATATCTTCATTGACAAAATTTCCAGCAATCCTCGCATTGAAAATATCACCAATCCCCTGGTCAAAAATAATTTCAGTTGGAATACGGGAATCAATACAACTTACAACGGCAGCAAAAGGATATTGTCCGGAAGCAGTTTCTTCTACCTGCGCATGCAGATCTCTGTTTATGGGTGCTCTGTTAACAAATCGGGCGTTGCCGTCTTTTAACATTTGGATGGCCATATCTGAAGTTGTATTGGATTGGCTAACAGCAGTTTGGGTTAGGGCATTGTCATTTGCAATTGTTATTGAATTCATATTGAGTATTTCTAGATTTTGTTTTTGGTAATGGGTATTAGCCTTTGATTGAAAAAAGTCAAAAGGCTAATACCCAGCGCCAATTGCTATTAATTGAGTGATCCTATAGTTTCTGCTTTTCCATTCACTGGAACTGCATGCTGGATTAAAACTTTTTCGATTTTCTTGACCTGGTTTTTTAATTTTTTAGGCTTGTATTCAATAATCGTCAAATCAATGTTTCGGAATTCCGCGTTCGTTTTAAATTCCTCAATGATTTCCAGAACATCCTGATCAATACTGACTGATTTGGATGCATCAATAATCACTTTCGAACCATCAGGAATTTGGCTTAAGGTACGTTGAATACTAGCCTTGTTTATAAAGGTTACGTCCTCCAACATTTGCAATCGGATAATCCCATCTTCCAAATATTTCTTTGAAGGAAACAGGAATGGCTTTTTGTAATTGTTGTACAAGACATAAAAGATAGCTACAACTAAGCCAATACCGATCCCTATCAGCAGGTCAGTTAATACAATACCTAAGATTGTCACCACGAATGGTACAAAATGCCTTTGACCCAGGGCATACATTTGTTTGAATAAAGCAGGTTTTGCCAATTTGTATCCCACTAAAAATAAAATGGCTGCCAAACTAGCCAGTGGAATCAAATTCAAAACAACCGGAATCGCCATCGCACAACCCAGCAGAATGAAACCATGAAAGATTGCAGACATCTTGGTGCGCCCTCCAGATTGAATATTTGTAGAGCTTCTCACAATAACCTGAGTAATTGGCAAACCACCGATTAAACCAGAAAGAATATTACCGACACCCTGGGCTTTTAATTCCCTATTGGCAGGAGATACTCTTTTGAAAGGATCGAGTTTGTCAGTTGCTTCCAGACAAAGCAAAGTTTCCAAACTGGCTACCACTGCCAATGTAATTCCAGTAATCCAGACTGCTGAATTCGTTATCTGGCTAAAATCTGGAAAGGTAAATTGTGCGAAAAAGCCGCCAATACTTTCTGGAACAGGAATAGCTACCATTTGTTCAGCATTAAGTGCAAAACCGGACATGTTTTGGAAAATCAAGTTTAAGCAAATACCAAGTGCTACAACGATGAGCGGACCCTGGACAATTTGAAACAGCCTGATTCTTTTCATAAACGGTTGCTCCCACAATATTAATATTAATATAGAAACAAGGGTAATCATTACTGCTCCAGGGCTAATTGCCTCAAACATATAATACAGCTGGGAAAAGGTATTGTGTCCATCTGGTTGAGCAAAAGAGAGACTTCCTTCATAATCTTTATCATAGCCAAAAGCATGTGGAATCTGTTTCAAAATAATGATGATTCCGATTCCGGAAAGCATGCCCTTGATTACGGATGATGGAAAGTAATAACCGATAATTCCTGCCTTGGCAATACCAAGTAATAATTGGAATATTCCACCCAGAACGACAGCCATTAAAAAGATCTCAAAGGCTCCCAGCTCATTGATGGCTGTTAAGACAATTACTGCCAAACCTGCTGCAGGTCCACTTACCCCAAGCTGAGAACCACTTAATGCACCTACCACGATGCCACCAACCACTCCAGCGATGATCCCCGAAAACAATGGGGCTCCTGAAGCAAGTGCAATACCTAAACACAATGGCACAGCCACTAAAAACACCACAATAGAAGCGGGTATGTCATATTTCAGGTTTCTAAAAATTCCATGTTTTTTCTCCAAACTCATATCATTTATTTTTTGATTAGAAAATAAAATTTTTGCTTATCCTTTGCCAGGATAAAATCTTAAGAACTAATAATAATTTAGGGGAATGTCATTTTAATTAACTTTCATGTCAGAAAGCAAAATGACGACGCAAAAGTAAAAAACTTTTTAATATAATAGCATTACTATTATTTAAATTTATGTTACTAAAACAGGTTTATGTTAAACTTTTCTTAATTTTTATTTAACTTTGTAATAGCTAGAATTACTTCGCATGGCAATAGGAATAAAAATATCATTAAATGAAGGGCTTTACCTAAGAGACCCTCAGGAAACAACACTTGGACAAAAAATCATTCAACACAGTATTTTATTAATTGATAAAATTGGATTTGAGGCCTTCAATTTCAAAAAGTTGGCCCTACAGATGGGATCTACAGAAGCCTCTGTTTATAGATATTTTGAAAACAAACACTTGCTGCTGATTTATTTAGTGTCCTGGTATTGGGAATGGGTGAGTTATTTATGTGACATCCATACAATGAATATTGAAGACCCAAAAAGGAGATTGAGGATAATCATCAGTACTTTTGTATATGCTTCTAAGGATAATCCCTCTATTGACTATGTAAATGAGAGTGTTTTACACAAATTGATCATTGCAGAAGGTTCCAAAGCTTACCATACCAAAACTATAGATGAAGAAAACAAGGATGGATTTTTCTTGAATTATAAGACTTTGGCTCAAAAAGTTGCAGATGTAATTTTGGAAATTAAACCTGACTTCCCATACCCGCATGCACTCGCCAGTAATTTGTTTGAAATGGCCAATAACCATATTTATTTTGCCCAACATTTACCCAGACTGACCGATATTCAAGTGACTGAAAATAATTTTGACGAGGTTGAGAAGATGTTGGAGTTTTTTGCTTTTCGGGTATTGGGGTGTGAAAATTGATGATTAATTAATTGGAGTTGCGAATACATCGCAACTCCAATTAATTATTACTCTACACAGAAGTATTTCCAAATCTCATCTGCACGCACATAACCTAAATCGGCGCTTTTCTCCAAATCAAAACAAGCTGAAGTGTTATTGAATATAATAAGGTGTGCCAATGCGCGATTATAATAAGCTTCTGCAAAGTCTTCATTAAATTCAATCGCCTTAGTATAATCTTCGACTGCCTGGAAATGATATCCCAGCAATAAATAAAGATTACCCCGGTTTTTATAAAGGATCGGATCGTAGGGTGCATCCTCCAAAGCCGCGTTTAAATCAGCCAATGCTCCGCCAAAATCACCTAACATTTTCCTGGTCAAACCCCGGTTTAAATAAACCTCAGGAATTGGTTCTTTTTTGTCTACTACGATTTTGTTGTAATCCTTCAAAGCCTCTTCTTTTTGTCCCATAGATTTTAGGACCAAGGCACGGGCAAAATACACCTTGGTCAAATCTGGCTGCAAATAGATGGCCCTGTCCAAATAATCCTTCGCTAATTCGTAATTGCCTTTAATGCGTTCTACCTGGGCAAAATTATACCAGGCAATGGAAAGTTGTGGGTTTAAGGTTACTGCTTTGGAAAAGGCTTCTGTTGCGGCATTATATTTTCCCTCTTCATTTAAAAACAAGCCCTTCAAATCATAGGCTACTGCTGAATTTGGAAAGCTGGTCAAAAGGCTGTCAAGTAAAAATTTGGCTGTTTCGATATTTTCATCTTCCGCTTCATACAATACCTCATCAATTAAATCCAACTCATCAAACCCCACTTCTTCGTCCAGAAAATATTGATGAAACCACGCATGATAATCTTTCATCTTGGTAGTCCAGCTCAATTCAGTTAATGCCTCTTCCGGTTCATAAGCCAGAATGTTTAATAAACTATAGGTACCATTATAACCATATAGATCTGCAGCATAGGGATTAAGTCGATTGGCGCGTCGAAAGTCCTCGGCAGCCTCTGTTTTCATACCAATCTTTTGTTTAAAGGCTGCTCTTCGCAGTAAGGTATTAGCAGAATTTGGGTTCTGTGCAACTGCATTCTCAAAAGAAAAATAGGTTTCTTCCAAATCAAAACTCTGATAATTTATATCTGCTTCCCGAAGGTAAATTTGATTTGGCTCCCCATAATTCTCAATGGCTACGATTCTTCCTGTATTGAAATCTCGTAATCCGAAATTTTGACCTATCGAATTAAAATTAAAAAGGAATACTAGAAATAAGGATTGTACAATATTTAAAATTTGGAATTTCATAAAATCATTTTTTTAGTTAGTTATTTAATAAATGCGCTCAACTATTTTTCGAACAAAAAAAATGAGAAATAGTTGTTTAACTTCATTAAATAATAGCATTACTATTATTATTTTGAGAAATACTAATTTTTTTTCAGGAATTTGTAAACCTTTTTAAATGGATGATGTTTAGTGAATCGAAAAGACAATAGTAATACTATCAAAATACATTGTAAAACTAAATATCATGATTGCTAACCATTTCACATCAAAATTCAAGTTATACGCACCTTATCTCAATGCTTTTGCACTGAGATTGACCCAAGACCCTCACAAAGCAAAGGATCTGTTTCAGGATACTGCCTTTCGGGCATTCCGAAATCAGGATAAGTTCATATCTGATACTAATATGAAGTCCTGGCTGACAACTATTATGAAGAATGCCTTCATAAACGATTATCGAAGAAAGTTACGCCGGCCAGAGGTTGCCGATAATACTGAAAACCTGATTTTACTGAATTCTATTAACAACTCTACAAAAAATGGAGGGGAAGAAAAAATGATGCATGAAGAACTGGTACGGTTAATTGAAAATCTAGATGAAGGATTAAAAAAACCATTTCTACTGGCATTTAGAGGATACAAATACGAGGAAATATGTGAAAAAATGCACCTTCCATTAGGTACTGTGAAGAGTAGAATTTTCATAGCGCGAAAATTGTTGAAAGAGAAAATTAATACGCTCTACCATGCCCAAAGTACAACTGAAATGGCAGCTTAAAAATCAAAACTTTAGGATATGAACAATTTAATTATCAATATTAAGGTGAACCCAAATCTTTACAAGAAAGACCCATTGTCAGCAAGTCTGGGTAAAAAAATATTAGAAAACAGCGTGCTTTTGATTGACGAAATGGGTTTGGAACAATTTACTTTCAAAAAATTAGCAAAGGATGTTGGTACAACGGAAGCAAGCATTTACCGATACTTTGAAAACAAACACCACCTCTTTGTTTACCTTTTAAACTGGTATTGGGAGTGGATGGCAGCGCGTATTGACTTAAATACGCTGAATATCTCAAGCCCCGCTGAAAAACTAAAAATTGTTTTAACCCTAATTGTTGATTCTACCAATCGACATGCCAATATTGAATTTGTAGATGAGCAGGCACTTCATCGAATTGTTGTTATTGAAGGGGCGAAAGGCTATCATCACAAGATGGTAGATTCAGAAAATCAGGATGGATTTTTCCTGGCTTACAAAAGGTTGACAGGAAAAATTGCAAAATTAATCAAAGCAATTAATCCGGACTTTCCATATCCCAGAGCTTTAGCAAGTACTCTGATTGAAGCCGCTAATAACAACCTTTATTTTGCCCAACATTTACCCAGATTGACAGATTTAAAAAAGGATGCAAGCCAATTGCCTGGACAAGTAAAGAACTTATTGGAATTCTTCGCCTTTGGGCTAATTTACAACAATGTGATTTCAGGTGTAAAAATTAACCCCAATGATCGAAAAAGCCTTCGGTTAAGTGCATGAATCAATAAGTTTCATTGCGCCCTCACACAGTCAATTTGATTCGGGGAAGGAGGTTTGGTAAAAAACTGACTTTATTTGAATGTGATAATATTCCATACTCATGGTGAGGGGCGGTTTATGTTGTTCTCCCCGCCTCTCTTTTTTGAAAAATTGGTAAATAACGTGAGCCTATATATAAAAGAGGCGGTTATTATGTCCCGCCGCCTCTTTATTTTTTAAACCTAACAATTCCAATTCTATGAAAATCATTGTCAGAAATCACGCAAACGTTTCCAAAAAATACATTCGATTTATCAAATGGAAGCTGTATTCTTTGAAGAGAAAGTTTGACCAAATATTGTATGCAGAAGTATTTGTAAAATCCGAAGGAAAGATACCAAAGGAATATTTGGTCAACGTCAAATTAGGTGTGCCGGGGAATGATCTTTTCATAAAGAACAAATCTGAAAATATTGGCGAATTGATGAATGCCATCAATAAAAATGCTCATGTGAAGTTGGCACAATCAAAACCTAAAAAATCTTTCTTATGACTGCAGATAGTTTAATTTCAGGTATTATCAGAGCTAAACAAAAAGGCTATCTAACAGAGTTCAGGTTTGAGGAAAACCAACTAATAGACCGACAATCTCACAAAGGATACAAATCACCCGACTGTAAATTGATTAAATATGAACGCTTCGAAGGCATGTCAGACCCAGCAGATTCCTCTGTTTTATTTTGGATTGAGTGTATAGATGGCAATAAGGGATATATCAGTAGTGCCTATGGCATTTATGCCAATGACCATCTTATTAAATTTATGAAAACAATAAACAGGTAAATGTCCAAAAACAATTTTAGATATTTTCAAGTTTGATTTTATGAAAGGGTAAAAAATGAAACTTTGGTTTGGTGAAGTCAACAGTATTTCAGTCAGTGATAAAACACATTTGACATCTGACAACAATATGGTCTGATTTCTGAAAAATTTGACAATCACTTTTTTCCCACTAAACAATTAAAACTTCTTAATTATGAAATCCATTAAGATGAGATTCCAATTGTATGCCATTACTTTCTTAGGGATTTGGATTGTATTAATCACTTTTGATTCTTGTCAATATTCATTAGATGAAGAAAAGATCATACGCGTTATCTCTGAGTCGGAAGTGATCGCTGCTCAGGAAGCCTGGGAATTGAGTTTGATTTCTATAGGTGTGGCTTATGAAAATGGAGGGGATTATAAAGCAACAGCCAAGAAACACGTCCAGGATTATTATGGTTATGACCTGGGCAAGGTTCTGTTTAAACCGACGATGGCCAAAGACAAACAGTTTAGAACCACATTCGATGGTGCATTATCTTATTATGTTGGCGGAAACGATTCCTTTCCAGAAGACAAAGGTTTCGCATTAAATCGATGGACAAACGTACGCTGGGAAAATGTAGGCATCTTTAATAGCAATGGCAATATGGCGATTGCGATGGGTAATCAATACTTCATCGACAAGGAAGGCAAAGAATTAAAAGTAGAATTTACCCTTTGTTATGTAAAAGATAAACAAGGTAACTTAAAGATTGTTGCACATAAATCGGCCTTGCCTTTTTCTACAACGTAAAACAAAGTGAAAATGCGATTCCACTCAAGAAAACTGATAAAACCCGGGGATTTGAATGCAAATAATACCCTTTTTGGAGGGCAATTATTGAAATGGATAGATGAAGAAGCCGGTATTTATGCCATGACCAAATTAGACAGTGCAAAGGTTGTCACAAAATTCATGTCCGAGATAAACTTTGTCAGTTCCGCCAACCAGGCTGACGTAATAGAAATTGGTCTGGAATTCTTGGATATAGGGCGTACTTCCATTACTTTTAGATGTGAGGTGAGAAATTTGTTTACTAAAAAAACCATCATTTCTATTGAAAAAATTGTGTTCGTAAATGTGGATGAACAACTAAAACCCCATCCGCATGGAAAAACACTGGGTTTATTACAAAAGGAGGCTCTTGTGCGGACATAGAAATATTGCTCATCCAAAGAGTACCGACCAGTAATGAAATTGAAAGCAAAATAAATGAGAACAACAGAAAGGTTTTTTAAACTGCTGGAACTAGACCGGAAGGAAATTAGCTATATCTATCTTTATGCACTTTTTGCAGGCTTGATTACCCTTTCTTTGCCATTGGGTATTCAAGCACTAATCAACTTAATGATAGCAGGCGAAGTATCTTCTTCTCTCTTTTTGTTGATAGGAATTATTGTGGTGGGTATTGCATTCAATGGTCTTTTGACCATTATGCAATTGACGGTAACGGAGACTTTGCAAAGACGGATATTTACCCGATCTGCCTTTGAATTTGCCTGGCGGGTTCCTCGTTTCAAGCTCGATGCTTTGGCAAATATTTATCCTCCTGAATTGATCAATCGCTTCTTTGACACGATTACACTCCAGAAAGGCATTCCCAAGATTTTAATAGATTCTTCAACAGCAATTTTACAAATAGTTTTTGGCTTAATCTTACTATCTCTTTATCATCCTTTCTTTGTGTTTTTTGGATTGGTCCTGCTTGCTATCTTAATAGCCATTTTTACTTTTACAGGGAAACGAGGATTAAAGTCAAGTTTAAAAGAGAGTCAATACAAATATCAAGTAGCCCATTGGTTGGAGGAGTTGGGACGAGCAATGAGTATTTTTAAATTATCAGGTGGATGTGATTTACCAGTCGATCGAACAAATAATTTAGTTACCAACTATTTGGGAGCCCGGAAAAGTCATTTTAAAGTCTTGTTGGTTCAGTACGGCAGCGTCGTAGTTTTTAAAACCATTATAACTGCAGCATTACTGATTCTGGGAAGTATTTTGGTAATTGAAAATCAAATCACAATAGGTCAATTTGTAGCGGCAGAAATTGTGGTTTTGTTAATTATGAGCTCAGCTGAGAAACTGATTCTTGGGATGGAAAACATTTACGACGTATTGACCGCATTGGATAAAATTGGTTCCGTCACAGATTTACCCCTGGAAAAAGATGATGGTATTTCATTTCAAGAAGTGAGTATAGGCGAAGGAGTGAGTGTTGAACTGGATAAAGTGACCTTTCAGTTTGGGGATTCAGAAGTGCCTACCCTGAAAGATATTTCTTTGAAAATAGAAGCTGGAGAAAGAGTTTGCATCGCGGGATATAATGGTTCGGGAAAATCCACTTTGATTCAGTTGTTAGAAGGATTGTATACAGAATTTGATGGCATGATAACCTACAATGGAGTGCCCCTCCAAACCATACACTTAGAAAGTTTGAGAAGAGCAATTGGAAGTTTAAATACGAGAGATGAGATCTTTAATGGAACCATTTTGGAAAATATCCATCTTGGGAACAAGGATGTTGCTTTAAAACGAATCATTTCAGTGGCTAAAGAAATAGGCTTACACGATTACATCAATCGCCTTCCCAATGGATATAAAACAGAGCTTTTGGCGGGTGGGATCAACATTCCCGGCAGCATGCGTACCAAAATTATGCTGACCCGTATTTTTATTCTCCAGCCAGACCTTTTGGTACTGGAAAACTTCCTACCTAAAATCGAACAAATGGAAAAAGAACATTTGATAGATTTTTTAACACATAAATCGAAAAACTGGACGATGGTTGCCGTTTCTAATAATCCCATATTTGCTCAAAAATGTGATAGAGTGATTGTATTAAAGGAGGGAGAGATTTTGACGGAAGGCAAGTTTGAAGATTTAAAAAACGATTTATTTGTAAAAGAGGTATTTAAATTGAAAAACCATTCTTTAACCCTTTAAGAATTCAGCATGCTCAATATATCCAATAACAGTGTCAGGCACAAACTAAAAATCGAGGAGTTCTCTTCCTATGCTCAGACTCGACTACCTGCTGCCAATCGCATGCTTTCATGGTGGCTAACTGTATTTTTGATTGTCACACTGATTATCTTCTTTTTGCCATGGACGCAAAATATTCAAATGAAGGGCAAGGTGACCACTTTGCGACCCGAACAACGCCCCCAGGAAGTGACATCTGTCATTTCAGGGAGGATTGAAAAATGGTATGTCAGAGAAGGTGAGTTGGTACAAGTTGGTGATACCATTGTACACTTGTCAGAAGTTAAATCTGAATATTTTGACCCCAATTTGGTAGAGCGAAAAGCCAATCAAATCGATGCCAAAGAGGGTTCTATTGAAAGTTACCTGTTAAAAGCTGATGCCCTGGAAAATCAAATACTCGCAATGAAGAGAGGATTGACTCAAAAAAAAGAGCAGCTAAACAATAAAATAGAACAGGCTGTGCTAAAACAGGAAAGTAATAAAGCTGTTGTAGAACAAGCTAAAATTGATTCTGAAATTGCAGAATTTCAAATGAGACGGATTGATACCCTTTTCCAAAAAGGGATAAAGTCATTAAGTGATTTGGAAGAAAAAAAATTGAAAGTTCAGGAGACAAAGGCAAAATTGGTGAATGCACGAAATAAATTGCTCGAAAGCAATAATGACCTGGAAATAGCCAAGCTTCAATATCAAAATATCGAAAACGAATACGGCAGCAAAATTGCTAAAGCAGAGTCCGACAGGTTTACCACACTTTCAACTTTATATGAGGCCAAAGGCGATTTGAATAAACTGGAAACTCAATACGAAAATTATAGAAGGCGAAACAGCATGTATTATGTAATCGCTCCACAAGCAGGTTATGTTACCAAGGCTATCAAATCTGGTATTGGGGAAATCATCAAAGAGGGGTCATCCATCATTACAATTGTACCTTACGAGCGCGAATTGGCAGTTGAAATGTACATCCGACCAATGGATTTGCCATTGATAAACCTTGGTCAGGAAGTTAGATTATTATTTGATGGATGGCAGGCATTTATCATCTCTGGATGGGCGGAATTCTCTTTTGGTACCTATAAGGGAGAAGTGGTTGCCATAGATAACATCCCCAACCAAAACAACAAATACCGCATTTTGGTAAAATCCAATGATCCTGAAAAATCCTTTCCCGATTTGTTGAGAGTGGGTGCCGGAGCAGAAGGTATTGCATTATTAAAGGATGTCCCAGTTTGGTATGAAGTATGGCGACAATTGAATGGATTTCCTGCCGATTTTTATGAGAATGATATTGAGAATGAGAATAAATTTAAACCGCCAGTTAAGTCAGTAACGAAATAACATTTGTAACTTGGTTTTTTGGCTCCAAATGAATTTATTTGGTTGTAAAATCTCTCTCAGCCCTGTGTACAGCTCCCCCAATGGAACAGAAGTGAGAAACCATATACTCCACTGGGGAGCTTCCTGATAAGACTGAGGTGGGGCTCTAAAAGAATCGCCAAACAGTAAAGGCGACAAAGTGAAATCATCTGGATCCAGTAGACTTTATTCCAAAATAGTTTTTATGAGAAAAAATTAAAGCTTTTGGATTTAGTCCAGGCATTCAAATCGCCGCATCCCCATCCCAAAGGGATTCTTTGAATTGGACAAGGGCTGCAAGATTTGAATAAGGACGAATGCATTCAAAAGATTAGTTTTTGCCACACCATTTATTTTGGAAAAAAGTCTTGAATATGGAATATTCAAAAAGTGATAAGACTCTTATTTTTTATACTTCTGTCCAACTCTTTGTTTGGGCAAAATCCAACGACTTCCAATGTCTTTACCCTGGATAGTTTCCTGAATATAGTCAAGCAAAATCACCCTGTCATGAAGCAGGCTGCATTATTGAACGGCAAAGCAAATGCCACAATGCAAGCCTCGAAGGGAGCTTTTGATCCTAAATTATATGGGGAGTATGAAAACAAATCCTTTGACCAGAAAAATTATTTCAAAAAAGGAGAAGGCGGTTTAAAAATCCCTACCTGGATTGGCGCAGATTTTAAGTTGGGCTATGCATGGTCAAATGGTCAATTTTTAAACAGTGAAAATAGCTTACCTCCTAATGGGCAAGCAATTATTGGAGCAGAAATACCCTTAGCTAAAGGTTTGTTTTTTGACCAAAGGAGAGCTCAAATACAAATGGCTAAACTCCTAAGTGAAAAGAATGAAGCCGAGCGCAAAATCATAGTAAATGACCTATTAATGGAAGCCATCGCAGCTTATTGGCAATGGGCATTTCAAGACCAAAGAGTTCAGGTTTACACCAAGGCGTATCAGTTGGCAGAGAATCGGTATGAGATGATTCGACAGAGCTTTCTACAAGGTGATAAGCCTGCAATCGATACCCTGGAGTCATTGATTCAGGTTCAAAATAGAGCATTAATTCTTAGTAAAGCTTTGACTGATTTTGAGAATGCAAGTCTTTCGCTATCCAATTTTTTGTGGACCCCGGATTTGTACCCATTGGAAATAACGCCTCTTTTTCGACCAGAAACCTTAAGGACTGAATGGACACTTCCTGTACAAGGAAGAGCCAGCATTATGAATAATTCTTGGCTTGTTTCCCATCCAGAGTTACAAATCATCAAGATTAAACAAGACCAACTACAAGTCAAAGAACGGTTGAAAAAAGAAGACTTGAAGCCCCTCCTGAACCTGAATTATAATTTTCTTGCTGATGGCTTTGATTTTTCCTCTAATAAATCTGACGACAACAACCTTCAGGCCTTTCTACAGGAAAATTACAAATGGGGGCTAGAATTGAGTTATCCCCTGTTCCTTCGCAAAGCCAGGGGAAGTTTGGAGTTGGTTCAATTGGAGCAGCTGGATACCGAATATAAATTTCAAAGCAAGCAATTAGATCTTCAAAATAAAACCCAAATTGTAGTCCAACAATTCGATTTGGTTGAAGCGCAAATTTCAACCCAGACAAATGTCCTGCAAAATTATCAAATCTTGTTAGCTGCAGAAAATGAGAAATTTCGGATTGGTGAGAGCTCAATATTTATGCTTAACAGTAGGGAACAAAAGCTATTCGAAAGTGAATTAAAACTTGCCAAATTACAAGCTGAATACCAGAAGTTGAGAAGAAAACTGGATTGGGTGAGAGGTATGCTCAATTAAAAAAGACAGGCACCATTGAACTGGATTCTTAAATTGTATCAGGCAAAGGCTTGGTATAAGGCAGGAAGAAAAAATTGTATTGCCACTGATTGGAAGAAATGCAACGAACTGATTTTTATCATTCAGATAACTAGACGGTGACCAGAATTTCAGTCTTTTCTATTTTTCATCATTTTAAAATCTTTACGTATTGTGATTTTCATCACTGTATTTGGCTATGCGAATTATTTATTTTGCCAGCCAAAAAAATAAATACCAAGATATGATTGCCCAATCCGGAGACATCCTACAAATATTGCGAAAGTACTTTCCCCAAATCGCTGAAAAAGCATTGCAGGAAGAATTAGCTGAAGTTGGAAAAATCATGAGCTTTCCAGCTGGTGAGACGATAATGGATTTTGGAAGCTATATCAAATTGGTTCCATTGGTCATTGAAGGAAGCATCAAAGTCGTACGCGAAGACGAGCATGGCAATGAGATTTTTCTCTATTACCTGGAAAAGGGACAAACCTGCTCCATGTCATTTACTTGTTGTATGATGAACAAACAAAGCATCATAAGAACCGTGGCAGAAGAGGACACAACCTTAGTTGGAATCCCTATAAAATACATGGATCCCTGGATGAGCAAATATCAAAGTTGGAAAAATTTCATCATGCTTTCTTATGATGAGCGCATGACAGCAATGCTCAAAACGATAGATAGCATAGCTTTCCAAAAAATGGACCAACGTTTACTGGATTATTTGGAAAAAAAATCCGCAGCGACTTCCTCCAAAATAATCAACGCAACTCACCAGGAAATTGCCTTGGATCTAAATGCTTCAAGAGAAGCCATTTCACGATTGCTGAAACAACTGGAAAAGATGGGAGCCGTTAAGTTGGGGAGAAATAAAATAGAGCTGTTGTGAGGGTTGGTTTGCTGTAGCTGTCTTTCTTTCAGGCTTGCTCTTGGCGGCCTTGACTTCTGCCGCCTTGAGCCTGGGATTTATTTAAATCCAAAGTTTCTTTGTTGATCTTGTTATTTTCATCTTTCAATTTTCAGAGCCAAAACACCATATTCCTTCTGTTTATGATCGCCTGTAGCCAAAAACAGATGAGTTATTCCACTTATTTTCCCCAAAGAGAAATCTGCCAGATAATTGGCATGAGTAAATATTAATTCGGAATAACCAGCATTATCAAACAGCCATAACTTACCTTGATTCGCTACTTGTGAAACATAAGAATTACCATGATTATCCACAACCAGACCATCAAAATCGTATATCTTTTGAGGATTTGGTAAAGGAGTAATGATATTCGAATGGACAGTACATGAAACCAAATTCCAACCTGCAACCATCAATTCATTTTCTTTAAATGCTATACCATTGGCATATTGAAGCAAACTATCTTCCTGAAATGCCAAAATAAGGCTGTCTTGTTCCAATTGATAAACACCATGATGGCCAGAACTGGTTACATATATGATCCCTTGTGAGGATATTGCGACATCATTGAGCATTGGATTTTCGGTTTTAACCAAAAATTGGTTTGAAAGGACACTTTGGTCTATTTCAATCACTTTTAATGCATCAATATCTGCTACAAAAAGCTGATTATTGTGAATTGCCATTCCCGTAGGTCGGTTCAGATTTTCGATCCATTTTAATTCAATAACTTCTCCTAATAGGGATACTTTGCTAATAAATCCTTTTCCATTTTTAGAATAGCCTACCCCATTTGATACATAAAGCATTTCTCGTTCAGCATCGTACAAAACTGATTCGGGAGATTGAAATTCAGCGGTAAGATTCCAAGCAGGTTCAACATTAAATCGCATTTCTTTATCATTAGAATTGCTACTGTTATCACAGCTTTGGAAAATCGATACCATTAAAAAAAGAAAAAAGAATTTTTGACAAATCGAATTGATTCCTGACTTCATTGGAGTATTTTTTAGTTCATGTTTTCCTCTTCAAAATATTCACTTTCTTCCGGTGCAAAATCTACCAAAGGTTTTCCATTTTAAAAACCTCTTGCGCAGGTAGTAAGGCAATGGACATCATTAATAAAATAAGAGGTTAGGAAATAAATAAACTACCAATTTTTATGAAGCTGGTTTTTTTTCAGACAAGGCAAAAAACGCAGGCGAAGCAGCGCTTCGGAGAGGATTTTCCCCCATCCCAAAAGGAGTCCCTTGGACAAGGGATGCCCTTGGCAAACGCAGTATGAAGAAAAAACAGCAATTAAAAAGGGTAGGTTATTTTTTGCCTAAGCCCTAAACAAGGTTGATTTTTTCATTGATTTGACATTTTCTTGCAAAATAGGCAATTCTCATTTCAATAGACTTGTTTGTAAATAAGTAATACGTATAGGGGAATTTTGACCTGAATTCCATTTATCTGAAATAATGACAATTCATTCCAGAAATCTTACAGTTCATGATTTTTGAAGTGCGTACAAGGTAATCTCCGGATAATTTTGTTGTCGAATTTAATAACCAATGCTGGAAATTTTTCAAAAAAAAAAGTGAATAATTTCCAGACTTCAATTACTCGACAATGAAAAATTTAATATTCGCCTTAGTATCTCTTTTCGCTTTTTCAGTAACCAATATCGATGCCCAATCCATCCAGAGACAAGTAAATAATACCATGACTGAAGATAATGGTGAGTTTGAAATTCTAAAAGAATACAAAGCCACCAAGCAAGAAAAGAAAGTAATTGCAAAAATTCAAAAATATGTTACTCCAAGAATTTTTGCGGGTGTAAAACACACTGCAGCTTTTGAAGGAAAGTCTGTAAAGGTTCAAGTAAACTTTGATGATAAGGGAGCAATTTCAAATATTGCTATGGTAAATGGAGAGATGCCTGATTTGGATGAAAAAGTAATTTCATTGATTAGAGAATACGACCAGAAAAACCCAATTGCTGCAACCAATATTGATAAACCTTCAGCAATTCAGTTGAATATCGCACTGGTTGGCAAAAGATATTTTATCAACTAGAACCAGTTGAAAACATTTGCATATTGTTTCAAATGTTAAGGGCGGATAAGTCAAAATTGAACTTGTCCGCCCTTATTCTTTTTCTACAACTTCCCTTTTTAGTAACGACGAAAAAATAGCCTATCGATTTCACAAAATTGGTTTTTTGACATTAAAAAAAGAGAAGATTGATTAACTCAAGTTTCGAAGGGGTTAACCATAACTTGAATTAATAATTTACATTCGCAAAGATAAAAGAACTCTATTGTGGCGTCTCAATTAATGCTTCATGAAATTCATTCGGGCTTCCAGAAAGTTTAGCTTTTCATTTCAAAAACAACAATACCTTCTTTGGGAGAATCAAAGCGAATATCAACTATCTTATTTTGCTTCAGGAAGGGAGGGGCTCGTAGCATTGATAAAGGCTTTAGGTTTAGGTGGGAAAAAAATCTTAATTCCCGCCTACGTTCCGGAGGGCATCATTGCTCCTTTTCAAATTCACGGTTGTGAAATTTTCATGTATGATCTTAAGCCTGATCTTAGTCCAGATTATTCACAATTCGAATCAATTTTAAAACAGGAAAATATCTCACTGGCAGTGGTAATCCATTATTTTGGAATATTGATGCCCATCCAGGAGGGTCAAAAATTATGCAGTCAATACCATTCAATTTTGGTAGAAGATTTGGCTCATTTGTTGGCAGGTCCCGAAAGTCCAGCCGGCAAAACGGGGGATGTCGTTTTGTTTTCCTTGCCAAAAATAATTGGCCTACCTGATGGAGCACCTATCCTCATAAGAAATGGTCTGATTCAGGCAGGTACCTTAAAATATGATTTTGATTTTAGATGGATTTATTACGTATTTGAGCAAATACTGCGGCTTTTTGTTGTGAATGTTACGGATATGAGGTTCTTTCCAGTATGGATAAAGGTTAAAGCCGAACAAATTTTTGGAATGCTTTTCAATTCCTATAATACCTTAATGTCCTATTTTCATCACCCGAATCGCATGTCTATGATTTCAAAAAAACTATTAGAAAGAACTGATTTTGAAAAAATTATAGAAAATCGGGCTTATGCATTCAAAAGACTTCATGAAGAATTAAAGAATTCAAAATTTGAAAAACTTGATATCAAAACCATAGAAAAACATGCTTATTTTGGGTATCCAATAATGGTAAAAAACCGAGAAGATTTTTTGAATGCAATGCAAAAAAGAGGAATAAAATTGATGACACTTCACTACAAATGGTCTTTTTTTAAAGAATCACAAAAGTCCCAATATCCAAATGCATACAACTTCATGAACCATCATGTTATTTTTCCAGTTTGCGATCATTTGGACCAAGAAGATGTTAAAGAAGTAATTAGAATTGCGAATGAGTTTTGATTTGTCCGAAGGACTCCTTTGGAGAATTCAAAGCCTTACATTGTCGAAAATTTATATTTAAATAATTTAATTGTAAATTTTTATGTTTATCTTTGACCGGATTCAAAAACAACAGATACTTTTTAAGACGCTTACCTGGCAAAATCACTAAATCATCTATAGCAAACTACATACAAACAATTCACCAAATTTAGAATTGTACTAGTTATACCTTATTTATTAACTTAATACCTCCTAAAATTATGTTAGCTGCAACCCAAAGAAACATTGCTAACAAATTTTCTAATTTGTTTTCCTTTAGTTCTTCTGATGAAAAGAAGCAACACTTTAAAATCCATATTTCTGGCAGGGTCCAAAGTGTTTGGTTTCGCCCAAAATCAAAAAAGAAAGCCAGAGAATTGGGCATTACTGGCTTTATTCAACATACGTTAGATGGGCTCTATCTAGAAATAGAGGGTACTGAAAATGCACTATCTGAGTTTATTGAATGGTGCAAGATTGGTCCTTCTTTGGCAAAGGTAGAAAAGTTGGTAGCCGAAAAAGGGGAATTAAAGGGCTTCAGGAAATTTGTTGTAAGTTAATATTCCTGCTTTTCACGACTCATTTAGTTTGGAAAAACATGATGCATGTTCAATTCGAATATCAATACGCAATCCAAAACATACAAAGACAACTATAAAGGCATGCTTCAATGGATATCTAAATTGGAGCAGCACATGGAAGAGGGCCGTTTTCAAGGTAAACCAATTCACATCGAAAGGGCAAGGAACCGTGGTAAAATGCTGGCGAGAGAGCGTATTGAATTATTGTTGGACCAGGACAGCCCTTTTTTGGAAATCTGTCCACTTTCAGGAATGCTTGGAAAAAGTGGATTTGGGGCAGGAGGTACAACAATTTGTGGTATTGGTTTGGTATCGGGGAAAATTTGCGCAATCTCAGCTAATGTTGGAAGTAGAAAAGGAGGTTCCACAGATGAAAGCACGCTTAAAAAATCCCTCCGCTTCAATGAAATCATTTTGGAAAACAAACTGCCTTCCATTAGTCTCGTCGAGAGTGGAGGTGCTTTTTTGCCGGATCAATCTAAAATTTTCAATTCAGGTGGCATCCAGTTTAGAGAATTATCCAGACGGTCCGAAAAAGGATTGACCACTATTTCAGTGGTGTTTGGCAATGCAACCGCAGGAGGAGCTTATATACCTGGAATGTCAGATTTCACTGTTTTTGTAAAAAATAAAGCAAAAGTATTCCTCGCTGGTCCTCCTTTGGTAAAAATGGCAACTGGCGAAATTACGGATGATGAAAGTCTTGGAGGCGCAGAAATGCACAGTCGAATTTCTGGCGTTTCAGATTATTTGGCAGAAGACGAATTTGAGGGCTTACAAATTGCCAGAATGCTAATGGACAAAGTTTCGGTCACCCAACCTCATTTGCTTCCGAAGTCAATAATAAAAGACCCCACTTATGATTCAGATGAAATTTTAGGCGTACTGCCTCCTGATCCTAAATCCCCCTTTGACATTCGGGAGTTAATCATTCGAATCACTGATGGATCTCGTTTTGAGGAATTTAAACCTACCTATGGTTCAACAGTGATTTGTGGCTGGGCATCTATTCATGGTTATCCAATTGGCATTCTTGCAAATAATGGCGTCATTTTTTCAGAGTCTGCCAACAAGGCTTGCCAGTTTATTCAACTTTGTGCCAGCAACGACACGCCTTTGATATTCCTTCAGAACACCACAGGTTTCATGGTGGGAAAGGACTACGAAGAAGGAGGTATCATCAAACACGGAGCCAACCTCATACATGCTGTATCTACCTGCGGTTTGCCTTCTATAACACTAATGGTAGGCAATAGTTATGGCGCTGGCAATTATGGTATGAACGGCCGTTCATTTCAACCAAATTTTCTATTTACCTATCCACAAGCCAAATTGGCGGTAATGGGAGCTGAACAACTAGCCGGAACCATGGAAATTGTTCAAAGGGCATCTGCCAAAGCTCAGGGAAAAGCATACGACGAAGAAAAAGCCAAAATATTTAAGGACAATCTCATCAATGACATAGAAGGTTCATCAAGTTCCTGGTTTTCTACGTCAAATGTGTGGGATGATGGAGTCATTGACCCTAGAGAAACCAGGAATTATCTGGGTTTTTGCCTTGGGGTATTGTACAATCAACCCATAAAAGGTAGTCGGTCTTTTGCGGTTTTCAGAATGTAAATTCCCTTATTTCACAACTTTCCTCATTGTTAGTTATCTGGATACTTAAAGAATGTGATGAACTATTTGAAAAAATAGTCTATTAGTTCAAGAACCCATCACTATCACCCAGAAACCAGCAAACCAGTTACAAGCAAACCAGTTACAAGCAAACCAGTTACAAGCAAACCAGTAACTGGCAACTTGCCTTAATTAAGTCAAAATGACAGGAATTTTGCTTTGGATAAATATTTGAGCATTCTTAATATCACCGTTAAAATCTAATCTTTCTGACAACTTGTCCAAAATGAAGTCAATCTCCACCATATCTCATCACTTCAAAAAAAATGTTGGATTTGCCTTGCTCGTCCTTTTGGCTATTGTCCATTCCTTGGATTTCGACGCTCCATTCTTCTCTGACTTTCAGAAAAAAGAAACAATTGAATTAGTTGATAAACATTACGATGAACAAAACACAACTGAAACTTTTGAAATATCAAACAACTCAAAGGGTAAGCTATTATTTCAAATTCCATTTTCCTTTAAAGATTGGCTTCAACATTTCAATCTAACCAATCGAATATCATATGCTCAGCATAGATTCCTGTTCCAACAGAAAATAATTGAGAAATTACTTGAAACTAAATTACTCACCCTCTATTATTCCTCTAATCTTGCTTAATTGCCCTTCACTTCTTTTTCAAATCCACTAACGAAAATTCTAATAATATTTTTTGACTCAGATAGTGACTATGCTTTGAATGAAAGTGCTATTTTAATCCCAATGAATGTAAATTAGTTTTAGGAATGATACATCGATTGATTTAGATAGTAAGACTTGCGACTTGAGATTAGTCCTAAAATATAGAGGTATTAGCCCAATTACTAACAATTGTAATTGATTGCTCAAAATTATCTGAGCCAAAAGGCTTAATCATTATCACAAATGAATTTATTCGAAAAATTTCATCATCAAGTTCAATCTTTTCATAAACCTGTTATTTCAGATTTAAGTCCTGCAAAAAAACTTCTACAGGAAATCAATCAACTTCATCCATCCTTCAGGAATAAAACAGATTCAGAATTAAAGCACTTAGCCAATGAATTAAAACAAAAAGCTATAAAAACTGCTAACCTCGATGAATTGCTGGTCGAAGCTTATGCGCTTGTCAAAGAAGTTTGCTTTCGACAATTGGGCATGTTGACTTATGATGTTCAAATCCTCGCAGCTATTGCTTTACACAATAAAACCCTCGTCGAAATGCAAACTGGAGAAGGCAAAACATTGGCAGCTGTTTTTCCGGCTTACCTAAATGCTTTAACAGGTAAAGGAGTTCACATTCTTACTTTCAATGATTACCTGGCAAAAAGAGATGCCAATTGGATGAGACCAGTCTATGAGTTTTTAGGTATGTCTGTTGGATTCATGCAGGAAAGACTTTCCAAAATAGAAAAACGAAAAGCCTACCAGGCAGCTATCACTTATGCCACTGCGAAATCAGTTGGCTTTGACTATTTGAGGGCTTTTATGACCTATGACAAATCGGATATCGTACAGCGCCCTTTCCATTTTGCTATTGTAGATGAAGCAGATGCCATTTTAATTGATGAAGCCAGAACCCCCTTGGTTTTGGCTGGAAACATCATAGACGCTGAATTGGATTTTTACAAAATCGCGTCTATGGTAGACCGATTTGAAAACAATGTGGAATATGAATTATCAGATGAATCCAGAGTCGTTTTTATGACTCAAAAAGGCAGTGCTAAAGCTGAACAGTTGTTTAATGTAGACCTGTATGATGGCGATAATTTTGGTTTGCTATCTGCCATTAACCTCGCAATACATGCAAAAGTGCTTTTAGAAAAAGATGTGCACTATGTCATCAAAAATGGAGCAATCAAATTAATAGATGACTTTACGGGGCGCATCGTTGAAGATCGAAAATGGCGCAATGGATTGCAAACAGCAGTCGAAGCCAAGGAGGGCTTAAAAATCCAAACTGAGGGGAAAATTTTGAATTCCATTACCATCCAGCATTTATTGCATTTGTATCCTACCATTTCTGGTATGACTGCAACTGCTCAATCTTCTGCTGAAGAATTTGAAGATTTCTATGGTCTGCCAACCATTGTCATTCCACCCAATAAAACATGCAAAAGAAATGACCATCCTGATTTACTATTTCCAACAAAACAAGCTAAAACGGCTGCATTGATTGAAGAGGTGAAAAAAGTCCATCAAACAGGTCAACCTATTTTGATAGGAACTTTGACAGTAAAGGAATCTGAAACCCTTGCTGCCAAACTGAAATTGGCAAACATCTCTTGCCAAGTCTTAAATGCCCGAAATGATGAAAAGGAAGCAGAAATTATTGCCAAAGCTGGCAAAACCGGAGCAGTGACCATCTCCACAAATATGGCAGGAAGAGGAACGGACATTTTGCTTGGAGGCTCTGATCTGGAGGATCAGGAAAAAGTTATTGACCTTGGGGGATTGTACGTCATTGGAACAAACCGACATGAAAGTGAACGCATCGATCGACAATTGCGGGGGCGGGCAGGCAGACAGGGTGATATAGGTGCATCCAGATTCTTCTCCAGTTTTGAAGACGATTTGATGAAGAAATATAAATTCGAAGAAATACTTCCAAAGAAATATCTTGAAAAATCGAAAACTACGGATTTGCCTATTGAAGATAAAACCGTTCATCATTTTGTCAATATCACTCAAGGCATTATTGATGATCGCATGTTTGAGATGAGAAAAACCTTGTACTTTTATGCAGAATTGATTGAAAAACAGCGAATTATCTTCCAAAATGAACGGCAGGGTTTATTGTTCCTGGATGATTTTTCTGGTCATCAGATTCTCGATAACTTTGATTTCCCAAAGCCTGGAACAATAGAAAAGGCCAGGCAACTGGTCTTGTTTCAATACGATAAACACTGGGCAAATCACCTGGAAAATTTATCACGAATAAGAGAAGGAATCGCTTCCGTTCGACTTGGTGGGCAACAGCCACTACGGCAATTTCAAAGAATGGCTCATGAAGCTTTCGAAAAACTTTACGCAGAATTAGACCACGATATCCAAGCTGTATTAAAATTGCTTTCAGAAAACCCCGAGGCAAGTCTGGAAGCATTAGGTATGAAAAAACCTTCTTCCACCTGGACGTATCTCATCAATGACAATCCTTTTGGCGACCAACTTTCCATCATGCTTTTAGACAATTCCAATATTGTAATGGGCGCAGATCCCATATCCGCCATGATGCTGTTTTTCTTTAAGATTTTCAAAAAGGAAAAACCCTTGACGTAAATTCAAGATCAAGTTTAAGTTTAAGTTAGAGTCACAGTTTTGAACTTAAACTAAAACTTAACCCATTCATATCCTTTCAAAATACCGCTTCCGTTCCCAGTCCGTGACTGCCACATTGTAGGCCTTTTGTTCCGTTTTAAAATGGTGGACGTAATGGTCAACAACTTCATCTCCAAATGCAGCTCTGGCAAATGAGCTTTTATCCATTTTTTCAGTAGCCTCGGCAAGCGTGTAGGGTACCCTGGGTAAATCCTTGGCTGCATACACGTCCCCCTTGAAGATTGCAGGTGGTTCAATTTTATTTTTGATGCCCTCCAGACCACAAGCCAATGAGGCTGCAAATGCCAGATAGGGATTGCAATCTGCCCCGGGAATGCGACACTCAATCCTAAGGCTTTTGCCTTTTCCAACTACTCTAAACCCGGCTGTTCGATTGTCATAACTCCAGGCAAGTCGCGTAGGTGCCCAGGAAGCATCCACGTATCTTTTATATGAATTAACAGTAGGGGCATAAAAGGGCATCACCTCAGAAACATGAGCTATCCAACCTCCTAAGAACCACTTAAATATATCGGAACCCATAACAGGACCAAAGGCTTGATTTCCTGCAAAAGCATTGTCTTCTCCTTCCCAAAGGCTGATGTGTATGTGGCAACTTGAGCCTGCTCGTTCTTCATGGTATTTTGCCATAAAAGTTACAGAGAGTCCCATCGAATCTGCCAATTCTTTCAAACATTGTTTGTAAACGATATGCCTATCTGCCATTTCCAAAATAGCTGCATATCGTACATTCAATTCATGTTGTCCCAAACCCCACTCTCCTTTGGAATTTTCTACTGGAACACCTGAATTTTTCAAATGTCGCCGGGCGGCAGCATTGAAGTATTCAGTCCGGCTTCCCTGTAAAATGTGGTAATCTTCAATATACCAGCCGACTGGTTGCAAATCGTGGTAATGTTGTTCATGCGCCTGGCGAAAGCTATTTTCAAAGAGGTAATACTCCAATTCCGAGGCAGCAAAACAGTGATAGCCAGATTCCTGTGCAGCATCCAATTGTTTCCTTAAAATTGAGCGTGGAGCCACTTCTACCCAATTGTGTGTGTTTTCATCCTGTACGTCACAAATCACCAAAGCGGTTTTATCCAGCCAATCGGCGATCCTCAAAGTATTCATATCCGGTACCAGGTGGAAATCACCATAACCCAATTCCCAATTGGCAAAAGAATAGCCCTCAATGGGTTCCATTTCCATGTCGGTGGTGAGTAAATAATCACAACCATGGGTTCCATCCTGAACGGCTGATTCAAGAAAAAATTCGGCATCAAATCGCTTACCAACAAGGCGCCCATAGTGATCAATAAATGCCACAATAATTGTTTCAATTGCTTCTGAAGCAACTTGTTTCTCAAGATGGGAAAGACTAAGCTTACCTTTAATTTTCATTTGCTGTGAAGTTTGAGTTGATAATTGGAGAATGACTTAGCGTCCTATTATTACTTAAAATTGTCGAAATGTAGGCTTTTCCCAAGAGTTTCCCTCAAAGAATGCAAAGGTTTAAATATTATTCCACCAAAACTCCCCATGACAAACTGCCTACCGCCTACCGCCTACTGAAATCTGCCTACTCAAAATCACCTCTCGGCTAATAAATCAATTCATTCGCAGACCAATACCCTAATAAAGCAGGGAAAAAAGAGCCCAACCTGTAGCAATGTTTAGTTTGTTGTTGGGTTTGCAGTTTGATGGAGTTAATGGAGGGTAAATCTAGTAACTGTCTCCTTTCATGTTTTGATTATCATAGCTAGATTATTTTAGTAACCTAAGAAAGGCTCATCTGATAAATTGTATATTCCATCCGTATTTCCTAACTTTCCGTAGTTCGTCAATATCCAAGTCAAAGAACCAAATACCTTTATCCTTCCACTCAGAGAAAACTATTCATTATGGCTTCAGACATAACATTCGATTCAATTAGAAACTTAATAATCAATAACAAATTAATTGATGCTATTAAGGCTTTACTCCACCAGGTAGAAGATCACTTCTATTATGAAGATTTGAGTATTCTTGAGGCAAGAGTAACCGATTTAGAAAGGAAAATAAGAAGAAACAATATTGATGATGACAAAGCTAATATTGAATTAAATAAAATACGAATAGGTGTTTTAAAAATAATATCTGATCTAGAAAAAATAAAGACAGGAAGTTCAGGTCATTTAGATGTAAATTCCCTAAAGATTACAGGAAAACCTCCACGAGAATTAACAAGATTTTTTAGAGATAGAGAAAAAATAAGGCAAACTATTTATAAGTACCTAAACTCTGATGATGCCCGAATTATAACTTTAATAGGAAGAGGTGGAATGGGCAAAACTGCCATTGCCCTTAAAGTTTTAAATGACCTTAAAAAAGAACAGATAGAAATTCCTGAAAACCTAAAGCCTTTAAAGGGTATTGTCCATTTTAGTAACAGGACTTTTAATCAAATCAATATCCAAAGGATTTTTCAAAATATTTCCAATTTATTTTTTGATCAAAGGCGTAAGCTGATCAATCAATTGGCGATAAATGAGAATATGTCAACTTCTGATAAAATATCAGAAATGGATATGCTGTTAAAAGGTGGAAATTATCTGCTATTATTTGATGAGATGGAAAGGTTACTAGGAGAAGATGGGAAATTTAAACAGGAAAATCTAAATATTTTTTTTGACGAAATACTCAGGAATAAATCTTCAATGAAAATAATAGCAACTTCAAGGGTACCTATTACAGTAAATCATGACGTCGCTATCTCTTCCAAACGCATATTTATTCAACATGGAATTGAGGAACAAGACTCTCTAAAGTTATTAAGAGAATTAGACGAACACACACCAAGAAAAAAATTAAAAAATAAGTCTGATGAACAATTATTAGAAATTATTGATTTAGTAAAAGGCGTTCCTCGTGCATTGGAGTTGGTTTCTGCTATTTTAGATGAAAAGCCACTTTCCTTACAAAGGATAAAATCTTCTTTTTTTAATATTCCAGACATTATGAAAAAGCTTGTTGAAGACGCATACAGCAACCAAAATGAAAACACAAAAAGAGTATTAGAAGCTTTAAGTGTCTTCAAACGAGCTGTTCCAATTTCAGCTATTGAGTTTTTGCTCAATCCTTTTTTTGAAGAGGTTCAAATTCAAGAAATTGTTGAACATTTATATAGTATTCACATTGTTGATTATGATGAAGATGATAACACAATCGTTTTACATCCTATTGATATTGATTATGCCTATAGTCAAATCCCTTCAGATGGGAATTATTGCAAAAAAAACCTCGAGCTAAGAGCTGCAGCTTATTATTCAAAAACTTTTGAAGTCGGAAAAGATAAAAGAGTGATAAAGTGGGTTGACCCCATTTTCCACCAATTTGAACATTTTATGAATGCTGAAGCATATTCAGAAGCTGCCAGGCTATTGAATGAGGTTGGAATTTGGGTAATTTGGCAAGGGTATGCCAAGAGAACTCAAGAAATATTGTCAGAGTTGAAAGATAAAATAAAAGATAATAATTTGGATAAAGCGATGTTATATCGTGGTTTAGGACATGTCTTCACAGTTTTGGGGCCTCTTGGCAATGGGGTTAATAACTATAAAAAAGCTCTACAACTAGTAAATAAATCTAAAGATTTTGGATTTATTGGAGATCTCTTGCTTGATTTGGGCGTCACTTACCGCTTTCAAGGTAAAAGCAAAAAATCAATTGAATGTTATTTATCAGCTCTCGAAAATTATAAAAAAACACCTGGAGAATATGATGATGCTGAGGCTTATCGCCAATTGGCTCGTGCCTATATCTATATCGGTCATGTTAATAATGGAATAAACAATGCAAAAAAAGCATTAGAAATTGCAATTAATAAAAAGGATCTTACTTCTCAAGGAGTTGACAAAAGCATTTTGTGTATTGGTTATCTTTTGAAAAATGATTTGGAAGAAGCAAAAAAATATGCTTTGGATTCATTTGCTATTCTGGAAGAAACTGGTGAGCGAAATTCCATTAGTTATATTGTTAATAACTTAGGACTCATCCATGCTTACCAAGGAAATTATCACGAAGCAGAACAAACTTTTGACAAGTCGCTTGAATTAAGTAAGGAAAATCAGCAACCCAGACCCGAGGGAATGGTTAAATTCAATAAGGCCTGGCTTTATAGATTGAAAAACAATTTATCACAAGCCCTGCAACATAGTCAAGAAGCATTTGATTTATTCACAAAAAGAAAAGAAGGTGAAGCCAAACCGTCAGAAGCATTTCTTAATTCTCTTCTAGCTAACAAAGACAACAATTTAGTTTTGGAAATTAACTCTTTAATCGATTGTTCAATTTTTATTGGTTCCAATCCCGATTTATTCAATGGAAGAAAAATTGCGGAATTTGCCAAGCAAATGGCTGCAAATGCCAAAAATGAAGAGTTAGTCCAAAAAGCACAAGAAGCAATTAAAAGATATGATGAAAAAATAATCTTATAAATTTGCAGCCTTTTGCAAATCGAAAATCGACTAGATGAAACGCCTCGCCTTCTATCTTATTTTGATTCTCCTTACCTTAGGGTGTATAGAACTTATTGCTTTTGCTTATTTCTCTTTCAAAAAGGATCGCTTCACTTTTTCCGATAATAGTAGTTATGTGCTTACTGAAGAACAATTGAATTTGGCACTTCACAAATTTGATGCAAGTCTGGGTTGGACCGAGAAGTATGATACTCCGTTTGGTGAAAGACCAGATGAACGCATTTTTCCAGATACCCTAATTGCTACCTTTGGGGATTCTTTTACCAATTGTGTAGGGGTAGAAGATGACGAAACCTGGCAATATCACCTTGCCACGCGACTCAATTCGAAAGTCTACAATTTTGGAATCGGTGGATTTGGAATGGGCCAAACCCTGTTAAACTTCCGGGAGAATTTTAAAAAGATCAAAACGCCCATAGTAACCTACGGATTTACTGGAGAAAATCTAGCAAGGGCAGTAAATGTCTATCGACCTTTTTATTTTAAAAAGACAGGAGTAACCATGACCAAACCCAGGTATACATTGGAAAATGGCGAATTATTGCTGCTCCCAAACCCAATCCAGGAGAAATCGGATTTAGATAACCTTCAGGTACCCAATTTCTTTATAAAAATCGGGGAAAACGATTATTGGTACAATCGACATAACCTACCTCATTTCAAATTTCCCTTCACAGCTATTTTTTTTCACGAAAGTTATCAACATGAATTGACCAATGGCAAATACGACGACCTCAAAGCAAGCAATAAGGAGTTGTGGAAGGAAGAAGCATATGCTCAATTGGGTTTTGCCATGTTCGATGCTTTTGTGGAGGAAGCCGAAGCTCAAGGTGCTATTCCCATCATCATGCACATTCCACTTAAATTTGAGGTAGATAATTATCGGGCAAAAAAAATGTCAAGAAGGTTGGAAATCTACAAAACTTACTGCGAATCAAAGAATTACAACTTTTTCGATGGTACTGAAGTGATGGGCAGCTATTTAGTGGAAAACAACAAAAAACACAAAGACATTTATCACCACCATATCAATAAAAACGGGACCAAGGTGTTTGCCGATGGGTTCTATGAGTATTTATTGACGAAAGGATTAGTTGAGTAGCGCTTTCTGTTGTCGGTCGTCAGTTGTGGGTTGTGGCTTTATTTCGACCAAACAACCCACAACTGACAACCCACAACTGTCCATGCCTAAAATAGGTTGACCTGAATTAGGCAATTATGAATAATCAAAGA
>JBGTQJ010000077.1:0-15911 GCA_041941305.1 Saprospiraceae bacterium
GGTACTTACACCTTGACTGTAACGAGCTTATTGAATGGCTGTACTGCCGATGCCGATGCGGTAGTTAGTTCCAATACCAATGTCCCTGCTGCTTCTGCAAATGTCAGTGGACAAATTGATTGCGATAATGCAACCCTGACGCTGGATGGAAGTGGGTCTGCAGCAGGAACGAATATTTCCTACCAGTGGACAACGACGCTTGGAAATATCGTGAGTGGTGCTAACACTTTGAATAACTGCGTTGTGGATGCTGCTGGTTTATATACTTTGACCGTAACAGATAGTGACAATGGTTGTACAAATTCTGCCAATGTGACGGTGGCTGCGAATTTATCTCCGCCAACTGCCGAGGCTGGAGCTTCGGCACAAATTGATTGTAATAATGCCACAGTTTCATTAAATGGTGCTGGATCAAGCATTGGTGCAAACATTTCCTACCTCTGGACAACGATTGACGGAAACATTGTTTCTGGTGCCAATACCCTGACTCCAACTTGCGACCAACCCGGAACCTATGTTTTGGAAGTTTTGGATTCAGGGAATGGCTGTACGGCTACTGACGATGTCGTTGTGACTATTGACACCAATCTTCCGGCGGCCAACGCCACTGTAAACGGACAAATTGACTGTAATGTAGCAACACTTACACTGGATGGTACTGGCTCTGCACTGGGAGCTTTAATTTCTTACAATTGGACAACTTCGAATGGAAATATCTTAAGTGGGGCGAATACGCTTAACAATTGTGTCGTAGATGCACCCGGACTTTATACTTTAAACGTAACAAATACAGCGACTGGCTGCAGTTCCACAGCAGCAATAACTGTAAATGCAGATCTCACTGCTCCAACAGCGAGTGCTTCCGTAAATGGACAAATTGATTGCGACAATGCTTCTGTTACTTTAGACGGTTCTGCTTCTTCACAAGGCGCCAATATGACTTATTTGTGGACAACTACAGATGGAAATATTTCAGCAGGTGCCAATAGCATAAATGCGACTGCAACTGCTGGAGGAACTTATAATTTATTAGTCACAGATACCAATAATGGTTGTACAGCTGAAACAAATGTTGTAGTAAATGCCAATTTGAATACACCATCAGCTGTAGCTGGAGGAAATGTAACGATCAATTGCATAGTGCCTACTATCATGTTGAATGGGGCTGGTTCAAGTGTTGGGACAAACATTTCCTATCAATGGACAACCATGGATGGCAACATTTCTGCTGGTGCGAATACTTTAACACCAAGCGTAGATGCAGGAGGTACTTATACTCTCGAAGTGCTCGACAATAGCAATGGTTGTACTGCTACAGATGATGTGGTTGTTACTGCCGACATGGACACACCTGCTGCCAGTGCTGCTGTCAATGGACAAATAGATTGTATCAATCCAAGTTTAACTCTGGATGGCAGTGGTTCTGAAACTGGCGCAAATATTTCCTACCTCTGGACAACCCTGGATGGGAATATTGTTTCCGGGGCGAATACTTTAAATAACTGTGCTATTGATGCTGGCGGAACTTATAATCTTTTGGTGACCGACTTGACCAATGGCTGCACTGCTGAAGCTAGTGTTGTGGCTAATTCTGACACCAATACCCCAACTGCAAGTGCAACGGTCAATGGTCAATTGGATTGTTTGAACGCAAGCCTTGATTTAGACGGCTCTGCTTCTTCTCAGGGTGCCAATATTTCATACCAATGGACGACTGTAGATGGAAACATCACAGCGGGAGCCAATAGCCAAATTGCGGCTTGCGATGCTACTGGAACTTATGTTTTAACTGTAACAGATTCGAATAATGGTTGTACGGCAACTGCGAATATCACTGTAAATCAGGATTTGACCAATCCTACTGCTGAAGCAGGTATAAGTGCTACTCTGACTTGCGCCCTGCCCACAACTGTTTTAAATGGTGTAGGTTCTAGTTTAGGTGCCAATATTGCTTACTTATGGACAAGCTCTGACGGCAATATTACAGCAGGTGCGACTACCTTGACCCCAACTGTGGGTGCTGCCGGAACATATACTTTGACAGTAACCAACAATAATAATGGCTGTACGGCCAGTGACCATGTGGTAGTAAATGCAGATTTAGATTTGCCAACGGCAAATGCGGCCGCGAATGTGAATTTAGATTGTAATAATGCAACTGTGACTCTTGATGGCATTGGCTCCAGCACTGGTCCGATTTTCAGTTATCAATGGACAACAATTAATGGCAATATTGTTTCTGGTGCCAATACATTGAATAATTGTCTGGTTGATTTACATGGAGATTATACTTTGACCGTAACCAATACGACTACGGGTTGTACGGCAACTGCCAATGCAACAGTTATTTTGAATAATACTGCTCCAATTGCCAGTGCCATTGTCAATGGACAGATTGATTGCGATAATTCAACATTAATCATTGATGGCTCTGCTTCTTCGCAAGGAGGAAACATTGTTTATATCTGGACAACTGTAAATGGAAATATTGTTTCGGGTAGTCACAATCACAGCCCAACCGTAGATGCCACCGGAACCTATGATCTTTTGATTACAGATAATGACAATGGTTGTACGGCTTCCACTTCTGTTGTTGTGAATGCTGATTTGAATGCTCCAACGGCTGAAGCTGGAGTGAGTGTTCAGCTAGATTGCAATAATGCAACCATTTTGTTGAATGGAGCTGGTTCCAGCGTTGGAGCTAATATCTCTTATCTCTGGACAACTACTGATGGTAATATTTCCGCAGGTGCCACCACATTAACACCTACGGTAGATGCCGCTGGAACGTATACTTTGGAAGTTTCCAATTCCAGTAATGGTTGTGAAGCAACAGATGGTGTCGTCGTAACCATTGATACCAATCTTCCTGCTGCCAGTGCTGCTGTTTCTGGTCAAATTGATTGTAATAATGCTTCTTTGACTTTGGATGGAACAGGGTCTGAAACAGGTGCCGGGATTCTTTATTTATGGACAAGTGTGAATGGAAATATTGTTTCGGGTGCCAATTCCTTGAACAACTGTATTGTAGATGCTCCTGGAAATTACACTTTGACTGTAACAAATACTGCCAATGGTTGTAGCAATTCAGCAAATGTCAATGTAACGGCTGATACCAATGCACCTACAGCGAGTACTTCTGTAAATGGACAAATTGATTGTGATAATGTATCTGTAGGCCTTGATGGGAGCGCTTCTTCCCAAGGCGCAAATATGACTTACTTGTGGATAACAGCAGATGGAAATATTTCCGCAGGTGCAAATTCTATGAATGCAACCGCAGATGCTGGCGGAACCTATACTTTAACCGTGACCAATACAGGCAATGGTTGCACTGCGACTTCACAAGTAACGGTGATCTCAGATACCAATTTACCGATTGCTGAGGCAGGCGCAGGCGCACAACTGGATTGTTCAATTTCTTCCGCAGTGCTGAATGGGGCTGGTTCCAGTACTGGCGCAAATATTTCTTACCTCTGGACAACTACGGATGGTAATATTTCCGCAGGTGCAAATTCTTTAACACCTACAGTTGATGCAGCTGGAACTTACACGCTGACCGTAAGTGATGCAGGTAATGGTTGTGAAAATTCAGATAATGTCGTGGTGACCATCTCTACAGCTGTTCCAGGTGCAGTCGCCACAGTGAATGGAAATATTGATTGTAATAATGCTTCTGTATCCCTGGATGGAACGGGGTCAGAGACTGGAGCAGGCATACTGTATCTATGGACGACTACTGATGGTAATATTTTGAGTGGTGCCAATACCTTGAATAATTGCCTGGTAGATGCTGCCGGTACTTATACCTTGACCGTAACAAATTCCAATAATGGTTGTACCAATACTGCCAATGTCACTGTAAACGTCAACATGACTTTGCCAACTGCTTCGGGTTCTGTAAACGGACAAATTGATTGCAGCAATGCATCCTTAGTTATAGATGGATCAGCCTCTTCTCAGGGAGGAAACATTGTTTATGCCTGGACAACTGTAAATGGCAATATCATTTCAGGTAGTAATACCCATAGTCCTGCCGTAGATGCAGCTGGAATTTATACTTTGACGGTGACGGATAATGGAAATGGTTGTTCTGCCACTATAAATGTAACCGTTAATGCTGACCTGAACCACCCGGCTGCTGAAGCGGGCTTATCTGCTCAAATTGATTGTAGCAATCTAACTATAAGTCTAAACGGAACAGGTTCTAGTGCCGGGGCAAATATTTCTTATCTCTGGACAACAATTGATGGAAATATTACGGCTGGTGCAACAACCTTAACGCCTACTGTAAATGCTGGCGGTACGTACACTTTAACCGTTACAAATGATTCAAATGGTTGTACAGATAGTGATAATGTAACGGTGACCGTTTCGACAAATGTCCCTGCTGCCAGTGCTAATGTGAATGGACAACTCGATTGCCTCACTTCGATGTTGGTGCTGGATGGTACAGGTTCCGAAATTGGGACAAATATTTCTTATCTCTGGACAACCACCAATGGAAATATCATAAGTGGTGCATCTACGCTCAATAATTGTATGGTAGATGCCTCAGGAACATATACACTCACTGTCACGAATACAGCAACAGGATGCAGTGCATCAGCTATTGTAGTCGTGACGGAAGACATGAACGCTCCGTACGCCAACGCCTCTGTGAACGGTCAAATTGATTGTAATAACGTGGCTATCACTTTAAGTGGAAATGGCTCTTCACAGGGCGGAGGCATTCTTTATCTTTGGACAACGACCAATGGAAATATTCAAAGTGGCACCAATACTTTGAACAATTGTGTAGTGGATGCTGCAGGTACTTATCAATTACTGGTAACTGATACCAATAATGGTTGTACCAATTCGGCTAGTATTACTGTCAATTCTGATACCAACTTACCCACGGCTAGCGCAAGTGTGAATGGACAAATTGATTGTGATAATGCCTCTGTGGTTATTGATGGTTCTGCTTCATCTCAGGGAGGAAATATTGTTTATGCCTGGACAACGGTAAATGGCAACATCATTTCAGGCATCAATACGCATAGCCCTACGGTAGATGCGGCTGGAGTTTATTCTTTGACTGTGACAGACAATGGAAATGGTTGTTCTGCTACTACAAATGTGACCGTCAATGCTGATTTGAATACGCCAACTGCAGATGCCGGAATAGGTGCACAATTGGATTGTGATAATACCCTTGCTGTTTTGAATGGTTTGGGATCAAGTATCGGGGCGAATATTTCCTACCTCTGGACTACTTTTGATGGAAATATTGTAAGCGGAGAAACTACACTGACCCCAACAGTCAATGCCGGGGGTGCATATACCTTAACCGTAACAAATAACTCCAACGGCTGTACTGCATCTGACAATGTGGTGGTGACAGTCTCAACAGATGTCCCCGCTGCTTCTGCAAGTGTCAATGGACAAATTGACTGTCTCACTTCAAGTCTTACTTTGGATGGAAGCGGCTCTGAAACTGGCGCAAATATCATCTACCTCTGGACCACTCTGGATGGAAATATCGTTTCTGGAGCCAATACTTTAAATAATTGTATGGTAGATGCTGGTGGTACTTACACTTTGACGGTAACAAATACTGCAACCGGATGTGTAGGGGTGGCTGGCATAATGGTCAATGCTGATACTAATTTGCCAATTGCTACTGCAAATGTGAACGGACAAATTGATTGTGATAATGCCTCTGTGGTTATTGATGGTTCTGCTTCCTCTCAAGGAGCAAATATTTCTTACCTATGGACTACCATTGATGGAAATATCGTTTCTGGCGCCAATACCCACAGCCCAATAGTAGATGCAAGTGGAACTTATACTTTGACGGTGACGGATGGTGGAAATGGTTGTTCTGCAAATACAAATGTGACCGTTTATGCTGATTTGAATGCTCCAACAGCTAATGCAGGAGCTGGTGTTCAACTAGATTGCGACCAAACCATAGCCATACTAAACGGAACAGGTTCCAGTGCTGGTGCAAATATTTCATATCTCTGGATTACTACTGATGGTAATATTGTAAATGGTGCAACCACACTGACTCCAACAGTGGACGCTGGCGGAACATATACTTTGACCGTAACCAATAGCTCTAATGGTTGCACTGCATCTGACAATGTAGCGGTGACTGTTTCAACAGATGTACCTGCTGCTTCTGCAAGTGTCAATGGACAGATTGACTGTCTCACTTCAAGTCTTACTTTGGATGGAAGCGGCTCTGAAACTGGTGCAAATATCACCTACCTCTGGACTACGCTGGATGGAAATATCGTTTCTGGTGCCAATACTTTAAATAATTGTATGGTAGATGCTGGTGGTACTTACACTTTGACGGTAACAAATACTGCAACCGGCTGCGAAGGGGTGGCTGGCATAACAGTCAATGCTGATACAAATTTGCCAACTGCCAGTGCAAATGTGAACGGACAAATTGATTGTGATAATGCCTCTGTGGTTATTGATGGTTCTGCTTCTTCCCAAGGAGTAAACATTTCTTACCTATGGACAACAGCAGATGGAAATATCGTTTCTGGTGCCAATACGCACAGCCCAACAGTAGATGCAAGTGGAACTTACACTTTGACCGTAACTAATGGCGCAAATGCTTGTACAGCTTATACTTCTGTTGTTGTGAATGCTGACTTGAATGCTCCTCTTGCAAATGCAGGAAATATAGCCCAGCTAGATTGTTTTAATCCCACAGCAATATTGAATGGAGCTGGCTCAAGCATTGGAACGAATTACACTTACTTATGGACAACGAACGATGGCAATATCATTTCTGGAGAGACAACGCTTATGCCTACTGTAAATGCTGCCGGTACTTATACTTTGACCGTTAGCAATACAAATAATGGTTGTACCAATTCTGATAATGTGCAAGTAACGGAACATAGTGACCTCCCCGCTGCCGTAGCCGCCGCGAATGGACAGTTGGATTGTCTTAACTCAAGCCTGAATTTAAGTGGTGCAGGCTCGGCAACAGGTGCAGGTATTGAATATTTATGGACGACTAGCGACGGTAACATCCTTTCAGGAGCCAATACTTTAAATAATTGTATCGTAGATGCTCCTGGTACTTATACCTTAACAGTGACCATTGCTGCAAGTGGTTGTTCAAATACTGCAAGTGCCACTGTAGCATCCAATATGAACTTGCCAAATGCCAGTGCTACAGTCAATGGACAAATCGATTGCACCAATGAAATCGCCATTTTGGATGGTTCTGCTTCTTCTCAGGGGGCAACTATTTCCTACCAATGGACTACAATAGATGGCAATATCATTTCGGGTGCCAATGCCATGATAGCTGAAGCAGATGCAGCAGGCACTTATACTTTGCTAGTAACAGACAACGAAAATGCTTGTACTTCCAGCACGAATGTGATTGTTGAAGAAAATTTGAGTACTCCAATTGCCAATGCAGGACAGCCTGCCCAATTGGATTGTGAGAATCCTTCAGTCACCTTAAATGGAACGGCTTCCTCTCAAGGTGCCAATTTCCAATACCAATGGGCTACGATAGATGGCAATATCGTTTCCGGTGCTAATACCTTAACGCCATTGGTAAACGCAGCAGGTACTTATATTTTGACCATAATTGATGCCTCAAATGGTTGTTCCAATTACGACCAGGTGCAGGTCACTCAAAGTTTTGACTTTGTTTTGGCAATGGCTTCTGTAAATGGGCAACTGGATTGTAATAATGCTACTTTGACACTAAATGGAACTGGTTCTGCCACAGGTGCAAATATCTCTTACCTCTGGACTACAAATGATGGAAATATTGTCAGTGGAGCAAATACTTTGAATGATTGTGTGATAGATGCTCCAGGTACTTATACTTTGACTGTCAGCAATAATGCGAATGGCTGTTCCAATTCGGCTGATGCATCTGTATCAGCAGATTTAGAAATACCAGAAGCACAAGCTACTGTAAACGGAATGATTGGCTGCTTTAATCAAACAGTTGTTTTAGATGGTAGTGGATCTTCTGTAGGCGATTGTTTTGAATACCTCTGGACGACCACTGATGGAAATATTGTGAGTGGAGAAACATCTATCACCGCTATTGCTGACCAGGCTGGCACTTATACTTTGACCGTCACCAATATGAGCATCGGTATGACTGCTCAAACAACACTTGTTGTTGATGAAATTCCAGGAATTGATATTGAATTAACAGATCAACAAAATATAGATTGTTTTGGCAATGCCAATGGCTTGGCTTCTGTTACTGGAATAGGCGGAACACTGCCATACAGCTACCTATGGTCAAATGGAGCAACTTCCGCAACTATTTCAAATCTTCCTCAAGGTACTTACTCTGTAACGGTTACTGATGCCAACGGCTGTAAAAATGAACTAAGCCTAGTCATTTCACAGCCTGGAGATTTGATGGTGGATGTGAACATCACGCACGAATCTTCTACAAATGCAAATGACGGTTCTGCAACGCTCTTTGTTTCAGGGGGCACAGCACCTTACCAATATCAATGGAGTAATGGAGCAACGACTTCAACTATAAACAACCTCGCACCTGGCAATTATTCTGTAACCGTCCTTGATGTCAATGGCTGTAGCAAGGTAATCGTCATCATCATCAATCCACATGGCTGCAACCATATTGATTTGGAGATTCAAAGCCAGGATGCAGATTGCGGCAATCCAAATGGCGGATCTGTAACTGTAACAGCTATGGGTGGCGCTGGTGGTTATGATTTTGAATGGTCAAATGGTGCTACAAATTTTGTTTTGACTGGATTAAGTGCTGGAACTTATACCGTGACAGTAACTGACCAAAACGGCTGCACAGCTATCGGAACCATTGAAATAGCACAAACAGGTGACAATGAAGCACCTCAAATTAGCTTACAGGATATTACAATTTATCTGGATGAAAATGGAAATGCCAGCTTTGACATAGATGATCTTGTGTTAAGTGTGACAGATGATTGTGGCGATGTAGAGATTGATATGGACACCGATTTTGATTGTGATGACATCGGGGAAAACATCGTCACCGTCACTGTCACCGACCAGGCGGGCAATGTCACCACTACAGAAGCCACTATTTCGGTGATTGACAACTTTGCTCCAGAATTTGTATGTCCCGAAGATTTGGTGGTGAATAGTTGTGACGGTCCTGTTTATTATGAAATTCCGGGATTGAAAGACAATTGTGATGACAACATTGATATGATTTTGATAGAAGGTTTGTGCCCAGGCTCAGTCTTTCCGGTAGGAACTACACAAGTCACTTATGCTGCAACAGATGATTCTGGCAATATCATGTCTTGTACTTTTGATGTGACTGTCCAATCCGATTTGGAATTGGAGGTTCAGATTCAAGAGCCGACATGCCATGATTTCTCAGATGCCTCTGCTACTGTAGATGCGCTCAATGGCAATATTGAAGCCTACAAAATATTGTGGACAGATCCGAACCATCAAACCACAGCTAAGGCTAGCAGTCTTGATCCAGGTAACTATACCGTGCTTGTAGTTGATGATAACAACTGTCTTGTTTCTGAAACCGTGACTATCCCTAATCCACCCGAATTACTGGTCACAGTAGATCAAATCCAGCAGCCAACCAACCAAAATTCTGGTGGTTCTATCTACATTAGTATTGTTGGTGGTAAGGCACCATATGAAATAGAATGGGTATTGGATGGCGATATAGTCATTATGAAAGAAGATTTGAAAAATGTACCAGCAGGCAATTATAATTGTATGGTCACAGACGCCAATGGTTGTACCTTCTGGCTTGATGAAATCATTCTTGGTTGGGAATTCCAGGATATTGAACTCGGCGACGAGGGTTTCCATACCAATGTCTTCCCTAGCCCAACGACTGGAAAAATCTTCCTCCAAATCTTTCAGGAAGAAGAAAGTCCAGTTTCTGTCACCATTTTCAATTTCATTGGACAGCAGGTCTTACACCGTGATGCACAAGTCATCGGTACTGCTGATTTCGAATTTGACTTAACCGGATTACCTAGTGGGCAATATGTCGTTCGATTCAATATCAATGGCAAGATTGAGAACAAGAATTTTGTATTGACGAGCTGGTAGATTAGTAGGCAGTTTAGCAGTAGGCAGAGGGTGGTTATGGATTTCTGCTAACTGCCCACTGCATCCTGCAAACTGAATCGTGTTACTAAGGGGGTCTGCCTCATCCGAGTTTTCGGGTGGGGCAGTTTGGTTTTTAGCTTTTCAACTTCCCAAACTTAAACCCAATATGCACATTCTGTGCGCCTTTGTTTTTTGTGAATCAAAAAAGTTCCTTCCTAGCTCAAACATGAATGCGGGAGGCTGTTTCAAAAGAACTTCAGAGTTGTATTTAATTTTTTTTTCCGAAAAGTGTGACCTTGAAAAAAAGCCTCGTCTTAAGTTCAAAAATTAATAAAATATAATTAATAAATATACATTGTGCGCTCACAGTTTTTCCTAAAAGAACAAACCTACACAAACAAACAAACACTTCATTCGAACAAACTCAAACTATAGCAAAAACGTAATCCTTAAATAATTCCTATAAGGGAAGGCTAATATCCTTTAAGATAAAATTCAAAAACAAGAATATTAAAAGACAGTCTTAGAAAGCAGCTATAGCTGTATTTCCATCTGGCTGTTTCAAATTTTAAACTGAACGAGTATCGTTGGTAATGTGCATGCTTTGCCAGGATACCGGCAATTTTCATTCATCATTAAATTCATCCAAAACAATTTTACTCATGAAAACTATTTTTGGTCTTTTCACAATTTTTACATTTTTTGTTTCCGCTACTTTTGCTCAAATTTCGGATTTGCCTCCAAATCCAGAACCTGGCAAATGTTATGTTCGTTGTGTCACACCCGATGTTTATGAAACAACTACAAAACGGGTGATGACTAAAGAAGGGTATAAAACTTATGAATTTATTCCTGCCCAATATAAAACTGTCGAAGAGCAAGTGATGGTTAAAGAGGCGACGAAGGAATTTCAATATATCCCTGCCACTTACCGAACGGAGATGACAACGATTGAAATAGAAGAACCGGAAACAGAATACAATTTAGTACCGGTTCAATTTGCTTCTAAATCAGAAGAAATTGAAGTAAAACCTAAAACGGTTAAATATGAATATCAACGTTCTAATAACTGTTCAGATCCAGATGGCGATTGTATGACAGTTTGTGCAATTGAAGAGCCTGCGGAATATAAAACTTATGTCTCGCAAGTTATTTCCAATGCTGCCAATTATACAGCAAATAAAGTGGGTGGTCAAACAATTACTGTTGAAACAAAAGTCATTCAAACTCCTGCACGTTATGAGGAAATAGAAATTCCTGCTGAATACAAAACGATTACGAAAAGAATTTTGGTGAAAGATGCAGAGGTCCGTGAAATCGAAGTACCGGCTGAATATGCGACAGAAACCATTCGCGTGATGACTCAAAAAGGTGGTATGGAAAAGTGGGAAGAAGTGGATTGTCACTTAACTCAAAGAAATATTTTACCGATTTATTACGAGTTGGGAAGCGCAAGATTGACCTCCAATTCTCGACGAATCATTGACCAGCGTTTATTGGCTTTGATGCAGGAAAAACCATATATCTCTGTTGAAATTGCTGCCCATACTGATGCCAGAGGTTCTTCATACAGCAATATGTCTTTGTCTCAAAAAAGAGCTGAGTCCGTAGTGAGTTATTTGAAACAAAGAGGAATTTCTAAAAGTCGTTTGATTGCCAAAGGTTACGGCGAATCTCAATTGTTGAATAATTGTGCTGACGGTGTGGATTGTCCTGAGAATATGCACCAGGAAAATCGAAGAACAGAATTCAGGGTATTGGATTAGAATCCATTCCAACATTATCTTGCTTTTCTTAATCTAATCGTCCTAGAAAAGAATAGATAATTCAAGTGACGAACTTGTCAAAATGCCTCATCCGAGTTTCCGGGTGGGGCAATTTGTTTATTATAATACCTGACGGAAAAAAATGGCATAAAAAACCATTATTTAATAGGTCAGCCTACTTAAGTTTTGAACATTCAGAACCCTCGCCCGTTCTATCGACAGCTTCCAAAAGGTTAGCGGCTTAGGTCAGTGCGAATGCTCTATCAAATGTATTCCCAGATCTTTAAGACCAGCTAATCAGATTACACAAGATTTTATTCGGTAAATGGCCAACAGCTTGTCCCGAAGCAATTTCGGAAGTAGATGGTTGATGGCTTTTCATGTAAAATATTTTAGAATAAAGTCAACTCTATCAGGGAGCATTTTTCTAAGCGTATGATTGAAACTTGAATTTTCCGAAAATTCGCAAAATTCAAGTTTCAATCATACGCTCACCAAAATTTATATAAATATGTTACTGTCAAATTGGAAAGGCATAAGTCCAAAAGGGACTATGTCAAGATACGTCGACGATTTTTTTAATGATCGATACAAGAGATTGATTAATTATAACGGAATTGAGGACGATGAAATCACCTTGCCTGCCATAAATGTGGAGGAAGAAGAGAATGCCTATCAATTATCCTTTGCAGCACCCGGCTATCACAAAGAAGACTTTAATGTTGAGGTTGACAATGGAGTACTAATAATTTCAGCCCATAGAAGCATCGAAAATAATGGAGACGAAAACGGCTATACTCGCCGCGAATTTAATTATCAAAGTTTCAGTAAGCGTTTCACTTTGCCTGAACATGTAAAGGATGACCAAATTCAGGCAAAATATGAGAATGGCATACTAAAGATTTCTATTCCTTGCCAACCACAAACTGAAAAAAACAAAGCAATTCGTCAAATCTCGGTAGCTTAATCAACAAATGAAGGTTCCATAATATATTTCACCGTCAACTTTAAAAGTTGGCGGTATTTTTTAACCAAATCAATCAAATTATGAAAAATCGAAATGTCATTTTTAGAATCACAAAAGCCTTTTTTATAGCCTTGATTTTTTTGTTCGGAATGAATCAATCGGCTGAAGCTCAAAGCCGTACCAGCGGTGAAGTCGGTATTGGCATTCAGGCTGGGCAACCCACTGGACTTTCCCTCAAAATCTACAAACCCAACGGCTGGTCACCCGATTTTCTGGCGGCTTGGGACTTGGATGACTTTTTCTTTTTGAATTTACACGGTATTAAAGAACATCATCTGGGCGATTCTCAAAGAGCACATTTCTTTTATGGACCTGGTGCTTTTGTTGGTATTGTCGACCGTCCTAAAGAATTTGAAGATGATGTGATTGCCGGTGTGAGTGGCACATTCGGATTCAGTCTCGTTTTTGGTGATATAGAGTTCTTCCTTCAAGGTACCCCTCGATTAAGTATTATTGATAAGACCAATTTTGATATGGGAGGAGGTGTTGGTGTTCGGTTTTATTTGTAAAAACTACTTAAGTGATCATGCAAAATTATCTTTTGCTTTGCCGACAGCATTGCCGCAAAGCGGCTCGCTGTCGCCAATGGTGGTTTTAGGAGGAGAGTTGATTGTAAAAATCTGATTTTCAGATTTTTACAATCAACTCTCCTCCTAACCTCCAGGACTGCGACGGGCGCCTTCGGCGCAGCCTGCCCCTTTGGGGATGTCGCAGTGTTTTTTTTCTTAATATTTGTAAAAACAACTTACAAACGCACATCAAAATCCCATAGGGACGAAGTATGGAAAATTTGGAATGACTCATGTTCAATAGGTCAACCCAATTTAAAGGCTAGTAAAGAAAGTCGAAGTCACCTAACAAAAAGAAGCCGATTCAACTGTTCAAAATCCTGTTCCTAATGCACTAGCTTCGAGAAAACACTAAGCCCAATAAGATTCCAATTTTTCCACCAGCTCCTCATTCACTCCTGCATCAACTGGAATTTCAATCAAAGTCAATTTTTTGGAAGGAATTGTTTCCTCAAGAATAGATTTTAATTCGGAAACCGAAGTCGGTTTATGCCCTTCTATACCGAAACTTTCCGCCAATTTTTTGAAATCAGGATTGCCCAATTCTGTGTAAGCATTTCGACCTTTGCTCATCTCTTGTTTCCATTTTATCAGTCCGTAATCGTTGTCGTTAAAAACGATAAACGTCGAATGGACTCCTAATCGGTAAGCCGTTTCGAGTTCCTGAATATTCATTAATGCACCTCCATCACCCATCATTGCCACGACAGGGCGATTTGGGTCAATCATACTTGCTGCAATACCTCCAGGCAATGCAATTCCCATACTTGCCAAGCCATTACTAATGATGCAGCCATTGGCGCTATAAGTTGGAAAATTGCGGGCAATCCACATCTTGTGTGCCCCCACGTCGCTGATTACCAAACCATCGTCGGGTAGGATTTCACGAACCAGATTGATGACTCCCGGAACGGTAAAACTGTCGCCTTCTGTGAGGGAATAATTGTGAATGTCCTCCTCAATGCGTTGTCGAATTGGTTTGTACCATTCTTTAGAATTATCAAAAAGACCACCATCACAAATCTTTTTATTTAATTGACTTATTGTCTTTGCAATATCGCCAACTATTTCCACCTTCGGAATATAGGAATCATACACTTCAGCGGGTTCAAAATCAATGTGAATAATCGTTTTGTCTCGATTTGGATTCCATTCGTCAGGTGAATATTCCGCAATATCATAGCCCACCGTCAAAACCAAATCCGCCCGTTCAACTGCCTCCATGACATAATCTTTGAGGCCCAAACCAATAGAAAACAGGGATTGAGGCATTCGGTCAGAAACTGCGCCTTTGCCCATAAAAGTGGATACAATGGGTAGCTTGGTGTCTTTAACCAACTGAGTCAATTCTTCACTCGCTCCATTTCGAATAGCACCATTGCCAGCAATGATCATGGGCTTTTTGGCTTGTTCAATTAGCCGAAATGATGCTGAAATTGACTCAGGATCAGGAGCAGTTCGGCCAACGATTCCACAATCAAGTGGCTTTAGGGAGGCTGAAACCTCCAATTTTGCCACATCTTCCGACAATTCAATATGTGTCGCACCAGGCTTTTCCGTTTCGGCAACTTTAAATGCCTTTCGAATAACCTCCGGTACCACCTGAGGTGCTTTGACGGCAGTATTCCATTTGGTAATCGGCCCGAACATTTGAACGACGTCAATATTTTGGTGGCTTTCGTGATGCAGTCGCGTCAAACCGCCCTGACCTGTTATTGCGATAAGCGGTGCTTTATCCAAATTGGCATCAGCAACCCCTGTAAGAAGATTCGTCGCACCTGGGCCAAGTGTTCCAAGGCAAACACCTGCTTTGCCCGTCAAACGACCCCAAACATTGGCGATAAAAGCAGCCCCCTGCTCATGTCGGCAGGGTATAAACTCAATATCTTCAGCATCGGCGAGCGCAAGAAGAAGGTCTTGATTTTCTTCACCAGGCACTCCAAAAATGTATCGGATACCTTCATTTTTCAGGCATTGAACAAATAATTCTGCTACGGTCATAAGGTGTTATTTTTGTTCTTTGAATGTATTTGTTTAGCGTGCTAAACGGGGCGCAGCAAGCTGCGCCAAAGACTTTTATGGAGGCAATCGCCTAAATTTGGGCAAATGCCAATGCCCAAATTTAGGCGATTGCCTCCGAAAGATCCCTTGTGCGCTGAAGGCGCACAAGTATTCAACGCGCTAAACACATACCTTTGACTAATTCGGGGCAAGTTGTGGAAGCAAAGAGGTTGTATCAAAATATTTGTGGAGCGAAGAAGCCTCCGAAACACAGCACACGATCTGTCAAAAAACCAAGTTTATGTTACAACGAGGAAAATGGGGGAGTGTTCAATAATAAATGGAAATAATGAAATGCGGCATTAAAAACCATTATTTAATAGGTCAACCTACTTAAGCACCAAATCAAATTTATCTACAACTAATTTTGGTTTCTTTTTTCCTCTTACTTCGTTT
>JBGTQJ010000077.1:15920-40027 GCA_041941305.1 Saprospiraceae bacterium
GAAAATACTCGTCAGAACTAAGGCTATGCCTGCGTTTTTCGCCTCGTTAGAGAAAAATAGAATTCCAAAATTTTACTTATACATAAATATGACTTGGTGCTTATATCACTTTTTCTGAACCTATTAATCCTATTCTCGTTTTATGGAAAATCCAGAAAATTATGTTTCAAAATCAAATTTCCAAATTAATCACCTTGCACCGTGATGCTCAAAAACACTATGAGCAATGTGCTTTTATCACTACAGAAAAGGATTTGAAAGGGTTATTTTCCAATCTTGCCAATCATCGGCAAATTATGTGTCGAGAATTGGAGGAATTAGGGACTCCCCGAAAAGAGCATAGAAAGACATTCCGCTCATTTTTTCAACGAATATGGAAGAAAGTAGTGGTTGCACTGATTGTAAACAATCGAAAAAAGTTATTGATTTTTTGTCGAACTTCGGAAGAAAAAATTGCCAAAGATTATTTAAGATTGTTCCAATTGGAAGAATTAAACGAGGAATCTTTTCGGATAATAGGCCTACATCAGCAATTAATTCAAAAGGCTTTGAATGCCATCGAAAATACACCTACATTAAGTATGAATCTTCATAAATGCAAAGTGGTGGTTTAGTTTTGTACCTCTTTGAACATCTCGCCAATTTGTCCGTTTTATCAAAAAATGAAATATTAATTGTAATCCGCTTCACCGCCTGCCCCGATAGCTATCGGGGCTCAGAAAGGGGATTTGGAGGAGAAACGAGGTGCGTGGCGCCTCGTTTCTCCTCCAAATCTGCACTGTTTTCGCGCTGTGCGCGACTCGCAAATAGAGGCTTTGCACCAGACCCCTTGTTTTGACACACAGTAGTAATTATTCAATAACAAAAAATATATATTAAAATGGATTATTTAGGATTCGAGCAAAAAAAGTTAATAGATACAGTCACTGCTTTAAATGACCTGTTGGCTTCCTATCATATTTATTATCAAAACCTGAGAAATTTCCACTGGAATGTGAAGGGAGAAAACTTTTTCGATTTACATACTCAATTTGAGGCATTGTACAACGACGCACGTCTGAAAATTGACGAAATCGCAGAAAGGATTTTGACACTTCGCCAACGCCCGGTCAGTCGGCTATCTGATTACATGGTGATTTCAAAAGTTGAAGAAGCTCCTTTATTGGAACATGATAGGGAAATGGTTGAAACGATTTTGGAAAACCATAAAGTTTTGATTGCTCAAATGCGCAGATGTATTACTAATGCGAGTCAAGCAGAGGATGAAGGAACCATTGATATGATTGGTGGATTTTTGGAAAACCTTGAGAAAAAATCATGGATGTTGGATGCTTGGATTACCCGAAAACATGAAATGGTGAATGTGAACTAGTCGCCGACTTGCCCTAAGTAATATGCGGGACTGTCTCATGCCTGATGCATTTCTTGGCCAAGGAACTCCCCTTGGGATGGGAATAAAATAACAATCATCGCTGCTGCAACGGCGTAGTACATGATACAGACCCACTTACTAAGCTCGACTTTATTCAATATGATAATGGTAAATTAATGCTCGGAGTGGCAGGGTTTCGAACCCTGCAATTTAAAGCGTGAATGCAGGGTTCAAAACCCTGCGACTCGTTCATTTATTTTTCAATGTCAGGTAAATATACTGAGGTGCAAAAATTAAACCTTTTGATAATCAACCACAGGTAAATATGGAATTTCATGATTACCCAAATAGCTAAAGTCGAGCTTATTGGTAAACCTGCGAAAACGTCTATTTATTAAACAAAAAAAACAATTATGTCTTATACAGATAAAACAATTGAAATCAGCAAACCAAATCCAAATAAAAATGAAATAGAAAACGCGAATAATGTCGCCAGAGCAAAGTTCGACCTTGTAAAAGATGGTATTCCCTTAGGTTTACAGGCGGGCATCGCTATGGCCATCTACCTTTTCCTCATAGATTTGCTTGGAGGAGGAGACATTATCGCCCTTAAGTTTTTAAAATATGCTTTCCTAGCCTATTTTTTGTGGATTGGCTTGTCGAAAGTCAGTGATTTGATGATAAGAGGAAAGGTCTTTAGAAATGGAATTAAAGAAGGTGCAGTGATCACTTTTTTTAGTGGTATTGCCTTGTCTGTTGTTAATTTAATCGCCTTTTTAATTAATCCAGCTATTTCTTTTGAAAAATTTGGTGTTGTATCTGACTCCTTCGGTTCATTTATGGTCGTAAGTGGAGCCATTTTCTTTGAGGTTTTGGTATTTGGATTGATTATCACATTTATATGGTTACAAATTTTAAAAACCAAATCTGAGCGTACCGTTATTTAAGTATAAAACCGCTTGGGCTATCTCAAAAGCCCCCAGAGGAAATTCTAGGGAGGCACTTGCTTTTAGAATTTTGCAAAATTCTAAAAGCAAGTGCCTCCGAAAGTTTCCTTGTGCGCCCACAGGCGCACAAGTATTTAGAGCGCTACATGATTAGCATATGCTAAAGAACTAGCTTCATTAAAGAATCAAATTACAGTATTATGAATCCAAATAAGTATTCAACACTTGTAGAGGCTTTTCAAGAACTAAAAAAAAGAGGGTATAGATCCTCCTTTAAGTTACAAGAGAAAGGCATGAAATGCCTGACAACTGAAAAAATTTATCAACCCGAAAACATGAAAATTGTAGAATATCAACGATTTGAAGGCGCGACCAACCCAAGCGACATGTCCATCTTGTTTGCGGTTGAATGTGATGATGGGGTGAAAGGAACCGTCATTTCTTCTTACGGAACTTACGCCGATATGAAAATGGTCAAATTCATGGACAAGGTTAAAATCAAAGAGATAGAAATAGAAGCGGCATAACACAGACCGAAAAAACAATGAAATTACGAAAACTAAATTTTGAACAGACAGGTTGGTTTTTGATTATCGGAATTGCGATTGGATACCTCCTTATCATTGGCAAGGAAATCTTGATGCCACTGTGCTTCGCCGTTTTATTTTCCTTTATGCTAAAGCCGCTTTGTGATAAATTTGAAGACTGGACCAAACAGCGAATCTTGTCCATCTTCTTGACTTTTCTAGTGGTGACCATTCCAATCATAGGCATTTTAATGATATTTTCTTATCAATCCATTGATGTTTTTCAGGACATTCCTGCGATTTCCGAAAAAGTGGAGACAGGCATCAATAAAATATTTCGTTGGTTGAATCAAAATTTTGGATTGAGTAAAAGGGAAGGAAAGGAATGGTTATCTGAAAATTCGCCTAATGTGGTTCAGGCACCGATTTCATTTATCGCCAAAGGACTGAGTTCTTCAACGGCTCTTTTGACCAACTTAGGTTTAATTGCACTTTACACTTTCTTTTTATTGTTGTATCGAACTTCCGTTAAATATTTTTTACTCATCCAGTTTGAGAATGGCATCCGAGACCGTGTCCGAAAATTGTTTCGAAATATACAGAAAGTTGGACGCCAATATCTTGTTGGATTAAGCATCGTGATATTGATACTGGGCTTTGCCAATAGCATTGGACTGCTCCTCATCGGTATCGATTATGCCTTCTTTTGGGGGTTTTTGGGCGCCTTTCTAGCCATAATCCCCTATATCGGTACATTTATCGGCGGATTGTTGCCTTTTACTTACGCTCTCGCCACAACAGACTCTTTTTGGCAACCTGGTATGGTGATTTTCCTTTATGCCTTTATTCAAACAGTTGAAGGCAATTTTATCACACCCAATGTAGTTGGCAACAGTGTCAAAATCAATCCCTTTGCTGCTTTGATTTCCCTCATAATTGGAGGAAGCATCTGGGGGCTTGCGGGACTAATTTTAGCGCTGCCGATAATGGCAATTCTCAAAGTTATCTTTTCTCAAATAGACTCCTTAAAACCCGTCAGCTTGCTCCTTAGCGACGATTTATACGAACGAAAAAGCGACTTTCTAGAAAAATATGACAAGCCAAAATACAGGCTTTTGAATTTATTCAGAAAAAAAGAAGTCTGAGCGTATATTTTAATTTCTTAACTCAAATTAAAACTTTCTACAAATGAAACTATCCAAATTATTTTCCATCCTAACCTTTACATTCATTGCAACTTTGACTTTCGCTCAAACCAATGCTAACCAACTGACCATACAAATGCTCAATGCAGCAACAACGGTCGAAAATTGCGAAGCGATTAATTCCGAGAACTTGGAATTTTCCCCTGCCTTTTATGAAGACGGACTTGTTTTTGTTTCGTCGCGTTTTGAAGCTGCGAAAGAGGATGAAAACATTGACGAAAACTTCTTTGAATTATTTTACGCCGATATCGGTCCCAACAATTTGCCGCGGCGACCCTCTTATTTTTCTTCTGATTTGAATTCGAAATTACATGAAGGCCCAGTTGCTTTCAATTGGAATTATTCAAAAATATTTTTTACCCGAAATAATATCATGAACGGCGAGGTCGAACGCGGGGACCAGGGCAATGTGAATCTACAGATTTTCGAAGCCGAAAAAAGTTCCTCCGATTGGACAAACCTGACCAAATTGCCCTTCAACAGTGAAGATTATTCCTGTGCACATCCTTCTTTTTCGATTGATGAACAAAAATTGTATTTCGCATCCGATATGCCAGGTGGCTTTGGCGGAATGGATTTGTATGTCGTTGAAAAAATGGGAACGACCTGGGGGAGCCCTCAAAACCTGGGCGCAGAAATCAACACAACCGGAAATGAGATTTTTCCTTTTATTCACGAAAGTGGGATATTGTTCTTCAGTTCTGATGGTCATGGAGGTTCGGGTGGTTTAGACATTTTTATGATTGATCTGAATAAACCTGTCCGTGATGTCTTAATCAACTTGGGCGTCCCTTTCAATTCAAGTTGGGACGACCTCGGCATTGTAGTCAATTCTGAAGGTACCCGTGGATACTTCACTTCTGCTCGGGCAGGGGGAAAGGGCAAAGATGATGTATATAAATTTGAAACGCCTGAGGGTATGTTCGGCTCAAATGTTTTAGATGCAGTGATAACCGTAATTGACCAAAAAACGGGTTTGAGACTTCCAAATGCGGATATTCGAATATTTGCAGGAGCTCCCGACGGTTTTTTGGAAGACAGTGATTTGTACGATTTGGAATTGATGCCTTCGGAGGCAAACCCCGATGAATTGTCTCTGCAAATGATTCGGAAAAGAGAGGAATTCCTGCCTGTTCCAAATCTGACTACCGATGCTACTGGTGAAGCCAAAACACAACTCAAAACTGGACGACATTATATCATTTTAGTCTCTAAAGATGGCTTCAAAAGTCAGGATGTTCTTCATTCGACGGTCAATCAAGCAGATTTACAACGCATTCATATTTCACTACAACCCCAAGAATGTGTTGTTCTGTCAGGAAGGATAATAGAGGAAATTTCAGGTGTCGAAGTTTCGGGAGCAAGAATTCAAATGGTGAATGAATGCGATAATTCTAAAGAAATTTTATTTAGCAATTTGGACGGCACATTTTATCACTGTCTGCCTCGAAATTGCACCTTTAAAATATTGGTGGAGAAAAACGGTTTTGAACAAGGTGAAATAATCCTTTCTACATATACCGACAAAAACCAACTTGCTGCTGTTATTACCTTAAAATCAATTGGCGAAACGATTGCAAATCAGTCCCTTCAAAAAGGATCTGTCATCATTTTCGATAAAATATTTTATGACTTCGATAAATCCTCCATCAGAAAGGGAGCAGCGCGCGATTTGGATGCCTTATCTTTATTGATGCATCGCTTCCCAAGTATGGAAATAGAATTAATAGCACATACAGACAGTCGTGGCTCAGCACAATACAATTTGGACTTGTCTCTTGCTAGAGCTGAATCGGCAGAAGACTATTTGGTTGCGAGAGGCATTGAAGAGAGTCGAATCAAAACTTTTGGTTTTGGTGAATCTCAACTCAGAAATGAATGCGATGACAACACGGAATGTCCTGAACTTAAACACCAGTACAACCGCCGAACGGAAATTCGAGTTGTGGAAATAGATGCTCCCGTAACATTGAAATACAAAAATGAAAAACCGGATGTGATTGATTATCCGGATAATGGGAAATAAGTACATTGTGTAAAAACTTTTTTTACACACAGCTCGTCGCAGTCCTGGAGGTTAGGAGGGGACTTATTGATAAAAATCTGAAAATCAGATTTTTATCAATAAGTCCCCTCCTAAAACCACCTTTGGCGACAGCGAGCCGCTTTTGCGGCAATGCTGTCGGCAAAGCAAAAGATAATTTTGCATGATCACTTACTTTCTCACTTTGATTTTTCCACTGCCTTTTGGGTTGTCTCAAAAGACCTTCAGCTAAGAAGGACTTTTGAGACAACTTCGATTTGCAGCAATATATAGAAACCAAACACAAAATGATGCAAGCGACAAATCCTGCAACAGGTGAACTCATCAAGGAATACAACAAAATTGATTTAAAGACAGTCAATGAAAAGATTGAAAAAGCGCACAGAGCCTGGCAGTTTTGGCGCAATTATCATTTCGACTACCGAGGCGAAAAATTAAATAGCGCTGCCTATATTTTAAGAGAAAACAGTGAAAAATATGCGGCTTTGATTACCCGGGAAATGGGCAAAACCATTCAAGAATCTCGTTCGGAAATCGAAAAATGTGCCTGGGTATGTGAGTATTATGCCCAAAAAGCGGGTGAATTCTTAAAGAACGAAAGTGTACAAACGGAGGCAGCCAAAAGCTATGTTCAGCATCAATCTTTGGGATTGATCCTGGCTGTGATGCCCTGGAATTTTCCGTTTTGGCAGGTTTTCCGTTTTGCCGCGCCAGCTTTGATGGCGGGCAATGGAGCTTTGTTGAAACATGCCTCTAACGTGCCAGGATGCGCACAGGCAATTGAAGATATATTTAATGAGGCGGGAATTGATGAAGGCTTGTTTGCCAATTTGGCGATTTCGAGCAAAGACGTTGAGGCGGTGATTAACCACTCACTGGTTAAAGCAGTCACATTGACTGGAAGCGGCCCTGCCGGTAGCGCGGTTGCAGAAGCGGCTGGACGAAATATCAAAAAAACGGTTTTGGAGTTGGGTGGAAGCGATGCCTATGTCATTTTGAGTGATGCAAATTTGGAAAAAGCGGCGGAAATTTGCAAAGAGGGGCGCCTTCTGAACGCAGGACAGAGCTGTATCGGCGCTAAAAGGTTTATTGTTGTCAAAGAGGTTTACGATGATTTTTTGCAGCTTTTCAAAGAAAAAATGGAAAAGGCTGTCATGGGCCTTCCGACGAAAGAAGAAACAGATTACGGCCCGATGGCACGATTTGACTTGAGAGAAGAATTACACAATCAGGTATTGGAAAGCATCCATAAAGGAGCTGAGTGTATTCTAGGAGGTGAAATTCCGAAAGATAAAGAAGGTGCATTTTATCCTGCCACTATTTTGACCCAGGTAAAGCCAGGAATGCCCGCTTATGAAGATGAATTATTTGGTCCAGTGGCTTCTGTGATTAAAGCGGAAGATGAAGATGACGCAATTCGTATTGCGAATGATACTCAATTTGGCTTGGGGGCTGCTGTGTTTACACAGGATTTGGAAAAAGGCGAATTTATTGCTGCCAACCGACTGGAAGCGGGCTGTTGTTTTGTAAATGCTATGGTCAAATCAGACCCTCGATTGCCCTTTGGCGGAATCAAGCAAAGTGGGTATGGGCGAGAATTGAGCCATCATGGCATCAAAGAATTTGTGAATGTGAAAACCATCTGGGTAGAAGAGGTTGTGTAAAAAGATCTTTGGCATGCTTAAATTTTGAAAGTCAATCAGGCTATCTGGAATTTTTAAATTAGCCAGATTAAAAATCAAACCCGATAGTTATAGTAAATCGCTTTTGTTCCGAAGATTTCATCATTCCGAAAGTAACAGCAAGGTAATCAAAAGGTGCTAACCAAACACTTCCCCCATAGCTATAATGCCATTTTTTGGAGTGCTCGTCATTGATCCAAACTCTTCCATAGTCAAATGCCGGAGCAATTCCGAAAGTCATGGGCAAATGATTTTTTTCGCTATCCTTATGAAGCAGACATACGCGCATTTCGTTATTGTGATAAAAAGCAGTTCGACCTGCAAAACGCTCACTTCCGAAACCTCTCAGGTTCACATCACCACCCAAAAAAGAGGCCTGGAAAAAGTCAAAAGTTCCAATGTTATGACTGCCTCCAATACGTGTTGCAAATAACCATCTGTCATGAATTCCGATTGGTAAATAAAGCGTCATTGAACTTTTTATTTGTGCATAATTGCGGTCAAAATCTTTCAAATTCGTTTTCCAATGTAGATGACTTTTGAATCGAAAACCACGTTCGGGATTCCAGTCATTGTCTACATTGTCATAATTAAAAATCATTTTGAAACCGCCGAAATATTGATACTCAAAAACCTCCTGTCGAACATTTGTAGCATCAGAAGTCAAAAAACGGCCTTCGGTATCCTTTATTTTTATCAATTCGGCAAAGGGTCCAAAAACGAAAAACGTTCCTGCTTCAGTTCGCTCTTTCAGGGCAGGAAAAATGCTGTACTTTTCACGGCGAACGCGATAGTATTCATTTCTCCAATCTTCAAATTTTCGCACGGTTTCATTTCCCAGTCCAAAGAAATTGTTGGTGTATTGAGGTGATTCGGCGACTATATCCAAATAAAAATCTTTCTTTTCCCAAACATCATGAAAATCACCTGTGTAATACAGCCCGAATGCGCTGGTCGAGCTTGCAAATTTTGCGCTCAGTGTATGGAAAGTCTCTCGTTTAAAACCATACTGGAAAAACTTGGCACTTGCTCCGAAATACAATCCGTCGTCAGGATTAAATCCAAAAATTGGTAAGGGCATTACCCGATTAAATTTAGTCTCATGCCAAAAGCCGTAACTGTTCAATTCTTTTCGATTCGAACGCTGGTCTTCGGTTTCCGAATTGCCTTCGACCTTGTTGTGCTCATGCCAATCGTCATATACCTTGGTCTTTCGAGTCCATCCCGATACAGAAGAGTTGTCTTTAAATACATCTTCACCCAGCCCTCCAATTAAGCGCAAGATGGGGCTGTTTTTAGACTTTCCTTTTACCTCAAATCGGTCATCGCCTTCCAAACCGTATAGTTCAATTTCTTTGGTGATTTTATTATCTATTATACGTTCATAAATCTTTTGTCGTTCTCCCTTTTTACTGATTTCATAGGCGGTTACTTTGGTTTGGTCATTATTCATCCGGTCAATCAAAAACAGGTTTTCCTGATGCGTGCCAACAATTTTCACCTTTTTATTTAAAAAATCATAAAACCATCTTGAAGATTGCGTCAAATTATCTCGGCGTGATTTCAGTCCTTGAATAATCTTTGGAGCCATTGATTCATATAAGGTGTCGGGTAAAATTCCAACGGCATTTTCAATGACTTCATCCGTCAGATTTTCGCGTAAATGAGCAATTTCCTTTTCCCAATCTTCCCAGGTTAATTCATTTAAAAATGCCCGGTCGAGGTCACGAGCCTGATAATTCAACCACTTGGATTCCCATTTTGAAATAGAATCGTCGAAGGGGTTTGAGGCTTTGAAAAAAGGGGCGAGCAACCGCCCGATATGTAAAATCATCCCACCGTAATTGGCAAAGACCTGGTCTCGGTCGCGTGGAATGGGTTGGTATAATTTTTTATCTGAATCTTCCATTTCTATTTCTGCCCACCGCCATTGGTCCTGGTGCCGATCCCAATCGCCTGTCAAATTATCGAACAATCGGGCTCGTAGGTACTTCGGTTGGTCAATGACCGCTTTGTCGCTTTCCATGCGCTCTTCAAGAGCTTTGAAGGTGGAAACAATTTCGTCCGGATACCCAAAATCGGCATTATCGTTCCAATATTTTTCGTCGGGTCGCTCTTCGACCAGGTACAATTCGCCGCCAACACTGCTGAATTTGTTCAAATTTGGTTGTTTCGGCACATAATATAATTTCGGATTGGTGTGTAAAATGCCAGCAGATTCAGCCAATTCGGGAATGATGAAGGCCCCATAAGGATTGCCTGCCGTAAACTGGTATTTCAAAATTTCGCGAACGAAGGTTTTATTCAATGGATAAAACAACCGTTCAGCACTTTTTTTCAATGATCGCATTTGCCAAACTCGGTCATTGACTTCTGACCTCAAGCGAAGCGATTTGGTTTGAAATCCGCCACCTCGCTTGAATGCCTTCACACCCCCGTCATAGGTCACCATGTCCAATACCGGCACTTTGATGTCTTTGTAATATTCTTCTGTCCATAATTTTCCCCACAAAAAATGTCCCATATCCCAAATTTCGCCCCTTTCCAAAACGGAAACAGACACCGAATCCAATCCTTTTTCATACTCGGGAAATTCATCTGGGGTGAGTTCTTCAAGGCTGGGCAGCGGGTCGCGGAGCTTTTGGCGGTACAAGAGCACAGGCTTCAGAGCTCTCCGCTCCAAAGTATCATTGGATGAAAGCTGAGTTCCAAAAAATTCTACCCAGACTTCGCCATCCTCATATACATTTAAAACAGAATACCCCAATCCGCCATAAGCGAATGGGGTATGAAGCCCCAAGGAAACGGGATCTTTTTCTGAACCTCCGCCACTGATAATTTGGACAACTTCGCCGTCCGTTTCGAGTTGTAGATTTTGTTCATGAGAAGCTGCCAATATAGCCCGGCCGTGATAGTCCATTACTTCTTCCACAGCATCTATATATTCTTTATAAACTGGGTGAGAAAGGTCTTGTCGAGTGGCAGTAGCGCTTTTAAACCAAGTCGCTAAAGTACCCAATACAGGCATAGGAATGTATTTTGGGGGATTGCAGTTCGAAAGTGGGAAAAGATGTTCTTTCCAGGAGTATTTTCCGCCGTATCGGCCCTGTGAAATGATTGGATGGTGAGCGATAAGCAGAACATTTTTGCCGCGAAAATCGCGCAGGGCATCGCGTAACTCCATAAAAAACACTTCTTTATTTCGAATGTCGCATGCTTCATTCAGTTCAGAGACCTCATCCCAATCTGCCAAAAACCATTGACTGTCAAAAGCCACAATTGCAAACTCGTCGGTCAGCTCAATTTCCTCAGGGCCACTGCATCCTTCATCGGGCAAAAAAACATTTCCACGATTCAAATAGGCTTCAATAAAATCCTCTTGTCGACGCAGACCACCCAGGCCATCTCCTTTCCATTCAAGATCGCCAGGCAAAAAGAAAAGCTGTCCTGGGTAATCTTTCACAAAGTCCAATTTCGCCTTTAAATCCCGTTCGGCACGCTCTCGGTCTGGGTGATATTTATCAGGCAAACCATTGGAAGCAGCGATATCACCCAAAAAAATGACGGCACTGTTTTCCGATTCATTTTTGAGTTGTTCGCCCAGTATTTTCAATGTTGGGGGAAGTCCATTTCTACCTGAATCTCCAGTGTTTCCGATCAAATAAACCCGATAGTCCAATGGTTTATCAGGTGTTTTTTGATTGTGCCAGTCTTGATAATCTTCCTTTATTTTTAGTTTGTATGAAGCACAAGAAGAAAGCATTAGCATACATAGCACCAGAAATATAAATTGAATTTTGGCTTTTATTTTATTTGCTGAAAGCCTTGGGTCTCCATGCCTCATATTTTATTTCAATTTGAGTTTTTCAATACGGTAATTATAGACATCAATGTCGAGTTTTTTGTTTTTGCGAAACAAGCCGTTTTTATCCAAACTCAACACATGGGTTTTTGCTTTTTTGACCTTTCCCCCTTTGGTCGTCGTTTGAGTTTTCTGAATGATGTCCAATTTCGTATCACCATCAATATCCTGCAACCACGAATCCATTTGCTCACATCCTTTTTTATCACAGGAAATGAAAGCCAATGTTTGTTTCATCGCCAATTTGTCGTTTTGCATTTCATAAAGCACCAGTTGGTTCGGCATTTCCTTATCAGGAATTCTCAACACGTACCAGTCCTTCCCGTTGCCTCTAAAACTAATATTCCCCGCTGTCTTTTATTGACCGATATACAGAAACTTAACTGGCAATGCCACTTCGGAAGACACTGCTTTTCCATTTCTCAGGGCAGGCAACCAATCCGGCATTTGGGCAATTGCTGCTTTGACCGCTTGTTTGCATCCATCGCAAGGCTTGTCTTTCGACTTCACCTCAATGTCAGACCAAAATACCTGACCGTTTGGACGAACTGTAAAGGTGGCGTATTCATAACCGTCGTGTCCTTCTTCCAGGGCTGGGCTGGGATAATCCAAATGCTCTCTCATCCATGCCTGAACGGCATCATTGGAACAATCTTCGGGATTCTCGGCTGTCAGACAGGCATTATCGAAAAGCGGCGGTCGATTGAAAGAAATGTCATCCAAAATTGCCGCTTCATTGATATTTGCCTGGGGCACTTCTGCTGAATTGGATTCTACCTCTATTTCGGGTTCTTCCAACCTTTTGGGCGTACTGGAAGGCCTTTCTTTATATTTTGTTTTTGTTGGACTTACCTCATTTGGTTTTTTCAAATCTGCGGTCATTGTAATGGGAGGGTCTTCTTTGAAAACCTTGTACGAATATTTGATCTCACCACTTTCTGTATAGGTGGCATCTCGTTCGAGTTGATTTTTATCCCAATTGAATGTTTCTTTAAAATCAATATCTTCAGCGGGATTTTCATCAAGGACATCTTGAGTTTCGGTATCCTTATTTTGATGATTTTCATTGCTGCAAGCAGCAAAAACGAACAGCATTGACATAGCAATGGCTGCATTCCATACGATTCTTTTAAACTGCATTTTATTATTTTTTTTGAGTTCAGTAGGTTGACCTATTAAAACATGGTTTTTAATAGGTCAACCCACTTAAACAATTAGAATTTGACAATTTAACCAATAATACTTTAAGCTTCAATCTCTCATGGCCTTTGTCATTTTTGGTAAGTATTTGATATAAAACGGGCAGGGGTTTTATATGTTCAATGGAAAATAAAAACTTTGTATTGAATTGATAATCAGCTGTTTATTACCTTGAAGTATTGCATACCTCGGAGGTATCCGATACTTAGGCTAAGTGTTAAGTATCAGATTTCCAAGCCATCGCAGAACCGGACTTTACGGTCTCAACAATTTCCTTTTTCCTCCTTTCTGTATTTGCTTCCTGAATGGAGTGGTTCAGGTAAAAATAATTCCAGCAGATGATAGCGTTTTTGATCAGCCGCTTGCAGGATTCTGCCACCAATTGGTCATGGTGGGAATTCCCAGGTTAGAGCCATAGACCGTTATTCCTGCAAAAAACAAAGCATTCTTCGGTCGCTTTTTTTGATATTTGGGTTGGAGGTGGATAAAATCGTCCAGATATCTGGTCGCATTGTTGACCATGGCCAATACCTCTGATAAAGGGATAATCTTCGCATTTGGAAACAAATCATCAAGTATTTCCGTATCTGCTTCTTCTACTTTTGGAGTTGTAACGCTAAACTTTCCGTTATCTCTGAAACGCATGAACTTGTTCTCACCAAGTAAAATACCCTGATTGGTGCTGCGGAACGCTTCTTCGATTTTCTTTTTCAGCGAAAGAAGTAAATCATCAATTGAGTTTAGATGGGAGAAATTTGCTTGTTCCAATAGTTGTCCTGAGCCATGTTTCCAGATCGTATCCTGGATTAGATATTCATCGAAAGCCTTGTACCGGTAAGAATACTTGAGATTCAAACTCCCATTTCTGATAGCCTGACAGGCGGAGGAAAATAAAAGTATCTTGAATAAAGAAATTCTGAATTTTCCCTTATCGTCAAAAATGATGGCATTTTCTTTATCTGGCAAAAAATCAGTGGGGACTGATTTGGTTATCGCTCCATCTTTCACTCTAAAGTCTTGGATGACCTCAATGATATTTTTGTCCGAAGTTTGCCGATTGAAGTGAAGCAATTTCACAATTGCAGCTACTTGTTTTGCAAGGTCAGAGAGTAGGATTCCAATATATTATAATAGCTGTCTTCCTCATTGGTTTCATACTGTTCATGCCATCGCCTAATGTTTTGTTTTTTCTGGGACAGTTGCCTCTGATTAGGATACAGTTGTCGAAGAAGTAGTACTTTTTTTCATCAGGGAGTGAAGCATCTTCCGACCGAAAGTCTCCCGGCTTTAATCAGATCTTTCAACGGCAAAAGCGGAGATGCCTAATCGCCTACAAACGAATTCTATATCTCTTGTCCGAAATCGAGCCCTTGTAAAGAACCGGCCACAAGCTTTGAAGTAAGCAAAAGTTAGATGGAAGCAGACCTTATTGGTAGTAGTGTGAAAGGAAGATAACTGTTCCTGAAGCTTGCTGGGCAGCGTTAAAAACTGCTTTCTATTCTGGCTTTAAAAGTATGGAGGCTCATCATATTTTTTGATTTCTCGTTCGTTCAGGATCGTCATCTTAGGCATTGAGCGGTATTTTGAATTAAAAAAACAGTAACTAAAATTCGGGGTAGCTACACGAAAAGGCCAGGATTCAGATTTCGCATAGGAGGCAGAGTGCGAAAAAACTGGTCGTATTTTTCGAAAAACACTATTCATTTCGGCTGAAAAATGCTACCTTTTCGCTATTCAAGAATAGAATACGAAATTGCGAATACACCGGGTTTCAAGAATATCATTAATCTCATTGCGAAAAATTTCGCTAAAGAAAGTGTCACTTACAGCCAGTCGCAATACATTTTTAAAGAGGTCAGAAAAAGACTTGAGTTAAAACCGGAGAAGAAAAACAGAGGAGCTGTAAGGCGTTTATCCAGAAAGGAATATCAGAACTTTATCAATGCAGCTTATGAAAAATCGTTGCAGACTGGTTTGATGATGCAAACTTTGTTTGAAACAGTGGCGAGAGTAGACGAATTTACCAGCTTGAACGCTGACGATATTTATTTCGAGGAATTGGGGATCGTTATTCGCTCGGGGAAGGGCGATAAGCGACGAGAAGTGCCCATTGAGGAGCATTTAGCCCGGCTATTGTCAACCCAGTTGAAAAAAAGAAAAACCGGGCCTGTATTTAGAAGTCAAAGAGGTACCAGATTTACCAATCGCAGAATTCAGCAAATTGTAAGAGAAATCGCCGAGGCAGCTGTTATTAGTTCAATAGAAGTGACGCCGCACACGCTACGTCATACCAGGGCAACCTTTTTGGCAGAAGATGGAATGGGTAAAGATCATATACAGGTATTTCTAGGTCATGATTTACCCGGAACTACACAGATTTAAACAAAGACTGCAGCAATTGATACCGCCAATGAATTTAGGAGAATAACAAACAACTCAACGATTTAATTGAATGCTGTTGTCGTCCTTCTTTGCTCTTCAATTTCAGGCAATGCGAATCTTCTTTTATTTAACTGTAATGGTTAAGGCTAAAACTACACCTTTTAAATGCTACATTCTTAGCGTATTGGTTTTATTATTGATTAGAATAGATGCTTCACTTTTTGCCCAAGAATACATTTACGAGGCCCAACTTCTCACCACCGATGACGGACTTGCCAATTTAATGACCACTGCTATCCATCAAGATAAAGAAGGCTTTGTATGGATTGCAACACAATATGGGTTGAACAGGTATGATGGTTATTCTTTTCGGCTCTATACAAAAGAAGAACATGGTTTACATAGCAATAAATGGATGAAAGCAATTCAGGAGGATGAAGAAGGCAATTTATGGTTGTATTATTCAGATACAGGAACGGCTATTGATATTTTTGATAAAAGGACAGAAAAAGCGGTATCAATCGATACATATTTTAAAACATTACCATTTAAAACTGAAGGAATTATTTTTCCACGAATATTTGATTTGCAAAAAAGAGTTTGGCTATCCACCAACTCTGGGCAACTCTATCTTTATGAGCAAGGGGAATTCCAAAAAATATATGAACGCAAAGGAACGGGATTCCATATTGTCACTATAGACGGGCAAGATAATATTTGGCTGGGATATCAATCTGAGGTAGTTTGTATCAACCAATCAGGAGATATTTTGGAGCAATACAAATTGCCTGGTTTTACATGTGGAATTTGGTATGGAGAAGACCAAACAGTTTGGTTATCCAATGGAAGTTCGATACCCGACAAACCGAAGATAAATGTTTGGCAAAGAGACAATGAAAATAAGGAGCTAGAACAGTTTTCTTTTTCAGATGAAAAGGGAACACTTGATTTGATTTCAATCGGCCAAGAATCGAAACTGAGGGGAGAAACTTTTTTTCATCGAGACTATACCGGTTTTTGGTATGTACATACACGTAGTCAAAGTTATGTAATTGACAAGGGCGGAGCAAAACTGTTTCACTTTAACACACTATTAGATAATGAAAATATTCATATCCCTCATTTAAGATTTACAGAAAGCGAGGATTACATGTGGTGGTGTACGCCAGAGGGAGTTCTCAAAACTGGTGTGAAAAAAAATCCTTTTCGATTGATTCATCAAACTAAATGGGATTTATCAGATTGTAGGGGGATCACAGAAGATGAATTTGGTAATATCCATTTTATAAATCGAGGTATTTTTACCTGGTTGCCCAAAAAGAATGCGCTTTCCAAATCCCCTCCAATACCTGCCATGGGGCATGCACTGGCTTACCAAGACAGTGTCTTAATTTTTGGAACTTATCGTCGGAACATATTGGGAAGCAAGAAGGATTTGAGAACTAAAAAGTTTACCTCTTTTCCTGTATTAAAAGGACGAGAAATTTTCAGTATTAAATCTTCCAAATTAGAAAATAAATTTCTTGTCGGAACATCCGCCGGACTTGAATACATTGACATTATCAATGATAAAGTATTGCCCTTTAAAAAATATGTAAGCGGTAATCCCAAAGACGAATTGATGCAAAAAAGCACGGTTTATCATTTACATCAAAATGATTCAGGTATTTGGGCGGCTACCAGTAACGGTGTTTTTCTATTTAATGAAGAAAAAGGGATTCTTCAACACTTTGACAAATCCAATATCTTACCCTTTAACCATATTATGCATATTCACGAGGATGAGGAAGGTGTTTTTTGGTTGGCGACGAGAGGAGGAGGAATTATAAAATGGCAGCACCCTAATGATGAGAATTCTAAACCCATTATCCAGCAGTTCACAAAGGAGGATGGTTTGCCCATTAATTATCTCTATGCCATTTATGAGGATGATTATAACAGACTTTGGATACCAAGTGACCGAGGTATCATATGTATGGATAAGCCTAGCCATCAGGTTTTAAAAACATATTTGGTAGAAGATGGATTAACACACAATGAATTCAACACCTGTTCACATTATCAGGCGAAGGACGGGACGCTTTATTTTGGTGGTCTGGGAGGATTGATCTCTTTTCATCCAAAGACATTTACTGGTGAATTAGCCAATGAATCACCCATGGCATTTACAGGCCTTTTTGTTTTGGAAAAAGAGGCTAAAAAAGCAACGGACAAGACCCAACTTTTGAATTATTCCGAAGAAATCGAAATTCGACCAAATGATAAATTTTTTGAATTGCAATTTGCTTTATTGGATTTTGATCTACCCAAGCGACATCTGTATGCCTATAAAATAGAAGGTTATAGTGACAACTGGCAGTATATCAATGAAAACTACCTTCGAATAACAACGCTGCCTTATGGTAATTATACTATTAGAATAAAAGGGCAAAACCTAAGTAAGGGCTGGTCAAAAAAGGAACTATCATTGAGGATCACTATACTCAAACCCTTCTATATGCGAGGCTGGTTTCTGAGCTTGTTTTTGTTTGCCGTAATTGGATTGACTGTTTTCTTCATAAAAAGGAGGGAACTGGCGCTTAAAAAAGATAAAGAACGGTTGGAAGCGGAAGTACAGAAACGAACCCTTACCATTCGAAAACAAGCCGAAGAACTAAAAGAACTGGACAAAGCCAAAACTCGATTCTTTTCTAATATCACTCATGAGTTTCGAACACCGTTGACGCTTATTATTGGCCCTCTTGAACAACTTCTCGAAAGAAATGAAAGTCGTCCGATACGACAGCAGTTATTTGGCGTTTTTAAAAACGCCAAACAACTGCTCACCCTGATTAATCAGATGCTGGATTTGTCCAAATTGGAAGGAGGGCGAATGCAGGTGGAAGTGGCCCGTGGCGACATTGTCGACTATACCAGCGAACTCCTTCAACGATTCCAACCACTAGCTAAAAAGAAGGCACAAAGATTATTCTTCAATTGTGAATTGGACAGTTGGAAAACGCATTTTGACAAAAACAAATGGAACAAGATTATTTACAATCTGGTGTCTAATGCCATCAAGTTTACGCCTGACAATGGGTTTATTGATGTGCAATTGAGTAAGATGAAAAAAGAAGAAAATGAATTCATCCGATTAATAGTCAAAGACACGGGCATTGGTATGGAAAAAGAAGCCCTGAGACGGATTTTCGACCGCTTTTATCAGGTGGATGCTTCGTCCACTCGAGTGCAGGGAGGCACAGGCATAGGATTATCGTTAGTCAAAGAATTGGTGGAATTACAAGGGGGAACAATTTCCGCAACAAGTGAAATGGGGATTGGAACGACTTTTAAAATAGAGTTGCGGGCAGTCGATGCAGGATTACCTATACAGGACATTAATGTTTCGGAAGAAGAAATGCTCCTACCTGTTTTTGATGAGCCTGTCAATGTTATGAACCAAACTAATGCAACAATTCCACAAGTGCCTCTTTTAGAAGAGGGAAATGAAAAATTGACCTTGCTGCTTGTTGAAGACAATGATGAAATGAGGGCCTATATCAGAGCATGTATTGATGAATCAAAATATCAAATTTTGGAAGCCCGTGACGGGCAAGAAGGCATCAATGAAGCTCTGACCCATGTACCTGATTTAATTATTTCCGATGTGATGATGCCCAAAAAGAATGGCTTTGAGGTCGTCCGAACTGTTCGGACCAATTTTATTACATCCCATATCCCCATTATTTTACTGACCGCCAAAGCCTCATTGGAAAGCCGATTAACGGGCTTCAAAAGAGGGGCGGATGCCTACTTGACCAAACCTTTCAGCCCACAGGAATTAACGTTGCGCATTCAAAAACTGATTGAAATCCGACGGATGTTGCAGGCGAGGTATGTTGGTTCACAAGGCAAACCTCCAACCGATAATGATCAATTTAAATCAGAAGATGAATTTATGTTGAAGCTGAGAAAATTCATCACCAAAAACCTCGACAACCATAACCTCAACGTCGAACTCATCGGCAAACATTTTGGTGTCAGCCGCATGGCGCTCTACCGCAAGCTCAAGGCACTGACCAATCAGGGGATCAGTGACATTATCCGTTCGGTACGTTTGGAAGTAGCGACCAATCTCATGCAAGAGGGCCGGCTCAACCTTTCCGAAATAGCCTTTGAGACTGGCTTTTCTTCCTTGAGCCATTTTTCCAGGACCTTCAAAAAAGTGTATGGCCGATCACCTTCTGATATGAGAGATGCGGTGAACTGAGGAGTTTTTCAACCCGCAACCCGCAACTTTAGTTGTAGGTTGATATTTTGGCATGCCTGCCTTGTCATATATATCCTACCTAAATTTATTAGACTTGTTGCCAAATAATTAATTGGTATATGAAAATATCTTTTTAAATCCTATTTCAGCTTTTTTTTCAGCAATAGCTAAGGCTATTCCTTCAAAAAAGAGCTTCATCTGATTCAAAAATCTAAATTTCATATCTTCAATTACTATTTAGCAACAAGTCTATTGATAATAAGCTATTTAAATTAAAAATGGTCTTTGGTGAGGTCTCGGCATTTGGAATCAATTGCAAAACATTTGGGATCATTGTGCAAACGGCTTCACCTTTTTTTACAGGTCTGCTTTTGGAAAAAACGCCTTTTGGGATGAAATGTCAAATTTTTGAAATGTGTGTGAAAGCCCAGTCTTCATTTTCTCCTCACCTTTGTGGTATTGAATTATTTGATCTTTCAACTTAAAAATTAGATAAGATGAAAAAATCTAAACCAGCACCTGATTACATCTCTTATACTCACATCTTGGGAAAAGGAGATCAAGTCGTTATTGACCCCAAAGACCATAATAAACTTAAAACCATCTCCGCTTGTGATGTCGGTTTTATCACAGATTCCGGCCTGATGGGCAACGTATGTTCGTTTGATGGGAATGCCAACAGCGACGGAGGGATTTATTACCTGCCTGGAGGAGGCGCTTATCGTTCCTTTCGCCGTGAGGAAAATCTTCCTGGCCAGAATGTCACTTTCATCGATACGGTGATACCATTCGGCTATCCCACCCTTCACCCCATCACCGGCGACACCTATGTAACTGCCTACTTCGCCCTGGATGAAGAAAATAGAGGAGGTCTAATTCATCAAAAAGGGGTTTACGTCTACCGCAGGGAAACGGGTGAAATGGAACTCATTGCAGATACGACTTCCGGTTCCGAGTCGCTGGGCATTAAGCGTTGGACCGACTTCAGTATTAATTTAGTCGCCACCGCAGCCGGAACTTTTTTTAATGGAGAGTATAATGGCGGCCAGGGCATCTATTGCTATGACGGCAGCAAATTGATCGAAATTATTGGCACTCCGTCTGAACATGAAGTTCCCAGTCATCCGGGAGTAACGTTTAGTAATTACCGTGGCGTAACAGCAAATGCAGACACTGTGTTCTTTGTCGGTGAGTGGGAAGGGGGAAAAGGAATTTATGCCTACGAACTGAATGCCGGAGAGATGACGACCATAATTGAAAGTGAAACCGAATTTAAAATCAACGAAGAGGGAGCCACTGGCATTTTTAAGGACTTTGCCATTGAACCCAAGTTAGGCATTTATGATAAAAGTATTGCCGTTAACAATAATGGAGACATGGTTGTGATTGCGGGTTTCTCAACTGAGGGTAGCGAATCTGAGCTACAAGGGGTTTTCATGCTTAAAAAAAATAAAAATTTCCAGCCGGAACTAATTCTACAAAGTGAAACCAATGATCCCAATCTACTCCCAGGTACCATCTCCAGTTTCAATACTGTGGCCATTAACAAGCGCGCCGAAATCACCATTACAGTTGCCGGTGATTCGGATGGAACTGTGCCGGTTCAGGCATTAGTCTTTTTCCGTAATTGGAGAGAAGGTTTACGATCTATTTTCAAGCCAGGTGATCGTTTTATCGCCGAGATGAAGCATCCTTCCTGTAATTACGTCACCTCCAATCATACGGGAATGGTTTGCGGTTCTCAAGCATTGGATTCTGCCCCTTTCCCACGGGTAATTTTTCGGGCTGCATATAAGATTGACAGAGAAATAAAAAACGGAGATTCATCCTTTGTCGATGAAGACTATGTGCTGCTGGCTATGGCGACTATTCACCCATTTCCCGCTAATAAACAATAGCAAGAGCTTGGTTCTACTTCGTCACTACGGATAAACACCATTTGGGATGAAATATATACTTCATTAGGCTAAATTTTGAAGGCTACTTTTGTCTCTGCACTTCATCACCTCCTCGCCTTGATAGCTAAGGCTATCAGGCTGCGGGCTTCTTCGTTCAGAAACAAAATTAGCGCTTCAAAAAATCCAGAACCTAACCTAATGAAGTATAAATTTTTTGAGATAGGTATGAAAGCCTGAACGGTATTTCTTCTGTTGTCTTTGCGAAATCGAATTATTAGATCGCTCAAAATTTAAAAAATCTAAGCATGAATCATTCAAATAATTTTGCAGATAGGCACGTCAATGTGCTACTGATCGTCACGCTTGCCAGTCAAACGCCGCAAGCAAAGCCATTTTACAAAGAAAATGAAAATGCTACCTACGAACATATCAGCCTACTCTGCGAGCAGAAAGGTATCAATCTGTTCGTTGCCCATTTTGCCAATACAGTAAACGGTTCGGCTGTTCTGTCCTGGGGCTTCAGGGATGGTGTTTGGAACATGGTTGAGCTTCCTGCCTCGGAAATCGCAGTTTCCTATGCCGACCTCCCGCAAAACTTCCCTGAAGCTAATGAATTGAGAAATCTACTCATCCGGAACAGGGTCTTCTGCATCAACAACTTGCAAATGAGCGATACACTCACCGATAAAATGCTGACTTACGTCTTTCTGCCGGACTATATCCCTCCCACTTTTGATACTTCTATGCCCAACCTCAGTACCCTGCTCCTGGCGGCCTCTAATCATTCGGATCTCAGAACGGATAAGATTATTTTAAAACCCCGCTACGGGGAGCGGGGCAAAGGCATTGAGGTGATTGATTTTTTGGAAGTGGATTCGGCCCGGGTACGGAATATGAAGGACTATATTGTACAACCCCTTATGGATTCAGATTCCGGAATCCCGGAACTGGGCATTTCTGGCAGGCATGACCTGCGGATGCTCATTTACAACGGGGAGATCATGGATTTTTTCATCCGGGTGGCGCCAGGCAACAATTTCATCTGCAATCAATCCCACGGGGGACGGATTTCCTATTTCCAACTACATGACCTGCCAGAACGGTTCAGAACCATTGCACATCAAGTAGACCAATCACTCAGTCATTTTATGCCCAGATACTATAGTGTGGACGTAGGCGTAGGTCAAAGTGGGAAACTCTGGGTGTATGAACTAAACACCATGCCGGGAGTAGTCTGGAATGCTACAGGTACCGATAAGGAGAGGTATTATGGCATGCACGAATCCATCGTAGATGCCATGACCATTAGTATAGCAAAAACCACTAAGGTAGGGTGATTTTCCCCATTATACATACAAGTCACTGTCAATTAAAAAAGTCATAATGAATTCTTCAACAAATACAATAAATAAAGGGAGGCTCTTACCTTTTAAAATGGAAACCTCCATCCACAAAGGCATTAAATACCAGGATGACATTCTGCATTCGATTGGGAAAACACCTTTGGTCAAAATGAACCGGCTCAATAATGGCTTACTGCCACTGATATTGGGTAAAATGGAATTCCTCAACCCAGGGGGCAGTAGTAAAGACCGCATTGGCATCCGAATGATTGAAGCCGCCGAGCAATTGGGCTTGCTCAAGTCTGGTGGAACTATCATAGAACCAACTTCAGGAAATACGGGCATTGGCCTGGCACAGGCCGCTGTGGTGAAAGGGTATAAAGTTATTTTTACGATGAACGCCAAAGTCTGTCAGGAAAAGCGACATATCCTTCAAGGGTATGGAGCGGAAATCATCGTTTGTCCCTGTGGAATTGATCCTGATGACCCAAGAAGTTATTACAAAGTGGCCGAACGGTTGACAGAAGAAATACCAAACTCCTTCTGCCCAAACCAATATGCAAACGAAAATAACCCATCTGCACATTACGAAACAACTGCCCCAGAAATTTGGCAGGATACCAATGGGCAAATCACCCATTTCATCGCAGGCATGGGTACCGGAGGAACAGTTACAGGCACAGCACGATACCTGAAAGAAAAGAATCCGAATATCAAAATAATTGGAATTGATGCAAAAGGCTCACTATATCGCCATCTATACGATGGGACAAACGGTAAAGCGGAGGGCTATAAAATCGAGGGTATAGGTCAGGATTTTCTGCCTAAAACAATTGACCTCGATTTGATAGATGATGTCATCACAGTTACAGATAAAGACGCTTATGGCATGGCCCGGCAAGCCGCCAAAAAAGAAGCCTGGATGGTTGGCTCTTCGGCTGGTGCGGTCATTGCAGGCGCTTTGAAAGTGGGGCAACAACTGGATGAAGATGCAGTCGTTGTGATGTTGCTCCCCGACTCTGGGAAGAACTATTTGAGTACTGTTTTCAATGATGAATGGATGGAAGCCAATGAATTAATCTGAATAATGGAAAACATTTAAACTTATCGAACTTCCGTTTATCAGGTGTTTTTTGGTTGCGCCAGTATTGATAATCTTCCTTTATTTTTAGTTTGCAGGAAGCACAAGAAGAAAGCATTAGCATACATAGCACCAGAAATATAAATTGAACTTTGGCTTTTATTTTATTTGCTGAAAGCCCTGGGTCTCCATGCCTCATATTTTATTTCAATTTGAGTTTTTCCATACGGTAATTATAGACATCAATGTCGAGTTTTTTATTTTTGCGAAACAAGCCGTTTTTATCCAAACTCAACACATGGGTTTTTGCTTTTT
>JBGTQJ010000078.1:0-38383 GCA_041941305.1 Saprospiraceae bacterium
ATCCTCTGTATCAGCATTTTTACACTTTAGAAAAATTTATTCCTCAGTAGAATACCTTTCTATAGAATAAAAGGAAGGATCAATATGTGATGGCTTCTGGCAAAGCATTTCTGCAACCAATCTCCCTGTCCCAGTTCCCATACTCAACCCCAACATACCATGACCAGTAGCAATGTATAGGTTTTCATGTTTAGGAGATTTTCCAATAATCGGCAAACCATCCATTGACATTGGCCGATAACCAAACCACTCTTCATAAACCTTGTCAGTGTAAGGTGTTTTCAGGTAAGGCTCGGCTCCCACTTTCAAGGCATTTAATCTTATCCTATTTATTGAATCATCAAAACCAGTAAACTCCATCAGGCTACCCAATCTAAAAGTATCTTTCCAGGGTGTTGCTGCAACTTTTGTTTCTTCAAATATACAAGCATGTCTAAGCATGTTCTTGGGGGGTTCCATTGTTATACTATATCCCTTCCCAGGGACAACTGGAATTTTTAATTTTAATAGTTTGGAAAATAATTTGGTCCATGCTCCGGTAGCTACAACAAACTGCTTTGCCTCAAATAACTGTTGGCTGTTACCAACTGATTCAATTCTACCTTTTATAACTTCAAGTTTATCAACCCCAAAATCATTTACAAAGGCAACCCCCCGGGTCAGCAGAATCTTCTTGAGCTTTTCTATCAAAATATTTGGTTTTAAAAACGCATCCGTTTCATAAAGCCAACCTCCATAAACGTCTTCTTTAAAGGCAGGTTCTTTTTCAAGTAAAGCTTTTTGTACATATGGCTTTGCATCAAGCCCCCACGCTGTCAATTGCTCATTCACACTTGAGAATTCTTCAAATCCTTTTTCCTCCTTATAAATAAAAAAGACTCCATTTTTTGAATATTCACATTCAATCTCCTCCTCCTCAAACATCTTCTCGTAAAGTGGTTTAGAACTTTGCAAAAGCTTATGACGACCCTGCATTGCCTTATGAATGTGTTTTTTATTGGCGTTTAAAGCAAATCCTCTAAACCAATTGAATAATTCAAAATCGAGTCTGGGCTTGATTCTAAAGGGAGCATCTTCCTTAAAAATCCATTTCAAAGATTTAAAAATTAACCCCCAATCGTTTAGTGGAATAATATGGCTTGGACTCAAATAACCGCAATTGCCATGTGAACTGGCTCTGTGGGCAGGACCTTTATCCAATATAACAACCGACTTTCCCTCTTTTTGTAAATAATAAGCAGAACAAAGTCCAATTATTCCGCCTCCTATGATGCAAACATCGTAACGCATTGGATTAGGATTATTGCGATTTACTTATTTTCAAAAAGAGATTCTACAAAAGCTCTTTTATTAAAAATTTGTAGTTTATCAATAGCCTCTCCAACCCCTATGTATTTAATTGGAATTTTGAATTGATCAGAGATGCCAATTGCTACGCCACCTTTTGCGGTTCCATCTAATTTGGTCAAGGCTAAACATGATACTTCAGTAGCATCCGTAAATTTCGTTGCTTGTTCAATAGCGTTTTGTCCAGTTGTAGCATCTAATACCAGTAAAACATCATGAGGTGCTCCATCCAACTTTTTACCTATCGAGCGTTTGATTTTCCCCAACTCTTTCATCAAATTAATCTTGGTATGCAGGCGCCCTGCTGTATCTATAATAGCAATGTCACAGTTATTCTCGATGGCATATTCAGTTGTTTCATACGCAACTGCAGCTGGGTCTGTATTCATCCCTTTACTATAGAAGTCACATCCAACCCGTTCCGACCAAATTTTTAGTTGATCGACTGCTGCTGCCCTAAAAGTATCTCCAGCACCCATAACTACCTTCTTTCCCTGAAGTTTAAATTGATGAGCTAATTTCCCTATTGTTGTTGTTTTGCCCACTCCATTCACCCCTACCACCAACAAAATATAGGGTTTTTTACCATCTGGAATAATATAATCCTCAACATCCTCAGAATTGTTTTCGCTCAATAACTGAACGATTTCATCTCTCAATATTTCGTTTAATTCCGAGGTATTGATGTATTTGTCTTTTGCCACCCGGGCTTCTATTCGCTCTATTATCTTTACTGTCGTATCCAATCCTACATCTGAAGTTATGAGGATATTCTCCAATTCATCTAAAACTTCAACATCGACAGTAGATTTTCCAACAACAGCACGGGATAATTTACCTAAAAAACTATCCTTAGTTTTCTCAAGTCCCTTGTCTAAGTCCTCTTTTTTATCCTTGGTAAAAAATTTTTTAAAAAAGCTCATTGGTGGGTTAAGAATTGAGGGATGGACATCGCACAGCGATTGAATATTTGGCGGCTTTCCCGATAATTATCGGAACCAATGTCCACTTCTCGGTTAATAATTATTTCATCATACCATTACATTGCCTATAATATCGAAATATTTAGGATGTATCGGTATTGCGATAGAAGAATCAAAAAAGGCTTTTCTTAAACGGGATTAAGAAAAGCCTTTTCAGAAAAGTATCAGGAAAATCCCTGAATTCGATTTATTTCTTAGCGAAAAATTCTTTCACTTTATCTTTATGAATCATCACTTCTTTGTAAGTGTATTTTCCAGTAGTTTCATCTTTAACACTCTTCACTACTTTTACAAAATCTCTACCAGAACCAGCGTTTGCCGCACGTTGGGCGACCCTTGCGTTTTTCGAAACTTTAGCCATGATTTTATTTTTTGATAATGAGTATTAATTATTGAATAGCAATGATCTATCCAACATTCAATAGATATTATTTAATTTCTCTGTGAAGGGTCTTCTTTTTAAGAATCGGATTGTATTTCATCAACTCCAATCTATCAGGAGTATTTTTTCGATTCTTCTGAGTAATATAACGAGAAGTACCTGGCATTCCTGAATTTTTATGCTCAGTACACTCTAAAATAATTTGAAGACGATTTCCTTTTGACTTCTTTGCCATGGTTCTACTTTTTATCTGTCTTTAATAAATTACAATTTGATACCTGTATTAACACCCTCTCGTTGCAATTTTTTCAAATAAGAATAAATTCCGAGTTTGTTAATATTGCGAATAGCTTTGGCAGACACTTTTAATGTCACCCACTGATCTGTTTCAGGAATATAAAAACGCTTTTTTTGCAAGTTAGGCAAAAACCGCCTTTTTGTTTTTCTGTTAGAGTGGGAAACATGGTTTCCAGTAATCGGCCGTTTTCCAGTAAGTTGACAAACCTTAGACATCTCGAATCAATTTTAGATTTACGATTTCAAATTTTGATTCAATTAATCGCAAATCTTATTTCAAAAATGGTTTTCAAGTGACTCCGGGAGGACTCGAACCTCCAACCTCCTGATCCGTAGTCAGGTGCTCTATCCATTAAGCTACGGAGCCAAATAACTGATAATCAATAAATTACAGAACTTTATTTATTAGTCAAATTATATAGACTATCTAGAAAAATTCAAAACGGTCGCAAAAGTACATTTTTTCAACGTAAATGAAATATATTTTACTGCTTATTTGTTAAATATTTTGTTGAAAGGATTCAATTCCAAATTAGTATTAAAACCTCCCCTTGATAAATTTTTCAGTTATCTTTTCATCATCATTTACGACGTTTACAAAATAAGTACCCGCAGCCCAATCTCTTACATCATCCACAATAATCGTTTGAGGTACAAAGGGTGTCACAGTTACAACTTCCTTATATAATAACTGCCCAAGTGTATTGAATATGTTGATCTCCATCTGCCCGAATTCAGGACTTGAGTAATCAATTTTTAGTATATCCTGAGTTGGGTTTGGGTAAATGTTCAATAGGTCTTGACTTTTAAGGTAAATATCCTGGAAAGCATAATTATCTCTTTCATTTCTAAGCTCATTGGCAATACAAAAACCATGAAGAAATTGCATCGCTTTTTTCAAATTCAACCGACCTCCTGTTACGGTTATTCCGTTTAAGGTAGGCAAAGGATCAACTCCTTCAAAAATTGCATCCCGAACCAATCGGGCTGCAGCAGGAGGATCCGCTAAAGCCAAATTAGCCAAATCATTGCAGGGCATAGCGTACAACAAAGCTACTGCTCCTGCAACGTGCGGACTAGCAGAAGAAGTCCCTCCGAAATCTTCTCTAAACTGGGCAAATAAAGTAGTAGTTGTAGTAGCTTTCCCAGGGGCTCCGAGATCAATGCTGTTTAAACCAAAAGCTGCACTCTCTACTTTTTCATCGTCTATGTCAGTGTTTGTCACAGTGATTAAAAACTCGCTTTCACAACTCGAAGGAATGTCCCCTTCAATATCCACATCATAGTTTGCATTATCGGTAGCCCCTACATTTAAAACCCCAATAGCTCCAAGGTCTTCAAAAATGGAATCCCATATTGGGTTTTCACTACAATGTACTCTGGAAAAACCTGCCGATAAGTTTGTTGCAACTACAAAACCACCTTGCGCTCCATTTGTATCATTGTATTTTTTTCTGATATCAAATACATAGTCATATGCAGCAAACAATTGACCACTATTTGCTGCAGCTAATGGCATTAATTTTACATTCCAGTTAACACCTGCAAGTCCAATATTATTATTGCCTTTTGCACCAACAATTCCCATTACATTTGTACCATGTCTTTCTACAGGATGGTTGGGTAAATCATGGATGAAATTCCAGCCATGTGAGTCATCTGTTTTTCCATTATTATCATCATCAAATCCGTTTTCGGGAATTTCATTCGGGTTTTTCCATATTTGATCAACTAAATCGGGGTGATCCAACTCAAACCCTTTATCTAAAACGGCAACAACAATTTCATCACCATTAATAGTCTCACCTCCCGGATTTACCCCCCAAACAAATGGAGCCTCAATAATCTGCATATCCCATTGGGTATCAAACAAGGGATCATTGGGGACACTATCTCGAAATTCCAGCATATAATTGAATTCAACACGCTTTATTTCTGGTTGATTTTGAAGTTCATCCATAATTGAATATTTGTCCATTCGAGCATCGTCATATTGTAAAAGGAAAATATTCCACTTCTTTGAAATTTGTTCTTTTATTTTGAGATTGGAAAAGGTAAGGGATTCAGATTTAAGGTTATTGAGAAAAACTTTTCCTTCGACATGGTTTTGAAATTGAACAATGATTTCTCCTATTACAATATCTGGTGAGGAAATAAGGTTTTGTCCAACTATAGTAGCCGTAACAACTAAGAAAGCAAGTGTCTTTACCAATCGAATCATAATCATTAATTTTTTTGTAGATGTTTGCTAGTGTCCTTCTCAATTTCCTGCCGCAAGTTAGAAAAATAGGCAGGTGCTCGCAATAGCCGACTGCCATACCATGAAAAAAGCTCTCCATCAACCAACTTAATGACAGATGATGGACAAATATTCTGAAATTCCAGCATATGCTTTGATTTAAATGGAAAGGGTTCAGATGGAAGTAAAATCAATTCGGGTTGCATTTCCTTAAGAGCATTCAATGATATTTCAGGATACCTATTTAAGCTTTTAAAAATATTTTGAAACCCTGCTCTTTCAAGCATTTTGTCAATAAAAGTACCTGCTCCGGCAACCATATAGGGTTTACGCCATATAAAATAAGCTGTGGATAATTTTTGGCTTTGGAAGGTCGCACTGTCAATTTCCTTAAATCTAATCTTTAGAGTAGTAATTAGGCTGTTTGAAGCAGCTGCCTTATCCAAAACTTCCCCCAACCGTTCTATCATTTCAATTGCACTTGATAAATCATAAACATCGCTTATCCAGATTGGAAATTCTTTTTCCAGGGTTTTTATCTGAGATTTGTCATTTTCCTCTTTATTAGCAATAATCAAATCAGGTTTTAAGTCGCGAACCCTTTTTAGCTTTACGTTTTTCGTCCCTCCTATTTTCGTTATTCCCATAACTTTTGAGGATGGGTGGACACAGAATTTGGTTATACCAACGATTTCCTCATCTAAGCCTAGATCAAACAACAATTCTGTTTGTGAAGGAACAAGAGATATGATCCTTTTTGGCGGGAAAGGAATAAACACTTCCCTGTTCAATTGATCTATAAAATTCATTTCTTAATTCTTTCATTATTTCATTTCTTAATCCCTAATCTCGTTTGAAATCTTTCTCACCAGCTAAAATTTCGATTTCCAAATTATTTTCACTCGGAGGTATTGGACAACTAAATCCATCACTATAAGCGCAATATGGATTGTAACATTTATTAAAATCAACTACAATTTTGCTTTCAGAAATATCCTGTATGCTTAAATCTAAATACCTTCCTCCACCATAGGTTTTCTCCCTATTTGTTAAATCCTTAAAGGGAACAAAAAGATGATACTGCTTGCCTGGAATTCTTTGCATCCATAAAATTTGATAAACTGATAGTTGCATTTTTTGGCCTCTCAGTTCAAATTTCAGATTTCCAAATTTTATGTAATCATGGGTATCCCCATTGTAGGTAGGCATTTTGAATGGTTGCTCATCGTCCGTTCGCTCAAAATCAGCAATAACCTTAAAGCTTGGGTTGCTCTTGAAAAACTTAAGACATTTTAAATCTTTTTTGGAAAGTGGCGAATTCGGTGCATTCAAAAATTTCTCTTTATAAGCTTTTCGGTATTCTTTTATTTCGGAATTATAACTTGCATTTTGATTCTGTGCAATCCCAGGGAAGCATAAAACACTAAATACCAATACATTAAGTAAATAATTGACTTTCACGATTCAAAAGTTAATGCACGGAAAGATTGAAAACAACTAGGATCCAACCAGGGCCAATTTGCCACCTTTACTAACCTCTAATCTTGTGATACTTGAAATATTGTAATCTCGGAAATCACCTATCTCAATCCAGTTTTCATTTTTTTCGGGATGAAATTTAAACAATTTGGTGCCTCTGCCCATCAAAAATGTTCCATCTGCCATTATTGTGAAATCCTCACTACCAGGAAGTGTTTCAACAATGATTTCAGAGCGCAGGGTTCTGCTATTTAATTCCTTTATATACCACACAGAATCAGTTGGCTTATGGATGTAGGCTAGATTTCCATTATTCATTATTTTTAAAGAGCGTCCAATATTTGTGGCCAATTGTTCTGTTGACCCTTCCCGAACATCAGCAATTACCATGTAGTTGGGTTCATCAACGATGAATAGCACAACCCGATATTTATCTAACCATTGATGATATCCTATATCAATTAAATATTCAAAAACAGGTTTTCCATCATTCTGACGGGAAATGGGAAATTGCCAAAGGCGCTGCGTACCATTTTCATCGGCTTCCACACGTATGGAAGAAAAATTGTATAAATCAGGCATTAGAGTTGGTGAATACTCCGACTCTACCGTTTTGGTAATTTGAAGTTTTGTCCCTTTTTCTAAATTCAATGAATAAATATCATTTTGTTCCTCCCCTGCTTTTCTGACCGATATCAACAGCTCATTTTCCCGAATGAAACAGGGTTGATTATTATATCCATCCTTATTAAAATCAGTTAGATACTTTGGTGATTTGAATAAGAACACACTATCAGACTCTTGTTCCAATTCAAATAAATAAATATTGGTAGTGGGTATATCCTGGGCAAAATTCAAATTTGGCAGGATTGCCATGGTCAAACAAACCGAGAAGAAATATTTCATAATGCAGATTTAAACCAAATTTGAAGGCTTGTTTACCAATCATTGGTTTTCCAGATTTCGAAACAAACGCTTCAAATGAGCAGACTATTATCTTTGCAAACCGTCCTACAAAATAAGGCAGAAATTTTAAATTCTCTGAATTTGTCCCTTTTTTGTGTGGCAATCTAGTTCCCAATTCTGAATAAAGGAAAATAATTGAGAACTGGATGTTTTGAACTGGATACCAAACTCAAACCATTATGAAAAATTTATTCTCACTCTTCTGCTGCCTTTTTGTATTTCAAATACCTTCCTTTTCTCAAGAAATATTAATCAATTACGAAAACTTTGCCTCAGGGTTTTTCAGACCAGTGGATATTGCCCATGCCGGGGATGATAGGTTATTTATTGTAGAACAGCCTGGTGTAATCAAAATTGTTCATGGAAATGGGGATGTTCATCCTACCCCGTTTTTGGACATTACGAATATCGTTTTGAACGATGCCAGTGAACGTGGATTATTAGGTCTGGCATTTCACCCGGACTACCCAAATACAAATTATTTTTATGTCAATTATACCGGTTCTGGGGGACATACACGAGTTTCAAGATTCTCAACAGCAAATGATCCCAATACCGCTGATCCAAATTCTGAATTTTTAATCATGGAATTAAACCAACCGGAATGGAATCACAATGGCGGAGGATTGAAATTTGGGCCGGACGGTTACTTATACATTGGTACTGGAGACGGGGGATCTGGTGGTGATCCATGGAACAACAGTCAAAATCCAAATACCTTATTGGGAAAGATGCTTCGAATTGATGTAGATGGGGGTTCTCCTTATGCCATTCCATCAGACAATCCTTTTGTCAACGATATGAGCGTTTTGGATGAAATTTGGGCGATTGGATTGCGAAATCCATGGAGGTACAGTTTTGATCGAGAAACCGGAGATTTATGGATTGGAGATGTTGGACAAAACGCATGGGAGGAAATAGATTTCCAACCTGCTGGAAGTACCGGGGGCGAAAACTACGGTTGGCGGTGCAATGAAGGATTTCACATTTTTAATATCTTTTCATGCGATGACAATATTACTTATGTAGACCCTGTGCACGAATATGTCAATTCGAATGGTGCTGGTAAATCTGTTACAGGAGGTTATGTTTACCGGGGATCTGATTTTCCTGGACTATATGGTCATTATATTTATGCAGATTATGTAACTGGTCGTGTTTGGTCCATTACACCTGATGGAAATGGAGGTTGGACAAATGTTGAATTAGATAATTGGAATAATAATCAAATCAGTTCTTTTGGAGAAAATAATTTGGGAGAATTGTTCATGGCTGCAAGAGGACAAGGTATTATTTATAAAGTGGTAGACGATTGCAATGGCTTTGATACAGAAATACTTTCACAAAATAATGTTTCCTGTTTTGGATCAGCAGATGGTGCCATTCTTTTGGGAATTGTTGGAGACAATGGTCCCTTCCAAATCAATTGGTCAAATGGAATGACAGGTTCAGAATTACAAGATTTGGGACCTGGAATCTATACAGCTGAAATAACAGATGCACTGGGATGTTTAAGAACAATTGAAATAGAAATAACTGAACCAGATGAGGTTACAACTGATATTCAATCGGTAATGGGGACATTCAGTATTTGGCTCAATGGTCCGGATGGGTTTGTAATATACCAATGGTACATGGATGGCAATCCTATTCAAGGAGCTACAGACCCAAATTATGAAGCCACCCAAAGCGGCCAATATACACTTGAAGTTACCGATTCGAATGGTTGTGTCTATATCACCAATGAATTTACGGTTTCAATAAGCAGCACCAATGAATTATCGGGTCTTACCAGTTTACAAATCCTTCCGAACCCTGTAAAAACCCAATTCACCTTATTCCTTGAGTCTGACAAAGTGTTGGATTTAAATTTGAAAATTGTTGATATCTCAGGAAAACCTACCCTTACGGAAAAGGTTAATCTAAATGGTAGTTTTCAAAAATCCTTTGATTTATCAGCATTCTCTTCTGGAGTATACTTATTGCATTTAGAGCATGAGAGCGGAAAAGCAGTACTTAGGATTGTGAAAGAATAATTTAAATGATGATAGAAAATTGCCGTCTGTTGGCGGCAATTTTCTATCATCATATAGCTAAGATATAGCTGCCGATATTCGGCACTCAAAATGGAATTCAAAAGCTCTGGGTGATCATCCTTCGATAATTTAGATTTCCATTTTGATCTGATTTTCTGTTATCCATATCCCAAAAATTTGCCTTTCCCCTCAGAATCACCATTTTTGAGGTTTGATTTCCTAATATGATGAATATTGAAAAAATTCATTATTCATTATTCACAATATATGATTCCAAAAATGGCGCTCAACACTCTCATTTCGCAAAATCAACCTCCTACCAGTTTTTATCAAAAAGTTGCAGAATACATATTCAAAGAAAGAACAAGACAAGATTATTTCATTGTCAGTTCTGAAGCTGCAACACTTCATGATGGTTTTATTAAGTATTTGAAAACCAAAAAATCATTGGTAAAATTTGAACGTACCATTGAAGCTTTGAAAGATCAACCAATTGAGCAATTGCAAATGGCAAAGCATTGGTTATCTTCTTTTTGCAAGCAAAAAAACATAAATCACAATCCTAGAATTTTATTAGAGTCTTGTGTTTTATTGGTCACTGGTGGTTTTGACAAAAAACAGGTTATTGAGACCAAGACCAACACCCAAATTGAAGGGATGCATGGAGCGCATGCCACGCTGGAAAAAAGCAAATATGCACTGGACTACAATGCTTTCATGGACAAATTGGAAAGATATTTAAACGAATCCGTTCCAGATTATGAACAATTTATTCATTTGAAGAAAATTTTGGCGGAGGAAAAGAAAAAAAGTTTAAGATTAAATGAATTCAAACCACGCGTTTTGAGTTCGTTTGTCAGAAATCAACTAATAGACAAGGTTTATTTGCCCATTTTTGGCGATAATCTTTCAAAACAGATTGGTACTACTGGTGCCGATACCAGGACAGACAGAATGGGCATGTTGCTGCTTATTTCTCCTCCTGGATATGGAAAAACTACTTTGATGGAATATATCTCAAATCGCCTTGGACTTATTTTCATGAAAATCAATGGTCCTGCAATTGGGCATCAAGTAACAAATTTAGATCCTGCTGATGCTCCAAACAGGGCAGCAAGACAGGAATTGGAAAAGCTGAATCTATCTTTTGAAATGGGGGACAATGTGATGATTTATGTGGATGATATTCAACATTGTAATCCGGAATTTCTTCAAAAATTCATTTCCCTTTGCGATGCCCAACGTAAAATTGAAGGAGTATGGAAAGGGGAAAGCAAAACTTACGATTTTAGAGGCAAAAGGGTTTGTGTGGTTATGGCAGGCAACCCCTATACAGAAAGTGGAGAAAAGTTTCAAATTCCGGACATGCTGGCAAACAGAGCTGATATTTACAACCTAGGTGATATTCTGGGTGATAATGAGCTCGTTTTTAAATTGAGTTACATAGAAAACTCACTAACATCCAATTCTGTTTTAGCAAAACTGGCCAATAAAAGTATGTCAGACGTTTATGAATTGGTCAAAGTTGCAGAACATGGACAACAGGAAGAACTCAATCTTGAAGGCAATCACAGTCCGGAAGAACTAACAGAATACCTTGCTGTTTTGAAAAAAATGCTCCAAATCCGGGATGTCATTTTAACTGTCAATCAGGAATACATCCGTTCAGCTGCTATGGCTGATGATTACCGGACTGAGCCCCCTTTCAAGCTACAAGGCTCTTATCGGAATATGAATAAGTTGGCTGAAAAAGTCGTTCCCATTATGAATGAACAAGAACTGGAAACATTGATACTCTCCCATTACGAAGGTGAATCCCAAACGCTTACATCAGGTGCTGAAGCCAATTTTTTAAAACTAAAGGAGTTAATCAACAAACAAACCCAAAGGGAAAAGGATCGTTGGGAAGAAATCAAAAATACTTTTGTGAAAAATAAGGTTTTTAAAAATATGGATGAGGATAATCCAGTAGCTCAGGTCGTGGCACAGATGAGTCGATTTTCAGATGGTATTGAAGGTATCAGGGATGCCCTGGAAAAATAAGTTTTAGGAGGGAAATATGGGACGATTCACAGATAGGATAAAAGGAAATCAGAACCAATAGGTCTGAGGGCTTGGGTTTGGGCTTATCCTTCATCAATCCGCACAACCACTTCCACTCTCCTATTTTGCCACTTTGGCTTTCCTCCGCCTTTTTGTTCACCACGTCCCTCTATATAAATCTTATCTACTCGGATGCCCCTATTTTTTAGGAAAACCCCAACTGCTTTTGCTCTTTTTTCAGAAAGAATTAAATTGTAAGAGTCTGAACCTACATCATCGGCAAAACCAATTATTTCTACACTTGTCACGGGATGTCCGCTAAAAGTAGTTTCCAGGAAACTCAATAAATCCTCTTTCATGTCTGAGGTCAGATCTGCTTCATCAAAACCAAAGAAAAGATTGTGTTTGATTTCTTGAGAGAAGGCAAGGATACTGGCGGACTTTGGCTGGATATTTTCTGTATCCAATTCCCCTGAATATACAGGAAGTCGAAATAAAGGATTTAGCAAAATTTCGAGATTGTAAAATATTTTATTGTCCCATTCTGGTATGATTTTCTGTTTTTTATACCGATGATAATCTTTTTCTGAAACAGCAATGTTTAAGGTATCATTTGCTTTAATGCAAAGAAAAAATCGTCCCTCCTCATCAGTTTGTATGGCTGTCCTGTTTTTAAAGTAAACAGTAGCATTTGGTACAGGCGTTTTCAAAATTGAATCTTTTACGAATCCTTCAACAAAGGTTATGGGTTCGTTATGCAATTTGTCTGAAAGTTTAAAACTATAAATGTCCATTCCTCCACGCCCCCCTTTTCGGTTAGATGCAAAATAGCCTGTATTGCCATCAGCAGAGAGGAAAAAACCCAACTCCCTAAAAGAGGAGTTAACAGGTATTCCCAAATTGACGGGTTCTCCCCATTCCCCATTTGGGTCTTTTCTGGAAAAAAAAATATCTTGTTCCCCCATACCTAGATGTCCTGTAGAAGAAAAATAGAGTACATTGCCATCATTTGTAATAAAAGGAGCTTCTTCATCCCCATCTGTATTTATTTTTTCGCCCAGGTTGGTTGGTTCAGCCCATCTTCCGTCTGGCAATCGCTCACTTACCCAAATATCTGCTCCACCTTGTCCATCTTCCCGGTTGCTAACAAAATACAGGGTGCTTCCATCACAACTTATAGCAGCCTGTGATTCCCAGGAAGGTGAATTGGTATAACCTATAACTGGGGTGGGATCCATGATTTTCTCCCCTCTTACCTCAGCTTGCCAGAGATCGCACGTTCCTAAGACTTCCTTTCTTCCACATGCAGTAAATATCATCTTTCTACCATCCCGAATCATGGTGGTCATACCCTCATTTTGATCAGAATTAAAATTGTTATTTACAGGTTGCCCAATGCGCCAGGTGTCAAATGGAGCTGTACTATAGAATAAATTCTCGTCGGATTTTTCGTTTTTCCGAGTAGTATAAAAAATCAATTTTTGGTCATTTGAAACAAAGGGGAAGTACTCATCTCCTCTTGTATTGATATTTTCACCAATATTTTGGACGCTGGAAATGTTCAAAAACTTAATGGAATCCATAGCGATATGACATGCCCTAATATTTCGATTCACCTTTTTGTAATAATCCTCTTCAGCTAATTGTTCTGCCATCCCGTTGTAACTAAATTCCATGATATTAACTTTCCTTAAAGTGTCAAATTCCATAAATAACTCAAGTGCCATAAAGTAATTACCGCTCCTAAAATGGGCATTGGCACATTCAAAATAAAGGGCCCTGGAAAATCTTGGATTTACCTCCAGGGCTCTGTCATAGTATTCTGCGGCTTTGTCATATTCAGTCAATAATTCATAACTCGCTCCTATTCCTCTCAAGGCTGGAGCAAAATCTGGATATCTCCTTAATACCTTTTTAAAAAGTTTTAAAGATTTGTCAAAATCCTTCATCAACAAAGCCGCCTCAGCTTTTTGGTATTCATCTCCAATATCATCCGGAAGAATAAACACCTCTGGTTCCTCCTGAGCAAACAAAAGTGAACCCATTAAAATCAAAACCAAAAAGATAAAATTAGTTTTGGGCATGTAAAAGGGTGCTTTACTTTAAAAATGGCTTGCAAATTAAGTCAATAAATTTTGATAGCAGAAGAGGGGAATTGAATAAGTTTATCAAAAATTATTTAGGAAACCAATTTCAGACCAAAACCGTTATCTTCGCGGCCTTTTTTTAGAAATTGAGAATACGGGAAAATAACCTTTTGAGTTTTTTTCGGTCATGGATCAATCTCAAACCCTATTTTTCTCAATAGTTCATATTTAATATTCATGAGATATTTAGTTACTTCCGCCCTACCCTATGTAAATGGGGCTTTGCATTTAGGACATTTGGCAGGTGCATATCTTCCTGCAGATATTTTTGTCAGATACTTGAGATTGAAAGGCGAAGATGTCGTTTATATATGTGGCTCTGATGAACATGGAGCAGCAATAACTATCCAGGCAAAAAAAGAAGGTGTTTCTCCAAGAGAAATCATTGATAAATATCATACGCTTTGCAAACAAACATTCAATAATCTTGGTATTTCGTTTGACCATTATCATCGAACCAGTGCTCCTTTGCATCATAAAACCGCTCAGGATTTTTTCAAAAAATTATTTGAAAAAGGGGATGAATTCGAGGAAAAAACAACACAACAGTATTACGATGAGGAATTCAATCAATTCCTGGCAGATCGATATATCAAGGGAGAATGCCCAAGATGTAGTCATCCGGATGCTTTTGGAGACCAGTGCGAAAATTGTGGGTCTACACTTTCTCCCACTGAATTAATCAACCCAAAATCGACACTTTCAGGCAATACACCAATTCTTAAAGAAACCACTCATTGGTTTTTTAAGTTGGATAAACATCAAGATTGGCTGCGCGATTGGATAGCCAATGGTATTTTGGATGGTCAGCAACACCATGATCCAAAATCCTGGCGAAAACATGTCATTGGGCAATGTTTGTCATGGATGGATGTCGAAGGGGGACTACAACCTCGATCCATTACCAGAGACTTGGATTGGGGTATACCTGTTCCAGTGGATGGAGCTGAAGGGAAAGTTTTGTATGTATGGTTTGATGCGCCGATTGGATACATTTCTTCAACCAAACAATGGGCGCTGGATAATGGAAAAGATTGGGAACCCTATTGGAAAGGCGAGGATACACAATTGGTTCATTTTATTGGAAAAGATAATATCGTTTTCCATTGCATTGTATTTCCATCAATGCTAAAAGCTCATGGCGAATATGCATTGCCGATAAATGTACCCGCTAATCAATTTTTGAATTTTGAGGGTCAAAAGTTTTCCAAATCCCGAGGTTGGGGTATCGAACAGCATGAATATTTGGAAGAATTCAAGGATTTTCCCAACAAGGAAGATGCTTTGCGCTATGCCCTCATTCGCAATATGCCTGAAAACCGCGATGCCGATTTCAAATGGGATGATTTTGTAGATTTTTACGATAAGGAATTGGCTGATAATTTTGGCAATTTCCTAAATCGAGTTGTAGTATTAACCAATAAATATTACGGCGGGGAAGTGCCTGAAGTACAGGTAGATTTAAAAGAGAAGTTATCGGAAATAAGAAATCTTCTTGATAATTACGCCAATTCAATAGAAACTTTCAGTTTTAAACAGGCAGCCAGCACCTTAATGGAAATATCTTCCTGGGGAAATATTTATTTACAAGAAGTATCTCCCTGGAAAATTTGGAAGACAGACCCGGAAAGTAATGTGGTAAAAGAGTGTATGTTCATCAATTTGCAAATTGTTGGGCTGTTAAGTGTACTTTGTGAGCCCTTTGTGCCATTTTCTGCCCCCAAAATCAGGGGATTATTAAACTTGGCCACGCTCCAAAATGGGGATCTAAAAACCATTTCAGACAAACTAAATAGTGGACAGCCTGTCTTTCAATCTGGGCATAAAATAGGTAAACCGGAAATTCTTTTTGCTAAAATTCATGATAGAAAAGACAAAAGTCGACTGGAAATCATTGAAAGACAAAAAGCAAAACTCGAAGCAGTGTTGGCAGCTGAAAAAGCCAAGGAAAGACCGGCATTAAAAGCTGAAATACAATACGAAGATTTTGCAAAATTGGATATTCGAACTGCAGTTATCCTGGAAGCTGAAAAAATGAAGAAAGCCGATAAATTGTTAAAACTCAAAGTGGATGTCGGATTTGAAACCAGAACAGTGGTCTCTGGTCTTGCGCAGCATTTTAAGCCAGAAGATATTATTGGAAAAAAAGTGTTATTATTAGCAAACCTTGCTCCAAGAAAATTGAGGGGAGTAGAATCCCAGGGAATGATTTTGACGGCTGAGGATGGAGAAGGAAATTTGTATTTTGTAAATGCGGAAGGCGAAGTAGGTTCTGGACATACAATTCAATAAGAATCTATGTCAGAATAAACAATACCTCACTTCCAATTGTAGGTATTTAAATTACATTTTAGTTGTCCATACAAATTTTAAAAAACAAAGATATCGCTATGCGTGGAGTGCCAAAAGGAGTTGTACAGGAGGAAGAATTTTATGAAGAATCTACCTATACTGTTGATCCAGGTCAGGCTCCTTTGAGAATTGACAAATTTCTTTTCGATCGGATATATCGAGCATCGAGGAATAGGATTCAGAGTGCTATTCGGGCTGGAGCAATTACGGTAAATGGAAAAGAGATTAAACCCAATTACAAGGTTCGTCCAAATGATGATATTTCTGTCATCCTTCCCAAACCATTTGACCAAGCCTGCAAAGTAATTCCCGATAAGATTGATTTGGACATTCGATATGAGGATGAAGACTTGATTGTTGTACACAAGCCAGCTGGTATGGTTGTACATCCTGGGATTGGAAATTATCGTGGAACAATGGTCAATGCCTTGATGCATCATTTACAGAACCAGGAACTACCGGTGATGGAGGGTAATCCTAGCAATCGTGCTGGTTTGGTACACAGAATTGACAAAAACACCTCCGGATTATTGGTTGTTGCCAAAACAGATTATGCATTAACACATCTGGCAAACCAATTTTTTAAAAGAACTACGCATAGGAAGTATCATGCTATAATCTGGGGAGAACCTGAAGGAGAAAGTGGATACATCAACAAAAACATAGGACGCGATCCCAGACACAGAAAAAAAATGACAGTCTTTGAGGAAGAAGACAAAGGGAAATGGGCAGGTACTTTTTGGAAGATGATAGAGCCACTCTATTATGTTAGTTTGATAGAATGCAAACTGGAAACTGGGAGAACGCACCAAATTAGGGTTCACATGAATCATCTGGGGCATCCCCTGTTTAATGATGAAAGGTATGGTGGAGATAAAATCATGAAAGGAACTATTTATACAAAATACAAACAGTTTGTAAAAAATTGTTTTGGAATATTACCACGTCAGGCTCTTCATGCCAAGGAACTTGGTTTTATTCATCCCAGTACCAATAAGGAAATGTATTTTGATTCAGATTTACCGGAAGACATGGCAAATTGTTTGAATCAATGGCGTACTTATGTGAATGCAAAGAAATCTCAAAAAGGAGCCCGGCTATAGTCAAGATCGTACATTTGTTTTCCCAAAATAATAAGAATAAACTTGATCATGCATCCAATAATTAGTCAAACAAAACTGTGGCTCAAGCAGGTGGTTATTGGATTCAATTTATGCCCATTTGCAAGCATACCTTTTAAAAAGCAATTAATCAGGTATGTAATTTTTGAAGGACGTGACCCGGAAGATTTAATTAATAAGGTTGTTTCAGAAATTGAATTGCTTACCAAGGCACCTACTGAAAAAATAGAAACTTCGATTTTGATTACCCCTAATATTTTGCAGGATTTTGATGATTACTACGATTTTTTATTTCTGTGTAATGATATATTGAAGCAGCTAAATCTGGAGGGGGTCATTCAAATAGCTTCCTTTCACCCAGATTACATTTTTGAAAATACCAATTCGGAATCTGTTGAAAATTTCACCAACCGCTCTCCTTACCCCATGTTTCATTTTTTAAGAGAGGAAAGCATAGTGCATGCCTTGAATTCCTACAAAAATCCATCATCAATTCCGGAAAAAAATATGGAAACAATGCGATATTTGGGGCTTTCAAAAATCAAAAAAATATTGGATGACATTAAAAGAGAGAATTGAGGTCATGAGCCAGTTGGGGGAACATATCCTCCAAAATAATGATGAATTTTTAAAAGCCATTCTTCATCGAACGCACTACAACAATAAATGGTTTACCATTGAAAATCAGGAAGAAGCTTTAAGTGCAATTGCCTCTTCCTTTCTGGATAGATCTAAGCTTATAGATTGGGCTAACAATTACGATTTAACCCATGATTCCAAACCCAAAAAGGTTGGGTTAGTATTGGCTGGAAATATCCCAATGGTGGGTTTTCACGATATTTTATGCGTATTTATATCTGGTAATATATCAAAAATCAAACTTTCCGATAAAGACAAATTTTTATTGCCCTACATTCTACAAATACTTGAAAAACTCAATCCCAAAACAAAAGAATACTTCGAAATTGTTGAAAAACTTAGAGTGTTCGACGCCGTAATCGCGACAGGTAGTAATAATTCAGCAAGGTATTTTGAAGCCTATTTCGGAAAATATCCTCACATTATTCGAAAAAACAGAAATGCGATTGCTGTCCTGAACGGCAAGGAGACAGAATTGGAATTAAAGGCATTGGGCAATGATATTTTCAAATATTATGGTTTGGGTTGTAGAAACGTTTCCAAAATTTACGTTCCGGAAAATTTTGATTTCGAAATTTTTCTGGAAATACTCCATTCTTTTAATGAAATCGTTTTGAATCCAAAATACAAGAACAATTTTGATTACAATTATGCTCTTTTACTGCTGAATAAAGAATCTTTTAAAAATAACGGATGTATTATTCTTAGGGAGGATCCTTCATTACAATCCAGAATTGCCTCACTACATTACGAGTATTATGATGATTTAGCCAATTTGGAGATTGATTTACACCAAAAAAGAGAGGAAATACAGTGTATTGTAGCGAATGAGGGATTACTAGGGTTAAAAACAATTGTCCCCGGGAAAGCTCAGGCACCAGAACTTTTGGATTATGCAGATGGAGTAGACACAATGAAATTCTTACAAAAATTGTAAAACTGAGTTTTAAATATTTGAAAGAACCAAATAATCCCAGGGTCCTAAATTCATCATCATTTCTTCGGTCAAGGTAGTGGTTCCCTTTGCAAAAACATTATTATAAGCACCTACATAAGTTGATCCTTCCAATTTTATCTCTTGTGGAGATTTTGAAAGGTTTAATATAACGATGATTCTATGTTCCCCTTTTTCTCGAATAAAGGCAAAAACCTGTTCATCTTTACCCGTAGAAATTCGGGTTAATTCTCCTCCATGTGCTCCATTCCACAATGCCTTATTTCTATGTTTCAAATCCAACAAGGTGGTGTAAAATTCCTCGTATCTCAAATTTTTCCAATCGATGGTGTCTTTTTCGAAAAATTTCAATCTTTTTTTGTTGGCTGCCTCTTGTCCACTGTATATTAATGGCATCCCTTCTATTGTAGCCGCCAGAACAGCAAAGGTCAAATGTCCATCCCCCATTCTCTCAAAGACAGTACCCGCCCATGTATTTTCGTCATGGTTGGAAGTAAAATGAGTATGGTAACCATTCGTGTATTTTGAGGATTCTTCGTTCAAATAAGTGATTATACCGTTGGCATTTTCCTGCCCTTTATATATTTCATTCATCAAATGGTGGAAGGTCCAACCATAGTCCATGATAAAGCTTCCGTTGTTCCGCAATTCAGGAACAGCAGCCTCAGCAAGCATAAATAATGGTTCAATTTTGTATAGTGAATCGGTAGCCTGCATCCAAAAATCTACCGGAACACTATGTGCCACATCACACCTAAACCCATCGACATCATATTCTTTTACCCAAAAAGACATTGCATCTATCATTGCCAGCCGCATTTCAGCATTGTCATAATTTAAATCGGCAACATCAGTCCAACCCCAACTCTCGCCAGTATCAGGATCTATTGGGTCAATAATATTTCCATTTTCATCCTGGGTATACCAATCGGGATGAGTAGAAATCCAGGAATGATCCCATCCGGTATGATTGGGTACCCAATCCAAAATGATGTACATACCCAAATCATGAATTTTATTCACCAAAGCTTTAAAATCTTTGATGGAACCATGTTCAGGGTTGGTATCTGTATAATCTGAAACAGCGTAATAACTGCCTAAGGTACCTTTGCGTTTTTTTTCACTAATTGGGTGAATAGGCATGAACCAAAGAATATCAACCCCCATTTTTTTCAACCTTGGCAGGTGTTGTTCAAAAGCCTTAAACGTTCCTTCAGAAGTATATTGACGGAGATTTACTTCATAAATATTTGCATTTTTTGCCCAATCGGGAACACGAGGTTTGGTATAGGCTTCTTGTTCCACCTGATTTGTGGGTGAAGTCTTGGGAGCATTTTGGCTCTGATTACAGCTAACCAATATGCCAGCTATTCCAAAGAATAAAAAGTATTTTTTAATAATTTCCATGGCTGTTGATTTCAGATTCCTGGTATTGGATTAATTGTCCCAACCCATTTCTTTTGGACTTTTTGGAGCAAATAATAAGTTTTCCAGTCTTTGTTGAATACTATTACTCTGTGCTTCTTCAGTTCCGACCCATACCAACATAGATTCATCACTTCTAACCTGCATTCTCCATAAACCATCCTCTTCATCATTCTCAGCATCCAATCTCATATGTGATGCTTGTTGTTCCAAACGCCAATTGCCTTTTGACAAAACCTTGTCAAAATGCCCAACTGTAAATGTTCCATTGGGGTTAAATTGGTACCACCTTCCTCTATTTCTTTTAAAGGCAGGTTTATCACCAATTTTATGAAAGCCAGTAACTACCCAATAATCTCTGGTATACATGTCAAAAACTCTTTGTTCCTGAGCTGTAGCGCCTCTCAATTCTCCTGGCTCAGTAGGACTGGGTGTACCTGAATTATCAGTCTGTTGAGTTTGTTCTTGCGAACCTGGATCATTTGCATTGGTATTCTGCATATTACCACAACCATTCTGGCAAGAAATTAAAAACATCGTCAAGATTAAAGGGATGATAAAGTATTTCATTTTAAGGATTTTAATTACTAAAAAAGGTTAATTCTCGAAAAGCCATTTTCCCAAAATCCTGCAAATATATTTTAACCTTTATGATATGGGCTTCATTCAGGTTTAAAATTTCAAAAAAGAGCTAAATTTCAAAGATTGAACCAAATTATTTAGCTTTTTCTTAACGCAGTTTGAAGATGTCTTTTGATATTTGCCCAACTTTTGTAATTTCATCCTGATTTAAAGCAAAACGAAATTCTGAGAGCGAATGAAAAACCTGCTACTGTCCCTGCTGGTTCTTTCCCTATGTCTTCCTGCCTTTACACAAGACCGGATTACCGGACTTAATTTTGCCACACGATCAGAAGTTATTGCACAGAATGGAATGGCTTGTACAAGCCAACCCCTCGCCACCCAGGTTGCAATAGATATCTTAAAAAAAGGTGGAAATGCAATGGATGCTGCCATTGCGGCAAATGCTACTCTTGGCTTAATGGAACCTACGGGTTGTGGCATAGGAGGTGATCTCTTTGCAATTATATGGGATGCAAAGACCCAAAAATTGTATGGACTGAATGCAAGTGGCAGATCGCCAAAGTCTTTAAGGCTGAATTATTTTTTGGAAAATGATATGAGCAAAATACCGTCCTATGGTCCCTTACCAGTAAGTGTACCAGGATGTGTAGACGGATGGTTTGAAATTCACGAAAAGTTTGGCAGCCTGGATATGGAGGAGATATTGGCACCAGCAATCGACTATGCGGAAAAGGGTTTTCCCGTTTCTGAATTGATTGCCTATTATCTAAATCGTTCCGTTCCAAGGTTTTCAGAAAAATACCCAAATGTTAAACAAACCTATACCATTGATGGTAAGGTACCTCAAAAAGGTGATGTTTTTAAAAATCCTTATTTGGCAAACACTTACAAAAAAATTGCAAGAGAGGGCAAAGACGCTTTTTATAAAGGAGATTTAGCCAAAACAATTTCAACATTTATTAAAGATCAGGGAGGGTTCCTTAGCTACGAAGATTTATCAATTCACAAGTCAGAATGGGTAGACCCGGTTTCAACAAATTACAGGGGATATGATGTATGGGAGCTACCTCCAAATGGGCAGGGAATTGCAGCTTTGCAAATGCTCAATATTTTAGAACAGTATGATCTTGCAGAATATGGTTTTGGTAGTCCCGAACACATCCATTATTTGGTAGAAGCCAAGAAATTAGCATTTGAAGATAGAGCAAAATATTATGCTGATATGGATTTTGCCAGAGTACCAGTTGGTGAATTGATTTCAAAAGAATACGGTATAGCAAGAAAAGGTGAAATAAATGACAATAAAGCAGGTCATTACACCGCAGGAGAAATCAGCGCAGGTGAAACCATATATCTTACCACTGCTGATAAGGAGGGAAATATGGTATCCTTTATCCAAAGCAATTACAGAGGTATGGGCAGTGGTATGGTGCCGCCTGAGTTGGGTTTTATGCTTCAGGACCGAGGGGAGCTATTCTCCCTAAAAACAGGACAAGCTAATACATATGAGCCTGGAAAGCGACCTTTTCATACCATTATTCCCTGTTTTATCACAAAAGATGGTCAGCCTTTTATGAGTTTTGGAGTGATGGGTGGCGATTTCCAGCCTCAAGGACATGTACAAATAATAATGAACATTATTGATTTTGGAATGAATATACAGGAAGCAGGAGACGCTCCAAGAATTGACCATACTGGAACTTCAACCCCCATGGGCTTTGAATCCCAAAGCACAGGTTCCGTAAGACTAGAATCCGGTTTTGATTATCAAGTAATAAGAGCCTTAATTTCAAAAGGACATAAAATTGAGTTCGCCAGAGGGATATATGGTGGGTATCAAGCTATTATGTATGATTCAAAAAATAGAGTCTATTATGGTGCTTCAGAGTCTAGAAAAGACGGCCAAGCCGCTGGATTCTGATAAAAATTTATCCTGGTATTAATCAGTTTACACGCAAAGGAAAAAATCCAACATTATTCGATTAAATGCGTATTCAGAGATTTTTACCCAAAATATAACAAACACACTACGAAGTCACTTCTATTTTCTCCCTTTATCCAAATGTACAAATACGCATTATCAAAGTTATGAGTTGAGCAGTAAAGTGTTAGAAAATCCGCGAATTTCTCTAAATGCCCCATTAAATATTAAGTTCCGCCTAGGTTTTCAAGCATTTGCCAGCTTAATGATGTAATTAAATTAACCATGATTAAAATACTTGATCTGGAATTTTTAGGGCATTCCAATACCATTGCTGCCTTTTTGGTAGAATCCTCCGAGGGTCCAATCTTGTTTGAAACAGGACCACATTCAACTTTACCCAACCTTGAGAAAAGACTACAGGAGAACGGTTACCAACTCCAGGATATCAGACATGTATTCATTACACATATTCACCTTGATCATGCCGGTGCTGCATGGGCTTTTGCAAAACATGGGGCAACCATCTATATGCATCCATTTGGAGAAAGGCATATGATGAATCCAGAGAAACTCTATAACTCTGCTAAACGGATCTACAAAGATGATATGGATAGACTTTGGGGAGATTTAAACCCAATTCCAAGAGAAAACATTTGGTTGGTCCCTCATAAAGAAAAAGTAAAAGTAGGCAATATAAAGGTGAAAGCCTGGCATACTCCAGGGCATGCAGTTCATCATACATCCTGGCAAATAGGTAATGATTTAATTGCAGGTGATGTTGCTGGAGTCAAAATACCAAATGGAATTGTTGTCCCTCCTTGCCCTCCCCCGGATATCAATATTGAAGATTGGCGGGCATCCATTCGTTTGTTAAAAACCCGCCGATTTGATTCCTTGTATTTGACTCATTTTGGTAAAATATCTGAAGTCAAAAAACATCTGGTAGAATTGGAGGGAAGACTCAGGAATTGGGCAAACTGGATAAAACCTCACCTTGACGCTGGAATGCCCAGAGACGAATTGACTAAAAAATTCCAGAGTTATGTGAAAAAACAACTGGTCGCTGGTGGCGTAAAAGGAAAGGATTTGGACAGGTATGAAGGGGCCAACCCTTCCTGGATGAGTGTTGCCGGCTTGGCAAGATACTGGGCAAAAAAAGAGGAAGCCTGATTCAGCTTTTTAGCACCTATTTCAATTTTTATTTAAATATTTGCGCTTCCGTTTGAAGAATTCTAAAAGAAGTTGTCTAAAGTTTTAATTAAGAGGCGTATGCTGGATCAAATTTTATCAGAATTAAGCCCTACCGATACCAAATTGGTGGCAGTATCAAAGACCAAACCCCCTGAGCAAATCCTCGATATTTATCAAAAGGGCCATTTTATTTTTGGAGAAAACCGTGTCCAGGAATTGGTCTCCAAATACGAAGCCCTTCCGAAAGACATTGAATGGCACTTAATTGGGCATTTGCAATCCAATAAAGTCAAATACATTGCTCCCTTTGTAAGTTTGATTCATTCAGTAGATAGTTTCAAATTACTGAAGGAAATCAATAAGCAAGCAAAGAAGAACGAACGCCTTATCAATTGCCTGCTCCAATTTCACATTGCTGAAGAAGATACTAAATTTGGTTTAAGTTTAGAGGAAGCCCTTGTAATGCTTAGTATGCCGGAATTCAAAAATTTGGAGAATGTTAAGATCGTTGGAGTAATGGGAATGGCGAGTTTTGTTTATGATGAAATACAAATTAGGAATGAGTTTAGAAAACTGAAAGCGATCTTTACCAATCTGAAAACTTCTTTTTTCCCAAATAATGGGGCCTTTCGGGAAATTTCAATGGGCATGTCTGGAGATTATAAAATAGCCATTGAAGAAGGCAGCACAATTGTAAGATTAGGGAGTTTGATTTTTGGTTCCAGGTAAGTGTCTGTTTAATTCCAGCCTTTGTAATTAAACTTTCGTTAAACCTTCAAAATTTTCCAACAAAATAGCTGTATTTTTGGGTTCCCAAATACAAAACGAGGCATTTACTTCAATATTCCGATGTCTTTAATTTCAAAAAATTGTTCAGATTTTAATGAACAAACCATTACCAAATATCAAGAAGGATACCGCAGTTGATCCAACGACTCTCAAAAAGCGATCTTTTCGAAAAGTTTTGTGGAAGATAGGCAAATACTTTTCAGCAGTACTCTTCCTGATATTTTTGGTGTTCCAACTCCCACCTGTTCAAAATTGGCTGGCTCACAAAGCCACTAATTATCTGTCTAATGAATTAAATACAACTGTCTCCGTTGACAAAGTCCGTCTAAATATTATTGATGGCTTTTTATTGGAAAATTTCTATTTGGAAGACAAAGCCGGAGATACCCTTCTGATGAGCAGTCTTTTAAGAGTCGATTTAACTGGGGGCATTTTTGGCTTGATATTCAAAAATGTAGATGTTGAAGAATTAGCGATTAATGATGCGAACTTCAACCTCAAAATTCCATATAATTCAGACAGTAACAATCTCCAATTCTTAATTGACTATTTTAGCAAACCTCCAAAAGCAAAAAAGGATTCCTCTTCCCAAACCAAACCATTGTCCCTAACTATCAATAGTTTATTCCTTAACAACTTTCATTTTATCAAATCTGATAGTGTGCTGGGCCAAGATTTAGATATTTTTATCGGCAATGGTGAAATTCAATTCGATTCAGTTGATTTAAGCAAGCAAAAAATAAGCGTGGGACATATTGACCTGAAAAATCCTATCGTAAGGATTGATGAGTTTTTTGGTTCCCTGCCAATGGACACATTTGAAATACAACGTGACAGCAATTATTATAAATGGCTAAATGCAACACCAAACCCATTCCTTGCCACCGTAAAAAAATTTGACCTCGAAGGAGGGACTTTTTATTTGGACAATTATCGAAATGCACCATTTAAAGATAGCTTATCAAAAAAAATAGATTATCAGCATTTGGCTCTTTTCGACATCAATGTACACATCAATAATTTTTCCTATCAGAACTGGAATTTTAATGGTGAGGTAGAAAAAATTTCTCTCCGAGATAGTCTCGGTTTTGTGGTAGATACCCTTTCAGTTAAACAAGTTTCCATCAATGATAAAAGAGTTGAATTATTTGGTTTTCAGTTAAAAACCCCCGTTAGTAATATTGGGGATACTTTAATCATGAAATACAACCGCTTTTTGGATTTCCAGCGGTTTATTGAACAAGTAAGGGTGGATGGGAAATTCCAGAATGCCCAAGTCGCTTTTATGGACGTCATGTCTATCGCGCCAAACTTGAGGAATAATGTTTTTTTCAGAAGGAATCAAAATGAAGTTTTTGATCTGGATGGAAGAGTTTACGGTAAAATAAACCGCCTCAACGCGAGGAATTTAAAAATCAATTTAGCAGATCAACTTGTTTTTGAGGGGAAATTCAATTCCAGGGATTTGACAGTATTGGATGAGCAATTTATGGATCTCGATATTGAAAATTTGAGGACCAATATGCAAACCCTTCGCCAAATCATTCCCTCTTTCAATCCACCAAAAAACTTTGACAAATTGGGAAAAGTCAATTTTTCAGGGAAATTTTTTGGCTTTTTTGTGGATTTCAACATGGATGGAAAGGTTGGAACGACCCTGGGTAACGGTGTCGTGGATATGCGGATGAACTTAAAGGGAGGAAGAGAAAAGGCAGAGTATTCAGGAGGTTTGACCTTATTTGATTTTGATCTGGGAACCTGGTCTGATGATCGAAACTTTGGCAATATCACCTTTACTTCAAATGTAAATGAAGGTGTTGGGTTGACGCTTCCAACAGCCGATGCCAAATTAAGTGGCAGAATTGATAGCCTGGAATTTAAAGGGTACAATTATAAAAATGTAAATATGAGCGGGCGACTTAAGCAAAATTTGTTTAATGGAGATTTAAGAGCCCGTGACCGAAACATAAACCTGAATTTTAAAGGGGAGATTGATTTTACTGAGGAGATTCCAGTCTTTGACTTTTTTGCAGATATCAATCATTTGGATTTGTTAAGACTTAATCTGGCAAAAAAAGATGTACAGCTTTCAGGTTTGGTAGATTTAACCCTTCAGGATATCGACCCTTCAAATATTCTTGGTGATGCAATCATTCGGGAATTCCAATTAATTCGCAACCGAAGAGACACCATCAATATTGATTCCGTTTTTGCAGCATCAACTATTGATAATAATGGTCATAAGTCCTTTACTGTAACCTCTGATGTTATTGACTCCAAAATTAATGGCGATTTTGATGTTGAATTAATACCTGAAGCATTGCTCCAATTTCTTGAAACCAACTTCACTAAATTCTCAAATCGCTTTGGTATAAAAAGTAAAGGGCTTGAATTGGAATCTTATGATTTTGATTTTGATTTTTTGATACACGATACAAAGGGTTTACTCAAAATTTTGGATGAAAACCTGGCTGGTTTTGAAAATTCGACCATAAAAGGTGCTTTTAATGATAATACAGAGGAAATGGATCTGGATATAAATATCCCGAAGTTCAGATACCAAAATGTATCTTTTGAAAATGTGATTTTGTATTCCAATACAGAAAAAAATGAAGCAGATATAAATTTGGGAGTCAATAAGATTAGATTCAATAATAATTTTGAAATTGCTCCTATCTGGCTAATGGGCTATGTCAATCAGGATACCCTGGAATTTGGCATTAACTCCCTCAATTTGGTTGAATTATTAGACCATTTGAAATTGGATGGGAAATTAATTTTGGAAGGTGAAGAGGACTATCAGGTTCAGCTTTTTTCTTCAAAGCTGGTTATCCTTAGCGATGACTGGACGATTAATGACAACAACTACATTCGTTTTAACTCCAAATCAGTAGAAACCAATAATCTGGAAATGACCAATAAAGACAGACGAATACTCTTGGAGAATCTGAAAGATATTGGTCTCAAATTGTCCATTGAAAATATTGATTTAGATTTCATAAATGAAGCATGGTTGTATGAACCACTCGATTTTGGAGGAAAAATTAATGTATATGCTACGGTTAAAAATCTTTTTAAATTGGAGAATTTATCGCTGATAGCCTCCTCTGATTCACTTTTGATAAATGAAGAAAACTATGGGCAGATGTTACTCACTGCAGGTACGCCCTCGATACGTGAAAGGGTAGAAACTAGTGTAGCTATTTCCAAGGCGGGTCAGAAAATACTTGCTCAAGGTTTTTACAATCCTCCTACTTACCGCCCAGCCAAACCACCTCAAAAAAATAAAGAGTTACATGCAGGAAAAAACTATTTTGATTTTGATGTTACCATTGATAATTTTCCAATGGATTTCTTTGAGTATTTGTTAAAACCATCTATTAAAGAAACAGTTGGAACTTTGGATGTTGATGGCAGATTATTTGGAAGTCCGTCAAGGGTTGAAATCAATGGGCTCGGAATTGCAAAAGATGTGGAAACCACCATAACCTTTTTAAATACCCGGTTCAATGCACCTACTGCAAGAATCAACTTAACCAATAAGCTTTTTGATGCCAGTGAAACCATCGTTTTTGATGAAGAAGGAAATCAGGCAAGAGTACTGGGAGGGATTACCCATAACCATCTAAAAAACCTTGGATTGGATGTTAGAATTGCCACTTTGGGAGACAAATTTGTGGCCTTGAATACTAGTGAAGAACACAACTCCTACTTTTACGGGAAGGGGGTTGGCACAGGATATGCCCAATTTAATGGTTCTTTTAAACAACCTGATGCCTATATTAGTGCCACCGCAGCTCCAGGAACCAAAGTTGTCATACCTATTTCCTATAGTCAGGAAGCTTCAGAATTGACCTTTATCGAATTTCCAGACAAGAAGAAAACAGATAAAGTAGTTGGAGAAAAGGGCACACCAGAAATCCGTGGAATGGATATCCAAATGGACTTTGTATTAAATGAATACGCAGATATTGAATTGATTTTTGACAAATACTGGGGGGACTTAATTCGGGGAACAGGTGATGGAAATTTGAAAATAAAAATGACCCGTGACGGAGGCTTTACAATGGATGGTGAATACGTTGTTCAACAAGGGAATTACTTATTTACATTGATGACGATTGTTAACAAACCATTTGCCGTGGAACGTGGCGGAACAATTGTATGGGATGGAGATCCATACAATGCCGAATTAAACCTCAGCGCTGTTTATGAAGGCTTAGAAATTTCAGTAGCCAATTTAATCCAGGAATATCTGGTAACTGCTACAAGTGACGTTCAGCAATTGGCAAGGAACACCACTGATGTGGATTTGAAAATGCTCCTTACTGGCCAGTTATTAAGCCCTACCATAAATTTCGACATTGATTTCCCTGAATTGAGCTCCGAATTGAAAAACTACACGGACAACAAATTAAGAGTCATCCGTCAGGACCAAAATGAACTCAACCGCCAGGTTTTTGGATTGTTGGTCTTCAATCAATTTTTACCAACAGATTTTAATGTCAATACAGCTGATTTAGGCATCAATACATTAAGTGAAATGATTTCTAATCAGTTCTCCATGTACATCAGTGAGTTCTTTACAGAGCTCTTGTCTCCTGGAGGCATTATTTCAAATATTGATTTTGATGTCAATTACCGGCAAGGTCAATATGTCGCTTTGGATGATCCCTCGAATTTGGAGACCCAAAACGAATTAAGTGGGCGGCTCAAATTAAGTTTGGGACCCAATAATAAATGGCAAGTCACCGTAGGAGTGGGAGGACAAGTAGGACAAACTCAGGTGACGGACAACCAAATCATCTCCCAGGAAGTTTTAGTTGAATATACCCTTACCAAGGATAGACGGCTCAAATTAAAAGCTTATAACAAATTTGAACCTGATATTGCCAGTGGAAGAAGGAGAAAGACTGGAGTAGGATTGAGTTTTAGCAAAGAATTTAATTCCCTTTCAGAGTTATTTGAAAGTAAGAAGAAAAGAAAAGAAAAAAATAAAAAGAAAGGGAATGATTAAAGCGCCGTTTTAAATGATTTCGATAACTATTTTGTGATTCTAAAAGGAATAATTTTGTGTTAAAAAACGTTACCCTCAGAGTTTATACTCCTACACCGACACGCCTAAGGCCCAAAATAGACCAACTTAAAATTTCAAACTGTAATGCGAACAGACTATTTTTTATATTCCTTTATTTGCTGCATTTTCTTCTTTTCTGCCAACAATTATGCTCAAACGGTAAATTTTGATGAGACATGGAAGGAATTTTTGAATAACAACAAAATTTCCAACATGAGTCAATTGATCAAGCCTGACAAAGTGCATGATCAACCCGATTATGCCAAATATTTATTGATGAATACCAACTCTTGTTTTTGTCAGAGCAAGATAAAAGATGCCGAGCATTTAATGGTGGAAGTTGAAAGGATTGATGCACTTGTACAAAAATCTATTCCAGGCTTTATAGGGAAAATGGAAGAGCTAAAAATCAAAATTAAAGCTTATCACAGCATGGATGCGATTTGGAACCGATTTTTACAAACTAAAGAAGTCGACCTGGATGAATTGGAATCTGTCACAGCTGCCAAAACGCTTTGTGAGAAAAGAACTCTGGCAAAGTATTCCTATATGACGGCTTACTACCATTTTTGTGAAGGTGATATTGATAGATCAAGAGATATTTTTGAAAATCGAACCCTTCGTTTGACCGAAAAAACTACCTTAAGAGTAAGGGATGTAAAAGGATTGGCATCAGAAGTAGCTAAAATGAAATCTATGTTTCAGGATATGTCTGAATTGGATATTTCCTGGAAAAGTTATGTAGAGACCGGCGTTTCTCCGGGCTTTGACATCGAATTACCACTTTTCCCATGTTACCCTATTCCCAATATGAAGGAGTTTGTTCTGAAAGGAGCTTGGGATCTGTGTAATTTAGGTCCAACCATGCTTGATAAAATAAAAAAGCTGCAAGCTGAAAGTGGGGTGACCCTCGATAGAGAGTTACGGGATAAAGTCAAAGCGTTGGAAGCATCCCTTAACCAAATTAATAACAACCTGGCTGTTCTGGATGATGCCTGGGAATCCTTTATACCTAAGAATGAGGTGAAGAACCTCGACTATGGATATGAATATTGTCGAACTGAGTCATTGATTCGGGCATATATCATGGATGGTTTTGCTTACGTATGCGATTTGGCTGAAGATAGGCTCCAAAAAATTGATTCCCTTCAAAGATTTGATAGCACACCATTGGAGTCGATAACACGTACCAAGATTAATGAATTAGCTGAACTGGTTCAGGAAAATCAAAACAATGCCTTAAAAATTGAAAATATATGGAGCAGGTTTGTAGCAGAGGGAGATAAACTAGTTCAGGATTACTATTCGGCTAAATTTTACTGTGACAATATCCACCAGGTTCAAGACTGGACCATCAGGGGACTTTCAGGAACCTGTGAAGAAAGCCATCAATATCTTGAGCAAATTGAAGCCTTCAATCAAACTTTTGATTTCAATTTTTATGATGAATTGGAGTGCCGTGTTCAGCGTTTAAGAATTAAAGTATGGGATTGTCGCTATAAAGCATTGGAAGAGCTGGCTAATATTGATGTTTCCGATGAATCCTCTAAAGAAAGATTGGAAAAATTAATGGAAGAATACAACATGGGTGAACGACCAGAAGACTCAGAAGAATGTTCCCTGGATAAATAAGATTGATTTTAGTGTGGTTTTCATCAATCGGAAATTGCCTTTCCAACAATTCCAAAAACAGGGTGGCAATCCGTCTGGAAGCATTGATAGGTTGATGATGGATATGTGAGGAAGGTTGAGTTTTTAGGGCAAAATGCATGAGTTGTAAAAACGAGAGCTTGTTTTTTAATGGAAGCCGTTTTGTCTGCATAATGGAAATTAATATCTCCCTTCACTAACAAAATTTTATAATAATCCCTTCTTTGATAAGGCAGGGGTCTCGTCGTTCCCTTCGGAATTGGCTCTAAATTGAATAAATTGAAATGCCCTACACCCTGGTAGAGATTTGGAGGTTCAACACTTTCTTTCCTTTTATAAAAATCCTTTAAAGTTTCATTGCTCTGCATACGAATTGTATTTTTTTCCAACGATTATCCTAACACGTCTTTCTCTGCTAAAAAGGGCTGATGATAATGCCGCTCCCCTGTTGCTTTATACATCGCATTGGCCACTGCCCCAAAAATTGGAGGAAACGGCGGCTCACCCAATCCCGTTGGGTCAATTTCGTTTTGAACAAAATGCACCTCAATCTCCTTGGGTGCTTCGCTCATTCGTATCATTCGATATTGGTGGAAATTGTTCTTTTGAGGAACACCATCTTTGAAGGTCATTTCTCCATAAAAAGCATTTCCGATGCCATCAACAATACCGCCTTCCGCCATATTTGCTGCTGAATCGGGATTTACAACAATGCCGCAATCAATGGCACAAGTGACTTTTTGCACAATGGGCTTTCCATTTTCCATGGTCAAATCCAACACATGGGCTGCATAGGAATTGTGACAGAAATAGGCAGAGACACCTCTATGAAGATTCCTATCATTTTGCCCCCAACCTGCTTTTTCCTTTACTAAGTTTAGTACACCTGCATAGCGTTCTGCATCGTAATCATTCGATTCACCAACTGGATTTTCTTTAGCTCGTTTCAGCAATTCCAGTCTAAATTCGATAGGGTCTTTGCTCATTGCTTCGGCCACTTCATCCAAAAAAGATTGCTCTGCCCCTGCCATAAAATTAGAGCGGGGCGCACGAAAAGCACCTGTCGTTATATTGGAATCAATAGAAAACTCCTCCGCTAAATAATGATCAACTGAACCCGCAGGAAAACGATTGGCAAACAAGGGACTTTCAGGTACACCGCCTGCTTTAATATGAATGGCTAACAAGTTATTATTTTCATCAAAGGCGGCTCGATAAGTAGCCTGATAAGTTGGACGATAAATGCCGTTGGTCATGTCGTCTTCACGGGTGTACATCAATTTTATAGGAGCATTTACTTTTTGAGAAATTACTGCCGCCTCTACCATGTAATGACTGTACGCACGGCGACCAAAACCGCCACCCATCCGAGTCATTTCAATTTCAATATTTTCAACAGGAATTCCCAAACGGGCTGAAATCGTCGGCTCTATCAAGCCTGGTGCTTGCAACGGTGCTGCCATCCAAACTTTGTCCCCCTCAACATGAGCGAAGGAATTCATCGGCTCCATGCAATTGTGAGCGAGGTAGGGGGCAGAATAATTTCGCTCGATGATTTTTGCTGCTGTTTTAAAAGCACTTTCGGGGTCGCCATCTCTACGCACAACCTTCATGGATTTTTCCATTAGTGCTTCCATTTGACTATTATGGTCGGTGGTATTTTCCAAACCTGCAGGAGTATGAATTGTAATATCCCTGCCAAATCGGTCAATGGCATTCGTTGAACTCTCAATAGGTTTCCAGTTTGCCTTTACAGCTTTTTTCGCCTGCATCACTTCCCAAGTCGAATTGCCCACTACAACCACTATTTCAGGAAAAGCATTGGTGTCGAAATAGCCCAGTTTGTAGCCATCGTTATAGGTCTTAATCGGAAAAACATCTCGAATGCCAGCCATAGCCTTGACTTCATCCGCATTGTTGAGGGCTTCTAATGTCATCCCAAAAGCTGGCGGATGAACTACCATTGCGATCAACATTCCTTCTTTGTGATAGTCCACTCCAAACATCGGTTTGCCTCTTACGATATTCAAACCATCTACATTCTTTTTGGAATGACCAATGATTTTGTAGTCTTTTGGTGCTTTCAATTCCACTTCTTCGGGAACGGGAATTTGGGTTGCTGCCGATGCCATCTCGCCATAGCCTGCTGTTTTTTGGCTTGTATCATGTTTCAAAACTCCTGCCTCCGCTGTAATTTCAGTAACAGGAACTTGCCATGCTTGTGCCGCTGCTTCCTTAAGCATTTGTTTGGCAGTAGCTCCCGCCATCCGTAGTGGTTCCCATTTTCGTCTGATGCCCTGACTACCACCTGAGAACTGACCAAATGCGCCACCAGGGAATTTTTCCTGATTGTAAGGTGCTTGCTCTACAATGACTTTTTTCCAATCTACATCCAATTCTTCTGCCACGATCATTGGCATGGAAGTTTTTACATTTTGACCAAATTCAGGATTTGGTGAAAAAATGGTGACGACTCCATTGTTGCCAATTTTTAAATAAGCATTAATGTCAAACCATTCATCTGGCATGGCAAGCACTTCCTCTTTTGAAGCTGGCTGACAGGAAGCAAACCAACTAAATCCGAGCATCATTCCCCCACCTGTAGCAGCAGATATTTTTAAAAAAGAACGACGATTATGATGTGTTTTTATGAGTGTCATGTTAATCAATTTTGAATTTTGAATAAATGAATTTTGAATGCAAAACATTCAACATTATCATCCCATTTTTGCCGCCGTTTTGATAGCAGCTTTGATACGAATATAAGTTCCACAGCGACAAATGTTTCCATTCATTGCGGTATCAATATCTGCATCACTTGGGTTTGAATTGTCTTTTAGCAAAGCCGCCGCACTCATTATCTGTCCTGTTTGACAATAACCGCATTGCGGAACATCGTGCTCCAACCATGCCTGTTGAACAGGGTGGTCGCCTTTTTCAGACAAGCCCTCAATGGTTGTGATTTTTTTATCGCCAACTGCTTCTACCGGCACCATGCAAGAGCGCATTGCTGTACCGTCAAGATGAATCGTACAAGCGCCACATTGGGCAATGCCGCAGCCATATTTTGTGCCGACCAAATTTAGGTGGTCTCTCAATACCCAAAGAATGGGCGTGGCAGGGTCAACCTCCACCTGCGTTTTTTTTCCATTGATATTTAAATTGAATGTTGCCATGATATTTTGATTGAATAATTGAAATATTCGATTGATTATCAGGGTGGAAAGTACGAGGAGATTTTCTGCTTGAAGGAAAAAATCAAGCTACCGAAAATTCCGACATTTCGCGCGCATATTTTGGCAAAAAACCTAAAACGATATCCGATTTTGAAATACCTCTTTCTGCTAATTTGGAGGCTATTCCGACATCAGTATTGTCTGTCAGTATCCAAATTTTACCGTCTTTTATTTGAATATGGTACAAAACGGAATTTTTAAAATTACCGTTAAACCATCCTATATTCAATAAAACAAAATCTGTTTGGCTTTGATTTGCAATTAAATGTCTTTTTAAATCGGGTGCATTAGAAGGAGAAAGAGAAGCTCGATATTCTAATTCTTGTCGAACTTTATTTTTTAAATCTGTTATATTTTCCATTCTAAAATCGTTTTTGATTCAATGTTAATTAATAAAATATTCAGTCCGTATTTTTTAATTCTTCTCAAGATAAACCGAATATTTTCCATTTGTTTATAAATTTCACTGTCAACTGCCAAATACATTTCCCGTTCAATGTTTCCTTCCTCCAAGGCATCCCGATAATCCAAATATTGTCCTAAGGCTTCATGAAAACTATTCAATATAGAGGCTGAGGAAAAAGACTTTATCTCAACTGCGATTTTTTTGTTGCCTTTAGTAGCGGCAATGACCCTTTCTGCCCCTAAATCAATTTCCAAAGAGCGGTCACCGTCATCAATTTGAACAACAAGCGGGTCGTCCGTTATTGTCCAACCATCTTTTTCCAAAGCAGTACGGACTGCCTCATGAATTTTGTCCCTTTTTGCCTTATTTAGTTTTCTCGTTCTTATTTCAAAAGTACACTTTTTTGATTTCGCGCTCAAATCTTTCAAAACAACTGAACGTTAACTTAGAGTATGTTTTAATTTTTGCGAACTGAAAATCAATGTTTTAGGCAATGGCGAAGGATTGAAGAGCGAGTTTATCAGGATAAATGAGCGAATCAATCTAAAGCTAGTGCCTAAAACATTGATTTTCAGGAAGATAAAATCCAAACATACTCTTAGAAACTAAATATTCAACCAATAGGTCACTTTCAAATTAATAGACCGAAATCGAAGCTCAAAAACGCTTGTCCGATAATTGTCATTATACACCAAATACAAATCTGATAGGGGAGCAAATCGCCATTGCAGCCGAGAATTGATCCCCAAATTATCCCGTTGATTGCTGTATTGAACAATCGTTGACCAAAAAAGGGATTTGCTGAAAGTGATGTTCAATCTTGAAGTCAGCAGCCACAAATCGGCATCGCTGAACGGGGCAGGTAATCGAATGCCGTCATAGTTCAAATTCAGGCTGAATTGCGCCCAGGGTTGCCAGCGATAAGCAATCGTTCCTCCAAAAGAATATTGCATGCCGTTGAAGAATTGGCCTAAGGTCCTTTAATTATAAGTATCTTTGGAAGAATATCAACTATTTCTTATAACTAGACGAAATGGTTGATATAGACATTTATTTTGAACGCTAAAAAATAAGGCCGCATATGAAAAGAATTACTACCATACTGTCATTCGCCTTACTGGCTTTCAGTTGTTCTGACCTTGTAAATAACAATGAAAAAAGTGAGGAATTAAGCAAATTACGGGCTCAACTTGATAGTTTAATTAATTTAAAGCCAGAAGATCCAAGTGATATAAAAGGACAAATCGCGACATTCCTGACATTTCAAAAAGAAGATGCAGAACAGGCAATGAACTTTTATATTGGGCTCTTTGAAAATTCCAAAATTGTTAATCTAATTCGTTGGGGCAAAGAAGGACCGGGAAAAGAGGGAACCATAATGCATGCCACCTTTAATTTGAATGGAAAATTATTTATGTGTAGTGACAGCCCACCGGTACATGATTGGGGCTTTACTCCAGCAGTTTCGAATTTTGTAGAATGTGAGGATGAAAACCAACTTGAAGAATTATTCACAAAACTATCCGAAAACGGAAAAGTAATGATGCCTTTGGACAATTATGGTTTCAGTCAAAAATTTGGATTTGTTGAAGACCGATTTGGAGTTTCCTGGCAACTGAATTTACAATAAAAAAGCCAGCTGAATACCCCTTATTAAATGTTCAAAGTGGCAATACTCAGTCATGCCATTTACACTTGGCTTAACACAAACCAGTACCCAGTAAACCAACCCAGGAACCAGTACCCAGAACCAAGCAACCAGTACCCAGCAACCCGCAACCAGCAACTTGAGTTAATTAAATTAAATTTGAAGCGAGTAAAACTTATCAAGGATATTATAACCAAAAAACAATGAAACCACAATTGACCTTTAAAGGGAAGGAGTTTAAAATCGGGGGAAATACCATCCCTATCTACATACCGAGTGAAGAAACGATTCAGGCAGTAAACCTGGCAATTATGCTGGAAAGACCATTGTTGGTAGTTGGGGAAGACGGAAGCGGCATGAGAGTCTTACCAAAGGCGATTGCCCATGATTTATATGAGGATGAGGAGAATTTTGAGGATTTCTACTTTGAATGGTTTTTAAAATCCACCACAACATTAAAAGAAGGCTTATATCAATATGATGCAATTGAAAGACTAAGAGATGCTCAATTGATGAAGCTGAATAGCCTACCTAAATCCCCGGAAGACTATGTCAATTATGGCAAAGTTGGACAAAGTTTAAAAAAATCAGAATCTGGTTTTCCCTCCATTTTATGGGTGGATAGAATCAATCGAGTTGGACCTTTTTTCCTGGATGAGCTACTTGAAACCATCTATGTAGAACAGGGCATATTCATGCCCGAAATAGGCTTCACTATTTCATATGATACTCCACCTATTTTGATTATCACGGCTGACTCCATTGAAGATTTACCCAATGAAACCTTGAGGAAGTTTATTTATCTACATCATACATTTCCAGGTAAACCAAATTTACAGAGGATAGCCAAAACAAAATTCCCCACAATCAATATTGAAATAATCAATCAAGCAGTAGACAAATTTTTAGAATTGAGAGACTTGAAGGAAGGTAGCAAACCTGGAGTCAAAGAGTTAATTGATTGGTTATCAGTATTTAAATACAATCTCGAGAAGAGTAAGGGCTCCTTAGTCGATCAAAAAGCCATCCTCGATTCTATTTTTAAGGGAATTTTCTCGGTGAATGAAAGGGCAATTGCTATTGCTGCTCGTAAAGAAGAAAAAATAAGCCTTGCTGTGCCCAAGGAGGTTGATAATGACCAATTGAAGCAAGAGTTGATGCAATATGTAGGAAACGACGAAATAAAAAAGGTCTTTTCAGAATTGAACGAATTATCGAATACCTTGCTTCATGAATATCAAAACGAAATCATTGTTTTGGCTAATAGTTACAATGCTTTGAAAAAAAAGGAGATCCAAAACACCATTAGCCTTGATAATTTTAATATTGAAAAGAATAAAATTTTGATTTCACTGATTACAATAATAAAGGAGCTTTAGAGTAGACTTTATTCGGTTGACGGTAAATCCCAAAGGGACTCTGTCATGCGACAGAAAGATTGAGCCGGAAAAACCGACAGAAAGATT
>JBGTQJ010000079.1:0-36770 GCA_041941305.1 Saprospiraceae bacterium
AGCTGATTTTGAATCGAAGTTTTTGATTAATCAATTAGCTTGTGTTGGAGATACCATTCATTTTATTGAGATAGCAGCATTGGATTCAACACAAACTGATGAGCTATTCACTGCATTTGAATGGAACTTTGGAGATGGAACAACTTCAACGGAAAGGGACCCAATGCATATTTACAACGCACCAGGGGATTACACAGTATCTGTAACTATTTTCTCAGAAGCTTGTCCAAATGTGTCGATAATCAAGAGTATTACGATTGAAAATTGCAGGAGAATACCAGATGAGAATACGCCTTTTGCATACGTAAACCTATTCCCAAGTGTTAATGATGGCAACTTTAAATTACAAGTCGAATTAGAAGAAATATGGGATTTAAAAGTTGAAATTTTTTCAATTGGGGGAGTATTAATAGAAGAAGTATCAAAAAAGGATGCCTTACATTTTGAACAATCATTCTTCATCGAGAGAGAGGGAATTTACTTTGTACACCTTTCGACGACGGCTGGATATAAGGTTCTAAAAGTGATGGTTGTAAAAAATTAAAGGATACAATCAGAAAAGCTCTTGTGAATCTGATAGGAAGTTTGAGGAGTGAATAAACCTATAACGAGATCATTTTTGATGATCTCGCTCGTTGCAAGCTCTGGCAAGCGGAGCTTGCAAGGAGCTTTTTAATTTAGAAAAGGGCATGAAAAAAGCTTAGCCATCACTCATGCTTCGCGTTTACCAATCCTATAATAGCCCACTTCGCGTGCAACTTCCAGTTGCCTTGCGAAACGGGCAAGCGAAACCTCGAACCTACCATCAACCAAACTTCCGTTCTTGAAAATTTTAACATTCTCTAAATCATTTTTATATCTTTGTCATTAGGCATTTTCTTTTGTCCCCATACCAGGCAAAACAATCAACAAGCTACTTTGAGAATTCACTACTACATACTGCTTACGTGGTTATTTTTTTGTATTTCTTATCTTACTTCAGCACAGGACTATGTGCTGAATGTCACCCGTTTTGGCATTGAAGAAGGACTGTCTCACCGCAATGTCCATTTTGCACTTCAGGATCATCAAGGTTTGATGTGGTTTGGGACAGATTATGGATTGAATCGCTTCGATGGCTATCACTTCAAATGGATTACAAAAGAAAAACATGGACTGCAATCCACCCGGATTCGAGAGGCATTAGTGGATAATGATGGTTTTTTGTGGCTTTTGTATGGAGAAACCAAAGTTTTTGGTGATAGAAGCCCTGATATTGTAGGTATTGATATATTCGATCCAATCACAGAAGAAGTCCAAACATTTGAAGATTATTTTAAAGACAAGATCCCTTTTCAATCAACTGATTTCCATTCATTTACAAAAAAGGCAAATGGGGACTTGGTATTTTTGACAAAGCAGATGCAGTTGGTGGCCTATTCCTCAGCTGGGAAATTTACCAGTGTTGATTTAAAGAATAAATACGAAGTAATAACGAATTTCCATTGGTCGAAGAATGGATATTTCTGGATGGCTGTTGTCAAATCAAATGTTCAGCTTTACATTATTGCCATCGATGAGGCAGGAGAAGAAATACATAGCCTACCAGTGGAATTGGGCTATATCAATTTATTTTCCTACCAATCGCTAGATAGCCAAAATGAGAAATGGATAGCCACACGAGGCTTGGTAAAACATAAATTTTTAGAAGTGACACCTCAAGGACAATATGTTCAAAATCAAGAGGAAATTCAAATGGGCAATTTTGATCTTGATTTTGCTCACTTTGGAAGAATTGCTGGTTGGAAAGATGCTGCAGATTTCAGCTGGTTTTTTTCCAATGATGGCTTTATCCTTTTTGATAAACAAAACAATCAATACCAACGGCTCAACGAACAATATCCCGACCTGAGTTATGCCAACCATATTTTTTTTGCTGGACAGGAAAAAATATGGATTAGTACACAGTTTGGTATTTTTTTAATTGATTTAAAAAAGAATCTTTTTTCAAAAATCCTGAATCCTGAAAATGCACTATTGCCTGTTAGAGGCTTGGCTTTGGATAAAAATAATGTGCTTTGGATAGTAGAAGAAAGCATGCCCAATCTTTGGAGGGCATCCCTGGGTACTAATAAAAAAGAAATTTTAAATGTTGAACGAGCCAACAATCCTGAAGCTGGGGAGCGACTTCCTATTTTAGATATGTTTTACGCGCTAGGTATGACCTATTCAGGGAATATCATGTATAGCCCAAGCCGAAAGACATTCATTCAATTTAATCCAACTGATTTTGACTATGATTTACAAATAATACCGGATTCGAATAAGTATGACGCTTCAGTTTGGTCACTTTTTGAAGAAAAATCTGGTAAAGTATGGTTGGGTACGGATAATGGCTTCCTATATTTTTTTGAAGAGGGTAATTTTAATTATTTCACCCTTTTAGATAAACCAAAATATCCCTTACATATCTATCAATTTATTGAAGGCGAGGATCATATTTGGGTGGTCACAGAATTTGGTCTGTTTATTCTTGAGAAATCATCGAATCGGATTCTTGAGCGATATTGGGCTGGCGGAGAAGGCAAATTCAAATTGCCATTTGATAATTTGTATCACGCATATAGAGAAGATGAAAACAGCCTTTGGCTGGGTACAGCAGGCAATGGTTTGGTTCATTTTAATCCCCAAAATGGCGAATACCAACAATTTACCAAATCTGATGGCTTGTCCAATAATACGATATATGCTGTTTATCCCGATGATTTCGGCAATTTGTGGTTAACGAGTGATTATGGCATCATGCGCTTTAATAAGACCTCTCACCAAATTAATACCTATTTGACCAAAGACGGCATTAGCCACAATGAATTCAATCGAATTTCTCATCACCAAAGTGAAGATGGTACGTTATTTTTTGGAGGATTGAGTGGAGTAACTGCATTCCATCCCAGTGATTTTCAAACAGACAGCCTTGCCTCAAATGCTCCCCTGGTGATTAGTAATTTCCAGCAATTCATTGGCAGTGAAAATGAATTGAGTGATAAAACCAAAGAGTTATTGACCAATAATAAAATCACCCTTGCTTCCAAGGATCCTTTTTTCAGATTAGAATTTGCCTTGTTAACTTACGAAGAGGGAGATAAAAACCAATACGCTTACAAAATTGAAGGGGTTGATCAAAATTGGTATTACCAAAAAGAAAATTACATTCGGGTCAATCGCTTGCAGTATGGAAATTATACCCTACGCATTAAAGGACAAGCAGCCAATGGGCAATGGTCTCAAAATGAGTTGAGTATTCCTTTAGAGATCATCAAACCGTTCTATTTGGAGACCTGGTTTTTGATTCTGTCTGCTTTTTTAATTGTTGTTGGGATTTATTCTCTTTTCAAATTGAGGACCTCTCAGCTTAAGAAGCAAAAGAAACTCTTGGAAGATGAAGTACTTCGTAGAACTGAAACCATTCGGGAACAAGCAGAAGAATTAAAATCCCTGGAAAGACTCAAATCCCGATTTTTTGCCAATGTTTCTCATGAGTTGCGAACACCACTTACTTTGATAATGGGACCAGTCAATACTCTTCTGAAAAGAAACACAGAAAATGAAACAGATCTGAAATTGTTACAATATGCTAAACAAAATTGTAGGCAATTGATGAAGTTGATCAATGAAATTCTGGATTTGTCAAAATTGGAGGCAAACAAATTGGAGATTGTTGAAGAACCTGTCCTGTTTTATAACTACCTAAAAGACCAAACTGCCCAATTTCACTCTTTTGGTACAAGTGAACGAGTACATTTTGAAGTTGACTTCAAGGCAGATAAATCGATGACTATTCTGCTTGACAAAAACAAGTTTGAAAAAATTGTCCATAATTTCCTTTCCAATGCCTTAAAGTTTACACCGCCTGAAGGCAATGTAGATTTAACAGTCATTGAGCTTGAAAATAAGTTAAGATTAATTGTAACAGATACTGGAAGAGGGATTCATCCTGACGACTTACCCCATATATTTGATCGCTTTTATCAATCCAAAAAGGAGACTGGTTTGGCTGAAGGAGGCACTGGTATTGGACTTTCCCTTTGTAAAGAGCTTGCTCAACTTCTTGGCGGTGAGATATGGGCAGAAAGTGAATTGGGTAAAGGCAGTACTTTTTACTTTGAATTCCCTAAAAAAGTGGTTAGCGGTGAAGTGACAATTGTTGATTCAACAACGGAAGTGATCAACCCCAATATGGATTTTGCTTCCACTTCCGCTAGCGCAGACTTGCCCAATTATAGTACAAATTCCGAAAAAACTGAACATCAATTAGCAACCGGCAATCAACAACCCGAAACCATCCTTCTGGTTGAAGACAATAAAGACCTCAGAGAATACCTTAAATATCTACTCTCAGATTACAACGTAATAACCGCCGAAAACGGAAAGATAGCCATAGAAAAACTTAGTGCTGAACCTCCAATCCCTAATTCAAAGAAAGAGCAAGAGCAACCAACAACCAACAACCAACAACCGTCCACCATCTACCATCGACCGGACTTAATTATCTCCGATCTCATGATGCCGGTAATGGATGGATTTGAATTTTTGGAAACGATTAAAGCAGATGATCGCTGGCGGCATATCCCCGTCATTATGTTGACTGCCAAAGTAAATGTCAAAGCCAAAATTAAAGCCCTTCGGATTGGGGTAGATGATTATTTAAATAAGCCATTTGAGGAAGAAGAATTGAAAGCACGTATTGAAAATTTGTTGAGAAACTATCAGGAGCGGATGGTCATGGCGACATTGAAAGAAACCAATGGAGCCAATCAAAAGGAGGATGATAAACCAGCCCCAATTATCGCACAGGTGGATTCCCAATGGTTGGAGGAAGTGGAAAATATTTTTGCTGGAATTTTGGCTGATACCCAATTCACAATGGAATGGGTGGCCAGCGAAGCCGGACTTAGTTTGCGTCAATTTACCCGGCGACTGAAACAATTAACAGGACTTACGCCCAACCTCTATCTAAGAGAAATGCGCCTTCAGGTAGCTAAAGATTATCTCTATCAGGGAAAATTCGCCACCATTAAAGAAACCAGTTATGCAGTAGGATTTTCCGACACCAAATATTTTTCCCGTCTCTTCCAACAACGTTTTGGTCTCCAGCCTTCGGTCTATGCTTCTTCTAATGTGTTGTGAATAGAGCCGCCTGGCAAAAGGTGACAGACATCATTTAAAAGAGCTTGCTAGCATGCAAAAGGTGTTACCTTAAGGCAAATGATTGTCCTGCTTTCGGAGGGGGAATTGGCAGGGTTGCTCAGTTCTCCCAGCGCAACCCTTTATTGCTTTGCTAAATGTCCACTGTACATTGCCATCGTATCCTGAAAGGGAAAATCCACCCGCTTCTAAGTACTTGATTTTCAATGGGGGGATGCTCCTCCTTTTCCCAAAGGGACTGGAGCTGTATCAAAAGTTAAAAATTGTTCAAAGGTTCAAAGTCATTCAATGTATAATTCGCTCATTGTTAATTCTTAACAAAATCATTTTTGAACAATTTTGAACCTTTGAACTACTTTTGATACAGCTCCGATGCCTTTGGCAAACGAAGTGAGATCGAAAAAGAAGCCAAAATGTCGATTTTCTCACCCCATAAAGTCCAATATGTCACCCTTGCACCAGCTTACCTTTACTTCTGTTATTGAAACAGATCCATTCACAAAACATTGCTGGCATGAAAACAACACTATACCCATTCATTTTTCTCGCAGCTTTCCTGATTAGCTGGCCAGCATATACTCAATTGGAAGATTTTGAAGATATTGAGGCGGTGGGCAAGGAGGGATTTTTTAAGACCTATGTCGGTGATCTCTTCAAGGGGTTTAAAGATTTTGGAGAACCCTTCAATATGACGGGAGGCATTGGACTCAATATGCGATCCTATTCCGCCTATGGGGCAGACCCGCGTCAGGATCCCTTTTTCTATTCGCTCAATGCCAATGCCAATATCAGAATCTACAAACTCAACCTTCCCTTTTCATTACTAGTCTCCGCCAAGAATACAGAATCTTCTTACCCCAATCCTGTAGAATTATTCCGAGCTTTCAAAAACAATGTCGAGAACAAAATTGAAAACCAAAAAAATCGATTTGTCCGATTTGGTTCCAGCCCCAGGTACAAATGGGTTAAGCTCCATTTAGGGCATCGCAGCATGAATTTTTCACCCTTCACACTAGCCAACCTTAACTTCCTTGGAGCGGGGATGGAATTGACTCCAGGCAACATCCGTTTTTCTGCAATGTATGGTCGATTGGCAAAAGCAGAGCCGATTGACCTTTCTCTAACTACACCAAATATTCCGGTCTATGAAAGAAAGGGCTGGGGGATGAAAATGGGTTATGGCACAACAGAAGAATTTGTGGATTTGGTATTGTTCAAAGCAGAAGATGATGCCAATTCAATTTCAATTCCAGAAGAAAGTACCAATCAGGTAGACCCTGCCGAAAATTTGGTAATTGGGTTAAACCTTCAAAAAAGCTTGCTTGAAAAATTTCGAGTGAAAGTTGAATACGCCACCAGTGCCCTCTCTCCCAATTCCCTGGATGGCAATTCCAGCAATCGCTTTCCCCATCCCAAATTTTTGATTCAGGGCAAAACCACCACCGACTACAAAGCTGCATTGGATACCAAATTGGATTTCCAGGCAAAAGACTTCACCGTAGGTGTTCAATACAAGAGAATCGACCCTGATTACAAATCCCTCGGAGCTTACTTTTTCAATAGCGATATAGAAGATTACCTGCTCAATTTGAGCTTCGGCTTATTTGAGGGAGCAGTTACCGTCAACACAAGCGGGGGTATCCAAAGAAACAACCTGGACAGAAGCCAACCCTCGACGTTGACTAGGTATGTGGGATCCGGAAGCATGAGCTACGCAGCCGGCAACTTCAATTTGGAACTCAACTACTCGAACAACAGCTCTGACATTGCCTACTTGCTGGATGAAGATTTGGATTCTCTGAATGTACTCATCGTCACCCAGGATGCAGGGGTGAATGCGACCTATAACTTCCAAGACCAATCCAATAATCAACATGTCTTAACCGGCACTTTCAACGTACAAATGGTAACTGATGATGTTGCCAATCCAATGGAAAGCTCCGCCTCGGAAATGTTGGTGGGCAACCTTGTATACAACTACGCCCTGGCAGAAAGCCAATGGAAATTCAGCGTCAAAGCCAACTACAATCAAAATGAACTAGCCCAAATGGTGATGCGCCGATACGGAGCCGGCTTCGGCATCTCCAAACCCTTTTTAGATGGCAAACTCAACACGGGCATCGACCTGAACTACTTCTTGATGAGCAGTGAAAATGCAGGTGACAATTCGAATGTCAATGGACAATTGCGATTCAACTACAAAATCAGCGATGCGACGAGCTTGAATATGAATTGGGCACTCTTGAGCAGTAAGAAGGTGAATGGTGGCACGTCGACTTCCTTCTCGGAATTGACTGGCACACTTGGCTTTCAATATACTTTTTCGAAAAAAACCAAGGAGGAAAAGGAAGAGAAACGGAAGGTGAAGAAGGAGAAGAAGAAAGGGAATAATGAGGGAATTAAGTAAGCGTTTCGCAGAGTCCCTGCGGAGACTCTGCTCGAACTGAAGGAGGCCTTAGGAGGACAAGTATTGGTAAAAAAATGAGTTTCATTTTTTTACCAATACTTGTCCTCCTAAATCCCCTCCGCACCGAGCCGAAGGCAAGGCGAAAACAAGAACCAAGAAACAAGAAAAAAGAAAACCAGCAACCAGCAACTAGGAACCAGCACCCAGAAAACCAGTAACCAGAAACAAAAAATAAAAACAACCAATATGTACTCGCGATTATTACTTTCCATCACCCTGATTTCATTGAATGTACTGGCGATAGCACAGCAAGTGTACCCGGTTCAACTCAATGGCATTTTGATACCTCCGCATTCGCTGGATTTGTCGGTTTATGCGCAGGAGCGGACCCAGGATTTGAGCTTCAATGCGATATTGAATGACCCGGTGGAGCCATTTCGGGAGGTGAGGCTGAGGCTGTCGGTGGTCAACAATGGGCAGGAGTTGTATGTGACGGACCCCAACCTGGCAGTACCGACCATTCAGTTGAATCAATTTCAGATGGAGACATTTAATGGTTTTGCGCTGCAGCCTTATTTATCTCCGTTTAGTTTGATAGGGGCAAATGGTGGGCAGGGAAGTTTAGTCGTACCCGAAGGGATCAATGATATTTGTTTGGAAGTCATCGATATACAAAGGAATGTGCCAATATCTAGAAAAGCATGTCGCTCGGGGATTTTTAATTTAAATCAACCTCCACAGTTATTGTTACCAAGTTGTGGAGAACAAATGGAGTTTCCAGAGACCCAGAATTTGTTGTTCAATTGGACACCGATGCATTTGGGCTCTGGAAATTCTCCTGGAGCAGTGGAGTACACTTTTGAATTGGTGGAATTGTTACCTGGAATCATGGATCCCAATGATGGATTTGAGAATGCACTGCAGGTGTACCAGACCACAGTGATGACGCCCTCTTTTTTGTATACCCAGGCAGAACCCCTTTTAGAACCTGGAAAGAACTATGCATGGCGAGTCCAGGCTCGATCCCTCATCCATCCAACGAGCATGCTATTCAGCAATGAAGGGTATAGCCAGGTTTGTACCTTTTCTTATTCTAAAGAGGGGGATGGTACTAATTCTGACGATGAAGAGGATCAACGCGCGATTCCTCAGGGTTGTGAGGTCTTTTCTACGGATTTTGGATCTGTAAATGGAACGGGCGCTTCTTCTATACCGCTGGTAGAGGGGGATATCGTCAAACTCGGATATTTTGATTTGGAGGTATTGGATGCGAATCCTGGAGGAGAAGGGATGACTGGAACTGGGTTTATTACCGTACCAATGTTAAAGTCAAAGGTTCAGGTCAATTTTACAAATTTAAGAGTGAAACAAAGTATGCGAGCTTATGGGATGGGTGATGTATCTGCAATTGTTGAAACAGATTATTATCTAGATCCCTCTTTGATGGTTCCGGGGAATATTGAAAACATGGTTACAGCGGAATACATTGAGGATATCTCCAAATATTTTGAAAATGGAATTGGTCAAAATAAACTGATTTCTCAGTTTGATGCAGCAGATCCCAAGGTGGTCAGCCTTCCAGTTGGAATGGATCGGGAGCTCAATGGAGAAGCACAACCATTGGTTACCATCACAGCTTTGCGATTTACTGAGCGCAATGCCTATATGACGGCTATTTCCTATACAAGAATGGAGGATGGAAGTTATATGCGTTATGCAGGAGTGGACATAGAAATCACTCCCAATGGATTGAAATCGAATAGTATGCTTGCTATGCTTGATGGGGAGTTAAATATCCCATTGACGGGAATTTTTCAGATGAATGTAGAAGGTGGGAATAGTGGCAGTGGAATGACGGTGGATTGTCAGGGTTTTAAAGATTTTGACTTGCATATGGAAGTACAGATATCTGAGGAAATCATGGTACAAGAAGGGAATGGTCAAGCCATTGTTTTTGGACTGCAAAGTGGAACCAACGACCCTGCCAAATATTTGGGAGGAATAGAAGATTTTGATGCATTTGTAATTCCAAATTTGCCGGATTTCCGATTTAAAATGGGCGGCGGTCAATTAGACCTAAACCAGGAGCAAAAGATAGCGCTGCAAGACAACGGATTGTTTGCTCCGGCAAATGATAATGGATGGAAAGGTTTGTATCTGGAGAATGTAAATGTGGACTTGCCAGCAGCTTATGACTTTTCGGGAAACGGGACAAGCATCAATTTGGGACCAAACTCAATGTTTGTCACTGAAGAAGGTGTTTTTGGTCAATTTCAAAAAGCCAATTTGATAGGTTTTGATGAGGGCAGTATAGGTGGCTGGCGATATAGTGTGGATACGCTTCAATTGAACCTGGAAGCCAGTGAGACTGTAGGTACAACACTTGCCGGAAGAATTCAAGTACCATTATTGGATGATCCATTTGACTACAAAGGCAATTTGAACATCAATTCTTCAATTACTGTATTAGATGTCAACCCAAGTCCCGGGAAGCGGAAAATGAGTTTGTGGAATGGGGAATTTGATGTAGCCAGTACCACAAGAGTTGGTGCTCAATTAAAAGACATGGGTGAACAGGGCAGGCAATTTTTTTCGGACGCCAGTCTGACGGGAAAAATCAACATTCAGTTTGACTCGTCTCAATTTAATGAAGGTTTGGCGGGTAATAAGGGTTTGATTAAAGCGAGAATCTTTCAAATTCTTGGACAACCAAGGGCGCTTGATTTTTCACTAGAGAATTTGCAAATCAATGAATTGAATATTGACCCTTACTATTTGCCGGAGGAACGATATGTATTGGGAGGCTTTGAGAAAGAGGGAAGCAAATTGAGCATTGGAGGAAAATCCCTTGAAGTGGGGACAGTAGAAATTAAGTACAGTCCAAAAGGAGCAGATGATAAAGAGGAATTGGGCTTTGACATCATTGTTTTGGATGGAAACAACCAGTTACAATTTACATTTTGGGCGGTATTGGATGATACTGGTGTTTTTGTGTTTGACCGAATTGAAGTGGAAACGGAAGAAGTCAATTGCAATTGTACCTCCTTTAACGAATTCAATTTTGACCCCTCTGGCTTGGGAGATATGCTGGAACGGTATTACGATCAATATTATGACCTGCCTTCTTATGACCAGGCTGTAGGAAGTTTGGCGAGCATTGATAAGGAAACCAATTTGGCAGAGGACGGCAATTGGCGTGAAAATTATAAGGACGCAGTAATGGAATATCTGTGGGGAACATTAGAGAATACTTTTCCTGTAGACGGCAATGCAATCGTTATTCCCTTTCTGAACAATCAAAAGCTGCAGTTTGAAGATGTACCTGGCAAAAAGAGAGGAAGAAAAGCCAATGTAGCACTGACATTTCCAGCTATTGATGCTCATACCAGCAAGCAAGATCCTGTTGTTCAACTTCCAATTGATATATCCAAAAAATTAAGTCAATTGGCAATCACAGGCTCCATTCCTTCAAATGCAAGATTGCTGATTACGGGATTTGAACTGGCTTCAGGCAACAACCAGGCTAAAATAGAATTTACTTACCTGGAAAAAATCAAGGAGAAATATTTGGAGTTTAAATCAAAGCCAGGGGAATGGCCAACTGCTAATTACAATTCTGTTGCCCTTGGAGATATGAGGCTTTACCTTCAGGACTCAGCACATGTAGAAATTGACAAAGGATTTAAAATAGCGTACTTATCAGTTGACCCATCAACACCCATGGCTCAAAATAGCTATGTTCATCTCACTTGTAATGGATTTAAAAATCATCACGTTCAGGGAGAATACCACGTACCTTATGATTCCCAAAAATCGGATAGCCGGAAATTGAACTATTACAATTATACGGATAATACAAGCAAGCAACTTAAGGTTGCATTCATCATTATTACGGATGGTACCAAAGCTAAGAAAAGCCTGACCCAGTTTATCGCACCTGTTTTGAAAACCAATGAGCAAGGTGATGTCTTCAACATGGTCATGGAGGGCCAAGAAGGTCTGGTCTTCAATTTTGGAAGTTCGCATGAAGCCTATTTCGACTGCAATGCTTTGACAGACGATGGCCATTTGCCCAGCTCCTATTCCCGACACTCGGGAAGTCCAGGCATATTTAAGGGTTTGATTTTTAAAAGAATGCAGCTACACCTCAGAGGCTTGTACAGTGACAACCAAAATGGAAGGTTGCAAATTCCTTGTGCCGACTTTGTTTTTGATCAGAATTTTGGTTTGGAGGGAGAAGTAGATGTCAAAAATTCCGTTCCATGGTCGAGCAATGCATTGATGGGAGGCTGGCGATATTCTCTTGAAAAATTCAATTTCAAGTTCGTCAACAACATGTCCGAGGGATTAATCGAGTTGAGAGGCAAAATCAATATTCCCATTTTGAAAGCTGACCAAACGGTTCCCTACTACGGAAAATTGAGCTATAAAAAAGACGGTGCTGGAAGCGGAAATTCAGGTGAATTTGAACCTTCGATGGAAATTGAATTGGGAGATGGCTCTACTTTTTATCAGTCACAGTCTATTGACAATGCCTACGAATTGGAATACATGCCCGGAGTGTTCCTCTTTTTTGATCATAAGAGCAGTGTGTTAACCATGGATTATGACAATGGTGAGTTTGAACCTGGCTGTGACCTGTCAGGTACGGCTACCATCATGCTTCATAAAGATTTAGCAACTGGGGTTCATGGTAGTATTGATCTATTAGCCAGGTCTGGTATTAATTTCAGTTTGCCAGGTTTGACATTTGCCAATCTTAAACTGAATGACCCGGGTATTGAAACCAATTGCAAGGGTACGCAAACAGTGGGAGGGATTAAGAGTATTCATTTTGGAACCTGGGGACTTTCGAAGGGAGGGGTGGAGCAGCCGGAATCAAGTTCAAGTTCAAGTCCAAGTCCAAGTCCAAGTTCGGGGTCAGGAACTGACACAGGGGGCTTAGGGGGTGCTTCGAGTGGGGCTGCAAATGCACCTAAAAACAGTAATTCCAAATTTACGTCCTTAAAGTCCAAAGTAGCTACGGGGTTTCAGAATTTTCCGATTAGTGTGGGGACGCCTACTTTTAGATGTACCAATGCGGATGAGTACAAATTTGAAATACCGATTGCAGTGAACCTGATGCCGGAGAGCCAGGATAAAGATGATGGAGGGGTGACCAAAATGGACAAAGCCAGTTCAGATAGAATCCTGGGTGGCGCTTCAACGAGTACGGCAAAAGGTGGAACAAAAAAGAAAAGCAAAACAGCGGGGATAAAGGCAGAAACACAACTTGGATTTTATTTCCGTAAAGATGCCCAGACAAGGAAGCTGACTTATAAAAGTATGACGCTGGATGCCCTTTCGATAGAGGCGGCTTATGGACCGGTTACATTGACTGGAAAGCTAGCTATTTTGAAAAACGAAGGACAAGCCAATGCCAAATGGGGAGAGGGTTTCAAGGCCAAACTTGAAATAGCGATCGAAGGCATGAAGAAGGGTGGTGTTGCGATTAAGGCTTTAACCCAATTTGCGAGTACGAATTATGGCAGAACCGATGGCGGATCCTACCGCTATTTTTTCGCCGACCTGGAGGTGCTCAGTGAGACAGGTATTCTCCTAACGGCTGTTCCGCCCATTCGTTTGCACGGGGGCGGTGGTGGCTTTTATTACAATATGTCCAAAAAACCGCCAAATGAGGACTATTACGATGAAGTTGCAGTAGATAAAAACAAAAAACAAACGGAAGATGTCAACGTAGCCAACATTATTGCTCCGAGTATTGCCAATGATCCAGATATGGCACCGGGCGTTTCCCTTTCTGGTTTTCAATACGAACCAGCCGACCAAAGTTATGGAGGCTATATCATGGGTGTATTCAGTATTGTTAACCCTCAGGCAGTAGCGGTGGATGGAGCAGTTGGATTCCAGATTTCCAAAAATTCTGCAGGAAAACTGGCTTTTCATAAGTTATTTATCAAATCCTCTATATACGTTTCGCCTGAGACCATTATTAAAAGAAAAGAATCCAGTACGGTATTTACAGGTGATATTGAAATGGATTTTATAGGTAAGATCCTTACAGGCAGCTTTGGAGCAAAGGTCGATTACCAGCAGCCTCAAAAGCCGCTTCCAGCCATTCGCACCTTGACAATGGATCCCTCAACTGCCAAAGGGTCTTTTTATTTCAAATTCAGGGACAACAGCAGCAGTTGGGAAGTGGAGAAATGGAACATCATGGCGGGAAGATCTGCTCCGGGGCAGCGCATGCTTGGCGTTTTTAATCAAATAGCTCCTATTCCTGTCAAGGACTTGAACATAGAAGCCTATTTACAGGCAGGTCAGGAAATTGATCCCATGCCGAGTATCAATGACCTGATCCCAGAATGGAATAGTGATAAGAAAGCCCAAAGCAGGTATTTTGACCCTGCCTCCCACAAAAAACCCGGATTTGCCATGGGGATGGCTTTCAAGTTTCCCAAAAAAGATTTTTCCTTCCTCATGTTTGAGGCGGGCATTGAAGCTGGTATGGGCTTTGACATGCTGTTTACAAAATACGACAAGGTGGCTCCCTATATTTGCGAAGGGAAACCAGTAGGTATCAATGGCTGGTATTTGCAAGGACAAGTTTGGGCCTACCTCAATGCCAACCTTTCCATGAATTATTCCCTACCCTTCAAATCGGGAAAAATCAGCATATTCGACGTTCGGGTGGGTGCATTTTTGCAAGCCAAATTCCCACATCCTTCCCAATTGAAAGGAGCTATTAAAGGGAAGTACAGCGTGCTGGGCGGTCTGATCAAGGGCAACGTCAATTTCAAGTTTGAAGTAAATGATGGCAAAGTAGCCTGCCTGAATGCTATTAACAGTGCGGGACTTGGACCCTTATCTGGAATTAAAGTCGTATCCGAGAATTATCCGGATAACAAGGATTCGGATATTCCCATTTTTGTAGAACCCAAACTGGTATTCTCCATGCCCATTGGAAGGGATTTGGAATTTGAAGACATTGATGATCTGGGAGAAACAAAATATCTTCGCTTTAGATCTGAAATGGAATATTTCCGGCTCAAAAAAGGAGGGATCATTATCAATACCCAAATAATTCAGGATGACTATTATTCGATGAGATTAAAGACCAATGAATTATTGGAACCGCAGACAGTATATACCTTTGAGTACAAAATCAAATGGAAAGAACAAATAAATGGGAACTGGGTAGATGTTCAGGGAGGTGTTGAAACCGAGACGATTCAATTTACAACAGGCAACATGCCGGATAAAATTGTCGCTGGATTGCTGGACTATCATGCGCCGGGCTTGGGGCAAAGGTATTGGCACAAAGGCTATGCCCAACCCAAATTGGTATTCAAACAGGGCGACCACCAAAGGCTTTTCCCAGCTTCGCAAAATGTGACCCATCAGGGCAAACAAATACCCATTACATTTGACTATATCATCCGGCTGACCGAATTCCATAATGGAACCCAAAGCAATCAGGTAGATTTTCCATTATCTGATTATCCCGGATTGGAAACTTTTGAAACCACCGTCAGGAAAGTCAAGTCAGTCGGTACAAAATTCTGGCTCCCTTTCTTCGAAACCGTAAAAGGACCATCAGTAGTGGTCGGCTTCGAAGGACTGGACGATCATATCAAAGCAGACCGGTTTTACAGGCTTCAGGTCATCCGCTTGCCCATTCTACCAAAAACGGAAACTACGCAAGTCGAAAAAAATGTCTCAACTGAAACAGGCCAAGATGCCACTACAGTAAATATTGCTGTTAATCGACTGGCTGGCGCCACAGACGCCCTGGCCGCCCAGCATTTCAAGATCCTGTACGACTACTATTTCGCCAGTAGTAAGTTCAACCATCTGCATGACAAACTCGCTGCTGTAAATAAAAAATGGCAACCCTCCAGTTTGGAAAGAAAAAACGATATCGGACATGAGGTAGATGCGAAGTTGAACCAGTCCTTGCAATGGGCAAGGCCTTTTAAAGATGATTATTGGGTCTTCGAACCTTCCGGGACTGAGGGCTTTGACAAATACGACCTGACCCGTATTCAGTTAAATATGGGGGAACCGAGTTACAACCAGCCTTTCTTTGTGGAGCAAGCTTTTTACGGACCAAATAGCGCAGCGAATTTTGTGAAGACAGATGCCATATTCGATTTTTCAGGTTTTCTAAGTCCCTTTTCAGGAGCCTCCACGAATGCAAAAGAATATTGGCAGGCGGTGATCCGAAAATACCAAACTGTTCCCAACTGGCACTATCATTTCAATTTGATTGATAACCAATACAATGCATTGACTGCCAATGAAATTACGAACAAGAGCGTCAGTCCGAGTTTTACTGGTCAAAGGGTGAAAGACGGTGCCGAGGGTAATGTCTTTGCAAGCCCGGTAAACTTTTCCATGGTTTATCACGATGTGAGGTCAAGAATACTTGGGCATCAGATGAGCTTTATGGATTTTATGGCTTACAACAATAGGGGCAATTCCCAAACCTATTCGATGGGGAACAGTATCTTCAGAAGATTTGCAACAGGAAAGGAGCAGAAAGCGACCTACCCGGATGCAGATTGGTATGGTGTTTTTAAAAGCGATGCGCAGGTACGAAACTACGAAGCCAATTATTCAGGCAATATTTCTCTCTTTTTCCCCAAACTCAACAAGTGGCAGGATATGGATCAAAAAGTGAACCGGTCCATGTATCCCCTCCAGGAAATTACACTTCAGGGGCGTTCGAGGGATATTTCCCAACCGGGGCAGTCAAGTACTGCAGGCGTGACTTACACCAGTCATATTCCCAATTTGGAAATCATTGATGTCAATACCAAATCCGGAGCTTGGGATCTATCATTTACGCCAATAGAGATAAATGACTTCCCGGTTGATTATTATTTCCAGGATTTGGTCATTTACAGAGGTACTCAAAAATTGATTCACTGGGATGGAGCAGCCCGAGAATTCGATCTTTACCTCAATGGCAATCGTTCTATTCAATACAACGTATCCTTTCCCGCTCCGAATACCGATCTGAGGGATCACTTTGTTACCCAACAGGGATGGAAAATGCCAAAGGATGGAACCTATACAGTTTTGCTAAGATATTGGAATGGAGAACAAGGTACCTCAACACACACAGCAAAAGAATATACTGCCTCTGGGCAAAGATCAATACAACCAGGAGATAACCGCTTTACCAGAGAAGGAGTGCTGCGTTTCAAAAGGGATATCGGCAACAACCCAAGAATGTTGACAATTATTGCCAATGGCACCGGGACAATGCCAGATTATATCCTCCTACGTGATGCCAATCTACGTCCATTATGGCATTTGAATTCTTCGAATGGTACGACTTATTACCATTCCGAAAAAGATTACAGTACTAAGCCGTTTAAACTTAGTTGGTATAAAGGTGCATCTGGTGACGTTCAGGCCAATATGGTGGAGTTGGAAACCAATCAGGAATATCATATATATGTAGCTAAAGGCAATCAGACTTCCTATCTTAAGTTGGATAAGGCGTTTTGGAATCAAAAATATGGGAAGACAGTTCTTCTATATAACAACGCGGTTCCATTTACATGGCAAACTGCTCCGGCACTAAAGCCTTATAACGGAGCACCCATCGCGATTCCTGGAACAATTAAATTTAACCAATTTGGCTTGGGCGGAAACGGCATTGCTTATTTTGATAAAACGCCTTATACCGGAACTACCTCAAAAACCAGACCCGGGGAAAGTGTGGATATTCATAACCAATACAAGTCCGTTCTGCTCGATCCGGGAGAAAGGCTTGATTTTATCGTTAATGTTACGAAAAAGGATAAGTACAATTTTGTGCTGGACTACTATTGTAGTCAAAGTACTGAATTACTTTTTGAACTGTCAGGAGGAATGCTCCCGGATACCTTTTCTGTTATTCCTGTCGGACATTCTGTTGATTTATTTAATGAAATTGAATTGCCGCAAGGTCAATATACACTAAAGGTCTTTAGTAAAGGAACTAATCCGACGTCGGGTATCTTATTAGGGAACCTCTTTGTTAGGAAGTCTGTTCCTGCAATCGCAGTCAAAGCAGCTAACAATTCAAAAACGGCAATCGCAAACAATGCCGCTTATGCAATTAAGGCTTCTGATTATCAAAACTTTGGGCAAGTACCCTTTAAGGAAGACAATATCAAAAAGTTCCTTATTCACAATCCAGGGACGGGTAGTCTTAAATTCAAAACAAAGAATCTCCTATATACCAATGTTGCTCAGGGGAAACCCGCTTCCACTCATTCTGTAATGGGTGGTGGGGTCGCTTCCAGGGCAGTTGATGGCAATACAAGTGGCGTTTGGGAAAAAAATGAAGTCATGCTGACCAATATGCAGCAAGGGTCCTGGTTGACTATTGATCTCCAAAATACTTATGAACTAAAGGAAATAATTATTTACAATCGGACGGGTTCGTACACCGATTGTTTTGGAAAATACTACGTAATGGTCGGCAATTCTCCCTTCCCTGCCACCACGGATGTTAATCAGTCTCTGGGTATTGCTCATTGGAAGACGCCTGTACGTAACGATAATAATAAGGTCAACTGGAAGATTCCACTACCCTCCGGTACTAAGGGCAGGTATGTGCGCGTGCAATTGGCCAATGATTATTACAATTATCTTACTATGGCTGAGATTATGGTTTTGGGTCGCCCGGCAGAAGCTAATTCCTTTACGGTCAGTGGATCGAATGCAGCTGATTTTAGCATTGTCAGTGCACCTTCTTTAATCGAACCCGGAAAAACAGGAGAGATTTCTATCAACTGTAACTCGGGAATTATCGGTGCAAGGACTGCAGTTGTGAACATTAAATCAAATGCTCCGAGTACGCCGACCTGGTCTTTTCCTGTTAAAGCGGAGTTGGTGGGACCGAGGATGAAAGTAACTGGAGCTGGTAATTCTTTCCCGACTAGTAATGACTCATTACTTAATATTGGTGATATAGGTGCATACGCCCATTTGAATTTTAATAATGTTTTAGTAAAAACTTCATCTAAAAAGTCCTATAAAGTTTCCAACTGGGGCTTAGGGAAATTGGGTATAACAAGGGTTTATTTGACAGGACAGGATCTAGGAGATTTTTCAATTCTCAGGGATGTAACCGGAGAAGTTGGATATAGCGGTTTGTCTGGTACAATTGACCCAATTATTGAAGTGGAATTAAATGCCAAAACAGCAGGGACAAAAAGAGCGGTTGTAAATATTCTTTCAGATGATCCTGCTAATCCCCATTTTGCCTTTCCTCTAAAGGCTGTAGTGATTGCTCCGGAGATTGATATTCCCCTTTACAGCTGGTCTACCAATTTTGGAACATTGAATAAAGGGGAAGAGAAAAAGCATACTTTTTCTTTGATTAACCTTGAGGGAACTTATCCATTAATTTTGGGGGACAGTCTAGTGGAAATTGTTGGCTCAGATGAATTTATAGTTACAAAGCAACCTCCTAAAACGATTCCTCCTGGGCCTGGATTTTCACACACTTTTGACATTGTTTTCCGACCTAAATCCCCCGGAACTAAAAATGCTACTATACAGATTGAGAACAATGATCCCGATGAAAATCCATTTATTCTGCCTATTACAGGAGTATGCGAAATAGTTGATTTGGAGGTTTATGGAAATGGAAAATTGATTAATAATGGAGATTTGTCACCAAAGACTGCTAATTTAACTGACTTCGGAGCAGTACCCCAGAATGCTGAAACCACTAAAACCTTCAACCTACGAAATACAGGATCTGTTCCTGTCCATATACATTCAATATCTGTTGAGGGAATAAAAAGTTTCACTATTCCGCAAAAACCGTCCGCCCCAATAAAACCGGGCGGAAGCCAATCTTTCACCATAAGACATATTTGGCATTCTATCACTCAAAATCCCCAGGTTGTAAACATCAGGGTTAGTTATTCCAAGAGTGGGGGCGCCAAAAATTATGAGCACAGATTTGCAGTTCAAGCTAAAGTGGATTTTATGAAAATTGCAGTTTCTGTTCAGGGAGGAAAGTCTGAAGAATTGACGCCTCAACGTCAATTTTATACGCCCAAATATGTAGATATGGACTTTGGTAATTTAAGTGCTGGGACTACTCATACTAAAAATATAACTATCCACAACTTAGGAAAGATTCCGGTCAAGATCGATAATATAACTTATAACCCTCCTCAAAATTTTTGGCATGAAACCACTTCTTTTAGTCCCATTCCACCGGGAGGGAGTATAACACTTCCAATAAAGGCAAAAGGCACCTGGGGGACCGGGTTGGGAGCACAATCAAAAAGTTTTAATATCAATTGCCACGGGATATCCTATGGTTTTTCGGTTAAGGCAAATTATAACAGCCCAGAAATTCAATTCAAAGATGAAAGTACTGGAGTTTATAAAAATTATTATGATGTCGGGGTTGTTGATTTTGGATTTCATAACATAGATTCTACGGTCAAAAAGAGCTTTAGAATAGTTAATAAAGGGAGCGTACCTTTAATATTACCCGACAATCCTCCTATTAATATTGAAGGAGCTCAGGCCGGAGATTTTAGGGTTTCGATACCTCCTGCTTCAACCATTCCTCCAAAATCCTATACTTCTTTTGAAATACAGTTTTCTCCTACAGATGAAGGAAAACGATCTGCTTACATGACCTTATTCGGAAATGCATTACAATTTTATATGCAAGGATTTGGACCTTCAGCCATAATTGGAGTTGAATACCAAACTGGGTATGGAATCAACACCAAATATGGAATTAATTATGGGGCAGTTCCAACAGGGAGCAAAGCCAAAACTTTTGTCATTAGAAATAAAGGAAATAAACCTTTAATATTAGCAGGTAACCCAAAAGTCCGAACAAGTGGGGCAAACCCTGCAAGTTTTAAAATTATCAAACAGCCCGTAAGTCCAATTGCTCCTGGGAGTACCGCAACTTTTACTGTGGAGTTTACGAAATTGACTTCCTCAAACATGGAAGAAGCTACGGTGTCAATTCAGAGTAATGATAACAATACTAGTAATTTTTCATTTCCCGTTAAAGGAATTGCTGTCCCTCCTGATTGTAAATTATTTACAAAGAAGATTAGTTATGAACAAGCGTATCATTCAGGGTTAGTCTATGGAACAATGGCAATAGGAGATTACTTGCATGACACTTTAATAATAAATAATCGTGGAAAGGGGACGCTCGAAATCTATAACATAACTCATGGTGACCTGATTGAAATGCCAAATAAACCGACAGGGACAATTTTGTTAGAGGAAGGGGATTCTGTTCAGATTGGATTTAAGTTTACTCACCAAGAAGGATCTTCATTAACATACAGTAAGTTTATAACTTTAGTTACTAATGATTATATGATGTGGAACGGAGAGTTAAATGGCGACGGGCAGCAAACCATTGGTTTCGTATCTTCAACCGGTAAACCTAAAATACGCTTAAGGGTAGAAGGAACCGATTATGCTAACCCTCAGGAAATATATAGTCCGTTTCATATGGGTTATAATGTAGATCCTAACATAGGTGCCAAAAAATCATTTAGCATTTTCGTTAGCTGGATGAATGCCCCTGTGAGATTAGATGAAAATTCACCTATCAAAATAACAGGTGCCCATCCGTATGATTTTAAGGTCAGCAAGTTTCCGGCAAACCGCATATCTTATGAGGATATGGATACGGATAAAGCGCGTTTTGAGATACAATTTACGCCTACAGCCGGAGGAACAAGGAATGCAACCGTTGAAATAAGAAGCAATGATCAAGATAACCCAACTTTTAGCTTTGACATTACGGGAGAAGGAAAGTATGTGAATTATGTCAAAAGGGTAGAGATTTACGGAAATAATCAGTTGATGACCAATTTGTCTGTTCCTTCGTTGCAACACAGAACTGATTTTGGTTCTGTTATACTCGGAGATACAATTATTAGAGAATATAAAATAAAGAATATAGGTAATGCTGTAATTAAAAAGGATTCGTACCAAAATGCTTTATTTATCGGAAGTTCTGATTGGTCTTGGCCTTATTTAGCTTCAACTATACCGGGGGATTTGCAACTGAACAAACCAATAGAGTATATAGTGCCGGGAGACAGCATAAGGCTTAAGGTGGCCTTTATTGCAAGGCAACTTGGAGAAAGTACCAATTCTATTTCAGTCGGTGAAACCAATAACCCTTCAAATATTATTGACTTTGCATTGAAGGCGAATGTGGTTAATCCGAATGCTGTGGCAAAGATAACGGCTGCTGATGCAACAACTTTTACAAGTTCAGCAATAAAAAGTCATAATTTCGGAGAAAAAGTACCCGGTACCGGGGCAGTTACAAAAACCTTTAAGTTATGGAATGCCAAGCCGGCTAACCCGAGTAATGCCAATTTGGTGGTCAGACTGCCGAAAATAATTCCTTCAGGATTTAAACTTTCTCTAAGCGATACAACGATCTATGCTGGTCAAAGTGTTGACTTAGTGGCGAGTTTTGAACCAAAACAAAACCGAGATTTTTTCGAAATTATTCCTATTAAATTACACGGATCAACCCAACCAATCCTTGACCTCGTTTTGGAAGGTAAAGGAGTCCCTCCTCCCCCTGCAGAGGCACTCGCTTTTGATGGGGTAGATGATAAATTAATTTTAAATACTCCCTGGCAGGCACTAGGTGGAGTGAATCAATTCAGCGAATTTACCCTTTCCTTCTGGATGAAACCTGAAACACCCAAATCTGGTATTGTATTAGTGGATTCAGGAACAGAAATGATTATGGCTACCAATGGAGATTTAAGTGCTTTCAGAATAAACACAGGAGTCAATCTCCTTGACAATCAATGGCATCATTTAGCATGGGTTCAGGATGTTAATAATATCCATTGCTATGTTGATGGTAGAAAAGTAGCAAGTACTACCCCCCAACATATTCCAGGGTCATTGGTTTTCGGAAATCGAAGGTATTTCCAATTCTACAAAGGACTTCTGGATGAAGTTAGTATTTGGAGTGCAGCTTTGGATGAAACCAAAATTAAAAAGTTGATGACCTGTAGCCCTGATTCTTCCGATTGTTCATTGGTTGCATACTACGATTTTGCTCAAGGCAAGAGTGCACATGACAATTCCTCAGTGACTAATTTACTTGATCGGTCTGCGAACGGTCATGATATACCCTTTGCAAGCAGTCCCTTTGCTCTCACTGGCTCTACTTCAAATTTTGTCGATGGAGGCGCTTCTGTCTCTGGTATTTGTGATGAATTAGGTGGAGTAATTGCTGAAGCGGGGCCTAATAAAAAACTAACTTGCATAGTTGGAACTGTACAAATAGATGCAAGTGGTTCTTCAAGCGGAGTTACTTATTCCTGGACTGGCCCAGGTACATTTACCAGTACTCAACAAAATCCAACTGTTGATTCTTCAGGATTATACAACCTGACTGTAACAAGTGCATCCGGATGTAGCGCCACAGACTATGTAAAAGTAGAGGAAGATCTAAATCCTCCAACTGCTGATGTCGGGTCTCAAAAATTAATCACTTGTGATTCTAGCTCTGTTAAACTACAACCAACAGCTCCTGTCACAGGATTGACATATACCTGGACTGGGCCAAATAGCTTTAGTTCCAATACATTAAACCCATCTATTTCTTCGGCAGGTACTTATACATTTACAGTTACAGACTCCTCAAATGGTTGCACTGCTTCTGATGATGTAGTCATTTTGGAAGAAAAGACAATACCTATTGCAGATGCTGGCAACGATTTGGATTTGAGCTGTAATGTTTCATCTGTTATCCTCGATGGTAATGGCTCTGATGCAGGGATGGAATATAACTGGACGGGACCTGGCAATTTTACTGCTTCAGAACAAAGCCCGACTGTGAAAACACCGGGTGCTTATACCATTAGTGTTCGCCATCCGGTCAGTGGATGTACAGGGACAGACCAGGTGATTGTGAATGATTTGACCACGGCGCCAATTGCTTCAGCAGGCTCAGATGTGACCATTGATTGGGGGGCAAATAGAACTCTGGGAAATACTGCGCAAAGCAATCACGTTTACTCATGGAGTCCTTCAACTGATCTGAGCGATGCTTCTATAGCCCAGCCTGTTGCCAATCCCACCAAAACAACGGTCTATACCTTATCAGTGACCAATACCGCTACAGGATGCACAGCGACGGATACTATTCAAGTTTCAGTACGACAACCAGCTCAGGTTTTGTGGTCTCCAATAAGCATTACTTCGGCTTCAAGTGTCACTGGAAGTGTTGCAGGTACGTCCGGATTTATTGGAGGCAGTATGGACTTTGGCAACCAGGTATTGAATAAGGCTGGTAATCAAAAGTCCTTAAAGATTTGGAATACGGCTGGCTCCGGAGCTATGCCATTGACGGTCACGCTGCCAGCATTTCCGGAGGGGTACACCGCTAGTTTAAGCCCTTCCAATGGTTTGGTGCAGCCTGGTCAAAGTGTCACCTTGCAGGTTGCTTTCCAGCCTGATCAATTGGGATATTCTCTCGAAAATGTGGATTTGGGGCTATTGGGTGCAGGGGCAGTGACCAAATTGTCGATATCGTTGTCCGGAAATGGAGTTGCTCCACCAGCTCAGGTAAAAGCAACTGCTGGTAATGCGAGCAATGCTGGTGCTGCATCTATAAACAGCCTTGCTTTTAGTGAAGTGTTGTGGATTTCTGATAAAACTATGACAGCAAAAATCTGGAATAATGCGCCGGAATCCTATGCAAAAGAACTTGAGATTAGTCTTCCGAATGATATACCCTACCATTATAAAGTCAGTCTTGAACCTTCCACCGGCAAGGTTTCTCCAGGGCAAAGTGCAACCTTAACTGTCAAATTTGACCCGGAGGATGAAGGCAATTATAATTACAACCTAAAACTTGAACTGGAAGGAACGAATGGAGTCAAGGAATTGCCTATTGCTCTGTCCGGCAAAGGTGTTGGTCCGGAAGTCGCCACTGCCCTTCATTTTGACGGTGTGGATGACTATGTAGATATCGGAGATCCCGGATTGGGTTCCAATCCAAATGCGACGATCGAATTTTGGATTAATCCTGAAAACCTCAGTGCCTCAGATATGCGGCTCATGGGCAATTTGACAGGAAGTTCCAGTCCTGCTTTTTGTCTTGGATTTTCAAATGGCAAGATAAAGGTATGGGGACAGCAGTGGTGGGAGATTACCAGCTCTGCCTTACCAAAGGATAAGTGGACTCATATTGCTCTGACTTTTGACGGAACAAGTATTACAGGATATTTTAATGGAACAGCTCAATTGACCAGGAACACATCGACTAATTTTACTCAGTTGGGCTTGGGTGCCAAGTTTTTGAAAAATTGGGGACAGCAATTCCAGGGCAAAATTGACGAATTGCGCATTTGGAACCGAACTTTGACAGAGGATGAAATTCAACATTATAAGGATTGTCCTTTATCTGGTACAGAAACTGGTTTGGTAGGTTACTGGTCTTTCAATCAGGGATTTGCAGGTTTTAACAATAGTGGTGAGGCAATACTTAAAAATGAAATCCAAAACGGAAGTGCCGGAACCCTAACCAATTTTGGTCTCAATGGCACTCAATCGAATTGGGTATCGGGAAGTCCAGTATCCGGCAATTCTTGTCCGGTTTATTTACCTCCTGCCCAAATAGCTGTTACAGATTCAGAAAGTGAAATGACAGCTTCTGCTATTGGAGTACTCAATTTTGAAAGCGAAAAGGTTGGAGTGGGCAAATCGCTTGCCTTAAAAATCTGGAATTCAGCTCCTTTGGGAGCTAAGAATTTAAATTGGTCGGCAGGCACCAATTCCGGGGATTACTCCCTAAGCCAATCCAGTGGAAGTATTGCTCCGCAACAATCAGTTGATTTGACCGTCACTTTTAAGCCAACTTCCACTGGAAATCGAAATTCAACCTTATCCATCAATGGTGCAGGAAAAACAGTGATTGTCGAATTAAACGGAGAAGGCATTCAGACGGTAATGGCGAGTACCTTACATTTCGATGGAGTTGATGATTATATCAATCTGGGTGATCCTGGATTGGGTTCCAATCCCAATGCGACGATCGAATTTTGGATTCGTCCTGAAGACCTGAGTGTCTCTGATATGCGGATCATGGGCAATTTGACAGGAACTTCCAGCCCTGCCTTTGGATTGGGCTTTTCAAATGGAAAAATAAAAGTATGGGGGCAACAATGGTGGGAAATCACCAGTTCCGCATTACCTAAAGACCAGTGGACTCATATCGCGATAGCTTATGATGGCAATAAAATTACGGGATACTTCAATGGAGAGCCACAACTTACCAGGTCTACTTCCACCAATTTTACACAAATAGGACTAGGCGGCAAGTTTTTGAATCAATGGGGGAAAAATTTTAAGGGAAAGATCGATGAATTCCGTATTTGGAAACGGACTTTATCAGAGGATGAAATTAAGCACTATAGGGATTGTGCTCTAACTGGAAAGGAAGCTGGTCTTGCAGCCTACTGGAACTTCAACCAGGGTTATGAAAATGCCGATAATAGTTCATTGACAAAAGCAGCAAGTGGACTTTCTTCAGGTGGCGCTGATGGCACTCTTTTCGGTTTCGCCTTGAATAAGGAGATTTCAAACTGGACAGGAGGAAGTCCTGTAATGGAAACGAGCTGTTCCGTTTATGTTCCTAAAAGAGAACCATACAGTGGTACGCCCATCGCACTCCCTGGCAAACTGGAATTTGAGAATTATGACAAAGGCGGAGAAGGCATCACTTATCACGATAATGAACTTGCCAATTATGGTGGTCAATACAGGCAAGATGGAGTGGACATCGAATCCAACGGTTCAAGAGTAAACATAGGCTATCTCGACGTTGGGGAATGGTTGGAATATACCGTGAATGTTTCAGAAGCTGGAACCTATTTACTGGATATCAGATATGCCAATCCTGGTCAGCAACCCAAGCTGAAATTCCTGCTTGATGGCAGTGAATTGGCAGAGGTGAGCGGCTTCCAGAGTACGGGAGCATGGGGAACTTATACCACCGGTTCATTTGGAGAATTTGATCTGCCGGCAGGTAATCATATTTTGAGGCTGGAAATTATACAGGCAGGCATCAACCTGGATTATTTGGAAGTTAAAGAGAAGCCTCTGCGTGAGCCTTACAGTGGCTCTCCCATCGCCATTCCCGGCAAACTGGAATTTGAGAATTATGACAAAGGCGGAGAAGGCATCACCTATCACGATAATGAGGTTGCCAATTATGGCGGTCAATACAGGCAAGATGGCGTGGACATCGAATCCAATGGTTCAAGAGTGAACCTAGGCTATCTCAACATAGGAGAATGGTTGGAATATACCGTGAATGTTTCAGAAGCTGGTACTTATTTACTGGATATCAGATATGCGAATCCTGGTCAGCAACCCAAGCTGAAATTCCTGCTTGATGGGGTCGCATTGACCGAGGTGAGCAATTTTCAAAACACAGGAGGCTGGGGCAATTATACCACTGGCACAATGGGAGAAGTCGCACTACCGGCAGGAAACCATATTTTAAGAATGGAAATTTTGCAGGCGGGCATCAACCTGGATTATTTGGAAATCAAATAGAAGCTCAAACCAGGTCTCTTTGCAGTAAGAAAATTCTCAGAAGGAGGTCCATTTTATTTTATGCCCGCATAAAATAAAATGGACCTCCTTCTATAAAATAATTTTCGCCGGCGCAGAAGGCGTCGGCGCTTTCAAGCCACCATTTTTAGAATTTGTCCATTCCATCACCCCAGATTGTCCAATCTGTCACCCCTTCCCCAAACTAACTTTACACCATCTAAAACGATGGTATATGAACAAATTTAAAACCACCGCAACCCTTTTTCTTTTCCTGAGCTTTGTTTCCAGTTCTTTTTCACAGGAAAAATTATTCGTAGAAGGATTGTCAATAGAGGATGGCAATTTCGTCAAATGGTTTCCCTTGGATGCAGATTTATGGGATGAACTACTAGACGTGGGGTATCGGGTGGATCGCTATGATTTAAAACCGAATGGGAAAATCGTCAGGTCTTCCAAATTGAGCTGGGGGGAATTGCCAGCACCTTTGTTGCCCAATGATTCACTGTGGTTTGTGGAGCACAAGGGAGATGAAGAGGGGATCATGGAAGTTGTTGGCGCACTCCTGTACGACAGCACCTTTCAGTTTGAAGCCAATGACAAAATGGATCCAGTAGAGATGCGCTACAATTTCATCGTCAATGAAGTAGCAGAACGAGCTTATATTGCAGTGGCGATGGGTATGATGATAGTGGACAGCGCATTGCAGGAAAATCAAGCTTATCGATATGTGATTTCCAGTGGAGACGATTCTCAGGAACTGGCAGAAGTAGATCTATTCCCCAAACAAGGTAGGTTTACAAATATGCCGGGTTTTAAAAAAGAGTTTGAATTTCCAGATGGCTATTCTCTTTCCGATATGGCTGCTTCTGGGCCGAAGGAAGCCATCCCAACCGTGATTGCCATTGCCAAAGCTTATGGAGATTCCATCGTTTTGCGCTGGGCGCCCAATACGCCGAGGTTGTGGAGTGATGCCAATAAAAATGGCTATGTCATTGAACGGGTAGTTAGGGAAGGTGCTGGTGATGGTGGTGAACAATTTTTCGGACCGATAAAGCCTTGGCCGGAAGAGCAGATTACAGCAGCAATTGAGCACGACAGCATGGCTATGATGGCAGCTTCCAATTTGTACTCCAAAGAGACAGGAGGTGCTCAAACCTATGATGACAAGGCGGCCTTATTTGAAAACCGATGGGGCTTTTCCTTGTTTGCAGCGGAACAGTCTGATCTGGCTGGAGATATTTTGGGTTTGAGGTATGTGGATAGAGAAGTGGTACCAGGTAACACTTATATCTATTTCGTAACTACGGAAGGCGTAGATATTTACAATTCTGGTTTTGTAGAAATTGTCAATGAATACGTTGCTGATCCTCCCCCTATTGAATTTACAGTCCTTCCTGGTGATCAGGTACTACACCTAACCTGGGAAAAAAGTCAGAACGAGTCTTTGTTTTCTGCATACGAACTGGAGCGTTCGGAAGATGGTGGCAGCACCTGGCAGAAAAGGACCAATAAACCTCTGGTTTTTGTAGAGAATGATCAAGTCCCATTAACGGAGTTCGTTTTCTCCGATTCGGTGGAAACCAATTACAAGGAGTACCAATATCGCCTGTATGGATACAACAGTTTTGGAGATATGAGTAGACCAGCGGAGGCAAAAGGGGAGGCAAGAGACATGACCCCGCCAGCTCAAACCGGTATTCCTGAGGTGAGTTATAATGACACCCTTATGGAGGTTTCCATCAAATGGACTTCCGAACAGGTACCAGATGATTTTGAAGGCTTTAACATATTGATGGGACGCGATGTGGAAGGACTGTATGACACCATTGGACTTGTAGTAGATGGAAATTTGCGAGAATATGTATATCGACCAGGAGAGCAATTGAGTGGAAATCGATCCTATTATTTTAAGGTGGAAGCTTTTGATAAATATGGCAATGCCAATCGGTCCTTACCCAAATTTTTGAATGTACCAGATCTGATTGCGCCTGAGCCTCCAGCAGATATTCAGGGAAGAATCAGTGAAGAGGGTTTGGTAGAATTGTTTTGGGAACATAGCATTTCCGAAGACATCAAAGGATATTGGGTTTATTTTGCCAATGATTCAACCGACGAATTTAGCCCCCTCAATAATGAAATCCTCTACACCAATACCTACTCCTACAACATTGAGCCCAAAAGTACGAATGAGACCATCTATTATGTGGTCACTTCTGAAGACCAAAGCAATAACCGAGGATTTTCAACCGATATTCTAGAATTAAAACGTCCTGATTTGGTGCCACCTGCTCCAGCCTTTATGCTTGCACCTGAGGCAGAAGATGGTAGAATAAAAATTACCTGGAAGCCCAGTGGCAGTAAGGATGCGACTTTTTATTTGTTGGAAAGGCGCCTATATGGTGGTGGGGATCAATGGAGCAATATTGATTCAATACCTGCTGATCAGTCCTTGATTTATGAGGATACGACCTGGGTACTGGATGTAGATTACGAATACAGGGTCCAGGTGGCAGATGATGTATGGAACCTTTCAAGCTTCTCTGCACCTGTCAAAATGCGCTATCCTTTTGACCACCAAAAAGCATTGGTCATCGATTTGAAAGCCAGCTATGTGGCAGATAGCAGTTATGTCCAATTGGAATGGGATTTCCAGGAGCTGGGAAGATTCCTTCCGGATGATGATTACAGCTTTTCGATCTACAAATCTGCAGGCAATTACAATGTGTCCTATCTCCAGGATGTGCCTTCCGAAGAAAAGACTTTTTTAGACAAAGAAATTGTCCAGGGCGTGGTTTACAATTATGCCGTTCAGATCCATTTCAATGGCGGAAAAAGTGGCGAGATGAGCTCACCTAAATCAGTGCTCGCCCAATAGCCAACGAAGCGCCTTGATTTTGTTGCGTTTTTGCAAGAACGTAGCAAAATCAAGGGTTTTAAGCCTAAAGTGTCCATTTCTACCCCCCAGATTGTCCAATACATCACCCTTTGTCAGGACTACCTTTAGCCTATCATAGACCATCGTCTATCATTATTGACCAATTCCAGGAAAAATAAGTGACTATGAAAGATTTCAACAAGGCAAATCAAGCAAACACAAATAGAAATCGTCAAACCTGTTTGAGCATTTTTAAAATGGAGCTGCTAACGGGGATGGTCTTCTTGTTTAGTTTGGTGCATTCCATAGAGGCTGCGAATATTGATTATGTCCTGGAAACCCAAGCGGTTTGTAACAATGCTTTTTCAGAAAAGCCAGATATTCAAAAAGAAGTTCAGTTGGATGTAGCTTTACTTAATGCTTTTAAAACCAGAGAGACAATTAAATCAAATAATACTCAGGATTTTGCTGGTCAGGAGATGAATTTTACTATGGAACCAGGAGTAGATTTTGATGGGACAAATGATTATATTGAAGTACTGCACGATGCTGCTTTTGACGTAACTACTCAAGCGACTTGGGAGTGTTGGTTTAATATTGGGAGTAGTGTCACTCATAATTTTTTTGATAAAATGACCTTCTATGCCAGCAATGGGTATTATATCAATGTGATTAGCGGTAATCTTTATTACAACCAAGGTGGACCTTTGACTCAAACGGTAGCACCTGCAACACCAATTAATACTTGGACACATCTTGCTATAACAAAAGACGGTTCTACAGTCACCATTTATTTCGACGGCGTACAGGTTGCCCAATCAAGTAATCATGCTCCTTCAATTGTAACGAATAATGCCAATTTGATTTTTGGCGTTCAGGAAAACAACGGAGGATTTAGTCAGTATTTAGACGGCGTCATGGATGAAATTCGAATTTGGGATGTCGCTCGAACTCAAACAGAGATACAGGACAATATGAATTGTGATGTACCCCAACATGCTAATTTGGTTGCTTATTATCGCCTCAACCAAGGAACGCCAAACGGAAATAATGCAGGTTTGTCTGCTTTGGATTACAGTGGCAACAATAACTGTGGGATCTTTCAAAATTTCGCCTTAACTGGTACTTCTTCAAATTATGTGGATGGAAATATCGGTACTTGCAATGCAATCACTGTATCTCAATCGGAAATAGATGTGCAGGGCGGTAGTCCACTTATTTCCATTCCTGATGGAGATACCACTCCCCAAACAGCAGATGATACGGATTTTGGAAATGTTATTATTAACGGTCCAAAGGAACATACTTATACAATTGAAAATACAGGTTCTGCTGATTTAATAGTTGATGCCATTAATATTACTGGAACCAATAGTTCAGAATTTGTGGTTAGCGGAATTACATTGCCAGCAACAATAACTTCAAGCAGTACGAATACTTTTAAAATAACCTTCACTCCTACTGCTGGAGGATTGCGAAGTGCCACCGTTGAAATGGATAATAATGATTGTGATGAAAATCCTTATGATTTTTCTATTCAGGGAACAGGTGCGGTACCGGATATAGATGTGCAGGGAAATGGTATGTCTATTATGGATGGTGATACAACACCGGATACTGTTGATGATACTGATTTTAGCTGCGGAATCAACGGAACTGCCTATACCCATACTTTTACAATAGAAAATACGGGTGCAGGAATTCTGACCATACTTGCTAACGGAATCACTGTAAATTCAGATATGGCGAATGTATTCACATTGGGAACGGTTTCTCATACTTTACCTCATAGCCTTGGAGGAAATGAAACCATGACTTTTGATGTCATCTTTACCCCAAATGCTGGAAGCAATACAGTTTTTGATGGGGATGTTGTGATTGACAATGATGATTCAGATGAGAATCCCTATAATTTTGATATTCTGGGAACAGGAGTTTCAATGTATACTTTTGAAGGTACAGTTGATACGGATTGGATGCTTGATGTTAATTGGTGTCCTGAAGGAGAAGTACCTATGGACGCTCATGGACAGATATTCAATAAAGATGTCGTATTCGCAGCAAATATAGATATGACAAATTATGCCCCTTCTTCAAATCCGGGTAATCTATCCTGGTTTAATTCCGATTGGGTGGTCAATTCCGGAGTCACCTGGGATATAAATTTTAATGGAGGTGCGGGAACTGCCATTATGTCCACTGGTTCTACCCTGGAAAATAATGGAACCATTAACTGGACAGGCAATATCACTGGCGGTTTCTATGATGGAACCTTTGATAATAATGGGACTATGAATTTCAACGGCGGCATTAATTATTTTAGAGATATATTTATCAATGATGGTACGGTTAATATAGCGAAGAAGTTTGTATCTGACGCTGTAGCTGGAAGTGGCAATATTGCCAATATCACCAATAATGGGACATGGAACTTGAATGGTTCGGGATTTAGCAGTACCATGATATCAGGATCTGCGATCACCAATAATGGTATCTGGGATATGACTAGCAGTCATTCTTTGACTATGAGTGGCAGCAGTACCTTGACCAATAATGCAGCTGGGACACTAGATATAGATGGTACTTTAAATATCCCCTCTACCTTTAGCAATTCAGGAATCGTAAAAGGAACCGGTACTCTTGTAAGCAATGGAGGTTCAAGTATTATTGGAGGTACGGTGCAACCAGGAGCTTCTGTGGGTATTCTAAAAACCACCAATAACATAGAATTCAATGGGAATATTGATATCGAGGTCACCGGACATGGAGACGGTGGTTGTACAGTTGGAGTGGCAGGAACGGATTTTGACCAAATTTCCTCTACAAATAGTTCAGATATTACAATAGGTTCCGCGACCGTTGATTTTGATTTTGGCGGTTTTACCCCCGATGATGGAGATACTTATACTGTTTTCTCAACAAGCGGAAATGTTGTTGGTACACCTTCCATTGGAACAGTGACGGGTGGTATTACGATGGCTTATGACGGGAATGGAATTTTTTCTGTTGTTTCAGGCGGAAATAATTTTCCTGAGATTTTGGTAGAAGGCAATTCCACAGAAATTATAGATGGTGATACGACCCCTGATACTGCTGATGATACCGATTTTGGAAACGTCTCTACTGCTGCTTCTAAAGAACACACCTTCACTATCGAAAACAATGGAACAGACGTATTAAATATCAGTGCCATCAACATTACAGGAACAAATAGTGCCGATTTTGTGGTAAGTGGCATCACACCTCCAACTACTGTTGCAGCGAATAATGGAACGACTACATTCAAGGTTACCTTTACGCCAGGAGGAACTGGTTTGCGTACTGCTACTATCGAAATCCAGAACGATGATTGTGACGAAGCTCCCTACGATTTTGCAACTCAGGGAACGGGATTTGACCCTGAACCCGGGTTAGATTTTGATGGTTCCAATGACTATGTCGAGATAGAGCATCATGCATCTTTTGATGTAACTACTCAAGCGACCTGGGAGTGTTGGTTTAAAATTGGGAGTAATCCAAGTCAGAATTTTTTTGATAAAATGACCTCTTACAACGTAAACGGGTATTACATTAATAAGTATGCTAATAATATTTATTATACCCAGGGTTCTGGGGGATCTTTTACTCAGACTGCGGGTCCTGCAGTTCCTGTTGATACCTGGACACATCTTGCCGTAACAAAAAATGGTGCTACTGTCACTATTTATTTCGATGGTCAGCAGGTAGCCCAATCCAGTAACCATCCTGCTTCAATCGTTACGAATAGTGCTAATTTGATATTTGGAGCTCAGGAAAACAGTGGCAGCTATAATGCATATTTAGACGGTGTTTTGGATGAAATCCGGATATGGAATGTTGCTCGTACTCAAACTGAGATTCAAGACAATATGAATTGCGATGTTGCTCAGCATGCCAATTTGGTTGCTTATTATCGCTTCAATCAAGGAACACCCAATGGAAGTAATTCAGGTTTAACAGCTCATGATTACAGTGAAAACAACAATTGCGGGAATTTCCAAAATTTTGCACTGATGGGCACTACCTCCAATTATGTGGATGGAAATATTCCTACTTGTAATGCTATTTCCGTGGTTGAACCTGATATAGATGTCCAAGGAGGAACACCGCTGGTTTCAATACCTGATGGTGATACTTCTCCTCAAACTACAGATGATACAGATTTTGGGAATGTGGATGTCTCTGCTTCTAAGGAGCATACTTTTACAATAGAAAACACTGGAACCGCAGATTTAACTATAGATGCGATCAATACGGTAGGTGGACATAGTGCTGAATTTGTGGTGAGTGGCATTACACTTCCAGCAACGCTTTCAGCAAGTGGTACAACAACCTTCAAAGTGACTTTTACTCCCTCTGCTGGTGGACTGCGAAGTACGACTGTTAATTTAGACAATAACGACTGTGATGAAAGGTTGTATGATTTTGCAATTCAGGGAACAGGTACAGAGCCTGAGATAGATGTTCAGGGAAATGGAACCTCGATAGCAGATGGAGATACAAGCCCTTCTACAACTGATGATACAGATTTTAGCTGTGGGATTAGTGGAACTGCATATACACATACTTTCACCATTGAAAACGCGGGACTTGGAAGCTTAACTATTCCTGTTAATGGAATTACGGTCAATTCTGATGTAGGAACTGTGTTTTCCCTAGGTACGGTTTCCGAAACTTTACCCCACACTTTAGCCCAAAATGAGACGATGATCTTTAACGTCACTTTTACTCCAAATGCTGGAAGTAACACAGTTTTTGATGGGGATATCGTCATTGACAATAATGATCCCAATGAGGATCCTTATAATTTTGATATTGCTGGTTTAGGAGTGGACGTATATACCTTTGACGGCGATGGAGGTTCAAGTACCGACTGGACTTTAACTTCTAACTGGTGTCCGGAAACGGTTCCGTCAGGAGTATGGACAGAAGATTTTACCATTGCTGCCAATTGCGATATGTCAAATGAACCAAGTGGTATGGGTTGGTTTTCAGGTGCAGTTTGTACCGTAAATTCAGGTAATACGCTGGATGTCAATTTTACTTCAGGCTTGTGGGGACCATCTACCAGTGGTGCTACAGAGACCACCCTTCAAAACATGGGAACCATCAATATGGTGAGAGGCTTTGGTTTTTACGATGGCATTATTGACAATGACCATATCATTAATTGTAGTACCACCAATTTCTTTAGGGATAAAATTCTAAATGATGGAACGTTCACATTTAATTCTGGTTCAATCTTTAGGGTTGATCAGCCCTCTGTTTCAGGTAATCCTGCTGAAATTATCAACAATGATACCTGGAACATGAATGGTACCGGGACTTCTCAGGTTTTAGTGGCAGGAACGGTCATCACGAATAGTTCAGGAGCCTTCTGGAACCTCAATGCAGGTACCCTGGATTTTACTCAATCAGCCACATATAACAATGCTGGTACTTTATATGTGGATGGAACATTTGACTTACCAAATACTTTTACAAATACGGGCATCATTAAGGGTACCGGAACATTGGTTAATGCAGGGTGGGCAAGTATTGTTCCTGGTACTGTTCAGCCAGGAGCTTCTGTAGGTATTTTAAAATCTACCAATAACATAGAATTCAATGGGAACATTGACATAGAAATCACAGGACCTGGAGATAGTGGCTGTACCATTGGAGTAGCGGGGACAGATTTTGACCAGATTTCCTCAACCAATAGTGCCGATATTACCATTGGTTCTGCTACGGTTAATTTTGATTTTGGCAGTTTCACCCCTGACAATGGAGATACTTATACGCTCTTTTCTACTTGGGGTAATGTAGTTGGTACACCTACAATTGGTACAGTCACTGGTGGCAGTGGGAGTCTGGTGATGACTTATGATGGCAATGGTATTTTCTCAGTGACTTCCGGAGGAGTTGATATACCTGAAATCCAGGTAGAAGGTAATGGAACTGAAATTGTCAATGGCGATATCACTCCTGATGTAGCCGACGATACTCAATTTGGAGAAGTAGGGACAGGTGGCTTTAGCAAAGAACACACCTTTACTATCAAAAACACCAGTGCGGGCGCATTAAATTTGACTGGTGCACCATTGGTATCTATTTCTGGTGGTAGTGGTTACTTTACGGTATCGGCTACTCCTACTACTCCTGTTAATGGCAATAGTTCCACGACCTTTAAAATTGCCTATACACCTGGGACAGTAACGACTCACACTGCGACTGTTAGCATTTCTAATGATGACTGCGATGAGTCTTCTTATACTTTCATTGTTGAAGGAACGGGAACAGATCCTGAGATGACCGTATTTGGAAATAGTGTGGAGATAGATGATGGAGACAGTACTCCTTCTACCTCTGATGACACCGATTTTGGTAGTGCCGATATCAATGGCACCACGGAAGCTCATACGTTTACTATTTCTAATACTGGTGTAAATAACTTAAACCTGACTGCTAGCCCAATTGTAGAAATTACAGGAGCTGGTGCAGACCAGTTTAATATAACTACCCAGGCGGTTAGCCCGGTGGGGAGTGGTAATTCCACCACCTTCGTAGTAGAATTTGCTCCAGATGTGGCTGGTGTTCACAATGCAGAAGTAAGTATAGCAAACGATGATGCGACTGAAAGCCCCTACAACTTTTCCATCACCGGAACAGGGACAGGAACTGCTCCCGATATGCAGG
>JBGTQJ010000080.1:0-36114 GCA_041941305.1 Saprospiraceae bacterium
TTTACATTTATCATTTTGACTTTTACATTTAAAATTAGAACCAATCACCCCTGCCTTTGGGGGGATGATTCATGTTTATTCCTTTATTTATAGTGACTCTGGAAAGTCGCGATACTTTCCTTACACGGTTCTGGAGAACCGGGATACTTTATTGCTTCACAATTTTCTTTGTAATCACACTTTGTCCAGCCTCCAATCTTAATAAGTAAACTCCTTTACTTAAGTTACCTAGATCGAGATTGTTGGAGTGAAAACCTTGTGCAATATTACCTAATTGAGTGGTTTGAATCACTTGACCAACCAGGTCGAATACAGTCAAATTGACAGAAGTTGCTTCTTGCAATTCAAATTCCACTCTGACATCATAACTGGTCGGGTTCGGTTTTAAGGTTACAGCAACTGTTGGAAATTCCGTTTCTTCCGTACTGGTAAAACCAAATTCTTCCACATCCAGTGCTACATAGGAAATAAAGTTGTTTTCAGCAGGATCGGTATCACCTCTTACAGCTAGTCCTGGTTCAAAATCAAATTGCCAGATGATGTGCATATGTTCATCAACGTGCTTGGCTACAGAGGGAAAAACTGCTTCAATAGCTGGAATCAAATCAGGATCAGAAGATATGTCTTCGTTTATCAAATCTAATGGGTCAGTCCAGGTTTCTCCATCGTCCATGGAAGCGACTGCAAAAACGTGACGATAGTGCTGTAGGTTTGGATTGGCATCTTCCTTCCAATAGTTTTCTACAACAGCAGAATAAGCTAAATACAATCGATTCTGTGCATCAACGCCTACACTTGGAAAAGAGGTCATGGAAGTAAAATAGGATGCAATATTATCAATACTTGCCACATCAAATGTACCATTTCCATCAAAGTCAATAATGTCTGCAATGGTTCGAATGGAATCTTCTCCATGACCTTCATTCCAGTAAGCAATACCACTTGTTCCTGGATAAAAAACAGTTCCTCCATCTGTCAGCGTAATATCAGCCACATACATTTGGCCAAAGAAGACATGGGCCATGTCATTATTGTCTAATACTACTGCACCAGAATAATCAGAAGTCAGGATTGCCAAAGAATCGGGTTGTGCCGGATTGTAAGGTGGTAAATCATTGACAGTGTATCCAGCATCTGTTTGGTATTTGAGTAGTGGAAAATCATGTACTACGGTTCGCTCCCAGGTCATACCATTGTCTGTAGATTTAAAAATAGCTACATCACTCCATTGTCCAAAAACCGCGACTACAATGGTTTCCCCATTCGCATCAATCGCGTAAGCATCTGCGCTGTGTCCATCCATTTGAGTGCTATCCAGACCTGGCAATATTACGTCCTGCATATCCCAACTTAAGCCACCATTAGTAGAGCGATAATATAAAATATGACCATCTACTCCCTGATAGACTGTACCTCCATTTCCTGAAGGTAGGCTCAGGGCTATACAATGAACCGTGTTTCCATTAGGGCCACCTACTGCGATTCTGGGCCAAACCACGCCTGCTGGTGTGCCATGAGGAATATCTGATTCAAGCCAGTTAGGATTTCCGGAAGGTCTTCGCAATTCGTGAAGGGCGAAGGGGTTTCCAAAAATATGATTGACAATGACCTCTGTGCCGTCTTCAGTTGCTCCAATAGATGGCCAACCAGTTCTTACACTGTTTTCTAATCTTACAGAAGGCAATGGACCCCAGTTTGAACCGTCAAAATGATTGTAGCCTGTGCCCCGCGTAGGATAGCCTGCTGCTGCATCAAAACCCATGGTCCAGATGGCAGACAACCTTCCATCGCCAAAATTGTGCAAACGGGGTGCTACAGAGTAATTACTTTGTAAATCATAAATGGTTTGCCCGATGAGTACTTCTACATCTGTGCGGTTATCATTAGATGGGTTAAATTGAATATTTGAAGGATGAGCGTTTGTATTTTGAGATTGGGGAAGATCCAAAACTGCTTTTTCGGCAACTTTAGGTTTCCACAAATCTGCATTTTTGATAATTGTGGTGGATTGCCCCATCATTTGAACGGACAAGAGCAAAATGGCAAATAGTGAAATTGAGTGTAATAGTCGATTCATAATTTTTTTGAATTTTGAATTGATAAATGGAGAGTTTTTTTCAAAGATTTGAAAGTAATGTAAATGGTAGATTTTTCTAAGCGAAGCGATGATTTAAGCAAAAAAAGTGGTCGCATTTGACAAATACGACCACTTTTTTTGTTTAAATCAATACTTCATTAAGTGAAGCGTAGGTTAAAACTTAACCACCTTCTCCGTCTGAATTCCAGTCTCAGAAACCAATTCTACATAATAGATTCCTACAGGAATATTGGTCATGGAAACATTCAGGTTGTGAATTCCACTATTCAACTGACCGAGATTTTGAGTTTGGATGGCTTTTCCAGTCAGGTCAACAACTCTCAATTCTGCATTGATGGTTTCAGTCAATTCAAGGCTTACCGTCACATCACTAGCAGTTGGATTTGGATAGACCTCCATTCCTGCTAATTCAGAAATTTCGGTTGTTCCTGTGCTGAATTCAACATCCAATGTTCTGGAAGTGAGTGCCCCGAAGTCAGCACCTTCGTAAATAATTTGCTCATCGCCATTGGTTACTTTAAAATAACCTGGACTGGATAGTCCGTCGCCCCAATTGTCTACGATGACAAATTTATAGCAGCCAGAGCTTGGTAAGGTGACATATTCTTCAAATAGGGTATTGTCATCATAACCACCAAGTGGTGGAAGATTTTGCAAGCCACCGCCCCATAATCCTACGAAGTTGTTGCCTCCTTTAGCTAAAATGGTTTGATCCGGATTCAAAACAGCCCAGAAAATCTCATGCCCTTTATCATCCGTTTTGACTTCAATTTTCAAAGTATTGTTGTGGACTTCAGCTGGAACTTCCACTGATACGTGATGTGCATTGTCAGCAGCATCTTCATCAGGCTGTCCATTGACATCTACAATTTCCAAATCGATTTCATCACCAGGAGAAATGTCAATTTCGTCGAAATAAACCAATTCATTTTCAAAAGCATACAAGTTGCCTTCCCAGTTGACTGTAGATACAATCGCTCCATTTACAGATGCAGTTAAAGTAGCTTCCGTCATGATTTCAGCACCCTGATTCGTCAAGCGAACTCTAGGCGTAAAAGAGAAGTCTCCGCAAACAACATCGTCATATCCTTTGTATTCAGACATTCCTGCGTTGTGGTCTCCAACTGGTTTAGCACATTGATTGTGGAAATTATACATGCTAGTGGCATTGATTTGACCAGCTTCGCGAATCGTTCTGTCCTGGCAAATCATATAAATAGTCGGGAAGTAATTGATGTTCAAGAAGCTATTCATGGAAGCATCGTTGACAATAGGATAAGGAACACCAGCTGTCCAGTCTCCAAGGGTACCCCCTCCAATGCCATATAATGCATCTAATGGAGTTGAACCATCTGCCTCAATTGCCATAACAAAAATTTCATCGGTTCCATCAGGACCATATTCTTCCCAAACGTCTTTCAAATGGTGAGCATTGTGGTAGCTCCAGCATGGACCGCACCAGGTAGCAAATACATCTAAAATGACAGATTTGCCTTCATTCAAAATATCATATAATTGATGGGTGTTGCCATTGATGTCAGTTACTGTAAAGTCCTGAACAACTACACCATCAGCTAATTGCGCTTGCGCAAAACCAAAAACACCTAAAAATGCGAAGAGTGTAAAGATTCTTTTCATGTGAGTAGGATTTAGTTGAGAACGGTTCAAAGGAGTTCTGTCAAAGGTCTTTTGACAGAACTCCTCCGAGTCGAGGATTTATTTTTTCGAGAGGATAAAAGTACGAAAAATCAGATATGTAAGATTCTAAGGGGGCATGGAGTATGTTAGCTGGCAGACGTTTTTTTCCCCTTGCTTTAGAGTTTTGGATTTTTTGAAAAAGCTTTTTTATTCAATCGTTGACGTTTAATGCAGGTTAATCTGTAACAAACTATTTTTTCAGATGTGATTCTCAAAACACTTTTTTTTATATAACACATTGATTTGCAATTTTTTATGAAACTTGTATTCGGATAGCTGACTTTGTGTATTCCTTTGAATAATACTGAAACATTTCTCTTTTTCTTTTCGTAAAAACAGCATTTAAATAAAGTCCTAACTAATTTTGCATTTTTGAATAGACTTTATTCCATGACGGATTTTTGCCGTACAAATTATTATGGAATAAAGTCTAATATTTCAAAAGAATAATCTGATGATATTATCCCGTAATGAAAAAAATAAGGTGCTTTCGAGCATGGCTGCTATTCTGAAAAAAGAGAAAAACGCAATTGTGAAAGCCAATAAAATAGATATTGAGAAGTTTGCGCTAAATGATAAAGCACTTTTTGACAGATTGAAAGCAGGGGAGTCTAAAGTGGATGAAATGATTAAATCTGTTGAAGAAGTTTTAGAGAAAAAGGATCCCATTGGAAAGGATTTGTATGCTTTTGAGCATGAAAATGGGATGAAAGTCATCAACAAAACAGCCCCCTTTGGAACCATTCTGATTATTTATGAATCGAGACCGGATGTGACTATCGAAGCAGCGGCAATTGCCTTCAAATCTGGGAATAAAATCTTGTTGAAAGGTGGAAAGGAAGCCATCCATTCCAATAAGAAGTTAGTAGAATGTTGGCATCAGGCATTAAAAGAAAATGATCTGTCAATTGACTGGATTGAGTATTTGGATTACAACCGCGAAAAAACCCAAGATTTTCTGAAAAACCCAAGTCAGAGAATTGACTTAATTGTGCCTAGGGGAGGAGAGGGTTTGATCAAATTTGTCAAGACACATGCCCAGTGCCCTGTTTTGGTGAGTGGACGGGGCAATAATTTTTTATATGTTCACCGGGATGCAGATTTGGAAAAAGCAAAAAAGATTATTAAAAATGCCAAGTTGTCCAAAATCTCTGCTTGCAATGCGCTGGACAAAATTTTAATAGATAAAAACCTGCCAGATCATAAAGCTTTTTCAGATTCAATCATACAAGAATTGGAAGCTGCAGAAGTAGAAATCTTTTTAGAAAATGGTCTCGCTGAGCCAAATGATAAAATAGAGATTATCCAGGATGATGACATCTGGTACGAGGAGTTTTTAGATTACAAAATTGTAATTGGAATGGTGGAAAATGAAGAAGAGGCAGTTTCAAAGATCAATAAATATAGTGGAGGACATTCAGTGACCATTATTTCGGAGAATAAAAAGATGGCAGATGTTTTCATGGGCTCAATTGATGCAGCTGCAGTCTATCACAATGCTTCCACACGCTTTACTGACGGAGGGCAGTTTGGAATGGGCGCGGAACTTGCTATCAGTACAGACAAGATGCATCATAGAGGTCCTTTGGGGCTTGAACAACTGGTTACAAACAAATGGTATATTTATGGAAACGGACAGACGAGGTAAAAAGCGAATTTTATTAAAGGTTGGGACAAGCACATTAACCAAGGGCACTGAATTTATCTCTCGTGGAAAGATAGAAGACATAGGAAGGCAAATCGTTGCCTTACAAGATGAATATGAATTTATCCTGGTCAGTTCAGGAGCCATAGCTGTTGCGAAGCAATTTGTCAATTTGGAGGGTGCGGGACAGTCCATCAATGTTAAACAGGCACTTGCTGCCATTGGACAACCCCACCTGATGCGTATCATTCAGGAAAGTTTTCGCGAATTGCAACTATTAACAGCTCAATGTCTACTCACCTATCCGGATTTTGAAAAAGAAAAGTCCAGGCAAAACATCATCAATACCATAGAAGTATTACTAAAAAATAATTACATCCCAGTCATCAATGAAAACGATACAGTAGCTACAGAGGAAATTCAGTTTGGGGATAATGATAAATTAGCAGCGCTCACAGCCCGTTTGTTGAATGTAGATTTGCTCGTGATGGCAACCAATACTTATGGCGTTTATGATGCAGATCCTTCCGAAAACCCAAATTACGCTACCATTCCGGTTTTGGAAAACCTCGATCAGATTTCGAAAAATATTAAAGACACCAAATCTGCACAAGGTTCAGGGGGAATGAAGTCGAAAATTCAAGCTGCTGCCATTGCCCAGCAAGCTGGAATAGAAACCTGGCTTGTAAATGGATCTGATGATGACTTTTTAATCAAAGCCATGAAACAAGAAGTAGCATTTACAAGAATACCAGTTTTACAAAAAGTATAATATGCCAACAAGTTCAAAAAGAGGAACAGCGCTAGGAGCTTCCCCTATTCGAAGTTTAGTGCCCTATTCCCGTCGCGCAAAAGCGGCTGGCAAGAAGGTATTTTACCTGAATATTGGGCAACCAGATATTCCTACACCCCCGGAAGCATTAGATTCTATTAGGCATTTAGATGATAAAATTGTCGCTTACGGACCTTCAGAAGGCTTGCCTTCCTTAAGGGAAAGAGTTGCCAATTACTACGATAAATTTCATGCAAATCTGAAAATGGAGGACGTATTTGTGACGACAGGTGCTTCGGAAGCCATTTTGTTTGCTTTGGTTGCTTGCTGTGATATTGGGGATGAAGTCATCATTCCAGAGCCTTTTTATGCGAATTATTTGGGCTTTTCTGATATGAGTGCTGTTAGGATCAGACCCTTGACGGCACATTTTGAAAACGGTTTTGCCTTACCTAATCCAGATGAATTTGAAAAAATGATAAACCCTAAAACCAAAGCCATCTTTTTGTGCAATCCTGGCAATCCGACAGGGCAGTTGTATCAAAAGGAAGAATTGGTGGAAATGATGCGTTTGGTCAAAAAGCACAATCTGTTTTTGATTGTAGATGAGGTATATCGGGAGTTTTGTTACGATCAGGAGTTTACTTCAGTTTTGACATTTGAAGGGATGGAAGAGCATGTGATTGTCATTGATTCCATCTCAAAGGTATTTAGCTCTTGTGGTGCACGGATTGGTTATCTGATTACCAAAAATAGAACAGTACAGCAAGTCGTAGAAAAGTATGCTCAATTGCGTTTGTGTCCACCTTTTTTGGGGCAAAAACTAGCGGAAGCATGTTATGAAAATGCATCAAAATATATAGAGGAGGTGCGCCAGGAGTACATACGTAGAAGAAGCATTTTATATGAATCTCTACAACAAATAGAAGGAGTGGAATGCTATCGCCCTCAGGCGGCTTTTTACAATATCTGCCGCTTACCTGTACCCAATGCAGCCGATTTTTGCAAATGGATGCTGGCAGAGTTTGAGCATGAAGGTAAGACGGTTATGCTGGCTCCGGCTGATGGGTTTTATTTCACCAAGGGGATAGGCGTAGATCAGGTCCGCATCGCATATGTACTCAATGAAACAGACCTCAAAGCTGCAGTGGAATGTTTGAAAATTGGCTTGGATATTTATAAGTCAAAAGGAATGCAATATTCCAATAATGCTCAATCTTTACAGGAATCTGTTGTTTGAACTTCTAAAAGCTCCATCTAAATCCTAAACCAAAGTGGCGTTCTTCCCAAAATACTGATTGAATCTTTTGTCTTTATTATTTTTTGTGACTTAATCGATAAGTGTATTCCAAATAGATACCGCACCTATCTGTTATTCTAAAAATGTTAAAACCAATTAAACCAGGTTACCTTTCATTAACACTTGGTACCAATTAATAGTATTATCTTTGAAACAGTATTGGGTTTCAGAAAGGAAGCGATATATACGCGTTTCTTTTTGGAAGGTCTGCTCAATTGAAGATATTAAAAGCCTATGACATCTGAAGTATTTGCAAAATCGAAAAAAAAGATTTACACCCTCGAAGAATATTTCGAGCATGAGGAAAAGGCTGTTTCCAAAAGTGAATTTCAAAATGGGAAAATAGTACCAATGGCAGGTGGCACGCTCAATCACAATCGAATAAAAGGAGATATTTTTTTTGAAATAAAAATGTCAATTAGAAATAATCAAATTAACTGTGAAGTTTTTGATAGCGATCAAAAAATATACATTCCCTCAGTAAATCATGGTGTTTATTCAGATACCTGTGTGGTATGTGGGAAAGTCGAAACCTACAGGGGAGGCAATCAAGCCATTCTAAATCCCACCCTCATCGTTGAAGTCGCTTCTGATTCAACGAGTGGATATGATAGAACACAGAAATTCAGAAAATACAAATCGATACCAGCCTTCAAAGAATATGTATTGGTAGATCAGGAAACGCCTATAGTCGATGTACTTTTCAAAATGGATAGTGGAGATTGGCGTATGAAAACCTACATGGGACTTGAGGGAGAAATTACACTGGAATCGATTGATGTTAACCTAAAAATGAAAGACATTTACAAAAACGTCCCAGACTTAAAAGATCCACAAACTGTTCTGGAATTTGACCCTGAAGCAGAGAAGTAATTAATTCAATAATTTTTTTCTTTTATCACATGAAAAATAATCACCATACATACCCTTTTGAACCCAAATAACTTATCTTAAAGAAATAAAAATTCTTAAAAAATTGATTATCAAAGACTTATTTTCGGCACAATTTTTTATATATAGTTATTCGTAATTTGAAAATGCAGTTTCCTACTGTGTAGGAAGAAAATAAACGATTTACTATGAGAGAAAAATCAGTCGACAGTTTGCAGTGAGCAGTTGGCAACAATAGCAAAAGCTCAAAATTGACGACTAACCCAAAACGCATACTATGAGAAAGTCCAGAGACCGAGCTTACTAGGCGAATCATATCTTACAATTCTTCACACATTTTTATTACCATTCTCTGACTTTCCTTTTTGATTGTGTTCATGTTTTCAGTGTTAATGTGTTTCCCATAGGGATTCCTTTGGAGGAAGTCTTTTTGTACATGAACACCTGAACACACAAACACAATATCTCAATCAACATAACCAATTACCTAATCCTAAGTTACCAAAGGGACTAGATTCACGAGTTGCGTCTATAGCCATTCGTCAATCTTGACCGGCGGTCAACAATTATAATCTCATGGAACAAACAAACGGTTTTGCTCCGTGCCAGGCAGCTTGGTTGCCTGTTCCCAGAATTACCCCCCGAGTTGCACACCCCCCTGTGTGGTTCACCATGGTAGTGGCCACGGTAGTCTCGATGCTATGGTGCGGGCAAACCGCTTTTTCGCAATGTCCTCTCGTCTGTAATGGAAACCTGACAGTTGCTCTAAACGAAGATGGTGTAGCTACCATAGAGCCTGACATGTTGCTTCAAAATATTCCTGCTTCGTGTTCTGGTAACTTCACTATTAATGTAACCGACACATTAGGAAACAATTATGGTGATGAAGTAGACGGTGCTCTGATAGGAGAGCCGTTGACAGCCACGATAACGGATGATGATTCTGGCAATTCCTGTGATTCTGAACTGGCGGTGATTGATAATTTGCCACCAGAAGTAGATTGCGAAGAAGTCTTTATTTATTGCAATGTTCCTTCACATCCCGATAGTTTGGGATACCCTACGATCAATGATAATGTATCGCCCTATGATTCTTTAAACATCTCATTTTCAGATATTTTGACGGATTTGGATTGCTTTACGATAGAAGGCGATTCTGTAGTGACAGCGCGAATAGACCGCACCTGGATTGCTGAAGATGAAAGTGGAAATGCCGATACTTGTTTACAAAAAATATGGTTCAGAAGAGCCACTTTGGATATGGTGGAATTTCCACCCAACCGCGATGGTTTCGAGGCACCACCACTCGAATGTGGAACCGACGATCCGAATGACCTCGACCTCACAGGCAGGCCTACTATTAACAATTATTCCTTGACAAATGCTACAGACTGCGAATTGGTAACTTCCTATCTCGATCAGGAGGTGCCGATTTGCGGTGGCGAAGTCAAAATTATTCGAAACTGGCATGTCTTTGATGTATGCACCGAGGAGAGTAGAATTTTTGTGCAAATTATTAGAGTGAATGATACGACACCCCCTGAAATAGAATGCCCACAGGGGGTCTCTTTCAGTACCTATACCAATTCTTGTCTTGCGCAAGTTTGGTTGCCGGCTGCTAACGTTTCCGATATGTGTTCTGACGTTACGGTTTCTGAGGACTGGCAATTTGGAAGTGGGCAGGGTCCTTTTAACAATGTTCCTCCGGGAGACTATGAAGTGTCCTATACAGCAGTTGACGATTGTGGAAATCAATCCGCATGTAAGGTTTCCATTTTGGTTGAGGATGACGACCCTCCAAGTGCCATTTGTGAAAACCAAATCAGCATCACCTTACAGTCTGATGGTACTGCTCTGATTTTTGCAGAAACCTTCGACGATGGAAGTCATGACAATTGTGGAATTGACTACTTTTTGGTGAGTCGGGATGGAAACCCCTTTGACGATATTGTGTATTTTGATTGTGAAGATATAACAGGTTTAGTGCAAGTGGATTTAAAAGTTTTTGACAACGAAGGGCTTGTCAATCAATGTATTAGCAATGTTTCTGTAGAAGATGATATCAATCCGGAAATTTTGTGCCCGCCAACAAGTAATTTGGATTGTGGCACGGATTTTTCAAACACAGATTTGACCGGAATGCCTTTCGCAACAGATAATTGCAACGTGGGCGCGGTTACTTTTTCCGATAATATAAATCTGGATAATTGTGGAATTGGCATGGTTTTGAGAACCTGGACAGCGGCAGATCAAAGCGGAAATACCACAGCTTGTACTCAAACGATTAACCTAAATGACAATACCCCGCTTACCATTATTTTTCCCGACGATGTATTAACTTATGAATGCAATCCAAATACGGATCCTTTGGTTACCGGGGAGCCTATTATTACAGGAGCTGACTGTGAGCAGTTGGGAATAGACTATACAGATTTTGAATTCTATACAGCATACCCAGCTTGTTATCAATTGGTTAGAAAATGGGCAATTATTGAGTTTTGCTCTTTCGACCCCAATACAGGTGAAGGGTTTTGGGAGCACACCCAAATAATTGAGGTGGAAGACAGTGAAGCTCCAGTGATTTCATGTCCGGGAGAATTGACAGTTGGAATCGATGGAGGCAATGCTTGTGAAACTTTTGCTCAAATTCCAATTCCAACCGTAGAAGATTGTAGTGAAGAGATTACCATTACCCATAATTCACTGTATGCCTTTAGTGGAAGCGAAGATGCAAGTGGTATCTATCCCAAAGGCGAGCATACCATTACCTTTTTTGCTTCAGATGGCTGTGGCAATACTTCACAGTGTTCCATGAAAGTGGTCATTGTAGATACGGAGCCACCAAATCCGGTGTGCAACAATGGAGTGAGTGTAACCATTCAACAAAATGGATATGTGACGGTTACTCCAGCAATGATTGAAAATGGAAGCTGGGACAATTGTTCTGATTATCAGGCACTTGTAATGCAAGTGAGTCCAAATACCTTTAATTGCCAGACATTGGGCAACCAAACGGTAACATTGACGGTAACCGATCAATTTGGGAACAGTGCTTTTTGTCAAACAACGGTGGTTGTACAAGATAATTTTGAAGTATGCCCTGCAATTGATATAGCAACCATTGCTGGAAAATTGAAACAGGCAAATGGAGATGCTTTAAGTCAAAAGCTTGTGGGATTGAGCGGTGGTGTGAACATGGCGATGCATACAAATGTGGATGGTACCTATGCTTTTCAAAGTTTACCAACAGAGCAAGCCTATTTAATAACACCAACTTATGACACAGAACCACTCAATGGAGTGACGACTTTCGACTTGGTATTGATGCGGAAACATATTTTGGGCATCACACCCTTTGAAACGCCTTATGAATGGATTGCAGCTGATGTGAATCAATCCAAATCAGTGACCACTTTCGATATGGTGGAATTGAGGAAATTGATCTTGGCGATATACGACGACTTTCCAGACAATACCTCCTGGCGATTTGTAGATGCCACTTATGATTTTCAGAATCAAAATAATCCGCTTCAGGATAATTTTCCAGAGGCAATTGAAATTGATAAGCTGGAAGGAAATATTTGGGAACAAAACTTCATAGGGGTCAAAATCGGAGATATCAATGGCAATGCCAATCCTGAAAACTTCAATGGCAATGCAGATGATAGAAGCTATGTTGAAGAATTGATAATCAATGTTTTAGATGTGGATTTGGAACCAGGATTTGAGTATCAAATTCCTTTTTATGCAAAAGATTTTAAAAATATCATTGGCTATCAATTCGCTTTAAAATTCAATATCAATGTATTAGAATTTGGAGGAATTGAAGCTGGCAATCTGCATCGATTAAGTAAAAATAATTTTGGACTAAATAAACTGGAAAAGGGCATCTTGACGACGAGTTGGGAAGCACTACCAGAACAAACATTGGATGAAAACGAATCTTTATTTACGCTGAAATTTATTGCGAAGGCAACTGGCAAATTGAGTGAAAATTTGAGTTTGAATCAAGGCACCATGCCCGCCGAAGCATATGCGGGCAGCCTTCACTCAAATCCCTACGATTCTGAAATGATGAATATCTTTTTGGAATTCGAGAATACTCAAAATCAGCCATTTGAACTCTTCCAAAACACTCCAAACCCATTTACTGATTACACACTTATTCAATTTTATTTACCCAAAGCAACCACCGCCACATTGACGGTTCATGACCTTTATGGAAATGAACTGTGGCAACAAACGAGTGATTATCCTCAGGGTTTTCACGAAGTCAAAATTGATTTAAAACACCAAAACATACAAGCGGGCATTCTGCTCTATCAGCTCAATGCCCAGGGCTTCAAGCCCAAAACCAAAAAGATGGTTTTTCTAAAATAATCCCTTGCTGACACCATTGAGTGACGCAAAGTGAGTAGCAAAATGGTGTTAGCAATTTAAGAGTTTTCGACTGAATTCTGCTAACACTGCTATGCTATTCTCTTGGCTAAACACAGCAGTATTAGCAGAAAGCAAAAAGACTTTAAGGATCATTTAAAAAATAGATTCGACAAATTTGATGAGGTTGTTTTGAGGCTAGGCGATGAAAAAAACAAAGCCATAGCAGCGCTAGGGCGAGTATTTTTTTCCATCCCAAAGGAAGTCCCCTGGACAAGGGATGCCCTTGGCAGAAGAAGCATTGGCACAAAAGAAACCATCAAAATGTCGAAGTTATTCTTTAATTGATCCTAACCAATTGAGAAAGTAATAATTCCTGGAAATCTGTTCCCAAGTTCAATTAGGAACTTAGAACTGAGAACCCCCAAACCCAAAGATTTAGGATAGGTTTTTGGGAAAGGCAGATACCGGGGCTGCTCATTGAAGAGCAAAATTCATCATTTGACTATTGCTTAGACTAAGCAGTTCCGGTCTGCCCCTTTTTAACCTACACAAAGGGTTTAAGGTGACATCTTCGAAAGAATGAAGAAGGTGTCATCTTAAATTCGCAATTGAGAAAACACCTTTTTCCTGCAAGCCCACCAGCTTTAGCACGAAAAAGATGTCCCCTCAATGTCTTTGAACACCTGCTCCACGGGAGTCCCTTTGGGAAACACACTAAAAAAGCTTACACGAATCTACAATTCTATAACCGTTCAAAAATCGAACACTACACAACAAATTAAGCACGAAAGAGAACGTAGCAAGACTCTCCAGAGTCGTGTAGCTACTCTAGTATTCAAATTTTAAATCTCACGGATGCGATTCTGGAGAATCGCTCTACGTGGGTCACGGTTCAGGTGAACCGTGGTACGTACGTGTTTAATCAATTCTTACACATAACCTACGGGAATGAAAGAATGAAGAAATGAATAATGAACTAATTATTCATTACTCATTCTTCATTACTAAAGTTCCCGCTTTTTTAATCATTCTAGGCAGAGGCTGCTGGTTGCAATACTGTGATTGTCAGCAGGTTGGTTTAGTTGCTTGCAACTGACAACCACAACTGATAATCCACAACTGACAACCCACAACTGCCAAGACAATTCTTAAATCAAAACCCAATCCCATGAGAAGAACAGAGTTTACTTCTTTAGACATGCTTGTCGGGGCTTACCCGATTTCCGGATGGATGGGAACGGCAATTTACCGGCTTTTTAGAGCCTTATTGATTGGAATGCCTATCCTTTTGTTTAGCTGGAGCACTGCTTACGGGCAATGTGCTTTGGTTTGTAACGATGACGTAAATGTGTCATTACCAGGTCCAATTTTCAATTGTGAATTGGAGATTACCATTGACATGGTCATGGAAGATCCCAGCAATTGTAATGGACTTGATGTGACTTTAATGGATTTGGATGGAGATCCGATTCCAACTTCTCCAATTGTGAATGCTAGCCATATTGGAGAGACCTTTATTTACAGAGTTACAGATCCCAGCAATGGCAATTCCTGTTGGGGAACTTTGGATGTAGAAGACAAATTGCCACCAACCATTCTAGATTGTGAAAACGATTCTTTGTACTGCCTGGAGGATTTGACTCCTGAATTATTAGGAGGTGATGCACCTTCTCCAAGCATTGACGATTGTTCTGGATTCGATTATTTCTACGAAGATGTAGTAACTGAAGGCGATTGTGATACCTACTATGCAGCAACGATTGAAAGAACCTGGACCGCCTTTGACGATTTTGGGAATACCTCTACTTGCACACAGATTTTATATATAAAGAAAACACCGATAGATCAATTTATACCGGAATGTCCTGTCAATGTCGTATTGTCATGCGATGCAAATGGACAACCCATCACACACCCCGATAGTACGGGATATCCTCAAATTGAGATCAATGGTAATTTTATTGATATCGTCCCCGGTAGTGATTTTTACTGCGAGATGGCTTCTTCCTATCAGGATGAAGAATTTGATATTTGTGGTGGTGGCATAAAGATATTGCGAACCTGGAATGTATATGACTGGTGCTTGCCAACTGTAGCAGGTCAAAATCCGTGGACCTGTATTCAAATTATTCAGGTAAAAGATGAAATCGCACCAGAAATTGATTGCGTTCCTGAAATTATAGAAGGTTCTATTTCTACTGGTTGCGAAGCCTGGGTTTATGTGCCGCCAGCAACCGTTTCTGATGAATGTTCTTTGGTAGAAGTTCGAATCATAACACCTGTAGGTCAAATTAATAGTAATGGTGGCATGACTCCTTTGCCTTTGCCAGTTGGTGATCATCCTATTACTTATGTGGCTACAGACGAATGTGGCAATGTGACGACTTGTCCCTCATCCATCATCGTAGTTGATGATACCCCTCCGGTTACGGTTTGTGATGAACATACCACCATTTCTTTAACTACGGATGGTACAGCACAAGTATCAGCGGTAGTTTTCGATGATGGAAGTAGTGATAATTGTGGAATAGATAAATTTGAAGTGTCAAGAATGTCTTCTAATTGTATTCCACTAGGAACGCCATTTGACGCTTTTGCAGATTTTGATTGCTGCGATGTAGGAGAAACCATCATGATTGTACTTAGAGTTTACGATTATGAAGGCAATGTCAATGAATGTATGGTAGACGTAGATGTTCAGGATAAGATTGATCCTACATTGGCATGCCCTCCAAATAAAACAGTGGAATGTTCTGATCCAATTCCGCCTGTGACCCCTCCGACATTTAATGACAATTGTACGGGTGCGGACTGGGACGTAGAAGAAGAGAATTATATTGGAAGTTGTGGTGTAGGTACCGTTTTTAGAACATTTACAGTGACAGATGCTTCTGGTCTGACGGCAAGTTGTACTCAACAGATTACAGTTATCAATTCAAATCCATTTGACGAGAGCAATATTACCTGGCCATATGATTTTACTGCTTTCCAGTGTGGTTTTAACCTGGATCCAAGCAATTTGCCACCAGCAAATGCCGAACCGGTAACTTCAAATGATGCTTGCGATTTGATCGCTGTCACATTTACCGATCAACCATTGCCAACCAATCCTCCAGCCTGTTATAAAATATTGAGGAACTGGATTGTGATTGATTGGTGTCAGTTTGATCCAAATGATCCAAATACAGAAGGAATTTGGGAGCGTACTCAAATTTTGAAAGTAGAAGATGCAGACAATCCTGTATTGGATTGCCCAGATGACTTGACATTTGAATCCCTGGATGCCGATTGCAGTGGTGCATTTGTAACTGTGCCGGCAATTGGAATAGAAGATTGTAGTGAAAATTTCAATTATTCATACACAGTGGATTATGATAGCAATGGAACCAATGACGATTATGGCTCTACACCAAATGTGAGTGGAACTTATCCATTTGGAGAGCATACGATCACCTTTACAGCAGAAGACTTATGTGGTAATTCTTCAACATGTACCTTTAAGATAACTGTAATGGATGGCAAAAATCCAACTCCTGTTTGTGTGAATGGAATTACAGTTGAATTAATGGCAGATCCGGGAGGAGATGGTGGAATAATTGAGCTGACACCTGAAATATTTGACAACGGAAGTTATGATAATTGTACAAATTCTGACGATTTGATCATTTCAATTACTCCAACGACTTACCGTTGTGTAAATCTAGGCACAAATATTGTGACAATGTGGGTGACAGATGCGGCAGGTAATGCAGATTACTGCGAAACATATGTCATTATTCAGGATAATATGGGGCTTTGTCCTCAGCCAAATGTTGCCCAGGTAAGTGGCAATGTAGAAACGGAAAATGGCATGGGCGTCGGAGAAGTGATGGTAGAAGTGAGTGGAAACGGACCTGCGACAGCTCCTGTGAATACTTTAGACAATGGAATCTTTGAGTTCATTGATTTAGAAACCGGACATGATTACACTTTCACACCCAACCGAGATGACAATCCCACTAATGGTGTTACTACCTTTGATCTGGTTCTGATCACCAAACACATTCTGAACACAACACTTCTGGATTCCCCGTATAAAACGATTGCGGCGGATGCCAATAACTCTGGTTCTGTAACTACAATGGATGTAGTTGAGCTACGGAGATTGATACTTAACATCATTCCAACGTTCAACAATAACACGTCCTGGCGATTTGTGGACAAGAATCAGACATTTGCAGATGCAAACAATCCATTTGCTGAAGGAATTCAAGAATTTTACAACGTCAATGACTTGGATGGCGACTTAGACGATGTTGATTTTGTCGCTGTCAAAGTAGGTGATGTGAATAATACGGTAACGCCAAATAATGCAATCAGTACGGACGACCGAAACAGCACCAATCATTTGACATTTGTAGTTGAAGATTTTGTTTTAGAACCAGGACAAATACATTCAGTGTCCTTCAAAGCCAACGATTTTACAAACATACTTGGCTATCAGTTTACATTGGAATTTGACAATCAAGCTCTTGAGTTTTTAGAGATGAATTCTGGAGCAATTGATGTAACTAATAACAATTTTGGCTTTGAATTGCTTGATGAAGGAATTTTGACTACAAGTTGGAATGATACTTCAGAGAAGCAGGAGGGACAAGCAAAAAACACTACTGCCTGGGAGAATCAAACGTTATTCACACTGACATTCCGGGCAAACACTAATAAACACTTGAGCGATCTGCTCAGCATTCAATCAAACATTACCCTAGCCGAGGCATACAGAATTCATGAAGGTGATGACCTGCATGACCCTGAAATCATGGGCGTAGAACTACAATTTAATCATTCGGAAGTCCAATCTGACGAATTCCAATTGTATCAAAATAGTCCAAACCCCTTCAGTGAGGAGACCACTATTGGTTTTAACTTACCTGAAGCAAGTGAGGCTACTTTGACAGTCTATGACGTCTCCGGCAAAACACTGAAAGTAGTTTCCGGTAATTTTAATGAAGGCTACAATCAGATTAGGATAAAAAGCAATGAATTGCGAGGTTCACAGGTTCTATACTACCGTTTGGAAAGCCTTACGGGAACTGCTACAATGAAAATGATAATTGAATAGACATTGAGCGTTCGGATGTGAGACCGCTTCGCTGTCAGAGATCAGATCGTCCATTGCATGGACTGTCAGAAGTTAGACGGATTTTAATTAAAATAAAAAAGCCTGGCAGCACAGTAGTCTGACAACAAAGTGGTTTGACAACGCAGCGATCTGACTATAAAATGGTCTGACAGCGTAGCGATTAAAAATAATCCGATCTCTCAATAAAGAATAGAGACAATGTGCGATTTCCCGAAACCGATTTAAGTTTTCTCAAAATCTGGTTTTTGGGATGACCTCTCCCTGCTCCGGTGGGGGGGGGTTTTTTATGTTAAGTTTAAGTTTAAGTTTAAGTTTAAGCTCAAGCTCAAGTTTAAGGCAAAAGTCAGTTGAAACCTTATTCGTGCTTGTAGGAATCAAAGTCTCATGAAGGAGGGAGTACACTTGGCGGTATTAAAGTCGATCCTTTCCGAAACCAACTTGAATTTAAATTTGCAATCACTTTTCCAATTTTAGAAAAAGAATCCTTTCGAAATTAACTCGTTCTATACCTTTGGGTATCTTTTTAAATAATGACTATCGAGATGCTCAGAATATTCATATTCTTTTCCTTTTCCCTGCTTTTCCAGTTTTCAATAGCTCAGACATTTGAGCCAATACAACTTCCCTTTGAGATCAATGGCGATAACCTGAAGCATACCCTTGCAGGTGGATTGAATTCTCCTCAATTCTCAAAAGTAGATTTGAATAATGACGGGACTGAAGACCTCTACATTTTTGATAAATCAAATAATGCGCATCTCCCTTTTTTAATAACTGAAGAGTCTGGAGAAATTACTTATACCTATGCCTATGAATTTGCTCGAAACTTTCCCGAATGCAAGGCTTGGGTAGCACTAAGGGATTATAATGGAGACGGTATTGCAGACTTGTTTACAGTTACGGGTACATCTCAAGTATTCAAAGGTAAATACGAGAATGGCAAAATCGCTTTTGAACCGGTCATAAGCCATCAGGGCAAATATTTGAACTTTTTGACTTATTATAAAAGTGATGGTAGCATTGATTTTATACCTCTTTTCGCAGATGATTACCCGGTGATAGAAGACATTGATGGTGATGGTGATTTGGATGTCCTGGCTTTTGGAGGGCAAACTTCTGTGAACTATTTCCGAAATACAGCAATCGAAAATGGTTACCCCCTTGATTCCCTTACCTTCATTTTGGCAGATGATTGTTGGGGAAGGTTCTCAAGAAGTAGTGATAATGAGCCAGTCTTGAGTACTGATATCAACAAATGTGCAGATGGGCTGGTTAGTTCTGATGATAGGGTTCACCTTTCTTTGACGCTGATGGTATATGATGAAGATAATGATGGAGACATGGAAGGCATTGTGGGAGCTGCTACAAGCCCAAATTTTTCAAAATTGACCAATACAGGTTCTACTGATATTGCCTTTATGACAGAGGCTACCGAAATGTTTCCTGATTACGATGTTCCGGTGAATGTTTTGTCTTACCCAACAGGGTTTTACATAGATATTGACAATGATGATGTCCCTGAGTTTCTTGCTGCGCCAAACCATGTAGAAAATGGAGAAGACCTCGAATGCTCCTGGTTGTACAAAAATGTGGGATCTATGGACAATGTAGTTTGGGAACAGGAACGAACTGATTTTCTAGTTGGTGAAATGTTGGATTTGGGTTCTAATGCGACTCCTGCTTTTGTAGATTACAATGCAGATGGTTTGATGGATATGGTGGTAGGAACAGGAGGGGAATGGCTTTGGACAAAAAGAGGCAGTATTGCTTTATTTGAAAATATTGGGACAGCAACGGAGCCTGAATTTAAATTGATTGATGACAATTGGTTGGATTTCAACGCTTTGGTAGATAGCCTGAGCAAGTTTGCACCGGCTTTTGGTGATCTGGACAATGATGGAGATGAGGATTTATTGGTGGGTACGACAAGAGGAGATTTGATCTATGTAGAAAATGTAGCTGGGGCGGGCAACCCTGTAGTTTATGAAGATAAAATCATTACCTGGAAAAATATCTTGCCTGGTAGTAATTCTGTCCCACAAATCGGAGATTTGAACCGTGATGGATTGCCTGATTTATTAATCGGTGTTCGAAATGGTCGGTTGAGATACTTCCCAAATATTGGCAGCCCTAATAATCCCAATTTTGAACCAGATCCATTTACTGCACCCAACGATTTTTCGTTTGGAGATATTGATGCTGCGGGTTCCGGTAATGTAATTGGAAATGCCACTCCTTTTTTAATAGATCGAAATACCCATTTTTCAATGCTATTGGCAACTTCCAGGCTAGGGCTTGAATATTATGAATTTTCGAAAAACGATCTGAATGATGATATTTTTTCTACATTAAAAGATTTAGGAGAACTCCGGATGGGTTACTTCCTATATCCAGCTGTGGAGGACTTGAATGACGATGGATTTTTGGAACTTGTAGTTGGCAATCGAAGAGGTGGCTTGACCATTTTTGGAAGTGATTTGGGAGTGACTTCTGCAAAGGAAATTCCATCAGAAAGTAGCAGCTTTATTTCTCCAAATCCATGTTCTGATGTGTTATTTGTTCAAAGTGAAAATAGTGAGCAAATGCCTTCCAGGTATTTAATTTATAATAATTTAGGGCAATTGGTGAAAACCACCTCTGAGCATGAAATTTCAGTAAGCGATTTGCCTGCTGGTGTTTATTTTTTAGAAATTCAATCAGGTATTGGTAAAGAAGTTTTGAAATTTTTGAAGCAATAAACCGTAGCCCTGCTCTCCAGAGCCGGGAATCATTCTTCCAGCTCTGGAGAGCAGGGTTACGGTTATTTCCTAATTCAATCACACCTGGATAATTCTCTTTAGCGTTCAACTCCGTACATCAATTGTTCAATATTGAACAAAAAGGATGATCGACTTTCTGATAAAATATTGATAGTCAATTTGTTGGTGATAGTGGCATGCCCATTGCAAAAATCCTATACAGCTGCTTGGGTTTAGCATTTCTAAACCAAACTATCAATACCATGCTTCGTAACTACTTAAAAATTGCCTTCCGCAATTTGTTGAAAAACAAGAGTTTTTCCCTTATCAATATTTTTGGACTGGCAGTGGGAATGGCTGCCTGCATTTTGATGCTGGCTTATGTGCAGGATGAGCTATCCTATGATAAATTCCACGAAAAAGGAGATCGAATTTATCGCTTGACCTATTCTTACCAAATGGATGCAAAAGATGGAGTAGGATCCAAAATGACCTTTCCAGCCAAAGCTGTTTTGCTGGAAGAATATCCAGAAGTAGAAAAAGTTGTCCGGTTTTATAGCAATAATTCCTCTAATAACTTTCCACTCTTGAGGTATGAGGACAAAGCATTTACAGAGGATCAATTTCTTTTTGCTGATCCGGAAGTTTTTGAAGTCTTTGACTTCCAGGTGATTGAAGGAGATTCAAAAGCTCCGCTGGAATTATATCAAAATGTATTGCTCACCCAAAAAGCCGCAAATAAATACTTTGGTGACGAAAGTCCTGTTGGAAAAACAATTCGTTATCAGAATGAAACGGATTTGAACATTACGGGAATTGTGAAAGATCCTCCAGGTAATTCTCATATTCAATTTGAATTTTTAGCCCCTGTCAATTTGCAACGATACAAATGGATGGGTGGACCTGATGGTAAAATGTATGACTTCGAAACCGATTGGAATTGGGCGGGTTGCTGGTTATTTGTGCAATTAAAGGAACATGCAGATCCCAAAGTATTCGAAGAAAAAATCCAAGCAATTGCCAAAGAGTATTTTGATGAGGATGGCAAAGCCAAATTTGCACTCCACCTCCAATCTCTTCAGGATATTCACTTTAATGCTTTCCCTACTGCAGAAATGAGCGCTGGTGGCAATCGAACTCAGGTGTATGGCTTAACCATAATTGCTTTTCTGATCTTGCTTATTGCCTGTATTAATTTTATGAATTTAGCGACTGCTAAATCTACCCAAAGAAGTCGGGAAGTAGGTGTGAGAAAAGTGTTGGGGGCACGGCGGGGACAATTGATTCGGCAATTTTTAGGGGAAGCCATGATTATTTCCTTTCTGGCAATAGTCCTTGCCGGAGTAATAGCAGAATTACTACTTCCAGGGTTCAATGCTCTGACAAACAAACAATTAGCTATTGATTTCTTCCAAAATCCTGAAATACCATCCCTGATGATTTCCGGAGCCTTGCTGGTAGGTTTGTTCTCTGGGAGCTATCCATCTCTTTTTCTGTCAAAGTTCAAACCTATTCAAACACTTCGCGGTCAAGTGGTTTCCTCCTTCAAAGGAATAGGGGTTCGAAAAGCTTTGGTGATTACTCAATTTGCCATTTCCACAGCTCTGATTATAGGTGTCTTTGTCATTTGGCAGCAACTTGATTTTTTGAGAAATAAAGACCTGGGATTCAATCAGGAAAATACGTTGATGATCAAAAATGGATGGAAAATCAGCGATTCCGGGAAGTACGATTTGCTCAAAACCAAAATGGAAGCCAATCCTGAAGTTAAATCCATTTATCGTGGCTACGTGCCTGGAATGGCATCATGGAGCAATTCTTTTGAAGTGGAAGGAAAAGAGGAACAAATTCGTCTTGGAATGCGCCCAGTTGGTTATGACTTTTTTGATGTATTTGATATTGAGATGGTTGCCGGGAGGGCATTTTCAGAAGCAATTGCTGCAGATTCGACTACTACGGCAATTATCAATGAAAAAACTGCTAAACAGATAGGACTAAGTCCTGAAGAGGTATTGGGAAAGACAATAAGCTACACTGCAGGAAGTGACAATCAAACCAGGTTTGATTTGACCATTGTAGGGGTCGCCAAAAATGCCAATTTTGAATCATTGTACAAAGAAGAAGGACCATTAATTTTTAGAGTCTCCCACTGGGGTGAATTGGCAATTAAGGTTCATTCAGGCAACATCCAAAAAAGTTTGAAAAAAATAGAAAAAACCTGGAATGAGGTCAGTCCTGATTGGCCATTTGAATATACATTTATGGACGAAACGCTCGCTGCGAGATATGAAAAGGATGTGAAACTGGGTACAGTGATCCAAGCTTTTGCATTGCTGGCTATTTTTATTGCTTGTATGGGACTGTTAGGACTTTCTGCTTTTATGGTGGAACAAAGAACCAAGGAGATTGGCATTCGAAAAATATTGGGTGCTTCGGTTTCTGGTATCGTGTCTTTGCTTTCAAAAGATTTTCTAAAATTGGCAGCCATTGCCATTTTTGTTGCAGCACCTCTCGGTTGGTATTTCATGAAAGAGTGGTTACAGGATTTTGCCTACCGAATTGAGTTAAATTGGTGGGTATTTATATTAGCGGGGCTATCCACAGTTTTAATTGCCTTTTTGACAGTGAGTTTGAACTCTATTCGAGCGGCCCTCTCGAATCCAGTGGAGACTTTGAAGGTCGAATAATTGATTTTGTTTGCTGGGTTGCTGAAGCTTGTACTTCTTACCCAGCACCCAGCAAACAATAAAAACCTCAAAAACTATTATGCTCCCTCAAAAACCAATAGGGTTTTGCAATTGCATCCTTTCGTTTCAATGTGCCCAATCCAAAATTGTCTTCAATCGAACGAAGTAAGTTGTAGTGATTGACGGGTTCTGAATTGGTTGTTCCTGCCTCGAGAAAATCACCCAATAACATGGTATAAATGCCATAATCAAATGCATAAGGGTATGCTTCATCAAAGGTGATGACAATGAGTGTTTCTGGTGGAAATTTGCCTACAGGGTCAGAACCAAGAAAGATTTTTAGGAACTTTTCGATATTGTCCATATTTGCAGTATTTGGACCTAAATCAATATCGTTGGCGGCTGGTCGAAAGATCTCTTTGGTCACATTGTGCCCATCGTTTAACAGATTTGGAACATAATAACAGAAATGAGGCAACGAATTGGACTCCAGGTCTTTTTCAAATTCATCGGCGTGTACGATTTTTGCCAATCGATTTGGGTTGCCTACGACACTTGGAAAGGAAAGAAATGGCACATGTTTTCTTGCAAAAGGGAATTGTTTGCTATCATCGGGAACCCTTCTCAAATTAGACTGAGGGGAAGTCTTCCAGTTGTATTTGAGTTTTTCCTTATAACCCTCTGGTAATGATTCAGCATAACATTTCCAACTCAAATTTTGCCCTTCCAACAAATCTACAATAGATGGTAGGCTATAACCTTCCTTGTTATAATTGTAATACCCTTTTTTGGTAGTCTTCCCATTTTTGTCTTTTATAGGGGGCACCCAATACCAATCCATGTAGTGTTCATTGTCATCGGTAATTTGCATGGTGTCTCCAGCAACCATGGCAATGTAATTGGGTTGAGATGGATGCGTTACGCCCTGGGCATTAGACAGGAATACCCCTTTTTTTCGCAAACCGTTTAAATAATCGTTTGCCAGTGCAGTACTCCGCATGGTGTTTTCGAGCATGACAATTACGACCCGTTGAAATACTTTTCCCATGTTCTTTGTTTTGTTTAAGTGTTCGGGTGTTTTTGTGTTCATGTTTAGAAAAACTTAAACACACAAACACCTGAACACGATGTTTTAAGTCTTAATATTTATTGGCCATAGAGTAATGGTTGGTGATCGGGTGTCAATTTTCTTAATGAATGCAGCAATGGTTTCCCGGAATTCGATCAAAGTATGGTTGACTGAATCGTTTGAATAATCGCCAAAAGTGACTTGGAAGATATTTGATAGCCTTATTTAATGAAAAATCAATTGGAAGCAGGAAACTTCCAGAGCGGCCCGTTTGATAAGATGTTGTAAATGTAAGGGCTTTAATGTGAGGAAGGAAATAATCCAGGGGATTATTTAGCTTAGTTTTTGGATAGATATTCCTTTTTCAAGTTATTCAATTCTTTATTAGCTCTTTGTAAAAAATGGATTCTATAAATAAGTTTTTATAAAGTTGAATGATAGAATTTCTGCTAAGTTCTTTATTAGAATGCCTCTTATGACCAATTGCGTGATCATACAGGTTAAAAGAATGACCCAGAATTTTAATTTCAGCTCCCCAATGGTTGTCATACTGGATGCTTTCCAAAGCTTCTTTCAACAAACCATCTCGCTCTTTTTTAGAAAACTTTGATTTCAAATGTTGAATTATCATTGCTCTGATTGCCATTAGTCTGGGTTTATCAATTCTATTATTTCCAAAAAAACTGTCATATAGCAATAGATTTTTCACACAACTTAGCAGAGAATCCGTTTCATTTAAGCTGTAAAAGCACCTGGTTTTAAAATACTGGTATAAAAGTTTTTCTGAGAAATATCCATTGCCACAATAATGACCAACTATATTCTTGTCAAATTCTCTTAGAAAAATCAAGGCATATTGATAATCTTCTTTCTGAATACTAAGCTTTACTAAGTATAGAGATATGTCTTCACGGTATCTTGGAAAAGCTAATTTAAGTAGTTCCCCTTCCATTGTCTCCCTTTCAAATTTTTCATAATCCTCTTTGGATTCGCGCATTTCCTTTCGTAAAGTATAAGCCTCGGCTAAATTTTCTACTAAATCGAAGTAAATAGAATCCCTGGTCTTCACCTGCTCTGTTTTCAGCTTTTTCAATATTTGAATAGCTTCATCAACCTTATTGGAATAGGTAATATAATAAAGCGCTTTTTGAAAATTTTGGGCAGTATCGAGATGTTGACCCTTGGAAATATTCAAAAAAAATAGGGTGACAAAAAATAAAGAGATAATTCGCATACTTTATAGTTTAACACAAAGATGCTGCTGAGAGAAAATCTACACAATCGATTTGATTTAATTATTGCTCGATAGCATTGATCATTACTTTCAGGATTTGCTGAGCAGCTTGTGAAATCACTGTTCCCGGCCCGAAAACACCCACTACGCCTACATCAAATAAAAATTGATAATCCTGTGGTGGAATAACTCCACCACAAATCACCATGATGTCTGCTCTTCCCAGTTTCTCTAATTCAGCAATGGTTTGCGGCACCAGGGTTTTGTGACCTGCTGCCAGGGAGGAAATCCCCAGTATATGAACATCATTCTCTGCTGCTTGCTTTGCAGCCTCTGCTGGTGTTTGAAAAAGTGGCCCGATATCAACATCAAAACCCAAATCTGCAAAGCTGGTAGCAATGACTTTTGCTCCCCGATCGTGTCCATCTTGTCCCAACTTGGCAACCATGATCCTTGGACGGCGTCCCTCCAATTCTGCAAATTTGTCAGACAGCGCTCTGGCTTTTTGAAAAGATTCGTTCATCTTGATTTCGTTTAAATAAACACCTTGAACGGAACGCGTATCGGCTTTGTACCTGCCAAAAGCTTTTTCCATAGCATCTGAAATCTCACCCAGGGTAGCTCTCAACCTGGCTGCTTCAATAGCATAGGACAATAAATTCCCTTTTTTTGATTGGGCACAGTTTGTCAATGATTCCAATGCTTGCCGAACAGCTTCATTGTCTCTTTCGGCTTTCGTTTTTTGGATTCTTGCGATTTGTGCTTCCCGAACCACAGTATTATCGACTTCCAGAAAATCAATTTCCTGTTCTTCTTCTGTTTGGAAAATATTGACACCAACAATTTGGTCAACGCCACTATCTATTCGTGCCTGCTTCCGCGCAGCGGCTTCTTCAATCCGCAATTTGGGTAAACCATTTTCAATCGCTTTAGCCATGCCTCCCAATTCTTCCACTTCCTGAATCAATTCCCAGGCCTTTCGGGCTACCTGGTCTGTTAAATATTCTACATAATAGGAGCCAGCCCAGGGGTCAACAGCTTTACAAACATCCGTTTCCATCTGAATGTATTTCTGTGTGTCCCGGGCAATTTTTGCAGAAAAATCGGTAGGTAAGGCGATGGCTTCGTCTAATGAATTGGTGTGAAGTGATTGGGTGCCACCCAATACAGCTGCCATGGCTTCAATACAGGTTCTTGCCACGTTATTGAAAGGATCTTGTGCAGTGAGGCTCCATCCGGAAGTTTGGCAATGTGTCCTCAAGGCCATGGATTTTGGATTGGTAGGGTTGAATTGCTTTACCAATTTTGCCCAAAGCATTCGGGCAGCACGCATCTTTGCAATCTCCATAAAATGATTCATGCCAATGCCCCAAAAGAAAGATAAGCGTGGTGCAAAATTGTCAATCTTCAAACCTGCTTTGATGCCCGTTCGCAAATATTCCAATCCGTCAGCCAGGGTATAACCCAATTCCATATGAGCAGGTGCACCTGCTTCATGCATGTGGTATCCACTGATGGAAATAGAATTGAATTTGGGCATGTTTTGAGAAGCAAATTCAAAAATATCGGCTATAAGGCGCATAGATGGCTGCGGTGGATAAATATAAGTGTTGCGCACCATGAATTCCTTCAAAATATCATTCTGGATGGTTCCTGAAAGCTGTGATTTTTCTACTCCTTGCTCTTCTGCTGCCACGATGTAAAATGCCATGATTGGTATGACTGCACCATTCATAGTCATAGAGACAGACATCTTGTCAAGTGGGATCTGATGAAACAAAATTTTCATATCCTCCACTGAATCAATCGCCACACCTGCCATGCCCACATCGCCTCTTACGCGCTCATGATCAGAGTCATACCCTCTGTGGGTCGCCAAATCAAAAGCTACAGATAGTCCTTTTTGCCCCTGTGCCAGATTTCGGCGATAAAAGGCATTACTTTCTTCGGCTGTGGAAAATCCGGCATACTGACGGATGGTCCATGGACGACCTGCATACATAGAGGAATAGGGACCTCGCAAATAGGGTGGGATGCCTGCTACAAAATTCAGGTGCTCCATGTTTTCGATGTCTTCCTTTGAATAATTGGCTTTAATGGAAATCCCTTCGGGCGTTTTCCAGGTTTGGTGTTCCGATGCACGGGTGTTTTTGGTGGGGCGGGAAAAAGGGATGTTTTTGAAAATTGGTTGTGGCATTTTAATCTGATTCAAATTTAATTAATTCGGAGGATGCTTGCCAATCACTTTAAGAGCATGCCTCAAGTTTTTTACGCCTTCTCTGTTTAATTTAATTCTGTCTATCGTAGCCCTCCCTATTGGTGTTAATCCTAAGATTTTAGTGAAGTCTTCATTCCAGGAGAAATGTCGATTCCAATTATCTTTCCTAGGATTATATAGATTTTCTTTATTTCCTGTCAAAGGATCTATCCAAGAAATGAAATCATATTTCTTGTTGTTACAGCCTTGGCAAGAATAGGCAAGGTTTTGTTCTTCTGTAGTTCCACCTTTTGCTTTTGAAATAATATGTTCAACGGAGAAGGTATCTGGACAAAAGTTTTCCTGACTTTGGCAATATTCACAGATGCTATTCGCCCTTTTCTTGACTAACTTTTTGAGTTTTTGACTAACATATTTAGCCATGAACAACAGGTTGGATTCCCAATTCTTTCATTAAATCTTCTAATGAAACATTCCGCAATTCAGATAGCTCAATCAAATGCTTGATTCGGGCTGCATTGGCAATTTCAAGTTGATCAGTCATTTCAATAAGTTCTTGTAATTCGGACGTATTAATCACTTCATCTTCCCTTTTCTTTATCAATGCTTTATATTTTGTCCAAAAATCGATAGGAAATCCTGAATTGATTTTTTGAAGCAACGAAGCTTCTTTTTCTGGCAAGACGTTTTTGGTCTTTTTCAAAAATTGCCCTTCTAAAAATTGGGCAACATATTTATTGAGGTTCAGTCCTTCCTTTTCTGCCCTTTTACGCAGTCGGGCTTCCAATTCAGGGTTTAAATTGATTGTAATTGACATGCTTGAAATATTTTACAATACAAAACTAAGTAAATTTTAGAAAGAATGCTTTAGGGGTTTTTTACCCTTTCTTTCCCTCCAGCCTCCACATTCCGCTCCAAATAATCCGTCATCATTAGGTACAAATGCCGTCTGGTATTTTCACCTTCATAAATGCCGTGTGAACGATTGGGATAGGGCATTACTTGAAATAATTTATTGTGCTTAATTAATTCATTTACAAGGGCTTCTGCGTTTTGGTAATGGACATTGTCGTCTGCAGTGCCGTGGATGAGCAGCAGGTTGCCTTTCAGGTTTTTTGCATAGGTGATTGGCGAACCTTCCACAAAATCTTCCATATTTTCAGATGGCAAGCCCATATAGCGTTCTTGGTAGATATTGTCATAGTACAATTGATTGGAAACAGGAGCGATAGACATACCCGTTTTATAGATTTCTGGATAGCGAAAGAGCAGATTCAAGGTCATGGAACCACCACCACTCCAACCCCAAACGGCAATCCTTTCCGGATCTACAAAATCCCATTTCAAAACTTCTTTGGTTGCCATTGCCTGATCGTGAGAATTGATGATTCCTATTTTTCGATAGATACTTTTGCGCCAGTCGCGACCTTTTGGGGAAGGAGTACCGCGATTGTCCATTGTAATGACGATGTAGCCCCTTTGTGTAAGCATCAGGTGCCAAAGATTGCCTTGCCAGGTGTCTTTGGCAGTTTGCCCCCAGGGTTCGCCATAGACATAAAAAAGGACCGGATATTTTTTTGCTGGGTCAAAATTTGGAGGCTTCATCATGTAGCCGTCCATTTCGACGCCATCTTCAGTCCTTACTTTAAAGAATTCAGCAGGGCTACTGGCCAATTGATCCATTTTAGACCTGTATTTGGCATTGTCTGTCAGCAACCGAATGCGCTTGTGATCCGGGAGGGAAATCAATTCCTTAATTGGTGGTGAATTGATATTTGAATATGTATGAAAAGCATATTTCCCGCCGGGCGCAATTTGATATTCATGTGTACCTGGTTGGTTTTCTGGACTCAGGCGCTCCATCTTTCCATCCTTGAAAAGTGGTACTCGATACAAATATCTTTGAGTTGCGTTTTCTGGTGAAGCAATAAAATAGCACCAGCCGCCTTCAATATCCAATTCCTGAATGGAAATGGCGTCGTAATCACCCAGAGTGACCATCCTGGATTTTTGGTCTGCATTAGACAGTAAATACACTTTAAGCCAGCCATCTTTTTGACTTGTCCAGGTAAATTGTTTTCCACCTTTCACCCAAATCCAGTCTTCCGGTTCCACCGCATCAATCCAGCTGTCATTGGATTCTGTGTATTTATTTTCGGCATTACCAGATTGGACATCGCACCACCAAAGGCGCAATGTGTTTTGCTTTCTATTGAGTTGTTGTACAAGTAGCTGTTGACTGTCTTCCATCCACATCATTCTGGGCAGGTAATGTTGGCGATTGTCCCCGGGAATATTCATCCAGGTAGTATTGCCACCATTTGCCGAAATGACTCCGATTCGACAGGCAGAAGGCGTTTCTCCCACTTTTGGATACTGCACTGGAATGGTTCTGGAATAAACAGAGTCGGTATTATTGATCATCAAAAAATTGCGAATGCCAGCAGCATCAACCTGCCAGTAGGCGATGTGTCGACCATCAGGGCTCCAGCGAAAACCATCGCGGCAGGAAAATTCTTCTTCATAAGCCCAATCAAAAGTGCCATTGATGAGGGTTTCTGAGCCATTATGAGTCAATTGAGTGATTTTTTGACTAGCAATATCTTCAACAAAAACGTTGTGTTGACTGACATAAGCCACCCTGGTATCATCTGGCGAGAATTTGGCAAACATCAAAGTGGCTTCTGGCAAGTCTTTGCCCAATTGCTGTAATTTTCCCGTTTCTAAATTCAATACCCAATAGTCACCACGAGTGTGATAACGCCAGACGCGGCGGGTATTTGTGAAAATGAGTAATTGTTGTTTATCATGCGACCAAATGTAATTCGATATGGAAAGGGGCTTATCCTTGCCTTCCGGAATTAGTTTATCCGTAGATACCAGCACTTTTCGTTTTCCGCTTTCTGTTTCATAGGCAATGATGGCTCTTGCACCCTGATGTTTTTCTGAATATTCGAGCGTCGTGTAAGCATTGCCATCCTCTATCCACCTTGCAGGACCAAAGTGATCCATCTGAAATTCGTTGGAGTTATAGATTCTGTCGATGGAGAGGAGGCTTGGGTTCGACTGGGCTTGAGTAAAAAGAAATGAAGTGTGAGTAATTAATAGGATAAGAAAATACCTGTATAACATGATTCTAATTTTGGTGGGAAGTTAGGTATTTTCTATCTGTCCAAATAAAACATGTGTCATCCTGAATTTTGTAAATTAAAAATGGAATGAGTAAAGAAAATCACTCAAGTTTTGATAATCAATTTGTTGAGTTGTCTGATGTCAGTTAGATAAACCGACAACAGACAACAAAATACATTAAATAAGTAATTGAATATCAATACCTTAAGTATTTACTCAAAAATTCAGCCTGCCCCTTTGGGCAGGGGTGATTGGTTCTAATTTAAACTGTTTTTAATCAAAATTAAAATGAAAATCAAAATGAAAAAGCCAAATATTAATAAAGCCAAAGGGGCATTCTTTTATTTTAATTTTCATTTTGATTTTCATTTTTTGAAAAAATGATAGAACCAATCACCCCTGCCTTTGGGGAGATGATTCATGTTACAATTTCTTTCAAAAGGTTCCACTCATTCGGTTTTTCCGAATTGAGGAAAATCGGTCTAGTAATTAGTTGTATTATCACATTCTAAAGTACTGCCATTGTATACAGAAACTTTTACGGCCGTTTCTCCATCTTGTTTAATATACTGACCAGTACCAGTAGAGTGTGTTCCGCCGTCTGCCCATTCTGCAGCCATTAAGTCAATTCTAACTTCTCTGGTTGTAGAAGGTGGAGCTGGAGCAGTGATAGAAGTAATTGCAATGAAATAACCTTTTGGAATATCTGTAACGGTAATAGTGTCTTCATATTCATTACTTCCTCCTCCTTGTAGTTCTTCTATTTTCTGCGAACAAGTCATAGCCATAATAAAATTGATTTTTTAAAAGAAGGTAAAAACTAGTTACTGGCTTTCCAGGCAATTGTCTAAAACAAAAAGCATTATTATTCAATCAGCTTAATGATTGATATGCTGGAAGTTTAATTAAGATGATAACCAATTGATATGGAAAACTCAATAGTAGATTTTGACAATCTTTTGGATTAGAAAATGAGATGGCAATTTACAATTTTTTTAATAGATAAAGAATGGCAATTTTGAATTAAGGGAATTATCTAACAAATCCACCTGTCAATCTTATCAACTCAGTTTCAGTCGTTTTTAAATTAAAAATCGCATTCAACCGTGCCTGTGAAGCATTGATGTAATTTAACTGAATGGTTCGGTAATCAAATGAAGTAATGACCCCGCCTTTGAAACGTTCATCTGCTATTTCCAGGTTTTGTGCTGCATTTTCTATTAAGCTTTGCGTAAGCTCTACCAGCTGTTTCTGATTGTTATAGGTAGCCAGCGTATTTTCAAGCTGTGCGGATAGATTGCGCTTTAGTTCATCAATGCCCAATCCTGCTATGAGTTCCTGAACTTTGGCATTTTCGATTTGTCGCTTTCTGACACCACCATCGAAAATGTTGTATGAAGCAGTGATGTTTAGAAAGCCGTTGAGGGTTTTGACTGATGTAGTCGTATCCAATTTCGGACCCTCTCTGAAAGTTCCGGTGACAGTTGTACTGTTAAGGTTGTAATTTGCTCCTGCGCCAAGTGATACTCTTGGATAATTGGCACTTTCCACAATTTTGGTATTGACATTTGCCAAATCTCTGTTGAGCAAGGCATTTTGCAGCGCATGATTGCTCGCATACATTTTTGACTTTAGGGTTTCCATTAAATAGTCCGGTGCTTCAAAAGAAAGTTCGTCAGTCAGATTGTAAGTTCTATTCAAGTCATTGACACCCATTGCCAAATTCAAGTTTCGAAGGGCAATTTCGTAGCTGTTTTTTTGAATCAAATAATTGGTTGAGTCATTTAGGTAAGCATCTTGGGTTTGCAATAAATCGAAGGTACCGGATTGTCCGTATTCTTTTTTGATTTCCTCATAGCGGATGCGATCCCTCGACAAATCGAGCACATCTTGCAAAACGCCAATCTGCTCTCGCTGAATCAGTGCGTTTTGATAAGCCAGAATAACAGCCTGAATCGAATTTTCAACCACCACTTTTGCTTCTCCTTTGCTCAATTCTTCCAGTTTTTCCAATTGCTGTTTAGTAAATCTGACCCGATAGCCATCAAACAAAATCCAGGAAATGTCTGCTCCGGGTGTGATTCCGGTGCTAAAGGCTTGTAAATTGGGCAGAAAGGAAGTAGGATTATTTTGATCGGTAAAAGTATTTGGAATAGTGAGCGTCAAATTGATGCTCGGAGCCCGACCCGCCATTGCCCAATGGTTGCTGTTTTCCGCAATTTGAACATTGGCATCGGCAATTTGAATGTTGAAATTGTTTCTTAAACCAATTTCTATGGCTTGTGAAAGGCTTAGATTTTGCTGAGCTGTGATAGCCAGAGCGCTTCCAGCAAAAAAAATCAACAAAAGGAGTTTTTTTGAAAATTGGGTTGTCATGTTTGTCATGTTTTTCTAAACCAAGAAAGTCTCGCAAAGTTGTAGAATAAAATGGAAAGATCTATCCTCCAAACCATTTTGATTTGGTAATGTTAAGGTTTGTTAAGTAATTTGAGCTGTTACTTGGGTAACAAGACCAAAGGGCAGTTTTGGCTATTTTTGTATTACTTAATAAATCAGGGTTCAGGTTTCAAAATTCTATTGCATTTTATTTCAGAGTTTTGGAGGATGAATCTACTAAACAATCCTTTATGACCAATAACAATTTGGAACTTGCCACTTTTGGAGGGGGCTGTTTTTGGTGTGTAGAAGCTGTATTTCAGGAGCTAAGGGGAGTTGAAAAAGTGGTTTCAGGCTATTCGGGTGGAAAGGGCAAAAACCCTACTTATCGGGAGGTATGTGGAGGCTACACCGGGCATGCAGAAGTTGTACAGGTTCATTTTGATCCTAAAGAAGTGAGTTTTCAAACTTTGGTAGAGGTGTTTTTTACAACTCACGACCCAACCACACTGAATCGACAGGGAAATGATGTTGGTACCCAATATCGGTCTGTCATTTTTTATCATTCAGACATACAAAAGGCAGTTGCCGAAAAAGCTGTAAAGGAATTTGCTACTCAACTTTGGGATGAGCCGATCGTGACTGAAATTAGCCCAATTACTGAATTTTATGAGGCGGAGGGCTATCACCAAAACTATTATCAGGACAATTTAAATTATCCCTATTGTCAGATTGTTATCAATCCAAAGGTTCGGAAATTTAGAAAGGCATTTGCTGATAAATTGAAAGCTAAAGTGGACGTTTGATGTTGTTCAAGGGCGTAGAAAAGTGGTTCAAAATTGTTAAATGATGGTTCAAGGAAATCTTGAACGATTTCGAACTAATTATTACTAGTTTGAAGGAGATTAAACCAATCAAAGAAAAATTATGAAACTTAATAAACTCACTCCTCAAGAGGAGTATGTCATAGAAAAAAAAGGTACAGAAAGGCCTTTTACAGGAGAATATTACAACCACAAAGCTGCGGGTACCTATATCTGCCGTCGTTGTGAAGCACCACTATATGAATCAGAAGACAAATTTGATTCTGGCTGCGGCTGGCCAAGTTTTGATGATGAAATTCCGGGCGCAGTTCATCGTCACGTGGATGCAAATGGAAGGAGAACGGAAATCGTATGCGCTAATTGTGATGGTCACCTTGGACATGTATTTATTGGCGAAGGCTTTACGTCCAAGAATACACGACATTGTGTGAATTCCATTTCATTGAAATTTATTCCGAAAGAAGATTCGTGATAATTGAAAATTGTTCAAGGTTGTTCAAAGATGGTTCAAAATGGTTTTAAAAAAATCAGAGTTGGAATCTAATACTTTGAATGTAACTAATACCTTCGTCCTGCTGATTTTGGTTCTCTGACAAATTGGGTGACTTGAGTCAAACAAAAAGAGAAATCAACGTTTCCTTTGGGCTCTTTTGCTTTCTCTTTTTGTCTGACCACCCTAATTGTCAGAGAAGAAAGATTTTCTACGGTTGAACCATTTTGAACAACCTTATACAATCTTGAACTAACTTTGAACAATTTTGAACCAAACTATGCCACAAAACTGGACTGACAAATCAACTACGATAAGGAAAGGAGAGGAACTGCCCTTAGAAAAACTGGAAACCTACCTGAATCAAACCCTTCCCGACACCCAAGGCAATTTAATCATAGAACAATTTCCAAGCGGATTTTCCAATTTAACCTACCTCATTGGACTCGGAGAGCAGCTATTTGTGTTGCGCCGTCCTCCCTTTGGAGCCAATATCAAATCTGCTCACGACATGGGGCGCGAGTATAAAATCCTGTCAGCCCTTTCAAAAACCTATTCAAAAGCTCCGAAACCATTGCTTTATACCGAGGATGAAAATATCATTGGCGCACCTTTTTATGTTATGGAACGAGTGCAGGGAGTTATTCTACGACCCAAAATGCCAAAAGAGATGCATCCGGATCAGACAACGATGAGTGGAATCGCCAATGAATTGATAGATACTTTTGTAGAATTACACGGTGTAGATTATCAAGCAGTCGGTTTAGGAGATTTGGGCAGACCAGAGGGGTATGTAGAGCGACAGATAGTCGGTTGGACAAAACGATATTTTAAAGCCAAAACAGATGAATTTGCTGAAATTGAAAAAGCAGCACAATGGCTGGCAGACAATATGCCGAAGGAGGTTCAACCAGCTTTGATTCACAATGACTTCAAATACGATAATGTTGTCTTGTCGAATGAAGACTGGACTAAAATTATTGCTGTTTTGGACTGGGAAATGGCAACAATTGGTAATCCTTTAATGGATTTGGGAACTAGTATTGGATATTGGGTCAATCCAAACGATCCGGATTTTATGCAGATGTTGAATCTTACCCCAACCACTATCTCTGGAAATCCTACGAGAAGTGAAGTGGTAGAAATGTATGCTAAAAAAAGTGGTAGAAATGTGGATCATGTTATTTTCTACTACATATACGGATTGTTCAAGATTGCAGTCATTGTTCAACAAATTTATGCCAGGTATAAAAAAGGATATACACAAGACCAGCGTTTTGCAAAATTAAACCTTGTGGTCAAAGGTTGTGGAGTCATGGCACTTCAGGCAATTTCAAAAAATAAAATTGACGATTTGTTTTAAAATGTTGACACCACTGAGACTTAGTACATTGTAAAATAAATAAGTTATTATTTTGTATATTTGAGGTTAAAAATTGC
>JBGTQJ010000081.1:0-35896 GCA_041941305.1 Saprospiraceae bacterium
TTTTTTTTATTTTTGGTGGGGGGTGCGTGTGGGGGTTTTCAACACCCTCAAACCCGCACCCCGCAACAAAGGTACATTGCATAGTTAGTTGAAATTCAATGATTTAAGATGCAATTGAAAAGCCCAGGATGATTCATGTTTAAAGGGTTTTTAAGGGGAAGTTATTCATTTACCATTACATTAAAAGAAGGCGTCACTCCTTTTTGAATTTCTACATGACCATTTTCGATCAAAAATTGCATCCAGGCTTGAGCGCGTTTTGAGGCAGTGTAGGTATAGAAAGTTTGATTTTCGTTGAGCTTTTCGTGAAAGCCAAGGCGAGTCTGAAAATGGAGTTCCAGCAGTTTAATGATGCCATAAGTAAATAAGTCTCGTTTTTTACCCCCGCTGCCCACAAAAGGCATCACGATATCGTACTGTAGGATTTGATAGATTTTCTGAAAGTCCAGATCGCCGTTGGCGTTTTGAAATTTGATGTTGAAAGTGTTCAAATAATGAGCATAAAGCTCAAAAGGGTCCATCGTTTCAAAATTTTGCAGCAGCTCCTCTTGAACAACAGGATTTTGCAAATCAAAAACGGGCAAGCCAAAGTCGCGGTTTAGGAAATTGTACTGTTGAAGCGCAGAAAGATCATTCAGATATTTGGTGACAATTGGAATATCTTCAAAACTTATTCTCGATAATATGGCTTCCTCAATGCTGATTTTTGAGTTGACATCTACATCCAGGCGCAGTGTATTTTGAATTTTTTCTTCTAAAGTTTTCCCAAGATTATCTAACAGGGTAATGTTGGTAATGGTGGTCTGCTCCTCAAATTCTGAAATAAATTCGCTTTCCTGAAGATATGATTGCAAGGCAGCAATGATTTCCTGAGCCAGGGTGTCCGTTATTTTCCCATCGTTTACAAAATCAAAAAACCAATTTTTTTGAAAGAGGTTATTGAAAAAAGAACCTTGATCATTGACATCGTATTTTCTTGCTTTTGTCATTAACCAATCCACCATTTTTGAAGTATCCTTTTTAAAATTAAACAACTTTGGTACATCATCCAGGTATTTATAACCAAATGGTATTTCATTAAACCGATTGAGATCTTCATCCAGGGACAGCAGTCCTTCCATTCTCAACCGTGGAATATTTCGTATGGGTTTTACATTAATTAGGGCATTCAATACGAGCGACTTGTATTTTATATCAAAAAACCTGGACTGAACGACGGCATTTATCTCCTTGATGTGCTGCTTATCGTTTTTAGCTAGCTGGTTTAGCCTTTGTTCAAAAAAAGATTTGGACCACTGTGGATAATTGGTACTATCCGATTGCCATAGATTTTTCCAGCCTTTGGCTCCATCCTTTAAAGTTTGGTCAAAAGTTTTTTCAAAAACCTTTACCAGGGCGGTACCTCCAATGTCTTTTTCCAATAAGGAGAACAATTTGGGAACAACTTCCATTGAAGGGTTTTTTTGAAGATAAGTTAACCAGGCTTTTTGATGGTACTTATTATTGGATTGCTCAATCTTTGAAAATAATCTATTGTAAAAGTTGTCATCTGCCTTCGGTAAATAATAGATATCTGTATTGGAAAACCAATCTGGATGTTCCAGGAAGTCAATTAGAGAGCCAGATAAACCACCATTGATTCGCGCTTGCAATTCTTTAATTTGAAAGATGATGTCCTGGTCATTTTCGATTTTTAGTATAGCAGCCAGCCGGCTTTGCAAATCTTTTGGTATGTGATCAAACTTATTTAAATAGACTTTGCAAATCCCTTCTACGCCAATATTTTTAAAGAGAAAAGCCTTTTTTAAATAAAAGCGCAACTCTTCTTCATTTTCAACGATCTGATTCCAATGTTTCGAATAAAACCAATCCAGAATGCGACCGACTGAAAAGGAAATTTCGGGTTTAGCTTCGTTCATACAGCCCCAAAATTCCAGCGCAGTCACTTCATCAGGGGCAAGTCGTGCAATGATTTGATTTTCAATGTGATACCTTTCCTTTGGCGAATTGGCTTTTAACAATTGTTGTAAAAGCTGATTCATCCGGTGAGGTGGTTTGTAATGTGCACCAATTCTTCTACAAAAAGCTGTTAATTGTACCAGTTGTTCTAAATACCCATGTTTGAAGGAGGGGAGGGTAGCGTTGTAATTCCGCAGGAGTTCTTTGTATTTTCTGGATAAAGCCAATACCTCTACAGGGTCACCTTCAACTAAAAACAAATATGCATTTTGCGCTACCGAGTCATTTTGGGAATTCAATCTTCGAAATAGTCGCTCATAGCTTTCTTTCAGTTCAATTGCATCTTCTTTGTTCATATAAGACTTCCTGATAGGATCCCATTCATAATCCCCATAGTTTGTTGCCCAATACTTTAAGAAATTCAAGCAGGCCAATTCGTCGTTTGCCCAATCTTGCTTTTCAGATAATCCATTTGCTCCTTCAATGGCGATTTTCAAATCTGTTAACTGTTCAAGAATGTTGACAAAAAATTCAGGTGAATAAAGCCCCTCTTTATTATGCCTGTACCGCCATGCAAGCCCGGCAATATAGAATAGGGCTCTCGGATGTTGCGTTTGAATGATGTCTTTTAGGGCATTGTGTTGAATCCTTGCCAGACCATCAGCTTGGCTCAAAGCCATTCCGTAATAATCTACTTCATGATTGAAAAAACTCTTGCTGAATTTCAGTTCTTGCTGGTACCCAAAAGCTCGCAAGTTCTGAGTCGTTTGGGTTGAGTCAATTAAAAATTCATATTCAGATACGAGTAATTTTGGATTTCCAACATCTGCAACCGATACGTTGGTCATTTTTTCTAAAATCGGTTTAGCGAAATCAGCTTTTAGAATATCCAATTCAACCAGGAAGAGAATGGTTTGAATACATTCCTTAATTGGATAATCAATCAGATGAAATGCGAGTTGTTGACAAAGCCTTACAGGATCGTTCAATGGGCTATTGAACATTTGTTGAGAACGAAGGGTGTAAAGTAAGAACTCATAAGACTCATTGGTTCTCAAGTTTCCTATTTGCGCTGTAAGTGATAAAACTTTTTTATCATTGCCCAATTCCAGGAATACTTCAAATTCGCGAGATAACCTTTGTAGTTTGACTGCCGGATCTCTCTTTTCCTTTTTTATGTTATGGACAACTTTAAAATTTGTAATTTGAGATTCTATTGGAGTGATGTAAAAAGCTCGAAGTAATTCTGAAAAGCGAATTTGAGATTCGTAGTCATAATAAAAACTTAAAAACCCAATTCTGTCTACTGTTTTGGTATAATCAAATTCCCCTTTCGTAAACAAACTGGCGTTTTTGAGGATCTCTAATATTTGGTCTTTGAAGGCGGGCTTATCCAGTAAAGTACCTAAATCTCTAAGTGCTTTTTTGTTTCCATCATATATTTCCAGGGAAAGAGTGTCTATAAGTGACTGATAATCAATTGTTCTGAAAGGTTGCCCAAATGCTATGCCCCATGATAATACCAAACATACTATCACGAACGAGACGGATATGATCTTTCCAGGAAATAGCACTTTCATTTACAACCAAAGTTATCTTTCCTCACATCAATTTTTGCACCAAATACCATTATTTCCCTTGTGGTATAAAAAGATCTGATGCGTGATTTAAAAGAAAGAAAGTACTTATTACTTTGCTACGATTGCATCAGTGAAATAGATTTCTCTTCCAACATTGAAATAATACTTTTCATTGAAATATGCCAAAGCATAGAAATTGGACACATTTTCGGTATCAATATTTTCATGAAAATCAATTTCGCGGGTATTCAACAAGTCATTATTTACCCATTTGAAAACATGACCTTGTACTTCATGAGTAAACAAATGATCCCCTACAGCTTCTACCATTTTTAGTGTTGAATTTTGATTCAACCGCGTCCAGGTTTCTCCATTATCAGTTGATTCATGCAAATCAAAGGTATTGATACCTGTGACGTAAATGTTTCCATCGAAAGGGAAAAAATCCAGCATCCATTGAGGAAATATTCTGGTATATGCTCCATCAGGAGTAATTCGAAAAGCACCTTCTTTTGTACTCACGTAGTAATTTCCGTCGATGAACCGAATATTCACAATGTTTCCAAAATCGGCGCTGAGCTCAGGCACATCAATTCTTTTGTCTACTTCTACGGCAATAAACTCATCATGAGCTGGATTCAATTGAAAACCAAGCAAGAAAAAGACATAATAGTTACCCTGATTGGAAAATATTTTTGCAGGTAACAGAAATTGGGTTCCATCGTCTTTGAATGCCCCCAAACGCCTGGCAAGAAAATCTATTTCGAGGTGGTTGTCAGTACTGTCCTTCAAACTATCCGCCACAAATTTTACAACCTCCGTAGGGTTTCGGGTTAGATGAAATTCAATGGTTTGGTTGACAGAAGAAGTGGTTGTGAGCCGCATAAAAATATTATCAGAAAGGGCTGGGATTCCTTTTACCCCATTGCTTACAGGCAGTGTTCTTTTTTCTATCAACTCATTCTCAAAGCCAAATCGGGCAAATTCATTTTCCGTAATGGCATACAATTGAAATGGAGTGGCAAAAAGATTCAAAATGGGTCGCTCTGATTCATAATCTACGATGTCCCAATCTCCCTGGGAAGGACCATTGTCTCCAGAGCCGTCATCATCAAAAAGTGGTTTCTGACAGGCACTCAATAAAAGCAAAATGCTCAGGAAAGCAAGGTGTAGGTGGTTCATAGTTTTTTGTTTTTCTGCGTAATAAAAGATCCTTTGGTATGGTTTAAAATTGAAAATCCTTAAACCAGGTGAACAAGTCTAACTAATTTTTAGAGGGGGAATTTTCGAAAAAAGAAGCATGTAAAATTAGGGAGGATTTTGTGGAAACGCAAATGGTAAAATTGCCAATTTTTTGCAGATAATGAAATTGTAAGTAAAAAGAACTGTCAAGCTCCTCGTTCTTAATTGGTCTCCAAATAACCTTTTACCATTTTTCCTATTTTCAAAATTACCTCATTCATGTTTCTGCCCAAACCCTGGTCAGTATTCATCTGAAGGGCGATTGAAAAGCCTAGATCCTGATGGTATCTGGTTTGGGTCAAATAACCCGGCATGATACCTGCATGACCATAATAGATGCCCTCCTCTGTTTCCCATACAAAAGTACCCAAACCATAACCCGCTTTTGCAGGTTCTCCAGTTTTGAAATCTACCGCCTGAATCAATTCGAGATATGTTTTTTCAGAGATAAACTCCCCTCCATGCAATAATTGCTTTTTCAAGATGATACTATTTGTGTTTGAAATCATAATAGAGAATATCAGAAACTGACTGTTTCCCAAAATTTGGATGCATCTTTGAATTCCACTAAAATAGCTCTGGAGGCAGACTTATTGGTCAGTTCCAAAATGTTGTCGGGATTGTTGATGACCTCAATGCTTCCCATACTATCCGGTGAAATTTTTTGTAAAAAATCCCGTCCCATTTTTGCCAGTACGGTAATGGTCGTATCGCTGTATTTGAGCACTTCAAAGTCAATGGTGTTGACAGATTCTACTTGTTCTGAAGTAATTTTTTCAGTAGTTAGTTTTAATACCAATAAAGAGTTGTCAACCGCTGTTTCTGTGGAAGCTGTAGCAAAAGCATCATTCAAAAAATCTTCACTATCAAAACTGAAGGAGAAAGGAATCAGGAGAGACATTAAGATAGTAAGTACAATGAATTCGTTGCTCATCTTTTTCCTCAAAGATAGAACTCATTTAAACTTATTATGATGATTTGAATCCAAATCATTGATTCTCAATACTTCAGCTATTTCTCATTCCGTACTTTCCAAGTACGAAATTCGAAATGAGCTTCGTCTTGAAAATCAAGCATTTATCTTCAATTTCACCACAAAAGTTTAAATGAATTCATAGAATTATTCTTTTTGAGATGTTTTCAAGCATTTTCTGATTACTTTTTCATATTCAATCAATTTATTAGTATCCCAGAAATTGGATTTACCTTTGCAGGGTTGACAGTGGACAGTTGGCAGTAAGCATAAAATTTATTGTTATTGGTGATTTTTTGCAATTTGCTGCGGGCTGTTTGCTGGTCCAAAGGAGCATCTCTTTTGGAAACTCGGCTTACGGAAAAGGATTCATGAAAATCAAAGGACTCATTTTACTCACCATTTTGTTTGGTATTCCAGCTATCATCATGGCGCAAGGGGAATCGAAGGTAGTATGGCAAGATCATTACGAGGGATTCAGAAAAGATGCTGCCAACAAAATAGTGGAAGACTATGCAGGTAATCTCGTCTTGGTGGGGAATACAATGAGCAAAGGAGACAAAAAGCAGGACATGCTTTTTTGGAAGGTTTCCCCTACCGGAAGAACGCTATTTCAAAACGTAATTGGAACAAAGGAAGAAGAAGCTGCAAACGCGATAACGCCCACATTCGATGGGGGCTTCGTTATTGCTGGTTATACAGATACCTGGAAGCAGGAAGTGTACAATGGGAAAGATCCGCTTTTGGTGAAAGTGGATGAGCGAGGGGAACCAGTTTTTTGGTATGAGGTGCCAGGCAGTACTGAAGATGATGCTTTTTTTGACGTCCTTCAAATGGCAGATGGAAGCATAGTGGCTGCCGGACATCTGGGTTCCAGTATTTATGTAGTAAAAATCGACCCGGAAGGCAAATTGATTCGAAAAACCTTTGGAGGCTATAATTCTGTAGGAAGAGCGATAACCCAAAATTCAAATAATGAGCTGGTGGTTACTGGCAATTGGGGAAATCTAAATGAACCGGTGATGTTTGTGACCAAACTCATTTTCAGGAATGACGATATTGATAAGGTATGGCAAAAAACTCCACGAACGGCTGCCATGCGCATGAACAAAGGTCTGGATATCATCCATCTTTTGGGTGGAGGATATGCTATCGTGGGTACAGGCAAGGATAAGTCCAATGAAGAAAAGTTGGGATTGGTATTATTGAATGAAAATGGCAGAGGACAAAAAGTACAAGCTTTTGGAGGGTTACATGAAGAAGGAGGGAATAGCCTGGTGCAAACCGCTGATGGCAATTTATTAATGGCTGGATATAGCAATTCGCATCAGCGAGGAGCTCGAAGAAATAAAGCCTGGTTACAATTGGTGAATAAAGAAGGAGATGAATTATGGGGTGAGAAAGGAGAATTTGTAGGTGGAAAACAAGAAGATGAATTGGTAGATTTGGTGGAGACAAGTGATGGTCAATTATTTGCTGTGGGGCAAACCTCTTCTGAAAATGCGGGCAACCAGGATGGCTGGATCTTAAAAATAGGAGATACGCAAAAGCCCGCCGAAATACTTCCTACTCAATTGTCCATTAGCCAAATTCGCTTTGTTGATGAGAATAATAATGATACACTGGATGCCCGCGAAAGGAGTTACTTGCATTTTATGATAAAGAATGAAGGAGAAGCGACTGCTTTTAATGTCAATGCACGTACAACTGCTACTGGAAGAACAGGAGGTTTGGATTTATTGAGAAAAGTAATCATTGGCAGAATAGGAGCGGGTGATTCCATTTTTGCAAGTGTACCAGTTGGAGGTAAGTCTTACCTGGGAAATGGACGTTCTAACATTCACGTCTCCCTGGAAGCAGATAATGATTTGAGTGGCTTGAATAGCTTTTCTTATACTATTATTTCCCAGAAAGAACCTTTGCCTCATTTAAAAATTACTAAAAGTCGTTTCCTCACCCTTCACAAAAAAGGAGCTCCGAATCGACGAGAGAGAATTCGCCTTGAGGTAGAATTGACAAACCTTGGAGAACGACCGGCTCGTGATGTAGAATTCAAATTCATTTTTCCTCAAAAAGTGGAAGCTGTAAGTATTAGAGAACATCAATTGGGAGATATCGCAGTGATGGCGAGCCAAAAACTGTTTCTTGACTTTTATGCCGCTTCCTTTTATGAATTTGACTCCATCAAAATTGGCTGTGTAGCACGCGAAAAATCTCATAGAAAATTGTTCAATGAGCATTTTACTATCAAATTGACAGAATTTGGCAGTGATGTTGGACCTACTTCCAATTTGGAAAAAGAACCTACTTATCCGTTCGAAAATGAAGAAGTGAATAAGAATGGCGGTCCTAGTTTTTATATCCCAGGTTTTAGTTTTGAAAAACCAAGAATAGAATGGCTGGCCCCACTTCCGAAGGAAGAACAAGCACTTTTGGAGTTTTACGTTTTTAAAGACATCGACATTAAATTAAGAGTAACCTCAGATAGTCCATTGGATTCTAAAGATTTCAATATGTGGGTCAATGATAAACGCGTCATTGGACTTCCTTTTTTTGATCCCAAAAATGTGAAAATAAGCCAGAGCCAAAACGAAGATGGTTTGTTGGAATATATTTACCAGAACAAAATCAGACTGGAATCCGGAGATAATATTCTGGCTTTGGAGGTGAATCGTGCACGATCAAAGCGGGCAGTCGTCAATTATATTTTACCCAAAGGCAATCTTCATGTTTTTTCTTTTGGCATACCTCATGAAGACTTGAATTATACCCTGAATGATGCGTGCGGTTTTTCCAATTCTTTTGAAAATCAATCAGGTGCCCTTTACAAGGATGTTCGCATCATCACCTATACCAGCAAAGACAGCACTACCAAACGGCGTTTGGAATTTGCTATACAAGATATACAGAACGATTATTATTTTGAGGACATAGGCGTGCATGATGTTGTCATGTTATATTTTTCATCGCATGGTTTTACTTATCGCGATACGCTCTTCTACATTGCAGCCTCAGATTACGACGACCACTACCCTCAACAAACTTCGCTTGATTTTCAACGCGAAGTTTTGGAAATTTTAGACGAAGTCAATTGCCGGAAAGTGATATTTATTGACGCTTGCAAGAGTGGTTCGACCACCCTGACGCGCCTGGCTACTCAAAGAGAAGACTATCAATTTATGGTATCCAGCAGTCCGGACGAAGTATCCCATGAAGACACCTTATGGCAACATGGGGCTTTTACGAGAGCCATTTTAGAGGCTTTGGGTACTGTCGATATTTTGCCGGGTAAGCGACCAGAAAAAATTGATTTGAATAATGACAAAGTGCTCAATTTAAAAGAAATCTTCACCTATGTCCGTTATCGGGTTCCCGCTTTACTCAAGACGAAAAAGCCGCGCATCAAAGAGACCCAAACGCCCTTTATGCCTTCCAATGAAGATTTTCCTTTGTTTGCATTGAACCAGCCAAAAATAGATTCTAACATTAAATCACCAGAATCGGAAATTGAAAAAGCTGAGGGTGGTATTGATGCCGAGGCAAAGAAAGGTAACTGAAAAGCTTGTTAGAAACCCAATTTGCATTCATCCCTACTAAATTTCATGAATTAGCCACCAAATATACAATTTGGAGACCTAAAATGGTTTTTCCGAAATAAATTTGAATTTTTAGAAATCCCCAGAAATGGGTAGATAAAGCGAGTTATATTACAATAACACCATTAGATTTCAACTATATGAAATATAACCCCAAGAAACACTTTAATATTACATTATTCAAGGTAGTATGCCTGAACCAATCCTTAAAATGGACGCATACATTTGGAATGGCCGACAAAAGCTATATGGGAAGCTAATCTTAAAAATTGAGAGTCTACAGTTCGTCTTATCTGGATTTGAAAACAGTCGTATATCGTGGAAAATTAATAGGAAAGATATAATACAGGCGAAAGACTTTCTGGTTTTCGATATAGAAAGACTGGGGCTCCAAATAGAAGGCAAGGACGGACTTATCGATTTATTTGTTATGGAAAACAAGGTAGAATTAAATACAATTTTGAAAATGCTAAATCAATAACTCATCGATTATTTGGTAAACAAGTTTAAAAATTCATCTTTTTTACTCCTTGAAATAGGAACTTTTGAGTTGTCCTCTGTTAAAGCATATCCTCCATCTTCTCTTAAGAATTTTTTTACAAAGTTAAGATGAACAATGTGCGACTGATGAGTTCGAAAAAATGTATTGGGAAGTATTTCTGAAAAAGCCTTGATAGATTTACTGACTACAATTTTTTCTTTGGATGTTAAAAAAAAGGTTGTGTAATTCCCCTCTGATTTTAAGCGTATTATTTCTGACAGCTCTACAAAATGTAATCCTTCAGAAGAAGAAAGCACCAATCGATTTAATTGCCCCGTCTTCATAGCTTCCTTTAAACCTCCAATCTGTTCTGATGGTAAATCCCCATTTTTCCTTGCATCAATTTTGTCAACTGCTGCTATCAGCTCATCTATGTTAATCGGTTTGAGTAAATAATCAATGGCATTGTATTTAAAAGCTTTGATGGCAAATTCATCAAAAGCGGTAGTGAAAATAACCTGAAAGCCTGGGTTTTTGAATTTATCCAATAAGTCAAACCCAGTCCCGTCTTTCATTTGAATATCTAATAAAACTGCATCTGGTTTTTTTTGGCGAATGAGCTTTAAGCCACTCATTACTCCATCAGCTTCACCAAGGATTTCTACATTAGGACAATAGGAAGTCAGAAAATCTCGAAGAATAGAACGAGCGTTGGCTTCGTCATCTATGATTATTAATTGGGTCATGTAAATTGTGTAGTTTGTGCTTTACAAATATAATAAAACTCAAAGGGAGATTAAGATAACACGGCTACGTATTGGTAAGCAATTGTATTCAGAATAAACATAGTATTTTGAACAATTTTTTTATTATTGTTACGGAATATTGCCTCTGTGATTTCTTCATTTTATGATAATTAACCCTATCCACATGCGCTTCCTTTTGCTTTTCCTGCTGTTCTACAACATTATTTTATCGCAAAACCCACAGCCCTATTTTCGCAATTATACAACAGAGCATGGTCTTCCAAGCTCAGAGGTTTATCACGGTATTCAGGATAGCAAGGGATTTATCTGGTTTTGCACAGACAACGGGATTAGCAGATTTGATGGATACGAATTTCAGAATTTTGATATTAATGATGGCTTACCTGAAAATGTCATTTTTTATATACAGGAAGATGCTAAGGGAAGGATTTGGATGAACACGATGTCGGGTAAATTATGCTTTTTAGAAAATGACAGCGTTTTTCTTTACAAATTTAACCATTTGATTGAAGAGGAAAAGGAACGGTCAAAAGGTGTAATTTTTAATGTTGCTCAGTTTTATATACAGGACGAGACTGTTTATCTAAAATTAGAAAACTGGGGTATTTTAAAGATTGATTCTATTGGTAATACCAAATTATTTAGAGGGTCAAATTATAATGCCTCTGTCATTTTTGAGGTAGGAGATGAAGTATTTTGGAATGGGACCGACTACCCTGATTCTATTCAACAAAAAATTATTCAGGCACTGAGAAAAAAAAGTGTGTATTTTCTTTCTTTTGAAATTTATGAAAATGAGAAAAGAACTACCCTTTCTTTTGAATATAATAAAAAACCTGGATGGGATGGTTGGGCAAATAAACTAAATGATGGCAGCCTTCTAGTTAATAGACTTGGTTATACTTACATTATAAAGGGAAAAAATAAACTGAATGAGTGGATAAATAGTGGCTTTAAAAGTGAAAACAAAGCCTTCCTTCAAACAATTGAAGGTCTAATCTACCAGGGATTCATCAATCAAGAAGGAATACATGTTTACAAAAATATTGAGGACTATCATCGAAATCCCTTTATGACTCTTTTAAAGGGTTATTCTGTTTCTAGTATTTTTCAAGACAGATCTAAAGGGTTTTGGGTTACCACTATAGATAAGGGTGTATTTTATTGCAAAGATTTAAAGCAAAAAATCTATAGCTCAAATATTGGTATTACTGAAGACCGGATCATTTCTATTGAAACAAAAGATGATTCTACCCTTTTCCTGGCATTATGGGATGGTAATATTTTAGAATTCAATTTTCTTAAAAATCATTTTAAGGCTTTACCTAAATTTAATTCATCCCTTTTCTTCGGTGATTTATTTTACGATAGTGAAAGGGATAGGCTTTGGGCAGGTAAGTATAATTTGTTTTTTCTTCAAAATAATAGTTGGGTCCGAGTTTTTGAAAATGCCATTGATTCCAGGCAACAATACCTGGACTTTCCCATAGCCAATGTCATTTCGCAATCAAAGAAAAATCGTTTTGTTTGGACTGCAGGCAGTAAGGGGTTCGGAAAAGTAGATTTAGTTTTAAAAAAACCTGTATTTAGTTCGCGTAGAATTGGATATGAAAATCGTTCTCTAACCATACTGGAATCCAAATCCGATCGAATATGGATAGGCACAACTGATGGGTTATTGGAACTTAGAGAAGACACCATTATTCAACAAAGAGGACACCCTGCTTTTGAATATCGGGTGGAAGCTTTGGGTGAATTATCGGATAGTACAATAGTTATCGGAATTAAAGGGAAGGGTATTTACTTTTGGAATACCTACAAAAAAGAACCTTTTCTAAATGTCAACAAAGAGGATGGTTTGACTTCCAATTTAATAGAAAACATTCATGTAGATGATAAAGATCAAATTTGGGTTGGAACGCCTTTGGGCTTGAATAAAATTATTATTTCTACCAAAAGTAAAGAGGGTTCGCCGGAAGTTACCATTTATAATTACACCACAAATCATGGATTACCATCTAACGAAATCAACCAGGTACATACCTATAAGAATCATATTTGGGTAGGGACCAGTAAAGGTTTATTGGAATTGATTGAACCTCCTGTTTCAAAGGTTTCTCTAAAGCCTATTATTCAGAGTATATCTCTAAAGGGAGAAAAAGTTGCACCAGATACATTTGTCACGATACCTTATCGAAATAATAGCCTGACAATAAAGTATGTAACCCTTAATTATGGGCAAGGAGGAAACAACATTCTCTATCGGTTTCAAATTTCTCCAGGTCAAAATAACGAATGGTCTTATACGAATAACAGAAGTGTCAATTTCTCTTCACTTAATGCAGGTGAATACCTATTTCAGGTTCAAAGTCAAAATGAAGATGGCTTTTGGAGTCAATCTGCCACTTTCCCGTTTAGGATATTAGCTCCATTCTGGCAAAGATGGTGGTTCTTTCTTTTGTTAATTATCTTAATTAGTGGGTTGTTTCTAGTCATATACAACTTTCGTATTGGGCAAATAAAACAAGAAGCCCTTGTCCAAAAAAGAATGAGTGAATTAGAACGCTCTGCATTACGTACACAGATGAATCCCCATTTTATTTTTAATGCATTAAACTCTATTCAAAATTATATCAATCAAGGAGATAAGCTTACGGCAAATCGATATCTTTCCAGATTTGCCCGGCTTATCAGAACTGCTCTAAACCATTCTAGAGTAACTAAAATCTTACTCGAAGATGAAATCAATACACTTTCCAATTATTTAGAGTTAGAGCAAATGCGCTTTTCAAGTGAATTCGATTATGACATAACCATTTCAGATGATTTGGAACCTTTTAATATTGAACTTCCATCCATGCTTATCCAGCCTTTCGTTGAAAATTCCATCGTACATGGCTTGAGTGCCAAAGAAGGGAAAGGGAAAATATCTATTCATTTTGCTAAAGCAAATAATAAGCTATTAGTGACCATTATCGACAATGGAATAGGCCTTAATGAGTCATTGAAACTAAAGAAATCCTCATTGCATAAATCTGTCGGAATGACGATCACTAAGCAGCGATTGGAACTAATAAATGGTAAAGCAAAATCCCCCTACCTTGAAGTAAAGGAATTAAAAAACAAAAAAGGAAAGGTTACAGGTACAAGTGTAAAATTGGAAATTAACCTTTGAGTGATTTTAGAAATTTAAGCTAATCGCTACCAAATATCCACCCTATCTTACTGAATTTACAATCCACCAAAAAGGGGAGATTTGATATTATAAGTTTGTACAATGGATTTAACGTTCAATGTGAGTTGAAAAAATTAAATCCCCAAAAAACTTTTCACACCATAATTAATTCACACTCATCCAAAACTTCATTATGAAAACTCTTTATTTCTACCCAACTCTTTTTTCTTTAGTTTTTGCCACTTTTATTTATCACTCATCTCAAAATGAAATATCTCAAGAACATATAGAAGTCGTTCATTTTTTTGAAAACGATATATCCTTTGCAATTGGAAACATGATCCTCCCATGTGATCCTCCTTGTAATACATGCGGTGTTTGTACAACTCCTGGTCCCAACCTGGTGGTAAATGGAGATTTTGATCAAGGAGATACCGGTTTTACTTCTGATTTGACTAGTAGTTGTACCTGCCTTTTTAGTAGTTATTGTATAGCAACCATAGCTACTGCAAAATGTAACGTTGCCCAATGGCAGCCAATCACATCTTGTACTGGTGCAGGAAATTACATGGTAGTTGACGGCAGCAACGCTGTTATCTGGAGGCAAAACGTAACAGTGGAAGCAAATAAAACCTATAATTTTTCTTTCGCTCACTACCCCAATGTTTCTGGGTCGATTTCTTTACCAATATTGGAACTTAGAGTGGCAGGCAGTCCCATTCTTTCAAATATTATGGGAATGGGAGGAGCATGGGGTACTTTTTGTGCTAACTACTTTTCACCCTTTAATGGGCAAGTCACCCTGGAAATTGCTCAAACAGGTGGAGCTGGGTTTAATGATTATGGAATAGATGACATTCAATTCAGTGCATGTGAGCCAGTCATTTCTGTAGAGGCTATGGACGACCAATCCATCTGTTTTGGAGAAAGTATAACCCTTGAGACTGTCATTACCAGTGCTACTGGAAATTATACCTGTATTTGGGCACCTACAGCTGGTTTAAATGACCCAACAAGCTGCAATCCGACCTTTACACCAATTGTACCTCCTTCTATGCCACAACCCATCGTATTTACAGTGACCGTTAATGAAGGAGGTTGTATAGCTACCGATCAGGTGACCATCACGGTTTTACCTGAACCAACAGCAATTGCTATTAATTCCGGACCAGTGTGCGAAACGGGTATTTTGACCCTTAATGAAATAGGTGGACAAGGAGTTAATTGGTTATGGTTAGGACCCAATGGATTCTCCAGCAACCTAAAAAGTCCTACTATCACCAATGTTGGAATTCAAAATGGAGGTCTTTATGATGTAATTGTTACGGATGCAAATGGCTGTGTTTCAACTTCAAGTACTACTGTAACCATCAATCCATTACCAGAGGTAGATGCTGGCTCAAATTCTCCAATTTGTGAGGGAGAAGATTTAGAATTATATGAATTTGCAAATGCGGGGATATCCTATACTTGGATTGGACCCAACGGATACACTTCAAATGAACAAAACCCAATTTTCGTAAACGTGACTTCACAGAATGCAGGTCTTTATACCGTCATTGTAACAGATGCAAATGGTTGTGTCAATTCTCAAGATATTGATGTGACCATAGAAGAATCCCCTGATGTGCAGCTAAGTAGTAACAGTCCAGTTTGTGAAGGAGAGGATTTAAATTTGTCTGAACAAGGAGGAGACGGAGACTCCTGGCAATGGGAAGGACCGGATAACTTTATAAGTACGCTTCAAAATCCTGTAATTCAGAATGTAAGTCTGGATGCCGCTGGATTTTACTTTGTAACCGTCACTGCAAGTAATGGATGTACCAGTGTTGGAGAGATTGAGGTTGAAATAATTGAAACATTTGACGTGCAGGCTTCTAGTAATAGCCCTGTTTGTGAAGGAGAAGAAATATTCCTATTTGAAGATATTGGAGAAGGTGAGGATTATTTCTGGACAGGACCAAATGGTTTTACAAGCAATGATCAGAACCCTTCTATCTTTCCCGCGACCTTGGATGATTCGGGGATTTATACAGTAACCGTCACAAAAAACGGATGTACAGTTACAGATGATGTAGAAGTCATAGTTGAAGAATGTTGCTGTATTGATTTTGACATTTTCTGTGAAAATGTGGATTCCGGCTTTGAATATTTCATTGATTGTAATGAGATAAGCATCAATCCACTTTCCTTTGATGAATGCTACCAGGTAGATTGGGATTGGGGGGATGGAAGTACTGGTCCCATCACAAATGCAAACGATATTGTCACTCACACATATGACACTACAGGTTCTTATACTGTTTGCATGATTGTAACTGAATTTCAAAGTGGAGAGCCATGCTGGGATCCGAAAGAGTATTGTGAAGAAATTGAGATATTGCCTGAAGGCAGTATCAGTGGAAACGTTTATGAAGATTTAAATGGCAACCACCAAGTAGATGCTGGGGAGGACCCATTTGCTAATATTTTGGTAATTCTTCAGTTGCCGGACGGAACCATACAAACGACTTTGACAAATGCATCGGGTTTTTATACCTTCCAAGATTTGCCTGCTGGGGATTACATAGTTTCAGCAGGTTCCAGTGTTTCCAATACGCATACTTCCTATCCACAAATTATTAATGTTGAATTGGAAATTTGTGAGTCCGTAAATAATCAGGATTTCTTCCTAACTCCTTTTGATGCTTATGGATGCATCAAAGGTGCTGTCATCTTTGATTTGGATAACGATGGTCTAAGAGATTATTTCGATTTGGGAATTCCCAATATGCAAATTGCTATTTCTGGAAACGGAGTGAATGAAACTTTGACTTCTGATGCAACTGGTAATTTTATGCTGAGTTTATTATTGCCTGGCACTTATCAGGTTACCATTTTGACAGCACCAACAAATGCCGTTTTAACTTCTGGCGATTCTTTCCAGGTTGAGGTAAAAGCTGAAATCTGTGAAGACAATGTATTGTTTACATTTATTCCAGAAGCAGATTTTGTAGGAATAACAGGAATTGTTGCCTATGACCCGGATTGTGATGGTATTTTTGATCCAAACACACACACTGTTATAGGGAATGCACGAGTCGTTTTGAAAGATGAAAACGGAACTATCCTTGATGATACATTAAGTGGAATGGACGGACTATTTGTCTTTTATCCTTTACCTCCAGGTACCTATACCATTGAAATTTTAGATGATTTTCCCAATACACAACCTTCCACTCCAACTAATTACACCTGGAACATTGATGCAAATAAGTTCGAAACAGGAAATTTCCTTTTTTGTCCCCTCGGACCAACTTTTGAATGTGGGATGTCAGCCATGACTTGCAATGTATTATATGGTAATGTATTCGATCATGTATTGGCAGTAAAGGACACCAGAGATCGTTCAAATGCACCTATCAACACAAAATGGATTCCTCCACTAACTATTACCAATCCTCAATGGAACGCCCAAAATATGGGTACCGTTTTTGGTTTGGCAATTGATAAGGACTACAATATTTATACATCGCAAACAGACGTATATTCTGAATATTCTCCAAGCTATGTTGGAGGCAAAATCTTTAAAGTCGATGCAGTTACCCATGCGGTGAGTACCCTGGCAACATTGCCCAATACAGGATCAGGACTAGGAAATATTTGTTATGTCGAACAATACGACCGGCTCTATGTAACCAATTTTGAAGACGGGAAAATATATTGGATTCACATTCCTAGTGGAACAGTTTCATCCCTTCCTTATGATTTCAATAACCCCCATAATTCCTCAAATCTAAACAATCCACCGTTTGAAAATTTAGGTGAGCGGGTTTGGGCAGTTGCATATCACAGCCCAGACAACAGACTTTATTTTAGTGTCTGGAATCAAAACTGTGGATTTACGATAAGCTCAGCACCTGTTGGGTCACTTAATAATCAAGTTTACTCCATTCAATTGGATGCCAATGGCGATTTCCCTTCCAATACTTCCACAGAAAACCTCGAAATAGATTTGCCCCCGCTCCCTGGGAAAAATCACTCTGACCCTGTTTCTGACATTGCCTTTTCCAATGATTTCTCCACCATGATTTTAGCAGAGAAGTCCGTATATGAGTTTCAATTTTCAAGCCTCCGTCAACGTCCTGCTGATCTTTTTCCCAATTGGCCACAAGCAAGGTTATTTGAATATACCGATCAAGGTTCAAATTGGGGCAGCTCTCCTTCACAACAATATTATATTGGAGTAGAGCCAGGTTCAAATGGACAGAGCGCAGTCGGAGGCATTGATTATGGATACGATAATTTTACCAATCCTCCAACTATTCCCGATTGCGACACAGTTGTATATGCAACAGGAAATGCTTTGGAGCTTACTTATGTTGGCGGCGCCCATAATGTTTTTGGAATGGCAATCATTCCGGCTTCTGGTAATACGCTGACCAATTTGAACAGTGTTATCATCGATGCAGGTCCTTCTTCTTCATTTAAAACCGAGCTTGGCGACGTGGAAGTTTTCAAATGTGGTTGCCCAAATGGATGTAACTGGAGCGCAAATGTCAGTTACCAACATATTAGTTGTAATGGTGCAAATGACGGAGTAGCTTCTGCTGCACCCACAAATGGAACACCTCCATATACTTATCTGTGGAATGATCCCGGAAATTCAACAACACCTACTATCTCAGGATTGGCACCTGGCAATTATTGTGTAACAGTAACCGATGACGATATGTGTCAAATTGTTACCTGTGGAGATATTTTGGAGGCAGGAGAAATTGTTTTGACCATATCAAACCAAACAAATATTGATTGCAACAATCCGGTAGGTTCAGCGACAGTCATAGCTACTGGCGGAACTGTCAGTACTATTGGATATACGTACAATTGGTCCAATGGCTTTGTAGAAACTACATTAGGAGGATCTACCAACACTTTCATTACGGGTGGCACTTACACTGTTACTGTAACCGATGAAAATGGATGTACTGAAACTACAATCGTTGAAATTACCGAAACCAGCTCAGTTATGCTGACCCTCGATTCTAAAACAGATATTGATTGCAATAATCCAAAAGGGTCAGCCACAGTTCTGGCAACTGGTGGTTTACAAGGTATAGTGGGGTATCAATTTGATTGGTCAACTGGTTTTGTGGATCACTCTTTTGATTACTCGACTGAAACATTCACTTTAGCTGGTACTTATTCCGTCACAGTGACGGACGCATTGGGATGTACAGATGAATTGAGTTTCACGATTAATTCAACGCCGATACCAACTGCTTTCTTTGCATACAATCTTATCAGTCCCTGTGGAGAAACTTATGCTTTCACTGATCAATCTATTGGAAACGGGTTGACTTATTCCTGGGATTTTGGCGATGGAAGTCCACTTTCTACGCAAACGAGTCCTATTCATACTTATGCTAATTCTGGATTGTATACCGTAACACTCACGGTTACAGATGTCAATGGATGTGACGTCACTCATTCAGAAACCTTTATGGTCAATAAAGCCATTGACGTTGAAATCGATTGTACTTCCAATTGTTTAGATGTAAGTTGTAATGTGGTTTCCGGTGTAGCTACCTGGTACAATTGGGACTGGGGAGATGGCAATACCTCATCCGGGACAACCACGCCAACACATACTTATACTAATCCAGGAACATATCAGGTTTGTTTAACTGCCTTGAGTATAGATTGTAGTGATACAGCCTGCCAAACTATAACAGTTGCTGAATGTCCTTGTGACAGTCTGGGGCATCAAGTAATTGCCCATCAAGCACCTCAAAATGGACAGGATTGTTACAGTTTGGATATTGACGTAGGCTTACCTGGACCATTTTTAATCTTAGCTAAAATTCAGGTTTCTGGTGTAACATTTTCGAATATTCAATTTGATCCCCTAACCTATGGAACAAGCCTAAATGGAACAGCTGATGAATTGGAGATATTTGCGATAGGGCAAGGCTTTAATCCTGGTTTAGATCCAAATGCCATTCAGTTTTGCCTCTCGGGAGTACCCGCTGGCTGCCAGGTACCCATCGTTTTTGAGTGGTATCAAAAGAATGCATTGGATATACCTGAAAAAATTTGTGAACAGGAAATAGTTTTTGAATGCTTTGAGATAACCGATTGTATAGACATTGAAAATAGCTGCATTATTTGTGAAGATGGTGTGTACAAATTGTATTATGAGTTTACAAATACGACCGCCTTCCCAATTTGTGAGCTGGATCCCAGCTATTTGGATCCCCAAGTGACTTTTTCACCAGATCCAATAACATTTACGCCCTGTATCAACCCCGGAATGAGTTCTGGACAACAGTGTATAACACTTGATAATCTAACACCAAATACGGATCTGAAAATTGCCTTCACTACCGTATCCAATATTCTACCAGATCCTGGCAGCTGTGAAACAGATACGCTATGCCTTACCATTCCTGAATGTTGTGATACAACGATTATAGATCCTGTGCTTTGTTGTGATACTCCTGTTGATATTCTGTTTATTGTTGATAACTCGGGCAGCATTGACATGGGAGAATTTAACACTGTGGTTAAGAATATTGAGAATGCAATGGTTGACCTGGACATTTACTATTGTGACCCCTTATACGCGGTTTCACATTATGTAGAAATTCCAGGATTTACAGGATTAGGTGTGCCTTTTCTTTTCATAGAGCATGACTTTACGAGTAGTGCAATTGCCCAAAGTATTGTCAGACCGTATCCCCAAGGTGGAGGGGCAGATTTGAATTCCTCCTTAGGCTTTGTCATAGACGCCTTAAACGGGGTGCCAAACGGAGGAATTGATTCTGGAGGGCTGCCTTCTTTTGCCAATCGAAGACCTGGTGCAGATTTATTGATTGTTGTCATGACAGATGATGTACCAGTTGGATTGTTACCCTATAATAATTCAAATACGCTCAAATCAGCTCCATTTGATGCTCAATTCACAGTGGTCCAATTTGAACCAAGTTCAACCGTTGATCACATTTGTGCAGCAATCGCTTCCCCCGGAGGAGCCTATACAGGTCCGGTTGATTTGAACACAGGTGACCCCCAGCCACCAATCAATGCTTCTAATCCAAGGCAGTACATTATGGCTGATTTCAATAGTAATTTCATTCCTGTTGTTGACAATATTACACCTTGTACCAGAGACTTCATGTGTTGCGATGATTTGATGATTATTGATACACTGGTTCAGGCAGATTCATGTTGTTACAGTATTGACTTGAAAAATAAAGTAGGCGCTAGTATCACTAAACTGGAAGTTGAGGTTTTGACGAATGACTGGATATTCAATTCTGGAACCCTGGTGCCGGGAAATGACTTTCAATGGGCATGTCCACCATCCAATCAGCTTTTATGCCTGGAACATGTTTCGGGAAATATTCCTATTGGGACTACTGAAGATGCCTTGAGTTTTTGTCTTGCTCCAACGAATGGAAATGCACCCACCTCTCAGCAAATTGTCTTCAGATGGTATCAAACTTTGCCAGGTTCAATGGAAGAGGTTATTTGTACGGACACTTTAAATACCAATTGTCCACCAGTATTTGAGGATTGCATTTCCATCATTGACCCTGTCCTGACATGTAATCCAAATAATCCTTATGAATATTTTATGAATTTTAAGGTAACCAACCATAGTAGTTTTACGGCTACCTCTGTTGCTTTACAAAACTTACCACCTGGGTTTGGTTTTGCTTTTTGCAATAGTTCAACTGCTGTTTCATCTATTGCCTTGCCCATAAGCCCTTTACCTCCAACACAAACATCGCCGAACTTATGTGTGAAAATCATTTCTCCCGTTCCAATTTTAAGTCCTCAGTCAGTTTGTTTTAGAGGCAGTCTTTGGAGTAGTTTTGATTGTTGTCATTCACCGTCTTTGACTTGTGTTGATTTAGTTCCCTGTTGTGATCCATGTGAGGATACCGATATCATTGTAGATAGTATCAGCGTAAACATGGCAGAATGTTGCTATAAACTGGATATTGTTAATGGATGTGGCTATCAATTCTTCAACCGAATTGAAACAGAAGTGATTACCAATGGAGTTTGTTTTGGTTATCATGCATTAGGTGGACCAGATGCGGCAAATTGGTTTATCAGCAGTTCTACAAAGAATAAAATTAGCTGGGAACACAGCAGTGGGATGATTCCAAATGGCACCATTGATGATATTATCCAATTTTGTCTGGATGATATCGATGACCCATCTGAAATCCCACAGGAGGTTGTGGTTCGTTGGTACACTCCAATAATCGGGGGAGATAGTTTAGCTTGTGTAGATACCTTAACCTTCAACTGTCAAGGAGAGAATGAATGTCTGATTACATCCGATCACATGATTGAGTGTATCCCAGATAGTAATAAATATCGCTTAACCTTTACCCTTACAAATAACTCGACGATTCCTTTTAAAGCAACTGATTTATTTACTTCCGTAGAACCTCCTTCGAGTCTGTTCCTGACACCTTCTGGTGGGATTTTCCCACTAAACCCACCTTTATGCACAGGAGATTCGAGAACCATAACAACCTGTATTGAAAGTACCTCAGGCTCATTTCCACCTCCTGAAACTCAAATTGTGTTGAGGCATCGATTAGCCTTTTTCAATGGAACTAGTGCGGATACCTGTTGCTATGAAAGCGTTTTAGACACCATTCCACTGTCCTGTTCAGGTTGTTGCGTTGACTTTGACGATTTCTGTGACAAAGTCAATCAAGGGTTCAATGTTTCTGTTTCAGGCTGTACAGTTACGATTAATGCCCCTCAGTTTGATAGTTGTCACTGGTTTGGGATGGAACCAGACTGGGATGATGGCACCATTGGTTCTACAGTAGTTATTCCTGCAACAGGCACCTGGACACACACCTATGCGCAAAGTGGAACCTATAATATCTGTGTGACCGTTTTTGAGCAAGATCCCCTTACAGGGTTTGATTGTTGGATTAAACAAATGTGTACTCCTGTCACGGTTGCTTGCGATACGACGGATTGTACAATTGACTGTTTTGATAATGCTTCCTGGAACCAGGAAAACCTTGGGTCATTCCTCTTCATGTTGGATATGATTCCTTACAATGGAGATTTGGTTCTCGCAGCCCGACAAAGTTCTATTGGTGGAAGTTATGTCGTCAATTGGGATGGAACAACAGCAGCTCCATTAGGCGATGGATTAAATGACGATGTAATGGCACTTGAAATTCACAATGGAGTGCTATACGCTGGAGGAAAGTTTAATGCTTCACTTGGAGGAACAACATTGAGTGGATTGGCTTATTATGACAATGGAGCCGGTCAATGGAAAGATGTTGGCGGTGGTGTGGATTTGACATCTGGATTTGGAGTTCGAGCTCTACAAAGTACGCCAGCTGGATTGATGGTAGCTGGTGATTTCACCACCGTTGGAGGGGGTACTTCTGCCAATAATATTGCGCTTTGGGATGGAAGTACCTGGAGTCCTTTGGGGGCAGGAACGAATGGTCAGGTTACAGGTTTGGGAATGTTTGCAGGTGACTTGATTGTAGGTGGCCATTTTTCAACTCCTGCCAACAATGTAGCGGTTTGGAACTTTTCGAGCTGGTCACCTCTTGGAGGTGGTGTTTCTATTCCTGGAACTAACTTCTACAATGGGGTTTGGGCGATTCAGGAATACAATGGTGAACTTTATATTGGGGGTAACTTCACCGATGCTATAAATACGGGAATTGCATGTCCTCCTGGTATAGTTCCAGGTACTCATAATATTGCCAAATGGAACCCTACCACCAATTGCTGGGAATCCGTTTCAGGCGGAGTGACTGGATCTTTCACTGCGGTTTATGATATGAAAGTGGTAGGTGGAAATCTAGTAACAGCAGGAGTGTTTAACCAAATGGGCGGATTAAGCATTAATTCAGTAGCTCATTGGGATGGTACTCAATGGCATGATATGGGACATCCGAGTTCTAACCTCTTGCATGCAATTACCTGCCTGCCTGACGCTACCAACAATTGCGAGATCTATGTTGGTGGGGAATCCCCTTTATTTAAAGCTACATTCGATTGTGATTGTTGCTCAAGTTTTGACGATTTCTGTGATAAAGTTGATTTAGGATTTACAATTTCAATCGACTCAGCCTGCAAAGTGACTATTACTGCTCCTCAGTTCGATTCCTGTCAATGGTTTACAACACCACCAGATTTAGGCGATGGCACACCTGTTGGTTCTGTTGTTGTTCCGGCTAATGGTATGTGGATGCATACCTATGCTCAAAATGGTACCTACAATATTTGTGCTACCGTGTTTGAGCAAGACCCGGTAACCGGCGATACTTGTTGGACTAAACAAATGTGTACACCTGTTACGATTGATTGCCATAGTGAATGTTGTGATAGTTTTGATGATTTATGTGATAAGGTCGATCTAGGGTTTACGATTGCAATTGACTCTGCTTGTAAAGTGACTATTACCGCACCACAATTCGATTCCTGTCACTGGTTCACCTCTCCGCCTGACTTGGGAGATGGCACACCTGTGAATACTGTTGTAGTGCCAGCTAATGGTATGTGGATGCATACCTATGCGCAAAATGGTACCTACAATATTTGTGCTACCGTGTTTGAGCAAGACCCGGTCACAGGTGATACTTGTTGGACTAAACAAATGTGTACACCTGTTACGATTGATTGCTATGATGAATGTTGTGATAGTTTTGATGATTTCTGTGATAAGGTCGATCTAGGGTTTACGATTGCAATTGACACCGCTTGTAAAGTGACCATAACAGCACCCCAATTCGATTCCTGTCACTGGTTTACTTCACCACCAGACCCAGGAGATGGCACACCTGTAAATGCTGTTGTTGTACCTGCCAATGGTATGTGGATGCATACTTATACACAAAATGGGACTTATAATATTTGTGCAACGTTGTTTGAAGAAGACCCGGTTACTGGAGATTCTTGTTGGTCGAAGCAAATGTGCACACCTGTAACAATTAATTGTTTCGGTGGAGGTAGTGGTTTCTGTGATACCCTCACTACTGTTTCCCATCCTTATTTGGGTTATTCTGTAGCTACCTGTTTTTCAGGTTTGGATCAATTCGGAGGACAATACGTTCTAGCCCGAATGGATACACGGGATCATCAATCTGCTCCACTGAATTCGAATTGGGACTCCTGGAATCCACTGGTTCGATATCATGGACCCGCCAATAATTGGAATGCAACTAATTTGGGAGAAATATTCGGTATTGCACTTGACTTGTATGGAAATATTTATGTTGCCTCCTCTGCAATTTACAACTACATACCTGTTGGTTGGGGTGTAGCTGGTGAGCCGAGCATTTATAAAATTGATGGACTCACGGGTAACATTAGCGTGTTTAATACCACTACTCTACCAAATCAGAAAGATGTAAATCTTGGTTCAACCTTAAACGGTCATGAACCTGGTTTTGGCAACATCTGTTACAACCCAATCCACGATGTATTCTATGTTTCCAACTTTGAGGATGGAGCAATCTATGTTTTGGAGGGTGCAACAGGAAATACGATAGGGACCTTGTTTGATCCTGTGCCCGGTGATACCAGAAATGGTTTTGAACCTGTAGGTGATCGGGTATTTGGACTAGGATTTAATCTTCGTGATAATAGGTTGTATTATTCTGTTTGGAATATTGACGGATATCATAAGCCAACTTCGGGAGAGCGAAATGAGATTTGGATGGTTGACATTAAATCTGATGGTACCATTGACGGGGGAACAGAGACTTTGGTTCAACAACTTCCTTTAATCAACACATTTGGAAGGAATTTTTCCAACCCCGTAGCAGATATTGCCTTTTCTGCTGATGGAAATAAAATGCTTTTAGGGGAAAGAACCATCGATCAAAGTCGCCCTGATTTCTTCTTTGCACATGATTCCAGAGTTTTAGAATATACCTGGGACGGTAGTACCTGGAATCCTGAAGCTGTTAGCAAATACCAAATTGATACAAATGGAGAATTCTCTGCAGGTGGAGTGGATTATGGTTACCGGGACCCTAAGCTGCAAGTTTGTGACACTGTCGTTTTTGCTAGTGGTGATGACATTCACCAACAAGCTATCCATGGGGATGAGATTTACGGAATTCAGATTATTCCAGGCACTGGAGGAGATGTTTCTGTCAGTAAAATTATTGACTTGAACAACAATACGATCGATAGAGACAAGACAGGCATTGGAGATGTCGAAATATTTAAAGACCCATGTTGTGGAGTTGATTCAACGAATGTTTGCCAATTGGCGGTAGATGTAACGGCAGGGGATATAGTTTGTGCAAACAACGATTTACAATTGACTACCAATATTACAGGTGCAATTGGAAGTTTCAGTTGTTCATGGTTCCCGACAACTAATTTGTCATCAGCGAATGACTGTAGTCCAATTTTCAATGCAACAACGCCTGGCATTTATGTTTATACCATTACAGTGATTGATAGCCAGGGATGCATTGCTACTGAAACGATTAAAGTAGAGGTTGAAGCCTGTAACGTTTGCTGTATTGACGAACAAGATTTCATCAATCGGGTAAATGATGGATTTACTTTCCAGGTAAGCTGTTTTTCAATTGAAGCGATTCCAAATAGCCTTACAGAATGCCACAGTGTAATCTGGGATCTGGGCGACGGTTCTGGTGTCATTGGTCCATTCGCAGGTGACAATCCTATTCCAATTTCTCATACCTATTCCGCTAATGGAATTTATCAATTGTGCATGACAGTTGAGGAAATAGATGATGTGGGAACTCAGTGTTTCGGACCATTGCAAGTTTGTCAAAATGTAAATATCAATTGTATTTGTTTACCCTACCAGGCAGATTGTATAGTTCTGAATGACAACCTCGTTTACAATGGTAATTTTGAATTGGGTAATACGGGCTTTGGATCACAATTGGCGCCAATGGAAGATTGTGCAGATAGAAGCTATGCAGTAGCTAAAAATGCACAAGACAAGTGTGCAACCTTTGATGAATTGTATGCTCCCGAATGTGAGGGTAATTTTATGATAGTTGAAGGCAATGATGGTATTGTGACCATCCATTCAGTTCCAGTTATTCAGGGGCAAGAATATGGTTTTGCGTTCGATTTTTACCCTGGTCTAAATGGTTCAGGTTCCCCAATATTTGCCGTGTATATTGAAGGGGAAGCCATCCTTCCCGATGTTATCGGAACAAGTCAGGAATGGAACACTGCTTGTGCAACCTGGACTTCTACAAAAACAGGACTGGCATCTCTTTCTATTCATCAGGTGGGAAGCAATGGAAATGCAATCTATGGTATTGACAATATCATTTTACAAACCCCACCAAATGATGTTGTCGAAATTGTAGATGTTAAATCCATGCATATTTATCCTAATCCGACAAGTAATTCAATTACCCTTCAATTTATAAATCACGAATTGGTCAATGGTGATATTATTCAGGTTTTTGATATGAATGGAAGAGAGATAAAGTCAATTCAAAATACAACTTCCAATAATGTATTTGAAGTGTATTTAGGATCTGTCCCGAGTGGCATTTACTTCTTAAAAGCAATTTCAAATAATCAGACTTTTAGCGGGAAAGTGATTAAATTGTCCTATTAGTTAAATACTATTTGCGAAGAATTAGCCTCGCCGCTCACTCTTCTATGTGGCGGGGCTAATACTTTTTCCGGATTGAAGAATTTCAATTTTGCACAAGTCCAGCTTCACGTATTTTGTCCAAAAGTGCTTCTAACTGTAGCATGACACCATCAGGATGCTGATGCGCAACCGCAATCATTGCCCACCTTGAAGGTATTGTAGCAATTGTATCTGTGTAAACTTCAGCATGATTCGTTTTGATTGCTTGATTCAAAACCGGTAATGTACACTCTTTACTTGGTTTGAAAATTCGGGTAGCTCCGTAAAGCGATTCGGTTTCTTGCAAGCCTGCTTGTTTTCGGATTTTTTCCAGGAACACCCGAAGGCATTCTGCTCCATTGAATGAGATATTGGGGTCTTGAACGCCAATTAGGGTTTCTTCTCCAAAATGCCCGCCGATTCGACCTATCGCAAAATCGAGTCCTGCCATGGTCAAGCCCAGATGGTTGTTGTGGAAAGCGGAACGGAAGCCATTCATACAATCGAGAATTTCATGATAGTGTTTTTTGGATACACCAAAATCAGTTGCATTATGTTTATCTAAGTATATATTCCCTTTCCATGAAGTTCCCTCCATAAATTGCAGCGTCAAGCCTGGAGCTACTTCCCCCCAACGTATATGGGCAGAAGGATTGGCCTTCAATTTTTCACTATTTTTTTCGACCTCATCGTAATAAATATGTGGTTCCAAAATGTAGTCATCGCCATGTCGATAGGCATCTTTGGCAAGTACTTCCAAATTTTGAGTATCATCTAAATCAATTCCAGGTGTAATTCGAGCACCATCTCCAGAGTCAGCAGCTTTTAGACAACCCAAGGTCAGACCATATCGTTTCTGTAAAAGCATTGCAGCATTTAGAAGTTGTTTTGTGAAAACAGCTAAACTATTGTCTGTGCGAACAATGGTATAGCCTGGTAAAACCGGAAATTTACAACCAAGCCTCTGGCGAAGTAGAGAATGCTTGGCTTCTTCTTCCAAAATCTGATATGGTGAAAGGCCTTTTATAATGGACTTAAGTTGAACTGCACTTTTAACAGTTGGAAAAAGCACACTTTTCCGGTTCCAGTCTCTGGCAACTTCCGGACTATTGGCATCCATCAACAGTCGGTCAAGTCCAGCTAATCGTTTTAACCAAATTAAGAAGATTTGCATTTCTTTTTCTAAAGCGTATAATCGAACGACTGCATTTTCTCGCTCTTTAATAAATGTCAGGATTTTATCGATTTGGGGTCTTGGTTTTTCAAGATGTTGTTCAGCCAATACCAATAATGCATGGGAAAGATAATAGTAATCAATTCCCGGTAATTCCACAGACTCTAAAGCTCCCTGTCGTACCCCGGCTTTCCATGGCTGGATGCGACCTACCGCTAAATCACCTGGGCTTGCCAGGTAGACTGCCCGTGCTTCTTTATAGGAAGTATAATCGGTTGGAGTGATGCCTTTCATCACTTTATCCAAATCTCCATCAAAGGTTTTTAAATCAGGTGTTGTAGAGTGTAAAATGATAGATGCTCCTACTGATTTGAGTGATGGAACGGGCTGTAACTCCAGAGTCGCTACATTGGTTAGTTCGCTTAATTCAATATCCAAAAGCTTTTTGCACAAATGTGCTACCGTTTTTTCATCCAAAACCAGGGGACCGGTATAGAAACCCTGCCAGGCATATTTTTTTGTAGCAGTTGAAAGCTCCCAATAATATGGAAGTCCGGTATGATCATCTTTTTGTTCTGTTGGAACTTTTTGGATATTCATCTTGATTTTTGCCTGAAACTTTGAACCTAATCCTGGAAATCTACGGTAACTAAATACAGATCTTCAAAAATAGACTTTAAGTCTTTTAATATACTTCCTCTTCTACCTCAATACTTATTGGTAGTTGGTGGAAACGAATCAATTCTTTCAAGTAAAGTTCACTTACTTGTAATGCAGCAGAAATGTCCTCAACTTTTACAAATTCATCCGGGTGATGGCTGATGCCTTCTTTGCATTGAACGAAGAGCATACTTACTGGCATTATTGCGGACAAGGCAACAGCATCGTGCCCGGCACCACTGGACAGTTTTATTATTTTTTCAATCCCTGACTGAGAAATCGCTTGTTCCAATAGATCGCAAAGTAGTGGGTCGCACCCTACTGCTTCATTTTGTTGCAAAACTGTCCAATCCAACCACAGCTTCCTCATTTTACAGATCTGATTTGCCTTGTTTTCCAAAGCAGCAAGGGCTTCAAACATTGCATTATCATCCGGACTTCTCAGGTCCAAAGAACAAATCACTTCACTTGGGATTACATTGGAGACATTGGGTTTTGTAATTAATTTTCCTACGGTTGCAATTACTGATTTATTTGAATTTAAAGCGTATTTCTCTACTTCAGAAATAAAATCTACAGCAGCACATAGAGCATCCTGACGCATGTTCATAGGGGTAGTACCGGCATGTCCTGCTTTGCCCATAAATTTTACCTCAACTCTGGTTTGACCAGCAATACAAGTGACAATCCCTACCGGAACCCTGTTTTTTTCAAGCACCGGCCCTTGTTCAATGTGAACTTCAAAAAATCCCAAACACTCATCGGCGTTTATGGCATCTCTGGGAATATAATCTGGATCGCCACCATTTTTTTTGATTACTTCAGCAAGGCTGAGCCCTTCGTCATCCCGACGATTCAGCCATTCTTTTTGAAAAGTATTGCTCAAAACACTGCTTCCCAAATAGGTCGTAGTAAATCGAACCCCTTCTTCGTCACAAAAACCTACTACTTCAATATTAAAGGGGAGGTCGGTTTCAAATTGATTAAGTTGTTCGGCAATATCCAGGGCAATGAGCAATCCAAGCTGTCCATCAAATTTCCCGGCGTTTTTAACCGTATCCAAATGTGAACCTATGATAAAGGTTTTATCCGTGGGGATTGTTGCTTCCAGTCGTCCAATTACATTGCCAATATTGTCGATTCTTGTTGTCAAGCCTGCCTCATGCATCCAATTTAACATGAGCTGTGTTACTTTTTGAAAGGTACCTGATCCATAGCTACGGGTTAAACAATTTTTGTCTTCACTAACCTTCGCCATTGCTTCGATTCTTTGTACAATGTTTTGTGTTCGTTCTCTAAAGTTTTCGATTAACATATTTTCTGGTAAATTTTTTCAGATAAATGATTCGTCAATAATTTATTGCCTCCATTATGAAAAGAATAATTGGTGGCGTATATCCTTTAATGCTGGCAGTTTTTTCCTGACTTCTTTCAGGTAATCCAGGTCGATTTCGCAAACAATGACAGCTTCGCGATCGGGGCACTGTGCTAATATTTGACCCCAGGGATCAATGACCATGCTTTTACCGTAGGTTATGCGATTTGAATAATTATTTCCTATTTGTGCTGCAGCAACAATGTAGCACTGGTTTTCGATTGCTCTCGCTCTTAGCAAGATTTCCCAGTGGGCTTTCCCGGTAGGAACTGTAAATGCGGCAGGTACAAAAATAAGGTCGACGCCCGCAAGGGCAAGTCTGCGAAAGAGTTCGGGAAATCGAAGGTCGTAACAAATGCTTAAACCGATTTTTAAGTCCAAAGTGGTGGTGGTCACCACTTGATTTCCTGCTTCAACAAATTGAGACTCATCATGGGTATTGCTTTTATCATAATCAATTTTAAAGAGATGGATTTTATCGTATTGTGCGATCAACTGTCCATTTTGGTCAATGACCGGCAGGGTATTTTTGACCTTGGAATTATCTGCTGATTTTACGGGAATGCTACCTCCAACGATAGCTATTTGGTGCTTTTTTGCAAATGCTTGTAAAAACTGATAGCTTTTCCCATTAGGTATGGACTCTGCAAATGGCAGTTTTTCATCCCCTTCTGCCATAAATGAGAAGTGTTCTGGAAGAGCAAGCAATTGAGCCCCGTCCAGGACTGCCTTTTCCATCAACTTTTCGGCCCGATGAAAGTTTTCATCCTGGTTTTTTCCCGAACAAAGTTGAACCACACCAATTTTTAATTTCATATACTGGTTTTCCTTATTATTACTGGTGGCAGGCAAAAGAAGGCACATTTTTACACTATGTAAAAAAAATGTGAATGTTCCACTTATTATTTGCTTGCCTTTAAGGTCAAAATTGAATACAATAGCGTATGAGAAGTAGTATTATGGATTGAGCCTGAGCCTTAAGTTATAAAAAAAATGAATTAAACTTAAATTTGATGTGTCCAATTAATGATGGTTTCTATAAAAGCGCCTATTTAACTTCAAAGGGTTTCGATAACCTTTATCTATTTCTCACAATCAATTAACAATCCAGACCTGAATTTTATCTTTACAGCGATTTATCTGTCGTCACCACTCGAAGAACTGATGTAAACAGCATTTATGAAATTTGGCTCACTATTTTTACTGATTGCGATTGGTTTTATTATAATCCCATCTTCAATTGAAGCACAAACTTCCTGTGATCAAACACTTCCGACGATTCTACTAAAAAATGGGCTGATCGCAACGCTACCCAATGAACAGGAAGTGACCATCGCTGCAAGTCATTTTAACGCAGCATCTTTTGACAACCTCACACCAAAAGACGCTCTTCAATTTTCATTTTCAAAAATTCCTGCTGACTCATTAAGAACTTTTGATTGCACCAACCTTGGGCAGGTAAATTTGAAAATTTGGGTTACTGATTTGGCTGGGAATCAGCAAGGAGTAACTACGTTTATTATTATTCAGGACAATCAGGATGTTTGTTTTGGAAACACCCCTGGATGTATCCCTGCACTTTTTAGTGACAATGGACTGGTTGCAAATATTTCAGGTGAAGGAGAGTTGGATTTGAATATTAAATACCTAAATAAAGGGTTTATTCCAAATTGTGTTATTGATTCTGTTGAATATACCTACAGCAATAATTTGAATGATTCAACCAGAATCTATTCCTGTGATGAAATTGGGCTACAAAATCTGCAAATTTGGGGCAAAAGACCTGCAGGGAATTTTTCATTTCTCGAAAACTTTGTTGAGGTCCAGGACAATAAGGAATATTGTGAATTTCTTACAAGCCCCGCTTGCCTGCCTATCCCGATTATCAGAAATGGATTGATAACCAATGCTCCTCCAAATAATGTGACCACCGTTTTTGCCAGCATGTATGACTTTAATAGTATTTCTGAATGTAGCCAAGATAAACAACTTCGTTTTTCCTTTTCAGAAGACATTACAGATACCCTTCGACAAGTTTCTTTCGATGATGCAGGTGTAGAACAAATAGATATTTGGGTAACCGATGCCAATGGCAATCAGAGCTTGGCTTCTACCTTTTTGAATATCCAGGCAAATCCGGATATCACGATTAATTGCTGTGACATTGAAATAGACGAATTGGAGGTCTTGCCTGCACTATGTGAAGGTGATTCAGGAGTAGTTTCAATAAGCATAGACAGTGATTTTCCTCCCTATAATTATAACTGGAGTCATGGTTTAACAGTGATTACTCAAGGATTTGAACAAACGCAAAAAATTCCTCCAGGTCCTGTTGAACTCACAGTTACAGATAATATCGGTTGTGTGGGCAGTTGGTCTGGAAATGTATTGGAACTTCCTCCCCTAACATTGATAAATATGGATTCGACCCAGCCACCTTGCCAGGGATCTGATTTGGGAAGTATTCAATTTGAAATAATGGGTGGGCAGCCTATTATGGATAGCTTGTACGAAATACATACGCTTTGGAATGGGAAAACAGAACTTGCCAAGGGAGTTAACCTGGATAGTTTGCCACCTGGAAATTATTGCTTTGAAATCCTGGATACCAATAATTGTATCTTGGAAAGGTGTTTTACTTTAGAATACCAAAGGGGATATGAATTGTTGAAAGATTCAACCAATGTACTTTGCTTTGGCGATGCCACTGGTAATATTGATGTCAATGTCAGCTTAGACTTTGGATTCCCTGTTTTTCCTTATACCTATTTATGGTCTGGGGACCATCCAATAACCAATCAAAATGACCAAACTTTTACCAGTGGAGTTAGTGAGTTATTGGCAGGAACTTATTCGCTAACTATGACAGACGGGGAAGGTTGTACAAGCACGACCTCTATCAATATTGAAGAGCCACCTCCGCTGGCTCCTCAATTGGAAATTATTTCCCAACCTGCTTGTTTTGGTGATTTTGTGGTGATCTCAATACCCGAAGTTTTGGGCGGAAACTCCAGTTTTTTCCAATTTTGGCAGGGAGATAATGATCCCAAACCTTTGGGAGATACCATTCAGCTTTTTGCCGGCACCTATGAATTAAATGTGAAGGAAATTGCCACTGGTTGCCTATGGGATAGTACGATTACCATTCAACAACCTCCTCCACTTTCAATTGACAGTTTGCAAACATTACCTGAAACCTGTTTTGGTTTGTCAGATGGTGCATTGCGGTTTCGGGTAAGTGGAGGTGCTCTTGATCCACAAGGAGATTATACCATTGCCATTTCAAACCTCGGAGTTTTTCAATCTGATATAATTGATTTTACAAATTTGGCTGCTGGCAACTATGGTATTTTAGTCGGAGATGCTAATGGTTGTACCATATCGGAAAACGTAGATATTGAAGTGGCTAAAAATTTATTGATCAGCGCAGATATATCACACATAAAATGTTTCGGAGATGATAATGGGGAAATTTATGTAGAAATTTCATCTATCGGGGAGCCACCAAATCTTCCTTTTGAATTTGAATGGTCAGGAAACCCTGCTCCACCTCCAGCGGTTAACGAACCAGATAATAGTACCTTGCCTAATCTTGCTTCTGGAAATTATCAGGTAATTGCTACGGATGCTGATGGCTGTGTCATTTCTGGAATTTACAATATCGTTGAACCACCAAAACTGGTTGCGAGTTTTGGTATAGGCTCAGAACCTGCCTGTCCTGAGATTGCGAATGGATGGCTGCGTGTAAATGCAGATGGGGGCACTTTCCCTTACGACTTCTTATGGAGTACAAACCCTCCGCAAACTACGATGGAGGCAATTAATTTACCAGAAGGGAATTTAATAGTGACCATCTCTGATGAAAATGATTGTGCGGTCGTTTTAGATACGGTTTTGGAAGCAGGACCTAAACCCATAGTCGAACTATTGTCTCAAACAGATGAAAGCTGCCAATTCGGAAATGATGGAACTGCAGCTGTAGCAGCCAGTTTAGGTAATGGGGTTTTTAAATATGTTTGGTCCACTATTCCTGTTCAAAGTGATTCCATCGCTACAGGGCTGCCTGCTGGCATTTTTGAAGTGACCGCTACTGATACGGTGGGATGTAGTGGGAGCCTTCAGATTGAAATAAAAGCCCAAACTTTACCAGAGATATTAAGCTTGGAAAATGACTCTTTACTTTGCTTTAATGATGCAGATGGGATCCTGGAAGTAGCAGCTATTTCAGATAGCCTTCCTTTGATTTTTAATTGGTCCAATGGTGAAATGGAATCCATCATTGACAGTCTGTCTTCCGGCACTTATTACCTCACAGTTACAGATCAAAAAGCTTGCTCAGTTGTAGATACGGTAATCGTTTGGGAACCGCCAAGGATGATGCAACACATTCCGGAACCTGGTATTCCCAATTGCTTTGGACAAGATGTTTCAGTTACAGTAGATCATGTTTCTGGAGGGAATGGAGCTCCATATCTTTTTTCAGTAAATGGATCAGACTTTTCAGAACTTGGGGAAGTTTTAGCTGTCAATGCTGGTCCTATTTTGATTACAATCATCGATGGAGAAGGTTGTACAAAAGATACGATGATAACTGCTTCAACTCCACCCCCAATTATTATTTCTCTCGACCATGAAGATCTTGAATTATGTGAACCTATTCCATTACAACTAAATATCAGCGACCTGGGCAGAATAATAGCTGACAGCACAAAATGGGTAATTCTGGAGGGAGAAGAAGATGCCTTAAGTTGCTTCAACTGTATGGAGCCTATATTCTTTCCAGGAAGTGCTTTATATTATGAATTTATGGTCATCGTTAGGGATAGTCTGGGGTGTAAGGATTCTCTGACTATTGATACCTCACCACTCCATTTTCCTGACCTCTTTACTCCAAATGGAGATGGTGCCAATGACTATTTCGAAATCAAAGCCTGCGAAAATTTAGGCAAATTTGAAAATGAATTGCTTGTCTTGAATCAATGGGGAAACATCGTTTTCCAAACGGATAATTATCAAAATGACTGGGATGGTACCTGGAAAGGAAAACCACTGCCTGAAGCTTCTTATTACTATAGTTTTAAAATTGAAATATTAGGCAGGACATTGGAAAAGACGGGAAGGATTGCCATTCTTAGGTGAAAATAAACATGAGTCATCCCTAATTTTAACAATATAATTCCTTTCCTTTATTTTCTTCGCTTAATCTTTTGATATTCAATTTGTTGCGGGGTGCGAGTTGCGGGCTTGACCAACCCGCAACTTGCACCCCACAACAAGGGTAAAT
>JBGTQJ010000082.1:0-35306 GCA_041941305.1 Saprospiraceae bacterium
CAATCTTTCTGTCGGTTTTTCCGGCTCAATCTTTCTGTCGCATGACAGCATCCCTGTGGCGCAGGAAGGAAAAATTTAAACAAGCTTAAACTAGATATAGATTGTATTCGAAAATTGTTCATTTTTTTGCTAAAATAATTTCTTCAATGCTTGGCAAAAGCAAGTCTACAAATTCTTTAGAAGCCTTTGATGTAATATGACAAATATCGTTGAAGTTGGTGCTATTCTTTGTTAAATGTTTCTCCATATCAAAGAAATATATTCCTTCTTGACCTTCGGAGATTATTTTTTTAATAACATGATTATGAACCACTAAGCCATGAACTACGTTTGCTTCTGCTCCCCAGCTTTCTGTTAAACACAAATGACTTCCATAATCCAGTTTTTTATTCAAAAAAGCTTCTTTAGAGTAATTGTCTACCTGATGATAGGCAAATGTATTGAGCAGCACTGGTATTCCATATTGCTGTGCTCTTTCCAGGATTCTTCGAATATTTTGTTCAAAAGACTCTTTGGTTTTGATGTCTTTTCCATAATGCACCCATTCCGCTTTTGGAAAATGGGTTGGTACATTGCCAGTAATTTTTTTACTCAATTGTATCCCTATCCATTGCAAACCAAACAAGGTTGTAAAATAATCTTTTGAAGTATTATTGGTGACCAGTGCGATTTCCTTGTACCAGGAAAAGTGCTCGTAATTGGTTTGAAATAATTCAGGAGGGCAATTATTCGCTCTTAATTCATTGATTCCATGGTAGAAAAGCACCAAATCTATTCCCTTAATCTCTCTTTGGTTGATTTTATGATAACTATCCAAGGAAGCATGGGCAGGTTTGGCAAGATTGTAAATTCGGACAGTCTGATTGGTTAAACTGCTTAATCTTTCTTGTAAAATTGGCTGAATATCACTAAAGCCATAAGTGATAACAGAACCTCCTAATATGAGGACATTGAATACTTTTTCGCTATCGTAAATCTTGTCCAGTTTTTTTAATTCGGGATAATAGTGATTAACAATTTCTGAAGGCTTGAAAAAAGGAGTCTTAAAATAAAACGCAAAATAGGACCTGAATACTATTTCAAGCAGGAGCACTAAAATCAATAAAATCGAAAAATAGCCTATAATTTTTTTCCACATCCCGGCAAAGGTGGAGAAGAAGTCAAATATTTCAAAAATCTTTATCGCCTGATTGCCTCAAAAATTTTCCTATTTTTATCCTTGTCAAACAAAAAATTTAGAAATATTTCCACTTTTACAAATCAACAATTTTACCAATAACATTATGAGCGAACAACGTCCCTGGTTGAAAAACTATCCAAAAGGAATTCCCGCTAACATTGATGAGCATGCCTACCCTAATCTCGTGGCACTAATTGAAGAAACCTTTCAAAAATATGCTAAGCAGCCTGCTTTTTCCTGCATGGGAAAAGAATTGACTTTTGAAAAAATTGACAAAATGTCCAGGGATTTTGGAGCTTACCTTTACTCCCGAGGTTTAAAACCTGGTGATAAGATTGCGTTGATGATGCCCAATATGTTGCAATATCCAATTGCCTTATTTGGAGCCTTGCGAGCTGGAATTACCGTTGTCAATACCAATCCATTGTATACGCCCCGTGAAATGCACCATCAATTCACAGATTCAGGAACCAAGGCTATTGTGATTTGCGAAAACTTTGCCGCCAATCTGGAGAAAATTATCAATGATACTAACATTGAAACAGTCATTGTAACCAGCATTGGAGAATTACTGGGTGCAGTAAAAGGAAGAATGGTGAATATGGTGGTGCGAAATGTAAAACGGATGGTTCCCAAATTCAATATTCCTAATTCAGTGACTTTCAAGGATGCACTAAGACAGGGCAAGAAATTTACAATCCCTGAATTTGAAAATACTTCGGACAGAGTCATATTGTTGCAATACACAGGAGGTACCACCGGAGTCGCCAAAGGTGCTATGCTTACCAATCGCAATCTAGTCGCCAATATGCAGCAAATTCGCTCCATTATGATGCCCTATTTGGAGGATGGGAAAGAGATTGCCTTATCTCCACTTCCTATGTATCACATTTTTGCTTTTTCTACCAATTGTCTCGCACTGATGAGTGTGGGTGCATTGAATGTATTGATTGTTAATCCAAGGGAATTGGGGAGTATCGTAAAGGAATTTGTTAAATACAAGATTACATTAATGACTGGTGTGAATACGCTATTCAATGGACTCATCAATAATAAAGCTTTCAAAGCACTGGATTTCAGTAGTTTAAAATTTTCAGTTGGAGGAGGAATGGCAGTTCAAAGAGCAGTTGCAGAATCCTGGCATTCAATCACCGGATCTCCATTAGTGGAAGGCTTCGGTATGACAGAATCCTCCCCTGTAGCTAGTTGCAATCCTATAGATGGTAGTGGCAAAATTGGTTCCATTGGCATGCCCGTTCCCTCTACAGATATGCGCATTGTCGATGAGGAAGGTAAGCCACTTCCAGTAGGTGAGGTAGGCGAAATCCAAATAAAGGGACCTCAAGTCATGAAGGGTTACTACAATCGCCCGGCAGCTACTGAGGAAACCATTAAAGAAGGATGGCTTTGCACAGGAGATATCGGAAAAATGCATGATGACGGCTATTTTCAAATTGTAGATCGCAAAAAAGATATGATTTTGGTCTCCGGCTTTAATGTCTATCCAAACGAAATTGAAGATGTAGTAGCCGCCCATCCAAAAGTCATGGAGGTTGCAGCGATTGGAGTACCAGACCAAAAGTCAGGTGAGGTAGTGAAGTTATTCATAGTCAAAAAAGATAAGTCATTAAAAGAAGATGAGATAATTCAATATTGCCGTGAAAATATGACAGGTTACAAAGTCCCCAAACAGATAGAATTCAGGAAAGAACTGCCTAAATCCAATGTGGGAAAGATTTTAAGAAGAATGCTAAGGGAAACTTGATACCTAAGTTAAAAACCGAAACCCTACTCCGTGGATGTTTTCAATTTTTAAACTTTCATCTTGTTTCAAATACTTTCTCAATCTCGAAATAAACACATCCAGGCTTCGTCCTAAAAAATAATCATCTTCCCCCCAAAGCGTTTCCAAAATATCAGAGCGCTTTAGCACCTTATTTTGGTTATTGGCAAAGTAATTCAACAAATCTGCTTCTTTTTGAGTCAGGGTTTTTGTTTGATCACCAAAAGTAAGTGCAAGATTGCTATGGTCAAATTCATATTGCCCAAGTCGGTATTTGGAAACAGAAATGGGAGCAATAATTTTGCTTCGACGGAGAAATATTTCAATTTTCAGAATCAATTCCTCAATGCTAAATGGCTTGGTGATGTAATCATCCCCTCCAAGTCGCAAGCCACGTATTTTGTCTTCTTTTAAAGACTTTGCAGTCAGAAAAATAATGGGCACTTCTGAATTGTAGTTCCGAATTTCCTGAGCAATGGTAAAGCCATCAATGTGTGGCAACATAACATCCAGGATGCAAAGGTCAAAAGTAGTTTCTTTTAATACCTCAAGTGCTTCCTTGCCATCAGTGCAGTGAGTTATTTGGTAACCTTGTAATTCGAGATTATCACGGGTTACAAATCCCAGGCTTTCGTCATCTTCCACATAAAGGAGATGTGCTTTCGCTTCGATTTGGTTCATATTTGGTGTTTTCAACCTAGAATATTGATGGTTCATGTATTGTGTAAAGTATCATGGGTTGTTTGTTGTGGGTTGTGAGATTTGAATTAAAAATCCAACCCCTAACCTACAACTCAATTATATCAATAATGAAATTGTCGTGCCTTCCCCTGGTTCACTATCCAATTGGACTTTCCATCCATGAGCATTGCAAATGTTTTTGATGTAAAAAAGACCTAAGCCAAAACCTTTTACATTGTGTACATTGCCAGTTGGCACCCGATAAAATTTCTTAAAAACTTTATTTTGATGTTCTTTCCCAATTCCAATTCCTTTATCTACAATTTTCAATAATATGCCGTTTGTACCATGATCCTCTGTGGAAACAGCAATTTCTGGCGCCTCTTTGCAATACTTGATAGCATTGTCTAACAAATTGTAAAAAATGTTGGTGAGGTGCAATTTATCAGCTTTTATAGTTGGGTTTGTGGCTCCCAATTGGCAAAGTAACTCCCCTCCAGCTTTCTCTACCTTCAACTTGGCACTTTCCAAAATATTCTCCAACAAGTTATGCAAATCTGTTTTCTCCAGATTCAACTTAAAGTTGTCTCGTTCAATTTTTGCCAATTGCAACACCTTTTCAACCTGGTTATTGAGGCGATTGTTTTGCTCTTTAATGATATGTGCATATTGGTGCAAGCGCTTGTCCTTCTGAATTTCGGGGTTATTCAGAAAAACGTCTGAGGATATTTTAATGGTCGAAATCGGCGTCTTGAATTCATGCGTCATGTTATTGATAAAATCTTTCTGCATTTCAGAAAGCCGCTTTTGACGCAAAATCACAAAAATGGAGTAGAGAAAAAACAGAAGTGTAATACCCAGGATTGCAGCAAAAACAATGGTCAATCGCATGCTATTGAACAAATGACTTGTGCGTTCTGGAAATCGCACACCAAAATAATAGGTAAATTCATTGTATATAGGCAAGCCCTCCGTCGGTTCAAAAACCGTGGAATCTTGTGTGGGGGAATAATTTATCAAGCCTCCAAATAACATATCATTGGTCTCGCAATCATAAATGCTGTATTCAGCAATTTCCGTTAGTCCCACCTCTTGTAATTCCTTTCTTAGAAAATAATCCAAATTATTTGCATCGATGACGTCATTGATATTGACCACATAATAATTGGATGAAACCTGCTTGATGATATCAAAGGTCGGAAGGGATTTTCCCATTTTCTCAAACCCCTTGGCTACATTTTGCAATGCTATCACCACCTTTTCATGAAATTCCTGTTCTTGCACATCCCAGGTTCTGTTGAGCAAATAAACTTGCAACACAATGACTCCAATGATAGCCATCATTCCAAACAAGACCACCCGTATGATTGTGCTATTTTTCATTTAGATTTTTAAACTGCAATTGTGTACCTGTATGACCTATCAATTTTAGTAAAAATAGGTTTTGAATGTTGTTCTTTTTTGCAATCAAAATAGGTTAATTGCCTAAAGACCAGCAATGTAGCTAGGAAATGAGAAAGCAGCAAAAAGCTTAACAGCCTATTAACAAAAAAGAGATATGAAATTTAAACAGGATGAATTAAAGGCGATGTGCTTGGACATAAATGCCTTGTAACGGTTAAGCCATCCTCAGGGGAGTCCCTGTGGGAAAGGCTTGGTTAGCAGTTTAATTAACCATTGAGACATAATACCTTACCAGTCCTGCTGTGTTTTTGGCATTCAACTTTTGAAGCAAATTGCGCCGATGAGTGTCAACCGTTCTGGGACTGATATACAGCATGTTTGCAATTTCCTTATTGGTCATTTCTTCAGCAATGCATTTCAAAATTTCCATTTCACGAGTGGTCAGGGTATGGGTTATATTATCAACGGCAAATTTGTTGACAGGCTGTCGAAGGTTGGTGACAAGTGTTTGGAATATTTCAGGAGAGAAATAAACATTACCAGAATAAATTGTTTTTACGGCTTTGGTAATTTCATCAGCAACTACATCTTTTTTGACAAAGCCCATGGCACCAGCATGGACAACTTCCAACAATCTTTTCTCATCTTCATCTCCGGTCACAGCTAAAATTTTCACATCGGGATTCAATTGCCGTAAAGCCGCTGAAAGTTCGACACCGTTCATATTAGGCATCAGTATATCTGTTATGACCACATCCAGATCAAATTCCCGATATTTATTCAATGCCTCTTTTCCATCAGATGCGGTTGTAACTAAATGAAGATCTTCACAATTTCTCAACACTACAGACAATCCCATGCGAAACAATTGATTGTCCTCTACCAGCATAACTTTTATACGCTCTGCCATATAATTCTTTTTTGAGTAAGATACCAGTTTTGGCCTTTAAGGAAAAACAAAAGTGATCAATCAAGGCTCTTCACAAAGTCCTGATAATCAATAAATCAATTAATACAAAAAGCAAATATATCAATTTCAATTGATTGATGTTCAAAAAATTGAACGCAACTATTCATGTTTATTCTAAATAAATGAGGGGGAAATTAGGAAGTGCTTGTTTTAGGTGGATGCTTGCTGCTTTGCAAAATAACGGAAAAATTTTGATTGAAGGGAGTTCTTTTACAGATAAGATGAAATTTGAAAGGAATACAACCCATTTTATTTTTTTGATTCTATTAAATAGATATAACTAAGGCAAGTTGCGAATAATAATCCCCGCCGTTCCTGTGGCGTAGCTCGAAGGGCTTATAGTGGAGAAACAGCCTGTTTCTCCACTATAAGCCCTCGTGGGCGCAGCTTTGCTGCACTAACTTTGATTGTTCGCAACCTGAATCAACTACTTCTTTCAAAGTATCTTAAACGACGTATTGATTAGGCAAGCATTTTTGAAATATCCGCGACAGTAATTATTGTAGACATGGTTACTATATACTTTTTTTGAAATATTGAGTAGCTCTTATTATTTTCAGACCAAAATCATCAAAATACCTTTTCACCCGGAAACGGTTTTGAAATTATCTTCATCATTCATAATTCCAAAATCGTCAATCAACAATCTACATTATGCTAAAACTTCAACACCTGTTATTACTTTCCACATTTTTCCTTTTTGGAATTAGCATCAATGCACAATCCGACTTCCAAAAAGTTTATACTCTTCTCCAAACCAAATGTGCCAATGCATCTTGTCATGGCGGTGCCAATCCACAAGGCAATCTTGATTTAGGAGCCAACTTAACATCTGTTTTTAATAGCCTTGTCAATAAAGCGCCCACAAATCCGGCAGCTGCGGCAAAAGGACAATTGCTGGTACAGCCCGGAAGACCGGACTTAAGTTACCTTTTAAGAAAAGTTGCATACGACGATTGGGATGATTATTACGAATCATTGGAAGTCGCAGAGGGCAATCAAATGCCTCCTGGAGCATTGCCAGATTTACAAAAACACGAAGTGGAATTAATTCGCCAATGGATTTTGCATGGCGCTGCCTTCAATTCAAATGAAGTCGACACCGATATTTTGGAAGCGTATTATACTTCAGGTGGCTTGGATTTTGTGGAACGTCCAGATCCTCCTTTAGCAGGAGAAGGCTTTCAATTGCGTTTTGGACCTATCTTTCTGGCGCCTAATGAAGAAATTGAATATTTCAGATATTTCGATCCTGAATTGCCGGACAATGTTGAAGTACACACGATTGATATGAATATGAATGATGAGTCACATCATTTTCTTTTGTATGAACTGGATCTGAACGCCCCTGTCCCTGGCTGGGGTTTGATTAATATTAATGAGGCATTTGGGATAGATATGGGAGATGAGAACATGGTAGCCGGGTGGCAATTACCTCATGAATGGAAACTTCCACAACACACTGCCTATTTCTGGGATGAAAACACCAGATTGAATTTGAATTTCCACATCAAGAATTACAGCGCTTCTGCCATTCTTCCCGGAGATGTCTATCTAAATGTTTATACGCAGGAATCTGGAACAGCCCAGGAACGAATGTATGCTCAGTTATTCCCTATAGGTGCTACCAGCGGCAATAACCTGGTCATTCCAAACGGTGGAAATGAAATTACCATTACAGATGCCATTAAGACCAATAGTTCTTATCCCATTTATATTTGGTCCTTATCTTCGCACACCCACCAAACAGGAACAGATTACGACATTTATTTACGAGAATGGAACGGCTCAAAAGGCGATCAGATTTATGAAGGCTTTTTCAATTTTGACTACACATTTAATCAGGGCTTTTTTGACTGGGAGCATCCTCCTATCCGAAATTTTGAGGAGCCTCTATTTGTAGATTTACAAAAAGGATTAATCCACGAAGCCAAATATATCAATGACACAGATGATTATCTCTACTGGGGTGTAACCACAGAGGATGAAATGATGCTGTTTTATGTACATTATACTTTAAATGCAGTTACAGATACTGAGGAGATCGAAAATGAAGCAAGCATTGCAAACTCTTTTAGCGTCAGTCCAAATCCATTTAGTGATTTCACAAATATCCATTACCAATTGAGACATGCAGCGGAGGTGCGTCTTGAAATTTTTGATGTTCTCGGTAATCACATTTCAACCATTTTGGATCAAACCCAATCCCCCGGTTTTTACAATCAAGAATTTCGACCTGAACGTGGTATAGCCAATGGATTGTATGTCGCTCGTTTGAGTATAGACGGAACTGTATTTGCTAAAAAATTCTCCTATTTGGGTAAATAATATATAGGGGTTGTATCATGCCAAAGGCATCCACGCCGGGCCAACGGCGAAAAACAATAATTTATGGAGGCACTCATTTTTAAATTTTTGCAAGCAAAAATTTAAAAATGAGTGCCTCCATAGAATTTTCTTCGGCGGGTTTAGCCGCCGAAGATCTTATAAGACAACCTACATACTCAAGATATTGAAAGGCACGGTTTTCCCTAACCGTGCTACTTTTTTTTGAAAACATATCCTTATGAAGAAGACCCTGTACACTCTGTTTTTCTTGTGCTTATTTTCAAAAATTCCTGCCCAGACTTTTCAGCCATTGCAAATTCCCTTTACAAAAAACAACCAACTGCTTCAAAACCCACTTTCAGGTGGTCTCAATTCTCCTCAGTTTTCCGAAGTCGACCTTAATAATGATTCAAAACCAGACCTCTTTATTTTTGATAAAGCAGGCAATGTAAGATTGCCATTTCTGAATGTAGGCTCACAAAATGAAAGTGCTTATGCCTATGCACCGGAATACAGCAAAAACTTTCCTTCGGCAGTAAATTGGGTCCTAATGAGGGATTTTAACAGCGACGGCATTCAAGATTTGTTCACGCATTCAGCAGATGAAAACATTGACGGCATCAAAGTTTATAAGGGAAAATATCAAAATAATAAAATAGCCTTTGACAGAGTAGCGTTTCAAAATGACTTCCCTGGAGAAGTATTGACCTATCCTTTGAGTAATGGAATACTTACTCAGATAGTTGTAACGGAAGATGACATTCCGGATATCAATGATGTAGATGGAGATGGCGATTTGGATGTCCTTAATTTTGTAGGTGGGAATGTTTATTTCTATGAGAATCGTGCAGTTGAATTGGAATTGCCATTAGATGAGTTAATTTTTGAACTGGTGGACGAATGTTGGGGAAGGTTTTCAGAATCTCCTATCTCTTCTACTATCTCTTTAAGTGATGATATCAATGATTGTGCAGATGGGCTGGTCAACAATGAACCTGATGATCGCCAACACCCAGGCTCTACACTTTTGACTTTTGATGAGAATAATGATGGGCTTGTAGAAATCATCATTGGTGACTTTGCCAATCCCTTTTTAACCAGATTGGTCAATTCTGGAACTATAGAAACAGCCTTCATGAAAGAGCAGGATAATAAATTCCCCATTTACGATGTTTCGGTAAATATTCCTTTCTTTCCAGCTTCTTTTATGCTTGATTTAAATAATGATGGGAAAAAAGATTTATTGGTCAGTCCAAATGAGACGGGCATTGCAGAAGATGTAAATGTGGGCTGGTTCTATCAAAATACAGGAACACCCACTAATACCGTCTTCGAATTTCAACAAACCAATTTCCTGGCTGAAACCATGATTGATTTTGGCACCAATGCATATCCCGCTTTTGCAGATGTCAATGGAGATGGCCTGCTGGATTTAGTAGTCGGTAATTTAAGTAATTACGAACCCCTCGGAAATAAAGACAGTCGGCTCCATTTATTGGAAAATATCGGAACAGCTTCTGAACCACATTTTGAGTTAACTGATGACAACTGGTTGGATTTCAAGCAATTCAACCTTACCAATTTCGCTTTTACACCAACTTTTGGCGATATGGACAATGATGGGGACCTGGATTTATTAGTTGGAGATTTTTTTGGAAGCTTATTTTATGCAGAAAATGAAGGGGGGCCAGGCAATCCCATGATATTCAATACCATCCAACCAAATTGGCAAGATATCAATGTGGGGCAAAACAGCGCTCCCCATATTGTGGATTTGAATAGAGATAACCTTCCTGATTTGGTCATTGGTGAAAAACAGGGCACGATTAATTTCCTCCCCAATCAGGGTAGCCCTGGAAATCCAGTTTTTCATCCCAATCCCAATGAAGCGCCAAATAACAATAAACTCGGAGAAGTTTTTCTTGGAGTACTTGGTGGAGCGATTCCCTTTATATTGGATTATGGAAATGATTTTGCACTTATTACGGGTTCTGAATCAGGTAAAATTCATCTCTATAAGGATATTGAAGATAACCTTGACGGGACATTTAATTTAGTTAGCAATAATCTTGGAAAAATAGCCGTAGGTACTCAAAGCAGTGCCGCTTTGGCAGACATCGATAATGATGGCGTTTTTGATATATTGGTAGGCAATACAAGGGGTGGTTTGACTTGGTTTACCTCTAATATTCTTTTAGATGGAACTACTGAAACTGAAAGTAGTCATCAGAAGCCTGAAATCAGCATTTACCCAAATCCAGCGAGCGGATTGGTAGGAATTGAAATCCAAAATATTGACATGAAAGGGTCAAAGGTTCAAATCTATAATGCTTTAGGTCAAAAGATCAGGGAAGCCTTGGTTTTGAATAATCGGTTTCAAATAGATTTTTCCGAGCTACCTGAAGGGGTTTATTTCCTGGAATTTCAGGTTGGAGAAAAACGGCTTGTGAAAAAGGTCATAAAACGATGAATTGAACATTTTTGATTAAAAACCCTTATTTTCAGAAATTTGTGATTAAAAATAATCCTTCTCTGACGTTGGGTGGTCAAACATGAATCATATCACCTGACGTCAAAGGATCAAAATAAATTATGTCAGAAACACTTTTAAAAGCTAAATCTGAAAAACCTAAACGAAAAAGAAAGATTCCTGCTTCTTTGATAAAAGAGACAATAGATGGTATTCCTTTCTACTATCAGGGATATCGATCTGTACTAAACAAAACCAAAAAACTTGAAGACATTATTCCTGATAGTGGTTTGCAATTATTTATCAAAAGATTTTTTTTCAACCTTCTTAACAAAAATCTGGATCCAAAAGATTTTGAAGTTTTTATGGGGGAAGTGGGTAGTCATCTTGATCATCGAAATAACATGGGTCTTGATGTAACCGTGTATGATAGAAATGTTCTTACACGTGACAAAATCACTTTAAAATACATTGATGTAGCTCCCAAAATTGTAATTGAAATAGATGTGAATGTGGAAATAGAAGATAAAACAACGAACCTATTCGAAGATTTCGTATTACGAAAAATACGTCGATTGCATGATTTTGGTACAGAAAAGATCATTTGGGTATTCACAAAAAGTAAAACGGTGATTGTAGCAAATCCAGACAATAACTGGCAGGTGTTGGATTGGGATAAAGATGTAGAAATTTTAGAAGGCGTTCAATTCAATATTGCAAAGTATCTGGATGAAGAAGGCATTCAGGTTTAATAAACTCAAAAAATGTCCTTTATAAAAACCTAGGCATTCTATTTCTCAGAAAGCTTCTCAATTGTTTTTCTTCTGTAAAGTCTATACTTTCTAATCATAAATTTGGCTTTTTATAAAAGCGCTATTCCCATCTATTTTCCAGCTCAACTTTTCAGCTGTTTAGGCCTTATAATTTAAGTAACTTCCCAAAAAAATTTCCCAAAAAACTTACTTTTGCGGACTTTTAAAAAAAAGCCCTGATTTCAATTTCGAAATCTTAAATCCAAATTAGTAAATTTAAAATTCTATAACTATGCCTTTCGATATTGATATTATTAAAAATCATTACAACAGCTTACCGCAAAAAGTGGCTGCCGCTCGGGAAATGCTCGGTCATCCTCTAACCTTAACAGAAAAAATCCTTTATTCCCACCTACATGCAGAATCACCGCTTCAAAAATATACCCGTGGTGGCGATTATGTCTTCTTTGCACCTGACCGGGTAGCCATGCAGGATGCAACTGCCCAAATGGCTTTGTTGCAATTCATGATGGCCGGAAGAGATAAGGTGGCAGTACCTTCAACTGTTCATTGTGACCATTTGATTCAAGCAAAAGTAGGCGCAGAAAAAGATTTGGAAGTAGCAAATGATGTCAATTCGGAAGTTTATGAATTCTTGTCTTCTGTTTCCAATAAATATGGAATTGGTTTTTGGAAACCAGGAGCAGGTATCATCCATCAAATCGTTTTGGAAAATTATGCCTTTCCCGGAGGTATGATGATTGGCACGGATTCGCATACCGTTAATGCTGGGGGATTGGGTATGGTGGCAGTTGGAGTTGGAGGTGCAGATGCAGTAGACGTAATGGCAGGAATGCCCTGGGAACTTAAAATGCCTAAGGTGATAGGTGTGAAATTGACTGGAAAGATGAGTGGCTGGACATCTTCCAAAGATGTAATTTTGAAGGTAGCAGGAATCCTAACCGTTAAAGGAGGGACTGGGGCTATAGTAGAATACTTTGGTCCTGGTGCTGAATCATTGTCTTGTACTGGAAAAGGAACCATATGCAATATGGGTGCAGAGATTGGAGCGACTACTTCCACATTTGGCTATGACGAGTCTATGAGTCGTTATTTGAGAGCTACAGAAAGAGCTGAAATCGCTGATTTGGCAGATGCTGTAGCTGAACATCTTACAGGCGATGCTGAATGTTATGCCAATCCTGAACAATATTTTGATAGAGTCATAGAGATCGACCTTTCAACTTTGGAACCACATATCAATGGTCCTTATACACCAGATTTGGCTTGGCCAATTTCAGAATTTGCCAAAGCCGTAGAAGAGAAAGGATATCCGGCAAAACTGGAAGTGGGATTGATTGGTTCTTGCACCAATTCTTCTTATGAGGATTTGGATCGGGCAGCATCACTGGCAAAACAAGCAGTTGCAAAGAATTTGAAAGTAAAATCAGAATTTACCGTCACACCAGGTTCTGAGCAGATTCGTTATACCGTAGAACGGGATGGGCAACTGGATGCTTTTGAGGAGATGGGAGGTGTTGTATTGGCAAATGCTTGCGGACCTTGCATCGGACAGTGGGCTCGTCACATGGAGAATCCTGATCGCAAAAACTCTATCATCACTTCTTTCAATAGAAATTTCACCAAAAGAAATGATGGCAACCCCAATACCCATGCTTTCGTTGCTTCCCCTGAATTGGTCACCGCAATGGCAATCGCAGGAGATATGAAATTTAACCCATTGACGGATACCCTTACTAATGAAAATGGAGAACAAGTAAAGCTGGATCCTCCAACGGGTCTGGAATTACCACCAAAAGGATTTGATGTAGAAGATGCTGGTTTCATTCCTCCTGCTGAAAATGGTTCGGATATTGAGGTTGTAGTAAATCCTGACTCCAACCGTTTGCAATTGCTGACGCCTTTTGTTCCTATGACTCAAAGTGAATTAACCGGAATGCGGTTGCTCATCAAAGCCAAAGGAAAATGTACAACTGATCACATATCTATGGCTGGTCCGTGGCTGAAATATAGGGGTCACCTTGAAAATATTTCCAATAATTGCTTCATTGGTGCAATCAATTATTTCAATGAAGAGGCAAATAACGTAGCCAATTATGCTGCTAATGAGGGAAGCCCAAATTTTATGGCAGTGCCAGATAGTGCAAGAGCATACAAAGCTGCCAATATTGGAACCGTAGTGTTTGGGGAGGAAAATTATGGAGAAGGCTCTTCACGTGAGCACGCCGCTATGGAACCACGTTATTTAGGAGTAAAAGCAGTCATTGTAAAATCCTTCGCCAGAATTCATGAAACCAACTTGAAAAAACAGGGTATGTTGGGTCTTACTTTTGTTAATCCTGATGACTACGAAAAAGTGCGACAAGATGATACCATTGATATTTTAGGCTTTGATGAAATGGCTCCAGGAAAAAATTTAACAGTTGTATTGCACCATGCAGATGGCACGGAGGACAGCTTTGAAGTCAAACATACCTACAATCAAGCGCAGATTGATTGGGTGAGAGCTGGGTCAGCCTTGAATAAAATTCGAGAGGAGATTGGAGTAACCAATTAGAAATCAATCAAGTTTCCTTTTTTATAACCTCCTTTATCCATTGTTTTTCTTCCTTTGAAAATTTGGGTGGAGGAGGTTCCTTCTCATAATTAATTGAAGCCCCATAATCACTTCTTTCATACAAATCCTGCAATCCTTTTCCAATATCTAATTGAGCATGCTGCTCTGGTTTAGCCAGAGGGACTGGTACAACAGGTAATTTGTCTGTTATATCTACAGTCCAAACATTGGTTTTTCCAGTATGGAAATTGGTGACTAAAACAAGGTAATGAGATTTTGGAATTGAGAGATGTTCTAAAGCTCTTCTTCCCCTTCTGATTAAATCTATTTCTATAAGATGTACGCTTTCCGAAAGTAATCGTTCTCTTTTTTCTTGGTACTGCTTTAAACCGATTCCTCGCTTATCGACTGGTGATATTATCTCACATGTTGTAATTAATTTATTATTTTTTCGATCTCTTATTTCCAGCTCAGGGATCTTTAATTCCGGGAATGGAGCAACTGACAATGTTAATGTTGCGGGGGTAACCGAAGAACCAATATAGGAAGCAGCAGGTTCTGAAACAATATTTGCTCCTTTTTTAAAAACTTCAACATCAGGATACATAATTCCAATATCCTCTTCAGTTTCGGTATCTTTAAATGTTTGGACATTGATACGAACAAAATATTCAGGTTTTACCTGAGGTACTAATTGTTCTTTAAAAACAAAAGCTAATCCATGATGGACATCTGACCAAATATGGTCCTCTAAATATGGGTCCATTCCAGGAAAGGGGCTTGACATATACTATTGTATTTTTTGATAAAGATACACCTTTGGAAAAGAGCAAACAAGAAAAAGCCTGACTACCCTTTTGTAGTCAGACTTAGAACAATTTTTGGCGAGGGGAATCAGCCGATGTTACCTTGAGGTACTAATTCCCGAATACGCCTGATATGTGTTTCAGGAAAAAAGTGTGGGGGCAATTCTTATTTGAGACATTGAATTTCAAATATATACAATTAATTATTATTTTTTATAATTTTCGAGAAGTGAAGTTTTCAAAATTTGTCAGATTGAACTTAAGAGGCTCTTTTTTGATTGATCTTCCTAGAATATTTTCAGAATAATTCAATTAATTTTACGCTTGAAAATACTACCGACTACTCTATCGCGGTCCCGAGCAATTGGGAATGAGGAAAGTCCGGACAACGTAGAGCACCACACCATCTAACGGATGGGACTTTGATTGATTTACGGTTTATGATTTTCCGCGCCTCCAGCGCGAAATATCATAAACCGTAAATCATCAAGGGACAGAGAGTGTCGCAGAAAATAACCGCCTTGTCTGTGGGCAGTTTTCAGTATGCAGTAGGCAGTCACTGCAAAGAAATTGCAACTGCATACTGCATACTGCAAAACTGTCCACAGTACTCGGTAAGGGTGAAAACGTGCGGTAAGAGCGCACGGCGTTCTCAAGTAATTGGGAGGGCGGACAAACCTTGTGGGTTGAAATGTCATGTACACCGGCGTTGGAGAGAGTTGGGAGAGGTTGAGAGATTGAGGGAATTGAGAGATTGAGAGTTGTTTATTCTCAAATTCTCAGACTCTCCAATTCTCAAATTCTCCCAATTCTCTCCAAAAGGGTTGCTCGCCCGAGTCGGGGGGTAGGCAGATAGACCCTGTCTGTGAGGGCAGGGCTAGATAAATGATAGAGGTTCTTTTGAGCAATCAGAGGAATTACAGAATCCGGCTTATTCGTCGGTAGTATTTTTTTATCGTTTTGAGTTCCGAATTTTGACTTGCTTTACACAGCAAAATTTTCAAGAAATTCTACTATTTTTTTTCAAAAATCTTTTTTGCTGTTCATTTACGAACACTTTACGTTCAGGGACGTACGATCTGGTTATTTTCATCACAATTAAAATTCTCTAAAAACCTCATAATCAATTTATTACATTGCTTGGCACATCTATTGGACTCAATTATCTACCTTTAGTAAAAAAGTAAAATGATGTTGAAGAAAATTGAATAGAAATCCTAGAAAAGCTATATCAAGCAACCTTCATAATTCATTTTTCATCATTCATCATTCCATTCATCACTCATCATTAACTCAATGGATAAGAAAATTCAAAAGAAACGATTTACCTGGCAAAAAATCTTGTTGTATGCTGTCATTTTAGGAGCTGCCGGATTTTTGTTTTCTGCTATTTATAAAGATGCCGGCACCTCTCGCCTGAATGTGGAAACGGAGCGCTTATTAATTGATACTGTCCATCAGGGCGTCTTCCAGGAATTTATTCCTGTAACGGGCGTTGTACAACCCATAAAAACGGTCTTTATCGATGCAGTTGAAGGCGGAAGGGTAGAAGAAAAATTGGTAGAAGACGGCGCAATGGTCACCCAGGGACAAGCCATTCTAAGATTATCCAACCCGGATTTACAATTAAGTTACCTCAACCAGGAAGCCAATATCGTCGCACAAATCAATCAATTGCGAAGCAACAGCATCATGATGGAACAACAAAGTCTGAATTTACAGGAACAGGCTTTGGACGTAGAGTATCGGATTGATTTACTAGATGAACGAACCAAAAGAAACAAGGAATTGGCAGAAAATGGCGCACTGGATCGCGTGACTTTTGAAGAAACAAAAGACGAGTACGAACACCTATTGCGCAGAAGGGCTATGTTGGCAAAAACGATAACCAGGGACAGCATGTTTCAAGTGTTGCAACAGGAACAAATGGAGTCCTCTCTGGATTTGATGGAGCGCAACCTCGAATTTGGCAAAAAAAGTATTGATAATCTGACTGTTAAAGCCCCTATCAATGGACAACTTTCTGGCTTGGATACTGAATTGGGAGAATTGATTTCTGAAGGAGAAAGCATCGCCCAAATTGACGATCTAAGCAACTACAAAATCCTCACCCGTATTGATGAATTCTATATTTCCAGAATTTTTATCAATCAGGAAGGTTCTTTCCTTTTTGCCGGCAAACGTTACAACCTGATCATCAAAAAGATATATCCACAAGTCACCAACGGCGCTTTTGAGGTCGATATGGTTTTCACTGGCGAAGTTCCTGAAGGAATTAAAAGAGGACAAACCGTTTCCATCAAACTGGAATTAAGTGCGGAACAGGAAGCGCTTTTGCTAGCCAAAGGAAGTTTCTACCAAACCACAGGTGGCAATTGGGTGTATCTGGTTGATCCAACCTCTAATTCAGCCAGAAAGATGGATATCAAAGTTGGCAAGCAAAACCCCAATTATTATGAAGTGCTGGCTGGCTTGAATCCTGGAGATATTGTGATTACCTCCAGCTATGAGAATTTTGGGGATAAGGATGTGTTGGAGTTGCAGTAGATGGTAGCTAAACTCATTACCTGCACCCGCATTTACGATTTTGGATTTACGATTTACGAAATGCGGGTGGAGGTTCCCGTTCAGGGGTTGGGGATGCGAAAAGGCATCATTCTTCCTCAAAATCTGGATTCTCCAAAGGCATTTTAGCTCCAGTCTCTTCCAGCCATTTTTTCAGTTTCTGATTCATTCTCTCCACCTTTTCAGGCAATTCCATAGCTAAATTATTTGCTTCTCCTATATCCTCTTTCAAATTATACAATTCAAAACTACTTGTCTCATAACGTTTGATCAACTTCCAATCTCCTTCCCGGATGATGCTGTAAGGCTTTACTTTTTGCCCCCACCAATAATGTGGAAAATGCCAAAAAATAGCTTCTCGTTTTGGTGCTTCCTTTTGCAATAAAACATTCGAAAAATTCAAGCCATCAAAAGTCAGTTTATCTGGAATTTCCACTTCTGCTAACTGGCAAAGAGTAGGTAAAAAATCAATACTGCTAACTTGAAAATCACTTTTGGTAGAAGGGTTGATTTTTTTGGGCCAACTCACAATCATCGGCTCCCGAATCCCGCCTTCATAAGCATGTCCCTTTCCAAGTCTTAAGGGTGAATTATCTGTCGAGACGATATGTCCACCATTATCAGAAAAGAAAACCACTATGGTATTTTCTCTCAAATTCAGTGAATCCAATGTATTCATAATGCTACCAACTGCATCATCAAGGCTTTCTATCATAGCTGCATAAATTGGATTTCGTTGGGCATCTAATGGTTTTCTGCTTCTAAACCTTGCACTCATTAAATCTTCCTCCCGATATTGAGGTAAGTGGGGACTTTCCAACTGCTTGTTTTTGTATTTTTCAATTAATTCTTCTTTTGCCTGCAGTGGAGTATGCACTGTGTAATGCCACATATTCAGAAAAAAAGGCTGGTCTTTATGCTGTTTTATGAAATTTACAGCTTCATCAGCTTCCCGGTCAGTAAGATATTCTCCTGGATTTCTGCCTGGAAGGTTTTCAATACGGAATTTTTGGTTTGCATAAGGATCAAAATAAACAGGTGGCTGTCCGTAATCAGTTCCCCCAAAATTATAGTCAAAACCCTGATTTTCCGGATGCCAACCAGTTGGTCCCAAATGCCATTTTCCGATGTGGGCAGTTGCGTAGCCAGCATTTTTCATAACTTCTGCAATTGTTACCTCCTCCAATTCCATCCACCAGGGGTTTTTTGGTGTAAGCAATTTCCTTTTGGGGAATGTATCATAACCAATTGGGTTTTGCTTGTCTTCTGGCACCACTACACCTGAAAATCGTCCTCGAATCCAGTCTGTAATCCCCATTCTTGCAGGATACTTTCCTGTCATAATAGAAGCTCTCGTAGGGGAACAAACTGCACAAGCTGCATAAGCATTGGTGAAATGCATCCCACTTTCCGCCAAAGCATCAATATGTGGAGTTTCATAAAAGGTGCTGCCCATAAAACCTACATCCTTCCAACCCAGGTCATCAACAAGGATGAAAATGATATTGGGCTTTTCAAATGCTTTTTCAGTTGTTGAACAGGTATAAAAAATTAAGCAGCATGTGAGCATAAAGAAGGAGTTTCGTCTCATTTTTTTCATTTCTGGTAAGGACCCGGTTAAATTTGATTATTTAATCCGTTATCACAGCGTTTCCCAAAGGGACGCCTCTGGAGCACACTGTCCGGGTCAATGACATTAATGTCGATGTTTGACTCAAAAATGAAAAATTACAAAAATTGCCGAAGATGAAACAAAAAATTATAAAACGACCATTTCTCAAAAAACTGCTTTGGATTGGCCTATTCTGTTTTCTTCTTGGAAACTTCATCGTGTACAATCACGCATACCAATTTACCCATTTTGGAGATAGTACCATCACCAGAACAAATCGCCCGGAAAATCTTAGTTTAGGCGAAAAACTTCAGACACTTTTCTTTGGCATCCAAATTCCAAAACCAACTAACAAACATTTCCCAAATAGGGAATACAAAACTATCTTTATTAAAAGCTATGAGCGATTGGAAGCATGGGAGATAATGATGCCTGAATCAAAAGGCTTGGTATTACTCTTTCATGGTTATTCTACTTCCAAAGCAGGATTGCTTTCCTATTCAAATGCGTTTAATGAAAAAGGATATTCTACTCTGTTAGTAGATTTTATGGGCAGCGGTGGCTCAACTGGTCATACGACCACTATTGGCTTTAAAGAAGGAGCAGATGTAAAAGCTACTTTTGAATATGCAAAAAAGACCTATCCCAATACCGAAATCATCCTTTTCGGCTCTTCCATGGGTTCAGCAGCCATTTTAAAGTCGCTTGCTACTTATAAAATTCAACCTGACAAAATCATCCTGGAATGCCCCTTTGGCAGTATGCTCACCACCACTCGAAAACGCTTTGAAGCAATGGGTTTACCTACTTTTCCCTTCGCAGAATGGTTGTTGTTTTATGGCGGTCTGCAAAATGGGTTCAATGCCTTCCAACACAACCCAAGTAAATATGCCAGGCAAAACACCATCCCTACCCTACTGCACTATGGTGCCAAAGATGCTCGGGTTACGAGGAAGGAAATTGATGAAATTTATGAAAACCTGGCTGGGGAAAAACACTTAACCATTTTTGAAAATTCAGGACACGCTATTTATTTGAATCATGATTCAGTTAAGTGGCATGAGTCGGTTGAACTTTTTTTGGGATTGGAGGACTAATGAATGAGGGTTTGGAATTAGAAGGTACTCACCATAGAGGCATCGATGATGCAAAGAATATTGCCAAAATTTTTATTAGGTATTTTGAAGAGTGGGAGTATTAAAGGCAAAATGTAAAAGTTAAAAGTTAAAATGTAAAAGTTGGGATCATATTCAATAACTTATACTCAAAGCCAGAACTGGCAAGAACTTTTAAGTTGTTCATTTAACCTTTTGCCTTTTAAAAATCTAGCTATTGCTTCCAAAATGGAAAGGTGACCAGTTCTCTGGTCCGGACGCTATCTTCAAATTCCGTCTCCAATGTTCTCAAATCGATTTTCAAATCATGTTGACCTCGATTCAAGTGTGCAACGTCAATAATGGTAAGCACGCCTTTCTCTTTTTTATCTGGATGGGTATAAAAATGGTATTTCAAATCGAGGTACAAACTATCGTTGATGTAAATTTCGTGTAGCTGTTTGAAACATTGAAGGGCGGTATCTGCTGCACTCTCTCTGAAATCGGTTGAGCTGATTTTTATAGAAGAAGCATAATACCCAGACTTCCTAAAAGGTTCAAAATCAGGGCAGAAGTCTGTTAACCGCTCATCATGTCTTCTTGAGCGGTATGGAATGAATAGCTCCAAAAAGTCATTATCCAGATACTTCGAAGGAATACTTGCTTTACTTACGATGGCTCTTTCCGGTCGTAAATCATCATAATATTCATGCTGCATCGTCTGCCCGTGGTCGTCTTTTTCCATAGGAAACCAAAAATGGGTTTGGGGTCTAAAAGACAATCCAATCAATACAATTAGAACATAAGGAACCAGAAAATACCCCAGTCGCCTTCCAAACTTGTTGTCTATCAAATTATAATAAAGTGGTCGGTATAAAAAGGAAAGCGTAATGAGACTAAAAAACCGGTAAATCGGAAAGTATATTTTGGAAAACCATTTGACTCGTTTCAATTTTCCCAAAGAAACAAAATCAAGAAAATATAGCAATCCAAAGAAATTATAAACAAGAATAAAGATGAGTTTTGGCAACTCCCCAACTACATCAATCCTTGCCTCTATCACATCTCTGAAGAGAGAAATACCCAGGATTTGAACCATAAAAAACATTCCCAAGGCAATAAACATGAAAATAATCAAAAAGGTAAAAGCAAAAACGACACTACAATATTTCTCCAGTCGCTCAATATATTCATCATAAGGAATGGTCTTCTTACGCAGCCATGCATCAAATTTTGGAGACAACCTCAGTTCATCAAAATCAATTTCTCCCGAAATGTAGCGCAAACCTATCGCTGCAATCCAAAAACCTCTTAATACGACATGACAAATTAAATTTACCAACAAGAAAAACCAGGCACCGCTAAGGATTGCGAAAAAGATATGAGGAATTCCAGTTGATTCCAATCCTGTCCCTGCCACCTCTATACTCACTCCCAAATCAATAAGAGGATCATACAAGCTTGCAACCAGAAATATGGCAAAACCGGAAATGATGAGTTCCAATTGCCAACTTTCCTGCTGGAGTAACTCAAGCCATTTAGAGAGTTTGGATTTGTGATTCTCTTCCATGTAGGTACAAAATGATTCTGGCGGAAGTTATGGACAATTTAGAATTTGCCAGCCCTATTCCCTATTTTTTAGACGAAGGATTCATTGCTGCTCCCCCATTTAACTCCCAAACTTTGGCGAGGGCATCTCTTTCTGAATCTGGCTTGTCTGGGATGAGGAGTGTTTTTCCTTTCATAAAATGTATTGAATTGGATTTAGTAAATGAAAAAGTCGTTTAAAAAGATTTAATGATAGTTCAAAACCTACCTAATAGTCCAAGGACCAATTTATTGATTTTCAACCCCTTAATACATAAATCTCATTTTGTCACATCCAAGGTAACAAGCGAAGTCTCTCAAAGAGGACTCTGCGGTCTTTGTTGTACTTTATTACTATGCCAGAGTCCTCTTCGAGAGACTCCACCAACAACGTTTATATTTTTCAACAGCACCAATTGAAATCCCTCTGTATCATTTTGAACAATTTTCTTCTAATTTAGCTTCCTGAAATTTTATTAACTGAATTTGAATACTATGAGTTTCCCACTTAGCACTTTCAGATCACACCTCCCTTCAGATATTCTGCAAAAAGGTCAAGATTATTGGAACAACAACGCCGTTGATGACTTAATTGAAACCGCAGATGGTTATGAGGCTACCGTTTTTGGTACTGATGATTATGAAGTGTATGTAGATGTTGATAATGGAACGGTCGAACATTGGTCTTGTGACTGCCTTTATGATTGGGGACCAATTTGTAAACATGTAGCGGCTGTTTTGTTTGAAATAGAAGCAAGAAATCAATCCAAAGTTTATTCAAGTTCCAGAATGATAAAACTTGGAAAAAATATTCAAAAACCTCCATTGGAAAAGATTTTAGAACAACTATCAGAAGTTGAGCTTCGAAAACTGATGCTTTATTTTGCCAAAAAAGACAAATCAATAAAAGCTCATTTACTCACCAAATATGCAAATCTGGCAGGAGATACTGGTAAAGAACATTTCAAAAATTTGGTCAAATCAATCATTGATGCACATACAGGAGGAAGGCATGGGTTTATTGAATATCAAGAAGCAAGTAGGCTAGGCAACAAATTGTTCGATTTAATTTACAATACAAAAAAGACCTTACCTAATGGAAGTGAGATACAATTGGTTTATTTATGCGAAGCAATAATTGTACAATTAGCCAAAGCCTATCAATATGCTGATGACTCAAGTGGCAGCATGGGCATGGCGATGGAGGAAGCCATTTCCCAACTGACAACTTTGGCTAGTAAAGAATCTGATTATCCACAAGATTTAGTGCAATACATTTATGAGTTTGCGATGAGGGAAAATAGTTTGGCAGAGGAAAACGGTGACTGGGCTTACTCAATTCGAGATCTAGTAGTCACAGCAGCTCGAAAGCAAGAGCAAATTCAAGCCCTTATTAATGAATTGGAAACAGTCATTGAACAAGCCAAAAATCAGCAAGCAAACTTTTCTAGCAAATATCGAGCAGAATCAGCTGCTGAAATGAAATTGGAATTATTGGAAGATTGGTTTTCAAAAGAAGAAGCTGAAACCTTTTTATATAAAAACCTCCAGTATTCAAAATTTCGAACTCAAGCTTTGGAAAAAGCCATGCAGGAAAAGAGATATGATGAAGTGGCAAAACTTGCCAATGAGGGAATTGAATTTGATACTCAAAGAAATTATGCAGGTCTAGTCAATCAATGGAAGGAGTGGCTTCGAAAATTGGCAAATGCAACAGGCGATAAAAAAACGCTTGCCGAAATGACCGAAAAAATGTTTCTGGAAAGCAACCGCATGAATTATTACCAGGAACTGAAATCTCAACTTAGTAAAGCCGAATGGAAAGAAAAAGTAGAGCAATTTTTAAAAAAATATCGCGCTAAAGAAAGACCGACTTATTGGGGACCTAGATTCAATCATATGGTGGGCATTATACTGGAAGCAGAAGAACGCTGGGATGATCTGATGGTAGAAATAGAAAAAAACCCTTCCTTGGATCTTTTGGAAAAATACCGCAAGTACCTGGGTAAACGATTTTCAGAAAAATATCTGGAATTATATGACGGGCATGTTCGCTCTTTTATGGAAAATAATACGGGCAGAAGTATTTATCAAAATGCTTGTGAATATCTGAAGGTCATGCAAAATTTGGGAGGAAAAAATAGAGTAGATAAAATTATTTCAGATTGGAGAGCCACCTATCCGAGAAGACCAGCAATGTTGGAGGAGTTGGAGAAATTTGAAAAATCGAAAAAATGAAATATTTTCACTGCACTTAATCCCAAAATCTGACTACAAAAAAACTGAGAAAACACTTTTTTTTGCGATTACTTCTAACGATTTGTTGCTTCATATTTTTCCTTTTGCCGAATCTCCTCCTTGGGCAGGATTTCATTATAGATATCCAATATTATGGAATCGAAGAAGGCTTATCTCACCGCAATGTACACTTCTCTATTCAAGACAAAAGGGGGCTCATGTGGTTTGGCACAGACTATGGCTTAAACCGTTTTGACGGTTATCACTTCAAGTGGATTACAAAAGAAAAACATGGAATCCAATCCAATCTAATAAAAAATGCCTTGCTGGATAAAGATGGTTTTTTGTGGTTGTTGTATGGTGAAACGAGGGTTTTTGCACCGGCACATCCGATTTTTGAAGGCATTGATATTTTCAATCCCTTGACCGATGAAGCCATCCCTTTTGAAATTTTCTTTCAAGGGCAAACTCAATTTCAATCCACTGATTTTCATTCCTTTACTCAAAAAGAAACGGGAGAACTTGTCTTTCTGACCAAGCAAATGGAACTGGTGACTTATGAATTAGACCGGACGTTTAATGTAGTTGCGTTGGAATATGAATATGAAGAGGTGACCAACTTTAATTGGTCGGCAAATGGGTTTTATTGGATGAGTATTTTGAAGGAAGAGCAATTGTTTGTTGTGGCAATTGATGAAGAAGGGAAGGAAGTTCACCATCTGCCACTCGATTTACCTTTCGATAAAGTTTTACCCTATAAAGTTCATGACAGCCCAAATGAAAAATGGATAGCGACTTATAAGGGAGAACAAAGCCAATTTTATGAAATTACTCCAAGGGGAGCCTTTGTTGACAACCTGGAAGACCAGCTCTTGAAACCATTCAATCTGGACTTTTCAAAATTTGGAGATTTTGCCGGATTCCTTGATGCCGAAGCTTTTTATGTGTTCTTTTCAAATTATGGGTTTTACCTATTTAACAAAAAACAAAAGAAGCTGTACCAATTGGCCAATGCCCAAAATAAAATAGGTTTTGCCACCCATATGTTTTTGGACCAGGAAGGAAAAATCTGGGCGAGTAGTCAATTTGGGATATATATAGTTGAACCAAAACTCAACCATTTTCAAAAAATTTTCTACATCCCTGAAGGAGAATTGAACCCTGTAAGAGGACTGACTTTGGATAATAATGGCGCGCTTTGGGTTATCAGGGAGAGTGAACAAAATTTGTGGAAATTTCAATTAAGCGCTGATAAGAAGCAGGTGATTGATTCAACAACCGTCAACAGTACAAATGGCGAATTGAAAATACCTTTTGATAGGTTTTTTTATGAATTAGGCTTGGATCCTATCGAGAATAAGATCCTGTGTTTTCAACAACATGGCATCCTAAAAATCGACCCAATTTCCTTTAAATATGAGAGGACCCCTCTGCCAGATTCTATTTTTCAGACACATAGAGCCTGGTCTTATTTTTTCGAAAATTCTGATGAAATTTGGATTGGAACAGAGATGGGGTTTATTGGTAGCGTCATAAATGGAACCTACCAATATACACATCTCCTTGGTGACCCTTCCAGGACTTTTTTCGTTTATCAATTAATTGAAGACCAAAACCGGTTCTGGATTGTGTCGGAAATGGGACTATTTCTGTTTGATAAATCCAGTCATCAGGTTATTGAACGATATTGGTCTGAGGGAGAGGGAAAGTATCTCCTTACTTTCGATAAACTATATCATGCCCAAAGAGAAGAGAATGGTACTTTTTGGTTGGGAACAAGTGGGGGAGGTTTGGTTCATTTTGATCCCAATACAGGTGAATATCAACAATTTACCAAGGCTGATGGCTTCTCCAATAATACCATTTATGCAGTTTATCCAGATGAATACGACAACCTTTGGCTGACGAGTGATTATGGGATCATGCGTTTTAACAAAACGACGCATCAGGTCAATACTTATCTCGAAGATGATGGAATTACACACAATGAATTCAACAGGATTTCCCATCATCAAAGCGAAGATGGCACCTTGTTTTTTGGTGGCTTAAATGGTATTACCTCCTTTCATCCAAAAGATTTCCAATCAGATAGTCTGACATCAAATGCACCACTGGTCATTAGTAAGTTCGAACAATTTATTGGGGATGAAAATAAACTGGTAAATAAGACCAGCAAATTATTGAGTGAAAACCAAATCACACTTGCGCCCAATGATCCTTTTTTCCGAATCGAATTTGCACTGCTCACCTTCGAAGATGTGGACAAAATACAATTTGCTTACCAGGTAGAGGGCGCTGATCAGGATTGGTTGTACCAGAAAGAAAACTTCATCAGACTCAGTCGTTTACCCTATGGTCAACACATGCTTAGAATCAAAGCACAGGGATCTGACGGACAATGGTCAAATAATGAATTGGCGATTGGAGTAAATGTTCTAAAGCCCTTTTATCTTCAAACATGGTTTATCATTCTGGCAATCTTGAGTGTTTTTGGGAGTCTCTTTGCTTTTTACAAATGGCGAACTTCCCTATTGAAAAAACAAAAGGCTCAACTAGAACTCGAGGTAATCCGACGAACCAAGACGATTCGAGAACAAGCTGAAGAACTCAAATCCCTTGAACGATTAAAGTCCAGGTTCTTTGCCAATGTTTCTCATGAATTGAGGACTCCATTGACTTTATTGTCAGGTCCTGTAAAAACCATGTTGAAGGAAACCAGGAAGCACAGCAAACATTGGGAATTGCTTGGGTTTATGCAACGAAATACCAATCAACTATTGAAGTTGATAAACGAAATTCTAGAATTGTCAAAATTAGAATCCGGCAAATTGGCTACTCAGGAAGAAGTCATTCCATTTTTTCCATTTTTGCAAACCCTCAGTGCCCAATTTCAATCTTACGCAGCCAGCGTGAAAATAGACCTGTTTATCCGACATAACATTCCTGAAAATCTTGAAATACTCATTGATAGAGATAAAACCGAGAAAATCATCATCAATTTTTTGTCGAATGCGATGAAGTTCACGCCTCCTGGGGGACGGGTTATTTTAAATGTAGAAGCTCAAGAAGACAACATACTCGTCAGCGTCCAGGATACCGGACAGGGCATTCATCCCGAAGACTTGCCCCATATTTTTGACCGTTTCTATCAATCCAAACAGGTTGAGGGTACACCAAAGGGAGGGTCCGGTATCGGATTGTCTCTATGTCGTGAACTGGCGGAGCTTTTGAACGGAAAAGTATGGGCAGAAAGCGATTTGGGGAAAGGAAGTATTTTTTATTTCGAATTTCCGAAAAAAGTGGTAGAAAGCTCAGTAGTTTTGAGTGAAGCATTCTCACCGACTTCTTCAGAGGAAGAAATAGTCTCCATTAAACGAAAGGATTTTTTAGTTGAAAAATCAATAGTCGTTCCTGTTGAAAAAAATGACGCTCAAGCAAAAACCACGACCATTCTGCTCGTCGAGGACAATCCTGATCTACGAGGTTATATTAAAATTTTGTTACCTGAATACTACATCATCCCCGCAGAAAATGGGAAGGTGGCTTTGGAATTGCTTTCTGCTTCGCAGCCCCTCGGCACTCCAAATCACCCACAGTCCAATGTTCATTCTACACCAGAACTAATCATCTGCGATCTCATGATGCCGGTCATGGATGGTTTTGAGTTTTTGGAAATAGTAAAATCCGATGATCGCTGGCGGCACATTCCCGTCATTATGCTCACCGCCAAGGTGAATATCAAAGCCAGGCTCAAAGCTCTGCGGGTAGGGGTAGATGATTATTTGACCAAACCCTTTATGGAAGAGGAATTGAAGGCGAGAATCGATAATCTACTTCGAAATTATCACGAGCGTATGTTGTTGTTTTCCAAAATGAATGCCAACAGGGAAACTGCCAAATATCGCCCTGTCATTGCTGAAGCAGATGCGCTTTGGTTGGAAGAAGTGGAAATGCAGCTGAATAAATTCCTTCCCGAGAATAATTTGAACATGGAGCGCGTAGCAGAAGCTCTTTTTATCAGTTATCGCCATTTTACCCGAAGGCTGAAAAATCTGACCGGGCTGACTCCCAGCAAGTATTTAAAAGAGATGCGACTCAATCGAGGCAAGGAATATCTGTTGAGTGGCAAATACAAAACCATCAAGGAAGTCGCTTATGCTGTTGGATTTGCTGATGCACGGTATTTTTCAGATTTATGTCAAAAGCATTTTGGTTGTCATCCTTCCGAATTTTCCCGTTAATAACCTTCATTGTGCTCAAAATCAGTCCCTTAGCACTCTAAAAGTCTATTTTGTCACATAAAATTGTCCAGTTTATCACATATTTCTTCACCTATCTTTACACCGTACTTTAATACACACAATAACAGTTCTTTCCGCTCTCAATTCCACTTTTAGATACATCAAAGTTTTAAATAATCCTCTTTTCCTAAATCATATTGGTGATTTCGGGCATGGGCTTTCTATGGGTATAATGAAGGTGGATAAGGATAAACCAAACCCTGCTAGATCTTCAAGCCTCGTGTTCGTGATTTCCGGTAGGCAAGGACATTTGAAAATACTTTATTTATGAAAAAAATCTACTTCAGCCTTATTATTTTTTTGGGACTTTTGTTCCAAACTCAAATCTTTAGCCAGGTTTGTGGTGCGCCCGGTACCAGTTCGAGTAGTCAACGATTTGTTGCTAATTGGGAAACAACATTCACAGCTAGCTGCAATGGAACGCTAAACTCTATTACGTTTTATTCCTATTGTAAAGGATGTAATAATACTTCCGGTCATAATGTAACTTTAAGGACTGGAGCCACTTGTCCGGGAACCTCAACAGTATCCAGTCTTAATTTTACTTTACCTAATGAGACAGGTAGTGGAACTTATACAGTTGTTTGGTCAAATCCTAAACCTCAACTTTCCTCCGGAACCCAATATTGGTTTGATTTTGATTTTTCGGGAAATTTTGCTGGCACAGTTGGTTCTGCTCAAGGACATGCCGGAAATAGCGAATGTTCTACACCTGGCGGATTAAATCTCGACCTCGATGTTACACTTCCAGTGGAATTGACAAAATTCGAAGGAAGGAAAAGAGAGAGTAATATCCAACTCAACTGGCAAACCGCCTCCGAAACCAACAACCAAGGCTTCCAAATCGAACACAGCCTGGACAACAGAACCTGGTCAAGCATTGGTTTCGTAGCAGGCCAAGGCACGACTTACAAAGAGCAGGATTATACTTTCATGCACAAAAACCCAAGACAAGGCATCAATTATTATCGCCTCAAACAGCTAGACTATGATGGGGCTTTTGAGTATTCGGATGTGGTGAGTGTTCAGTTGGCAGACCACAGTCGGCAGTTGGCAGTTTATCCAAATCCTGTACAAAGTGATCAATTGAATATCAATCTGCCAGAATTTGAGACGGAAAGTGTTCAATTACAACTATTTGACTATGCAGGACGATTGGTTCAGCAACAAGTTTTGTATGTGCAGGAGGCGGTATTGCAGGTAGGGGATTTGCTTCCCGGGATTTATTTGTTGCATATACAAATTGAGGGGCAGCGGTTTTTTGAGCGAGTGGTGATTCAGTAAACAATTGTGTTTATGTGGTTGTGTGTTCAAGTGTTTAGGTTTGAGCACTTGAACATCTGAACACCAGCTCCACAGGAGTCCCATTGGGAAATGCAACAAAATCATGGAAGAATTAATCTTATTTGGCATTTAATTCTAAGGCATTAAGATGCTCAACCCTGAAGTTTTAACAGAAACACAAAAGAAGAAGTATCCTAAAGCACAAAAAGTATAAGCGATTAGATTGATAAATAAGGTATCATATTGCTCCTCTGCTTTTGGGTCGGAGGGGCTTTTTCTTATTATTCTACAATGCTGCCATCCTAATATGCTGCAATGCTATAATACAATAGGATAATTATTATAGCATTGCAGAATTAAAGAATCATTATTGTAGCATGGTAGTATCGCAGCATTATAGCATTAAAATTATTATGGGTTTACAGTGAACTTATTCAAATACAAAACTTCCCCATCTTCATCTTCAATTTGATAATAATACAACCCCTCCCCCACTTCCAGGCTTTTAGACAAAACGAATTGAAAACCTTCTTCTACCTCCTCAAAGGTCAGTTGTTTGGATAAGAGGGGTTGAAAGTTTTCGTAATCCGCCATTTTATTGGAAAAAATATACAGATGAATGGTTCTGCCTTCGATGCCATTTTCTGGTTTGAATATCCCTTTTAATTCAAAATCAATGCTGCCAGATTTCAAATTGAATTGAGTAGCAGGGCCATCCAGGTTTAGGTCATCACTTCTCAAATTTCCCAGTCTGCTCTCGAGGTATTCGTTGGGTTCAAAGTTACCAGCGATGGGACGCCTGATATTTTTTGGTTCCTGAACGGGATCTTGAGGAGCTGGATTTTTTTTTATAGTAGGTGGAATAGTAGGAGGCTCTTTTTCTTGATCAATAACTTCATTAGCGGGTTCTTCATTTGTAGTTGGTAGATCATCTTGTGGGGCATCGCTATCAGTAGTGCCTTGAGTGGTAATTTCTGTTGAAGTAGTTGAGTCAGGATTATTAGTCTCATTTTCGAAAAGCCCTAACCGCCATATAGTCAAAGCAAGCAAAATAACAAGCCCGATTCCCAAAAAAAGGGGGCGATTCTTTGAAGGTTCCTCCTTAGCATATTTTGCATCCAATTTTGTCAGGTTTGCCCGAAAATCATCCTCTGGGCGATGTGCCAAAAGGCTTTCCATTTTTCTTTGGAAATTCACTTCTCTTTCCAACTGCTCATCCTGAGCCAGTTGATTTTCAAAATCCGCTAATTCTTTTTCCGACAAAGAACCATCCAGGTATTTTTCTATTTGTTCAAATTGTATTTTTTTGCTCATATTGTTGAGTTTTGGGTGTGTGCAGGTGTTTGTGTCTTCAAGTATTTATGCGCTATAACTCAAACACATAAACACGGAAAGGCTTAAACTCCTTAACACAAATACCTCTCAAACAAACTCACTAAATCGTTTATCCCCTTTAATCAGTTGCGCCAACCTTTCTTTACACTTGTATTTTTTTCGCTTTACATATTCTGTGGTGTAACCCATTTTTTGCGCAATTTCTTTCAAAGGCTTCCCATTAAAAAAGCTTTGTAAAACACTTTGGCATTCTTCCGTCAGTTCCGCAAATTTTTGTTTGTAGAATTTCCTTTGCTCGCTCTCGATAAGATCCTTTTCTATACTTGCTTCTGCAATAAGTCTCTCATCATCTTCAAGGGTGACCTCTTTCCGGTATTTTTTTTTCAATTGTCGCAACCAAATAAATCGACAAGTCCCATAGAAATATGCTGCGAAGCCGGTCGTCAACTCAAAATCTGGCGTATTTAGTTTATTAAATAGGATCACCAGCCCCTCCTGAAAGACATCTCTTGCATCATCCCGGGTGCCCTTATTTTGAATCACCATTGCAGTAATTTTGGGCAGGTAGGTTTTGTAGATTTCATCCAGGATTTGATAATCGTTTTGCCTTAGTCCGTTTAAAAAGATAGATTCATCTATTGCAATCATAAATAGATACTAGGTATAGATTTTGATTCAGTTGTGGATTTCATAATGAAGATCAAATGTAATTAATCTCAGAACAGGTTAAAAAATACTGCACCTCCAAAAAATAATTAATGCAAGTTAGGAACAATAATACTGGCCATCCCAATAAGCTATCGGGATTGGCACTGCTCGAAGGGGGTTTGAGGGATTTTCGGCTCCCTTAATAATAAAATAATCTCGAAATAACTTATACATAATTATAAACACGAACTTAACAATATAAAGTTTAACTTAATTGTAGCTTTTTACAATGATAGATATGTGAGTTTCACATATCTATCATCCTTATACCTTTAGCACATTCTTTAAAAAAACTACAATGACTATGAAATCAATCGTAAAAACTATTTGTGTCTTGAGTTTTCTTTTTTGTTTTGTTGATATCGTCGGTCAGAGTGAGAAAGTGGATACTTCAAAAACAGCGGTAGATACCCTTACAGCAGCGCAAAAATTATATAAAGCAGCTGAAGCACTGCTATCTGAAAAGAAGTATGAGGAAGCGATTGAAAAGTATGATGAAGCTGCGATGACCTTTTTAGAAGAGGATAATGTTCAGGGCTTTGAGCTTACCAACCAATATATTCATTATGTGAGCGCTAATTTTAGTTCAAATTCAAAATTTGAATATTACAAGGATAAGATAAAATTCTGTGAAGAACGCTTTGGAAACGAGGATGCTCAGACAGGATTTTGGCATTTATTTTTAGGTGAACTTTCTCAAAAATTTCAGGAATTTGATTCCGCAAAAGAGCATTATTATCAGGCATTGGGCATTTTCTCAAAAGTTGAAGAAAGACATAAAGAAACGATTAATTGCAATGCCAGATTAGGAGCACTTCTTTTTGCTATGGAATACAGGTCTCAGGCAGAAAAAATTATGCAAAATTCTATTCTTTCATTAGAGACTTTTTTTGATGAAAATTTGATTGATGAAGAATACTTTGAGAAACAATTGGCCAGCCATTATTTGACTATTGCTAAAATAAAATCTAAACAGGATTTGTACGAAGAAGCTGCTGAATATTACGAGCAGTCTATTCAAATCAATATAAAATACGAAGACTATTATAGCATGGGATTTGCTCTATATGAGGCAGGTCAAAACTATTTCGATATGTCAGCCCCTTTAAAAGCTGAAGAATACCTTCTAAAAGGGGCATCTCATCTAAGAAAACTATTTGGAGAACAACACTATCTTATTGCCTCCTCTTACAATGAGCTTGGAAAAGTTTATGCAGATTTAAAGGATTATGAGCAATCTATAGCCTATTTTGAGAAATCCCTGGCTATTAGAGTTCAGCAGTTTGGAGAAAATCACCCCAGACTAGGAACTGCCTATTTGAATCTGGGCTTACTTAATGATAGGCTGGGTGAAAAAGGAATAGCAGAAAAATACTTGTACAAAAGCAAAAAAATTATTGAAAATAGCTCTCCTGATCCAACACTAGAGAAGTTTCAGGTTAATTGGAACCTGGGGAACCTTTGGTTCTATCAAAATATAAAAATTGACTCGGCGCTTATTTTATTTCAACAAGCATTGGAAGAGGGGAAAGCATTTTATGGTGAACGGCATAGTATAGTTTCGTCGGCATTTCTTTCCATTGCCAATATATATAACTATAAGCAGGAGTACGATAAAGCATTGCAAAATACCCAAAAAGCACTCGTTGCTGCTACTTATCATTTCGATGACCTTAACGTCTCAAAAAACCCTGATCCTGATAATTTCATTGATCATCTAAATGGTTCCACAGTCTTGTTTACCAAATCCAAAATAATCAGTGCCTTATGGAGTGCAAACAAAGAAAATAAAGATCTAATCGACCTATTTCAAGATTGTACAAAATTGGGCAATGTATTACTGAACAGAACTACAAAAGAGACAAAAGGGCAATTATTGGAAAGTGCATCCTATGCTTCCACTGAATTTTTGATAAATAAAATAATTGAGAATAACTTCATTTTTTATCTGCATTTAAATCAGCCTGAATTTATTGAAGATTGTGCCTTTTGGATGGGAAAATTAAAAGCTCAAAATTTATTATTGACCTTCCAAAAAGCCAAAGCAACAAGTTTTGCAAATATCCCTACTGAACTAATTTCCAAAGAGCAATCTTTCCTGCATAAAATTGATTCATTGGAGCAGTTAGTTTTCCGGGCACTAGAAACAAAGGATAGCACTACCGTTGATGAAATCCAAAATGGTTCTCTATTTGAAACCAAAAGAGCACGGGAAAAGTTAATCGCTAATTTGGAAAAAAATCACCCCGAATATTACCAATTAAAATATGATTTAGAGCCCGTGAAGTTGAAGGATTTGAAAGCGCAAATTAGTGAAAACACTATTTATATCGAGCTATCTATTGAGGAAAAAGGCAGCAACCTATTTTTCCTAACACTTACCAATCAAGAAGAGCACATCTTCAAAAGTAAATTAATACCTGACTTTGCACAGAAAATCACTAGCTACAACAAACTTCTTCGATCCCATAACCTCCTCCGTGCTGACCGTCGCCGAAAATTCATCCAGCTCAGTCATGAACTATATCAGCAGTTCATTCAACCCATTGAGCATTTATTAATAGATAAAGAACGAATGGTTATAGTTGGAGAGGGTATGACGCATTATCTTCCCTTTGAGACTTTATTGAAAAACAATGAAGATAAGCCCTGGTATGAGTTGAACTTTCTGATTCGCAACCATGAAGTGTCTTATCATTATTCAGGGACGCTGTTTTCAAGAGCACAGGATCAGGTAGTGGATTTTGATAATGAATTATTGGCATTTGCCCCTGTTTTCGCAGATGGCGAAAGCACTTTGGCAACACTTCGTGGAGCCGCAGGTAACATAATGACCGACTCTACTTTTAGGTCTGTGGAAGATGATAATTTTTCGCCCTTACCATATTCAGAAGAAGAGGTCGAAAGCATATCCAACTTATTTCCCAAATCCTCCAATGTAACTGTCCTTCTCAATGAAAAAGCCAATGAAGTTGCCCTAAAATCTGCATTAGAGCAAAACCATCGTTTTGTACACATTGCTTCACATAGTTTTGCAAATATTGACTATCCAAAATTTTCGGGTATCGCCTGTGCTCCGTCTCTTTCAGAAACGGATAAAGATGATGGCATTTTGTATGTGGGTGAAATCTACAACCTTGCCGTCAAAAGCGATTTGGTTGTTTTGAGTAGTTGTGAAAGTGGGGTTGGAAAATTGCAGGGAGGAGAGGGACTGCTGGGCTTGAATCGAAGTTTTGTGTATGCAGGTGTACCAAATGTCATTTTTTCGCTTTGGAAAGTATATGATGAAGCTACTGGGAAAATGATGTCTGAGTTTTATAAAAATACTTTACAAGGTCAATCCTACTCGAAGGCACTCCGTGCATCCAAATTGAAGATGTTGGAAGATCCTAAAACCGCTACCCCAGATATTTGGGGTGCTTTTTTGTTGGTAGGCAGATAATTCTAATGCTACAATCCTACCATGCTACGATGCTACGATATTAAGACTATTAAGGCACTGCATTGCAGCATAGTAGGATTGTAGTATTGTAGCATTAGGATAAAATGAAGTAGGAAAGAAAAGAAATAGGAATTAGGCAAATAGAAAGAGCCCATCAGGAAATGAATCCTGATGGGCTCTTAAGATAA
>JBGTQJ010000083.1:0-35249 GCA_041941305.1 Saprospiraceae bacterium
CATTATTTGCCTGTGATGCAGGCAAATAATGGCTTCGCCCCCACGTCCCTCCTGTATCCGCACCGCAGGTGCGGATATGGACAAACTTTTTACACAGTGTACTGAATTTCTAACCATTAAAATAAATTGAGAACCATGAAAAAAGAGATTTTAAGTTTATTGACCGTTTTATTTTTTGGACTGTTTTTGTTGACTTCCTGCGACAGTCCCGAGGCTGAAAGAGCGGAAGACAATATTGAACAAGCTGCCGAAGAGGTAGGAGATGTGCTGAAAGCTGAAAAAGAAGAATTGGAAGCAGATTTGAGAACTGCAAAAAATAACCTCGACGCAAAACTGGCAGAATTGAGACAGGATTTGAACCAGGCTGGTGAGGAAGCCGAGGCAGAGATTGAAGAACAAATCAATAACCTGGAAGCCAAGCGCAAGCAAATCGCTACCGACCTCGACCGTATCGGAGAAAATATGGAAGCAGGATGGGATAACTTTAAAGCAAATGTGGAGCAGACTTTGAAAGAGTTGGAAGAAGATATTGATAGAAACTTCTAAATGAAATACTCTTTTTTAGCGACATGCAATCCAACAAGACCATTTGAATTTCATATAGATTTTATGTCAAAAACGAGCGATGAAAATCTCTATCATCGCTCGTTTTTTTAGAGATTGTTTGGATTTTGGGTTTGAGTGAATTTGGGAGGAAATATCATTTTGAGCCAGGCATTTTTTGTCCTTATAACTATCGAGAGTTGTGGGCAATCCGATGCAAAAATTATGATTAGCAAAATGATATTCGCCAACAATTCGCCAAAATTAAATTTCAAACATACTCCTAGAAAATTGAAACAATCATAAATGGAAAATTTTATAAATGACCTCTGGTCAAATCTTCAAAATTATTACAACGACATCGTGGCATTGATGCCTAAATTGATATTGGCGATTGTCGTTTTTTCGATTTTGTTTTTCTTCGCCAATCAAACTCGAAACTTTGTAAACAAACGGCTTTCGACGCGTATGGACGATCCGTTATTAGCTCGATTCATCGCTCGTATTAGCAAAATTGCCATCAATATTGTCGCCCTCATGGTGGTTTTGAAAATCATTGGGCTTTCAGACATTGCTGCGGGCATCATCACAGGTGCGAGTGTGAGTGCGATTGTGGTTGGTTTTGCATTCAAAGATATCGGCGAAAACTTCCTGGCAGGAATCATGCTGGCATTCAATCGTCCTTTTCGAGTGGGAGATACAGTTGAGTTGGATGGTATAAAGGGAAAGGTCGTCGCTTTGAATCTTAGAAATGCACAAATTAAAAGTTTTGACGGAAAAGATATTTTTATTCCGAATGCTAATGTCATTAAAAATCCTGTCATCAATTATACCATTGATGGTTTTTTGAGATATAATTTCGACATTGGTTTGGACTACGGTTCAGATGTGAAGAGGGCTTCTCAAATCATTTTGGATACCCTGGCGAAGGTGCCAAACCTTTTGCAGGAAGAGGGCAAAAGTCCTTCTGTTTCCATTGGCTCTTTAGGTGCGAGTACGCTCAACCTGACTGCCTATTTTTGGATTGATACCTACGACCCCGAAGTGTCGGCAGGAAAGGTCAAAACTCAGGCGATTGATGATGTTTGGCGAGCCTTGGACGAAGCAGGGTTTTATATGCCTGGCGATATAATTGAGATGAAAAATTACAAAGGCATTGATTTGAAAACGGCAAGTTCGGATTCATAGGCTTTATGGAAAAATTGAAAAGTCCTTTTTGCGCTTTCGATGGCAATTTGTTCATCCCTTTTGTTATGTACAAGGGATTCGGCGAGTAATCGAAATTCAGTCCAGATCTTGCCTCTCTCTAAGCCTTTTCCTTCATAAAAGTGAAAGGGGACACATCTCGAAATTTTATTGTTGCTTGACAAGGCTCTCAAAATAAAGTTTCCGCCCAACATAGAACCTTCGATGACATAAAGTCCACCGATTATTTCGGCTTCCGTTTTGAATGAACCGGCTATTGCTTCTGTATTTATCAATAAATTGTCCTGGAGCCTATCTGAAGAATCTGAAAGTCGATTGAGATTCAACATATTGTTCAAGTCCTTCCTCAACCATTCGGATTTGGGATAAAAAAACTGAGTAATAGGATGGTTCGGATTTTTCTCAAGAAAGGGCGAAAAAGCATTTTCAAGACTTTTATGTATTCTTAAATTGCTGAAAATCAGTCTTTTGTACTCTTCTCTTGTCAGCTCACCTTTAATTATTTTACTCGCGAAAGCTACTTTTTCGACGGCCTTGTGAAGGTGATTGGTTTCGGATTTCAACTTTTGTAAAATAGGCATATTTATAATTTTGCCAACTACTTAAACAGCATTTTGGATATATTCATGAACTTGTTGGAGGCTCTTTTCGATTTCCGATTTTGTTTCAAAATTGGGTGCATCTTTAATCAATGCTCTGACTTTCAACATTAATATATCATATTTTTTCTGAATTGCCAGACGTTGTTTTTCTCTTTTCAAAGCTTCCTCCTTTTCTTTCATAATTTGCTCAATCAAAGCACCCAGATCTTTCAAATTTTTTTTCAAAAGAAAACCAGAAGCACCGTCCATAATGGTTTTGGCGGCTTTTTCTTCATTGTTGAGGGTACCCGTCACATAAATAAAGGGTACAAAAGGTAAATGCTTTTTTGCGTACTGGAGTGCCTCGTAGCCCGTGAAATCAGGCAATTTGTAATCTGCCAAAATAATATCCGGCACTTTCCATTCTATTTTCTCGAAAAATTCAGCCTTAGATTGAGCAACTACAAAAACTGCATTGGGAGCCTTTTTCAAAACTTGCCGCTGAATCAACTCGCGGTCGTTTCTCATATCTTCTAGCAACATTACACTCAGTGTTTTCTCAATCATAATCCGTTGTTTTGTTTAAAATTAGCCAATAAGGAGCCATGGTTGTTAATAAATGTTTCATTTTTTGATAATCACCGGGTTTTGTCAGGTAGCTGTTCGCCCCCAATTCATAAGCTTTTTCTATGTCTTTTTTTTGATTGGAAGAGCTGAATACGATCACGGGCAAAAATTTAGTTCTTTCCATAGATCTGATTTTTTCCAGAAATTCAAAGCCTGTGATCTTTGGCATTTTGATGTCTAAAATAATCAACCTCGGTATTATATTAGAGTTGTTGGTGAAGTAATTTAAAGCTTTTTCACTGTCTTTCATCCAAACAATATTGTATTCGGAATTTTCTTTTGTCAAAATTCGCTCAATCATGTGAGCATCATTGGAATCATTTTCCACGAGCATCAAATCAATCTGCTTCTTCATGATTTAGTAATGGTTAAAAAAAGATTCTTTGATACAAAGCTCGTCGCGCTGCGCGCGACTCGCTGAGGGAGTGTGGGGGCGAAGCCATTATTTGCCTGTGATGCAGGCAAATAATGGCTTCGCCCCCACGTCCCCCCTGTGAGGCTGTCTCATAATCGCGCCGTCGCAGTCCCGATGCCGATAGCTATCGGCATCGGGAGCGAATAATATTTTTTAGAGGCAGATGATTTTAAAATTTTTCTAGGAAAAATTTTAAAATCATCTGCCTCTGTAGAATCTTCTTTGGCGGGTTTAGCCGCCAAAGGTCCTTTTTGAAGCCTTTATTTTGAATGACTACTTATCGGAAATTCTACAATAAAGGTGGAGCCTTTTTGGGGTTTGCTTTTGACAGAAATTTTACCGCCATGCTTGTCTACAACCCTTTTTACAATAGCTAGCCCGACCCCTGTTCCTTCAAATTCATCATCATTGACTCCACGGGTGAAAACGCCAAAAATCTTGTTTACATACTTCATATCAAAACCAATACCGTTGTCAGAAATACTGATTTGAGTAAAATTGTTTTCCTTTTTGCCTGTTATTTCAATTATTGCCTCTTTTTCACGGCGCGTATATTTTATCGCATTGGACAAAAGGTTTTCAATGACATGGGTAATCATAGATTGGTCTCCCCATACCGAGGGCAGGTTTTCCTGTATTTTAAATTGAATTTTCCTGTCTTTTTCATAACCTGCCAGCTTCTCAATCATTTCAGCCAGAATCAGATTCATATCCAATTCATTTATCATTAATTCCTCTTTACTCAATTTCGAAAATTCCAGAATATCATTGATAAAGTCATTCATTTTCGCAGCACTCCCGATGATGGTTTTAACGACATGTTGTCCGTAATGATCCAATTTATCGGCATAATCCTCCATCAAAATTTGTGCAAAACCGTCAATACTTCTCAAGGGAGCTCTCAAATCGTGGGAAACAGAATAGCTAAAACTTTCCAAATCCTCATAAGCATCCACCAGCTCCTTATTCATTTGGCGAACTTCATGGTATTTTTGAACAATGAAATCCTTAATGTCATGCCGCAATGCCAATGCTGCTTCAATTTCATATTTCGCCCATGGGGTGGCTGTGTTTTCGACTTTTTGACTCCATTTTTCAAAGGATTTTCGAGGAGTCAATCGCATTCCGTCTTCTGATTTCAAAACCGCTTTTTCGGGATTGCCGCCCCAATGAACGGTTTTTAAAACCTCGGGTTTAAACCATAGTACATAATGGAGTTCTTCAGGAGTAATATTGATGGCCATTAATCCTGTAGCTGTATCTTTAAACTCATGTGCATCGGGATAAATTTTGGGCAAAGCATTCGTATGAAAAACAGCTTTTCGTTCTTGACCCTCCAACCAATTCACAATATCCATTACCTGGTTTTTGTTGGGTGTTTTGCCAATCAAAGTCATTTCTCCTTCAATAGAAATGGCTGCCCCACCACAGTCGGCCATATCCAAAAGGGTATAGGGGCCTTTCGTCAATCCTTCAATTACATTCCAGTCTTTACTGATTTGCTCAAACAAATGCGAACGGGCAATATTGACCTGCAATACAGATTGTCGGAAATCATTTGCTGCCTGAAGAGCCAGGTGCCCGGAAAAGATTTGACCAATAAATCGGCAAGTTGTCCGAAGGGTAAAATCCACAAATTTGGGCGCATAATGATGACAGGCAAATAACCCCCAAAGTCGGTCATTGTGTGCAATGGAAATATTGAGTGTAGCGCAAACGCCCATATTGTTCAAATACTCCACATGGATGGGCGATACGCCTCTTGATACACTGTAGGTCAAATCAAGGGCTTGTTGTGTCTTTGGATTGAGACTTGGGATAATGCGTGAACTACCCGCATGAATGTTCTCTATCAATCGAACCTGATTTTTCAGAAATAAATCCCTGGCCTGTCGCGGAATGTCACTCGCCGGATAATGTAATCCCAAAAAAGGTTCTAAATGTGCTTCGCGCGCTTCGGCAATGACTTCTCCGTTATAGTCTGAATCAAAGCGATAAACCATGACTCGATCATATCCAGTCAATTGTTTAATTTCGAGTGCTGCGGTATCAAAGAGGTCGGGCAGAGCGCTAATACTTTGGATTTTGGAAATACTTTGGCTGAGTTGGTATTGAAATTCGGAGCTGCCTATTTTTTCATCAATTGGCTCAAGCTCCAAAATCAAAATATCCTGATGAATATGAGCAATCAGATTTTGCCAAAGCAAATTATCATTCTGAAAAAAGGAAACCCGAATTGGATTAATGCCCCGAAGGCTCTCAGGTTTTTCCATCGTGTCCCGAATCAAATTGATAGTTTCTTCATCCAAAAGAACCTGTAAATGCTTGCCCGAAAGATCGGGAACGGGAATAGCTGTAATGCGAGAGATATTTTCGCTGACCTGTAATATTTCCAGCGTTTTCGGTGAGCAAGCAATCAGGCATGCCTGGTCCTGGATGATTTGAATAATGTGAATGGGTTCATCTTCACAATTGCTCAAATCAATTTTATATGGATATGGATAATTCGCACCTGTGCCAGGCATGATCTTATTTTATGTAGCGTAGATTTTATTCGGTAGACGGCCAAGGGATGATGGTTGACGGTGTCACCAATGAAATCTTTTCGAATAAAGTCTAGTGATAGAAAAATGGATCCTTTAGATATTAAATGTTGAGGCAAGGTAAAGAAAATTTCGAACTCACTCTGCGGGGATGTCATAACTACTATCTGATAATACTTTGTTTAATTTCATTCGAAGCCGATTTTTAGACAACATGCCTTTGAATCGGTCAATGATTTCGCCCTCATTCAAAATACAGGTTGTGGGTACATTTCGAATATTCCAAAGAGCTGCCTGATGAGGAGAGGCTTCAATGTCAACGATATAAAAATCGAAATCGTAAATCGGGTCGGAAGCCAAGGAATTCACGACATTGATAAACATTTGGGAGGTACCAGACCATTGGGCATGGAAGGTAAGTACAATAGGCCGACTGTTTTTTCTTATTTTTTCATCAAAATCGGCGTCCGAAATTTGTTCATAATTAATATGGCTCTTCACGATGTTGGTAGTTATCATACCCTAAGGGCATCTATTACAATAATGCGAATATCGTTCCATTATTTAAATCATTGATTATCAGCTTATTGAGATAGGCAAATAAAAAAGATTTGATGAAATATCAGAAATTTGATGAAATATCAGAAAGTGTGGAATGTTTTGTACAGCATTTCAGGGTTTGAGATAGTCCAGTTTTCCGATATTTAGTTTTTTCATACGGGAGCTCAGTGTTTTGTCATTCATGCCCAAAAGCATGGCAGCACCATCACTTCCGCTCACCTTTCCTTTTGTTCTTTTGAGTGCTTTCAAAATGTGGTTTCGCTGCATTTCGTCCATGGTTTTAAATTTGGCATCTTCAGACTTTATGGTTGCAAAGAGGGCATCGTCCAGTTTTAAAACTTTTCCATTTGTCAAAATGACAGCTCTTTCAATCATATTTTCCAATTCCCGAACATTTCCAGGAAATTCATACCTCATCATCTTATTAAAGATCGATTGTGGTATTTGTTCAATTTTTTTTCCAAATTTTTGACAAAAGCGGTCTGTAAAAAATTTAACCAGGGGTTCGATGTCTTCACGTCGGTCGCGAAGGGGGATATTGTGAATGGGGAATACATTCAGGCGATAAAAAAGATCTTGCCTGAACTTTCCCCTTGCGACCTGTTTTTCCAGGTTTCGATTGGTTGCTGCAATGACTCTTACATCCACCTTTATGGTTTTATTGCCGCCTACTCGTTCAAACTCACCCTCCTGAAGCACCCTCAATAATTTGGCCTGTAAGTCCAAGGGCAACTCACCCATTTCATCTAAAAACAAAGTTCCATTATGTGCCATTTCAAAACGCCCTTTCTTTTGTTGATAAGCGCCTGTAAATGCTCCTTTTTCGTGTCCAAAAAGCTCACTTTCGATCAAGTTTTCAGGCAAGGCGCCACAATTTATTTTTATCATATTTTTATCCGCCCTGTCACTCAACATGTGGACGGCTCTCGCCAACAGTTCTTTACCCGTGCCCGTTTCGCCTAGTACTAAAACGGTGGCGTCGGTATCGGCAACTTGCTCGACCTGGCGCAATACTTTTTTGTAATTCGGGTCGCGACTGATGATATGGTCAAAGCTGAATTCGAGTTCGATTTCCTCCTTGAGAACGGTGTTTTCCTGTTCCAGTTGGTTTTTTAAATCGCTTATTTCCTCAAAGGCATGCTGTAATTTTTGGGCTTCGGCTTTTCGGGCTCGAATGTCTCTTATAATGCTGCAACTCGTTTCTTCGCCATCAAAATTGTGATAGCTAATGGTTTCTTCGGTTAAGATGAGTTCGCCGTTTTTCTTAATAAAAGTAGTTTCAGACTCAAAGTTTTTTACCTTCCTGAGCCTTTCCCAAAATTTCTCAAGTTTTTCTTCGGCATAACCTAAAACCATTTTGGAGGGGTTTAATTGCTCAAATTCAGCTCTTGTATAACCTAGTTTTCGACACATGGTATCATTGAAATAAGTAATTTTTCCGCCGGGCTGTGTCCAAATAATCATATCATTGGCCTCATTGAGTGTTTTGAAGGTCAATTCAAAAAGCTTATCCCGTTCTTTTTTGAAGGTCACATCTCGCACAAATGCACAAGCGAATTCCTTGCCTTCAAAAATAATATGATTGGCAGAAATCAGGACTGGGAATGTTTTACCAGATTTGGTTTTGTACGTGGAATTAATTTCGAATTGTTTTTCGGCTCTCAATCTGTCCCAAATCACCCCTTCGAATTCTTCTTTTTTAATACCCATGTCAAAATCCATCACTATTTTCTCCTTCATTTCTTCAAGGGTATATTCCAATTTATCACAAACCGATTTGTTGACATAGAGCACCTTCCCACTTTGCTCTATCCAAAAAATCATGTCGCGGACATTCTCAATACAAAACTGAGAAAAGTACATCTCCTTCGTTCTGCCTGCAATCGTGCCGAAATCCTGTAAAGTTCCATATAATTTGAGGGTTCGGTATTCACCTTCCAGGAGGTCTTCGGAGGCCACAGGCAACACGTTGAGGTTCATGGGGCGGTTTTGGTTTTTTTCGCCTGAAGTAATGCTTAGCTCTGTTTCAAAAGCTTCTCCCTTCTTGATGGCGAGTGCTATTTTACCGATTAAAGAATCATAATCTGCCCTGGCAAGAATATTTTTTGCAAAGGCTTCCACATTATCATTGTTGATATGGTCTGTGCGAGGAATATCCAAAAGTTTGTACATTTCCTCTGAAAAGGTAATTTCGCCCGTAATCAAGTCCCATTCCCAAGCCGCCACTTTAGATATTTTAGAAGCCATATTTAGTAAGGCTTCAAATTTTTTGGCTTCGATTTTATTTTCCACAATTCCACACATCAGTGGCCTACCATCAATATTTACCAATTCCCCTTTTAGCAAAACGGGAATTAATATATCATTTCGATTGACATGCTCGGTGTCTTGTTCAATGCGTTTTTCAGCCAGGAGTTCTCTCCAGAGGCGTTTCCATTGAAATAAACTGAAATGCGGATTAACCTGAAAGATGGTTTTCGTCTTAAAGTCAGATTTTTGATAACCTAAGTCGCGTGCAAATTTTTCATTTACCTCCCAAAAATTACCTTCTTTCGTAAGCCACATCACCCCTTTGTCCATTGCGTCAATGACTTGATTGTAGGCTTGTAATAATTCGTTTTCCGAATGTGTAGAAAGATCCATAATGTTTTTGGTTCTTTTTCAAAGGTATATAAAAAAATTATGAGATTCGATTTTTTAAAAGTTTTTTGATTAAATATCATCATTTTTCTGAAATATCAGAAAATAGTTATTTAAAATAATGGTCATAACTATTTGATTATCAGGAATTTAAAAAGTTGGCACGCCGTTTGAAATAGGATTTATCAAAAAACAAATTTATCAAGATAATTTATTAACAAACTCTAATAGGTTATTTTGAAAAACCTCAATCTAAAAATCATTTGAGAACTGAACCCGCAAAATGGAAATTCCCAAATAAATCGGGAAAAGAAGTTTTGTAAAAACCACTTGAAATCAAAACCCTAACTGAGTATTTTGGAAAAGAAGTTATTTTTTAACCCCGAAAAAACCATTTTGAAAGTCTAACCAAAAAAATTAAAACAAAGACGAAAATGAAACAAAAAAATTCCCTCAGCCTTAATCAAAAAACAATTGAGCAATTAGAAGCTCGATTAGTCCATAGCCGTCAAATCATTTACAGCAATGGGAAATTGCTACAAAGGCAAGTTGAGAAACCTGTTGCTGAGAAAAAACTCAGAAAAATACATGGCTACCTCAAAAAGCACGCTCTTTTAGAACAATTCCTAGATGAATTGATTTCAAAAGTAACAAGTCTCAAACAACAGTTGAGTTTCATTCGGAAAGCCAGAAACTTTCAAAAACTCAAAATTCTTTCCGACGCTTTCCTAAATATCTTGATGGAAGCAGACCTACTCCAGGAAATGCAATTCAAGGTGAGTCAATCTTGCATTCATTATCTGCAAAATCAGAAAGAACAAGCAACCAATTCTGCAATTTTAATGGTTGCCTGATAAAACAGTAAATACGGAATCAGATCTTAAATCCCTTAAAAAAACCTCTTGAGAAATCATTCTCAAGGCCTAACTATTATTACTAACCAAAAAAAGCACTTGACATGACAACTGTAGAATTCAATCAAAATTTTAGCCAATTAGAAGACCAATTGTTTGCCTTTGCAATGAAATTGACCCGCAACAGAGAAAATGCGAAAGATCTAGTGCAGGAAACTGCCATGAGAGCTTACGGAAACCGAAATAGTTTTCAGGAGGGCACCTATTTCAAGTCCTGGATAACAACAATAATGTATAATTCATTCATCAATCATTACAGAAAACAACGCACTCGTAACAAGGTGGAAACACCTTTTGTGAAATGTATGAATGCCATCAGAAATAAGTCTGTTCACAACACGGGAGATTCCCGAATCATGATGAAAGAATTGGGCAAAATGTTGGAAAATCTGACAGTAGACTACCGCAAACCTTTCAAGATGTTTTTCGAAGGCTATCACTACGACGAAATTTCTGAAGCGATGAACATACCCATCGGGACGGTAAAAAGCCGCATTTTTTATGCCCGCAAACAATTGAAAAACATGGTTGTGAATCGATATGGGACTGCAAATGTCAGAAGGGCTTAAGTACAGTAAATAGTATGCAGTGAGCAGTATGCAGTGAGCAGAAGTCAACAACTGACCACTGCAAACTGAATACTGTTGCCAAGGGACTGCCTCATCCGGAATTTCGGGTGAGGCAGTTTGTTTTTGGTTCATAATATTTGGAATATCAGATATGGGCACCATTACCCTTCGATTATCTCACTTTTGAAAGGAATTCACAAAATTAATTCCTAATCAATGCCTGTAAACTCCACCAATCCTTTTATTCAAGAAATTCAAATTCATGTTGAAACCAATCTTCAAAATCCTGAAATCAATATAGAACAGCTTTGTGAGGTCCTCAATTGCAGTCGTTCGTCCCTACACAGAAAAATAACGCTTGCTACAGGAATGCCACCTACTAAATTGATTCACGCTATCAGATTGGAAAGGGCCAAAAATTTGCTAAAGGATTGTAAGATCAACATTGCCCAAATTGCCTATGCTGTAGGATACAGAGACCCAAATTATTTTTCCAGAGTTTTTCGAAAACACTTTCAGATTTCGCCTAAAAAGTATCGGAAAGATAATTTGGGGTTTTAATAAATGAATTGAATTTTATTGTTGAGATAATAGTGCTATTTATTGGATAATCATGCTAATGATCAAACCAAAACTCCCATCTGTTATGGCTTTTTTCACGATACCTTTGGAATTATTTAAAAATCATAAACAAAATGAAATTCCTATGAACGAAAACTTATTTCAGATTGATTTATCAAGCCATAGCCTAAAAAAATCAAAAAAATAGAATCAAAACCATTCTTAAATCTTAGAAACCGTATAGAATATCTCATCTTAATTAAAAATTATTTTAATGAGAATATATTTACTTCTTATCATTTTATTCAGTTTTGAAAACCCTTTGAAGACTCAAGTAACTCCAAAAGAAGGTACAGAACCCGGAAAAAAAGAAGAACCGATTATTCCTCCCGGAAACTCAAGCTCAAAAAGTTGTTGTCCCAATTTTTGGTATGCAACGGGTTCGAGCGGAATAGTTGATGAAAATTCTATTGGAAAAATTAATCTAGGCAGGGTTTCTCCACCACTTTTAGAAAACTCAAATCCTAACTCAAGCCCTAATGAAATCAACTCAAGAAAATTTGGATGGGAAGATGTATCCGCCCATATTAATCCTATAGTCCCTGCTGGTGAATACAGTATTCGATACCCAATTAGTCCTTTTGAGGCGCCCAAAAATGACCAAACTGCATTAGAATTAGGAGTATATTTTAAAATACCTAACCCTGAAACAGATAGATTAATTATCTTATTAAAAAAATGGAATACCGAATTTCAAAATCATGCAAACCAAACTGAAATTATTGCTTACCTAAATTTACACAGTGAATCGGCAAGTAAAATTGACTACCAATTTCAAAAAACCAGAGTTCATGAACTACTAGATTTTTCAAAGAATATTTATTTTGTAGAAGCCATCCTGAAAACCTCCAGGAAGCCCTTAGACCCTTCCTTACAATTTTTACAAAACGGAGAAATATTGGGACCTTCTCTTGGAGCTCTTTCTTTAACAAGTATTAACTCCGAAAACTTAGAAAATTTTGATGCAAGCAATGTACCTGCTTGCAGTGACAGAGATATAAAAACCTATCGTAAAATAGTTGACCATTATCAAGGCATTGAAGGAATTGACCCTGGAGGCCATAATATTGGAAGTTTTGCGGCTTTACATAATAGCAAATTAGTAGATGAAATTGAAGGAGCAATAACAGGTTGCATTATAGGATTTTTTTTAGGAGGAATAGTAGGATGTGTTACTCACGCAACTTTAGATGTTGCCAATGAAAAAACTATAGATGTTGAGATTGTTGATATTGACTGCGGTTTGAACTGGATTCCACTTTCGAATCAAAAAGAGATTCTTTGTGGAAACATTGATGTTTTTAAAACCTTTAATGGATACGGAGATGAAATGGACTGGAATATTCACATTCTCCCAAAAGAAGGGCTACCTGGCGAAGATGGTTTTTTTGATTGGATGGTTGAAGAGGCATTAAGGTTTAAATTTGATGTGAATGAAGATATTTGTCATACAGGATTTGATATAGTCGCTGATGGTGGATTAGATTGGTTTGAAGGTAAAACCAATGGAGAGTTTTTAATTGAGGCAGAAATTACACCCGACGAAAAATGGTACAATAATCCGTGGTTTCCAAAAGGTGGAAAATCTCCATTGGTTGATGAAGAAGTTTGTTTCTATGGACCTTTTGTTCGAGAATATGTTCATGGAAACAGACCTGAAATTCATCCTTGTGAACAAGTGTGGTGGTATGAGGAAGAAAAAAATGAATATTTTATTTTATTCTTGAATGATGACTCTAATCGCTTCCACAATCATGAATTTTTTGCCAAAGGGGAGACATCCAGATTTCCCAAAACAACCATTACCGGGATTGCCTCTCCAGGGTATAAAACCTGGACCAGAGAAAAGAACCATTCAGGCAAATTTAGAATAGCTTTTGAACTTGATCCTGAAACTGAACAACAACTCTTTGAAATCCGAATACCTGGTGATAATGTACATGAAATTAGCAATGTAACGGTAGCTTATCCGGATGCAGATAATGGCAAAGAACACGGTATAGAATATAAGGGAAAGGTAGTACTCAAAGTCACTGAGCCAACCATAATTCAGGATACTCTTTTGGGAGTAAATTTTGAAGATATATGTTTTAATGGAATCACAGGAAAACTTCAAGGCTACATAACTTTATCGGTAAGTGTGGGTAATGGAGGTGGAAAAGAGGGCTTTGTGGCATTTCGCATTAGAAAGAGTGATACTTTTGAAGTGCAAAAATCATCGGATATTCCTTTGGAACGCCAGGTTTCAATAGATATGAAATATCAAGATGGTTCTCTCAAACTAAAAGACGAAGCCGGAAAAAAGAGTCTCCATGCTGATTTTGAATTTACCAATCTTCTTTTACCAAAAAATGTAAAAAAGGCTGACTTTTCTCTCCTCAAGATTCAAAATAAGACCACAGCTCAATCTCAAGCTTTTTTCAAAAAACAATCTTTCCGTGAAGGGGAAGGCTTTGCGGAACTTAAAAATCTAGGCTTGTCTCCTGCTCAAGAAGTCGTTCTTTTAGCAGAAACTTCTCATAAGAATTTTGAATTTAGGATTCCAACAATGTCCTTATCTGGAAAATTAACCGGGCAACATAAAAAAAGCATGCACAAAAATGAATCCTGGCAAGCCATCATCAATGGTCTTCCCAGAAAAAGGACTCGAAAATATTATCGAAATTTTCTTGATTATTTTGGAAAGCCCTACACGCTGGATACTATAGAATTTGAATTTACACCATATTATATAACCGGGCAAAATGAAAGCCTTGAAATCGATGGAAATGCAATAACAGAGGAATTAAATGAAACGCTCCAAATTAAAAATACAAAACGGTTATTGGAAATTTATGGAAGTAATGAGCCTTTTGAAATAAGTTGGAATTTTACAATCACTGATGAAAAATCTGAAAAATTAATACCTTCTGATTCTTTTTTCATCCAAGTAACCCAAGGTATGTGGGCAAATAGTAAGGTTCAATTGATAATACCTGAAAAGTATAAAAATGATATTTTAAAGATTGAGGTTAAACCAGAAATTAAAGACTTATTTGGACATAATTGCTACTCTCCCACTTTTATTTATTGGAATCAAATCTGCTCCTTAAAAGATTATACGCTTGATAATGTTCTAATTTCTCCTTTTGAGTATTACAAATATACTAAGTGGAAAAAAGAAACAAATCCATCCACCTCTGATCTCATCCCACACCCAATTGAACTAGAAAACAAAGAATTTCGGCAAAGGCTTGAATATTTTGGCAGAGATAATTATTTCAATATGATTGAATTGCTGGAGATATTTTAATCCTAGTTTTCAATTTCATTTAGAAATACTCATAATAAATCACTTATGAAAAAGTTGCTCATTTTATCCTTTTTTCTAATAGAATCATTTATTGTTTCTTCTCAATGTAATTGTTGGAATACTGTAGGAGCCACAGGCATTATTGATGAAAATTCTATTGGTAAAATAAATCTTGGTAGAGTAAAACCAGTCCTGGCTAGGGAAACTAGCAATCCTGTTGATAAGGATAATAATCCTAAAAACTTTAACCCTGATGAAAAAATATTTGGTTTTGAAGAAATGTCTGCCTCTCTCAATATCAAATCTAGTGGATTACACAAACATAGTTTGCGTTATTCAATTAATCCGTTTAACATTCTGCCCAATAGTGAACTTAAATTAGAAGTCTATTTTAAAATAATAACAAATACCAAGATAAACCAACCTGTTTTTAAAGACTCAGACCAAAAGATAACTGTTTTGTTAAAAAAATGGGCACTTATTTCAGGAGGTCTGAATACAAATCAGTCGGAGATTGTTTCCAGTTTGTTAATTACCAAAAAAACAGACCTATCAGAAAGCAATTATCTTAGATACCACACAAAATCTACTGAAATATTAGAAACATTGGATTTTAGAAAAAACATTTATTTTATAGAAGTCATACTGGAATCCAGGCGAAAATATTTAATCCGTACATTTCCAGGTGCAAATGAACAAAATAGTGAATTGATCTTAGGTCCTGTTTTAGGAGGGATTTCAATTTGTTCCAATCCAAAGAATTAATTTTCACCTATTAATTTCACCACCATATCCAACAACAATTTCGATTTCTACAAAACAGATTACCAACTAAAAATAAACTACCTGGAAGGCCATTTTAGTCGTTTTTGGACTCGATTCAATTACTTTTTAACTGTTGAATTAGCTTTATTTGGATTGTTGGGTTATTTGCTGTTTGACAAAGGCTAGCCTGAAGCTGCTATCTTCCCTATTCTACTAGGTTTGATTATTTCGGTTATTTGGTTTTTTGTTGGACTACAGGACAAAGCCTTAGTGAGTATTTATCGAGCAGCCGTTGAAGATATGGCTAAGCGAATTGCTAGTTTTGAGTGGCTGGAATGGTATAAGGACTATTCTGTTGGCTCCAAGAAACAATTTTTAAAGGGTGTTAAATACAATGAAAAATTCACATTAAAGAACGAAAAGCTGGTCCTCTTTTTCCATGTCGTCAGAAACCTCAAAAATATACTCGCCAATTCATTGGGCAAATTGTAAGAAGCATTGTTGGAAAAGCGGATATTCAAAAACGCGTTTATCCCCACCTGTTGCGTCCTACTGTGGCTACCACAGTATTGAATCTCGGAATGGACATTGCTGAAGTCCAGAAATTTCTTGGACACAAAGAAATTTCTACTACCCAGTTGTATGCTGTATGAATACTACCACATTTAGAAAACGGTTTGATTCCATTAATGCACAACCTGTTATAGAATTATTGCATCAAATTCAGCGACTAGGTGGAGAAGAGGCTGCTGCTTTTGCCTCTGGTTTATTGCATCTGTGAGCATCTTTTTTATACTTTGCCCCCCACTTCCCTATTTCTACTGAACCATTATTTTCTTCATCATTCTATTTCCTGTTGTCTTTACAATAATGAAATAAGCCCCCTTTGGCAGGTTATTGGGAATATTTATTTGTTGAGAAAAATCATTTGAATTTTCCTGTAGAATCATTTTACCCATAAGATCTGTAAGGAATATCGATTCAACAGAATCATCAAAGACTTGGATATTCAAAAAGGAGCCAGCGCTTACAGGATTGGGATATATTTTAAGATCAACTCTGTCTGGACTTTCATTAAAAAGTACATTTCTTATTTGAGAAAAAACCAACTGACCATCGTAATCAATTTGTTTTAATCGATAATAATTGCTGCCTTGAAGGGGATTTCTATCTACAAATTGATACATCAGAGCTCCATTTGAATAGCTTCGTCCTTCCACAAAAGCAATACTTTCCCAATATTGAGCATTCGCACTCCTTTGAATTTCAAAACCTTCATTTTCAACTTCTGTAGCCGTCTCCCAATCAAGAACTATTGAATTATCTCTTTTAGTCGCTTCAAACTTTGAGAGTTCAACTGGTAGCACTAGTGCATCAGTATTGACCACAAATACCAAATCATCATTGGCAACCGACATTCCGTTTGCGTCAAAAAGCGTTCCTCCTCCATACACATTCATGCCAGTAGAATTCCGGGTAAGATCCAAAAAACCACCTCCTACCTCTAAACTAAATGTATAGGTTTGACCATTGGTAAAAGCTACATTGCTACTCAAATTAATGGTGTTTCCTCCAATAGATATTGAAACTGAGGACTGTGAATGCAGTTCTGTGCCACCAAATCCAGCCCCTTGATAAATTCTTAAAGTAGCATTTGAATTGTTCGTGTTGGAAGTGACTTGAATAGAAGTAAAGTTGCCGCTCGAACAAAGGCTCATGGTGAAGGATTGCCCGACCATTAAGCCCTGGCTACCAGTTGCTATTCCGGTTGCATTCGATTCAGAACATGCTGCAAATACATTTTGGGAAAAAAGAAAGGAAAGAAATAGACAAACAAGTCCAATTCGGACATGCCGGAGATTGCAAAATGGAATCATGGCTAATATTTTAAATGATTTAGGTAGGGCTCTTGAAGCTCAAAGGAACAGATAAATACTTCAAATACAAAGGAATCAGATATTTCCTTATTAAGTAACGACGAAAAAATAACCTATCGATTTCAAGCCGATCTTATGCCGCTATACTTCATCTCTTATCAGTCGCGTAGCCTACGGCTATACTCCTTCTTCGTTCTTCGTCTAGCATCAAAATCTCTGACTTGAAATCGAAACCTTATTTTTTCGTCCTTACTAAAGAATGCCGTGGCACTTTTAAAAAATGCCACGGCCGGGTGTGCTAAAACCCCATTGATGCACTCATTCTTATTCTTTAGTTTCTCTGAATCATGATTCTTGTAGAATTGATAGAACCCTCGTCTTGCACACTAATAATGTACATTCCTGTTGGTAGCTCGGAAGTATTCAATTCTATGGTATTGTCGCTTTCTTCAGCCAAGATAATTTGTGTTTCAAGTATCTGCCCTTGAGCATTTACCATTCTCAATTCAGCATTTCCATTCAAAGTACCTTGTAATTTGATATTCAAGAAGTTGTTCGCAGGATTTGGGTAAGCGATTAAGTTGATGTCAGCAGTCTGGAAATTATTGGCTATTTCATTTTGGAATATAGTATCGTCGTTTGGATTTCCTATAGCTGCCTGGCTTTGTCCATCAATTACAATTACACTTACAGAAGCACTTCCAGATTCAATTGGGCTGGTAAAGTCTGCGGTATTGTGTACCAAGGTCACATTTTGTCCAATAATTACATCATCTACCCACCAGCCAACTCCGGGCGTATATACATCTGAAGAAAAGCGGAAGCGAATCAATACAGTCTGATTTTTGAAAATATTCAAATCTACAACCGTTGTCATCCAGCCATTGCTTTGCCCACCAAAAGCGAAACCATTGATCATTGGGTTATTTGCCAAAGGAATAAAATCTGTATAACCGCCTTGAGTCATGCTTGATCCGAGATCGTACCAGGTGGTTCCACCGTCATTTGAAATTTCAACTACTCCACCATCAAAACCAGCTTCTGTATCAAATTGGTGTGTAAACCTCAATTCTGCATTTTCTGGTAATGCAACAGAGCTGGAAAGTGTCAAAGTTTGTTCACTTGCATTATTGGGGTCTTCTGCAAACCAGGCAAATTGTCCGCTATTGGATTGGCTATTTTGCAATCCCCACATATTAGCTCCGGGAGATACACTCCAGCCACTTTGACCATTTTCCATATTGTCATCAAATATCAAAGTTGTTGAAGTCGCAGTATTTACAGTCACCTGGAAAGTTCTGGTAATGGTTTCATTTACAGCAATGCTGGTAGCGGGGAATGTCACTACATTGCCTACCAAAGCGCCACCATTGCTGGCAGAACCAGCAACATAAGCAGTGCCCGTAGGAATTGGGTCAGTCACGACAACACCAGTAGCAGCTTGTCCTCCTATATTCGTCACACTCAAAGTGTAAGTCAACACATCCCCATTGGCTACTTTAGAATAATTGGCAGTTTTGTCCATTACCAAATCAGGCAAACAGCTAGGAGGCAAATCGAATGCTTCAGTTTCATCACCTCTTGAGTTGGTGCCTGAAATAGCACTGAATCCCATTCCTCTTTTAGCAAAAGCTTCCCAAATCAAACATTGGTTTGCTCCACCTGTCAAAGCCTGGTCAGCAGCTAAAATTGCATCACGGCTTTCGAGAAATGTTGGGCTACAAGGTTGCAATTTCAAACCATCAATAACCAATTGCATAGCCAGAATATTCCCAGCATTTGGGTTTCCATTGATAAGATCAGGATCATAACCATGAGCATCAATCAAATTCCAGGTCATATCCCAAAGGGCAGTGGCGAAAACAAAGCCCACACCATGAGGGACAGTAATTTCTGCATTATTGATATCTTCATAAGTATAATCATTCACGGTCATGTCGCGTGCATATCTTACAGGTCTGATACCCGTGCCTGTAATTGGTTGGTCATAAACATAAGTACCTATACCTCTTCCAGAATGTCCAGCATCTGCAATAGTAGCGGCGTCCATTGTGGTCATGTAAGCGAAGAAATCGCTCCATCCTTCACCTGCTTGTTCGTCACCTCCAAGGCAAGTAGATTGTGGTCCGCCAGTGAGGCGAATGGAAATACCATGACCGTATTCGTGGGCAATAATGCCATTATCCAAATCTCCATCCTTGTTTGGAGGAGCAGGCGTTAATCTTTTTAGAGAAACAGTGATATTGCCCAGAGCGATTTCATCTTCCAGTTCCAAACCATCTTCATAGCTCACCATTACTGCAGGAATGGTTACCGCATTACCTGTTTCATCTCCACCCATTGCAATGGCACCAGCGCCAGCAGTATGGTTGTAAACAATTACACCAGCTGCACCACCAGATTGAGCGCCCAATACTTTCTCTACAAAAGAACAGTCGCCACGTTTAATAAGGACTATTTTTCCATTCACATCATTATTTGGAGGCAATGGCGCACCTGCGCCAGTTCCACATCCACAAGGATTACAAGTGGAAGCAGAATTTACATTTGCTTCCACCAATACCAAATCTGCAGTTACACCTGTCGTTGTGATTGCAGGACCAAAAGCAGCAGGAACTGCTGAAAAACTAACCCCACCATTCTGGTAGCTGCTTGAATTATCAATATGAACTAAATCAGCAGCTTCATTAGAAGACCACAAATACATTTGCATTCTACCAGGAACACCGTCAGGTAATGTCAGGAAGTTGGCATTGTTGGTTCCTCCACCATCCTGAGCTTCTGCCATGACAGCATCATTTCCAATACCGCCTTTGCCCAAATTATCTACCTGGAAATTACCAGCTGCTTCATCAAAACCGTAGTGGTACATCACGTCATGGATGTAATTGTTCCAGAAAAATAAATTGGTAATTGCTGCATTGGTGTAAGTATGAGGATCTTGAGTTAAGTCAATAGGAAAATCAAAATTCAATTGTTGACCAGGAATAATACCTCCAACAGCAGGAGCTCCGGCATTGCCACCAGAGTGGTCTTCATAAGCATAAACATTATTTCCTTTCGTCACCAGGTAAGATGTATTTCCGTCATTGTGCCATCCCATAGGAGAAGCGACAGGGTCACCGCTGGTATATACATAAGATCGACCGCCGTGATTTGGTGTTTCTAATGGAGCATCATATACTCTGTAAAAATGGCTTTGGGCCGAACTGAAGTTTTCATTTGTATGAGTAAAAAAGTTTTCAGTAGCATCTGGAATAGAAGGAGTAAAAAATTCTTGTACATCTACACTGTGCGCACAACCTGCACCATGCTCATGGTCGGCATGGTCAAAATTGCAGCTTATCACCATATCCTGCTTGTGTAATAAGCGTCCAGTCTCTGCATCTATGTAGGAAATCCAATAGTGTTGAGCATTGGTTTCATAAATCTGTACTTCCCAGGTCAATCTCAAACTACCATCAGCTATTGGCAAGTAAACCAATTTAGCGGGAATGTCATTCAAAGAAATATCAGACTTTTCAAAGATGACTTTTTTATCTGCCCCACCTATTGATTCCATTTCTACTAAAGCAGAACGGCTTTCCAGATTCAAATCACTAACTACAGCACTCACTGCATCAGCAGCACTCATAGCGATAGGTGATTTTTGCAATCTGGTTGCCAACTTCTTTTGAAAACGGTTGGCTACATGCAGTACTTCCCCGTTTTCTTTAAAGTGAAGGCCTGTGATGGCATCTTTAATTTCGATACCATTGTGTCTTTGTTGCAAGTAAATATGAGTCAATCCATTATGCGCATCTGTATAGGTATCATTGGTTTTAATATCAGCGAGGTCCAGGTCGGTTAATCCCAGTGTCGCTTTATTTTCGATAAGGTAATCAGTCGCTACTTTATGTGCTTGGGTGGATGGTGATTGGGCTGAGGTAGTGGTAAAAACCATCAAGCACATGGCGAAAAATAGAAAAGCAATAAAGTTGCTTGTAATTGTTATTTTGTAGTTGTTAAGCATGGCGATGAAATTTTTCATTTTTGTAAAGTGGTTTTATTTGATGAAATAATTTTTTAATCACGATGCAAAAATGAATCGGAATCTCGCCATATTAGGTTTTGTCTGATGTTTGGGAATTTATGAGGAAAAAAATGGAGCTGAATGAATTCAAAAGATTAGTTTTTGCCAAACAAATTATTTTGGAATAAAGTCCAGGTACTTACTAAAAATACATTAAAAATAAAACAACGGAATCAACCAAGCCACCAATAGCCACATCAATAATGTAAGCAATCCTCCTACTCTAAAAAAGTCGGAAATGCGATAATGCCCTGCTCCATAAACCAAAGCATTTGTTTGATAGCCAATGGGAGAAATAAAACTCATATTGGCGGCAAACATAATGGTTAAAAGCAATGGACGTGAATCTATATTCAAATTGGTGGCAATGGAAATGGCGATAGGTGCAAATAATATGGCGGTGGCATTATTGGAAATTACTGCACTCAATAAAGTGGTGACACCATATAAAACTGCTACTAAAATACGAGGAGAAACGTCCCCAAAAAACTGTACAAAAGTATGGGCAATCCATTGGCTTGCACCAACATTATTCATAGCTGTGCCAAGTGGAATCACACCTGCCAGGAGGAAAAATACACTCCAGTCTATTCTTCGATAAGCTTTCTGTAATGCCAAACAACCCGTAAAAAACATGACCACACAGCCTGTCAATGCGCTTACCAAAATAGGCAGTATTTCCAGAGATGCTGTCAAAATAACACCTATCATAATGGCAGCAGCCAAGTTGCGCTTGCTTGTTTTGGCAGCCAAGTCCGCATGCTCCTGTAAAACGACAAATTCAGATAAATTGTAGAAATGCTCAAAATTTGATTTTCCAATTTCCAAAAGCAAGGTATCTCCTGCTTCAACGGTCAATTCCTGTAAATCCTGATTGAAATATTCGCGATTTTTCTTTACTGCTAAAAGGATGGCATTATAATCTCTTTTGAGAGCGATTTTATCCAATGATTTTCCAAGAAGCCGTGAAGTTGGTCTGACGATCACTTCACACAGGGTCATATCTTCCGTATTCATTCGCTCATCATCCATCAAACTTTGCCGGGGAAGCAAGGCCAAACCATTGGCTTTTCTTATTTTTGCCAATCTTTCAATTGTCGTTTTAACCAATAAAATATCACCTTCTTGAAGTGTCTCCACTTCATTGGGAAAATGCGGGTCGTCTCCTTTTCTTTTGATTTCAATAAGGTCTAATTCTTCCTCCTTAAAAAGTGGCGTTTCATCAACTCTTTTGCCAATAAAATTGGAATCTTTTTGAATAACTACTTCTGTCAGAAAATTTTGAATGATGTATTCTTTGATAAGATTGTTCCGCTTTTGTGTTTGTTTAGGTAATAAATATCGACCAATGAAAGCCAAAAATAGAATGCCTGCTAAAAACAAAATCAGACCGACATGTGAGAACTCAAATACACCAAAGGCTGTCAAATTATTTTCTTCGGCAATGGAACTGACAAGCAAATTGGTAGATGTCCCCAATAAAGTACAAGAACCACCCAATATCCCTGCAAAAGATAAAGGCATTAATAATCGAGCCAAAGAAGCAGGAATTTTTTGGGACAACTTTATCAAAATTCGCATAAAGACAATCACCACTGCGGTCGTACTGATAAGTGCCGAACAACTGCCTGCAATTAACATGACCACCAAAAGTGTTTGCCATTCGTTGCCTACCAATAGCAGCTTTAGTTTTTGACCAATTAATGTAATGACACCAGTCGTCTCCAATCCAACAGTCAATATCATTAAGGCAAGTATCGTTACAGCAGCTTCATTACTCAAGCCTGCTATACCCTCCTGTGGGCTTACAAAACCAAAAATAACCAATACAACCATTAAAGCCACCGACAAGGTATCCGTGGAAAATTTCTCAGAGACCATCAAAAGGACGAAGGCGAGAATAAGCAAGAAAAGTATGGCAATCTCAATGGTCATACCTTGGTTTTGAAAATGAGGAAATGAAGTTTATTAGAACTTAAACGGAACATCAATTCTCCATCCAAAGACTATTTCTGACATTTTTTCATTTACCAAAGTTTTAAAATTCCGTCATCTTTTCACCTATTTGTTAAGAGATTTTTAAAAGTAACTGACATTTTTTCAGGGTAATGCAATTGGCATTCAACTTGATGAGATTTTTGTGTGCGCAAGGCACAGTCGGTTTTATAACAACCACTGATTAATCGTTTCACGATTTTTTTTAATAATTAATTGTTTAACCTTTAAATTTTGGTAATTATGACACTGATTAGAAGTAATTCGTTCTTACCTACTTTTCCCCGATTCTTCGACGACTTTTTCACCAAAGATTTTTTTGATTGGGGAACTCACAACCATTCTATTACTAATACCACTATTCCTTCTGTAAATATCCTTGAAGGCAATGATGGTTTTACAGTAGAAATGGCAGCTCCTGGTATGCACAAAAAGGATTTTGAAATCCACCTGGATAATGAAACACTCACCATTTCATCTAAAAAAGAGTTAAAGAATGAAATGAAGGAAGGCGACCGATTTACTCGCCAAGAGTTTAGTTATCAATCATTCCAACGTTCTTTCCACTTGCCCAAGAGCGTGGTGGACGAATCCAAAATCAAGGCAAAATATGAAAACGGTATCCTTCGGGTTTTGATACCCAAACGTGAAGAAGCCAAAGCATTGCCTCCTCGTCAGATTGCTATTGCATAAAATATAGGGTAATCCAATGGCAATGTAAGATAACGCGAATAGGGAGTTTTTCATCTTATTAACGTGAACCTCGGAAGCCTTGACTTTCCTTAATCTAAATCAGCTTTTCTCAGTCAGGGCTTCCTTTTGAAAAAACAAAAGAACAATGAAAATCAATAAAACTTTCCTGTTGTCAGGACTGATAGCCCTCGTAGTGACTTCAACGACAATGGGCATTTTCACTTATTTTAATGACAGTAACGGAAAGACCATCAAAATTGAACACATCAACAGTAGCCCTGCTGCCAAAGCAGTGTATACGATGAACGATGAAGGGGAGGTCGTTCCCTTGGATTTTACAAAGACTGCCGACTATGTGATGGATGCTGTTGTACATATAAAATCAACTCAAACAGTTGCCTCTCGAAACAACGCTTATCAAGATATGCGAAATCCGTTTGAGGACTTTTTCAAAAACGATCCCTTTAAAGACTTCTTCGGCCCCCACTTTTATTTTAAACAGGAACCTTCTGACCGAAACTCCAAGCCACAATTAAAAGTAGGTCAGGGAAGTGGCGTGATTATCAGTGAAGACGGGTATATCGTAACCAATAATCACGTCATTGCGGACGCAGATGATTTGGAAGTGACTTTACACGATAATCGAACTTATAGAGCAACCATTGTAGGAACTGACCCAACGACAGATTTAGCTTTGATTCGTATAAAAGAAGATGATTTGCCGACTGCTCCTTTTGTCAATTCGGATGATGTGAAAGTGGGAGAATGGGTTATGGCGGTAGGCAATCCTTTTAACTTAACATCAACTGTTACGGCTGGCATCGTGAGCGCGAAAGGTCGTAACATCAATATACTTCGTGAGCAATTTGCAGTTGAGAGTTTTATTCAAACCGATGCTGCTATCAATCCCGGCAACAGCGGCGGGGCACTGGTTGATTTACAAGGTGGTCTGATTGGAATTAATACTGCCATTGCCAGCCCGACAGGTGCTTATTCTGGCTATGGCTTTGCCGTCCCCTCCAATATTGTGAGTAAAGTCGTAGAAGATTTAATGAAATATGGCATTGTGCAAAGAGGGGTTTTAGGTGTGATGATTCGTACTGTGGACGGCAATTTGAAAAAAGAAAAAGATTTGGAAGTTACAACAGGTGCTTATGTGGACAGTCTTTTGGAAAACAGTGCTGCCGCCGCTGCGGGTATTGATGAAGGGGATGTTATTGTAGAAGTAGATGGCCTGAAAGTTGAAAGCTCTCCTGAATTGCAAGAGGTTGTAGCACGACACCGACCGGGTGATGAAGTAGTTGTCAAGGTAAATCGGAATGGTAAAGAAAAGGCATTCAATGTCATTTTGAACAATCGCAAGGGCAATACGGAGATGGTGAAGAAGGAGCATAAGGAAATCTTGACCATTCTGGGTGCTGACTTTGAAACACTTGATGAAAAGGTGGCAAAGAAATTAGATATTTCTGGTGGTGTGAAAGTGAAAGATTTGTACGCAGGCAAATTGAGGAAGCATACCAATTTGCAAAAAGGCTTTATTATTACCAAAGTAGATGGAAAAAAGGTTAAAACCATAGATGATTTAGTCAAAGCATTGGAAGGTAAAAAAGGTGGTGTGATGCTCGAAGGGGTGTATGAAGAATTACCAGGTGAATATTTCTATGCCTTTGGATTGTAAGGTTGGTTATTTCCAAATAGAATGGGTTTGTTCTTTTGAGTTTCATCTTCCTGAAAGTGCTTCCTAAAATATGGTTTTTTGAGGTTAAATATGAAAGCTGCCGTCGCTCTGACGGTGGCTTTCTAATTTTGTAAGGTCAATCATAATTTCACAAAAAAATCAAAAGATATGACTGTAAGAAAATTTAAGCCAGGTGACAGAGTCTACAAAAAAGGAACAGGACAAACAATGATAGTTTTGAAATACTGTTTCAAACAAAATCCTTTAACAGGCAGCTTTTTAAGTGACCTTGATGTAGAATGTGTTTGGTATGAAAACAAGCGAAGAAAGACAGGCATTTTTGACCAAAGAACACTTTCAAAAGTGACTACACCACCAAATTACTTTTCGGGAATCATCAATAAACCTTATCAAATCTGCCTAAACAATGGAAGATAATTTGGGACTTGTTCTTTCGGGTGGTGGTGTACGCGGTATTGCTCACATTGGTTTATTGCAGGCATTGGAAGAAAACGGCATCCGACCACAAGCCATTGCAGGTACAAGTGCAGGGGCTTTAGTCGGAGCATTGTATGCTGCAGGGCATAAAACCGAAGCGATGTTACAGTTTTTCAAAAATACTCCGATTTTTAATTTTTCTTTTTATTCCACTGAAAAACCAGGTCTGTTAGACAGTATGAAATACCGTGTGTTTTTTGAGAGCTATTTTAATACAGACCGTTTTTCGGCACTCAATATTCCTTTATTCATCGCTGTTACAGATCTCGCCAATGCTCAAAGCCATATTTTTTCAGAAGGAGAATTGATCAATCCGTTACTAGCTTCTGCGGCATTGCCACCGCTTTTTTCTCCATTGGAAATTAGAGGTGTTTTGTATTCAGATGGCGGTATTTTAAACAACTTTCCAGTCAATACTCTAAAGGGAAAATACAAACATTTGATAGGAAGCTACGTCAGCCCTGTTCCCATGTTATCAAAAGAGTATTTTTCAACAACCTTAAAAACCGTCCGTCGAGTAGCAGATTTGAGATTGTATGCAGAAGCCAAGAGTAAATTTGGGCAATGTGATTTTGTATTCATACCACAAGAAATCGGTCATATAAACCTTTTGAATACCAAAAAAATTGATTGGGTTTATAAAAAAGGCTATGAAGCAGCATGGAGGCAAATGCCTAAAATAAAGGCAGTACTTTCTGATGCCGTCAAAATTTAACCATTTATAATCAAGGAAAATGAAAGCGTCAAATCTATATAATACGATACAATATATACTTTATAGTTTTGCTATGGCTTGTTATATTACAGCAGTTGTTACCATCTTATTCGGAGAAGATAACTTTTTCCAAAGTAGTCCTTATCCGTTTTTTACAGTGATTTTTCTGAGTCTTTTCGCATTAGTCAGATTGGAAAAATGATATTAACAGCCCCCCAATAATATTTTGCGAAGCTACAGGCTTCGCTTTATCTGCACGACATTCTTCAAAGAATTAAAACCAATTAACTTTCAATGCCCTTCTTCAAAAAAAGATGAATACCCTTGCTGCCAAGTTCTCCAACCGAGAACAAAGCAAAACCGATTCATCTTTCTTTTGGAAGGAATTTCGAAAAAATAAAATGGCAGTCTGGTCCTTGTGGGTCGGCTATGGTTTGGTTTTCATCGCCGTGTTTGCAGATTTTTTGGCAAAAAGAATCATTTTACCACTTGATTTAATTCTTATGCGCTTCATTGAAATTATGAATTCCATTCCCACATTATTACTCTTGCTCGCTTTGGTCGCCATTTTTCAGCACAATACCCTATGGCAAGTCGTTTTGATTATTGTTCTAATTGCCTGGACGAGCATCGCTTGATTTCTCAGAGCGGAATTACTTCGAATTCGCCAATTCATATGCCAAACCATAAAACTGATAAAACAAGATTCGCTATTGCCCTTGCATCCAAGGTACAATTCCTCATTGCTGTATTTATTTTCCAAAAACTAGCAAACAGCAAATTGTATCCAAAAGACCTATATTTACAAAAGACTTGTTACCCTTTAAAAAACACCTATCTGAAAATATCTTTTTTCGCTAATTTCCAAAGGGTCACAAGTCTAAATAAAACACTGAACGTAGTCATCAAAATATGAGCCTCCGATGTCAATCCTGATTTTATTAAGGACTTAGTAAGGCTCAATAATCCAGGAAATCAAAATAATGAAATTCTACACCATCCTTTTAGTCAGTTTTATTATAGCCTTTTCCTGTTCACAACAGGATAAACTCATGCCTCCAAAACCAAAGTCCATCAATGTTGACTCCATATTAAATACTGGAAACTTATATGCAGACCTCAAAAAATTGGATTTTGGATATGATTCTACAATTTTAAAGGTCTTAATTGCACATAAAAACACCCCTGATTCTATCCGATTTTATTGTCAATACCTTTTTGGGAAAAGACAATATTATCAAAGTAACTGGCATCAGGGAGCTAAATTATTACGCGATGTCAGTGACTCCTATGCTCACCATTTTGGAGAACAATATCCAATGGTACTTGAATCTTATAATTGGTTGGGTTTGGCTTATGCAAAGCTAAACAAATGTGATGCTATGGAGGTAATTGTACAGAAATCACAAAAATTGGCGGCATTATATCCAGCTAATTATTCAGCCCTGACCCTTTCAACGATGTACAAAAATGTTGGACTTTATAATAAGTGTATCGGGGAATATGAGAACATGATAACTGCCTATCATCAATCGCATGAGGTCTTGAAAAAGGCTCGCCCAAAGTACATTGGAGAGGCAGCCTGGGCTTTAGTTAATCTGGCTGCAGGTTATTTAACCTGTCTGGATTACGGGGAAGCTATCAAGTATAATAATTTAGCCTTGCCAGATTTGATAAAAATATATGGGGAGAAAAAAGGGGAAGGTTTTACTTCTACTGTTTATAATAATCTGGGGAGCAGTTATAATGGATTGGGTGAATTTGACAAGGCGATTTTTAATCTTCGCAAAGCAATTAATAAGAACTTAGAATTTACTTCCCTTGAGAATTGTCATGATGGTGTAGCCGCCAATTTTAAAAATATTGCTTTTTCCAATGAATCAATAGGAGATTTAGAGCGGGCAAAGATTCAATTTGATATTGCCCTTCAAATTTTAGAATATAGAAATCACCTTTGTACTGAAAGAGCCGGGGAAGTGAGGTTGGGATTAGTAAGAGTTTTATATCAATTAAATGATTTAAAAGAAGCACAAAATCTAGCACTCAAAGCACTGGAAATTGAAGAACAGGAAGGTAGAATTGATGGATTGAAAACGACTGCTTTGTTACACATGTGGCTTGGAAAAATCTATCTTGAAAAAGGAAATTTTGAAAAAGCAACCCATTCTTTTGATAAAGCAACTACCATTTATGAACATAAATTACCCGCAACAAAGAACTTGTTGTTTGAGCATCTTTTAGAAGTTGGAAATTCCTATGTTCATGCACAGTTGTACGATAAAGGCTTGAAAATCCTATTGGAACTTTATGAAGAAACGAAGAATGAATTTGCCAAAAAAGAACAGCTAGGCTTACTAATTGCCAAATGTTATCTCAATAAAAATGAAGATGAAAAAGCAAGAGAGTGGTTAGATTTTACAACTAATGCCAGTACTTATAATCTTCAAATTCCCAATCGATTTGAAAAGTCATATAACATTAATTTTTTATTGCCCTATTTTGAAACGCACTCCAAATGGTTCCATGAACTTTACACGCTTCATCAAGACCCAATACATTTAGATTCTGCTATTTTATATTTGGAAGAAGCAGCTGAATATGTCTTTCAGAAACGTTCTAATTTGCTGTACACTTCTTTCATCCATCAGGCATTCGTTTCTATTCAAGAACAGTTATGTAAACTATATGAAAAAAGAGCCGCTTCGAATTGGAAAGAGGATGTTTTTAAACAATTTGAAATTTCGAAAGCGGTTAAATTGCTCGGTTTATTGAAGGCAAGACAGGCTTTTAATTTTCTGAATGTTCCTTCTTCTATTTCAAATCAGTTAAATGAGCTGGAATCTCAAATAAAACTCTATGAAACGCAAATTCAGATAATACCTGAAGATGGAGATGGGCGAAAATATGCGATTAAACTGGATTCTACAGCTACCGAACTCAGCCTGCTTAAAAAACATATTCAACAAAAGTTTCCTGATTATTATAATTATCGATTTAAGCATCAGACCATTAAACCTGGACATTTACAGAAGCAATTAAAAGACAATCAAATTTTAATAGAATATTTCTGGGGAAAGGATTATGTCAAAGCTGCATTTTTAACTCAAAAGGAAATTCAGATAAAAACCCTGGGAAAGGCAACCAAATTGGAGAAGAGAATTTCATCCTTTCTTCAGGGCATTAATGAATCGCATAAAGGGATAAAATCTTCTAATACCTATATGAATGCTTATGTCAATGATGCCTTATTTCTGCATGATTTTTTAATTGCCCCTTTTAGTTCATCCATTCATTCGAATCAAACAGAGTTGATTATCATTCCTGATGGAGCAATCAATTCTATTCCATTTAACGCATTATTACAGTCAAAGCCCAAAGACCTGAGAAAGCAATATCAATTTGATTATTTAATCCATCGCTATACGATTAGCATGGGATATTCTGGAACATTCCAGTTTAGTGAATCATTAAAATATCAAAGAAAATCCACCAAACCTTATATCGGTTTTGCTCCGTATAATGGAGAAATTTCCTCTGTGTCAGAAGATAGATCAACTGATGAAAGGACAGGATATACTGCTTTACCTTTCTCAAAATTAGAAGTGGAAAAAGGACATTCAATTTTGGGAGGAGAATTATACTTAAATCCAGAAGCATCAATGGAAAAATTTCTGCTCGAAGCTGCCTCTGCCCAAGTTTTACATTGCGCAACTCATGCAGTAGGGAATCCAAAAAATGGGGGTTTAAGTCATTTGCTTTTTCCTTCCGAAAAGAATTTAGAGACCAGCAATCCCATCTATGCCAATGATATTTATGAATTAAAACTGAATGCTGATTTGGTGGTCCTGGGTACTTGCCAATCTGCAAGAGGCGAATATATTCCAGGAGAGGGAATGATAAGTTTGGCGCATGCTTTTAGTGCTGCTGGTGCAAACAGTATTTGTTCAACTTTTTGGAATTTGAATGACCAGTCCAGCTTTTATATATTAAGTACTTTCTTTGAAGAAATTAAAAATGGTGTTCCTAAAAATGAAGCTTTGCGAAATGCTCAAATCAAATATCTGGAGGAGCATCAAACCAAAGCACATCCTTATTATTGGGCAGTTTATAATTTATTTGGAGATACAGGGAAGGTTTATTTTGACCGTTCTAAAATGAGTTTTTGAAGTTGTTGAGCTTCTTCAAAAAAAGGATGTTGAGAATCAGATAAAATTGATTTGAGAATCGAATTTTCTTCAGTGGCATGCTGATTAATAGCATAAAAACAAAAGACAAAATACCATTCCGCTTGCAGGCCATAATTGACATCTGCTATTAACTCTTTAAATATCGTTTCTGCTTTTTTGTAGGCTCCTGCATTGATTAGTTGATGCCCCAGAAAATACTTTTCTTCAATAGTTAATGAAGTCCTTTTTAGGGCTTGCTCTATTTCACTTTTTGTTCGTTGATTAATTCTATCAGTGAGTGATGCTGGAGGAGTGTATAATGCTACGACTTGCGCATCGAATTGATTGAAATCTTTTTCTTTGGGTGAAGGACTGAACCAATTGTTCCATAATATTGCACCTAAAATAATACCCAAAATTAAAATACCGGCAACTTTGATTAGATTCCTTTGTTGCTTCTTTTTTTGATAAGCTTTATCCCATTTATTAATTTTATCTAATCGATTGTTATGCAAATTAGTAGCAATGATTTTTTGTTCAAATTTGGCAAATTCTAATAGTTTTTGAAGGGAATCATCTTTGGAGAGCCTATCCTCAAAAACTTGACGGTCTTTTTTAGACATCAATCCATCCAAGTATTGTTCGACCTCCTTTAAACTATTGTTTTCCATTAAAATAAGTCTTTGAAATTAGGGATTTGTTTTAAGCGTTCTCTAAATTTTGCTCTACAAAAGTATGATTTTTGCCTAATCTGGACAGCGTTCTTTCCAATGGCTAACTGGTCGGAAATTTCCTGATGACTCTTTCCTTCAAAATAAAAAAGTCTAAGTATATTTCTACAAAGTTCATCTAATTTGGCAAGTTCTTTTTGAATCATATCATTTTGTTCCTGACTGATAAATTCATTTTCTACCGAGTCGATACTTATTTTAAATTTGATGTTTTTCAATTTTTCTCGCCGTAGTCGTTTTTGCTTGCTTTTTTGATTCCAGTTTTTTGTAATAACTGCTTTTACATAAGCCTCATGATTCTGTATTTCATCTCCCCTAACCAGATTCCTCCAAAGAATAGCAATTGACATTTGGAAAATATCTTGAACATCTTCCCTTGACCCTTTGTCAGACTCAATTTTGTTCTTAGCCCACCTTCTTAATCCCTCGTTTTCGACCAGACTTTTAATAATAGTTTCCAATGAATTCATTGCCTTTCCCAAGTTAGAGCATGTTTAAGTTTTCATGATTGAGCGAAAGTGAGCAAATTTTATTCTGAACGAGGCAAATTTTGCAGTCGGATGCGGGCAATCCGGCGAAAAATTTAACGAAGTGCAGGATGAAATTTGCCGCTTACAGTCAATTGATGGAATTTTAAACATGCTCTTAGATGGAGTAGCCCCAAGAGCTGCAAGTATCGGTAAAAATTAAAAAAAGTACCAAAAAAACTGACTTTTTGAATTTGGGCATACCTGTAAGAATAAATACTTAAAACTCACCAATTCATTTAAAATTTCTCAAAAACAGAATCTATGAAAAATGGAATCCTAATTAACTATGCCAAATCAAGTTGTTCAAATTTGAAAAGCTTTCTTTGGTTTAATATGCTCTTTTTAACGCTCCACATTAATGCTCAAAATTTTACCAAACATATCGTTACCGCAAATGTCAATGGCGCGCGAAGTGTCTATGCACTAGACGTGGATGGAGATGGCGATATGGATGTAGTTGGAGGCTCAACCAATTCAAATGAAGTCAGTTGGTGGGAAAATGATGGCAATGAAAACTTTATTGAACACACGATTGCTGACAATTTTGATTATCCAATTAGTGTTTATGCGGCAGATGTAGATAGCGATGGAGATATAGATATACTTGGTGCTGCCTTTGAAGGAGATGATATTGCCTGGTGGGAAAATGATGGCAATGAAAATTTTACAGAGCATATCATCATAACCAATTTTGATGGGGCTCGAAATGTATTTGCAATAGACATGGACGGAGATGGGGATATGGATATTCTTGGCACTGCTTCAAATATTGATGATGTCGCCTGGTGGGAAAATGATGGTAACGAAAACTTCACACAGCATATCATTGCTGGAAGTTTTGATGGGGCATGGGGTTTATATGCTACTGATGTAGATAGTGATGGCGATATTGATGTCCTTTCGGCAGCATATATAGCTGATGATATTACCTGGTGGGAAAATGACGGTAGCGAAAACTTTACTCAGCGCACCATTTTAGGCAGTTTTGATGGAGCAAATAGTGTCTATGCTACAGATGTGGATGGTGATGGGGATATAGACGTGCTTGGGTCTGCCTTTGATGCAGACGATGTTAGATGGTGGGAAAATGATGGCAATGAAAATTTTACTCAACATATTATTGATGCCAGTTTTGGTGATGCATGGCATGTGTATGCAACAGATATGGATGGAGATGGTGACATAGACGTACTTGCAGCAGGGTCTCTAGCAGATGACATTGCCTGGTGGGAAAATGATGGTAGTGAGAACTTCACAGAACATACGATCGCTGGCAGTTTTGATGGAGCGATAAGCGTCTATGCGACCGACATAGATGGCGACGGAGATGTGGATGTTTTAGGGACAGCCTGGAATTCCGGGCAATTCACCTGGTGGGAAAATGATGGCAATGAAAATTTTACAGAACGTACCATCGCTACATTTTTTAACGGGGCTCGAAGTGTCTATGCTACCGATTTAGATGGTGATGGTGATGTGGACATTTTAGGGGCTGCAAGTTTTGCCGACGACATTGCCTGGTGGGAAAATGACGGCAATAAAAACTTTTCCCAACATACAATTGATGATAATTTTGATTATGCTATCAGTGTTTATGCCGCAGATGTAGATGGCGATGGGGATATTGATGTACTCGGAGCAGCTTTTAATGCAAATGATATAGTCTGGTGGGAGAATGATGGCAATGAAAATTTTACAAAACATACTATTGCTACGAATTATGCTGAACCACGTAATGTTTTTGCGGAAGACGTAGATGACGATGGGGATATGGATATTTTGAGTTCCGCTTCTTTAGCGGATGATGTCACCTGGTGGGAAAATGATGGCAGTGAAAACTTCACCCAGCGCACCATTGCTGGTAGTTTTGATGGGGCATGGGGTTTGTATGCCACAGATGTAGATGGTGATGGTGATATAGATGTACTTTCAGCGGCTTATATAGCCGATGATATTACCTGGTGGGAAAATGACGGTAGTGAAAATTTTACCCAACATACCATTTTGGGAAGTTTTAATGGCGCAAATAGTGTCTATGCCACAGATGTGGACAGCGACGGCGATATAGATGTTTTAGGAACTGCATTCGATGCAGATGATATAGCCTGGTGGGAAAATGATGGTAGTGAAAATTTTACCATGCACATCATTGACGGCAGTTTTGCAGATGCCTGGCATGTCTATGCTACGGATATGGACAACGATGGCGATATAGATGTTTTAGGGGCAGGCGCTTTGGCTGATGATATAGTGTGGTGGGAAAATGATGGCAGTGAAAATTTTACCAAACATATAGTGGACAGTGATTTTAATCAAGCTATTAGCATTTATGCCACAGATATAGATGGCGACGGAGCTAAAGATATACTTGGAGCTGCTTTTGAGGCAGACCAAATCGCTTGGTGGGAGAGTGATTTAGTTATTTTACCAGTTGAGTTGTCCAATTTTTATGGTCGTGAAATATCAGGTAAGGTTCAATTAAATTGGCAGACCGCAAGGGAAATCAATAATGCTTATTTTGAAATTGAACACTCTACTGAAGGTCATAACTGGCAAAATATTGGTTTCATCAACGGGCAAGGTACTTCTTTCGAAAAGAATGATTACCAATTCATTCATCAGAATCCTGCCTTAGGAAATAATTATTATCGTTTGAAACAGGTGGATTATGACGGAGCATTTAAGTATTCGGATGTTGTAAATGCACAACTAACAGCGAGGGTTCATCAATTAACATTATCACCTAATCCAGTGACAAACGGCTCTTTCAACCTTTCCTTTTCTGGTGAAGATTTTGAATCAGGCAAATTGGAGATTTATGGGTCCAATGGGCATTTAGTTAGAACTCAAACGATTTGGAATACAAAGACAGAGGTTCATGCTAAGGATTTGGAAAAAGGAATTTATCTTGTATGCCTAGATGTAAATGGACAGCGATTTTGGGAGTGGATTGTAATTCAATAAGATGAGTCATCCCCCCAGAGGGGCAAGCTAAATTTTGGCAATAAAAAACCTTT
>JBGTQJ010000084.1:0-34173 GCA_041941305.1 Saprospiraceae bacterium
AAAATACTCACCGTAGCGCTGCTATGGTTCCGTTTTTTTCATCGTCTTAGCTCAAGATAACCTCATCAAATTTGTCGAATCTATTTTTTAAACGATCCTTAGCAATGAATAAACATATTTACAAGTCCATATTCTTTATAGGTTTGATTTTTTCGTTGTCTATGAATGGGCAAGAACCGTTTATCTGTGATGGAGATTTTTATCTGTCTGTTTCTCTAAATAACGCTCCCAGTTCTTTCTTCAGAATTCAGATTGAAGAGTTGACAGGAGATGTAACTTTTGATGCATTGCAAAATGGAACCAATGCAAGCCTAAATGGGGCAGGTTATCGAATTACAGATAATTTGATTTATGCCATTCAACCTGAGAGCTATGTCTTCTACCAAATTGATGCGACTGGCTCGAATTTTCAAATTGCAAATCTTGCATTACCTCCCGGATTTGGGTATTACGGTGCTGCAATAACCCCTGATGGAGATTTCATGGTATTCATAGGGTCAGGCAGCTCTGGTACTGGTTTCAGTAGTTTTAATCTGTGTTTTGTAGATTTAAATGATCCTGCTTATCCAATTGACAAGGTTTTGAATATTACAGGCGGCAATGTAATTTGTACGGACATTGCATTTGATCCTTTTACTGGAACACTCTATGGTTTCGATTCCTGGGGAAATCGATTGGTTACTTTTGATACCCAAACCGGGGCTGTCATTACCAACCAATTTCCATCTACCAATGTGGCTGATGGTATTGGTGCACTATTTTTCGACAGTTTTGGCAATTTATACGGTTATGGAAATAATTTCAATACCAATTTGGCTACAGAGCTTTATCGTATTGATAAAAACACGGGAGCACTTACACTGGCAAGCACAGGACCTGTGGCTACAGGGAAAGATGGCTGTTCTTGTCCTTATACCATCAAATTGCAAAAATCGGTATTCCCGGAACTATCCTTTCCATGTACCGAAGTGATTTACACATTTCAGATCTCTAATGCTTCAGGAGAACCCAAAACCGGGATTGATTTTTTTGACCAAATGCCTGATGGTTTGACGATTTTGGAGATCCTCAATAATCCATTTGGAGGAATAGTGGAAATTATCGGGTCTAATCAATTGTCGATTACCGATATGACCATCCCTTTAGGCATCCACAATTTTCAGGCAAGGGTTTATGTGGAGGAAAATGTAGTAGGGATATTAAAAAATCAGGCCGTATTGAGCAATTTACCGGTTGCATTAGGTGAATTTACACTTTCTGATAATCCAAAGACTATCCAGATTGAAGACTCTACTACTTTGGAGATTGTGCCTTTGTTTGTGGATCTGGGAAGTGATTCTATCCAAATTTGTGAAGGTGCTGCTGTTTTATTGGAGGCTGGAGAACACAATGGCTTGACCTACCAATGGAGTAATGGTGCGACCAGTTCCAGCATCGAAGTTGCCCAGCCAGGAAATTATGCGGTTACAGTAGAAAGTGGCTGCGAAACCGTGTTTGATGCTACATTAGTAACTGATCTTGCTGCGGGCGTTTCCCTGCCAGCAGATATTACGATTGATTTGGGAGAAAGCTTTACTATTGTACCAAACATTCAGGGTTTTGGAAATATCACTTATCAATGGATTGACCCTTTAGGAAATTCCCTGAGCTGCCAGACTTGTCTTCAGCCTGAAGCCCAACCTTTTTTTGATGTAGCTTATGCCTTAGAAATTGAAACCGAAGAGGGATGCACTGCCATTGATACCATGCTGATTTTCGTCAATAAAAATCGCGATATCTATATCCCGAATGCATTTAGTCCCAATAATGATGGCATCAATGATTTGTTTTACCTGTATAGCAAAAACCCCGTTAGAATTGTGACCCTCCAGATATTTGATCGCTGGGGAGACATGGTCTTTGAATCAGAAGAAGGCTTCACCAATGATCCCATTTTAGGATGGAATGGGAAATTTAATGATGAAAAAATGAATGCTGCTGTTTTTGTATGGTGGGCTGAATTGGAATATTTGGATGGGGTGAGGGAGCGGCGTACTGGTGACCTTGTTCTGGTTCGATAATATGTTGGTAATGGTTTATCATTTACCATTATTTTATTAAAAGATCTCTAATTTCACTATTCCTAAAGTAATTGTCCTGATATGAAAAGCTCTGAAAAAATTCTCGCCTTTGCTGCCATCTTCATTAGCATTTGTGCCTTGGTGGTTTCTGTTTATCAGACCAGGATGTTGTCACAAGAAAAGGACGCTTCTGTATGGCCTTATTTAAGAATTGAAAACAGTTGGGGAGGAGATTATTTTATTTTATCTGTTGTGAATAATGGCATTGGTCCTGCTATTATTAAAGATATGCATTACAAAATGGATGATAGCACCTTTACCAGAATCCACCATTTAACGGATTATATTTTGATAAATCAACCAGATACTGCTTATCAAAATACAGGTTATGGCTATTCCAATATCGAGCCCGAGGGAACTGCTATCAGAGCAGGCGAAAGAAAGGAAATATTGAAATTTGAGGGAATCGATGATATAGGGGAAATAATCAGCCCTTATTTGCGAAATATTGAGATTTCGATCGACTATTGTTCAGTTTATAAAAAATGCTGGACCAATTTTAACAACAAAAATATTGAGCGATGAATTTGAGATACTTCTTACTTGTCCTGGTTTCAACTTTTTCAGTTGGTTTGCTTTCTCAGAACGATCCCGCAGTTGAAAAAAAAATAGATCAACTTTTTGCCGAATGGGACAAAACCTCCAGCCCTGGAGCCTCTGTAGCAGTTGCCCAAAATGGCAAAATTATTTTTTCAAAAGGTTATGGCAGTGCCAATCTGGAATACGATATTCCAAACACACCTATCACCATTTTCCATGTCGCTTCCGTTTCCAAGCAATTCACGGTTTTCGCTATTTTGCTGCTTCAGGAAGATGGCAAATTAACATTAGAGGATGATATCCGTAAATACATTCCAGAGGTACCGGATTTTGGAAAAACGATTACTTTGAGACATCTGGCTGCTCACACAAGTGGTATGCGCGATCAATGGAATTTGTTGGCAATGGCAGGCTGGCGTCTGGATGATGTGATTACCAAACAACACGTGCTGAATCTTGTCGAGCGGCAAAAAGAACTGAACTTTGATCCTGGGGAAGAATTTACTTATTGCAATACTGGCTATACCTTATTGGCAGAGGTGGTGACAAGGGTTTCCAAAAAAACATTTGCTGAATTTACAAAAGAAAGGATTTTTGAACCCCTGAATATGAAGAATACTTTGTTCTATGACGACCATGAGAAAATTGTAAAGAACAGAGCCTATTCTTATCAACCAGATGGAGAAAGTGAAGGTTTTAAAAAAAGTGTCCTTAGCTATGCCAATGTTGGAGCAACCAGCTTATTTACCACAGTTGAAGATTTATGCCTTTGGGCAATGAATTTTAAAAATCCAAAAGTAGGAACAAGCCAAATGATAACTGAAATGAATACACCTGCTGTTTTGAATAATGGAGATACTTTTGGTGGAGCACTTGGGCAATTTGTAACGCCTTATAAGGGATTGCATCAAATTCAACATTCAGGCGGAGATGCAGGATATCGAACGTATCTAAGTAGATTTCCTGATCAGGATTTTGCAGTAGCTGTATTTAGCAATTATGGAAACTTTAATCCAAACCAAAAAGCGCTTCAGGTAGCAGATATATTTTTGGAAAAATACTTTGAGCAATCTGAATCAGGTGAGCAGGACAATAATAATGATGGCTTTAGAAAGAGAACAACCATCCAATTGAGCAAAAAGAAATTGAAAAAATTTGAAGGAAACTATTGGAATGAAGCGAGTTCCTATTCCAGAAAAATTTATTTGAAAGCAGATACACTCCGATACAATCGGGGAGGAAATAACGAAAGCCCCATCGTTCCGATTTCTGAGAATGAATTCCAAATGCAAAATGTAACGGTAGATTTGATTGTTAAATTTGAAAATCAAAAGGATCGAAAAAAGATGATTGTAACTATAAATGATGGAGAACCAATTATTTCAGAGGGCTATGAACCGACTCAATACAAAAAAGAAATTTTAGAACAATTTGCTGGGGAATATTATAGTGAAGAATTAAAAACTACCTACACTTTTGTCGCCAAAGAAGACCATTTGCTTGCAAGGCATATTCGAAATAGTGATTTCACCTTGACTCCGGTAAAAGACGATAGATTTACAGCTAATCGCTGGTATTTTGGAAACGTGAGTTTTGTGAGAAATGATCAAGGTAATGTAACTGGAATTCGAGTTACAAGTGGACGTGTACGCAATCTTTGGTTTGAACGGCAATAATAGTCGTTTTGAAGGCTGAATATTAGACGTATTTTTCCATCCTTTTCTAACACGCGACAAGCAAACTGAATCTGGAAAATGTACAAACCACTTAAAAAATTAACTGAATGTCCCAATTGTCAAACACCGCTTGAACAATTGGAAAACTATTGCCCGAGTTGTGGTCAAAAGAATGAAGACATTTTACTGCCAGTAAAAGCTCATTTGGCGGACGCTTTTGAATCTGTTTTTAACTGGGATGCAAGATTTTGGGTGACTTTGAAAGTGATGTTTACACAGCCTGGAAAATTGACTGCAGAATTTAATGAAGGGAAAAGGAAAAGATATGTGCCGCCTTTGAGATTGTATTTGATCGCCAGTGTGCTATTTTTTCTTTTGCTTTCAATGGGTTCAAAGAAGGATTTGGAGCAAGCCGACAAGGCTCTTGAAAGCATGGCAACCAATACTTCTGATACAATGGAATTGAGTATGGTTTCTTTTAAATTAAAACTCACCGGGAAAGAAATTTTTGATCTCAATAAATTAAATGATGAACAATTAGATAGTTTTTTGCTTGTTCAGGGTATTGAACCAGGAATAATGAACCGGCTTTCCTTAAAACAGTCAATGAAAGTAATGACTGGAAATATTTCAGGGTTGTACTATCAATTTACGCAAGCAGCCTCAATAGGAATGTTTGTTTTAATGCCTGCTTTTGCTGCTATTTTAATGTTGTTTTTTAGAAAACCAAAGCGATTTTATGTAGAGCATTTGATTTGTTCTATTCACCTTCACACCTTGGCCTTTTTATTGTTTAGTTTGCATTTTTTATTAATGCTATTTTTCCCCTTAGAAATTTTCAATTGGCTCATCTACATTATCATTGGGGTTTATGTTTTTTTATATCTTAAAAATATTTACGAGAAAAGAGACTTGCCCATGATAGGATACTATTTCTTGATTTCTATATTCTATTTGATTTTACTATTGATTGGTTTGTTAGGTGTAGTTCTGGCCAGCCTGCTCTTTTTTTAGGTAACATTTTCCATTGCCAAGGAACATCAGGATGAACCAATCATTCTAACCATGAGATTCATCCTTATCACCACCTTATTTTTTGCCATTCAATCAAACATTCATGCAACATCAATTTTAGCTTCCTCCTTTGGATGGAATGGGAATGACGATACCCAAGCCCTAGAAGATGCCTTTATGTCAGGTTACGATACGCTAATTATTGATTTGCAGGCTGGAAACTGGGTTTCAGGTCCATTGATCTTTCACTACGAAGACAATACTGACATTCACAACCTAACAGTCATTTTTGAAGCAGGTGTCATTTTGGAAGCCAAGGCAGGTGCTTTTGATGATCATCCTTACGATGGATTGCTCAATTTTTTTCAGTGTACCCAGATCAATTTATTTGGATATGGTGCCACCTTGCAAATGAACAAACAAGAATACATTGATTTGAATGATGGTAGCCAATGGCGGCATGGCATTAGTATCTCAGGTTGCCAAAATATGAAGGTGTATGGCTTGAACATTTTAGACACAGGGGGTGATGGTATTGAAGTAGCAGGAACTTTCCAACAGCCCATTCCAAGTGAAAATGTTCGAATTTTTGATTGTAAAATAAACAATGCATTCCGCAATGGGATTTCAATTACCAGTTGCGACAGTTGCTGGATAGAACATTGTGAGATTCTCAATACCAATGGTCAAAATCCACAATTTGGGATTGATTTGGAGCCCAACTTTTGGTACGAAATGAGTAAAGATATTTTCATCAACAACTGCAGAATAGTAGGCAATCAAAGAGGTGGAATCAAGCTTGCATATTGGAAAATGAGTCCTTCCTCGACACCATTTGCTGTTTCGATCGAAGATTGTTATATCGCTGATAGCTATTATGGAATTGACATTGATGTTTGGACCGATTCTCTAGCCTATGGACATATTGATATAGAAAGATGCATTGTGGAAAATATTGATATAGAAGGCATCAATTCTCATAAACGCAATTCTTCTTCCTTCAAAGTCAAAGATTGCGTATTTCGAAATGTAGCACAAGATGATTTTGATGAACATGGACAAGATGTATATCCTTTCAGGATAGTAGGTATAGGAGCCGCCCCCGGAGTCGAAAACTGGGTAGGCAATTTTGTTTTTGAAAATGTATTTCTGGATCAGCAGGAAGATGAGGATTTCTTTGTGGTAGTGCATTGGGGTCAGGCATTGGGAGCAAAAGATATTGATGTGGATGTGACCGTTTTAAACCCATTTGGTTCCAGCTATTATATCGAAGGCACACAAGTGAATGTGAATATGCAAGTGAACGATTTGAATACGCTTCCTTCGATTGATCTTGACATTTCAAGTGCCAATTCAATGGCTTACGAAACTGGAACAGATACCATTGCTTCTTTTACCACTACTCGAAGTTCTGCAAATACGACTTATCCACTGTGCATTTTTTACCAATCTTCTGGAATAGCCAGTAATTGTTTAGATTATCATTATATACCTCAAGCTGTTGTTATTCCTGCGAATGCTACTCAAATGACTTATGAAATCATCGCCAGAGAAGATGATTTAACGGAAGGAAATGAAACTTTTGATATTGATTTACAAACAGATAGTTATTACGCTATTCAACAAGGCAATACGCAATTAACCATTTTAGAAGGGACTATTTTGGGAATAGAATATGCTGCACCATTGCAGGCATCCAGAGCTGAAAATGGCGTCTGGTTAAGATGGTCAACAGGTGTTGAATACAATCATGATTATTTTCAAATTGAGCGCTCTATAAATGGGATTAATTGGATAATTATTGGCAAAGTTGAAGGCAATGGGAATAATGTTTCTGAAAAAAAGTATAAGGTTTTTGACGATAATCCACCAATAGGGAATTTGTATTATCGACTGAAACAGAAGGATTTAGATGGTAGTTTTTCCTACTCTAATATAGCCACCCTGTTTTTTGAACAATTTGATTTTTCTTTTTTTCCGAATCCTAGTTCAGGAAAGTTGAGCATAGTTTCAACCGAGTTTTTGGAAGGAGAACTCATCGTTTCAAATGCAACCGGGATGGAAGTATATCGCAACCAAATAACCAAAAGCACTTTTAATACAGATTTAAGCTTTTTACCCTCTGGATTATATACAATAAAGCTAAAAACAAAAGGTCTTGAAATGAAAAAGAAGTGGATTTTGGAGTAAAGTTTTTTTCTAAGGATCGTTTAAAAAATAGATTCAGCAAATTTGATGAGGTTATTTTGAGCTAAGACGATGAAAAAAGGAGCAGCACTTCTGCCACTCCTCTCGGGAAGTTTTTTCGATGCTATACCGAAAATGCTCCCAGCTTAGTGTTCTCCCTCTCACTAAATCTTTATGGTTTTTTGAGTGATAGATTATGAATGATAAATGATGAATTGTATGCAAAATTTTCTTTCATTATTTTTTGGATACCATTCATCATTCATCACTCATCACTCACCATTCATTAATTGCTTTTGAAAAATCGATCGAGGTTTAATCTCCAATCTTTGCCTTCCAGCTCTATCCAATAGACTCCTGAAGCATATAAAGAAGCATCCATTTGAAAAGTATTGATGCCATTTTGGAGATTGATATCTTGAATTTGAAGTTGCTTACCACGGGCATCCAAAATTCTTAAAGAAGCATCAACATCTTTATCTTCCCAATAGATTTCTACGTTCACGAAATCAACCACTGGATTGGGGAAGACACTGTATTCTGTAATTTCAGCAATTTCGGTTGTTGAGGTTTCCATACAATCAACTCTGCCGTCGCCTACCAAGCCTGAGTATGCTTCTCCACCTGCTCCAAAAATGGTGATGGTGTTCCCAATATTTACGTTTCTGGAATTGGGAGCCATAAATGGTTCAGTGGCATTATCAACCAATTCTACAATCCCAGTGCAGCCATAAGCATTTTCAAATGTGAAAAGTGGTATTTCCATACCTACCTCATACGATGGATTGGAGACTCCTGGATTTGTCAATCCAAAAGAAATGTAATCGTATTCTGGAGCTTCAGCTGGAGCGTCTGTTCTGGAATTGGAGTGCCAAACCATTTGATCATGTAGGTTGGTAACATTGGCTGGTTCAAAATAATTTGTGGGAACCCGAATGGTAACTTGCCCAGTTCCGGTAATTCGTTCTGTCCCTTCATACGTTACCTCAGGAATCATAGAAACTATATAGTGTTTAGCATCGTGATCATAAATCATTTTAAATTGAACCTGTGCATCTAATGTGTGGATAGTCAATAAAAATACTGCGAGAAGGAAAAGTTTGTTCATTGTTTTCATGATTATTTTTATTCTTATTGTGTTTTCCAAAGAAGTCCTTTGGAAAACACAATTTAGTTTATTCTTATTCAGGAAGTTGTTGTGTGATAAAGAAATTGATAAAGAAAGAGGTATTTTCAGGGTGATTGAGGATGTTGAAGAATATGAGGGCATCAATATCATTACTTGCACCCTGGTATCTGACTTCACCATCCATATTGGTATCACCAGTACGGTAATCATGTACAATATGATTAAAGCTGGCAGTTGTATTTGAAGGATCCAGGAAGATTTCAAAGAAGATGAAATCTCGGTCTGGAACTGCTACTCCAAATCCCTGGTACACCAGGAAGCCATTGCTATCAGCGTTTCCACCCCATAATACTGTTTTGTCTACAACTACTTTTTGAGCATGATTGCCCCATGTAGCAGTCGCAGGGTCTGTGAAATCTACCACTGGAGTATCATTGGAATATCTGGTTGCAGTGAGGGTTCCAGCTGTCATTACACCCAAATGATTTCTGTGTCTGACAGCCAAATAATAATCTCCCTCTTCAATCTGGAAATAAATTGGACTGAACCCATCTCTGGCTACAATATCTCCATCTCTTTGAACCAATGCAGCTCTCGTGGCAACTACCATTGTTGGGTCATCTTTATCTCTCAATTCAAGGAATACCCAGTCTACAATTGCATCCTCACCATCAATATCCAGTGCATTCGATGTCAATTGTTCTCCACCACCATTTACATGGGTGAATGGGAAGGTACCTGGTGAAGATTCTAAAGTAGTATAGGGCTCCTCAGAAGGAATATAGGATTTGGTTCTCAAGTCATCTCTCATCAAACCGGCTGACTGAACATATGCACCCTGGAGGAATGCTTTGGCGCCAAGGAAAACATATTGATCCGGGTCCATGAAGTCTAAATCCCCGTCACCATCCGTGTCGTCATTGGTCAAATCGCCATCCTGATTGGTATCTTCATTGATGGTCAATATACCATCGTTGTCGTCATCCGGATTAAGCGGATCGCTTTCTCCATTGTCCAAAATTCCGTTTTGGTTGGCATCTTCAAATCCATCCAATAAACTATCATCATCAGAATCTGGATTTAACGGGTCTGTTTCTCCATTGTCTAAATCACCATTTAAATTGGCATCCTCTATTCCATCCAATATGCCGTCATCGTCAGTATCAGGATCAAGTGGGTCGGTATCTATTCCTGGTTCATAAACTCCATTTCCACCTGTTTCAAAGAAGTCAGCCAAACCATCTGAATCGCTGTCACTTAAGATGTTGTATGGATCTAAATCAACAATATCTGCTACGCCATCTCCGTCGTCATCGTCATCTATTCCATTTACTTCCAGATCATGGTCAAAATCGCACCAGTAATTGGTTTGGTCAGGAACACATGCATCGTTGTCGTTTGGATCCCATAATGGGTCTGTATCGTCTACATCAGTTAAGAAACCATCTCCATCTACATCATTGTTATTTCCATTACATGCTGGACTATTTGAATTTGGATCACAAGGATCAAGAGGATTGGTGCCGTTGGTTGTTTCATCAATATCTGAAATGGTGTCACCGTCAGAGTCACTATTTGGGTTGAAGTTTTCAATGTCTTGTGTATCAATAACTCCATCATTATCGTCATCTGGATCTATATTGTTTGGCTGGGTATCATTATCCCAATCACAATCTGCAAAAGTGGCATTTGGATCACATTGATCGGTAGGATCAGTCTCGTTGAGTTCAAATACCCCATTTTGATTGCTGTCCTCTATACCATCAACAATGGTGTCATTGTCTGTGTCTGCAAGTAGTGGATTTGTCTCACCAGGATCTACTGAACCATTTTGGTTGGCATCTTCAATACCATCAGGAATTCCGTCTTCGTCTGTATCTGGATTAAGTGGATTGGTATCAGAGCCTAAATCAAAGATTCCATCATTTCCTGTCTCTACAACATCTGGTATTCCATCATTATCGGAATCACTATTTGGGTCACATGGATCTACATCATAGGTATCCATTACACCATCATGATCATCATCAATATCTATGCTGTTGACCATCGTATCATTGTCAAGGTCACAGCCAAGTGAGCACTTATCGGGTATACAAGGATTTGTATCATCGGGGTCATACATTGGGTCATTTACAGGGAAGTCACCAAAGAAACCATCATTATCAATATCTGAGCCAAGGCATGCATTGGTAGAAGGATCGGGATCACATGGATTCAATGGGTCACTGTCAAAATCTGGATCGTAACTTCCATCTCCACCTGTTTCAATAAAATCTGTATATCCGTCATTATCTGTGTCGCTATCTTTATTGTAAGGGTCAATATCATCCAGATCGCTAACTCCATCTCCATCGTCATCTAAATCTATAGAGTTAGGTAAGCCGTCATTGTCAAAATCACAAGCGCCTGCTGTCAAATCTGGAATACAAGCATTGTTGTCATTGGGGTCGTACAAAGCATGACCATCTGGATAATCGTCGTAATAACCATCTCCATCTTCATCTGTTGGCACGCAACCACTGGTCAAAGAATACGGATCACAGGGGTCTTTAGGGTCTGTTTCTCCTACATCTACTTGCCCATTTTGATTGGTATCTTCCTGACCATCTAATAAAGTATCTCCATCAGTATCTGGGTTGATTGGGTCTGTTTCTCCATTTTCAAATTTACCATCGACATCGGCATCCTCAACACCATCCCAAATTTGATCACCATCTGTATCCACATTTAACGGGTCTGTATCAATCCCCACATCATAGAGACAATCTCCTTTGGTTTCAATATAGTCCGTAATTCCATCACCATCACTATCGCTATTGACGTTATATGGATCTACATCATTTAAATCCAAAACACCATCACAATCATCGTCTGGGTCATCCTGATTGACTAAGCCATCTCCATCAAAATCGCAAGGTTTTGCAGTGTGATCAGGAACACATGGGTTTGCATCGTCTGGGTCGTATAATGGATCTGTATCGATTGTATTTGAGAAATAACCATCATTATCCTCATCAACCCCGTCACAGGCGATGGTGGTAGCAAAAGGATCACAAGGATCCAGAGGATCACTTTCACCTGGATCCAAAATTCCATTGTGGTTGATGTCTTCATTTCCATCCGTCAAGGCATCGCCATCTGTATTTGGATTGAGCGGGTCTGTTTCCGCAAAGTCGTGGTTGCCATCCTGATCAAAATCTTCAACCCCATCTTTTATCCCGTCGCCATCCGTATCGGGATTTAAAGGATCTGTATCAATCCCTATATCGTATGATTGATCATTGTGGGTTTCAATTACATCAGCCAAACCATCTCCATCGGTATCAGAAAAAGGATCAAATGGATCCAAATCAACAGTGTCTTCTACTCCATCTCCATCATCATCTTCATCTACATCATTCGTAAGGGAGTCATTATCAAAATCACAAGATAAAAGAGTGGCGTCAGGGTCGCAAGGGTCGAGCGGATCGCTTTCGTCAGAGTCAACTAAACCATTGTGGTTCAGATCTTCAGTACCATCTTGAATGCTATCACCATCTGTGTCAGGATTCAGTGGATCTGTCTCTCCGTTTTCGAAATTTCCGTTCAAATTGGCATCCTCAACGCCATCCGAAAGAAGGTCATTATCTGTGTCATCGTCTAGTGGATTGGTATCTATACCCTGGTCATAACTTGCATCGCCGCCTGTTTCAATATTGTCGGAAATGCCATCACCATCGCTATCGCTGTTCGGGTTATAATTTTCAATATCCAAATTATCTGCAACGCCATCTGCATCGTCGTCTGTATCTATAGAATTGATCAAACCATCACCGTCAAAATCACATTTTGGATTTGCCCCATTTGGAATACATGGATCAGTATCGTCCGGATCATAGAAATTATTGCCAATGGGGTAATTCTCAAAATAACTGTCCTCATCTTCATCAATTCCAACACATGCTGCAATTGCTGGGTTAGGGTCACAGGGGTTTAATGGGTCACTATCTATAGTCGGATTGTAAACCCCATCACCTCCAGTTTCATCAGTATCTGAAATGGTGTCTCCATCGCTATCACTGAATGGATCACAATTGTTTATATCATTATCATCAGCTACACCATCATTATCATCATCATCATCTATGTTATTTGGAATTCCATCTGAGTCACAATCACAATCTGCAAATAGTGGTTCGGGGTCACAAATATCTAGAGGATTTGATTCACCTGGGTCAATTTGACCATTGCCGTTCAAATCTTCTTCACCATCTGTTAAATTATCTTCATCGGTATTTGGATTTATTGGGTCTGTTTCTCCAGAATCTACTACTCCATTCTGGTTGGCATCTTCAACCCCATCTTTGATGCCATCGTTATCAGTATCTTCATCAAGTGGATTGGTATCTGTTCCTATGTCATAGGTGCCATCGCCACCAGTTTCAATTATGTCAGAAAGTCCATCATTATCACTATCACTGTCTGGATTGCAAGTTTCTACATCATTTGCATCTGTCACGCCATCACCATCATCATCAAGGTCTTCCTGATTGATGTCACCATCATTGTCAAAATCACAGGCAAGTGAACAATTGTCAGGAATACAAGGGTTAGTTCCATCTGGATCGTAAAGCGGATCATTAGAAGGCAGCCCTTCGTAATAACCATCCATGTCATTATCATCACCCAAACAAGCAATAGAAGTAGGATTGGGGTCACAAGGATCCAATGGGTCAGAATCTATTCCAGGATCGTAAGTACCATCTCCACCTGTTTCGACATTGTCTGCTATACCATCATCATCAGTGTCACTATTTGGGTCAAAATCTGCAACATCATCAATATCATTTACACCATCATTATCATCATCTGGATCGTCTTGATTTAAGAGTAAATCACCATCAAAGTCACAAGTAGGTTGTGTGTTATCTGGATCGCAAAAATCCCTGGGATCAGTTTCTCCGGGATCTACAATTCCGTTCATATTGGCATCTTCTGCACCATCATCTATCCCATCTCCATCTGTATCAGCATTATTCAAATCCGTTTCTCCTAAATTTGAATTGTAAGTTTCATCACCATTGATGTCTTCTATACTATTGATAATGCCATCAAAATCATTATCAGTGCAATCCGCTTTGGCTCCACCATAATTTCTGGAATAAAAATAACTGGCAAGACCATTTCCAAAATCAAAAACGCCGAGATCATTTCCAGGATTGGTGCCAGCACTGTTTGGCAGTTGAGCAAAAGGATCATTTTCATTGTCAATTAAATGAATTTCCCCACTACAATTGCCTACTCGTTCAAAAGTAAATAGCAAAGTTTCCACATCATTTTCATAAATAATTTGTGGAGTATCATCATCCAAACCGATTGAGATATAATCAAAGTTTGGATTTTCAATGGGCGCATGGACTATAGAAACCTGGGATGGTAGATATCCCCAATTCCCAGCAACTTCAGTGAAATTGGTATATTCAAATCCATTTGGTACGACCATTGTGACTTGTCCGGTACCAGTATAAGTGTTAGAGCTGGGTGTGATGGTGTCGTCAGGACGAACGTAAACTCCATAGGTTTTCCCATCGGGCTCTATTTGAATTTTTAGCTCTAATTGTGCAGATAGGGTAGTGTTGAGAAATGTAAATATTCCCAACCAAAGAGCTAATTTTTGTATTTGTGTATTCACAGTTTTCATTGACGATGACTTTTCTAATGAAGAATTAGGAATGATGAATCTTGTGCTCTAAAATCAGGCAATCATCATTTTTTGTGTTCATAGGTTGTTCGTAGAGTATGAAAAAAGGAGGGCTCAACAAATATGCTCTGCGAAGCGGTTTGGTTTATCGTAAAGGTTTTTTGAGAAAGTGAAAAAATGACAATAGCGATGATAAAGGGATGTTTAGAATGGGCCGATGATAGGAAGGAAGAATAACAGTAAATGTTTTCATTGTTCGTAGAATTTGTTTTTAATTCAAGCATAGTTGATAAATCAATGCTTACAAGTCGTATTAAAATTGAGGGGAATGTCTAATCTAATGAATTTGAGGGGGAAAATGTAGAGGGTAGGATATATGTACAGGTAAGACAAATATTGTACCAAAGGAATGACATAGTGTATGATTTTTGGCAGTTATTTTATTTTACGTGTTTTCCCGTATAAGAAAAAAGCGGTGATTCAGAACTGATCCAAATTACCGCCAAATTATCTGGTGAATAATAAATCTAATATTGAAGTTTGACTGCTAACACCTCTTTTCCTCACACAAACCTTTACACAGAGGTATCAGCAGTCAACGATTTAAACTCATTTAGGGCAACTGTGACAGTAACACATAATTTGCCAGAGTACTACCATTTTCTGGATATGAGAATATGACATTGAAAAGGAGTTTTGCCCGGTCGTTTTTCGGACCCTGATAAATGGTTTTTCCGTCAAGGTCTATATCAGCAGCGGTATAACCTGGGCTAATATAGTTGACCAGTGGTTCGGTGTTATCTGGATCTGAAACTACTTTTAATAACATGTTGAACAGATCATTGCTTGGTCCCTGATAAATGGATTTTTGGTCACTGCTCAAATCCCCTGCCCACATATAGTAGCGTCCATCTTTCTCAATCATGGCATTCGTACCATGAGATACAAATGAAGTGTCTACATAGTCAAATCTTTGAACCATCGGACTTAGGTCCCCTGCTTCTACAGTCATTACACCTAAATGATTTCTATGCTTTATGCTTACAAAGTAAGGACCTGCAACTGTATTTGGGAATGTCAGGTAGGAAACTCCGTCAACATCTACTATATCTCCATCTCTTTGTAATAATGCTGAACGAGTTGTAATTACACTATCCAGTTGTATAGAACTTCTAATTTCAACAAATACCCAATCTACAATTGCATTTGCCCCGGTTACTCCAAAAACAGTAGCGCTGTCAGTGACAGATTCTCCTCCTCCATCCCCTTTATGTTCAAAGCCGAGGGCAGTATATGGTTCTGACGCAGGAATGTATGCATTTTCTCGAAGGTCATCGCGCATCAAAGTGTCCAGTGCATCAATGTCATTGATGTATCCAATTGCATCCGGATTCATCATTGCTCCTTGTAAGTAAACTCTCAAGTCAAGCACAATTCCAATACAATTGGAACTCAAAATTGGATCACAAGGATCTAGTGGGTCACCATCAAATACAAGGTCACCATCTGTTTCCTCACCGTTTTGGATGTCATCACCATCGGGGTCTTCCTGGTCATCAGTAATTCCATCACCATCAGAGTCAGGGTCACAGTTGTTCATGGTGTGTTGTACGCCCACCATTGCCAAACTGTTATTGGTAATATAGTCTTCCCAAATATCATCCAGTCCATCGTCGTCATCATCTTCATCACTATTGTTGTCCAATCCATCAAGGTCAAAGTCACAAGTGCCATCCAAACAGGCATCTCTTACGGTAAGTGTAACATCATTGGAAATGACCGTACACTTATCAGTAGTGATGACCAAATGATACATGTAACCATCTCTTCCATATGTTAATTTAATTCTCAATACTTCAGTAGTCACTCCTGCGAAATCTGCTCCATTTGAAATATCACTCCAGGAAGAACCACTATCTTGACTTTCTTGCCATTGCAAGGCCATTACTCCGGAACCTGAATTGGAAACATCCGTAATGATTAAAGTATCTGTATTATTACAAGTTGAAGTATTTACTGGCTGCGTGTTGATAACCACAGGACCCTCAACGGTCAAAGTTGCATCACTTGAAAAGACGGCTGCGCAATTTGCTGAACTTACCAAACATCTGTATTTGTAATTGTAGAGATTGGCCACATCGGAAATTCTGAGTGTATCATTATCTGGTCCATTATACGGCGCCGAATTTGGAACATTGTTCCAGGAAGTTCCACCATCTGTACTCAATTCCCATTGGTAATTTAATGAACCTACAGAGTTGCCAGGAACCGAAGTTTGGATCCAGAATGCTGTTGGGCTGCCTGAACAAACAGTCGTGTCATCAGGCATATCAATTATGCTAATTGGACCTTCTACCAAAACGGTGGCTGCAACCGAAGTTACTTCACTACATGACTGAGTCCATGCTCTTACGCGATATTGGAAATTGTATAAATTTGTTACTGTATCAATACTCAAAGTATCGGTAGTCACACCATTGTATCTACCTTGGTTGAATAATTCATTCCAGGTTGCTCCATTGTCAGAACTTTCTTCCCATTGATAGAAAATAAAGCCTTCTCCTGCATTGCTCACATCTACTGCAAATACTACCCCTAAATCAGAACAGGTAGTTACGTCCACAGGCTGAGCATCGATTGAAAGGGGGCCTTCTACTGTCAACTCTGCCGGATCTGATTCGAAACCTGAACAAACTCCTGAAGTAGCCACTGCCCGATACAGATAACCATTTAATCCTGCAACGTCATTTACTGTTAATGTATTTGTAGCTACATCATCATAGGTTGCATTATCAGGAACTGCTATCCAGGTAATACCGTCTGTGCTATATTGCCAGATATAATTGATAGTACCTGAATTGGCTATCGTTGCTGTTGCTGAGAATGTGGTGGATCCTCCAGAACATTGGGTCACGTCTACTGGTTGTGCGGTCCATGACATCGGACCTTCTACTGTTAAGGTCACTACATTGGAAGTATCAGAAGAACAGTAGGTAGTTTGAATAATCACTCTGAATTGATAACCATCTTTAGGCGTCAAATTAGTAACGCTTAAGTTTCCAGTAGTTACACCAGCATAATCTGAACCATTTGCAAGATTTACCCAGGGATTAACACCATCATTTACTTGCCACTGGTGCTGGATTGCCCCTAAGCCAAGATTTTGAGTTTCTATAGTAAAGTTGGCAGTTCCATCCGCACATACGGTAGCATCATCAGGCTGATCTGTAAAGGAAATCGGACCTTCAACAAAAACGGTAGCTGGTGGAGATTCTACATTTTCACAGGTACTTGTATTGGCAACTGCGCGGTATTGAGTGCCATGCAAGCCTGCTATATCATTAATGACTAAAGTGGTTGAAGTGATTCCAGCGTAAGGAGCTGAATTGGGCACATCAGACCAGTTGATACCTCCATCATTACTCAATTCCCAATGAATAGTTGGGGTGCCACCAGCACCTTGATTTACAACAGTTACCTGGAAAGTAACACCATCTCCTGCACATCTCGTAATGTCATCTGGTGGGTCAACAAAAGAAAGTGGCCCTTCTACAGTCAAAGTAGCAGCAGAAGAGGTAATACTTGCACATTGTGCAGTTTGGATGATTACCTGATATTGGTTTCCTCCAAGACCTGTCAATTCTGAAATACTCAAAGTATCTGTGTCAGTACCATTATAAACTCCGGTATTGGTTAAATCATTCCAGGTACTTCCATTGTCAGTAGATTCCTGCCATTGGAAAGTAATGGTTCCAGCACCACCATTGAGTGTGCCAACAGCAAATTGAACGAAATCATCACTACATTCTGTAACATCATCTGGTTGATCCGTTATTGAAATTGGTCCTTCTACAATTAAGCAGGCTTCATCAGAGTAGAAAGCATCGCCTCCGGTACATTCCCCAGTGGTTACCTGCAATCTATAACATCTTCCACTGTACCCTGTTGGCACCGAAGTCATTTGTAATAAGGTTGAATTGGTCCCACTGTATACTGCATCATCGGAAAGTGGATTCCAATTGATGCCATCAGAAGTGACTTGCCATTGGTAGGTCATACTTCCATTTCCAATATTTGATAGGGTTACTGAAAAAGAAGTATTTCCACTATCACAAATTTCTACATCTACTGGTTGGGCTGAGACAGAAAAGGGTCCTTCTACCGTCAAGGCTGCTGAATTTGTGTGAAGGGTATCACACATGGACGTAAATGCACATAAACGATACAAGTAATCCGGACCACTGGATGGAGATAAGCCAGCTACATTATTAATACTTAATTTGGTTGTATTGACTCCGTTGTAAACTCCTGTATTGGATAAGGGGAAATAATTCACGCCGTTATTGATACTTATTTCCCAGTAGTAATTTATAGTGCCATATCCAGGATTGTCAATAATGGCTTCAAATTCTGTTGAATTTCCTGAACATTCGGTAACATCAACTGGCTGTGTATTAACGGATAACGGTCCTTCTACAAATAATTGCCCTTCTTCTGAACCTACCTCATCACAAGTTCCGGTTGAAGAAAGTACCAAAGCACGGTAATAGAAATTGGCAATCGTATCTGTCGCTTCACTAATCACTAACTCTGTTGAAGTGACCCCACTGTAAACAGCCGCATTTTGCAAATCGACCCATGTTGAACCATCTGAACTTCTTTGCCATTTGAAAGAAATAGAACCCTGTGAAATAGTAGCGCCAACAGTAAATGAAGCGCCATTTCCAGAACAAACGATGGTATCTTGTGGGTCAGTTGTCCATGTCAAAGTTCCATCAATGGTTAATTCGGCAGAGGTGGAAGTAACCGTACTACAAGCACCGGTACTTACCAAAACCTGGTAATCATAACCATCGAGACCTTCAACGTCTGTAATGGTTAAAGTATCCGATTTGGTGCCAGCATATACCGCATCATTGTCCAGGTTTACCCAACCACTTCCATTGTTTTCCTGCCATTGATATATCAAATCTCCAGAACCTGGATTTGTATACTGAATGAAGAAAAATACTGGTTGACCAGCACATGCTGATACATCATCTGGCTGATCAGTTATTGTTATTGGGCCTTCGACATTCAATAGTGCCGGATCTGAATACACATTGGCACATTCTCCGGTAGATATTCTCAATCTATAATAATTGCCATCTAATGAAGCTGTAGCATTGCTAATCGTCATTGCAGCTGAAGTCGTATTCGAATAAGGAGCAGCAGCAGGTACATCTGAATAGTTGGAACCTCCGTCTGTGCTGATTTCCCATTGTAAACTCAAAGAACCTTGGCCATTGTTTACACCTCCTGAAGTGAAGGTGATATTATCTGTTGCACAAATCACTGCATCATCTGGCGTCTGCGTTATTGCGATAGGTCCTTCTACCGTTAATGTTGCTGCATTAGAAAAGACCGTATCACAGGAAATGGAAAATATTGCTGCCCTGTATTGATTGGCATTCAGCCCTGCAACATCGCTAATGGCTAAAGTGTCAGTTTGAATGCCACCATAGGGAACTACTTGATCCAAATCAATAAAAGTGGATCCACCATCTGTACTGACTTGCCACTTGTAACGCATGTTTCCATCCCCGCCATTAGCTGCTGCAATGGCAAAAAAGGTAGAATTACCTGAACATTCATCTACATCATCTGGGTGATCACTTATTGTTAATGGTCCTTCCACAATAATTGGAGCCGAACCACTTAATGAATCTGGATCTGCCTCACAACCATTGATATCCGTAACTGAAACTAAACTATAAGTACTTGAAGAAGTTGGGACTACTTTTATGGTATCTCCACTAGTGTAATTGTTTACAGTGTCTTGGGTAGAACCATCTGTATAAACAACAGAATATGGCGTCCAACCACCCGTTATTGTAACCACCAAAAATGCCGTATCGACAGCATCTCCTTCACAAATCACGTCCTCACCATAAAAATCCATGATGGCAGTTTCAGGATGTATGGGATCACAAATATCACAGAGATCCGATACATCTACCCCGGAATCAAAGGTGCCATTACCGTTGGTATCTTCTAATGCATTTAAAATGCCATCCATATCACAATCGTGGCAACTCCAGGCTGAAAAAGCATAATTTTCAGAATAGAAATATTGGGCACCGCCATTACCAGCATCCCAAACAGAGAATTCATTTCCTGGGTTATTACAAGCGGAGTTGGTCCCTGGTCCACAACCTGGATTAACAGAGTTTTCAGGTAAGAATGGATCATTTACATTGTCAATTAAATAGAGTGTATCTGGACAATCGCCTACCCTCTCTATTGTGAAAAGCAATGTCTCGGTGTCGTAGATAAAATCGATGTGAGGGTCATCATCGGTAAAACCTATAGAGAAATAGTCGTAATCTGAATTCTCGGGTGGAGCGATTACGATTGAATTAAGACTCCAGGAACCAGACACATCCTCTAGTTGGGATTGTGCCAGGGTAAAACCTGTAGGAGCTACAATGGTGACCTGTGCCGACCCTGTAATCGTATTCAAGGAAGGTGTAATGGTCGTTTTTGGTTTTACATATACTCCCCAAAGTGAATCTTCCATCAATTGAATCTTAAGATCGAGTTGTGCAAAAGTCGAACTGAATCCTAGAACCATGAAAGTGACGAGCATCAAAACTTTAGGGTAAATGTTTGTAATTTTCATGTCGGTTGTTATTTTTTGTAAATAGTTTGATTTGTTTTTTATTGGGGAGTTGGTATGGTGATTATGCTTTAAATCCCTTTGTATTTTTAATGTTATTTCTGAGCAAGTCACTACCATGATGAAGGCATCACCTTCAACTCAATATCACAAATAAAAAAGCCCAGACAGCAAACGGAACTGACCAGGAAACTAACGCGGATGAAATTTGTGGGAATAAAAGGGTTTGATAAAAAAGCGTTGTGAATCTACTTCAATCAATATGAATTGAAATGCCTTTGTGAGTGTTGAATTTTTTTTCATTTGCATTATTTGTTCCTAGTTATTGTTTTTGCTTCGTTCCAAAAGAGTTTTTTGAATAAATAGAGACAGGATTATTGGAACATTGTATTAGTGTTGGGGGAACTTAAAATTGTCAGAATAATAAATGGGGGAAAGCAAAAGGGGAGAAGATGATACCACTAAGACAAATTCTGTACCAAAATAGGGATGTACTGTTTTTCTTTTTAAAATTTTTAAGTTTGGGGTCCTTATTTCACAATATGTAAAACCAACTATTCAAATGAAAAAATGGATTTGGGTCAATATTAATAAATTATCATCCAGGCTTTTTCTCCACAATTTTGCTTCAATACTCTTAATTAGCACATTGGTATTTTTCTATTCTTGTTCCTCAACAAATGGAAACTCATTACAAAACAAATACACCAAAGCTTTATACACCATATTTGAAGAAGAAAAAGAATTCAACGATACAGAATTTCCTTCCAAAACGGCTACGGAAAAAGGTGTTCCAGCGTTTCCATCTATAAAACCGGTCGATTTTAAACGAAGGGCAGATTTTTGGAAAAGCCTGCTCAAAAAAATGGAGGATATTGATTTTCAAAAATTGTCCAAGACAGACCAAATCAATTTTCGCATGTTCAAATATATTTTGGAGGACAAAATTGCGCAGGTAGATTTTGAAGCTTTTTTGACACCTGTAAGTGGTGATGGAGGCTTTCATGTAGATTTTGTTTATACCAAAAACAGGTTCAGGTTTCAGACTGTAGCAGATTATGAGCGATATATTGAGGTATTAAATGGATTCAAAGATTTTGCGCATGCCAATATGGATTTGATGAAAGAAGGGCTCAAAAAAGGTAAGATGTTGCCAAGGGTGGTCATGGAAGGTTATGAATCATATATTGATCCGCATATAGTGAATTCCGCCACTGAAAGTTATTTCTATGAACCATTTATGGAAATGATAGAAAGCATTTCCAGTGAGCAATTAGGAGAATTGCAGGAAGCGGCAAAAAAGGCAATTATGGAAAGTGTAGTTGCCGGATATAGTGATTTCAAGGATTTCATTCAAAATGAATATCGCCCGAATGCACGCGAAAGTATCGGCATATCTGCTGAACCACAGGGGGATCAATTTTATCAACAACGAATTGAATACTTTACTACTTTACCACTAAACGCAGATAAGGTTTTTGAGATTGGTCAAAAGGAAGTCGCCAGAATAAAAGCGGATATGGAAAAGGTTATTGAGGAAGTGGATTTCAAAGGTAGTTTTTCGGAGTTTTTGAATTTTTTGAGGACGGATCCTCAGTTTTATGCCAGGACAGGAAGAGAGTTGCTGATGCATGCTTCTTATTTGGCAAAAAAAGCGGATGGTAAACTCCCTGAATATTTTAATAAAATGCCAAGATTGCCCTATGGGGTAGCTCCAGTTCCTGATGCTATAGCACCAAAATATACAGGAGGGAGGTATAGTCCCGGTTCTGCTCATGCTCACCGTGCAGGGTTTTATTGGGTCAATACCTATAAGCTGAAAAGCCGTCCCTTATATGTTTTGCCTGCCTTGACTTTACACGAAGCTGCTCCAGGGCACCACCTTCAAATTTCACTTGCCGAAGAAATGGAAGATGTCCCGGCATTTAGAAAAAACACCTACCTGAGCTGTTACGGCGAAGGATGGGCATTGTATTGTGAGTGGTTGGGCAAGGAAATGGGGATGTATGAAACGCCTTATGAAGAATTTGGCAGATTGACCTATGAAATGTGGAGAGCATGCCGTCTCGTCATTGATGTTGGGATTCATGCAAAAAACTGGACGAGAGACCAAGCCGTGGATTTTATGGCTTCCAATACTGCTCTCTCGCTTCATGAAGTCAATACAGAAATAGATCGATACATCGGATGGCCAGGTCAGGCCATTTCCTACAAAATAGGAGAATTGAAAATACGGGAGTTGCGAAAGAAAGCCGAAAAAGCTTTAGGAAATGCATTCGACTTGAGGGCATTTCACGATGTGATGTTGTTAAATGGGGCTGTACCATTGTTTATTTTGGAGGAATTGGTGGAGGAGTATATTGCTGAAAAAAATCGTTAACACCCCATTAACACCATTTTGAGCCTCGTTGACAGGCAATTACTCGACTTGGTTTTACATTTGCATTGTCTTTTGGAAAAAGTCGTAAAGGAAAGACAAAATAGAATTTGAAATATTTATTTCCCCTCATTCTTGATTAATCCTTACCTTTGCGCTCGTTTTTCAGAAAAATTGAAATTATTTTCTCATTTACTTAAACCAATCGTAAAATGTTGACAAAAATTAAACTTGGATTTTTAGCAGTATTTGCAATTGCCTTGATGGCTAGCTGTGGAAGCGGTGACAGCGAAGTAAAAGATGCAGCTCGTCAAAGCGTAACACCAACAACTGCAACCACTCCTACTACACCTGAGGCTCCTAATGCTGCTGCTCCTGCAGCTCCAACAGGACCTACAACCACTATCAATTTTGCAGAGCAAACTTTTGATTTTGGTAAAGTAGATGCGGGTGAGAAAGTATCTCACACTTACTCTTTCGAAAACACAGGAAGTGAGCCACTTATCATCTCCAATGCAAAAGGTAGCTGTGGATGTACAGTTCCTAACTGGCCAAAAGAGCCGATTCCAGTTGGCGGAACTGGTGAAATCACTGTTGTTTTTGATAGCAAAAACAAAAAAGGACCTAAGAACCAAAAGGTGACCATCACTGCAAATACTGATCCTCCTCAAACTTTCATCTACATGAAAGGAGAGGTAATTCCTGATCCTAACGCAGCGACTGCTACTCCACAGGTTAACCAATAAAAATTACCTGTTTTTTTCAAAAAGCCTGCATGATTCCGTATGATTGTGCAGGCTTTTTTTGGTTGCTGGGTACAAGCAACCAGCAACCAGCAACCAGTACCCAGCAACCAGCACCTAGCAACCAGCACAATGAAAAACTATCTATCCCTAATTAAGTTTTCCCATACCATCTTTGCTTTGCCATTTGCACTCCTCGGTTTCTTTCTGGCAACTCAAGCATTAGGGACTGGATTTAGATGGGAGCTTTTCTTACTTGTTTTGTTGTGTATGGTTTTTGCCCGAAGTGCTGCAATGGCCTTTAATCGCTTTTTGGACAAAGATATTGACGAGAAAAATCCTCGTACTGCCACCCGGGAAATTCCCGCTGGAATAATTACACCTAAATCTGCATTGTTGTTTGTCATAATAAATGCACTATTATTTATAGTGACGACCTGGTTTATCAATCCGCTGTGTTTTTATTTATCGCCAATAGCGCTGCTAGTGATTTTGGGTTATTCCTACACCAAAAGATTTACTTTTTTATGCCATTTTGTTTTGGGGCTAGGGCTTTCTCTTGCACCAATAGGGGCTTATTTAGCGGCTGATGGAGGATTTGACTTGGTTCCGATTCTGTACTCAGCTGCAGTTTTGTTTTGGGTATCTGGTTTTGATATTATTTATGCACTGCAGGATGAAGAATTTGATAAATCTTTGGAACTTCATTCTGTTCCGGTAGCACTGGGTAAAAAAAACGCACTGAGACTTTCTTGTTTTTTACATGTGATTTGCGGCGGAATAATTTTATGCGCAACATGGATGCTGAGTTATCAATACCCACATTTTGGATGGCTCAATTGGATAGCTGCCATACTTTTTATCGCTTTATTGATTTATCAGCATACGCTTGTTAAAGTCAATGACCTGAGTAAAGTCAACTTGGCTTTTTTTACCACAAATGGAGTGGCGAGCTTGATTTTTGGAGGATTGGTGATATTGGATTTGTTCGTTTAAATTAATCTACTTTTGTCAAACTTTTCTTTTTTCAAAATATTGATTTCATCTCCAATTTGAATGGTTGCAGAACCTTTTGATTTGATTTCATCCCAAATGAGGTTCATCCCAAAATAAACTCCATCTCCCCAGTGTCGAAAGCTTGCCAAAGTTTTCAGAGGCTCTTTCCCTGCCTTTCCGGATTCCTGATTGATGGTCGTAACGATACAACGCTGGCAAGGTTTCCCTCCACGAAAGACATTGTTTGGTCCAATTTGAATCAGTTGCCAATCATCTTCTTCATATGACGCTCCAATATTGAATACTAAATTGGGTCGAAAGCGATTCATCGGTAATGGTTCTTCCAGCCTTCTGTTCAAATCATTCAAAGAGGCTTCTCCCAATATCAAAATTGGAAAACCATCTGCAAAACTTACTACATCACCCTGCTCACTATATTTTGGATTTACCTTTCGATGAGTCGTTTCAGGCATATATACCAAATGGCATTTAGTTCCTAAGATCTCACTAAACCAATCACTCTGGTTTTTTCCAACAATACATGCCTGAACGGTATCTTTCCAAATCGAAACCGTCATTTTAGAAGAGCAATCAGTTGGTTCTTTTGGAAAAAGTAATGGCTTGTTGTTTTTGATTTTGTGTTTTACCAAAAATGATTCACCAACATCTTCAACTTGAAGCAGAGTCAATTCTCTTTGGTCTCTTTGCGTAAAGAATTTTCCATTTTCATCTACTACTTGCCAACGGCGATCGTATTGAAGTCCTCGTTTGGTGACTTGAGATTGTGTAAGGGATATACCTCCCGTGCCTTTGATAGGGTAGATATGGATTGCGGTAAGTTTGAGCATAAATTCTTTGTTCTGTTGTTTGCAAAGATGAAAAACAAATACATACTATTTTATAAAAATGATTCACGAGGTGAGGAAACTCAAAAAACTTTCTTTCCCAGTTCAAAACTTTCAACAAAGGTTTCTAATTCATTTGTTTTGTAATTTATAACCTAAGTAAACCAACCGTCAGAATTCAGCGAGCAGTAAGCAGTATGCAGTATGCCGTGTGTATCAACCTGTACCAATAACCCAGCACCCAGCATACCAGCACCCAACTCTTTACACATTTGAAAATTTATAATTCAATTGGCATGGTTTTTCCTATATTAGAAATAATTATAATTTCAACGAAATAAAACAAAAAGCCTCCATTTATACTCCTTCATTTTCAAATCTACGAACACATTCCGACAAACACATATAGGGTATTCGGCATTGGATATTTGCTATTGAATATTAGAAGCTTGCTATCTAATAAGCCATAACTGATACCCACTTAAAAGTACCAAACATCCTTTTCACCCATGAACAAGCTAACTTTACTCTGTTTGCTGCTATTTGTATTTAGCAAAACCTATACACAAGGCTGCGATATTATAGACGATGACCAGATCGTCCTTACGGCGCCCGATTGCAACAGCGATGTGGGCATTTGTTTCGACATTTCTGCAGCTGATTTTCCCAATTATCAAATTTTTCAGGATGGTCAATTGTATTCCGGAAACCTTTCCGGTTGCAATTATGATACGATGATTCTATACTCCTATAATACGCTATTTGGAATGGGAAGTTTAGGACCTTATCAATTGGATTCCTGGGAAGTAAACGGTACCATTTTTACCGGCTTATTTAACACCATAAATGATTTAGTAGATTCAATGAACGTTTGGGATCCAACTGGAAATTGGCTCCATGATGGCGCCAGCCTGACGATTTCAGGTGGTGCTCCTGGGGGCAATTATTCGGATATGATGGTCACTGCCATTTTAAATAATTCACCTTCTATAATAGGACTCAACTTCGGACTTGATGCTCAAGGAATGGAATTGTCTTTTGCTGTGGGACAATACGAGTTGGTTTGGGTCGACAATATCGACCTGTGTTCTGACACAGTACATATTATTGTGGATTGTGTGCCCGTTCCAACGACTACAACTTTCACTGATACTATTCCAGCAGATGTGGCTCCTTATGTGTATTGCCTGGATACCACAGAATTGACTGGCAATATTGTAAGTTTTGAAAATGTTTGCCCCGACGAGTCTGGTACTTTTGTCAGTTTTGTTTTAGACCAGGAGGATTACTGTGTGAAGTATCAAGGCAAAAAGTGTAATGGAATGGAAAGAGCCTGCATTGTGCTTTGTGATGACCTTGGAGCCTGTGATACTACCTATTTGACGATTACAGTAGATAATTCTGCTTGTGATATGACTCCAGAGAAGATTACAGATGCGGTATTGATTAATTTTTCTGGTACAGCCTGCCTCGATACCACAGAGATGCCAGGAAATATTGTAGAATTTGAAATTGGATGTACCAATGGAAATGTAGATTACGAGGTGGATGAAACGACCTGGTGTGTAACGTACACTGGAATTCTTGCGGAGCCTGATACCGCCTGTATCAATTTGATAGACGAGTTTGGAAATGTGGATACTACCTATTTTTGCGTTGACGTATCCTTACCTCAACCAAGCACAGTTTCGGAATCCCTGCCATGTGGAACTAACCTCATTACTTGTTTGGAAACCAATGAATTAGCTGGAAATATTACAAGTATTGAAAATATATGTCCAGAATCTTCGGGTACATCCATAAATTTTGAAATTGATAATATATCTTTATGCGTCAATGGCAGCAGCATCGCAATGGGCGAGGACACAGCCTGCATTGTGATTTGCGATGAATTTGCTGTTTGTGATACTACCCACATCATCTATAATGTCTTTGATATGTGTGACCCATGTATGGGAGAGAACCCCCCGGTTGCACTAGACGATATAGCCAACACTGCACTGAACACCCCCGTAAATATTGAGGTTTTGGAAAACGACACCATTCCGGATTGTGAGCTCCCCACCTGGTCAATTTTAGAGATTGCAGATGGAGGACTGGGGCCCAATAATGGATTGGTTGTTTTCAATTTGGATGGAACCATAGATTATATTCCGAATACAGATTACTGCGGATTGGACAGTTTTACTTACGTGCTTTGCAACTCTTTGGGTTGTGATACGGCGAATGTTTATCTGGATATAGATTGCTTTAATGTGCCTGAAGATGAGATACTCATATTCAATGCGATATCGCCCAATGACGATGGTACCAATGATACTTTTACCATCATCAATATTGAGAATTTTCCATCCAATGAACTCCGGATTTATAATAGATGGGGAAATGTGGTTTTTGAAGTGAGCGGATACCAAAATGATTGGGGCGGTACCTGGGAAGAAAAGCACCTGCCCGATGGGACCTATTTCTATTATTTGGATTTGGATGGTCGGCAGGAATTCTCAGGATATTTACAGATAAAACGATGATTTCGGTTGACTGTTATCGGTTGTCTGTTGTCTGTTATGTTAGTACCGACAACGGACAACCGACAACAGTCAATAGATTCCTAGCACAATTTTTGTCTTTCTATAAGATGTTGATTGTTGATGCCCCCCATTACACACTACCCTATAGTACTCAATAATCATCATAGCTGCTGATAACCAACGCTTTATTAATTCAAAAAAGTTAAAAATGAAACAGGCATTAACATTCATTGTGTTCTTGATTTTTGCATCAGGCATTAGTTTTGGACAGCAAGACCCCATGTTTACCAAATATATGTTTAATAGTTTGGTATTTAATCCGGCTTATGCTGGTTCCAAAGACCACATGTATATGGGCATGCTTCACCGCACCCAATGGTATGAAATCAATGGCGCACCTAGTACCCAAACTTTTACACTACACACCCCTTTAAAAAATGACAGAGTTGCGGTGGGCGCAACTGTTGTGAATGATAAGATTGGACCTACCAATAATCTCGGTGCGAACATGATTTATGCGTACCGCATACCGCTTACCAAGGATGAGAATAAAACCTTTGCAATCTCCATTGGAATTCAGGCAGGAATTGAAAATTACCGAGCAGATTGGAGTCAGGTTACTTTAGAAGATCCTAATGATCCACCATTTATGGGTGAGGAAAATCGCATGTTACCCAACTTTGGAGCTGGCATCTACATTTACACCAAGAGTTTCTATATCGGAGCCTCCTCTCCTCACCTGGTAGAATATGATTTGAGAGATAACATCGTCAATCCATTCTATGCTCGTCAGGCAAGGCATTATTATTTCATGGCTGGTGGAGTCATTCCTTTGGGTGGTCCAAATGTGGTGTTGAAACCATCTGCCTTGTACAAAAATGTAGGACTCTTGTCAGGTTCAAGCAAAATAGCAGAATTTCAAAATATTGGAGCACCTTCAGAATTGGACATAGATTTATCCGTTTTATTACACGAAACCCTTTGGATTGGTGCTTCTTTCCGTACGGCTTTGGAAGCATTCCAAAACAAAAGCTCTTATGACTCTGCGGACATATGGCTTTCCGTATTTTTGAAAAATGGAATGCGGATCGGAGCAGCTTATGATTACCCACTGACGGAATTATCGAATGTGACCAGTGGTGCTTTTGAAATCATGCTTGGTTATGAATTTAAATATTCCGAAAGAAAAGTTGCCACCCCTAGATATTTTTAATGCTACTATTCTAGGATGTTACGATACTACGATGGAAAGATATTGTAGTATTGCAGCATAGTAGCATTGTAGAATTTAAAAAAGCAATTCACTATGAACTTGAATATACACTTTAGAAATACTACTAATTGTTCCCAAAAACGTCTTAAAGTTTCATCAATTATGAGGACGACAACAACCCTCCTTGCAGTCTTACTCTTTGCAGAAATTCTTTGTGCACAAAGCTCCAAACTCAAAAGGGGCCGGGATTACATGGCTAATCTCGATTATATCAGTGCAATTGAGTTGTACAATTCTGTTTTAGACAAAAACGATGTGCCAGAAGCCATTATCAATTTGGCAGAGGCTTATCGGAAAGTAAATGATACCGAAAACGCAGAAGTTTGGTACCGCCGTGCTATGGAATTGCCAGAAGCACAGCCCGTTCATAAATTATACTATGGGATGATGCTTCAGCGCAACGGTAAATGTGGATTGGCCCGGGATTGGTTTCAACAATATGTAGATGCTGCTCCGGAAGATTTGCGTGGGCAATATTTGTTGAGGGCATGCGATTATGAAGAGGAATTGATGCAAAAAAATGCAGGGATTTATGTAGTGCAGCATACGGACTTTAATTCTGATCTGGATGATTTTAGTCCTGCATTTTATAAGGGCGGATTGGTATTCGCTTCTGATCGGGATAAAAATCCAATTGTCGATAGAAAGCACATGTGGACGGGAAATCCTTTTCTGGAATTGTATTATGTAGATATGAAACAACAGGGAGCAGAAACAGAGGATGATCCATGTGGCACTTATATTTTTGGTCGACCAGAGAAATTTTCAAATGAGATCAATTCAAAATTTCACGATGCCACCGTTGCCTTTGCCAAAAATGGTGAAGAAATATATTTTACAAGAAACAACTTCCTGGATGGAAAGAAAGGGGAAGATGATGAAGGAATCATAAAACTTAAAATCTTTTACGCCAAGGGAGCTGGAGAAGGACAGTGGAATGATTTGCAAAGCCTGCCTTTTAATAGTGATGAATATAATGTAGCACATCCCGCCTTGTCAAAGGATGGTTCAAAATTATATTATGCTTCTGATATGCCAGGTGGATTTGGAGGGATGGATATTTATGTTTCTGAAAGAGAAGGTGGTCGCTGGGGACCTCCTATTAATTTGGGTCCTGAGGTGAACACCGAAGGTCATGAAATTTTTCCCAATTCGACAGCTGATGGCAGGGTTTATTTTGCTTCAGATGGATTGATTGGTTTAGGTGGTTTGGATATCTATTTTGTAGAAGAGAAAGGCGAAGGTGTTTATTCTTCTCCTGAAAATTTGGGATTCCCTATCAATACCATTGCCGATGATTTTGGTATTATGTTTAACGAAAGCGGGACATGTGGTTTCCTTTCTTCTGATCGTGCTGGTGGGGCAGGAGGTGATGATATTTTCACCTTCAAAAAGACGGCAGTTCCAGTTGAAGTATTGGTATATGATGAAAAGACCAACCTGCCTATTGAAGGGGCTACTGTTGCCATGGACTGTAAAGACGAAACTTTGACTACTGATGTCAATGGGAAAATCATCATCGACATGAAGCTCAACAATTGCTGCAATTTTACGGCTAGTTTTGAGGAATATCAAGACAATAGTAAAGAAGGCTGTACCAATGAAGTTGATTTAGGCGACCGTTTGATTGTTGAAATTCCCTTAACACCAATTTCCAATTTTGATTTAAGTGGTATTGTATTCGATGATGGTTCTGGTCTGCCAATGGAGGGAGCTATTGTGGAATTGACCAATGATTGCGATGAGCCGATAGCTGAACCTTTTGTTACAGACGTTTCTGGAAGGTATTATTTCAAATTGGAAAAGGAATGTTGTTATAAGGTAAAAGCTACTGTTCAAGGCTATTTAGCTGCATGGAAGGAAGATATTTGTACAAGAGGTTTGACTGAAGATGAGTCTTTTAAAGCTAATTTGCATTTGCAACCTACTGTTCCTGGCGACAATACTGGGCCCTCGATACAAAATGAATATACTTATTATGATCATGTACAAGAATTGTGGATTGATAAAGAAACTGGTGATATAGCAGATGGGACTTATCCAGATGGTAAAAGTTATGAAAAAGGAGCTTTGCAACAAATTTTTACACCTGGTCCTACTCCAAAAGAACCGCCAGTCACAGGAACTACAACAACTGGAGCACCAACCAGTTCTGGAACTACAGGTGCAACCGCAGGAACTGGTTCTATACCTTATCTGCTTCATATTTACTACGATTTTGACGAATCCTACATCCGTGATGATGCAGTTCCTGAATTGGAAAAACTACAAAAAACCTTGGAAGAGAATCCAGACTATATAGTAGAAATTGGTTCACATACAGATGCTCGGGGGGGAAGTCGCTACAATATTCGACTATCTCAAAGAAGGGCAGAATCAGTTGTAAAATGGCTTGTTGAAAGAGGCATCAATCGGGACAGATTGGTACCCAGAGGCTATGGAGAAAAAGTGAATGTGAATGACTGTGTAAACAATGTCCCTTGTACTGAAGGTGAACACCAATTGAACCGTAGAACTGAATTTAAAGTAATTGGATGTATCAGTTGTATCGATCCTGCGACGACAAGGCTTTCTCAAAAAAGAGAAACCGTTCCTGTCAATAAGGGCTGTACAGATTGTCCGTTTTAGGAATAACTGATTATGAAACTGAAAAAGGCGATTTGGAAGTCCAAATCGCCTTTTTCAGTTTAACCTGCTTCCTCTGGATTCCAACAAATTAATACTAACAGTACCTAACTCTGAATCCGGAAACCTCGTAAAATGCTTTTCATTGGGAAATAACCCAGCCTCAGCCGCTACCTTATTGAAAACATCAATTTCCACAATATATTGATCTGAAAAGCCATGTGTGGCATCATAGGCGGTAGCTGCAGTTTTACCCAGGTTGTTTGCAGTGATTTTGGGAGAAATGGTATGCAATTCAATGACCAATAATCCGAACCTTTGAAGGTAGGGAACCCATTTCTGGAAATGCTCCTTCAGATTGTCTTCGACATCAGCATTCGAAATTCTTTTGCCCCGAAACGCGAATGCGCCTGTGGAATTACTTCTTCGATTTGGGGTTTTGGTTTTGGGTTCAGTCCAAATTCGGTTGTGGTCCAGGAAGGTTCTAACGTTCAAAAGGTCTTCCAATTGAATGCCATAATTTTCTTCGAGGTCTTTAGCCAATAAATTTGGTCTACCGATATCCCCCCAAATCAATTTCGCCCAAATGTCAGCCTGAATGATATTGGCTCGAGTTACCCTTAATGCTGCCTGGTTGTAATCTGCACCTACTAAAAACAGTGGATGCTCCTCAAGCATCGTTCCTCTTAATGTTTGTCTTTCAATGACTTCAAACAGATGAATTAAAAAGGCTCCATTCCCACAACCCATGTCCACAATTCCTTTAGGTTGTTGTGCAATTGGCTGATTGAATAAATCAATGATGATTTGATCAATAATCTTAAAGTAATTGGAATGTGCACCACCACTGCCCCAAACATTCATTTCCCTGTCTACATGGATTTCTTTGGCACCTTTGGGCAAATTCCAGAATATAGTGGGGTCACCGAAGATTAATTCTTTGACTTTCCGAAAAGTAGGGATATAGGAAACCGTAACACCATACGCGCTCGCTCTTTTGGCATAAAACAATCCTTTTTCTGAAAAGCTATAAGTGCCATTTTTTTTGTTAAACCAATTCAGAAAAACAAATATATCCAGCAAACGCTCAAAGCTTTCCGAATCGCCGTGAAACTCCTCTGGCTTGAAGGATGCTTCCATGAAATACTTGTGAAACATGCCACCCATTCCCAATGCTACTACCGTTGGACCAACAATTATTCCTTCTATATGTTTCAATACCTGTGTCTGAATGTTGCGGACATTTTCATCTTGAGACAACACAAGTCCATATTGTTTCCGGTATTTCAGAAAAATCTTTTCCAGAATAAGGAATGGCTCCAGCTCAAATTTTCGTTTGTGATATTTTTCGGAAATCTGTATCAAGTCCACTACATCCTTGTAAAAAGGAATAAGTTCAAAGGCAGTATCACTTTGCTCATTTATACTGATCTGGATGTTATTTTCGTCGATGATATCGTGGTTTAACCACCCTTGGGAAGCCAAAACTCTAAGAGCGACATTTAGATAGCCCTCGTTGGCTTTAAATTTTTGGGTTAATTCACTTAAAGCAACTTTTTTTTCATTTTTTAGATAGTCTAACACGCCACTTTCAAGTAAAACAAAGGCTGTAGGAGCTGTAACAATACCGTCGAGGTGACGGAATAAATCGGCTCGCAATAATTTTTTCTCTTCTCTGGTCAAGGCTATAAATATGGTTTAAAATTGTTCAAAGGTGGTTCAATCAGCAATTCTCGCTATTAGCGAAAAAACTATATGACTGGTAAAATCGCCAGTCTT
>JBGTQJ010000085.1:0-33506 GCA_041941305.1 Saprospiraceae bacterium
CTTTCCAACTTTTTGGAAAGGGTCATATTAGAAAAATTTGTTGCTCAGTAGAATAATAGAAAGGTTTTAATTAGCTTCCCCAAAGTGGAAACACCTGAGACCAAAAAAGGTAGGAGGTCAATAAACCAGCCATAGTTAGTCCAACTATTATTGATTTCTGGTTTTTCCCATACAATCCCAGAAAAGCAACCAGACATCCTGACCAATAAAGAAAGCTGGTCCACATAGCTGGTCGAAAACCGTCTCCCGTATATTTTTCCCACCAAATTATCATCCAATAAATTGCTGCAAATAAGGCAAAGCCCAAATGGAGTATGGAAGTCGTTTTGACCCAATTTTCATAGGGGTAGTTTTTATCAAAGTATCCAATTACTTGTTTGGCAATTAGAAGGGCGAGTATAGCCTGTGTTGCTAATGAGAAACTGAAGATGGATGCTAACAACCATCCGCATGTAATAATTGCCAATTCTTCTCTTTTTCTAAATCTTATTATCATATTCTTCAATGCGGCTGGAAAAAAAACAAACCATGGAAGTATGCCAATAATTATAGCAGTGAAGTAATTGAGAATAGATGTTGATTGATAATTGATATTAAGGATTGGCAGAGAATTAAAATTATAAGAAAATATACCACCAAAATACAATCCTAACGCGATAGGAATGGTCAATAAAAAGCCCCAACAGTTTTTTAAGACTTTACCATTTGGGTGCAAAAAATAAAAGAAAACGCATAATAATAGGGTAAACACGATTGTACTAACAGGCTCAATCAAAATTCCTGATAATACCGCTAATGCATGCCAAATATGCCATTTGAATATTGGTTGTTTTAAGTACAAAATCAGAAATATCGTGCTTAGGGTTTGAGCAGCAAAAAGCCAAATATCAGCAGTAGCAAATTTCCCGGATAATGGAATCAGAAAAGAAGAGATTAATGTCAAAAGGGTAATGGTAATGGTCTGTTTGCCAAATATTTTTTTCCCAAAATGAAACATTCCCCAACAGCTCAATAGCAGGACCAATACTCCAGGAACCCGAATAGTGAAAAGATTGGAAGAATCAGAGAAATTAAGAAATAGGAGATGATGCAGGTTAATTATTTGAGAAGAGGCATCATTAAATGAGGTTATTTGGGAAACCCATTCAATCCAATAAGGGTCGGGACTTCTTTCAATTATGCCATTGTTGTATAATAAATTCAATACAAATAAATAGAAAACGATTATTCCAAAAATCTTGACCTGATTCTCTTGTTTCATATTTGAAAAGAAAATTTAGGCAAATATAATTTAACTCAGGTTTGAAACAATAGCGTCTCATTTTATGTATATTTGTTGAAATCAAAAACTTCATAAATCATGATTAAAAAAATTTTTCTTTTCACGCTCTGTTGTTCCTTTTTTGCCTGTCAAAATGATTTTACTCAAAAAAAACAATCAAAATTCTCCAATTTAGATGTTGGTTTTGAAATAGAAACATCGGATAATCCAGAATTGCGATATGAAAACCTACAATTGTTTCCCATTGTTGCTGATGAAAATTTTATTCTTAAAAATGAAGCATTAGCAGATTTGAGAGGATTAAACAAAGCAATGGAAAATAAAAAATTTAGGATAGTTGAAAAAAAACCTTATGGTCGTCAAGATGATATGGGGGCGGTAAATGCTTTGACCATTTTGAATAAAACAGAAGAGCCTGTTTTTCTAATGGCCGGTGATGTTGTTCAAGGTGGCAATCAGGATAGAATTATGGCCCAGGATCGGGTCATTGAACCACACACCATCACAGATGTAGCTGTTTTCTGTGTCGAGAAAAATCGCTGGTCTCCACGTAACCAGGAAGAAGGAGAAGAACAAGAACAAGCTTCTGGTAAAAGAGCCATTGCTTTCAGTGGCTATTACAATGTCGCCTCATGCCAGGTTAGAGAAACCGTAACCCAGTCCAAAAGCCAAGAAAAGGTTTGGGAAAAAGTCGCAACGGTAACAGCTGTCAATAATGCTACTACTGCTACAGGGACGTATGCTGGTTTGGAAGAGAGTAAGGATTATACCCAAAAGAGAGATGCTTATTTAAAATATTTCGATGGTAAGTTTGAAGATTCAAATAACATCATTGGTGTAGTGGCAATTAGTGGCGATAAAATGCTTAGTACCGATATTTTTGCTCATCCAAATATTTTCAAATCTCAATTCCCGGCATTGATACACAGTTATATCACAGAATCTATCTCATCCGGAAAAAGGGTAGAAATTAGTGATGAACAAATAAACAGGATGTCACAATCTATAAAAAGTGGATTTAAACGTGAAGGCGGTGCAAATGGCATAATGACTAATTATCAAGGACAATTTTTGCACATGACCAAGTTTTAAATTTACAACCAAAACACCTGGCTATTGGACTAAAAAGCACCTTTGCACACAAAATATGATAGAGGGATTTGAAGAATCAATTCCCTCTATTTATTTTTTAAGACTTTCCAGGGCACTTTTGCCACACTTTTTAATTTGACCCAAATAGTTCGGGAAGGAAAATTTTGTAAGAATTTCCAAAACTTATCAACCAAATTTAAGTTAGTATCATTCATAAAGGGATCAATAACATTTTAAGATTTGATTTTTATGCGTTTAATATTTTTAATTGGATTTCTTTTTGCCATAGATTTTTATGCCTTTCAAGCTTTTCGTACCATTTCCCAAAATTGGACAATAATTTGGAAAAATCTCATGACCACTGTCTATTGGTCAATTCCGGTCATAACAATACTATTTTTATTATTGGTATCAATTACAGATATTTCTATTTCCGACCATCCTGGTTTGTCGGTTATAAGGGCAATAATTTTCATTGCTTACATTTCCAAATTGTTAGTTACAGGTGTTTTACTGATTGATGATTTGAGAAGACTTGCTATGAATATTTTTGAAAATTCAAGTATCAATGGAACTTTTAGCCGAAGTCGTTCACAGTTTCTTTCAACGGTGGGAGTTTTGATTGGAACGGTACCCTTTGCTATGCTAACTTACGGCATTGTTAGAAATCGCCACAGGTACAAAGTTTTTAAAGAAAGTATAAGTCTGCAAAATCTACCAAAGGGGTTGGAAGGGTTAAGGATTGTTCAAATTTCAGATATTCATTCTGGTAGCTTCACCTTAAAAGAGCCTGTCAAGTCAGCTATAGATTTAATCAATGCTCAAAAACCCGATTTGGTTTTTTTTACAGGTGATTTGGTAAATTCAATGGCTTCAGAAATGGATGACTATGTAGATGTCTTTGATAAAATAAAGGCAAAATATGGTGTATTTTCCGTCCTTGGAAATCACGATTATGGAGACTATGTGAGGTGGCCCAATACCGAAATGAAAAATCAAAACCTCGAGAACCTAAAAAGGCATCATCAAAAAATGGGATGGGATTTATTGTTGAATGAAAATCGAATCATTGAGATCAATAATGAAAAGGTTGCGGTAATTGGAGTTGAAAATTATTCTGAGAGCCCTCATTTTCCAAAATATGGTGACCTTAGAAAAGCTTACCCAGAAAAAGAAAAGACCGCATTGAGGTTGCTGCTGTCTCATGACCCTACCCATTGGAGTTCACAGGTAATCAATGAGTTTAAAGACATCGATATTACTTTTTCAGGTCATACTCATGGTATGCAGTTTGGAATAGAAATTCCAGGTTGGCTAAAATGGAGTCCAGCTAAATTTATTTACAAACATTGGGCAGGTTTGTATCAACAAGGAAACCAATTTTTATATGTCAACAGGGGATTGGGTTACTTAGGCTACCCTGGCAGAGTAGGCATTTTACCCGAAATAACGGTTATTGATTTGAAAAGCGAACAAGTTTCTTAGGTAGCTTATAATCTTCCTGTAATCAGACATTTAGCTTTTTTTTTACCTTTGCGGCTCTTCAAAAAAAAAATTGGAATTATGAAGCTGTTAGTAAGACTTTCCATTTTGGTTTTTATCCCTTTATTTGGAATGACTTCTTGTGCAAATGAACCAAATGAAGAGGAACAAAATGATACTCTTGAAGCAGTTTTACCTGACAATACTGCGCAAATAATCTTGGGGAAATGGGTTTTAAAAGAGGGTTTTCGGGATGGTAACCCTACAGAAACTTTAGCGGATACTTTCTTTGAATTTTCTGAAGAGGGTAAAATGAGTACCAATCTTGGAGGTGGAAACGAAATTGTAGACTACAACATTGTAGAAAATAAAATCTCACAAACTAGTAGCCGTTTCCCTGTTGATTATCAAATAGAAAATATTTCAGATTCTCTATTAATGCTTAGCATGACGCTCAGAGATATCCCCTTTGTGCTAGTTCTGGAAAGGGAGGTCGCAGATGAAGTTGAGTAGTATATATTAGGAGATTCGGTTTGGAATTTTTGAATAGAATTGGATTAGTTTTGTTTCCTCTATTTCCCAATTGTAGATCTCTTTTGCCTTCCTACAATTTTCACGCAACAGGTCATAATAACTATTGTTTAGAAGCAGTTTATTAAGCGCCTGTATAATCGTTGCTTCATCCAATGAATCGATTAAACAAAATACTTCATATTCGCGATTAATTGACTGATATTCAGGGAATCGCATGCTAATCGAGGGGATTTCTGATTGGATATAATCAAATGCCTTATTTGCAAGAGAGTAATAATAATTCAAACCCCTATTCTCTAAAAGATTTAATCCTATACTGGCTTTAGCCGTAATCTCTTTTAATTGATTTGGTTTCAGGTAACCCAGAAATTTCACTTTTTTCTCGAGATTTTGCTGGCCTACCAATTGCTTCAATTGTTTGGACAAATCACCTTCACCAGCTAACCACAATTCCGCTTTATCAATTGATTTCATTGCCTCAATAACCTGCTCAAGTCCCCTTCCTTCATTTAGCACGCCCTGGTAAAGGATTATGCTATTCCCAGATTCCAGGTTTTTTCCAACTTTTGGTTTTTCAGAATACCTGGACGAATTAAATGGGACATTTCTAATTACTTCAAAATGAACTCCATATTCCTTATCAAAAATTGTTGCTAAAGAATGGCCGACAGTGTAACAATATTTCAAATTCGGAATGGTAAATTTTGCAACTAAACTCCAAGCCTTTTTTATGAAGGGGCGTCTAACCACCTCGGGTAGTTCTGTAAAATATTCATGTGCGTCATAAACACAAACCTTGTTCTTGAATCTTGAAGTTAAATAACCAGGAAGGATGGTGTCTAAATCTATAGAACATACAATGTCGAATTGAGTAATGATTAAAAATAAAAAAAGGCGGATATTATACTCCAAATAAAATAATTTTCCAGTATGGAAAAAACATTGAATTCTTTTCTGTTCAAATACCTTGATTTCAAGTGGAACAGAATCTTTTTTTGTTCTCCCAACAAGTAAAACTTCATATCCAGAATCTGTCAGGCTTGTACAAATGCGAATCATCCTTTGATCATAAGTCAAGTCAGTAGTAACGGTACAAATTATTTTTTTCGATTTCAAAAAGTCTCATTTTATATTTTGAACTGGTCAACCTTTCCAGACCAATTTCCCATTTTCTTTTTCAATGATCCCTTCATCTATTAAAAAGGACAAGGCTCGAATTACTTGATTTTGCCTTTTGGGAGAAAAAGAGTCTACCAATTCCGCTTCAGAAAGTTGTTCACGTTTTAAAACCAATTCTATTTTTTGTTTGTATCGATGGTAATCATCTGGATTTAAATCCACCTTTGTCCTGCCTAAGCATACATCACAAATTCCACAAGGGCTGCTATCCTTTTCTCCAAAGTATAAAAGTAATTGTTGACTTCGACATACAGGAGATTGAGCATAGGCGACAGCCTTATCAATTCTAAACTGCTGTCTTTCTTTTCGGAAATTGTACATTTTTTGATCCAATAATAGATTTTCAGCTGCCAGCCTTTCTTCTAAAAATATCAATTGGGGTTTGTCTTTTTGAGGGTGGTAGTCAATGATGTTTTCTTTATGCAAAAAATGAAATGCATTCACCAATTCACCAACAGAAATTTTTAAGAAATTGGCAAATTGACGTTCTTTAACTTTTACAAAATGTTGGAATGCACCTTGGGTTAGCCTTAAAATGGTTTTGATGATCAAATCCAGCTTTGGATTTTTTAATTGGTAATCGTACAACTCATCCTTTGAAACTATGATCTTCAGGCTTGAAGAAATGTAAATTGCATCTGTCAGAACAATTAACCCACCTTGAGCTAAGATTTTTAAGCAATTGTAAGCTTTTACTGGTTTAAATTTGAAATTGGTACAAAATTCAGAAAGATCAAAATCATAACTATTCCCTATTCCTCCACCTACTGCTAATTGCAAATAGCTTCCCAATGCTCGATAAACATTTCTAACCTCTTCTAATTCAGGAAAAGCATTTTCGAAATTTTTCTCTAAAGTCAGTTTGTCTTGTATTTGGAATAGTAAAACTGCGTATGATCTTTGCCCATCCCTTCCCGCTCTTCCAGCCTCCTGAAAATAAGCTTCCAGGCTATCAGGTAAATCAAGGTGAATAACTGAACGGACATCAGGTTTGTCAATCCCCATCCCAAATGCATTGGTACAAACCATAACACTACAATGATTATTTATCCAGGATTCTTGCTTTTGGGAGCGAATTTCTGAATTTAATCCTGCATGATAATAATCAGCGGAAATTTTTTTTGAACGAAGGTATAAAGCTATGTCTTTAGTTAGTTTCCGGTTGCGCACATAAACCAATCCTGAACCCCTTACTTTTTTCAGGATATCAACCATCTTGTCTCGTTTGTTGTCTTCTTCCAATACCACGTAGGATAAATTATTTCTAAAAAAGCTCTTTTGGAAAACCTTTCCATTGCTAAATTCCAATTTTTCCTGAATATCTGTTACAACATCCGGTGTTGCAGTAGCAGTTAAAGCTAAAACAGGCTTATTGGGTAATAATTCCCGAATTTCCGAGATTTTTAAATAGGGAGGCCGAAAATCATAACCCCATTGGGAAATACAATGTGCTTCATCTACTGCTATTAAATTTACATTCATTTTGCTTATTCGCTCTCTAGCAATATCTGTAGTTAACCTTTCTGGTGAAAGATAAAGCAACTTAGTGTGTCCATATATGCAATTGTCAAATATCCGGTCAATATCCTTGTAGTGCATTCCAGAGTATATAGCTTGAGCTGGAATGTTCTTCTTTTGCAGGTTGTAGACCTGATCTCTCATGAGGGCAATTAAAGGGGAGACAACGATACAAATACCATCCATTAATAGAGCAGGTACTTGAAAACAAAGTGATTTGCCTCCACCAGTTGGTAAGAGTGCAAGCGTATCTTTTCCATTGATAACAGATTGAATGATTTCCTCCTGGAGTGGACGAAAGGTGGAGTATCCCCAAAATTCTTTTAGTATGTCTAATGCAGTCTTTTCCAAAAAAGAGTGGTTTACTGCGAATGTAATCAGAAATGTAGTTTGGTAAGTATATTAAAGCTCAAATGATAACTTAATAAAAAAATAAAAGGAGTTTAAGAAAAGTCATTAGACTTCTTAAACTCCTTTATAAAACTTATGACTACAATTTATCTTGCTAGTGGTCCATCACACAAAAGGGCTGAAATAATGAAAAGTGTTTCGTGAATTTTAGGTCATAAGTTTATTTTATGGCTTGTTTAAAGAGTAAGCAGTAGAAATACTACTTCTGCTTGTAGTGACTTTGCTTTGATCATCTGGATAATTGTTTTCAAAAACGCAATCCAAAAATTCAAGGTAACAAGCTTGTTTTCCATTCATATTGAAAACCGCTCCACCTCTTAAGAAGGCATTATTTTCTGTAAAAGAGCAATTTTCTAAATAAAGATTACAAACACCTTCTTCAGTGGCGTTACAGATAGCTCCTCCATATGTTCCGATATTTCGGATAAAAGAGCAGTTTTTTAATACAGGACTGCTGATGCCATTATTTCTTCCATTATTGTATATGGCACCTCCATCAATTCCTGCTTCATTTTGTTCAAAAGTACAATTAATGAGAGTAGGGCTGGCTTCGCCGGCAACACCAAGGTTGTACATGCCTGCACCATCCCGTCCATAGTTCTTTCTAAAAATACAATTTTTGATAGTTGGTTTTGAACTTCCAGTTGAACCATCATTAAACCAAGCTCCTCCGCTTCTTACTCTATCACCTTCCTGACCATCACCACCTGCATTGCCTGCTTCGATGATGAACCCATCAATTAATGTTGATTCAGTTACATTTCTAGTATAAACTACATTGTAAGAGTTGTCTGCAATTCCAGGTTCGGCAATTTCACCAGTAAGGATGGTAGGATTTAAAGTAAAGTTTCTTTCATCAATTGAGTTTTCCGTTCCGAAGAAACCTCCAATGAGTTGAATACCCTCTGGGATTTCAAATGAAATAGTTCTGTCTTTTTTGTTGGTTGGTGAAAAGGTGCCTTTAGCTACCCAAATTTGGTCGCCAGCTTGAGCTTGTGCAAGTGCGAAGTTTAAGTTGCCTAGAGCATTTTCCCACGATGTGCCTGTTCCAGTAGCGCCCTGCTTGACATAAATGACCTCAGCATTAAGCTGCCAGGCAATTGCCAGGAGCAAGGCTAGTAGCATAGTCGGTTTCAAAATTTCAGCGTTTAAATGGTGAACAATGGAGCCACTTTCTTTAGTGACATGCTAAAGCCTAAAATAGGAATACGTTCATGAAATGGGATAAAACTCTAATGCTGAGATAGAATGGGATTAGTGCAAATAGTTTTCACTATTTGGTAAGCTGGGAAAGTTTACATCTGGGTTTGGGAGTTATAATAATGGGATAAAAAATAACTCTGGGTCAAAAGTAAAAAATTGATTTATAAACAAAAAAATTATTTGAATTATTTTTCAATTTTTTATTTCGACTATTCCAATACAAAAAAAATGCCGATTTTCCCGCTTACCCTAACTCAGCAGTGTTTTGCTTTACATCTTTCTTTTTTTGTATACTTTTTTAATCCTAAACCACTTATTAATGTAAGTGGAGAAGGTGATGCCTCCAAAAAAATATAAATCTTTACCCTTTGGATTCCCTCTAAATTTACCGTCAGGGTTCGGCATATCATAATCAAGGATTTCGGGACTTCTGAATGATAAATTGGCAGCTACAGGATTGATAGCTTCTAAAGCCGTAAGGTCTGGGTATCTGGCACTTATATCGTCCAAATAATCTGTAAAGGTCTTCCGAAAACCAACTTCAAAACCTATATTCAATTTTTGATTAAAATTAATATTAAACCCCATTCCCAAAGGGATAGACAATTGAATTCTATTGTATTGTTCGATGGTTGAATTGGGTAGTGTTTGTCCTTCAGTGCCCAAAGGTTGAAGATTTACCCATTTCCCTTTATAGGCAGCTTGTGGATTAAAATAGAAACCACTAATTCCTGCAAATAGATAGGGTGCTGCTACCCGTTTATCTGCTTCTCCAAACCAGATAAAAGTCATTTCAGTTTGCAGACCAAATTCAAAAATGTGGGAACGAAAGCTCAAATTCCGCTCACGGACTGATTGAATTTCTTTGTAATTGGCATCAGATCCAGAGATTTCTCCTTTGTAAAAATGAGCCTTTAGTGAAAGTGTTTTGTTAAAATTAATTCGGGAAAAGAAACCAAGTGCCATGTTGATTTCATTTCTCTCAAAGTTGGTTTGCTGAAGGTCACCTAAATAATTTGAAATACCCATAAAACCTCCAATTTCCAAACTTGATTGGGCATTTAATGAAAAGTGTATAAAATTTGTCAATAGGATCAGTGTAATGAGTTTTTGTCTCATAATGTAAAATTTTGTTCAAAGGATTTGTTAAAAGCATTCTTACTTGAATTCTTTCATATTGAAGTTGTCTAAAGTTTTTTTAACGACCGTCTTGCAAGCCCTTGATACTGAATACTTCAGCTATTTTTCCTCTCGTACTTTCTCCCAAAGGGATCTCTTCGGGGCAAGTACGAAACTCAAAATGAGCTTCGTCTTCAGTATCAATGACTTACAATGCAATCCATTCAAATACTTTAGACAACTTCATGAAGAAATCAGCAAAAAGAATTTTAACTGTGCTAAAAACACAGATATGTCATGGGATAATAAACCTCTACTTTTAAATACTGGCTAAATTCAAAAGGAAGAACCTGACTTTGCTTATTGGATAGGAGGGATACTAATCCAAATGTGATTCAATACTACTATTCCTATTTTATGAAAGGGATAAGGTGTTTGTTTTGTCTGAGCAAAAGCCTTTAATTTAAGCTGCTCAATTTTTCAATGTGCGAAGATTAAGTAGTTGAATTTACAAAGTCATATTTTCAATCGAATGGTAGGGTAAAGGTAGGAAGGTCAGGAAATAATTACAATAAAATAAATAAAAAATTATTCAATTTGAAAAAATTTATTTTATAAAAAATTGTAATTCATTTTATTGCATTTTGTTTTTCAGTAGTTAAAATATTTTATTTTGAAACAATTTGATGAAAAAAATATATGAAATAGAAAGACGCGAACTATACATATTAAAAATAATTTTAAATTGTTTGGCTGGTTTTTTGCGAATAATTTTAAAATGCCAACCCAAAACTTGCTAATTTTAGTCCCTAAAATTATTTTCATTTTTTTGACTAGACTAAATACAAAACTGATACTTTGATTTTCTCAATTCTAAAGTAACTGTCCAAAACTTTCGCCAGCTTTCAGAATTGGGCAGTTGCCACAAAAATATCCTGTGAATGAAAACGAAAATTTTACCGATTACCTTTTTTTTCTACTTTTTAGGATGCTTTCATGCTTCAGAAGCTCAAATTTCCGGACCGATTTCCAGTATGTCCGATGAAAAAGAACTACCCACCTGTGGCACCGACAGGATAAACCACCTTCACAGTCAGAATAATGAGGGGTTTAAAAAAGACCTGGAGCATTTTAAGAATGTTGTCGTACCTCATTTGGCCTCCCTAAAAAACTTGACTGAAGACAGTGGAAATATTCTGACTATTCCCACAGTAGTTCATATTATTCATAATGGGGAACCAATAGGACAAGGCCAAAATCTTTCAACAGAAAGAATTGTGGCTCAAATTGATGTATTGAATCAGGATTTTGCGGCCTTAAACCCAGAATTCGCTAATACTCCAACTCAATGGACAAATGCATTAGGTACCCCAAATATTCAATTTTGCCTTGCAAGTGTTGACCCGATGGGAAATTCGACTGATGGAATTGATCGCCAACAAATCACAGTAACTGGAGATGATTGGCAAAACAATAATATCAATTCTGAAATAAAGCCAACACTGAACTGGAATCCAGATCACTATCTCAACATATATGTATTGCCTATCCCTGGAACCACAGCACAAGGGGGAGTAGTCGGATTTTCAAATTTCCCGACCATGTTTTCTGTTGGAGCTCCAACAGATGGCCCTGTAATCGATTATAGATGGTTTGGTGCTCCCGGATTTGGACAATCAGGGTATCGAACGATTACCCATGAAATGGGACATTATTTGGGTTTACCACATCCCTTTGAAGGAGATAGCTGTAATGATGATGACGGACTTGCAGACACTCCAAATATAGAAGAGCCTACCCGGAATTTGGCAAACCTGAATTGTTCGAATACCTATCCGAGTGGTCCGGTTAGCTGTGGAAATGAACATATGTATGTCAATTATATGGATTATACAAACGAGAATTGCTATACATCCTTTACTCAGGAACAAGTCAATGTAATGAGGGCAGTATTAGATGGTACTTCTCAGGGATTTGGTTATGGAAGCAGAAAACCCTTAGTTGACCACGCAGCAATTGCTTGTATTTTGGCTGAGAATGACGCTGGGATTTTGGAGGTACTTGAACCTTCACCCCGGGTGTGCAGCAATGATTCGATTGCACCAATAGTGACCTTGAGAAATTTTGGAACAGAAGAATTAAAAAATGTATATGTCTCTTATCAAATCGATGGTGAAGCCCCCATAGACACTTTTTGGCAAGGGAGTTTGGCATCAGGGAGCAATTTGAGTCTGACTTTGGACAAATTCGTTCCTCCAACAGGAGTATATGAATTCAAGACCTTTACACATTCTCCAAATGGGGTGATGGATGAGCGCATGGCTAATGATACCGTGACCGTAAATCCAATCGCATTTGTACCTGTAGGACCACCAGTATTGGAAGATATGGAAGGAGAAATGCAATTTCCCACAACTGAAGGCTATTTTAGGCTTCAAATCAATCCCATACAAGACAATTTTGCTTGGTTAATTGCCAATGGATTATCTGCATTTGGTGATGGAAATGCTTGCTTATTCTTTAATAATTTTGATGGTACCAATGATAACAATCCATTTGGAACTACGGATGCCATTATTTCTCCCCATTTTGATTTGTCAGATTCTCCCAATGCCCAATTGACTTTTGATGTGGCATATGCTCCTTTTGACGAAACCTTTTCTGATTCCCTAATCATTTTGGCTGCAATCAACTGTTCCATAAATTATGACAATTTGCTTTATTTCAGAGGAGGAGATGATTTAGGTACATCGCCACCTGTAGATACTTTCTGGATACCCAATTCTACCAATTGGCGAACGGAGATTATCGATCTGAGCCAATTTGCAGGAGTTTCAGATATATCGTTTGCATTTATCAATCTTTCTGGCTGGGGAAATAATTTGTTTCTGGACAATATAGAGGTAAGTCTTCCTTGCAGTATGGTATTAAGTGCAGAATCTGAAGATGCTACCTGTTTTGGCGATTGCAATGGAACCGCATTAGTCACTGTTATGGATGGTGGAGATAATTTAACTTATGAATGGAGTGATGGCCAAACAGAACCGATGGCATCCAATTTATGTGCAGGAAATTATGAGGTAACAGTAACAGATGAATTCGGTTGCGCATTGGTAACTTCTGTTGTTGTTTCTGAACCTAGCCAATTGGAAGCATCTGTTAATGCTTCAAACGAAACTGCCTATAATGCTAGTGATGGAACTGCGAATGCAGACGTTACGGGAGGTAATAGCGGTTACGCTTATATGTGGAGTAATGGTCAAAATACATCATCAATCAACAACCTTTCTCCAGGGAATTATTCATTGACAGTTACAGATTCCAAAGGATGCCAGGTGTTGCAATCTTTTGAAATAGAAGCATATGATTGCAGTAGTTTTGGAGCCAGTGTCCAATCTACTTCAGTATCTTGCTATGGGGGAACAGATGGTACTGCCAACGCCAATCCTCAGGGAGGTTCAAGTCCCTATTTGTATATTTGGAGTAATGGCTCGACTAATCAACAAATTAGCAATTTGCCTGCTGGAACCTATTCTGTCACAATAACTGATGACTCAGATTGTCCCTTTATTACAACAATTGAGGTTACTCAGCCAGATTTATTAGAAGTTGATGCTTCTGCAACAAGTGAAACTGGAAGTGGTGCAAATGATGGTACTGCTACTGCTTTTCCATCAGGAGGTACACCACCGTTTAGCGCGTTGTGGAGCAATGGTCAAGGTGGTGCTACAATTTCCAATTTACCTCCAGGAAATTACGCTGTAACAATAACGGATGATAATGATTGTACTACCACTGCTTCTGTAACAGTAAATTCATTCGATTGTGGTGGCTTTGGTGCCAGTGTAAATGCTGAAGATATTTCTTGTTTTGGTGCAATGGATGGTCAAGCCAGCGTTTCTGATTTGACAGGTGCAACACCATTTACCTTTAGTTGGGATATTGGCTTGAATGATCAAATCATTTCAAATTTGGGAGAAGGAACTTATCAGGTCACGGTAACAGATGCCAATGATTGTGGTACTGTCTTAACAACAACGATATTGGAACCTACTGAAATAAACCTAAATTTGAATATAACAGATGAAACTGGAAATAATTCAAATGATGGAATAGCAACCACAAACGTAAATGGAGGAACTCAACCATATACCTATTTATGGAGCAATAATCAAACAACAAACACAGTAACTAATTTGGCACCAGGTAATTATAGCGTAACCGTTACTGATGCCAATAACTGTACAATTACTCAAAGTTTCATTATTGATGAATTTATCTGTGTAATGGAAGCTGATTTGGAAATAGAAAATGCTACCTGCCCCAACGCTGCTGATGGGATGGTAGTAGTAACAGTTGAAAATGGTACAGAACCTTACAATATCAGTTGGTCGAATGGTTCTTCCGGAGCAGTAGTTAATAACTTGCAACCAGGATTTTATATTGTGACAGTCGAAGATGCCAATGGATGCGATGATTTGCATACCTTTCAGATTATGGGTTTTGACAATGAAGATCCCACAGTTCTTGCTCAAAATATTGTTGTTGAGTTAGATGACCAAGGAATGGCTACCGTGAGCACGGATATGGTAGATAATGGAAGTTTTGATAATTGTGGAATCAGTTCAATGAGTTTAAGTCAATCTAGTTTTGATTGCCAGGATATTGGCGATATCACGGTCACATTTACAGTTGAAGACGAAAACGGAAATACATCCTCACAGACTGTGACCATAACTGTAGAGGATAATCTTCCCCCTGCTTTAAATTTCTGTCCCACTGATATGGTGTTTATGGATTGTGAAGGAGAAATAGAATATGATTTGCCACAAGCAACAGACAATTGTGGAAATCTTCAAATAGATTTAATTGAGGGTATAGGAAGTGGAGGTTTGTTTCCTGTAGGTGAAACTATAGAGACCTATCAAATCTCAGATATTGGTGGAAATATGGTTGAATGTAGTTTTTCCATTATCTTGGTATACGATTTGGAAGCCTCTTTTGAAGTGACAGAACCCACTTGTTTTGGATTTTCTGATGGCTTTATTCTTCCGAGCGCTACTGGCGGAATTCCTCCTTATCAGTTTAATTTCAGCGGGGGTGGAGATCCTGTGAATTTATCCTCTGGTATCTATTTCATTACGCTCACTGACGCAGAGGGCTGTGCAATTATCGAAATGATTCAAGTTGAAGAACCTGAGGATTTGACCATTACTATTGGGGATGTAGTTAATGCCACCAATGGTACTGGGGGAAGTATTGAAGTGTTTTTGGCCGGAGGAACTAGTCCTTATTCATTGGATTGGTATCTGGATGGAAATTTATTAAGTGATGCAGATCCCACTAATTTGGCGCCAGGAGATTATGAAATAGTAGTGAATGATGAAAATGGCTGTCAAGTGATTTCTGAAATGGTCACAGTTGACAATATGGTTAGAGTCAATAACACGGATTTGGAAAAATCTATAAGGGTTTTTCCAAATCCAACTGATGGAGCTGTTTTTGTTTCCTTTGATTTGAATGAATCAGTTTGGGTTGATATTAAAGTTTTGGACCTTACTGGAAAATTAATTCATCCTGTAACCAGCGAACAAATTGATAGCAGTACATTCATGATAGAAATCGGACAGCAGAATCCAGGAGTATATTTATTTAAAATTCTGATTGACGAAAATCTAATTACAAAAAGAGTTGTATTGCTGCATTAGAGAACGAAAAAAAAATAATGAGGCATCAAAATACCAGATGCCTCACTTTTTATATTGAAGTTGTCTTAAGTTATTTTACTTTTCCTCCTTTTAATTGTTCTTGTAATGTTTGCAACTTCTCCCAATCACCCATATCTGCCAATTTTGCTTGCTTTGACCAGGTTTTTGGATCGTGCATTTTAAATCGATTACCAGCGTTTGCCAATACTTCTTTTAATAGTGCCAACTTGGCTTTTGACAAATCACTGAAAGTATTAACCCCAGCTTCATTTAGGAGCTTTTCGATTTTTGGTCCAATGCCTTCAATCTTTTTCAAGTTGTCTTTTTCGGAAGTTTTTGCTGCTGTTTGTTTTGTTGTTCTCTTAGTTTTTGATTTTACAGGAACATCCAAAACTTCATCTACAAAAACTACGGAGTTGTCGACTCCAAATGGAGTAGGGTAGTAAGCCTCTGCTTCCCAATCATTTTCCCACTGAGCATTATCAATCAAATAGCGGAATTGATAGGCTTTGCCAGTTTCCAATTCAAGGGTTGCTTTGAAAGCAGCTTTCTGTGCTTTCATTTTGATTCCCTTTTCCCATTCCCAATTGTTGAATTCCCCTAATAGTCGCACATCGGTGCCTCCATATACGGCTTCTTTAGGAAGTGAAAAAGTGACCTTACAGACTTGTTTTGATTTCAAATACTTTTTAGATAAACTCATTCTTGAACAATTTAAAATGAAAAAAACGATCTTCTACAAGATCGCATTTAGAGTGTGTTTAAATTTTTCTTTCCTTAAAACCAACATCTTATGAACCTGACTGCAAATTGCCTTAATCATTTATCCCGATAAATTCTTTCGACAATTAATTGTCAGAACCATAAGCTTTTGATTTTCAGTTCGTAAAATTTTTATACATACTCTTAACTAAAAATTTGATAATTCTTTATTTGTTTAAATAAAAACTGCGTTACTTTGTGTAAAAATTACAAAAAGCAAAATTCTACCCATTTTTTGGGCTATGCAAGTATTTTGAATAATTTTTTTTTAAAGATCCATATAATTGAAGCAAATGATTAAATATTCAGTTCATCAAGATTTTTTTCCTGAGATAATTACTTCACATAAGTTAGAAGGTAACTGTTGCACTTTTAAGACGACAAATAATGTGTTTTTAAGGGTTGAGGCGAAAACCTCACAAATGATTCGTTTTCGATTTGCAACCGTGGGTTATTTTCAGGATGACTTTTCTTATGCTATTTCTCCAGATTTTCAGAATGAAGAAGTGACTTTGGAGATTGAAGACAAGGGAGAGTTATATGTTTTGAAAACAGAGGATTTAATAATCCAATTGTTTAAATCGGGCTTAAAAACAAGGATTTTAAATATCGACGGAGTAGTAATTTGTGAAGATGAGAAGGGATTTCATTGGGAAGCACATCCCAGACACGGGGGGGCAATTGTGAAAATGACCAAACAAATTCAGGAGGCTGAACATTTTTTTGGACTTGGTGACAAGGCTACAGAATTTAACTTAAGGGGAAAAAGGCTAAAAATTTGGGGTACTGATGAGTACGGTTTTGAAAAAAACAGGGATCCACTATATAAGAATATTCCCTTTTATATAGGTCTGCATCATAAAATTGGATATGGTATCTTCTTTGACAATTCCTTTAAAAGCTATTTTGATTTTGGGAGCGAACGTGGGCATGTATCGAGTTTTTGGGCACATGGAGGCGAAATGAATTATTATTTTATTTATGGTCCGCACCTCTTGAATGTTGTAGAAAGGTATACTGAATTAACCGGTAAACCTGAATTGCCCCCATTGTGGGCATTGGGTTATCATCAATGTAAATGGAGTTATTATCCTGAGCGCAATGTCCGGGAAGTAACTGAAAAGTTCAGGGAATTGAAATTGCCTTGTGATGCCATTTATCTGGACATCGATTACATGGATGGATTTAGATGTTTCACCTGGAATAAAGAGCATTTTCCCGAATTCAAAAAAATGATAGATGATTTGAAGGAACAAGGGTTTAAGACGGTTGTGATGATTGATCCTGGCATCAAGGTGGATGAAAATTACTGGGTTTTTAAGGAAGCTTTTGAGAAAAACTATTTCTGCAAAAGAGCTGATGGAGATTTGATGATAGGAAAAGTTTGGCCAGGAGATTGTGCATTCCCAGATTTTACAAATCCCAAAGTGAGGCATTGGTGGGCGGGATTGTATAAAGAATTCATAGCAGAATTGGGCATTCAAGGTGTTTGGAATGATATGAATGAACCTGCAGTTTTTGAAGTAGAATCCAAAACATTTCCAAATGATGTGCGACACGATTATGATAATCATCCTTGCAGCCATCGAAAAACCCACAATGTTTACGGTATGCAAATGGCACGGGCCACTTATGATGGTTTAAAAAAATATACTTTCCCAAATCGTCCATTTGTAATTACCAGGTCAGCTTACTCTGGGGCCCAAAGATATACTTCAGCATGGACGGGAGACAATGTCGCAAGTTGGGAGCACCTTTGGCTTGCCAGCGTGCAATGCCAAAGAATGGCAGTAAGTGGATTTAGCTTTATAGGATCTGATATTGGTGGATTTATTGAGCACCCAAGTCCTGAATTATATGTTCGTTGGATTCAACTTGGAATATTTCATCCTTTTTGCAGAACTCACTCTTCAGGTGATCATGGAGACCAGGAACCATGGAGTTTTGGAGCAGCCAGTATCCCAATCATTAGAAAGTATATTGAACTTCGATATCAATTGTTACCTTATATCTATACCACCTTCTGGCAATATGCAAGCAAAGGAACTCCTATGCTTAGACCAATATCCTTTGTAGAACAAGAAAATAAAGATACCTGGAATCGAAGCCATGAATTTATGTTGGGTGATAATTTATTGATTTGTCCAATGTTTCAAAGTGGTGCACAAGGATGTTATGCATACCTAACAAAAGGACAGTGGTTTGACTTTTGGTCCGATGAAATGTACGAGGGAGGTCGGGAAATTTGGACAGAAGTACCATTGGATAAGATTCCATTATTTGTTAAGGCAGGTTCAGTGTTACCATTCAATCCTGTCATGCAATATGTAGGAGAAAAACCAGTCGAAGAATTGACACTGAACGTTTATTTTAAAAACGGGGAAGAAAAAAGTGTATTATATGAAGATAGAGGAGAAGGCTACGATTACAAACATGGTGACTCCAATGTAAAATACTTTTATGTAGCTGGAGACGAGAAAAAATTACAAATCAAGCAGGAAATTAATGGTGACTTTATTCCAGAGTATGAAGTCTATCAATTAGAAATTCATGGTTTGCCTTTTGATTTTGATCATTATAGGGTTGGCGGAAAAGTTTTTTCTAAAAAGGAGGTAACATTTGGGGATAAAGGGCAATTATGTGTTAAAGTACCAGCGCGATTTTCAGAAATTATTGTTGAATAAATTCAAAGAAGGATTAGATTTGTAGATTCAAAAATTGCTGACATCAAAGCTAGTCCTGTATTAAATGTTCACAGAAAAGCACCATCCACAAATTATAGAAGCAAAGGAACTCGACGCTTATCTCGCACGTGGATGGTATCGCATGGGACAGACCATTTTTACAACTCATTTTTTATTTTACGAAGGCAATTTATTTTCTGCCATTTGGACAAGATTGCCTTTAAGGGGTTATTCTTTTAGGAAAAGCTTGCGCAAAATCCTGAATCGCAATTCCAGGCGCTTCACCTTTCAAATTCAAAAAGGAAATCTAAATGAAGAAAAAGAAGCGCTGTATCAAAAATATAGAGCGAGCTATTCCTGGTTTCAATCTCCAAATTTGGATGCCTATTTAATGGACGGGGCAACCGAAAATGTATTTGACACCCATGAAATAAGTATTTATGACGATGAGAAGCTAGTAGCTTTTAGTTTGTTTGACAAAGGAGAAAAGGCAATGATGAGCATTATTGGAGTCTTTGACCCGGAGTATGCTACCTACAGTTTGGGTTTTTATACTATGTTGCTGGAAGTGGAATATTGTCTGGAGCATAATTTCGATTATTATTATCCAGGATATATCGTGCCTGGCAGATCCAAATTTGATTACAAACGTAGAATAGGTACAACCGAGGAAGTTCAATATTACGATATTCGAAGAGGAAAATGGAAAGCATTATTGCATCTAACCGATGATGAAATTCCCATCAACAAAATTTGTCAGAAACTTGCTCGAATACATTCTGATTTGATGTATAGGCATGTTAACTCCCAACTCTTATATTATCCTTTGGAAAAAGCTCATTTAGACGAATTTTCCATCAGTCATCGAATAGATGCTCCGATTTTCCTGAATTGTTTTGACGATCATTTTACGGCTCCCAGGTATTTGGTTTTCTACAATATCTATACTGAAACCTACTCCTTATGTACGGGCATGAGATATGAAGATTTTGCTTTTGAAATGGGGCAACCTCTCCAGGTAGATGCATTATTTTCAAGGAGGTATATGGAAATGATCTTTAAAAAAGAAGTATTGGTGGAAAGTAAAGATTCAAGGGAAATCATATCAAAAATCATGGAATTGAAAAAAATAGTGGAAAGTGAATCTTAAAACCACCAAAACCCATCCAATCATCATCAGTGATCTAAACCAAATCTATTTATAATTCAAAATCAAAATTAAAACATGAAACAGTTTAAAGTGACATTTTTGATTTGCTCGCTTTTTCTATCTATGAGTTTGGATACTTATGCTCAAATAAAAGAAATCAACAAAAAAGAGGCGGAGGAAAAAGTTATCCTTAGAAATGAGGCTCCACCGCCACCACCACCACCACCTCCTCCTCCTCAGCCTGAAGTTCAAGAAATATTCAAAGTGGTGGAAGAAATGCCCAGGTTTCCTGGGTGCGAGGACCTGAGGGACAAAAATGAAAGATTGAAATGCAGCCAGGAAAAGATGTTGAAATATGTTTATGACAATATGAATTACCCTGAAGTAGCAAAAAAGAATCAAGTAGAAGGAACAGTAGTTATTCAGTTTGTAGTTGAAAAAACTGGTAATATTAAAGGTGCCAAAATTGTTAGAGATATTGGAGCTGGTTGTGGTGCTGAAGCTTTGAGGATCATAAATTTGATGCCTAAATGGAATCCAGGAAAGCAAAGAGGTAGACCGGTAAGAGTACAGTATAATTTTCCTGTAAAGTTTAAAATACCCGCAAATAAAAATTAATTTATTCATGTTGGGACTATTCGCAACATAGATTAATTAGCATAGGTTGAGTCCTTTGGAATTAAAATATATCAAGGGACTCAATTTTACTTCCTTTCTATCAAATTCTTTTTCACGTATTTTTCCAGAAAATCTTCCTTGTAGGTTCTTCCCAATGGAATTTCCTCACCAGCCAATTGTATAAAATCTATTTCCACTGAATCAATGAAATTGACATTAATGATGTAAGATTTACTGACCCTTGCAAAGATAGATGTAGGTAATTGATTAAATATGGTCTTGATATTCATTGCGGTCATGATGCGCTTATTATTGGCATACAACATGACATAATCCTTCATTCCTTTGATATACTTTATGTCTTTGAAAAACAAACGTATGTACTTCCTTTCGGATTTAATATAAATGTACTCCTCACTAATAGACTCGATAACTGAATTGGTCTTTTTGGATAAGTCATAAATCTCCTGGGCTTTATTAACTGCTTTGACAAACCGCTGTAATCTGATGGGTTTAACCAAATAATCAATTACATCGAGTTCAAAACCTTCCAAAGCATATTGTGGGTATGCTGTAGTCAAGATCACCATTGGACGATTTTTTAAAGTACGGATAAACTCTAATCCAGTAATTCCAGGCATTTCAATATCCAAAAACATTAAATCTACTTCATTTTTGGCTAAAAAATCATTTGCTGTCAGCGCATTTCCAAATTGTCCTTTAAGGTCCAAAAATGGAACCTCCTGGATATTTAATTCAATACCTTCTCTTGCCAGGGGTTCGTCATCAATTATAATACATTTCATAGGTGTCGATTGTGTATGTCGACTCTACTGAGTCGATTAAATGGTTTGTTGAATATCAAAAATAATCAAGGCTTATTGCGGGCTAATCGGCTCTGGGGAGTCGTGGTACTTGAAGATTTTAACCATTCAGTATTAAGGTTACTTTATAGATATCCTTAGTCTTGTCAATAATCAATTCGTGTGAGTTGGGGTATAACAAATCTAATCTTCTTTTAACATTGGCTAATCCAATTCCACCTACGCGATTTGGTGTTTTGTGATTTGGAATGGAGTTTTCAACTATCAACCATATGTCATTATCTGAAATGTCAAAATTAATTTTTATAAAACTCTCATTTTCAAGGCTTAATCCGTGTTTGACTGCATTTTCGATAAATGGAAGAAAAATGAAAGGAGTGACCATTTTTCCATTGGGATTACCATTAATATGAAAGGAAATATCAGCTTTGTTTTTTCGCAATTGATCCAATTTGAGGTAATTCTTCAGGTAGTCCAATTCACCACTTAGGTATACTTTTTCTTTGGCACAATCGTACAATTGGTATCTCAATAAATCAGACAATAAAAGGATAGACTCACTTGCTTCTTCAGGTCTTTTCCTGGTCTGGACATAAATATTGTTTAGAGCATTGAATAAAAAATGTGGATTAATTTGCTCTTTCAAATAGGCCAGCTCTGTCTTTAAATTGGTGTTTTCTAACTCTTCGATTCTACCTCGATTCCTTAAAAAGCGTTTGAATATATTGATGCCAATTGCAGAACCCAATACAGAAGCCTGGAAAATAAAAGCATTTGCCAAGCCGGACCAACTATGCCATTCTTCTCTTGGGATTTCATTTTCAATTAAAAAATCATAATAAATCATATTATGAGCAGTGTAATTGACAATGGAAAAAAGTATGAGTGTCAAAAAAGTAAATAAGATGTATAATCTGGCCTTGTTATTCAATAGGAATTTTGGTATCAAAAAAAATAAATTAAAATAAACAGCTATCAAATCTCCCAAAAACAAAATTGCTTGTAGCGTATAATCTTCTTTTGAAGTCATAAAGGGTGGATCAAAAAATCCAGCTACCACATCCGCATAGAAAAATCCCCAAAACAGAATATGTTGTACAATTCTGTACTTATCACTTAAAATCAACTCAAAAGCTTTGGCGTATTTAGGTTGCACTTATATAGAGATTGAGAGATTGAGAGATTGAGAGATCGAGAGATTGAGAGCTTGAGAGCTTGAGAATCTGAAAAGTAAAGTTTAAGCATATACCTCTCAAATTCTCATACGCTCAATCTCTCAAATTCTGTTAGGACAAATGTAACTCGAATCCCTTTTTTCATTCCAGCCAAAAGTATAACAAAAGCCCACAAAAGTATAAATCAGGTATTTCAAAAGTATAATTAGGAAAAAAATAAATGTGAAACCCCTCTACATTTGAATCGCAATTGCGCACAAAACCAATTACATAACCTGACAGAAGATCCTTGAGGGTTCAATGTTCTAAAAATCATTTCACCTATACTTCTCAGCCCTTGAATATTAATCTTTGATACTATCTGTCAAATGAAACCAATTATGAAACTCAGACTTTTAACTACTTTTTTGATCATTCTTACCTCCACACTAATTGTAAATGCCCAACATAGAACCTGTGGTTCGATGGACTACCTGGAACAACAAATATTAGAAGACCCAAATAGAGGAACACAATTAGAAGAAATTGAAAATTTTACTCAAAATTGGATTAAGGCAAATGGAAATGCATCTGTTGAGATGATTTATACCATACCTGTAGTCGTACATGTTGTTTACAAAAATGCCAACGAAAATGTTAGTGCTGCTCAAATTCAGTCTCAAATAGATGTCTTGAACGAAGATTTTCGCCGCTTAAATTCTGATGCCAACAACAATTGGTCACAAGCTGCAGATGCAGAAATAGAATTTTGTTTGGCCAATATTGATCCAAATGGTAATGCTACCAATGGAATTACCCGTACCTCGACAACGGTAAATGTATTTAACGGAGATGCAGTAAAATATACCAACCAGGGTGGAAAAGATGCCTGGCCAGCTGGAGAATATTTGAACATGTGGGTTTGTGCTTTAAATGGCTTCCTAGGTTATGCCCAATTCCCAGGTGGCAACCCTGCAACTGACGGGGTGGTCATTGACTACCGTTATTTTGGAACAACCGGAACCGCTACTCCTCCATTTAATTTAGGGAGAACAGGGACCCATGAAGTTGGACATTGGCTCAACCTTTATCACATATGGGGTGATGGTCCCTGCGGACAGGATGATCTCGTACCTGATACCCCTACCAGTGATGCAGAAAATTATGGATGCCCAAATGGACACACTTCCTGTGGTTCTGTAGACATGATTGAAAACTACATGGATTATACGGATGATGCCTGCATGAATTTGTTTACACAAGGTCAAAAGGTGCGAATGAGGGCATTGTTTGCACCTGGAGGAGATAGAGCAAGTTTGTTAAATTCCAACGGTTGCGGTGGTGGCGGCGGAAATCCTCCCACTTGCGACACTCCAACTGGATTAGCTACGAATAATGTCAATGATACCAGTGTAGATGCTTCCTGGAATGCTTCAAATAATGCCAATTCCTATAACATCCAAATAGCCGTTTCGGGAAGTGGAAACTGGACCACTACCACCGTTTCTGGGAATTCTCATAGTTTTTCAGGGTTGACAACATGTACCTCCTATGATGTGAGAGTGCAGGCAGATTGTGGAAATGGAGACTTGTCTAGTTATTCCGTAGTAGCAACGTTTACCACTACAGGTTGTTCTGGCGGATGTCAGGACACAGAATTGACATTGACCATTGTATTGGATGATTATCCGGAAGAAACTACATGGGAGGTTGTGGCAAATGGAAATGTACTAGCCTCAGGAGGACCTTATACTACCGCTGGAGCAACAGAAACCGCAGCACTTTGCTTAGCTGATGATTGCTATGATTTCATAATTTATGATTCATATGGAGATGGTATTTGTTGTGCCTGGGGAAATGGCTCTTACGAATTGAAGGAAGATGCTACAGGAAATGTTGTCGCTTCGGGTGGTCAATTTGGTTTTCAGGAAATTACCAACTTTTGCTTGCCAGGTGGCGGCGGAGGTGGTGGTAATTGCAATTATGTAAGCATCAATGAAAATGGCTTTGAAAACGGATGGGGGATTTGGAATGATGGAGGTTCAGATGCAAGAAGAAACATCAATGACTGGCCTTATGCAACAACAGGAGATTTTTGCATTAGATTGAGGGACAATACGAATACTTCTGTCATGACTACCGACAATATTAATCTGAGTTCCTATGATGAATTAACAATAGATTTTGCTTACTACGTTAGAAGCTTTGACAATTCAAATGAAGATTTCTGGCTTCAGGTTTCTACCAACGGTGGATCGACATATACTACTGTTGAAGAATGGAATCTTGGAGATGAATTCAACAATAATGAATTCAAAACAGACCAGGTAATTATTCCAGGACCCTTTTCTTCAAATACCAAATTGCGATTCAGAGCAGATGCTTCTGGAAATGCAGATTGGGTATATATAGATGATGTAAAAATTTCAGGTTGTGCAACGGGCTCGAACAGAGATGATCTGGATGTGATTTTTGCAAATGATATGGTAGAAAATAATCTGGAAAACGATCATGGATTGATTGGAGAGGTGATAGATATGAAATTGTTCCCCAATCCAACAAGTGATGAATTAACTATAGCTGTTTCAACAAGTGAATTTGAAAATGCTCATTTAATAATCGCTGATTATTCTGGCAAGATTATTAAGGAAATCGAAATGGAAGGAGGAGAAAAGCAAAAAACAATTTCAGTTGATGGATGGACTCCAGGATTTTATGCCATTCAATTGGTTTCAGGTAAAAACAAAGTGACACAAAAACTCGTGGTGATTCAGTAAATGAATTCACTAACCTAGCTTCCCTGTTCCCCATTATTTTTTAGGGAACAGGGAGCTAGCTATTTAAAATTCATTGATTAATTTTTTCTTCATCGTTTCAAATTCTTCATCTGAAATAATTCCAGATTCCTTTAATTCTCCAAGTTCCTTCAATTTGTTGATGACGGTTCCCTGATCATTGTTTTCTTCAACTGGAGTTTCCATAATATCTGCCTCCTGTGCTGCCTCAGCCATTGCTTCTTTTTTCTTTTCTTGCTGTTTGCGCAATTCTTCAGCTACTTTTTTGCCTTTTTCAAATTTCTCCTTGTATAGCTTCTTTAATCTGTCAGCATCAAAATCGAGAATGGTTCCTCCGGTAGAAAAATGAATTTTGAAAACTTCACCTAAGGCATAAGTGGAGGCTCCAGCCATAATAGAATTGGTTATTCCACCTACAATAGTCCCAACCACCGGAATCAATTTGGCAAGACTTCCTGCTCCTATTCTGGCTAAGGTTGCAGTTGTTAGGGAACTGACGATTGCCTTTCCCTGCGATTCCTGAAAATCCTGATCGTAAACCTTGCATAATTGCCGAATCATGTCCAATTGTGCAGCACTTACTGCAAAAACGTCCACTACAGGGTAGGGGATAATACCTGCACCCATTGAGAAGATAATGTGATTTCTGATAATGGAATCGGCATGTTTTGAACGTTCCTGATTTGCGTCATTCATAATTTTATCTTTTACATTTTTTGTTGCTGATTTGAAGATTTGATTAATCATAAATCTTTGATTTGATTAAAATTCCTTTGCTAAAATAAAAAAACACCTCAAAATGTAGGACTAAAAAAAAGGATAGAATTTTTTTCGACCAAGTTTACATTTTATTTGCTTGGACTTATCTAATAAAGTAAAACAATAACTTCCTGAAATTATAATAGGTTTTATGGATTGAACAAAAAATGAAGTACAATTATTTCTTTTATAACTCTTGTAATTAATTTGTTTTATTATATTCTCAAGTGTTAAATTATTGTGAAGATTCTCCAAAAAACATTATATTTGAAAATCAATTTCAAAACGGACCGGATTACCTTTTCTCACCTACAAACTCCATTCACTCACTCGGTCTTTGATTTTCAAGAACATCGGCTTTTGAAAAAAAGAGATCTCAAAAACCTGATTACTATGTTACGAGGAATTAAAATGAATTACGGGGGGGGTATTGTTATTATTGGTGCTCCTATTTTCTGGAATGGACTTTCAAAAAGTTTACGGACAATGTCAATGTGATGTTCCTGATCCAAAAATAGTTGGGTCAGCAGTAAATGTACCAGACTTAACTACCGCGATTTCTCAGCAGATTTTACTGCCTGTATTTCCAGCTCTTTTTACAACCCAGAAATTTTGTGTTCAAGGAAGTTTTCAAATTGATCAACCCTATTACATTACAACAAATTCAGAAATTTCCATGGATACGGATGCCCTGATAAATATTGAAAATGGCGTTTTCCTGGTGATTTCAGAATCCATTATTTCCGGATGCCAAAATATGTGGGATGCTTTACATGTAGAATCAGGAGCCAGTCTGGCAATATTGGATTCTGATGTATGGGATGGAAAAAGGGCTGTGTGGGGAGATCCTTTTTCGGATATTACTTTGAGGCATAGTGATTTTTGGAATAATTATATTCATGTTGATCTCTTATCTGAACAAGGGATAGGCTCATTTCAGACATCAATATATGATAATCGATTTGGTACCGATTTGAATATTCCTCTTAAACCACCTTATGCCGGAGAAAATAGTTTTATCGGGATTCAAATGACACTGGCTACAGGCGTAACTATAGGCAACATTGCTCAATTTGCTAATACCTTCCTAAGATTGGATTATGGCATTTTTGCTGTCACTAGTGTCTTTACTGCTGCCAATAACAGTTATCAGGATTTGACCAATCCCTTTAATCCTTCTGATTTGCCGGGAACCGGATTAAAACTTATTCACCGCTCTTATGGAGTAGTAACTGAAAGTGATTTCTATTGGTGTCATATCGGAGTTAGTTTGGACTATTCGAGTCTTGAATTTAAAGATAACACTATACTTGAAAAAACACCAACAGGGGTATTTACTGACGGGGCATCCTTTCAAACCATATTAATAATAGAAAATGACATGACCGTTGAGGACCATGCTGCTGATCTTTCTTTTGTAAATGGAGGAAAATTAGATATTGCAGACAACACTATATTTGTATTGGAAGAAGGAAGCGGCACCGCCACAGAATCTGGTATTTTTTTAACTAACTGTAATTTTAGTATAAACAGCCACGCCAAGATTAGAGGCAATGATATTGAGATGACAGATGGTATTGGAATTGGTATGACCGCTTCTACATGGGTAGATATTTTGGAAAATCCTTCAATTGATTTAACCAATTCAAATGGAAACGGGAAAGGAATTTTTCTTGACTATAGCGAATTCTGCCAAATTAACAGGAACAATATTTCAGGAAGGGATGATTATGCACTTCTGATTAACCAAAGCTATGGAATAGAGCCTTTTATTTTCAATTCTCATATCTCTTATTGCTGCAATTCCATTGATGATACATCCTTTGGAACTTATTTTACAGGACCTAATGGTGGAACAGACTTATTTGCTACACATTATAATGACCATAATTTTGCCTTGGTCATTAATGCGCCCATTATGATGTCTGCTATTGGTCCCCAAGAACATACCGTAAACCGCTGGCCCGGAATTTATCCTGGTAGTAATTTGGGAGCAATTTTTACCGGAGATTTTTCCCTAATTCCAAATTCTAGTTTTGAAGTTGAAACATTAGGTGTTCCTCTTTCTCCAGAAGAAGATGATATTGACCCTCATCCTAACACGGGAATTGTTTGGTTTGAATTGGAGCCTGGGACATCTCCTACATGTGTCACCTTATGTCCTCCTTCTGATGACGACGATGACGGCGGAGAAGGATTTGGAACGATTGATTCTTTAGACATTAGGATTGCTACCGCTCAACTCACTACAACTACTGCTTATGATCCTACCGCCATTTGGATGTTTGAACGCTATCTGTATAGCAAACTGGAGTTATTTCCCAATTTAATGCAAAGCTATCCAGAAATGGCAAGCTTTCATTCCACTAAGCAGAATGAGACAGTTGGGCGATTCCATTCAGTATTGGCAGGCATCCGTAACCTTCAAAATGAACCGGAACCGGAAATCGGGCAATATGAATCTAATAATGATACCGTAAATGTTCGGCTTTGGGAACTTATCGAAATAGATAGTTCGCTAGTATATGCTTCTTCTTCCGATAGCGTTACGCTGTTAGCACAACGGAATACTATTTTAACGGAAATTCAGACTTTAAAAACAGAAAATGATTCTCTCTGGAATCTCATTGAGAGTCATCGCCAAACGCTTATCCAGCAATTAATTGCACAGAATAATACCATTCCTGTTAGTGAAATTTATGAGACGAATGAAAAAACAGTCAATGATATTTATCTAAATACCATTGCTCAATTCAACCAGAACTTTACGGCTCAACAATTAACTGATTTGGCAAACATTTCAGGACAATGTGCTTACTTAGGAGGTGGAGCCGTATTAAGAGCAAGGGCAATGTATCAACTTACGGTTGATACGACATTCAATGATGAAGTACTTTGTCAGCTACCGCCGCCTATTACGAATTTAGATGATTTGGAAAAAAGCAATTCATCGTTTGAAGTTTTCCCGAATCCGGCTTCAGATGAAATTCAGATTCGATTTAAGGATAAAAGCTATCATCCTGTAGAAGCCCGAATAACAAACCTTAACGGGCAAACACTTGCTGTTCATACGCTTAACAGCAGCAGCGAGACCTATACAATTTCAACCAAATCTTTACTTAAAGGAGCCTATTTCCTAAGAATTTCTTTGGAAAATGGCGATCTGCTTTCAGATAAAATCCTGATTTCAAGATAAGGCTAGTTTTCCTAATTGACCTCCTACTCCTAATCGCCGATGGATTATGAGCAGGAGGTATTTTTTGTTTTTTAAATTTTGCTACTCATGAAAAAAATATCCCTACTCCTATTCTCTTTTCTTTTTTCGATTGCTTCTATCGCACAATTATACAATGACTTAAAGAGAGATCATGTCTGGTTATTTGGCTATGCAAGTGGTCATGGTTTTCCTTTTGGAATCAGCACATTGGATTTTAATGACTGTCAATTAGATGTATATGAAGGATTTAGCGCGATGGATTTTAGTGAAACCAATGCCTCTTTATGTGACGAAGAAGGGAATTTAATTTGTTATACTAATGGGATTTATATTGCCAATGCCAATCACGAACAAATGGAAAATGGCGATGGATTAAATCCGGGGCCACAAACTGAGCCCTGGATAGATGATGGATTGCCTTTACCACAAGGAACTTTGTTTCTGCCCTATCCTGAACACGACAGTCTGTTAGCATTAATTCATGGCTATAGATACTATGGCGTGATTAGAAATCTTTATTATTCCATCGTCAATATTAATTCTAATGACGGATTAGGCGAAGTACTTTCGAAGAATATTGAAATCATCAATGATACCTTAGATTATGGAAAAATTACGGCTACTAAACATGGTAATGGGCGAGATTGGTGGATAGTAATTGGAGATTATAATTCCAATCGCTTTAATAAAATTCTGTTATCGCCCGAAGGGATTAAGTTAGTAGAAATACAAGAAGTTGGAACAGCTGTTCTAAGTGGTTTGGGGCAAGGTGTTTTTTCTCCTGATGGTAGTAAGTATATAAAGTATGAAGGCATCAATTTAGCAACTGGCAATTTTTTAAATATTTATGATTTTGATAGATGTACCGGGCTTTTAAGTAATCAAATTCAGTTGCATATACAAGATAGTGCCTGGTCAATGGGAGTAGCAGTATCTCCAAATTCAAGGTATGTCTATGTGTCTTCTTTTGTTTATATGTATCAATATGATTTGTGGTCGAGTGACATAGCTGCCTCCAAAGACACGGTTGCTATTTACGATGGCTACAAACCTGATGCGGTGCCATTATCCACACCTTTTTATTTGGCACAAATAGGTCCCGACAACAAAATCTACATCAATGCTCCAAATAGTGTAAATGTCCTCCATATCATTCATAACCCGAATGACAAAGGAAAAGCTTGTAACATGGAACAACACGGTATCATTCTTCCGGGGTTGAATGCTTATTCTATGCCCAATTTTCCTAACTACCGGCTGGGACCACTGGATGATAGCCCCTGTGATACTTTGGGGCTTGATAATCTCCCAATTGCGGGTTTTCGTTTTGAGCAGGATACACTTGACCCATTACAAGTAGCTTTTACAAGCCTATCCTGGTTTGAGCCAGAAAACTGGAAATGGTCATTTGGAGATAGCCAAACGAGTTTGGAAGAGAATCCCACTCATGTTTTTCCATCCGCTGGAATTTATAATATTTGCCTTACAGTTTCCAATGATTTTGGTGAGGATACTTTTTGTAAGGAAGTGGAATTTAAAGTTACGTCCATTGACGAAATTGAAAATTCTGATTTTGAAGTTTTGGTCTTTCCAAATCCAGCAATAAATAATGTAACCCTTTTAAGTTCTAAGACATTTCCTGAAAAAAGTAAATGGGTACTTTTTAATAATTTAGGGCAAGTTGTGAATTCTCAATCGCTTCCTAAAGGACAAAAAAATCATAATTTTTTCCTGGAAGAAGTGCCTGGAGGGATTTATTTTTATATTGTCTTTGGAAATTTGGGAAGGTTGGACAAAGGTAAATTGATTATTGAGGATTAATATCCATTAAAGTTTTTGCAAAAAAGTAGAAATTTCCTCCTGAGGTTCCAGACCTAATTTTTTTCGCAATCTATAACGGCCCATTTCAACAGATTTCGGAGAAATATTTTTTATTGAAGCGATGTCCTTTGTAGATAAATTTAGTCGAATTAAACCGCAAAGTTGCTTTTCATTGGAAGTTAATTCGGGAAACCTATCGCCTAGGGCATCAAAAAAGCCTTGATTGACAATCTCTATGTTTTTTTGAAATTCGCTAAAATCTTCGTTGATTTTCAGGTGGTTAGTTGTAAGGTGAAGTAATTTTTGGACTTCAGGTTTGAAATCCTGAACCTTGATAAGAGCCAGTTCTTTTAGCTTATCATGAATATTTAAGGCAAAATCATTTTTCCTTGAAATGTCCAATGCAAAATTTGTCAGATCCCTGTTTTTAAATTCTAGTTTTCGCTTTAAATTTTCACTCTCAATAGTGGTCGTTTTTAATTCCGTTTCAATCAATTTTTTACGGGCAATATTTCTGGAATATAATAAGTATATGATGATTAGAGCCAATGATAAACCTCCAATTACTATTATATTTCTAAGCTGACCTATTTCTTGTTTTTGTTGAAGTGCTGCTAATTCTGTATCTTTTTCCACCAAAGCTCTTTCTCTTTTCTCAATTTCAAATGAACTTTGAAGTTTGGCAATTTCACTTTTCATAGACTCATTGAGAAGGGAATCTTTTAGACTTGAGTATAATTCCAGGTATTCCAAAGACTTAAGCATATTGCCCTGCTCCTTGTAGGTATCCGCCAAATCTTTATAAAGGGCATATTCCTCTTCCTTGAATTGGTGTTCTTTTGCAATTGTAAGACCTTGTTCTATGGATCTTAAAGCTGCTTCGAAAGATTCCAGCTGAGCCTGCGAACGTCCAATATTAGCAAAAGAAAGTGCTACCCCCTTAGGATCTTCATACTTTTGACTAATTTCCATTGCGCGTTCATAATAGCGAAGTGCAATTTCGAATTGTTTTTCTTTATAATAATATTCTCCAATATTATTGATGGGGATTCCAGATTCGGCTTCCATATCATTTTCCTCAAATATGCTCAATGCTTCTTTCAAACATTTAAGACCTTCTGCATGATGGTTATTTTTGAGATTGACAACCCCAATTCCATTTTTTACGATACCAATCCATAACAGGTTGTCAATTTGTTGATAAAGCTTCAAAGAATTATGGAAATGATGCAGCGCTTTACTCGAATTTTCCAATTTGTTGAAAACATTTCCCAGATAATACTCAGAATATGCCTGGAAAGATAAACTATCTAATTCATCAGCAAAAAGCCTTGCATCCTGGAAATGTTTAAGGGTTTTATCATACCTGTTGAGGTTCAGATAGCATATACCTGTTGCCATATTTGAGCGATATTCGCCTTTTTTATAGTCAATCGCTTTCGAATATTCAAGTGCTTTTTCAGCGTATTTTAATTTTTGGAAGTAATAAAGGGAATCGTTATAGGCAAGTTCGATTAAGCTATCTATGTAACTTTCCGGAATTACGCCCACCTGGCTCTTCACAGCATTCACCCAGAGGAGGGTCAACAACCACATAGTGTAAATGCTTCTCATAAGTCGGTTAGTGTTTGATGATTTTGCAGGTAAATTTAAGAAGAAAGATGGTAAATTTTGCCCGTTTCTTTCTCCATTTAACAAGTCAGAATACTCCAAATGCCTTACCTTTCATGTCATTAACAATATCTTTGAGTCAAAATTTTTTAATGTAAATATTTGAAGAACTAAAATTAAGTGAGATATGAATTAGAAATGTTATTATAGGTTTTATTTGCCTGAGCTTGTGGGCCTTTTCTTTTATGTGGAAAATTAGAATTTATTTTTTTGAGAAAACTGACTTTGGGCTTGTTTATTGATTGTTATGGATATTAATGCCTGTCTTTATGATCATAACATATATGAACATTGGTTAAAAAATTAAAAAAGGCTACTCCTATTTTGGAGCAGCCCATTAGTTCACCATTCAAACTTTTAAAGATAACGAGAAAGCGGGGAAAAATTTCCCAGCTGTTTATTAATAGCATTCAAATGAAATGGTTATCAGAAAAATTAAAACATACTCCGAAATAAACATGAGTCATTCCCCCAAAGGCAGGGGTGATTGGTTCTAATTTAAACTGTTTTTAATCAAAATTAA
>JBGTQJ010000086.1:0-32580 GCA_041941305.1 Saprospiraceae bacterium
GAAAAAATGAATTCCAAAATTTTACTTATACATATTTATGATTTGGTGCTTATCATCAAAAAAGACATCATCCCGAATTTTTAGGAAGAAAAATATTTCGTGCCTAACGGCACTAGTTTGAATGGCATTAAGTGCCGTTAGGCACGCAATATTGGTAATAAAAGTACTTCCAGCTACTTCCTAGTCCCAACTTGTCCCTTTGGGATCGGGACGAAATATGGAAAATTCATAATTCATAACAATTTTACACCATTTTGAAATATCCTTTTCAATCCTGAACAATTCCAAAATGACTTAAATAAAATGAACTACACCATCACCCAAGTCAGTAAAAATGAACTATCTGCGCTCCAACATATCAGCAAAAAAACATTCGTAGATACTTTTGAAGCTCAGAATGATAAGGAAGATATGGAGCAATATGTACAAGAAGCTTTCTGTTATGAATCATTAGAGAAAGAGCTTTGCAATCCAAATTCTGAGTTTTATTTTTTGCGAGTCGATGGTGAAATTGCAGGTTATTCCAAATTAAATTTCAAAGATGCTCAGTCCGAAAAGCAAGGGGATGATCATCTGGAAATCGAACGGATTTATTTGGAGGAAATATGGCAGGGCAAGGGTTTGGGGAAAGTGTTGATGCATCACGCTATTGAAAAAGCCAAACAAATGGAGCTAAACTATGTATGGTTAGGTGTCTGGGAAAAAAATGAAAAAGCAATTGCCTTTTATAAGAAGATTGGTTTTGTCATCTTTGACGATCATTACTTTATGCTAGGTAAAGATGTACAAAGAGATTTGTTGATGGAGTTAAAAATTAGTTGATAGCAAAATGAAAAAAATATTAATAGCCAATAGAGGAGAAATTGCCCTTAGAGTGATGCGAACTGCACGTAAAATGGGCATCAAAACAGTAGCAGTCTATTCAGAAGCAGACCGAAATGCCCCACATGTGCGATTTGCGGATGAAGCCGTTTGTCTGGGACCTCCGCCTTCCAATCAATCCTATCTTTTGGGAGATAAAATCATTGAAGAAGCAAAAAAACTGAATGTTGATGGCATTCATCCAGGTTATGGTTTTCTGAGCGAAAATGCAGGGTTTGCAGAGGCAGTTGAAAAAAATGGTATTCGATTTATCGGACCGAAGCCCCATTCCATAGAAATTATGGGAAGCAAATTGGCAGCAAAAGAAGCTGTAAAAAGCTACGATATTCCAATGGTGCCCGGAATTGACGAGGCGATTGAAGACCCCGAAAAAGCGAAAGAAATTGCAAAGGAGATTGGTTTTCCAATCCTCATAAAAGCCTCTGCAGGTGGGGGTGGAAAAGGTATGCGAATTGTAGAAAAAGAAGAAGATCTGGAAGAACAGATGGAGCGGGCAATTAGTGAAGCGCTTTCTGCTTTTGGGGATGGCTCCGTTTTTATTGAAAAATACGTGACGTCACCTCGCCATATTGAAATTCAGGTATTGGCAGATACGCATGGAAATATTGTGTACTTGTTTGAAAGAGAGTGCAGCATACAACGACGGCATCAAAAAGTAGTCGAAGAAGCACCATCCTGCGTGCTAACTCCAAAAATCCGGAAAGCAATGGGAGAAGCCGCAGTAAAAGTGGCAAAAGCATGTGATTATGTTGGCGCAGGTACCGTAGAATTTTTGTTGGATGAACGCAAAAACTTCTACTTCCTCGAAATGAATACCCGTTTACAGGTAGAACACCCTGTAACAGAAGAAATCACTGGTGTTGATCTTGTGGAACAACAAATCAAAGTAGCGAGGGGAGAGAAACTTTCCTTTACTCAAAATGATTTAACCATCAAGGGCCATGCACTTGAATTGCGAATTTATGCAGAAGACCCCCTCAATAATTTCCTTCCGAGTATTGGAAAATTAACCACCTACCGCCCCCCCAGTGGAACAGGGATACGCCTGGACGATGGTTTTGAAGAAGGTATGGACATTCCTATTTATTACGACCCAATGATTGCCAAACTGGTCACTTATGGTGCGAATAGGACAGAAGCCATTCAGAAAATGCTGGAGGCAATAGCAGATTATCAGATTGAGGGAGCCCAAACCACCCTTTCATTTGGAAAATTTGTATGTGAACACGAAGCATTTGTCTCTGGAAATTTTGACACCCATTTTGTCAAAAACTATTACTCTCCAGAGCATCTAAAAGCAGAAAGGGAAAAGGAAGCAGCAATAGCAGCCATGCTGGGCTTGAAGCACTATTTGGAAGAGAAAAAGCAATTGAAAGTGGCAGAAAATGGCATTTCAAAATGGAAAGTAAGATTGAATTCTTGAAGTTTTCGTCAAAATTTTGGCCGGAATAATTCCAGCCAAAATTTTGATGAAAACTATTGAAGGTATTCCCTTACCAATCTCACCATCAAATCATTCAAAAACTCCACTTCATATTCTCCTACAGTGGCTTCAAGGTGATCATTACCAATTCCACTGTGATCCGTAATAAATACATAAGTACCATTGGTCGCCAGTTCCATAAAACGCATCAAAAACTCAGTCTGTTTATTGATACCACTCGCAGTTATAGGGACGATTTTAATACCTTTTTCAGCAGCCAGACGGATTTGATTGTGCAAATTGGCGATCACATGGTCGTCCAAATGCGGAGGAGCATCCAGTAACAAGAATGCAATTCTGGCAAGGGCATTCTCAGACCACTCTAAATCCTCGATAGCCACCTGGACTGCCTGATCAACAGCTTCAGGAAAGTCGCCACCTCCTCCAGCTTCCTGGTCTTTTACAAAATCAACGGTTTTTGTAGCATCAATTGAAAACGCTGATTTCTTGGTAACATATACATCTCCTTCATCTCGATAAAAAACAGAGCCAGTTCGCAAGTCCACACCAAATGACTCATTTTTGATGCGATGGATAACATCCAGTAATTCAGCTTTGAGGTAAGTGATTTCATCTCCCATGGAGCCAGTGGCATCCACAATAAAGGCAACATCTGCGTAGGGCAATAAATTATCATAGACATTGAGCTGAACCGTATTGATGGCTTTTTCAATTGGTTTTGGAGAAACAATCAAGCCTGTCTGTGCATTGTAGGTCACTTCAATTCTATCTGCAATTTGTCCCTCTTCAAAAAGGTTCGCCCACAATTCTGCTTTACCCTTGTTATCTGTTCTTGCCGTCCAAATGATTTCACCACTAGCATCTTTCAATCGCACCGCTGCATCTTTTACTGGTTGTGAGTTAGCTCCCAGCACTTGCACAGAAAATCGCTCTACAGGTGTCATTTTCCAGGTAGTCTGATGCTCGGCAAAGTCCTCATTGTCCATCAAATCCGACCAAAAATCCCAGTTTTCCGTATCCCGCCATTCACCAGCCGTGATTTGTCCGGCGGGCACAAAAGGTCCGGAACCACTTCCAGCGCTGGAACCAGACTTTAATTCACCACCGGCTAAAGTAGCATCTGCAGAAAAGTTGGCTTCTCTTGAAAAGTCATCTGATTTAAAACAACCGAGGGAGAGGAAAATCAGGGTAAGAGAACAAAGAAGTATAATTTGATTTTTCATAATAGAGAATATTTTAACATTAGGTTTAAATTCAATGAATTCATTTTCAACAACTTATCATGAAAACCTGTTAGGTTGTCCTAAGGAATAAACAGGGAGATGTAAAAACCCTTGCGGTTCTTTTGTCTAAATTCAACCTAACAGGTTATTTGTTAGTAAAATAGCTATTTTTAGCTCTAACGTCACGTTACTTTAAAAGGGTAGATGGGAAGCTGAGCTAAAAAGGTTGGGTCGAAAACACAAATAGCTGAATTTGATCAAATTCAGCTATTTGTGTTTTCGACCTAATTTTTGAGAATTTAATCTCCGGCTCTCAATTTCAATACTTTCAACTCCACTCTTTGATTCCTCCTTCTGCCATCTGGCGTTTTATTGGAAGCAATCGGCTTGCGTTTGCCATAACCTTTGTAGGTAATTCTTTCAGAGGGAATGCCCAAATTCATGATATAATCTGCAATATTTTTTGCTCTTTCAGTTGAAAGTTCATCGCAATATTCGTGCGTAGGTACGCCATTTGTATGCCCACCAATCTCTACTACAATTTCGGGATTTTGTTCCATGAAATAATAAATCTCATCAAGCGTGGGCAGCGAAGCAGCTTTCAAAACAGTACTATCCGCATCAAAAACCAACTCTCGTAGTCGGATAGATTGACCAAGACGTAAATTGCCTGCGGTGAGTTCTGGTATAAGTTTCTTTTTAATTTCAAAAGTAGCAGTAGCTTCACAACCATTGGCATCAGTCACTGTCACAGTATGATTGCCTACTTTGAGTCTTTTTGCTTCCGAATCTGTTTCGCCATTGTCCCAACGATACGAATAATTACCCAATCCACCTCGAACAATTAATCTAGCCTCACCATCTTCACTATCCAGTTCTGAAGCAGAAGTCACATTTTTAATTTTGACTTCCAATGCTTCAGGCTGACCAATTGATATTTGGGAAGCTTTGGTAGCTCCTGTCACATCACTAACCGTCACTTCATAAGCTCCTGCCTGCAAACCTTTGGGGTTTTCACCAGTTACTCCAGATTGGTTCCACTTGTAAGTAAAAGGTGATTTTCCTCCTGAAACCTCAACATTCAAGGCCGCATCAGCTGCACCAAAACACTTAATATCACTGCTTTCAGAAAGTGAAACTTGCAAAGGCAAAATATTTTCCAAAATCTCCACAGAAGCATTTTTTGAGCAGCCATTGGCATCGGTAACAGTTACACTTCTGGCTCCGGGAGCCAATTTTGAAGCAGTTTTATCACTTTCACCATTATCCCACTTAAAGGTATAATTCTGTGTACCTCCATTTGCAAGGGCAGTTGCCTTTCCATCAGCATTATCAGTGGTAGCAGGTGCATCCACCCGAATGCTAACAGAAAGCGCTTCTGGTTCCGATATATTAATAGTTGCCGAAGTCGTTGTTCCAGTTACGTCAGTAATGGTAACCTGATAATTGCCAGCAGCGAGATTATTTGCTCGATCGCCAGCAATTCCATCAGAACTCCAGGAGTAATTAAATGGTCCTTTCCCTCCTTTCACCTCAACTTTTAGCCCACCTCCATTCCCTTCATTACAGTTAATTTTAGCCGTCTGATCAATACTGGCAGAAAGTGGAAGAATATTTTCGGATATATCTATTGTTCCAGTGGTTTGGCAGCCTTGGGCATCTAAAATCGTCACAGTATGAGTTCCTGGGCTTAACTTAGAAGCTGTTTTTTGACTTTCTCCATTGTCCCATTTGTACGTATAATTTTCAGTACCTCCACTAGCATTTGCCGAGGCTCTTCCATCTGAGTTCCCTGTGCTGGCAGGAGCTTCTACCCGAATATTTACAGCCAGGGCTTTGGGTTCTGAAATGGTGATTTTTGAAGCCGTAGTCGTTCCAGTTACATCCGTTACAGTGACCTGGTAAATTCCGGCAGTTAAGCTTTGTGCTAGCTCACCAGAAATTCCAGAATCACTCCAGGCATAAGTAAACGGTGGTTTACCCCCATTCACTGAAACTTCAAGGGCAGCTGAATTCCCACCATTGCAATTGATTTCAGCAGTTTGCTCAATATCTGCAGAAAGTGAGAGAATATTTTCGGATATATCCACCTTGGCAGTCACCTGACAACCTGCGGCATCCGTTACAGTCAATGTATGTGTTCCAGCACTAAGCTGGGCAGCATTTCGTTCAGTTTCTCCATTGTCCCATTTGTATGTATAATCCCCTGTGCCTCCGGAAATTCTGGCTTTTGCCTTTCCACTATTGGTTCCTGTAAGTGCTGCTTGCTGAGCGGTAATGCTCAATTCAAGTGGAGCTGGTTCAGAAATAGTGATTTTAGCAGTTTTGACGGTTCCTTCTACATCAGTTACACTTACCACATAATCGCCTCCCGATAATCCTGAAGGAGCATCGCCCGAAGCATTGCTGTTCGACCATTGAAAATTATATGGCTCTTTTCCACCATTTGCCTGAACGTTTAAGGCTGCAGTAGCTTCGCCCGGACAATTGATTTCAGCAGTTTGGGAAATGGAAACCTGAAGCGGCAGAATATTTTCCGGAACATTAATGCTATTTGAAAAAGTACATCCATTGGCATCAGTTACGGTCACTGAACAAAGTCCAGGAGCCAATTTGGTGGCTGTTTTTGTAGTTTCATTACTTTTCCAGCGATACGTATATTCTGGAGTTCCCCCTTCTACTTCAACCATCGCTTTTCCGTCAGAATTCCCGGTACTAGCTGGTGTTTGGATTTGAATTTCGGCTTTTAGCGGCTTTGGTTCTGAGATTGAAAATTGTTCAGACATTTGAGTGCCCAAAGCATCTGTCACCGTTACTTCATAATTTCCAGCAGCCAGGTTGACTAGTTTCTCGCCAACCAACCCTTGTCGATTCCAACTGTACATATAAGGTGCTTTACCTCCTGTCGCAATAACTTTTAAATCCGCCTTTTTGTCGCCCGCACAGGCGATTTCAATATTTTGTTCCAAAGATATCGACAATGCTGCCAATTGTTGAGTAATCAAAATGGAGCCATTAAAAGTACAGCCATTGTCATCTGTTACAGTTACAGAATGTGCACCTTCTGTCAATTTTGAGGCAGTTTGTGTGGTTTCCCCATTGTCCCATTGATATTTAAAGGGAGCCATTCCTCCGTCAACTGTAATTCTTGCGGAAGCATCAGCAGCTCCTTTGCCACTTTCTTCTTTTTCCTGAACAATATTCACTGTAAATCTTGGATCTTCAATGGTTATTTTGCCTGTATTGCTTTTTCCATTTTTGTCAGTAACCGTTACCTCATATTCTCCGGCACCGAGTCCCGTTGGGTTCTCTCCTTTAATATTTCTATTCCAGTCGTATTCGTAAGGCGGTTGCCCTCCAGTCACGCGAACTTTTAGCGAAGCATCATTTTTAGAAAAGTCACAGCTTAACCCTTTATCGACCAGACAGGTCACCGTAATTGCGGAAGCTTTTTCAATCAAAAACAGCCCTTTGTCCTGAGTACCAACCCACAATGCATCATCTTTATCAACAGAAATATAATTGACATCCTGGCTGGTAAAATACTGGGCAGGACCAAAATAGGTGAAATGATCAGCTTCTGGATTGTAGCGAACAACTACTTCCGAAGCAATCCAAACCCTTCCCTTACTGTCCACTGCAATATCCCGAATGCTTCCTTCCACGTATCTACCTTCTTCAATATCAATAGGATACCAATCTTCTCCGTTCTCTATTTGCCATACAAAATCATCGCCCGTTGCCCAAATATGTCCACGATTGATTTCAATCGCTTCAATATTGAATAACTTTTCGACCAATTTCCATTTACCGACATTTCCTACTAAAACGCCTTCATCTGTACCTATCCAGAAACGGTCGTCGCGGTCTTTTGAAATGCAATTGATGTGATTGGATTTTAGCTTGGAATTTTTGGAATTGATTTGCCCAACCAATTCTAAACCTGATTTCACCTTTAATCTAAAAATGCCTGAACGCTCGGTACCCACCCACAATTCTCTCAATTTGGAATCGTAAAAAGCAGCGCTAACTGCCTCACCTCCTAAAATCTGTTCCATTTCAGCCTCAGACCATTTCAAATCACTATTCCCATTGGGTAATTTTAGCAATGATTGTTCACCAGCCCCCAAAGTCACTTCACTCGCAAAATCTATTGCATGTACCTGGTACAAGCCATTGGAGTTGCCCACCCATTTATTGTTATCCTTATCTACAAAGACATTTTGAATGGGATCCTGTAATTCAGGTGCTGTGCAACGAATGACTTGCATTTTTTCCTGAGCCGTGATTTTTCCAACAAAAAAGAAAGATATCAGTAACAAAAATTTATTCATATAACTTTGATTTACAATAGTTGCAATCGCAACCCCTTTAATCCCCTGAAGGCAGGGGTGATTGGTTCTAATTTAAACTGTTTTTAATCAAAATGATAGAACCAATCACCCCTGCCCTGAAGGGGAAAGTCAGCCCACTGATAATCACTTGACTATCCTTGGAAAGCTGCACCTCCTTTTCCCAAGGGGACTCCTTCCCAAAGGGATTCTTTGAATCGGAGAGGAGGCTGGGAGGTCTGCGCAGGCAAATTTTCCAGTACCATTCCCCCCCGCATTTAATTAAGTAAGGGGTTGGGCTGAAAATGACCGCGAATTTAGCCTTTTTACAAAAATGAACAGGGAGCAATTGATGACTTTTGGTAAATAACGTCGCCTGGAAAGACTTGTTTTGTAGAGATGGGTTGTTTTAGGAAAAGAATAATGAAATCTCTTTAAAAATTCAATCGGAAAAACACATAACAGACCGAATCTCCGGTAGGGACTCGATGGCTTCAAATCCTGCCGCCGAGTCCTCACGCTTACCCTCCCACAGGCGAGAGACTCGGCTTTTTACCTAAGGCGCTGTTTCGGGTGGCAACTTTGAGTTGCCTCGCGAATTTACCGAGTAATTTGAGAGGCAAACTTGAAGTCGCCACCCAAAAAGGAGGAAAAACCAACCCGACTCACCGATTCATCAGTGGGACAAGTAAGATCGAAACTTTTTCACCACAAAATAAAATGGACTCATTAAAAGGGGTGTATTTCAACTTGTCGCATTTGAAAAAACCTAAAACGTATTGTCAGAGTCTCTCGAAGAGGACTCTGACCGAGAAAGGAGCAAACCTAAAAATGCCACAGAGTCCTCTTCGAGAGACTCTACTTGTTACATGGGATGCGACAAAATAAAATGCCCTCATTAAAAAAAGAGCATTAAACCAAAGCATATTCGTTAAATAAATATATAAACATAACAAAACACTTTTTTTTTTTAAAATCAATATTTAATTTCTTTGATACTAGGTATTTAAGAATTTTTTTGTGCCAATAGCAGATTCGGGTGTATCGTATGTACTTTAGTGTTTCTCCCTATAATCCCCATACCTCCCCAAATGCAGACAATATGAGAAAACTCCATCTTACCATCCTTTAAGTCTGGAACTATTCAAAATTACAAGTTGATACCTTGACTTTTGCACCTCTGGTTACCTACTTACAGACCCAATACATAAAAGGAGATAGAACCGTAGCTTTTTAAGATTAGGATTTATTGGAATAAATTGATGTCTAAGTTGAAAAACAAAAGATATTAAACTTAAACTTAAACTTAAACTTATTTAAAAACCCACATACTATGGTCATCAAAAATCTACACAACAAAACGAAAATAAACAAACGTGCCCTGCCCAGCCTCGATGCCTATCTCCAACAGGCACAGAGCTACCGGCGCAATGGTTCCATTAAAAAAGGCAAGCAAATGCTGCGAAAAGCAGCCCTGGCTTCCGTTATTCCTTTGGCGGCTATCTCAACTGCAAATGGGCAGTGCATGATTGGGTTGACTCAAAAGAATACATTTGGCATGACCCATAGCTTTTATTATATTTTGAATACGTCTGGAATGTGTTCCAATACAATGCTCAACAACGCAATGGCATTTCCCGCTCCGGGAGCGCCTATGACGACTGTGTTTTTAGTAGCTACAGCTATGACAAATGCCAGTATGGCTTCTGCTGGCTGGTCTTGTTCCTGTGGCGGGATGAGTAGTACTTTTTTATTTGATTGTAACGATGGCTTTGGTGCTGCATGTCCACTACCGGTCGAGCTGGTCTATTTCGATGCCAAGACCGATTTGAATAGCATCGTTCTAAAATGGGAAACAGCCACTGAGGTCAATAATTCGGGTTTTGAAATTCTCCGAAGTACAGATGGCTATTTTTATAACAAAATCGGGTGGCTGGCTGGTAATGGCAACAGTCAGGAATCAAAACAATACCAATTTGTAGATAAAGATATCCGCCCCAATAAAATTTATTATTACCGCCTCAATCAACTGGATTACGATGGTACAAATGACTACAGCCCCGTCGTCACAACGATGATTACCGACGAAACCATCATCGAAGTAGGCGAAGTCTTTCCAAATCCCGTTGGAGGAAATTTTGCCAGAATCGAGATCAACACCCCAGTCGAAGCAGAAGCCAGAATGCTGCTCTTCGATGCCAGGGGCGCACTGATGAGCGAAGGAGAAACCTACCTCAAAGAAGGTACCAACTACTTGAAAATCGATGTCAAAGATCTCATCCCCGGCACCTACTTCGCCAAGGTGCAGGTGGGGCAGGAGTGGTGGTACCGCAAGATTTGGGTGCAATAGGGGTTAAGTTAAAGTCTAAGTTTAAGCATAAGTTGAAAAAATACAAGAAAATAAACTTAGACTTAAGCTTCAACTTAGACTTACATGCCTTATGTCAGAACAAAAAAAACAAGCCACCATTATCCTACCCGGTAAAGACGGCAAACCGCTGGACATTCCATTTGGCGGTTCTCTGGAGCTCCTTGCCTGGGGCGATTTGGGATACTACGCCTGGCGCCAAAAACGACAGGAAGTAAAGAAAAAAGATAATCATTAATTGTTTACTGCAGCATTGCACCTTTGGTGCTCGCTGCAGTAAACAATTATTAGGAGGGGAGCGAGTTTTTGAATGGTGAAATTAAGCATTATCAAAATTGCTTAAATTCTGAATTCAAAAAAGCGCTCCCCTCCTAAGACCTCCATTACGATTGCTTGGGCTCGACGCCCATTGCAATCGCAAAAAAATTTCTTTGACCTTATGGATTTGACCGTCAAGAAAATGAATGAATGAGCGATCCCAAAGGGTGAATGTCTGGGGGACATTCAAGCGAGTGAACCGCGAAGCGGGTGGGATGCTCAAGAGAGCCACCCACGCGAGCCATGCGAACATTTGGGTTGCTTGCGGGTGAGCATTTCATTTTTAGGTCAAATACATAAAGTCTTGACCCGCCCGCCCGAAACGGCAGTCGGGCTGGTTTTTGGTTCTTTGCATCAAGGCAAAGAACACACAACTACTATGAGAAAAAACAAGAAATTCATACTCCTCGGCTGGGATGCCGCAGACTGGAAAGCCATCAATCCACTGATTGAAGCAGGCAAAATGCCCAATCTGGAAAAACTAATCAACGAAGGCGTCATGGGCAACCTGGCGACCCTCGATCCACCATACTCACCCATGCTCTGGACCTCCATTGCCTCCGGCAAGCGCCCTTACAATCACGGCGTGTTGGGATTCCACGAACCCTGTGAACAGGATCCCGGTGTGCGGCCGGTGATGAGCACGACCCGCCATTGCAAAGCCATCTGGAATATCCTGACGCAAAAGGATTACAAAACTCATGTAGTGGGTTGGTGGCCCTCCCACCCTGCCGAGCCCATCAATGGGGTGGCGATTTCAGATTTTTTCCAGAAACCGGAAGGAAAATTGTACGAGCCTTGGCCCCTGGCGCCGGGCAGTGTGTATCCTCCCGAAGACGAAGCACATTTTGCGGATTTAAGGGTTCATCCGGAAGAATTGACGGGCAATCACTTGCTGCCATTCATTCCCAAGGCAGACAAAATCAATCAGATCGCAAATCAAAGATTGTATGCAGTTGCCAGAGAAACGGCAATGGCGGCTTCGCTGCACAATGCCTTTACCAATATTTTGCGGACCCGCGAATGGGATTTTGCAGCATTGTATCTCGCGACCATTGACCATTACAGTCATGGTTTTATGAAATACCACCCGCCCAAGCGACCGCATATCACGCAGCCCGATTTTGATTTGTACCACAATGTCGTCGCCGAGGGCTATATTTTCCACGATATGATGCTGGGCCGCATTCTGGATTTTGTAAATGAAGACACGACGATCATGCTCGTGAGCGATCACGGATTCCAGCCCGACCACCTGCGCCCACGTGGCATTCCCAAAGAGCCCGCTGGCCCTGCTTACGAGCATAGTCCTTATGGCATATTTGTCATGAAGGGACCCGGCATCAAAAAAGACGAAATCATCTATGGAGCAAACCTGCTGGACGTGACACCCACCATTTTGAATGTATTGGATTTGCCAGTAGGGGAAGATATGGACGGGAAGGTGCTGGGGCAGATTTTTGAATCGCCAAAAGAAATTGAAACCATTACGAGTTGGGAAGTTGTAGAAGGTGAATGTGGGATGCACCCCAAAGAAATGGCGGACAATGAAGATATGGCAGCGATGGCTTTGCAACAACTGGTGGACCTGGGCTATATCGAAAAGCCAGGCAAAGACCCAGAAGAAAATCGCAAAAAGGCTCGCGATGAATGTCAGTTCAATTTGGCGAAAGCCTACATAGATGGAGGGCTGACCGAAAAATCGATCCCGATACTCGAAAAACTTTACCGCGAAAATTCCGAAGTGTCGCGTTATGCCTTTCTACTGGCGGTGAGCTACCAAACCATGAATGAACTGAAAAAATGCCGCGCCGTCATTGAAGATATGCGCGACAAGGAAATGTTTAGCGATACGACACTCGACGTGATGGAAGGCAGCCTGCTGCTTGGCGAAGGGCAGCCAATTAAAGCTATCAAGCTATTCAAAAAAGCAGAAAAGGCTTTGGATGACCCGCAAACCCGGATGCACCTTCAGATAGCAAGAGGTTATATGATGCTGCAAAGATGGGAAGATGCCGAAAGGGCACTTTTGAGAGAACTGGTTGTAGATAATGACAATGCGCAGGCGCATGCTATGTTGGGGACGGTTTATCTAAGGGATATGTATTATAATAAAGCGGTTCAGTTTTTTCTGCAAGCCATTGGTTTGGAATACGAAATGCCCCAGGTTCATTTTGAATTGGGCATGGCCCTGTATTCCCTTGGAGAATACGAAAAAGCAGTAGAAGCCATGGAGGTTTGTCTGGTCATGGCACCCTTTGCCAATAATGTGCGACAAAAAATCATAGAAATCTACCAGACTCACCTGGATCAGAATGAGAAAGCACAGCATCATATTGAACAGTTTGACGACAGCATTTTAGGCACGGTAACGATTGTATCCGGCTTGCCAAGAAGTGGCACTTCCATGATGATGCAAATGCTGGAAAAAGGAGGCCTGGAAGCCTTTACTGACAAGGAGCGGGCTGCCGATGAAAACAATCCCAGGGGTTATTACGAGCACGAAGCCGTCAAAAATTTGCAGCGGAACAACGAATTTGTCAAACAGGCGGTCAATAAATCTTTAAAAGTGATCGCCAATTTGCTGATGTCTTTGCCTCTACGTTTTCGATACAAGATCATCTTCATGGAGCGCGATTTGAATGAAATTTGGGCTTCCCAGCAAAAAATGCTCCAGCGAATGGGGAAAAACACCCGTGAAGATATTTATCCAACGGTTGTCATTGAACAAAATCAGCGAACCCTGGAAAAGGTCAAACAATGGGCAAGCCGCCATGCGAATGTGGAAATCATGTACGTCCAGCACCGCGAAGTCATTGAAAATCCTTTCGAACAGGCATTGCGGATCAATGAGTTTCTGGGCTATACCTTATTGCCCGAATTGATGGTACAGGCCGTAGATGATAAGCTCTACCGGGAAAAGGATATTCGAAAACAGTTGAATATCAATCGATCACCCTTGGGTGTTTCTAAAATTATTGAGCAGCATGCAGCAGACAAAATCTACTGTGAAATTGGAATCGGGGAAGGGCATTTGTTGAATGCAGTTCAGAACACGAAAAAAACGTTTGGCATTGAGCAAACCAAGTATGGCGTCACAAGATGTAAGGAATTGTATCCTCATATTGAAGTGATTCACTCTGACTTTTGGGATTTATCGCCCAGACCCAAATTTGATGTTTGCTATATGTGGATTGTCTATCCATCTGCTGAAAAAATAGTGAATCGCATTTTGGAAGAAAATGAAAACTGTACAGTGATTATAGGTTTAAATCACTTTTTCCATATGGAGGAAGCCAGCAAAAAACAGATCCAATACATTTCTGCTTATCCACCAATTGCGAATGCAGCAGATTGGAACGACAACATCAAGAATCATTTGGCAGCCTTAAAGGAAAAGGCCTTTGATTATGACATTCAACAAGTACCTACGGAGACGGGGGAATTATTTAGTGTTGCAGTGGTCAAAAAGGCAGAACAAACTAAAATTAGAGAACTTGAAAAGAACCTGGCGGAAGCTTTGTAAACATGAGCTTTCATAATGTGGTGTATCAAATTGTCGCTTTTTGATTTTCTTGCTGATGATATATTTTGAAAAATTAATTTGGAAATAGAACGAAGCACGGTTTTCCTTAACCGTGCCCTCGAGACCTGCATGGCTTACGAGCGATTCAAGATTGTGAGATCTATCAAAGGATAAATCTAAATTTTAGCGATTAGATTGATAAGGAAGTTCTTTCTGCGTTTTGAAAAGGGCTTCCTGTTTTCTTCCCACCTATCCTCTAATTCGGCAAATTTCAATCTTTCCATTTTTCTCCTTCAATTCATTTCGATATTTTTACCGCTCTGGCATGAAACGAAAACCAAAATGAGACTAAAGCTCAAACAGGACTACTTCGAGGATATTGAATTATTTGAAAATCGAACCCAGATTTTCTGGTTAACCGTACTACTTACCTTTTTGTTTGCACTTCCATTTCTAGTCAAAGGTTATTACCTCACCGTTCTCAACTTGATGGCAGTGAATGCCATTGTGGCCTTAGGTTTGAATTTATTGGTTGGGAATACAGGGCAAATTTCCCTTGGTCATGCAGGCTTTGTCGCAATTGGAGCCTATACTGCAGTGCTCCTCACCAAAGCTGGTGTTCCTTTTATTTTCAGCTTTTTGGGCGGTGGAATGATGGCAGCCTTGTTTGGTCTGATTCTCGGCATTCCTTCTTTAAAGCTGGAAGGACCCTATTTGGCGATTGCCACCCTGGCTTTTGGTTTGGCAGTGACGGTAATCATTGGAAGGTTGGATTTTCTAGGCGGTAGAATGGGGGTCAGTGTTCCTAAACTTTCCCTAAAGTGGACTGGCTTGAAATACGATGTATCGCTTTATTATTTAATCATCATCATCACCATATTACTCACCTTAATAATGCGGAACATTGTCAAAAGTCGCATTGGAAGAGCGTTTCAGGCAATTAGAGACAGTGATATTGCGGCTTCTGCGATTGGAGTGAATTTGACAAAATACAAACTATTGAGCTTTGCACTAAGTGCTGCTTATGCGGGATTTGCAGGAGCACTTTGGGCGTTTTATTTGGGTTTTATCAGTCCAACCAATTTCACATTTGTGCTGTCCATCATGTTTTTAGCAACCATTGTTCTGGGCGGTTTGGGTTTTGTGGGAGGGTCTATCATGGGAGCAGTAGTCATGAGTTTTTTGAATTTACAATTGGAAAATGTTGTCGATATACCTTTGCTTGGTGGGCTCATAGAAAGTTTTTCCGAAAACTTTATGATGCATTCTGCAATCTCCAATGTTTCCTGGGTGTTTACCGGACTGATTTTAATATTGATCATCATCTTTGAACCCTTAGGGCTTTACGGAATCTGGCTTAGAGTAAAAATTTATTGGAAGACTTGGCCTTTTTAATAATGATGAATGGTGAATGTTGAATGATGAATGCTTTTTTGCTGATTCATTCATCATTCATCATTCATCACGCATCATTCATGAAGAGTGGTTTTACAACTTATCATATCAAGCTTAATCGTAGGTAGCATTTACGCCCTCATGGCTTTGGCGATGAGCATTACTTACAAGGCTTCCGAGATTCCCAATTTCGCGCAAGGAGAGATGGGGATGATCTCAACTTTCATCACTTTTGTAGCACTGAGTTCTTTTGGAATGTCCTTTACGATGGCTTTGTTGCTCACCTTGGTTTTTGCCTTTTTGTTAGGCGTATTTCTGGAATTTGCTTTTGTGAGGAGAGCAAAGGATCCCACTCCATTAAGTTTTATCATTATTACCATTGGATTCCAGTTGATGATTTATGGACTGGCAGGCTGGAAATGGGGCAGCGACCAACGTAGACTGGATTTGCCATTTTCTGAAACTGAAACTGTTTTTACAGTTGGTGATTTTGCAATGACGGAATTGAGCCTGGCGACCATCGGAATTGCGATTTTGATGATGATTCTGATTTATTTATTGCTCAACAAAACCAAACTGGGACTTGCCATGAAAGCTAGCCAGCAAAATGAAAAGGCTGCACAAATCAATGGCATTTCCACCAAAAGAATTTTGGCAATTTCCTTTGGCATCAGCTCCATGGTGGGTGCCATTGCAGGTATTTTAGTTGCGCCAATTGTCACACTCGACCCCAGTATGATGTGGGATCCATTACTCAAAGGATTTGCCGCAGCCGTTTTGGGCGGTATGAAAAGTTTGGCCGGCTGTGTAATTGGAGGTTTTCTCCTGGGCATTATTGAAAATATATTCGGCTTTTACGTTTCTATAGAATTCAAGTCTGTGGTCGCTTTTGTAATTATCGTGGTGATTTTATATTTCAAACCAGAGGGCTTGTTTGGGAAGCATTATGTCCGTAAAGTATAAATAAGGATGAATGATAAGTGATGAGTGATGAATGCCAAGCGCAGAATTCATTCATCACTCATCATTCATCACTCATCATTCAATGAGTGGCACTTTTTGAAGTAAATAACTTAACGAAAATTTTCGGTGGTCTGACTGCAGTAGATCAGCTTAATTTTGCTGTGCAAAAAGGAGAGATCTATTCCATCATTGGTCCAAATGGCGCGGGTAAATCAACCATATTCAATTGCATCAATGGATTGTATCGTCCTGAAAAAGGATCGATCGATTTTCGGGGGGAAAGTTTGTTGAATCTCAGACCTGACCAAATTGCCCAAAAAGGCATTGCTCGTACCTTTCAGAATCTGGAATTGTTTGCCCACATGACGACAATTGACAATTTGCTGCTCGGCAGGCATTTGCATATGAAAGCAAATTTGGGGCAAATTGTTTCGATGGCTTTCAAATGGTCAAAAGCAGCAAAAGAAGAAGTCGTCCACCGACGGAAAGTGGAGGAAATCATCGATTTTCTGGAATTGGAATCTGCCAGGAATCAATTTGTATCCAATTTACCCTACGGAAAACAAAAACTGGTGGAACTGGGGCGTGCCCTTGCTTTAGAACCGCAACTCTTACTACTTGACGAACCGGCGGCCGGACTGAATCAGGAAGAACGCGAAGAAATGGTCTTTTGGATTCAGGATATTCGGGATCAATTGGGCATCACCGTCATTTTGATAGAGCACAATATGCAATTGGTGAAAGGCATTTCAGACAGGATTCTGGCGATTAATTTTGGGAAGAAGATTGTGGAGGGTACGCCGGAAGAAGTGTTGGGGCATGAAGAGGTGATCAGGGCTTATTTGGGGGAGGTCGTTTGAGCGACTTTTTGAAAATGGAATAAACCGATTCATATGTTTTTTAATAGGAAAAAAATGTTTTGGAAATGGGTTCTCAACTATAAATCAGAACTAGAACAATTTATTGAAGGAAATAGGGAAGAAGGCTACAAAATATACAACCAATTGACCAAGAAAATGAAGACGGTGGACTCAAGGATACATCCAGAGTTAACTATTAATGATAATGGTGAATATAGAATGATAATTTCGTGTGATGGAGAGGCAGAAGCAATTCCAATAGTAAAATCATTATTCTCAGAAGCTCCTGAAATGATGAATTGGGAAATTGTAAAATTTAGACAACCAAAGGATAGTTTTGAAATAGATTTTAGTGGTTTGAAATTTCCTTCACAAGCGGTTCAAGTTTTGTATAAAATTGATGATAACATTGACAAAATTCATATCAAACTTCTTATAGAAAATTATGATAAAGAGGATAACAGATATGGCTCCTTAGCATTTTTATACTTAGATCACATAATTGGAGAGTTTAATAGTATGACAAAAGTAGGTTATATAGATTTAGGAAAATATGAGAATCAATCCAATACTATAAGCCTAGTTGAATTAAGAAAATTGATTGAAGATAATCTTTATTAAAAACGCCAAATAATGCCCAACCCACTTCTGCAAGTCAACAACATCGAAACCTACTACGACCGCATCCGGGTCGTACACGGCGTATCCTTTGATATTATTGAAGGCAGCATCACTGCCATTTTGGGCAATAATGGCGCTGGAAAAACGACCATTCTGAATACCATTATGGGACAATTGGATGATCAGCCGGATAAGGGAAAAATCTTTTTTAATCAAAAGCCAATCCATAGAAAAGATACGGAGTTTATCGTCAAATCGGGCATCGGTTATGTGCCGGAGGGAAGAGAGATTTTTGATGAATTGACCGTACTGGAAAATTTGTTGGTTGGTGCCTATTTAAGAGGCAATCGGAAGGAAATTCAACAGGATTTGCAACGCATGTACGATTGGTTTCCGGTGCTGAATATTCGAAAAAAGCAATTGGCAGGAACTTTATCTGGTGGAGAGCAACAAATGCTTGCCATTGCTCGTGCACTGATGAATCGCCCAAAATTATTGCTTATGGACGAGCCTTCCCTGGGCTTGTCGCCACTTTTGGTACAAACCATTTTCAATATCATCCCCCAAATCAAGGGAGAGGGAATCACGATTTTAATAGTTGAACAGAACGCAAATATGGCATTGAAAATAGCCGATTTCGGCTATGTCATGGAAAATGGAAGGTTTGTAACTTCTGGCACTGCTGAAGAATTGAAAGAAAATGAGGATGTGAAGGAATTTTATCTGGGGATAAAGAGCGAGGTGTCTGCGAAAGGGTATCAGAGATATAAGCGAAAGAAGCGATGGTAGTTGAGTTGGCAGGGGCATCGAGCCCCTGCCAACTCATAAAATTTTAAAACATGACTAGTTACATTGTTCCAAAACAATTTGAAAATATGGCTTCCCGCTTAGGGAACAAAGTTGCCATGCGTCATAAGAAATATGGACTTTGGCAGGAAGTCACCTGGGCCGAATATTATCAAAATGCCCGCTATTTGGCACAGGCCCTTCTGGAATTGGGCGTTGAAAAAGGAGATTTCATTGGCATTATTGGTGAGAACGCTCCGGAGTGGTTGTATGTAGATATGGCAACACAGATGGTAGGAGGAGTAACGGTAGGCATTTATACCACCAACTCCTGGAAGCAGGTGAAATACATTGTGGATCATGCTGAGTGCAAGGTTTTGTTTGCAGAAAATGAGGAGCAGGTTGACAAGTGGCTGGAATTCAAGGACAGTTCGCCACATTTGGGAAAAGTAGTGTATTGGGATGATAAAGGATTGCGAAAGTTGAACAATCCACAGTTATCTAGATTTGAGGATTTATTGGAATTGGGAAAACAAAAAGAACAAGAAAATCCAAGCCGCCTGGAAGAAAGAATTCAGTTGGCAAAAGAAGACGACGTTGCCATCCTTGTTTATACATCAGGAACAACTGGCAATCCCAAAGGGGCCATGCTGACTTCCAAAAATCTCTTATGGTCGGCAGAACAAATCAGTGTTTTAGACTCAGATGGGCTGGTGCATGAAACAGAGGAAATCATGTCCTTCTTACCCCTCTGCCATATTTTCGAGCGGATGTTTAGTGTGTATGTGCAATTAGTAGTAGGTTATACCCTTAATTTTGTAGAAAGCATCGAAACAGTTACCCAAAACCTTCGGGAAATTCACCCTACTATTGGCTATGCCGTTCCTCGTATCTGGGAAAAATACTACTCCATGATTTACCTCAAAATGCAGGATGCCAAACCTATCAAGCGATTCGTCTATCACCTTGCCTTGAAAGTCGGTTTAGCTCACAGCAATGCCAAACTGGATGGAAAGAACCCTTCAATCTTTTTAAAACTGGGAAATTTCTTCGCTCAAAAAGGTGTCTTTTATTACCTCAAAGAAAGATTGGGGATGGAGCGCATGCGATTTGCTTTTAGTGGTGCCGCCCCTATTTCTCCTGATATTTTGCGCTTCTTCAATGCGATTGGCTTACCCTTATTTGAAGGCTATGGAATGACAGAAACTTCTGCGGTTTTGACTTTTTCAACTTTGAAAAACTTCAAACTGGGGACTGTTGGCAAACCATTTCCAAGTTTTGAATTTAAAATTGCAGACGATGGTGAAATTATGGCCCGCCATCATGGCATATTCAAGGGTTATTACAAAAATCCGGAAGCTACCTCAAATGCCCTGGAAGATGGTTGGATGCACACAGGGGACATCGGAAGAATGGACGAAGATGGTTTTGTGCAAATTGTAGATCGCAAAAAGGATTTGATCATCACCGCAGGCGGGAAAAACATCGCCCCCCAATTCATAGAAAACAAACTCAAATTCAGCCCTTACATCAATGACGCCATTGTCATTGGCGATCGCCGAAAATTTGTCTCTGCAATAGTTGTTTTGGATGAAGACAATATCAACAAATACGCCCAGGATCAAAAAATTCAATACTCTACCTACGCGGATTTGGCAGAGCATGAAGATATCATTCAGTTGATCGATACAGAAGTACAAAAGGTAAATAAAACGCTATCACGAGTGGAGAGTGTTCGAAAGTTCACCATCCTGAAAAAACGCCTGTATCAGGAAGACGGGGAAGTGACGCCTACCATGAAAGTGAAGCGTAAGTTCATCAATGAGACTTATAAGGATCTGATTGAGGAGATGTACTCAAAGCGGTAGCGCAGTATTCAATACCTTAGCCTATTGATCACAATAATTAAAAAACAACAACATGACCAACTCAAGAGAATTTGACATCATTGTTTGGGGAGCTTCTGGTTTTACTGGAAGATTAGTTGCCGAATACCTTTTTAATCATTATGGAAATGATGAAAGCCTGAAATGGGCAATGGGAGGTAGAAATCAGGCCAAACTGGAAAAAGTGCGTTCGGAAGTTGCAGACGATTCCATACCACTGGTTGTAGCAGATAGTCAGGACGAAGCAAGTTTAAACGAAATGACAAAGCGAACCAAAGTCATTTGTACAACCGTCGGACCTTATGCCAAGTATGGATCCAAATTAGTTGAAGCCTGCGTAGCCAATCAAACGGATTATTGTGACTTGTCAGGTGAAGTTCAATGGATGCGCCGTATGATAGACCAGCACCATGAAGCAGCCAAAACGAAAGGCACCAAAATCGTCCATACCTGTGGCTTTGATTCGATTCCTTCGGATATGGGCGTCTATTATGTACAAAGAGAGCTTAAAGCCAAAACCGGACATCCAGCAAAAGAAATCCATATGCGCGTCAGGGCTTTTAAGGGCGGCATGAGTGGTGGTACGATTGCCAGTTTGAATAATGTGCTGGAAGAAGCAAATAAAGACAAAAGCATTTATCAAACCCTGATGAATCCATATGGTTTGAACCCAGAAGGGGAGCAAAGTGGTCCAGACAGACCTGACTTACGGAGTGTCGTGTATGACAAAGCTGTCAAAAGCTGGATTTATCCTTTTATCATGGCAGGCATCAATACCAAAGTGGTACGTAGAAGTAATGCGCTTGCAGGATATCCATATGGCAAAGACTTTTTATATTCTGAGGCAGTGATGAGTGGAGATGGTTTTACTGGCAGAATGAAAGGCATGGCTGCAGCCGCTTCTATAGGCATGATGATGATGGCAAAACCAGGCTCCATACTCAAAAAAGTAGTTGATCGCTCCTTACCCAAACCAGGTGAAGGTCCCAATGAACACCAAAGGAAAACGGGTTTTTACAATTTGAAATTTGTAGCAACGCTTGAAGATGGTTCTACTGCTACGGGAAAAGTGACAGGCGACATGGATCCAGGCTATGGCTCAACCTCCAAAATGCTGGCGGAGAGTGCGATTTGTCTGGCAAAGGATGATTTGCCGGATGTGGCAGGTATGTTGACCCCCTCTGTTGCGATGGGAGATGCGCTTTTGAAAAGATTGGAGGAGAATGCTGGTTTGACTTTTTCCATGTTGGAATGAAGATGTTAATTGGGCCGTTTCACTGTCAGAGCTCAGATAAATCAAACATAATCTGACCTCTGACAGTAACACGGTCCAGCTATATTAATTTACTTTTTCACTCCAAAGGGGGGGTATTATTATGATAACTGGTGATAAAAAATTGTACAAGTTTATCATAGTTGGGCATTTAATGATAAATGTGCCTGCCATTCTCATTTCTTTCGGACTTCCCGCTTTAGTCTTATATTTTATTGAGACGATTTGGCTCAAATTAATCTTAATGTTCATAGCTTTCCTTTTGGGTTTAGGCATTTCCTGGCTCCTATGGAGTATCCTGGTTACAAAATGGCGATTGTGGGCTTTCCAAAATGTAGATGAAGATGATTGGATAAAATTGAAAGAACTGGCAATCCAACATTATCTGATATGGGAAGATGGGAGCGATTTTGAAAAAACAGAATTAAGAAATCCCATTGAGCAATTTCAGATAAGTGAAATTTCTGAGCGACTTCTAGAATTAGAGGAAGTGGAAGACATAAAACTCAATTTAATAACTCCCGAATCCATTGGCTACCAATTCAACAAAAAGGAGATTTATGCAGAAACTATATCATTAACGCTTTTGCTCATTGCTGTAGTCGGGTTAATTTTTACCGCTCAATACATTTTAGCGCTCATCATGTTGGCAATAATTATATTCAATGGAGATGGGTTTAAACAAATAAATCACCTATTAAACAACAAAGATTATATAGTCCTGAGCAATCAAGGCATTCAACTTGAATTTCCAGAGCGACAATTCATACCTTGGGAAGAAGTGGCGACCGTCTCCATTGATATCAAAAGCAGAAAAATGGCCATTTTCAAAAAAGATGGTGATGATTTCGATGTCCACACCGTGGAACTATGGAGGTATAAAATATCAGACTATCCCTTGTTTCGCAGAAGGGTTAGGGTATTCATTGAAAGACATCTTTTGAGCAAAAGTTGAAGAAAAATACAGAATTTTGATCATTAGACACTCTGTATTCAAAGTTTGTTGAAGGATTGGTAAGCATGAAGAATGAGGGATTGCTAAGCCTTTATACTAGAGTCGCTTAGCAATCCCTCGTACCTCGGGCTTACCAATCGGATTCGGAATTAAAGAAAATTAGATTACAGAGCATTAAATATCAATCCTTCATGCCAATTAAAAAGTTAGCTTTTTACTTTTCAATACTAGTCTTTTTCTTTCTCGATTTTAAACCAATAATTGCTCAAAACTCACAAAAACCTTCCCCACTCCTAGATTCTTATCAAACACATACTAATTTAAAAGACCAGAGCCTATACGGATTGGAGTGGATCTCTTTAGGTCCTACCTTAAACGGTGCCAGAGTTGAGGCAGTACAGGCAGATCCAACAAATCCAGGTACCATTTACGTCGCTTTTGGCTCTGGTGGACTTTGGAAAAGTACCAATAATGGTCTGAGCTGGAAGCCTATATTTGAAAATATGCCTTCCCTTGGAATTGGGGATTTTGCCCTGGCACCATCCAATTCAGAAATCATTTATCTCGGTACTGGTGAAAGCCTGAAGAAGGCAAGAAATTTTACGATGCCAGGAGTGGGATTGTATCGCTCGGATGACGGCGGGGAAAGCTGGTCGCATTTGGGCCTGAATGATTGCTGGCACATTGGGGAAATAAGTATTCATCCCCAAAATCCTGATAACGTGCTGGTTGCTGCACAAGGTCATTTTTGGACTTCGAACCCTAACAGAGGGATATATAGAACGGAAGACGGCGGAAAGTCCTGGGAACACGTCTGGTACCACGACGAAAAAACAGGTGCCAACGACATCGTTTTTTCCCCTGCCGACCCAACAATCGCCTATGCCACCGTTTGGGAAAATTATCCGGATGTGCACGGTGCCAACAGTGGTATCTATAAAAGTGAAGATGCCGGAAAAACCTGGTCCAAAATGGTAAATGGAGTTACAATCGACCAAAACACGGGGCGCATGGGCATTGCGGCTTCCTATCAGGATAAAGACAAGGCTTATGTGTTTGTTGACCAACGAAATCGAGGCAGAAAACGAGGAGCTGGAGAGATTTATAAAACCATAGATGGAGGTGCCAATTGGGTCAAAACGCATGAGGGTGATATCCGGGCACTTTCCGTAATAGGCTGGTATTTCATGGACATTTATGTCAATCCCCAAAATGACGAAGAAATATTCGGTTTAGGCGTTCGATTGATTCACAGCAAAAATGGGGGAAAATCCTTTGAATACATTGGGGGACAAATCACACATCTCACTCCTAGTCCCGCTCAAACCATGCACCTCGACCACTGCGAAATGTGGATCAATCCCCTGAATACCAAAGAACTTTGGCTTGGGAATGATGGTGGCTTGTACCACAGTTATGACCAAGGCAACTCCTGGTTGCATTTAAATAATATCCCCACTGGAGAATTCTACGATATAGAAATCGACTATAAAACACCCTATACCATTTACGGCGGTGTTCAAGATGATGCCACTGTTTTTGGTCCTGGTACAGAATGGAATCCAAAATTCGACGATCCCTGGCAGTATTTGTGGATTGATGCCTGGAGTGGTGGAGATGGCTGCATCACGCTTGCGGATCCAAATGACGAAAATACCGTGTATTTCAGCATGCAAAACGGAGCAGCCCGTCGTCTAGATTTGCAAAAAAAGAAATCAGTTTGGATTCGACCCGAATTTCCAGAAGCAGATAGTATTGATTTAAAATACAATTTTATAAGCCCTTATTTTTTGTCTCCTCACAACTCAGATCGGGTGTATATGGCAGGCAATTATGTGATGCGTAGTGAGAATCGTGGGGATGATTGGGAGGTCATAAGCCCTAATTTAATTGAACAAAGAAATCATTCAGAAAAAGAAACTGCTGCAGGAGCCATGGCAGAATCTTTTCTCGAAGAAGGTGTTTTGTTTGTAGGCACGGATCGAGGCACGCTTTGGCGAAGCAAAAACAATGGGCAAGATTGGACAAATATTTCAGGAGATTTCCCTGCCAATTACATTCGAAGCATTTGCCCTTCAAAGCATAAAAAGGAACGATTGTACGTTCAACTCACTGGATTGAATTATGACGATCTGGGAGCTTACCTCTATGTCTCAGAAGATTATGGTGACACCTGGACTTCCATCACCAGTAACCTTCCCAATCATCCCATCAATTTCATTTTGGAAGATCCTGCTTTTGAAAACATCCTCTACGCAGGCACTTATCGAGGGGTTTATGTTTCTACAAATCGTGGTCAGGAATGGTCCTATTTTGGAAAAGGCATGCCCGATGCAAGCATTGCGGATATTGTGATTGAAGAAAAATCAAAAGACATGGTGGTGGCTACTCACGGGCGAGGTATTTACAAGACCAATTTATTGCCTTTCTATCATCATTTTTCTGAAAAAATCAGTACCAATTTCCTTTTTGAAATTCCTGAAGGCAAAGCCCCTTTGAAAAGAGATACACACAAAGACATTGACGAAAAATCAATTGAAAAAGTGCCCATTACATTTTGGCTGGAAGAACCAGAAACCATCAATTTGGATATTTTAACAGAAAGTGATTCGTTACTTCATTCCAAAACCATTCAAGGACAAGCGGGATTCAATCAATTCCGATGGGATTTGGTTACTTATAAAGAAGAAAGTGACAGCCCCTATTTTATTCATTACAAGCATTATTTGGAGGCGGGGGAATACGTTTTAAAGTTATCAAGTTCAGTTGGCGCAATAAGAGAAAGACGAATGGTCATTAGAGAAAGATAGTAACCTGGGTTAGTTATTATTCCCAAAGTACCCTTTTTATAAATTGAATTTGGTTAATACGTATGGAATTTTTAGACGGAGGTTCTTGTTATCTCCGATTATTACGATAAATAATTCGGTTTTACATATTATTTTTTGAAGGGAGACGGGTTGGCGGGGATGCGGGGAAACGTGAACCCGCTACCTCGACAACCCGTCTCCCCGCTAACCCGTAAACCCACAAGAAAAAACGATGAAACATCAAGACCTACCCGACCGTTGGAAGCAAAAAATCATTGACTATCTGCAATCAAAAGGAAAAGGAGCCTATACTAGGTTAGGTACATCTGATTTTAGTTCCAAAGCTGTAAAACTTCAATTTGAAGATGGTTCTTTTGCTGAATTCAAGTATGCTTTTTTCATTGAAGCACCAGAATTTAATGAACTCGCAGTATTTACAGAACACTGCGGATACCATATATTTAATGCCGGTGCCCTTGGTGTCGAAATCATAAACCATTAAAAAAAAGATAAATCTTAATTGTGTCCAGAATCACAAAATTCTCAAGGTCATGCATTTTAAATTCTCTCTTTCTAGGATCATTTTATTTACCATTATTTTCATTCTACTTTTGCCTTCAACAATAGATTTCATTTCTTCTATGTTTCCTGGTTGGCATATCAATTTGGGTGGACTGAATTGGCTCATCATAGCCCTTGTATTTGTAGGGCTGTTTATTAGAGAAAAGCCATCATCAGACAACTTAAAAAAAGAGAAACAATCAGATCTATATCCTGAAATCACAAAGGCTGGAAGTCTAAAAAAAGCTTTGCAGCTTGAATTTAAAAAAATCCAACCTGAGCTTAAAGTTGAGGACGAAGAAAATGGAGCTGTAAAATTGCCTTTCTCTTATGCAAGGGTGGGAAAAAATAAAAGGTTCTCTCAAATATATATTGCAGCAGAATCAAAATGCTACCTACCTGATTTTTGGCGTCAAGGTGTTTGTTTGGCACATGGAAAAATTAACGACATCAGTCTTTTAGCTCAATCGATTCACACATGGATAAATACTGATATCACAACTTCCGAATTGGCGAAGCAATTCACATTTATTGTGCCTGAAAAGAAAGCGATCGCCTTTGATGAAGGTTCAGAAGTACCTTATAAATGGAATGTTTTGCTTGAAGATGAAACACTTTCTAAATTAAAACCCCTTGTTAAGCTTGCGAAGAATCACCCCAAAATTGGGCAACTCTTTCCATACACAAGTTTAAGCAGATTGTGTTTGAGTCGATGTACAGGTTATCCTTATATGAATGTAGGGCCGATAGTTGTATCTCTATCAGATAATGATTATCACGTTGTGAGTCCAACCGGAGAACCTATTGGAAGAGGCAATGCAGCGGATGCAATTAGTATAATAGAAGCAAATTTACCTTCAGATATTCAACCGGCAGTAAAGGGAACAGCAGAAGATTTATAGTAATCATATGGATGTACTGGACTTGTAAAAAAGTAGTTAAAACCTACCTCCAGCTTGGCTTTTCAGGAAAAATCAGTTCTCTTGCAAAGGATAATTACTATCAACATCTAAATCAAAGAAAGATGAAAATAATGCTTCCTGTTTTCCTGTTTTGCCTTGCCTCCTGTTCTTTTCAGCCTGAACCCGAACAGGAGTTACATTCCCTCGACTTAGATATAACTCATGATCAATTATCTGAAGTTATTGCGACATTGCAGGACGAAACCGTCAGTGGTTACGTGTTGGTTCACAAATCTGATTTGGAATACTCATCACTGGAAAAAGCCAGATCTGATACATCGGTAGCCAAATCAGTCGTTCAATTTGAGACCAAGGAATTTCGGTTGCATACTCCTGAGTCTGAAAAAGACTGGAAATATTATCATTGGGGTTCTCCCCTGGTTTGTAGGAAAGTAATAAAAGATCATGGGGACGTTGTGGAAGTCCAAACATTAGATACAGCTTATGATGTACCACAAAAACTGGGACATGGAGGATTGGGTGCAGATTATATGTTTGAATTGACCACTTTTGTTCGCAAAAAAGACTTAGTACCTGTATTAAAAAAACCTTATCAACTATCCTTTCCTGACCAAACCAGCCTTCAATTAGATGCTGGAGTTGCAGTGGGCATTCCATGGAATTCAGATGGCACTAAAAGAGCCGTTTCTATCCAGCAATTACATTTTGAATTCCCCATTCCCGATAGTCTATTAGCCCTTTCTTATCAACCCAAGCTAAGAAAATTGGAAAATCTCGAAGGCAAACTGATGCTGGATGAAACGGCACATTTGTTTCTTGGAGGTGAAAAATTCTGTCCAGTTGCCCAATTAAGGTTGGATTGGTCTCGCACTCCTTTAAAACACCGTATTATTGGAGATTTCACAATGGTGGAATTGGTTTCAAATGGCATTCAATTAAATGTAATGACAGATAAAGAATTGGTTAAACCTTATATTCCCAACATTGATAGGCCAGTTTTAACGCCAAAATTCAAAACCCCTCCAAGATGGTATTATCGAATTCATGAAGGGACCCCCGTTTATTGGGATGATGGGCGGCTAGCTGGAAAGGTTGTCCAATATTTTGGTCATTATTCGAAAGTTGCACCAGGAGATACCCACTTGTGTGAAATAATGTCTGAATTATTTTTGGAAGAACCGCTTTGTTTTAAATTAGAGGATATTGAGGTTGTGGATAATGGTTAGGCTTAAAATTGGTGGACGGTGACGTCGTTTTGGAACCTATGTCAAAAGCTTGTTTGGATAGACTTATGGAGATTGAGATGCCAACTCATTTTATTCATGGCAATTGTGAAGGATTTGTCCTGGATTTTTTGAATGGAAATCCTCTGAAAAAGCAGGTACCCGAAAAAGTGTTGGAAAATATTAAATGGACTGCAGAGCAGTTGGACTCTTCTTACAAAGATCTTTTAGCAAGCTGGCCCAAAACCATTGAATTGGAAGTTGAAGGAATTGGCAAAGTCCTTTTTTGTCATGCAACACCAAGAGATGAAAACGAGATTTTTACGCGTTTGACTTCTGAAGAAAAATTGCGACCAATATTTGAAAATCTTGAAGTAAATGTAGTTGTTTGTGGACACACCCATATGCAATTTGACAGAACGATTGGAGGCATTCGAGTGGTCAATTCTGGAAGTGTAGGCATGCCATTTGGAGAGCCCGGAGCATATTGGCTATTATTGGATAAGGATATCAGGTTTCAGCATACCCAATATGATTTGGAAAAAGCAGCTGGAATAATTAGAAGAACAAATTTTCCTCAAAGGGATGATTTTGCAGCAAATAATGTACTCAAGCCACCTACTGAAGCAGAAATGTTGCAAATCTTGACTACCTAGCTTAATTCCTAAATCGTTTAGTTATGAATGAAAAAACCAAACTATTTTGCCTCAGGTTATTTGTAACCGTATTATTTCTTGCATGTATTTTACTCTTTATGCTAGATGATAATATTGCCTTCCTCGGATTGTCCATCATCATCGGTGCAGCAATGATCAGCATTTCAATGCTAGCTAAATAAAGCCCTATGAAATTACTCTTTTTTATTTTCATCATTAGCCTTTGGGCATGTAAAAATGCCGAGCACCCTAATTCAGAGAAGCAAAGCTCAGAGGAAGTAACTCTAATAGACTCCAACTCTAACATTCTGGAATTACAAAATGGAGACATCATTTTCCAAACTTCCCTTTCAAGTCAAAGCAAAGCAATACAATTGGCTACCCACTCGAAATACAGCCATATGGGCATCATTTATCGTGTTGAACAAGCTTATTACGTCTACGAAGCCATCCAACCTGTGAAGCTCACACCTTTGAAAAAATGGATTGAGCGGGGTGAAGCGGGGCATTATGTGGTCAAAAGATTGAAAAATGCCGGGAAAGTGTTGACTGCTCAGACCTTCGGAAAGATGAAATCTATTGGCGAACGTTATAATGGTAAGGATTATGATTTGTATTTTGAATGGTCAGACGATCGAATATATTGTTCAGAATTAGTCTGGAAAATGTACAAGGAAGCAATTGGAATTGAGATAGGTCAACTACAACAACTTTCAACATTTGATTTATCAAGTCCCATTGTGAAGCAAAAGATGGTGGAAAGATATGGAGATGAAGTGCCGATGAACGAAAGAGTAATATCACCTGCTGCTATGTTTGAGTCTGATAGATTATTAACTGTTTTTGAGCAGTAAAATATTGATAAAAAAGAACTTATGCGATACGCCCTTTACGATCCACTTCAATTAGAACCGTTTGAATCTGGCATAATTGGTAAGGATGATTTTATTGCTAAATACCATGCATTTCCTTTTGAAGGATTATTAAAAAAACAGAACGAGGCAATGAATAAAGGAGAAGAAATTAAATGGGCCCCTGGGCTAGAAACGATTAATCAGGAAGGTAATGCTATATATGTTTCCATCGTCGGAGAATTGGACGATTACGAATTTTACATCTGTTACAAAAGACCAATCATGCGAAAGAGATGGAGATGGTTTAGAGAAATAGAGTATTTGGATAAAGACTTTTTTAGTATAATCCCACAACAAACCAGGGAAGATGGATTGAGGGCTTTTTGTTTGTTTTTTGATAAAAATTATGAGGAGCTAGGAAAACATTGGTGACTAATCATAATCGGTAGCATTTGATAACGTCCAACATATTTCAGAAGGATTGATTGCCCTCAACAAAGGAGCTGTAGAGGAAAACTATGAAAGAATAGGTGGAAAATGGGCGCCAATTTAATTAATTCAAAAGGAGAACTACTGTTGGAACAAAACAAACAATTCATCTATCGTTTGGGGAGTTCTGTTATGGTTGTACAAGACCACCATGGAGCAGTTTTCATGAATAAAAAGTTGGATATCCTAATCCCTTCTGCATTTCGAAGTATTCAATTGATGGGAGGTGTACTATTGGTCACAGAAAAAAAATCGGATCAGCAGTTGGTGCTGAATCAAAAAGGAGCAATACTTTTTAAGCCAGAGGGATTCGAATTAATGGATGCAACAAATAAGTATATAATTGTACGAAAGAGGTCTATGGAAGGAACTAAAAAAGGCTTAATTGATTTTCAGGGTAATTGGCTTTTGGAGCCTAAATACGACTACCTCTCTACCCCATTTAATTTACAACCAAATTGACTCCGTTTTGAAAAAAAGGAAAAAAATAGGACTCCTGCTTTTGGTCATTATTGCCATTGGTTATCTACTTCCACAAAACTTCAGTATGCCTGTGGAAGGGGCAACATCGTCTGATTACAATAAAGATTCCTTTTGGTATTATCCCTGGGGAAGATCCATTACCCATAAGGGGATTGATATTTTTGCCAGCAGGGGAACCAAGCTTCGCTCTGCCGTTTCCGGTTTGGTTTTGTATACCGGTGAAATAAAATTCGGTGGAAAGGTCGTAGTTGTATTAGGTCCAAAGTGGCGCATTCATTACTATGCACATTTGGATGAAATTGCAACTTCTTCATTCTCTTTTGTGAATCAAAAGACCAAAATTGGAACAGTGGGAAATACTGGCAATGCCCAAGGCAAACCAGCTCATTTGCATTATTCCATCATTACTCCAATTCCTTACCCCTGGAGGATAGATGGAGATCGACAAGGTTGGAAAAAGATGTTTTATTTAAATCCGATAGATTATTTAAAATGAAAGCCTTGGAACTTAATTATCATTAATCTAGTTACTCTACTCGTTCAAAATTCAATCAAATCTAAAATTCAATACCATGCGTGTTCTAGCATTTCTTTTTGCACACAAAGGCATGGCTTGACTGACACTCCAACATTCTGAATTCAAAGATTTTTAGGAGGTTAGCCAACATGTTCTTTTCCAGTTGCTTATCGAGATCCCGATAAGTAGTCATCTTATTTTAGCTAACTTCTTAATAATCAGGCAAATGACTTTTCAAGAACTGGATTTGCTGTTGTCCATTTATGGGCAACGTCAAATCGGTTATTCCTATTTTAAGGATAAATATGCCCTACAGTTATTGCAGTATCAATTCGAGCAATACCAATTGATTCAAGGGGAAAAAATCCAACGCATTAAACAATGGGAATTGGGTTTTTTGATGAATAAACAACCATTAAAAGAACTGGCAGCACAGTGTGGAGGTTCCATGTTGAAGCGTTCAGATTTGATGTACTTTAGAGCTGAAAAGCAGACTCCTTTTATCATTACTTTCCATCATTGGGGAAGGATGAAAAAGCACCGGAATGACTCATGGTATCAAACCAGCAGGCCTGGAAAGAACTTGGTTTTGCAATTAAATTTTTTCCATGATCATGATGTACAATATTATAAATTGATAAAGCCCAAAGATGGACATCTTTTTCGGTGGATCAGCCATCCTGTTTGTTCAAACAATCGCCTGACTTTGGCTTGGGCTCGATTAGACTTGAACTTTGAAACAGGGGAATTTTTAATTGAAGAAATTCAAAATGACTGGATTCGTAATGCTCAAAGACATTACAAAATGTTGTGCAGGGAGAAGAAACGATTCCCAAATGATCTTACTTCATTCAAATCTTTGTCTTTTATTAAAAAATATTTAGACGAGGTGCTACTCAGCTATTCCAAAATGTGGGAGGAGGCAATTTTGTCAGCTGCCATTTGGTTTGCAATCAAAGAATTGGGCATTTATGACATTTATTTCCACAGTTATGAAGGCGGAAAGTTGTTAAAAAAATGTAGCCCTCCAAAAAGTTTATATACCAAACTTCCACGTAGATTTGGATTTAGAAAAACTTCAAAAGCGCCGGTTTTTATTCAAAATTGCAGGTATTTAAGAAAAACACTGAGGAATAATCGAGTAGAATGGTGGAGATTGAATTTTTAATTTTGTAAAAATGAGTCATCCCCCCAGAGGGGCAAGCTAAATTTTGGCAATAAAAAACCTTTCGT
>JBGTQJ010000087.1:0-31452 GCA_041941305.1 Saprospiraceae bacterium
TGATTTAAGATGTAATCTGAAAATTCAGCTTGCCCCTTTGGGGGGATGATTCATGTTTTATTTCAATCTGTGAGAAGGTTATTTTCGTTTTTTCCTTGTGAATTCTTTCAAGTTGGTAGAAATGCTAAAATGATTGTTTCCTCCAGCTATATGTTGAAACGAACGACCATAATCAATCCTGAATCGATTGATTTTTAAGCCAACTCCCAGAGAAAAACCATGTAAACTTCTCAAACTTCTAACTGCCAATTCCTTTCTGGTTAAATGGTTGTACCCCAGCCGCATTCTGAAATTTTCTTTCTTGCCGAATAAAAACTCTCCATTAAAAATAAAATGGCGGAAAAGATTGTCTACAAAATCATTATCGGTATTCGAATTTTGTTCATCAATAAAGAAAAAGGAATCGTTCGAAGCATCCGGATCATCGTACAGAATATTCCACTGCTGAAGGTTGTGATAGATTACAGAAAATCGGAATGGTAAGTGCCTGAGCTTTTTAGAAATACCAATTTGTATTTCAAAGGGCATGGGCTCCCGATTATCAGGCGTATAGGTACTCAATTGGGTGCCTATATTCTTAAAGAGCAGGGTTACATTGATTTGAGAAGCGGTGTCGTGAAACATTGCTGCAATATCCCCCATCAAGCCAGTGGAATTGTAACTTTCAAAGCGAGAATTTACAAATTTTAGGTTGGCTCCAACAGAAAGCCGCTCATACAATTGTTTACCAGCACCAATTGTAATTGCCTGTTCGGCTGCATCAAAAGATCCTAGGGCTTGTCCAACCTCATCTGTGCGGATAAAATCCCCATAGGAAATATAATTGATGCCTGCATGGAAAGTCATATCCCATTTTTGGATATGTTGCCCAAAAGCAAAATAACCGTTTTTGATATCTGCCAACCTGAAATTGTGATTGAAAGCGAGGCTATGATGCATTTGGGGATTGAGGGCAGCTGGATTGTGAAATGCCAGACTAACATCGTCATCCTTCACAGTAATCAAATTACCTCCCAGTGCTGTGATGCGTGCATGAGGAGATAAATTTAAAAATTCATATACATTATCGCCACCGATGGGTTGTGCAGGCAAATACGAAAGGACACTTGTGAAAAGGAAAAAGAATAAAATTCGAGCCATAAAGTGCTGAGGTTCTGGTGGTAACCGCCCATTTTTTGAGCTGGTTTTGCTTCATGTTAGCCAGCCCATGGATTGGGCGGCTAATGTGGAGCAAGCTTTTAAAAAATTACCTTACTTCAACTGCCAAAGTTGAGGGCTTATGTTGCTACTTTATAACTTTATGATAATTGAGATTCGGTAAATCAATCACTAAGTCAGCAATGCGACGAATATACTATAGACTTTATTCGGTTGACGGTAAATCCCAAAGGGACTCCTTCGGATGCGGCGGACGGTTGACGGCTTTCCATTCAAAATCTTTTCAAATAAAGCCTAGTGTAGTTCCTGATTCTGGGTTTTTAATTCCTGACTAAGAACTCGGAACTGTCTTTACATTACGTTCAAAGCCTTGACCAGGTAGGTCAATGGAAAAGGCAAAACGAGCCAAAACCACTGGGGAACAAAAACAAGCAGAACCAAAGTAATAATAGCAGTCACCACAAAGAGTACCCAATCCATCATGGAAGAAGATTTTTCTGAAGCCATGTCTATATCGTTTAAGAAAATAGATTTACGATTATTATGCTCATCGTAGCTTCTATTTCTATCGTTTTTAAATTAGGGGGCAAAGCTAATAATCTCTTTGAATCAATTGTAATTTAATCTATACTTTTGGTTTCCCAGGGAGATTTTCATACAAGGAACAATTCCTATTTCATTGGAGAAGTAACTGCTGATAAGGAATATACCTGGAAAGTCGCTGCTTATCATAGCCACCATTTTTGCCCGATCTTTTCTGAGCTACCTGTTTTCACGGCAACGAATGTTTCATCAGTTAGTGAAATAAATGGATTGGTTAATTTTTCTGTATTCCCTAATCCCATTGGTTCAGAGTCTATGCTTCAGATACAAATGAATACAGAAAGAGTTTTGGATTTGCGTCTGGAAATATTTGATTTGGTGGGGCGAAAAGTATATAAGGAGGAAGTTTCTGCACTGTTTGGAAAACAGACATATGAGGTGGACCCAAAAAATATGGGGGCGGGATCTATTTTGTCACGATTGAAGGTAAAGAAGGCAGCGCCTTTGAGAAAATCATTATTGAGAAATAGGCAATTACTATCATCTTTAAATTATTTACCTTTGCGCCGTTTTTTGAAAAAGCAGTGCCCAATAGGCTTGCAAAGCTGCCTGCTGACCACTGCCGACCGCCTACTGAAATACATGACTTTTAAGGAAGAAATTAACAAGCGCAAAACTTTTGGAATCATCAGCCACCCGGATGCTGGAAAAACGACTTTAACAGAAAAGTTGCTTTTGTTTGGAGGTGCCATTCAAGTCGCAGGAGCTGTGAAATCAAATAAGATTAAGAAAACAGCGACTTCCGATTTTATGGAGATTGAAAAACAAAGGGGGATTTCCGTAGCCACTTCTGTAATGGGTTTTAAGTATAAAGGCTTAAAAATCAATATTCTGGATACGCCTGGTCACAAAGATTTTGCAGAAGATACTTATCGAACGTTGACTGCTGTGGATAGTGTGATTGTGGTGATTGATGTTGCAAAGGGAGTCGAGGAACAGACTGAAAAATTGGTAGAAGTTTGCAAGATGCGCAAAACCCCAATTATCGTTTTTATTAACAAACTGGATAGGGAAGGAAAAGATAGCTTTGATTTGCTGGATGAATTGGAGGAAAAACTGGGGCTCACCGTGCGCCCAATGAGTTGGCCAATTGGGATGGGACAGCGATTTCAGGGGGTTTACAATATGTTTGAAAAAAAGCTGGTATTGTTTCGCCCACATAGCAAGCAATCAGGTGAGGAATTGGTAGAAATTACGGATTTGGAAAGCGAGGAGTTGGAAAAACACATAGGAGAAACAGCGGCAAAAGAATTGAGGGAGGAAGTAACTATGGTGGATGAAATGTATATGGAATTTGATGAGGAATATTACGATGAAGGAGAATTGTCGCCTGTGTTTTTTGGCTCTGCTATTAATAATTTTGGTGTCAAGGAAATGCTGGACTGTTTTGTTGAAATTGCACCAACTCCGCTACCGCGACCTACGGAAGAACGGATGGTCGATCCATATGAAGATAAATTTTCGGGATTTGTATTTAAAATCCACGCCAACATGGATCCCCGTCATCGGGACCGAATTGCCTTTGTGCGGATTTGCTCGGGTAAATTTCAAAGAAATACGAATTACCTGCATGTGCGCCAAAACCGACAGATGAAATTTGCGAATCCAACCACCTTTATGGCTTCCAAGAAAAATGTGGTAGAAGTAGCCTATCCCGGGGATGTGGTTGGTTTGTACGATTCGGGAAATTTCAAAATTGGAGATTCGATTACTGAAGGAGAAGTACTACATTTCAAAGGCATTCCCAGTTTTTCACCCGAGCAATTCCGTTTTGTCAACAATGCCGATCCGATGAAGCAAAAGCAATTGCAAAAGGGTTTGGAGCAATTAATGGATGAAGGGGTAGCGCAATTGTTTACGAAAGAAAACAACAACCGAAAAATTATCGGTACGGTAGGTGCCTTGCAATTTGAAGTCATTCAATATCGCCTAAAGCATGAATATGGTGCATCCTGTACCTATGAACCAACCCGCTTGCACAAAGCCTGTTGGGTGACCTGTGATGATGATGCAGCCCTAAAGGAATTTATGACCCGCAGAAGGAATGATATCGCACGAGATAAACATGGCAATTTGGTATTTCTGGCAGAAAGTGCCTGGATGTTGAAGATGGCTCAGGAGAATCATGAGGAGGTACAATTTCATTTTACGAGCGAGTTTTAATTTGAATTCAATAAACAAAACAGTAATGAAAGATCGTAGCAGGGCTCTCCTATTGATTTTAGGAATCAAATAAAAATTCAATTTCATCAAACTTTCACCAAAAACAAATTTAAAAACTAGGCTTTTTCAGTTTGATCTTCTTCTAAGGTTGCGGGATCTTCATCTTCGACTTCGGTTTTGGTTTCTATTTTTACAATGGCATTTTCCCGCATTTCAAAATAGTCCTTTCGGTTTCTTGAAATATCCAAAGCCAAAAACATCGCATTGCGGAAAGAGGATGGATCTGCCGAATTTTTTCCTGCCAAATCATATGCGGTACCATGATCCGGAGAAGTGCGAATAAATGATAATCCTGCGGTAAAATTCACACCTTGTCCAAAGGAAAGGGTTTTGAAAGGAATCAAACCCTGGTCGTGGTACATGGCCAGTATGGCGTCGTATTTTGCATATTGACCTGAACCGAAAAACCCATCTGCAGGGAAAGGTCCCATGACGAGCATGCCCTTCTTTTTTAGCTCCACGATAGCGGGGCGAATGACTTTTTCTTCTTCATCCCCAAATATACTCTCGTCGCTGGCATGAGGATTTAAACCCAAAACTGCAATCGTCGGCTTGTCAATTCCAAAATCCTTTTTCAAAGTGTTTTCCAACACTCTCAATTTGGCAATGACCAATTCCTTTGTAATTTGACCAGCTACTTCTTTTAATGGCAAGTGGTTGGTTACCAACCCAATACGCAATTGGTCATTTACCATCATCATCATACTTTCTTTCTCCTCAAATTGCTTGGTGAGGTATTCCGTATGCCCGGGAAAAGGGAAATCTGCCAATTGCATGGCTTTTTTATTGATAGGGGCGGTTACAAGTGCATCCAGGATGCCATGTTTGAGGTCTGAAGTTGCTTTTTCCAAAGAGAGGAAGGCATATTTGCCACCTTCTTCGGTTGCTTTGCCAAGCATGATATTGACGGTATCCTGCCAGCAATTGACCACATTGATTTTTTCTCGGTGGATGCGTTCCGTGCTTTTGAGGGGTTGAAAATGAAAATCATCAATCCCCGTAATATTTTTATGATAGGAAACGACTTTTGAAGAGCCGTAAATGATGGGAATACAAATTTCTCGAATTCTTTCGTGGTTCAAAGTCTTCAAAATTACTTCCAAACCAATTCCGTTTATATCGCCGATACTAATCCCGATTTTTAATTTCTCCATTCTGCTTTCAGTGTTTTGGGCTGTTTTATGGTTTCCCTTGTTCCAAATGGTTTCAATTTGTTCAAAGTTATTTAAAATGGTTTTATAAAATGCTTTGAACCATTTTTATTTATTTGAAACAACTTTGAACAATCTCTAACTACCTTTGAGCGAGCAGGGATTGAAAAAAGAGGTGCAAAAGTAAGGAAATGATTTGGGTTGGTCGAGGTGAATCTTGAATTGTTTGCTTGGTATATCTCTTATAAAAGTTTTCAAGCGCATGAATTGGGTCATTTTTTCTAATTATCGAAATTTTAATAGCATCTATAGAATATCTGTTTTACTTGTGTTCATATTTACCTGTTGTTTCTCAAACAATGAAAACAACCATTCAACCCTCGACAGCATTGAGGAAAGTATTGTCCCTAAAGATTCTACAAAGCCTATTACCAATTTAAAAGTATCCCAAGCAATCAACTATAAAAAAGAATACATTGCAGATGCCTTTGATTATCCAGTGGGAAAACCAGATGCAAAGGGTTACTACAATGCTCAACCGTTTGGAAAAAATGATCATTTAGGAGATGACTGGAATGCAGTGACCGGAGGAAATTCCGACCTGGGCGATCCAATTTATGCGATTGCCAATGGCTACGTGAGATTTGCCGAAGATGTAGGGGGCGGCTGGGGAAATGTCATTCGCATTTTGCATCAATTACCCAATGGCAAATTTTATGAATCCCTATATGCACATTGTGATGAGATCTTGATTGATTCAAAAGGTTATGTAAAAAGAGGGCAGCAAATCGGCACGATTGGCAATGCAGATGGCGCTTATTTGGCACATTTGCATTTCGAAATTCGGGAAGATATTGATTTGCCGATTGGAGGAGGGTATTCGGAGGATGCTGCAGGTTATTTGGATCCTACGAAATTTATTGAGTCACATAGAAAAATAAAGAATCAGAAACAATGAAAGCCAAAAAATCATTCGGACAACACTTCCTGATCAATGAGGATATTTCCTACCAGATTGCCAATGCCTTGTCTTTGGTGGAGCGTTATGATAAAGTATTGGAAGTAGGTCCTGGTAAAGGCGTATTAACTAAATATTTGCTGCAAAAAGATTTTGACCTGATGGTAGTGGAAGCTGATCGGGATATGGTTTCGTATTTACACCTAAATTATCCTGAGCTAAAAGATGCCATCATTCCTGCCGATTTTCTGAAACTGGATTTGAAACTGTTTTTCAAAGATGCTCCCTTTGCGCTAATTGGTAATTTCCCCTACAATATTTCCTCCCAAATCCTTTTCAAAATGTTGGAGTACCGCGATCAAATTCCGGAAATGGTGGGCATGTTCCAAAAAGAAGTGGCTGAGCGAGTCGTAGCTGGACCTGGCAATAAAACTTATGGGGTGATCAGTGTTTTGATTCAAGCCTGGTATGAAGGGGATGTGATTTTGAAGGTGCCTCCAGAAGATTTTAGCCCGCCCCCGAAAGTGCAATCTGCAGTGATTCGATTGACTCGAAAAGAGAATGCCGCCATTGATTGCGATGAGAGATTATTCAAACAAATTGTCAAGCAAGCCTTTTCTCAGCGACGGAAAATGTTGCGAAATACGATGAAGTCATTTTTGAAAGATAGTCCACGTTTGCAGGAAGCATTTTTTCAAAAAAGACCAGAACAGCTCTCAGTGGAAGATTTTGTACAGTTGACGAATTGGGTGGGGGAGCAAGAAAAGTACCACGGCTCTCCAGAGCCCTGAATCATTCGAAGTCTAAATGTTGAGCTTCTCCCTGGGTTTTGGAAAACCGTGTTTCGTTTTCCCGGCTCTGGAGAGCAGGGATACAGTCACTGCAACCAAAGCCCTATGGAAACACCCAGGAAGGTGCCTATCACATAACCCAATACGCCTATCAAAACGGCTGGCGTAATTGCTTTTTTCATATTCAACGAACCTGCAATCGGTGCAGAAATGGAAGGACCACCTACATTTGCTGCCGAGGCAACGATGATTTCTTTTAAACTGATTTTTAAGAATTTTCCACCAATCATGATGACAATGAAGTGAACCGCTAGGGTAATGATGCAAAAGAATAATACACTTGGGGCGGCAGAAAACATTTCCAGCAAATCGCAGGAAGCTCCAATGGTAGCAAGGAAAATAAACATCAGGAGCATCCCCAAATCAAAAGCGGTGGCTTCGAGTTGTTCCAAATATTTAGGGAAAACATTGGCAATGACAACAATGAGTGCGGTAATTACGAGCAGGTCAATATTGATGTTGAGGTTGAAAAGATTGGTAATCAATTCCGAAAACCAGAATCCAAGGGCACAGGTGATTCCAGAAATGGTGAGTGCTAAAGCCATTTTCTCCATTTGAAGACTTTGGATAGCTGATTTTGAATGCTCAGGGGAAACAACTTCTTCTATTTCCTCCTCTTCATATTTTGGATAATATTTCTGCAAGAATTTTAGCAATGGAATTAGAAAAAGGAACATTACAAAAATGTTGGTGAACACATTATCCACCACTATCGTAGCTGAGAAAAGGGGGCTTTCCAGAAAATCCAAAGTAGCACCAACCGACATGAAGTTCACACTGCCACCCGTATAGGTTCCAATAAATACACCTGCTAGTTTATATGCTTCCTCACCGATCCCGATCAAATAATAAGCAGCAATTGCCCCTAAAACCACACCTATTGAGCCAATCAGAAATATGAGGACCATCCGCCCGGATTCCTGTACAATTTTCTTCAAATTGACATTGAAAAGAAGCAAAGGGATAGAAATTGGAATGATGTAGTCAAATACAAAACCGTAGGTAGGGACGGGAACATCTGGATTGGTAGCTGAAGGCAAAACATTCAGGGTCACCAGAATTGCGGCGAAAAAAATGGTGACCAAGGCACCGGAAATCTGCTTGAACCATCCCTTTCGTTCGCCATAAATTCCAAAAGCAGAAGCGCCAGCGAGAATCGTCCAAATAGCAAAATGGTTGTCAGGAGATAGTAGACTTTGCATTTAATAGGTTTTGAATACTGTGGCATCGCGCCAAAGGCGCCCGTCGCAGCAAGGGTTAAAAAGCTTTCGTCGACATTAAATAATCCGTCCCCAAATGTTTGCCATCGCTGTTATAATACCATGCGCGATTTTTGGGTATTCGAATACCATTAACCGTTTCTTCACCTTCAAGGGTAATGTACTCACCATCATTTTTGGACTCGTCATGATAGAATTTATAGGCACTCATGGCATAGGTATCTTTATCAAAATAGAAATACCAAATGTCGTCGCCTACATCTGCATCATAAGTGACCCGAAGTGCATAATAATCCTTTCCCTGAAAACTCAGATTGTGGATTTTCTCGTCAATTATAGTTCCCGGATCCTTCAATTTCATCGGTAAGCCATACAGATAGGTGTAGTAATTTTTGTACATCTCGGAGCGTTCACAAGTCAATCGATATCGCTCTACCATGTCTTCCGGAGGTTGAATGCCATTGATGTTTTGGATGCATTTTCCGTCCTTCATGCCGCGAATCATGATTCCTTCCTTCACCATTTTAGTGACTTCAAAATTGCCATTTTTATTGTTGATGTGTACATGAATCGCCTCTCTGATGTTGGTGTCCTGTCGTTCCTGTTCAAAGCTGAACAGAATATCAGATTGCTCCCAATTGCCATTTGGATCGTGGTATTGAATGCTCTTTTCGAGGAGGAGTGGTGCAGTCAATTCTTCTTGACAGGCCAAAAAGGACATGCACAAAAGCGGGAGAAGCAGGTTTTTCATTTTGCCAAAGGTTTTGTTGATGCAAAAATTAAAAACTTTAGCAATTAATTATAGAATTCTTCAGTTCAAAGTGGTCTAAAATTGTAAACATGAACCATCTTGAACAACTCATTGGAACCTTTCAATTTTTCAAAAACCGATATACCAGACTAATCCCTACACTTCTCGAACTAAATCCGGCACTAAAATTTAAATTTTCGAAGCCATCATCGAGGAAAAAGCCAAAGCGGGCGCTGGGTTGTGTTTCTGCACCGATGTAAAAAGATTCATTGAGTTGATACTGCACACCAAGAATAAAGCCTAAACCGGTAGATACACTGGAAGCGGTATTGTCGGCGGTTGTTGTCAATGCGAAATCCAGAAGTCCGGTGATACCTGTAACTAGATTCAGTTTTTCAGAAAGCTTCCTTCTTTTTTCCTGACCAATGTTTAGTCCAATATTGAAGTTACCAATACCATCATCTCCGATGCCCTGAGCATTCACATTCGCAAAGGCAAGTCCTAGTCGAAGGTATTTGTTTTCGCCTGTCTGTTTTTTGAGCAAAAAATCAAAATTGAAATCATCCAAACCCACTAATTGTAAACCAATCTCGCGCCCATGAAAAGTCGCTTTCTCTGTGGTTTGTGCTGTTAATTTATTGGAAAAGCAAGTGAAAATAGATACTAAAAATAGCGTGGATAGAAAGTTAAATTTGAATTTCATGAAATGGATGTTTTTAGAATAAGATATGAGGTTTAAGATTAAAAGTAGTTCCGCTTGCAGAACGGAGCAGCAAGGTAGATTAAAGTTCTCAGAGTCCCCTGCGGGCAGGGCTGTTAAGTTCTATTATTGAAAGTCAAAATGTAAAATGTAAAATGATAAATTTAAAAGTATGGGCATTCATAAAGACCTGATAACGAAATTCTTAGAAAATGTGAACTTTTACATTTTACATTTTACATTTTGACTTTTAACTTTATTAGCATAGAACTTAACAGCCCTGCCCCTGTGGGAGACTCTGAGAGGGCTAAGGAGGCAACTTGCTTACTTATAAAATAGCGCTGGAAAGGTAGACAATTGCAATTGCTGCTTGAGTTGGGTAGAAATAAGAATTGAAACAAAAAAGGTGGCAACTTTCCGAAAAGAGAGTCTGGTAATTACTTGATAAACAAATAATTAGGGTTTTCGGCGTTTACCACCTTAGCGTTTGCTTAAAACGTGATTTGTAGGTTTGTCTTTGGCAAAATATATTGTAAAAAAAAATCAGGCAATGACCTGGCATGCCTGATTGTTGGTTTTTCTCAACGAAAATTAATTGTTGAACCGGGGTTCCAAAAATACGAGAGCGCTGATATGCAGAATGTTTTCATGAAATAGGTTTTAAAAAAGGGTATTTTGTTGAAGTCTAATCAATAAACCATTGTTTTTAAAGAGAGTATGACTTTTTATTAGGATAAAAAATGATTTGCCAAACCTTGTCAGTGTAGAAGGGTTTGGATTATCTTTTTCTGGTAAACCTGAATGTTTTTGGTTAAGAAATTTGGCTATTTATGTAGTAGTACACGGGATTGGGGGATTCCCCCTAAAAATGAAAATGAAAATGAAAATTAAAATCAGAATGAAAATGAAAATTGAATTGATTTCCTATCGAGTGCCGGGGATTTGAACCCTGATTAAATGCTAAGTTTAAAACCCTGTGGCTCGATAAAACTTGAAATTACTATTCAGGGATTCATTTAAAAGAACAATTCGCTTCAATTAAAAGCTTGGTTTTGTTGGGGCATTTATAAGAACATTATGAGAACCTTGTCTATTTGAATGCTGAAAGAAGAATTTTGAATGATGATTCTTCATAAGGGAATTTCCAATATCAACCTTCTGTTCAAAAAAACAGTGTGCAGTTGGCAATTTTTTTAAGAGGTATGAAGAAAAAGAAATTCATTTATTTCAATTGCTGCATTTTTTGTTTCCGTCTTAAAAAGAACTGCCGACTGCCTACTGAAAAAGTATTCCCTATTCGCTGACACAAAGGAATATCAAAAAAATTGAGCTTGCAATAGGCTAATTTTCCAGAAAGACCTAATTTGGGAAAATTAAGAGAGTTTAACGACAATCCTTTATGGAATCTGGCTTTGTTAAAGAAAAATGATTTTTGCAAAACATTGATTTTCAGTCCAATACAAATATTGTTAAAATTGTAATTTGATGTCGTTAAAAACTTTAACATTTTCAAATTGGCGTTCAAGTGTCAAAAAACAAGATAAATACGAGAATTGATGTGACTTCGGAAAATACAATTTCGTCCAATGCGGCTTTTCAAATGCCCAAAAAGGAACGAAAAGGAAAAATTATTCGATCTGTCTCCGAATATGTTGAAGGTATTTTGAAGAATGATCGAGTACTGCTGAGTCAGGCTATTACTTTGGTAGAAAGTACCAAAGAGGAGCACCGACAAATCTCAGGCGAAATTTTAGAAAAATGCTTGGCCCATTCAGGTAATTCAATCCGAATTGCAGTAACCGGATCTCCGGGGGTAGGTAAGAGTACCTTTATTGAAACGTTTGGTCTTTATTTAATTGAACGAAATCATTCCCCTGCTGTACTCGCTATTGATCCTTCCAGTAAAATGAATAAAGGAAGCATTTTGGGAGATAAAACCAGAATGGAACAGTTGTCTTCTGATCCCAAAGCATTTATTCGACCATCGCCAGCAGGTGATTCTCTGGGCGGTGTCGCTCAAAAAACAAGAGAGACTATTTTGCTTTGCGAAGCTGCAGGATTTGACACGATTTTGATTGAGACGGTTGGAGTAGGGCAGTCTGAAACTACTGTTCATTCCATGACTGATTTTTTCCTTTTGTTGTTGCTCCCCGGAGCCGGAGACGAATTACAAGGTATTAAGAAGGGAATCGTCGAAATGGCAGATTTGGTTGCTGTCAACAAAGCCGATGGAGATAACTCAAAGCTTGCTACGAATGCCAAACGCGCTTATCGAAATGCACTGCATCTGTTTCCAAAAAAAGCAAGTGGATGGACACCAAAAGTACTGACTTGTTCAGGTTTAACTGGGATGGGAATAGAAGATGTTTTGAAACAAATCAATGATTTTCAGAAACTTACAAAAGAAAATGGCTTTTTCGAAAAAAAACGAAAAGCTCAGATGAAAAAATGGTTATACGATAAAATCGACTATCGATTGAAAGAACTGTTTTACAAAGATGAAAAAGTGAATGATAAAATGAAATCTATTGAAACTGCTATAGAATCCGGAAATATGCTTTTTACAAAAGGAGCCGAGGAGTTAATCGAATTGTTCCTGGGCATTCATGGAAAGTAATTCCAGCCTTTCAAAATGGATTCTATTTTTGTAGTATAAAAAAGCTTTGGGAGGGTAGGGTTTTGAATCCTAATATATAGAAGCAAAACACGGTGTTAAAAACACTTACAATTACTCACATCCTTTTAGGGACGAAATATGAACTTTCAAGACTTACGGGTAATCGATAGGGATCAAAACTCTGCTACTCCAAAGCAATATGGAATGCTATTTTTCTTACTTAGCGCAAACACATTTCAGTATGAAAAAAATATACGCTCTAATCATTTTTTCCAGCTTCCTTTTTTCCACTTCCTCTTTTGCTCAATTAGAAATAAAATTATTGAACCCTTCTTTTGAAGGCCCCCGACTTCACAGCGTGCAGCCAGCAGATTGGTTTGATTGTGGTTTTCCTGGTGAAAGCAAACCAGATACTCAACCAGGAGCTTATGATGTAGTCCAGCCTCCACAGAATGGCGAGAGTTATGTAGGAATGGTGGTTCGGGATAATGAGACGTGGGAAAGTGTAGCCCAGCGATTGGATGGTCTTCTCAAAAAAGGATATTGCTATGAGTTCAATATACATCTATGTCGATCCGAATTATATTTGAGCGGAACCCGAGACGATACCATTATAAAAAACTTCGCCACACCTGCCGTCTTTAGGATCTGGGGAGGAGTCGGACATTGTAGTAAAGATCAGTTGCTCGCTAAATCAGATCCTATTGAACATCAGGAGTGGAAAGAATATATCTTTCATTTCAAACCAGAAGAGGATTGGTCCTATATTCTCCTGGAGGTATTTTATCAAACGCCTACTCTTTTTCCTTATAATGGAAATGTGTTGATTGACAATGCTTCGGCTATTGTTCCAGTAAAATGTGAATAAATAGGTTTCATCTGTTTTCTCTAACTCTACCTCTTAATTGAGCTAGCATTTACACTTGTGGACATTTCCCCCTCAGTCCTATAGTACTGTGGGGGATAAAGTCCCTAAGATTGTTTGTCATTTCACTTAATCTCTAGAAGGTTAAAAAAGGTCGGATCTTTCCAAAAAATAGGATCCTTAGAAGCAGGAGTCTTCAATGAATCCTTTAATTTTAGTAAATGTGGTTGCAAAGGCATTTTGAAACAGCTTAATTTGACTACTTAGTCAATAGCCTTTCAGAAAAAAGTCGTTTTTTTGTCAAGTCCAAATTTGAAAAAAAGAGCCAGATGTCACGTTTGGCTTTTTCATCTTATTAAAAGAATAGTATTACTATTTTGAAGAGCGAAGCTGCATTTCATCCAGACGAAGATTTTGAGCAATTTCTGGGCGCATTAACTAATAATGGTGCCAGGCAATGGAATTGGTTGATTGCCAAATTCAGGCAAAAACTGATTCCATTTCTCAATAAACGAATACACAGCTATCCGCAATGGGCATTGCTTAGCAAAAGTCAATTTATAGAAGAAGTTATAGAGGAAACCTTATTGCAGTTCTTCAAAATTTTTAAAACCGGGTCCTTTTCCAGCTATAGTGATTTGGAAGCGACAGTGATTACTACGGCTGGGTTCCAACTCAAAGCCGGTTTTGGGAGATTAAAAAAAGAGCAAAGAATTTACTTCATGGAGGCAGAAGCATTGAGTGCTTTACAGGAAAAACATGGGCAAAGCATTCGGGAATCAGCATCAGGGCTGGCTGAAAATATAGCTGATATTAAAAACAAGCTGAATCAATTGGAAAGCGAAGAGAAGGACCTATTGTTGCGATTTTATAATGGTGAAGAATTAAAGGACATTGCAGATGATTTGGCCATTAGCCCATCTGCCTGCCGCAAAAGAAAACAACGGATTTTAGAAAAATTAAGAGACCTGGTAATAAAAACTATTTCACTTTTAATCCTTTCCTCTTTATGAGCAATTCGAGATTCGATATCGAAACCATTGAACGCTATCTGTTCGACCAAATGTCGGAGAGTGAAAAAGTTGAATTTCAATTTCAGCTTTTGCAAGATAAAGAATTGCAAATCGAGGTCAAAAAAATGCGTCAAATACAGAAAACGCTGATTGCTGAAAAAAAAATGGAAAAAGGAAGCCTTTCCTTTTTTAAATGGAAATGGTTTATACCCTTGATTTTAATTCTGGCTACCGGCGTTTATTTTGCCAGCCAATCTTTATTCCAGCCATCCCAAAGCCCTTTGAAAGAGGAAGAATTGACAGTTCCTGATGAATCCGATAAGGTCTCTCAGCAAACCGAGGCACCAGAAGAAAAGTTAGATGGCCAGGAGAACCAGGCTCCTCCAAATATTGAAGATACCCCCACAGAAACCCTTAAACCTGCCAAACAAGCTGCTCCCCCGATTGCTGCTGCGGACCCTAAGGCCTTCAATCCCAATCCATATTTGGAAGAATTTATCGAAGGGGTCAGAAACCCTGAACTCAGACTGGAAATTGATTCTCCCGGAGCTGATTTGACCTTCCCCTTAATATCCGGAGAGGCTGATATCAATATCCTTGGAAAGATATACGGGAACCCTCCTCCAACACTTCAACTTAGCATTTTTGATAATCGGGAAGCATCTTATGAAGCCTACCAACCATTACTAATCCGCTCAATGCCATTAAACAAAGAGCAGGAGTATTTTGCTTTTCGCTTTTCTGAAAAAAGACAAATGAAAGCTGGCCTGTATTATTATATCATTGAGACTGAAGAAGAGGAAGAAATTCTACACATAGGTAAGTTTTTTGTGCGTTAAAAAAATTTGTCAAAAACTACAAAATCATCTCCCGACCAGTAAAAATCCGGACCATAAGTTGGGTGAAGCGGTCAGTTTATTCTTCAATAGCTCCAATTTCGCCAATCGCAAGGCACTGCCATAAGATTCCCCTTTCAGTAAATGATCATAGAAGTTCACCATAAATCCACTTGTAGTTTTATCATTGACTTTCCACAGCGAAAAAACAACATTTGGGACGCCTGCATAAACAAAACTGCGATTCAAGCCTAATAAGCCCTCACCTATAGCTAGCTTCCCGATTCCACTTTCACAACTGCTCAATACGATTAAATCTGCCTGGACATTTAAATTGTATATCTCCCCAACGAATAAGGTTCCATCTTCATGTTCATCTTTGGATGGATGGGTACACGCAATTCCGGAAAATTTAGGTTGGTCGATATTGGCAAAGCTATGTGTCGCAATGTGAACATAATCGTAGCCTTTCTCCAAATTGGATTTAAGAGAGGCTTCATTTGCTTGCTCGTAGAGGAGCAAAGTGCTTTCCTTTCCTGAGGATGAAAATAACTTTTGAATATTTAATAACTCCAATTCCGAATAGGGTAAAGGACTATAATTTCCATCTTCTGTAAATGCTCTTAAGGTAGAATCACGGAACAAATCCATATTTGCTGCTAACAATTTATTGCTTCCTTCTTCTTCAAAAACTGGAGCAAAGGCAAACAATTGTTGCCCTTCTGCACTGACATTAACCTGCTCTTTAGAAATGGCATACAAATTTGCCGAATAATGGTAGGAGATTTCCATATCGCTGATCAAGTACTCCAATTCATGGAATGCTTTGATATCGTCCTTTTTCAACAATACTTCAAAGGGAAGATAATGTGTCACGCCATCCCCTACCAGGATGAGTTTATTTTTCCCAGACAAAAAACCTTCAATCGGCGAAATGAATTGCTTATATAGAAGGTGGGACAGTTGAATAAATTGTTCCCGTTTATCCCGTCGAAAAAGACTGGGCGATTGAATTAATTTATTGAATTTTAAAATGGTTTGCTCTATTTCAGTTTGAAAGGGTATTGAAGTGATATGAATTCCATCATTAGAGGTAACAGTGAATATGTCCAACACCTGATCTTCCGACTGAATAGAATATTCCACGAAAAGGCTATTTCCATCCAGCATTTTTTGAAAAGCTGTAAGCTGTTCTCTTTTTTGATTTGGTTTTTGATAAGTCGTTAAGTTTGAATATTGTGCAATCAATTGTGAGGTTGATTCCAATTGCCGATTGACTTCAAAGATTTTATCATTTTTTATTTGGCGAACTAGTTCCGCATCCCCTTTATCCTGGGCATCAACCAATTGTTTTTCATAATAGCTCAGGTCTCTTTCGATCACCCTTCTTTTTTTCAATAATGAATCGGGGATATTTGCGTAAGCCACCGCTTCTGCATCCTTCAGTGCTTTTTGAACGGTCAATGCTTTTTGGTAATCGGCAAAGAAAAAGGCAGTTTCCAAATCTTTACTTTGGTTTCTTTGTCTATACAAACTTAAAGCGATCTGCTGGCCTTTTTGATTCAGTTTCATTAAAGGCAAATACAAGTCCTCTCTGTTATTGAGTTTCAAATTCCTGTTCCGTTTCTCAAAAAAAGTGATTCCTGCCAGACAAATTTTTACGCCTTTTCTTAAAGATTCATCACTAGTTTTTTGCTCTAATAACAAACTGGTATAATCGTAAAGTGCCCAAAATTCGTCCAGGCTTTCAAATTGAGCATTACATTGAATTTGTTCCACATCCTGGTCCATAATCTGAGGGCAAACTTTTAGAACAGCCATTTCATAGAAATCGAAAGCTGAATCGTAATTTTTTTGTTCATATGATGACTTCCCCTTCTTTCGATAAAGCATCGCCCAAAGTCCTGCATTTTTCCCACTTTTCTCCTGTAAGAGTAGTTCTGCTTTCCGCAAATATTCAGCTGCTTTTTTGTGATCCAATTGCGCCGTATGGAGTCCTCCCAAATCGATCAATAATTTAATGTTCACCCGATCTTCTTCTAAGGATAATCGCCCAAACATGTTATTGGCCAAATTTCCGAATTCAATGGCTCTTTCAAAATTGCCGATTGTCCCATAACTGGTGCACATTGCAGCATAAAAAGCAGCAGTTACGTTACCATCCTTTAGCATATCTTCAGGAAATAAAGGAAGGGCTTTTTCAAAGTATTCAATGGCTTTGTCATGTTGCCCTTTGGAGGCATATACCTGTCCAAGGTTTTGGTGGGCCGATGCAACGATCAATCCCTTATCGATGTTCAGTTGATCCAAGACATGCAGGTTTTTTTCATAATATTCCAAGCCCTTGTCCAGCTCTCCCCATAAGGAATAGATCTTTCCCAAAGACTCATAAGCATATCCAATGTGCTGCAATCCCACTGCTCCGGATTCCTTTAATAAAGCAATGGACTTTTCAAGTGTTGGTACGGCTTTGTGAAATTGTTTCAATTGAGTCAATGCCAATCCCCAATTCAAATAGGGGATAGCCATTAAGTTTGATGGGATTTTTTGGCCAAATGCTTCATATATTTCAATAGCTTCCTTACAAGCCATAGTAGCTTCTTCATATTTGCCAACATTGAGATAAATTCCTCCCAAAGCCCCGAGGGAATTCGCTAAATACCTTGGAAAGTCATTCTCCCGGTTAATTTGCACCCCTGTTTGAGCATACTTCAATGCCTGTTCAGTCTCCCCCATCATTGAGTAATAATAGCCCAGTCCAGTATAAAAAAGCCCAATCTTTATGCATTGATCCCACTCCTTTGCATTTGCTGGCTTTCCGGCTTTTTCTAACCTTTCTCCCAATTCCTTAAATGTAATCGAAGAATTGGCGCTTTCCGACTCCTCCAGACCGATCGATTGTTTAATTTCAATTAAACGTCTCTCAATCATTTGAATAGCCGTATTTGTTACATCAACTGCTTTTTTAAACAGGCTGGTTGTTTCGTAACAATAGCTCAAATATTGACTTGCATTAACTATCCTCATGAAATCATTTTCCTCGACATAATGCTCAAAACAAATCTCCAAATCGGGAATAGCCTCAACAATCCTGCTTGCAAAAAGTGCATCTTCCCCCCTTTTCCACCTTTCTTCTATGCTGAGGGTGGTATCTTGTTCCTGTCCCAACATTTTGATATTGCCAAAAAGAAAAAAGAAAAACCCAAAGCCAATTAGAATCAATTTTTTCATCGTTAATTTTTTGCAAAATTCAAAAAAAATAAATGGATAATGTCACATCTCACTTTTTCGGCTTATTACAAGGGTAGAAATGCAAATCAAGCATTTATTTTAGAATGAATGAAAAAGGAGACTGAATTTTTTGCCTATGAAAAGGTCAAAAAAGGCATAGCATAACAATGGAAATACAGTGTCTACATACTATTTGTGATTATGAAAAAACATTTCTCAGAGTTTCTTTTTAAGTAACATCGGCACTCCACTAATCAAATTATTGTATGGCTTTTCTCAGGTTTGAGAGGATCAATTAGACCCTTAGGATCAAATTGAGACTTGACAATAACCGGCTTTCCTTCAGGAAGCATGGATTGGCGGAGCCATGCCCAAACCTATTTTTAACCAGGACTGTCAGCATGCAACCCATGTGACAGACTACTAACTATTTGTGTCTTATGAAAAATCTAGTCAAAAATTTTACAGCTAATGTTTCAATGATCGTATTCTGTTTGCTCTTTGGATTTTCTTTGATGAGTTTCCAAAGTGTGGAAAATATTGAGTTGGTTCAATTAGAAGAAAGTACTTGCCCAACTGCTTCTTTTTCCGTTCAAAACAATGGTTGTACCGGTCCTTGCGAAATCACATTTATCAATCAATCTCTGAATGCCACATCCTATCATTGGAATTTTGGTGATGGCAATGAATCCAATGAGGCCAACGTAAGTCATACTTATGAAGAGGAGGGAACATATACAGTCACTTTAACCGCAATTGTAGGAGGCTGTACGCATGATTTTATTGGAACGGTAGATATTATTTCAGGTTAAGGGGCTCAGTAAAGGTCTTGTTTATTTTTTTCTAAACCCCTAATTTTGAAATCAACCATTCTTTGACCACCATATTGCCTTTGCGTTCTATTTCTGCAAGCAATGATGTTTTTAATTTGACGAGATCTTTTTTCTGCGAAAGGCCTATCGCCAATTTTTTAATAATTGCAATGCTATTCAAATGCGTTTTTTTATGATAGGATGATATCATTTTGTTTCGATATAGGAATTTTTCAAATGCATCTATTTGAGAAATGAGAAGATCCAATAAAGTATCATCAGATAGGAATTGCTCCAAAAGTGTCCGAATCAAATAAAATCTCGCTTTTAACTGGAAAGCATAGGAAAAAGTATGATTGAAAAATTTGTGGTAGGCCTTATCGAAATCATTCTGATGAAAATACCATAGCCCCATATTCAGGGCTACCGTATCTTGTCGGATGCTTTCTTTTAAATATTGTTGATTTTGTACCATAAAATGTTTTGTCCATTCAAATTCCCGGGCATTACATCCCAGCAAGACAATATTTCCAAAAACAGCTGCATCTATTTTTTGATTTTCTACGACTAATCCTATTTCCAAGCCTATTTTATACAACTCCAGTGCTTTTTGGTAAAAGGCTGCATTCCCAATATTTATCTGTTTAACCGTATAATTTATCATTTGGGTCAACAATAAAGATTGATCGAGGTGGCGAATTCGATGAGCATTTTCTGAAAACAGGTTTTTCAATTTTTCAAATGCAGTACCCTCTTTCTCCGGCACATACATTTGCAATAATAGCTGGTACAATTGCAGAGAAATATTTTTGTTGCTTAGACCATTCCTTATTTCATTTTCGATAGCCTCCAAAAAACGAATATCGTATTGTTTGGCCAGAATCCTCTCCCGGTTTTTCATTTCACTCGCTATTCTGTATTTCCCAAGAATAAAGGTTTGGTCAACACTGTCCATTAATCGAATCAGCGCATCATCCTGCAAGGTGTGTTTGGGTGTAAGCGGATGAAAAAAGTAGTCAAAATCCAGCGAATATCGGTTTTGGTAATATTCTAAATCCCTGTATGGTTGTTTATCCATACGCTCTAATTGTCGAAGTCGACTCCTTTCATAAAAGGCAAACAAATTTCGTTGGGCATAAATTTTTGATAAGCGCTTTTGTCGATCGGCCTCCTGGCTCTTTAAATCAATCCAAATCATATAATCTTCTACCAAATTGGTCATCTTTTTGATAAGGGCAGCCAATTTTTCATAATTGAAAGGAGTTTGAGGAAAAAGTTTGGCAAACACTTTTTCCCTTTGGAGTTTATTGGAATTAAAGGCTGGGTAATACTTTCTCAGGTATTCATACATTTTGACGATATGGACATTCGTAGTAAAAAAAGGAGATTTTAAGAATCGATAAAAACGCCGAAATTCATCCGGATTCAGCTGTTTCAACAATTTTATTGCTTTACTATCTTGCATAAATGTCATTTTTGAATACCAAAAATAGTATTGCAATTACATTTTAAATTATTAATAATCAATTTGGTATGAAATGTAATTAATTAATTTTTCAAAAAAATAAATGCCAAAATAATAAAATTTGTCTTTGAATGAAATGGGGCGTTCCTTTAAATTGCATCCGTATTTAAAAAAGAACTGAATTCTAGGTGCCGAAACAGCTAAACTCAAAACTACCCATTTAATATTTGAAAAAAGAATATGGTGAAAAGCGTAATAACAAAGGTATTACAAGTTCGCTCGTGTTCGGAAATGACTTTAAGAAGTGATAGGCTTATATAAAAACTACACAAAATGAACAGCACCAATTTTTCGGACCATACTATCTTAAGTGATATTCAGAGTAAGGAAAGTGCAGATATTAATTGGCTTCAGCGATTCATCGAACTGGTTAATAGTGAAATGTGTAACAAAGATCTGGACAACGAATACCTGGCGAAAAGACTGGAAATCAGTCAAAGTAGTTTGAATCGCCAATTAAACAGAATCGCTGGAACTTCACCTCATAAATTTATTCGCAAACTCCGATTGAACAAAGCCAAAAAATTACTGAAATCTGGCAACTATCGTACAGTCAAAGAGATAGCAGCTTTAGTAGGCTTTACAAAAGTTCAACACTTCAGCCACCTTTTCGAATATGAATTTGGCATAAAACCAATTGAAATGTTGAAGGATTAAAAGCTGTTTGAATTTAGCTACCCGTATCTATTTTTTTGAAGATTCAATGTTCCCGAATGTCAGGGTTGTGTTCCAAACTAATTTACAGGCTATTGCCGATACAGACGGTCAATAGGTCAAAACTTATGAATAACCGCCTTATGAAAAATTTATCCATCATTACCTTAAGCACCAAATCAGAATTATCTACAAGGAATTTGGGCTTCTTTTTCCCCTCCTTAGTGAAAAAAAGAATTCCCAAATTTGACTCATACATAATTCTGATTTGGTGCTTATTTTATCTTTTTGTTAGCTTTTCCTGTATCGGACAAAATAGCCTCTCTATGGCAAATCCAATGCTTTCGGTAGGTAATACGGACATGTTATCCAAAGTTGAATATCCAGTTAATGTCCCTGAATATTTGTACAATCCTGCATACATGAATACGGGAGCCTGGTTGTTTCAACAAAATCAGCAATTTCATCAAACCTGTCTTCCAGCGTGGCTATTTGCAGTGATTGGAACCCTACTTTTCTTTTTGGGTTTTGGATGCGCTTATCATCGCTTTAAAACCATGAGAAAAGAGAAGGAAGAACTGGAAAGCCTGCTTTTGGATAAAAACGCTTTAATCAATAAGGATCAACTCCAAATAAAAAATTTAAAGGAAACAATTGCTGCCCAGGAAAAAATATTAGGCTTCATGGTAAATTCCAAAAATCAGAATGACTCGTATTTGAACAAAGAAAATATCAGGCAGCCAACGTCGGGAAAATACCAAATAGATCAATTCAAGGATGATCAAAGTTGGTTTGAACAAGATTATCAATCATTCAGCATTGATAAAGACCAAAACTGGTTATCCAGACTTGAAGAACACACTTTGGCACAAGTAAAAAATGCCCAATTTAACCTGGATCAGGTCAGTCAATCCCTGGAAATGAGTGGTCGACATTTGCAGCGTAAGCTTAAAACTTTGACAGGCTTGACTTATACAGAGTATTTAAGAGAAGTTCGATTGCAAAAAGCCAGAGAATTATTGAGCACCCCAAATCATAAGACCATCAAATCAGTGGTTTTCTCTGTAGGTTTTAGAGATCAAAAGTATTTTACCACCATCTTCAAAAGGCGATTTGGTAAAACGCCCTCTGAATTTTTAAATTGAATCTGTCTAAAGTTATTGAATAATTAATTCAAGTTGCGAACAATCAAAGTTCGCGCAGCAAAGCTGCGCTCACGATGGGTTTTAGGGGAGAAACAGGCTGGAACCAGCCTGTTTCTCCCCTAAAACCCCCTTCGAGCCGTGCCTTTGGTACGGCGAGGATTATTGTTCGCAACTTGCGTTAATTCGCATTCGGGAATTTTAGTAATTTTGTTTATAGCTTTTTAACAGGAGTGCAGACCCGACAAAATATTCAGATGATACCTTGAGAATTAAGTATTACATACCTTTTACACTATTTTTACTCAGTGCCATTAATTATTGCCTAGCCCAGGATTTTATTACAAATGTCGATTTTTTTGGTATTGAACAGGGCTTGTCGCATCGCGATGCCCAGTGCATTCACCAGGATGCAAAAGGGTTTATTTGGATAGGTACCAAATATGGGCTCAATCGTTTTGATGGCTACCATTTTAAATGGCTCACCAAAGAGAAAAATGGGCTACAATCAAATGAGATCAATCATGTTTGGGAAGACAAGGAAGGCTTGCTTTGGTTAATAAATACAGGGGCATTCAATAGTCATGACGTGGTTAGTATTGATTTACTGGACCCAATTACCCTTGAAATCCAATCTTTTGAAGAAAAATTTGGTCAGACTGCTTCTTTTTCTCCCGATGAAGTTATCAATTTTACAAAAAATGAATGGGGGCAATTTGCCTTCTTTTCCAAAAAGAATCAAATCATTACTTATGATAAGGGATTTGAGGCATTCCCCGTGGACATGGAGGATTATGAAGAAGTTTGGGCTATGCATTGGGAACCAGGTGGCAGGTTTTTTTTGGTTATCAAGGATAATAGCCAACTAGGGGCAAATTCCAATCATTCTTTGTATTGCTTTGATAAAAGCGGTTCCATTATTAATCGCTTCAAACACCATCCGAGCAATTACATTTATTTATACCAAATGGGGCAGGGTTTGGAGCCAACTTTTATTGTACCCTACCTTGAAACAGTTACAAAAATTGATTCCTTTGATGTATTCAAATTAGACCAATCCGGTGAGCAAAAAATTGATCCATTTACCAGAAATAAGCTTAGCAAATTAAATATTCAATTTTCAAATATTGATAGGATCGCCAAATGGGTCTATGGTACCCATTTTCAAATTTTGTATTTAGGAGCCAACTACAAGAAACTTTTTTTAATTGACCAAGATTCTGATAATACCACTGAGCTTAGCCAGCAATATCCAAATTTGGAATGGACGACGGATATTATTTTAGATCGTTCAAATAGGATATGGGTTAGTACTCAATTCGGTGTGTTTCGATTCGATCTTCAAAAAAGTGTTTTCAAAAATTTTTTATACGATCAAAAAAATAAAGGCAACTCCAGAGATTTTGCATGTAGAGGCATGACCCTTGATGCAAAAGAACGCTTATGGGTGATGGTGGAAAACAGTGATCAACCTGCATGGCTGGTAGATACCAAATCGTCACAGGAAATGAGCTTAATTTCCTTGTTTCCAGAATTGGGGAGGACGGAAATGGTAGGTACTAAAAGGGCTATCACTACAGGGACAGGAGGCAACATTTATTTGAATGCAGGCAATACAATTTTTCATTTTGATACTTTTAATGATGAAATTCAGGGTAATTATGTAATCAATGATTCCGAAAAACAATATATCTGGAGTTTAAAAGAAGATCGTAATGGAAAAATATGGTATGGAGATGAGAAAAACAATCAGATAGGTTACTTCCGAAATGAAGAATGGAGGGTAGTTTATGAAATGAATACGGAAACGGACTTCTTTGTATATCAATTTCTTGAAACAGATTCGGATACCTTATGGGTCTCAAGTAACAAAGGGCTTTTTTCCATTAACAAGCGAACAGATAAAATACTGGATCGATACTGGTCAAAAGGAAAAGGAAAACATCTGATGCCTTATGACAATATTTATCATATACATCGGGATGATTATGATTTTTTTTGGTTGGCAACTTCAGGAACAGGTTTGGTAAAATGGAGCCCGGAAGAAGGTATTATACAACAATTTACGAGAGCAGATGGGCTGCCCAATAATACCCTTTACGCAATTTATGAAGATAGTGGAGAAAACTTTTGGATGCCCAGTGATTATGGGATTATTCGTTTTAACAAGCATACTCACCAAATAAAGGGCTTTACTGTAAAAGATGGAATCACGCACAATGAATTTAATAGAATATCTCATTATAGAGACGCTACTGGCAACATTTATTTTGGAGGGCTCAATGGTGTAACTGCATTTCATCCAAATCAATTTATCAATGATTCTCTGCTCAACAATACGCCGCTTGTAATAACCGACTTCAATCAATTTGACGGAGAACAAAATAAGCTATTAGATAAAGCAGCAGATTTAAAAAAACACAAGGTAATTACCCTTCAACCTACCGACCGGTTTTTCCATCTCGAGTTTGCACTATTGACTTATGGAAATGTTGAAAACGTCCAATACGCCTACAAAATAGAAGGTATTGAATCAGATTGGACCTATCAGAAAGAAAATGCCCTCAGGCTAAGTCGCTTACCCTATGGAAAACACGTACTCCGGGTAAAAGGTCAAACACCCAATGGACAATGGTCAGAACAAGAATTGAACATTGCACTCCAGGTTCTAAAGCCATTCTATTTAAAAACCTGGTTCTATTTATTGATGGGTTTTACAATATTGGCATTGGTCATTGGCTATTCACAATGGAGGGTCAAAAGCCTTCGGAAAAGGCAAAGAGAATTGGAAAACACGGTAAAAGAAAGAACAAAAAAGATAAGAGAGGATAAAAAAATCATTGAGCAGCAGGCAGAGGAGTTAAAATCATTGGAGCAACTCAAATCCAGATTTTTTGCCAATGTGTCTCATGAATTGAGAACACCGCTTACACTGCTTTTGGGTCCCATTAATACCCTTTTGGAGAAAAAAAAGGAAGACGGGGAAGAGAAAAAATTGCTAAAATTCGTTCAGCGAAATGGAAAGCAATTGCTCAAATTGATCAATGAAATTCTGGATTTGTCCAAACTCGAATCCAACAAACTGGAGCTTGAAGAAGAACCCCTGTTATTTTATCCATTTCTGAATCGTCAATTGGCACAATTTCATTCCTTTGCAGCAAGTGTGGAGGTTCAGTTACATGCTGATTTTGATCCAGATAAAGACTTGAAAATATTATTAGACACCAATAAATTTGAAAAAATTCTCCACAATTTTGTGTCCAATGCACTAAAATTCACCCCTGCAGGAGGAAAGGTATCGTTGACCATACAAGAATCAAAAAATCAATTGACCCTCCAGGTTCGTGATTCAGGCAAAGGCATTCACCCGGACGATTTGCCGCATATATTTGACCGTTTTTATCAATCGAAACAAGATGGAGAAACGCCCAAAGGGGGAACAGGTATTGGTCTTTCCCTGTGCAAAGAATTGGGGAATTTATTAGGTGGAAAAGTTTGGGCGGAAAGTGAATGGGGCAAAGGCAGTTCTTTTTATTTCCAATTCCCCAAAAAAATCGCTCCGTCAGAGCTGATACCATTGAGCAGGGAGGAAATAGAAGAGGTAAATGGTGTTAGCTCGGAATCTCACTCGGAGTCTATAAGTTCCTCTCCCTTTGAGGCAACACCTTTTAGCTCCCCCGCTGCTGCTAAGGCTCAAGGCGTCACTTCTGGGCCATCTAAGGCTACCATCCTTATCGTTGAAGACAATGTTGACCTTCGAGAGTATCTACAATTGATACTAAGTGATTACAACTTAATCACAGCGGAAAATGGAAAAGCTGGCTTAAACTGCCTACAGCATACTGCAACCCCATCCCAAAGGGAGTCCTTTGGACAAGGAGTAAACCCCAAAGGAGTAAACTGCCAACTGATTATCAGCGATCTCATGATGCCGGTTATGGATGGATTTGAGTTTATGGAAAAAGTGAAAGCAGATCACAGGTTTAGTCATTTGCCTTTCATTGTATTGACAGCTAAAGTGAATATCCACGCCAAGCTAAAAGCCCTTAGGATTGGGGTAGATGATTATTTGACCAAACCATTCAATGAGGCTGAATTAATCGCACGGGTGGAAAATCTTTTGAAAAATTATGCTGCCAGGCAGAATGCTGAAATAGACGAAGCTGCGGATGCTATTAGTGAAAAGATAATTTCAAAAGACCAATCCTGGCTAAAGAAACTAGAAGAACATACCATTAGTCATATTGAAAATGCTCAGTTTAACCTGGATCAGGTCAGTGAAGCACTCACCATCAGTGGTCGGCAATTGCAACGAAAACTAAAAAGCTTAACAGGCTTGACCTATACAGAATATTTGAGGGAAGTTCGTTTGCAAAAAGCCAGAGAATTACTGGAAAATAAAAAACATTCTTCTGTAAAAGCAGTGGTCTTAACGGTTGGGTTTAGAGACCCAAAATACTTTACAACACTATTCAAGAAAAGGTTTGGCAAAACCCCTTCCGATTATTTGAATTAAGCACATGTTTAAATTCCTATTGCACCGCAACGTAGGCTATAGATTTACCAAAAACTACCATAATGTGTAGCTTATGAAAGAAATTCGGAAGTTTTATCTTATTTAGACTAAATTTGTTTAGTTGTTCTGCTAATTCAATAAACATACAATTGAGATCTAAGAATAACATAAGCTTATTATCCCTTCTTATATTGATCACCTTTGGTCACCTATTGTATGCCCAATTCAATACCAACGTTCAATTTTACGATACGGAAAAAGGACTTTCCCATCGTGATGTACAAGCAATCCATGAAGACAGCCTCGGATTTATTTGGTTGGGTACCAATTATGGTCTAAACCGCTTTGATGGCTACCATTTTAAAATATTTACCAAAGAAAAACATGGCTTGCAATCCAATATGATCAATCACATCGTAGAAGATGGTCAGGGTTGGATGTGGTTGTTTTATACGACCAATCGCTTATTTAAAACGCCAGTCAGTATTGATCTTTTTAATCCTGTTACAGAGGAGGTCATTTCATTTGAAGAAAGGTTTGGAGCTAATTTACCTTTTGATTTCAAGGATATTACCAGTTTTACCAGTTCTGAAGATGGCAAAATAGCCTTTGTTACCAATAAGCATCAATTTATCCTTTATAGTTCTGAGGGTGGCTTTGTAGTTTCTGACTTAGCAATAAATCCAATTACATTAAATTGTTTTTCAAGACACAATACAGTTTGGGCTACTTTGACCTTGAGAGATTCTTTTGAAAGGGAAGTCATTGTGGGGATCGATTTGACACTTGATTCTTTGTTTAAAGACATCGTGGTGGAATTGGATTACGAAGGGAAATTGTTGAATCGCTTTGAACATGATTACCTGTTTCAAAAAAATTATGTTGCCGGGGTAGATCAATATGACAATTTGTGGTATTTACTCAAACATGCAGAAAACAATATTCATCGTGGGGCAGGCTTCAACAAGGCGGCAATAAAAAAAATAGACCCTTCAGGAAATGAAACAGAACTTCCATTGAATCAATCTGCTTTAGTAGGGGATTCCATATTATGGGTGAAAGAAGCTCCCATCCATTCAGACAATCTTAAAGTAAATGCTCTAAATAAATCATTCTGCATTAGTGGTTTTAAACACTTTGTAGTTTACCATCCTCAGACAGAATGGTATGAAGTATTAAACCTTGAGCATGAACGGTTGATTTTTAAAAATGACATTTTTTTTGACCAAAAAGGCAGGACCTGGGTTGGAACCGAATTTGGCTTGTATGTAATTGAATTGAATTCAAATCCTTTCAAAAAAATCCACCACATCAATGAGCAATCTGATTTTCAACCATTTAGAGGGATTGCACAGGATCCTCAAAATAATTTTTGGGTCTGTACCGACAGAGGAGCACCGGCTCTATTATTTATTGAGTCAAATGATAACCAATATGAATCAGCATTTAATTTGACTAAATGGGCTTTTGGTTACAAATATGCCATTTATTCGGATAGAGAAGGGTTTCTTTGGTTTGCATCGGGTGAAAACGAATATATTGCCAAATACGATGTCAATTCAGATGCTCCGGAGCTGATTCCTTTTCCCGTATCCAGCAAAGGATCTGATTTGAATGCCAACATATGGTCCTTTCATCAGGATAGTAAAAATACCATGTGGTTTGGGACAGATGTAGGGGTCATTGGTTATCTGGATGAGAAATTATCTGTGAAAACACTCCCTGAATTGGAAGGAGTCAGCAACCAGGGAGGCTGTATTTACCACTTTTTGCAAGGTCAAAATGATAAAACCTGGGTGGCTACAGACAAAGGTTTATTCAATTTGGATATTGAAAATAAAAGGATTGCTGCGTATCCACCTTCCGAAAATTTACCTTTTTTAAATACTGGTATTTTTCACATACATGAAGATACAGATGGTTCATTTTGGATGGGAACAAGAGGAATGGGTTTGATACATTGGTTTCCCGGGGCTGAAACCTATGAACAATTTACCAAAGCTGACGGTCTGTCCAATAATACAATTTACGCAGTCTATGTTGATGGTTTTGGCAACCTTTGGCTGACGAGTGATTACGGCATCATGCAGTTTAATCTAAGTTCTCAACACACGATTGCCTTTCTCGAAAAGGATGGCATTGCGCATAATGAGTTTAACCGACTCTCTCATTTTCAGACCAAAGATGGAACACTGCTTTTTGGAGGAATCAATGGAATTACTGCCTTTCACCCAAAAGATCTGGTTGGCGATAGTTTGACTGCCAATACACCCATTGTGATAACTGGCTTTCAGCAATTCGATGGGGAACAAAATAAATTAACAGATAAAACCAATGAGTTGATTCTTGCCAATGAGATTGTTCTAAATCCCGATGATAGATTCTTCAGGCTGGAATTTTCTCTACTGTCATTTTTTGATTTGGACAATATCCAATATGCTCATAAGGTAGAAGGAGTGGATGAAGAATGGACTTATCAAAAAGAAAACTCTATTCGCTTTAGTCGGATGCCCTATGGAAATCACACTTTACGCATAAAAAGCCAAGCTTCCAACGGACAATGGTCGAATCAGGAATTGACTATCAATGTGCAGGTTTTAAAACCCTTTTATTTGCAAACCTGGTTTTTTGTTCTGTCTGGAGCTTTGGCACTGATCCTGGGCTATGCCTATTCACAATGGAGAGTCAGTAGCCTTCAGATAAGGCAAAGGGAGTTGGAAAATACAGTTAAGGAGCGAACCAAAAAGATCAGGGAGGACAAAAAAATCATTGAGGAGCAAGCTGAAGAATTGAAATCACTGGAACAGCTTAAATCCAGGTTTTTTGCCAATGTTTCTCACGAGTTGAGAACTCCGCTTACCTTGCTTCTTGGACCTATCAACACACTTTTGGAGACCAAAAAAGAAGCCGCTGAGCAGCAAAAATTGCTAAAATTTGTGCAAAGAAATGGCAGACAATTGCTCAAATTGATCAACGAAATTCTGGATTTGTCAAAACTGGAAGCCAACAAACTGGAGGTGGTAGAAGAACCTGTATTATTTTATCACTTTCTGAATCTTCAATTGGCGCAATTTCATTCCTTCGCAGCAAGTGTAGAGGTCAATTTACATGCTGATTTTGATCCAGATAATGACTTGAAAATAATGCTGGATGCCAATAAATTTGAAAAAATCCTCCACAATTTTGTCTCCAATGCGCTAAAATTCACACCGGCCAGAGGAAAAGTCGCTTTGACTATAAAAGAATCCAAAGAGCAGCTCACGCTAAAAGTGAAGGATACCGGTAAAGGCATTCACCCGGACGACCTGCCGCACATTTTTGACCGATTTTATCAATCAAAACAAGATGGAGAGACGCCAAAGGGAGGCACAGGAATTGGTCTTTCACTTTGTAGAGAGCTAGGCAATCTCCTGGGCGGAAAAGTGTGGGCAGAAAGTGAGTTGGGTAAAGGCAGCACTTTCTACTTCCAATTTCCAAAGAAAATCGCCTCCGAAGAGCTGATACCATTGAGCAAGGAGGAAGCAGAAGTGCAAAATGGTGTTAGCTCTGAGTTAATAGATTCCCCTCTCCTCGAGGCAACACCTTTAGCCTCCCTTTCAGCTGAAGCGCAAGGCGTCACCTCTGGACCTTCCAAGGCTACGATCCTCATAGTTGAAGACAACATCGACCTTCGGGAGTATTTGACAATGATCTTAAGCGATTACCATTTAATCACTGCAGAAAATGGAAAAGTGGGACTAAACTGCCTACAGCAAACTGCAACCCCATCCCAAAGGGAGTCCTTGGGACAAGGAGTAAACCCCAAAGGGGCAGGCTGCCAACTGATAATCAGCGATCTCATGATGCCGGTTATGGATGGATTTGAATTTATGGAAAAGGTAAAAGCAGATCCCAGGTTCAGCCATTTGCCATTTATCGTACTCACAGCTAAAGTGAATATCCACGCCAAACTAAAAGCACTCCGAATTGGTGTGGATGACTATTTGACCAAACCCTTCAATGAGGCTGAATTAATCGCCCGAGTGGAAAATCTTTTGGAAAATTATGCAGCAAGGCAGAGTGGTGAACAAAATGATGCATCGAAGGAAACAAAGATGGAAAACAATCCTAAAGAACATTCCTGGCTGAAAATGTTGGAGGAACATACCATCGCACATATAGAAAATGCACAGTTCAATCTGGATCAGGTCAGTGAGGCCTTATCTATAAGTGGTCGTCAATTGCAGCGTAAATTAAAAACGCTTACAGGGCTAACCTATACACAGTATTTAAGAGAGGTACGCCTCCAAAAAGCAAGAGAGCTATTGGAGAACAAAAAAATGGACTCCGTTAAATCGGTTGTACTGACAGTAGGTTTCAGAGATCCCAAATACTTCACCGCCATATTTAAACAACGCTTTGGAAAAACCCCTTCAGATTATCTTACTTAATTCCTTGGTATTCCAGCATGAATGAATTTGAATAAATAACTGACCCAGACGCACCCCTAACCCTTAAAGGGGAAACCCTCCCTCTTCAGTCGAAAAAAGAAGGGAGGCGGTTCCCCTTTAGGCCTACGGCTTTGACACAATTCGTATTAGTGAAATAAAAATTTGTTTGAAAGCCAACATCCCTTTAATCATAAGG
>JBGTQJ010000088.1:0-30860 GCA_041941305.1 Saprospiraceae bacterium
TTACATTTAAAATTAGAACCAATCACCCCTGCCTTTGGGGGGATGATTCATGTTTTATGCCAGAACTTTTCCTATTTGAACATTCCATAAGTCTGCATAAATGCCCCCTTTTTCGAGCAATTCCTGGTGGGTTCCTTCCTCTTTAATTCCTCCTTTTTCAAAAACTACAATTTTATCGGTATTGCGGATAGTTGATAGTCGATGGGCAATGATAATGGCTGTCCGATTTTGTGTCAACTGATTCAGGTTTTGTTGGATCGCCCTTTCAGTTTCAGTATCTACAGAACTAGTCGCTTCATCGAGTAATAAAATTGGAGCATCTTTCAGAATTGCTCTTGCTATACTCAGCCGTTGTCTCTGTCCTCCAGATAGTTTGATACCACGCTCTCCTATTATGGAATCGTAACCATTTGGCAAGGAAGTAATAAAATCGTGCAGTTGTGCTTTTTTGGAGGCATCAATAATGGTATCCATATCTAATTCGTCCATTCCATATGCCATATTTTCCCTGATGGTTCCATGAAATAGATATACATCTTGTGAAACGAGTGCCATCTTATTTCTCAAGGCGGTCATATCTAATTTTCGAATATCAATTCCTTCTAATTCTATACTTCCCCCTGTCACATCGTATAATCTTAAGAGCAATTTTACCAAGGTGGTTTTTCCGGCACCAGTTACCCCAGCGATTCCAATCGATTGGCCAGATTCAATTTTCAGATTGACATTTTGTAGAATCGGCTGATTGGGTTTGTAATGAAAATCCAGGTTTTTCAATTCTATTTGTCCTACCCTTTCAGGGAGTGAGATAGGATTTTCTACATTTTTGATCACATTCGGCGTATCGATCAAACCAAAAATCCTTCGCGCAGAGGCTCTGGCTCGTTCAAATTCATCAAACACTCGTCCTAATCTCGTAATTGGCCAAAGCAATCTTTGTATCATCATGGCAAAAAATGCCAAACTGCCGAGAGACAATTTTGGAGGGTCCTGCATGGCCCACCAGGCACCAATCATCAAGACACCAGCAAATGCAAGGGCAATAAACATTCTGATAGCAGGCACATAAACTGCACTCCATTGAATCGCTCTAAAATTGGCATCCCGATAATTTTCAGAAACTTCTTCGACTCTTTGATTTTCGAAATTTTCCGTGGTAAAACTTTTGATAACCATAATGCCGGAGATATTGTTTTCCAGGCGATTGCCCAAAAATCCAACAGCTTCACGGACTTGTTTATAATAAGGAGCCACTTTTTTTTGATAGTATAAACTCCCAATTATGATAAAGGGAATGGGTATAATACTTAGCAAGCCCAAAGGTAAAGAGACCAAACACAAAGCAGTTCCGGCAAAAAGTACCAAAACGATTAAATGAATGATTTCATTAAAACTGGAATTCAGGAAACGTTCCAATTGATTGATGTCGTCATTTAACATTGCCATCAAATTTCCAGTTCTCTGCTCTTCAAAAAATGCGATTTCGCGACTTTGCATCCTTTTATATGCAAATAATCGCAAATCGTGCTGCACGCGCTGTGCCAGTCGCATAAATTCTCTTTTGAATGACCACTCGAATAAACTTTCGAAAATAAAAATGAATAATGTCAGTATTCCCAGGAAAAGAATCACACTCCAGGAATCTGATAGTCCAGTCATTTTGGCTATCCAGGTTGGCGTATCTCCAGCAGCTGTATCAATTAACCATCCTGTCAAGATTGGTGGCATCAGGTCAAATAACTTATTGACTATGCTTGAAGTTACTGCCCAAAGGACGCTTCTTTTGTAATTTTTCAAATATTGAAACAATCGAAGCATTGGGCTAGTGGGCTGAATCATGTTATATCTTTTTGGGTGCTGGTTATCTGGGTACTGGTTCTTTTCCGCTCTAAATCTGCCTACTGCTCACCGCTCTCCTCCTCCACTGGGTTATTTGACCAGGTTTCGATTTCTGCCAATCTTCCTTTCATGTCATTAAAAGCTTGTTTCCATAGTGCTCGATTTTCTTCCGAAAGCTTTTTCAAGTTGAATCGGGCTAGTTTGTCTAATTGCTCATTACAAAATTGCACATCTTCAAATACCTGATTGTCAGTTAGATTTTTAACAAAATTGGTATCGGCCAATTGGTATTGCCCTTCTGGAAAATGCATGGCATACAATTTCTGGTAACTAATAAAATAATTTTTAAATCGGGTATCTTCTTCTTCTGTTTGACAGGAAAATAAAAAAACAGAAATGGCAAAAAAAAGGATTATTCTATTTACTGAATTGATCATTGAATATTCTCGGATTAAAAAGTATAATTTAGAAACGGGCTGCAAAAATGGGAAAGATTTTGAATATGGTGGATAATTAGCCAGTCAAAATCCTTCTCAAAAAATTCATTTTATTTCTTTCACAATTTTCTCAACTTTGCAGGGCTTTTTTTAGTGGGCAGTGGGCAGTAAACCAGCAACCAGAAATAAACTATGACGCAGACAATTCACCAATCTAATTTTCAATTTCCTGGACAGCGTAAATTCTACAGAGGAAAAGTTAGGGACGTTTACACTGTGGACCATCAATTAATCATGATTGCTTCAGATCGCATTTCTGCATTTGACCATATACTTCCACGCCCAATACCTTATAAAGGTCAGGTATTGAATCAGGTAGCGACCCATTTTCTGAATGCGACAAGAGATATTTGTCCCAATTGGTTAATCTCAACTCCCGACCCAAACGTGGCAATTGGTCATGCTTGTGAACCTTTTAGAGTAGAGATGGTCATTAGGGGGTATCTTACCGGACACTCCTGGCGGGTTTATAAAAAAGGAGGACGAACATTGTGTGGAGTTTCATTGCCAGAGGGTTTAAAAGAACACGATAAATTTCCAAAACCCATCATTACACCCGCTACAAAAGCGGAAGAAGGTCATGATGAGGATATCTCCAGAGAAGACATCATTGCTCAAGGCATTGTCAGCAAGGAGGACTATGCTATATTGGAAAAGTATACCTACGCTTTATTTGAAAGAGGGACTCAAATGGCGGCGGAAAGAGGCTTAATTTTGGTGGATACAAAATATGAATTTGGGAAAAAAGATGGTCAAATTTATTTGATAGATGAAATACACACCCCGGATAGTTCCCGTTATTTTTATTTGGAGGGTTATGAAGAAAGACAGGCAAAAGGATTGGGGCAGAAACAACTTTCCAAAGAATTTGTAAGGGAATGGTTAATGGCAAATGGATTCCAGGGATTGGAAGGTCAGACGATGCCACAGATGCCAGACGATTTTGTGAATTTGGTTTCAGCGCGATATATTGAACTGTACGAAACGGTGACTGGTAAACCATTTGAGAAGGCAAAAACAATCGATATTTTAGAAAGGATAGAAAGGAACATTTTGGTCAGGCTCAGAAAAAGGGATTAACTTTGTTTGAATGTATTTGTTAGATTTGTTTAAATTCAATGTTATGCTACAAAAAGCAGAAGTAATAAAAGCAATAAAAAAACTTCCAGAGCAATTTTCTATTGATGATCTTGTTGAAAGATTAATTGTTTTACAAAAAATTCATACAGGTTTAGAGCAGGTTGCTGAAGGGAATACAGTTTCTACTGAAAAGGCCAAAGAAAAACTTAATAAATGGCTAAAGTAACCTGGACTTTTCAAGCCTTGGAAGATATTCGTGATATTGCTGAGTATCATGCACAAAATTCTGAAAAATACGCTTCTTTTTTAGTCACCCAATTTTTTGAAAAAACAGAACAATTAGAATCTTTCCCAAAATCTTGACGAATTGTACCAGAATCCAATATTTCATCCATTCGAGAATTAATCGTACATCAATACAGAATTATTTATTCTATTCCAGATATTGATACTATTGATATCCTGACTGTTAGGCATAGTTCTCTGCCATTAACAGAATACCCTTTATAATTCAATTTCTATCTTCCCTATGAAAGCAATAAAACTTTCTGGTACCATCATTCTTTTTCTCATGGCATTTGGGGTAGGACTCATTTCTCTCCGTTATTTCTCCTTTGAAATTCGTGATATTTTGCACGAAAGAACCGAAGCACTACAGAACATGACATATTATCTCGGTTTTTATGCCCATGTCCTTTTTGGTCCCATCGCATTATTGATCGGTCCATTTCAATTTTTGCCAAAATTCAGAGCAAAAAATTTAAAACTGCACAGAGCTTTGGGAAAAATTTATGTGGCAGCTTGCTTATTGGGAGGAATTGCTGGATTTGTAATTGCCTTTTTTACCTTCGGTGGGTGGACAGCTTCCTTAGGATTCATTTTACTTGCTGTTTTTTGGATATATACTACCACCCAGGCCTTTTTAAAAATAAAAAACAAGGAAGTAGAACTGCATCGTATTTGGATGCTCAGGAGTTTTGCCCTTACGCTTTCGGCAGTTACACTGAGAATATGGCAACCCATTTTAATGGGTGTGTTGGGATTTGAATTTATTGCATCCTATGAAATCGTGGCCTGGTTGTGTTGGGTACCAAATTTATTGATAATCGAATGGTACATCAGAAGATATTTGTAATTACTGAACCCTTGGATGTTCTTCCTCCTTTGGCTTCACAAATCCATGAGAAATTTGATCCCAAAAAGTCGCTGGATACTCTTCCACCCCAGGAAAACCCAATCTAATATCTCTTCCATCTTTAGGAATATAGGCTGTTTTGAAGATATAATCCCAGCAAGCTAAGGTCAATCCAAAATTGACACCATATCGCCTGTCTTTGGGCAATTCATAGGAATGATGCCAAATATGCATTTCAGGGCTATTGAAAATAACTTTCATAAAGGGTCCCAAAACGAATGCACCTACTGCAATTGAAGAAAAGAAAACAGCCCATTTACCAATGGCTGAGATTCCTTCGAATAAGTGTACATCCAAAAGGCTATTTGCTAAAACAATTCCAATCAAACCTCCTAATATACCACCCGTCACTCTTCCACTCGCCACGAAGTTGGAATGATTGTAATGGCCAACGGCAAAAGTAAAAATATGAATGATGAAAAAATCGTAAAGCCCAATTCCCATTAAAGCCAAGGGGATGTATTCAATGGTACGGTAAACAATATTTTCCATCCAGTGGTAACGCATTTGAGCAGCAAAACCCATTTGTTCAACTGAATGGTGGACTTTGTGAAACTCCCAGAGCCAATCCGAACGATGCAATAACCTATGGGTCCACCATTGCACAAAATCCCTTAGCACAAAACCAATCAGAAGTATACTCCACTGCGGCCAAGAGCGCATTGGATTGGAGGCCTGTAAATCAAAACCAGAAATGAAAATGATGGCATCGTTGAATAAATTGACAATGACATCTGAGGCTGCATTGAAAATGATTAAGGAAAAAAGAAAGAAATTAAAAAACATATAGAAGGCATCCAGCCAAAAGTCCTTTCGCAGGATAGGTTGATTCTTGCGCCAGGGAATGATCACCTCTACCAAAAAGAAAAACAAGGATGCAAAAACAACCCAATAGAAGTAGTTGTGCCAACTTGGATTGGTAATTTCTTCCCAAAGAAAATTACCATAACTTCTGTAACCCTCTAAAAAAATTTCCCAGTAAGTCATTTATTGATGTTGCAATGCTGCAATATTGCAATACTATAATGTTTATTTAAGAATACATCGTAGTATTGCAGCATTGTAGTATCGTAGAATTAAACTGCTGTAGTATTATAGCATTAAATAATCATCAGGATTAACCAGTTTCGTTTCTTTTCGGTAGGTAGTTGTAAAACCTGGCCAAAGCGTCGTGTTCTTTCCAGAAGCGGTTTGGTACCAACTCTTACATCCCCCTGACTGCCAGATTGTAGTCTTCAGTCTTTCCTGAATATCCCGATTAAAACTTTCCTGGACTTTGGGTTTGAGGTTAAACGCAGATTTGCCATTTAGGTTCTCCAGGAGATTCAGATAATCCATCACATAATTGACCTGAGATTCAATCATATGAATGATGGAATTGTGTCCAAGCCCTGTATTGGGTCCCACCAGGAATAACAAATTTGGAAAACCTGAAACGGATAATCCATAATAGGCTTCTGGTCCCTCCTTTCTCCATTCATCCATTAAGTTTCTACCATCCAAACCAATAATATCCATCTTCAAATCCATTTCAGAAGCGATGAATCCGGTTGCAAAAATGATGGCATCTATTTCATAGTCCTTACCGTCATTTACTTGGATGCAATTTTCGTTAATTTCTTCAATACTCTTTGTGACCAGGGTCACATTATCTCTGGTCAATGCCGGATAAAAATCATTTGAGGGCAGTATGCGCTTGCATCCAAGTTGATAATTTGGAGTAAGGGCTTTTCTCATTTCGGGGTCTTTGACCTGTCGCTTAAGATGAAACTTACCTACTGCATTGGCATATTTTGAGAAAGTTTTATTTCCCAGCATCAAATATCCTCTGGATTCAAAAACCCAATAAATCAGGTTGCGATATATTTTTTGAAACCAGGGAAACCAGGCAAATATTTTTTTCTCAAAGCTAAAAAATTGACGGTCTGGTTTTGGAACAATCCAGTGCGGGGTTCTTTGAAATACATAAAGATGTTCAACTTCAGGAGCTATTTCAGGAATAAATTGGACCGCACTTGCTCCGGTACCAATCACAGCTACCTTTTTACCTGTTAAATCAAAATCATAATTCCAACCGGAGGAATGAAAGGATACACCCTGGAATCTATCGAAACCTTTAAAGTCAGGGATATTGGGACGGTTCAAGGGACCTGGAGCAGCCAAAACTACGGAAGCAGCAAAAGCATTTCCATCTTTGGTCTCAATTTTCCAGTTATTATCCGTTTCATTAAATCTTAAGCCTGTGACTTCAGCATTGTATCGAATGTGAGGTTCCAGATTGTATTTTTTTACACAATGCTTGATGTATTGTAGGATCTCAGGTTGTTTTGAAAATTTTCGAGTCCAGTTAGGATTGGGTTCAAAAGAAATGGAATATAGATGTGAAGGTACATCACAACCACATCCAGGGTAAATATTGTCGCGCCAGGTACCACCTACTTCCGCAGCTCTTTCTAAGATGACAAAAGAATTTCTTCCAGATTGCAATAATCGAATTGCAGTGGTCAATCCAGCAAAACCAGCTCCAATAATTGCTATTTGAAAATCAGATTTTGATTGTGTATTCATATGCTCCTCAATTATCTTCGCCAAAGATTGTGAAATATTTTGAAAACCATGTTTGAAAAAAATCAATTAATTCTGGAAGCTTGTGTGGAGACTTTTGAACAAGCCTTGAATGCTGAAATAAATGGGGCAAATCGCATAGAGTTATGTGGAGATTTATCGGTTGGAGGTATAAGTCCAGATTTTGCGCTAATCAAAAAGTGCAAAGCTCATTTGAGCATCCCGATTATGGTGATGATTCGTCCGAGGGGAGGCAATTTCATATACTCTGCTGAAGAATTCAATCAGATGAAGGCAGAAATAATATTTTGCAAAAATCTTGGAATCGCTGGAGTTGTTTTTGGACTATTGGATTTGAATAATAAGATCAACATAGAGCAGGTTGCCGAATTAACTCAATTGGCTCACCCGCTTGAAGTTACTTTTCACAAGGCAATTGATGAAGTTGTAAATCCAATTGAGGAATTGGAAAAGCTAATTAAAATTGGAGGGATCACCCGGGTGCTTACATCTGGAAAGGCAAGGACAGCATTAGAAGGCAGTGAGCTAATTAGAAATATGATTCAATCCTCTAATAGTCAAATCACCATCCTTTCTGCAGGTAAAATTACTGCTGAAAACCTGGAAAACGTTCATCTACATATCAATGGAAAGGAATACCACGGGAAAAAAATTGTTGGAGATCTTTTCTAAAAAAGACTTACCACATTCTTTTCAATATTTTTAAAATTGATTGTCAAAAAGGCAAAGGAAAAACCAACAATCAAAAGCCAGGTCAAAGCACTAATTCCAACTGATAAGTGAAAGCCCTGGGTTTCCATCCAATTAACCATTAAGATTCGAAGCAGGAATAAAACGACCAGAGTAGAACCAATCACAATTCCATAAAGAACTGCAACATTCCTGGTAAGAACACGACTAATTTGTTTGGTTTTATAACCCAATTGGAGCAACAATCGAATATCCTCACTAGCTCTGGATATGATGAGTTGAAAATTTAATACGAAGATCAGTACCGATAATAAAAATAAGAGAAAACCTATCCCTGCTATGGCAGCTACTACCAGATTTAACAATACTCCAAATTGCCCTCCTATTAATTTTCCGGCAGTGACTTCGTAGCCTTTATTCTTCAAAAAGTCCTGTAAGTTTTTTGCCAGAGGGTTTTCTACCTTTAAAATAAGCCGTGAAGCTGTTTCAGTTTCCCCTCTTCCAAATGCATTATTTGCCCATTCCATAAAGGAAGCAGGAACCAAAACCGAGTTGATTCTGTCACTAAAACCAACTATTCTTCCTTCAAATGTTTTCCTCAATCCATTGCCACTAACATTTACATCAAAGGTTACTTTTTTGATGGTGAGCGGAGTAAATTGAGGTAATCCCTGACTTGGAGCAAATCCAAAATTGTATAGTGCCAGATAATCCCGTGAAAGGATAATAGGCAACTCCTTTTGCCCACTCCTCCATCTGAATCTTGGTTCCTTGATATCCAAAAACTTATCAGGAACTGACTCAAAAAACAGCTCTGTATAGAAGCCCATGGAACGGCTGGTTGCATTGGCTTTAAACTGATTGGAGGTAAAAGTGCCAATGTCATTGATAAAAGGCTGCATTTTCAGCGTATCCATCTCCTCTTTTGAGAAGGTAGATTTCATGAGCATATTGAAGATATTAACTCTTTTATTGATTTGAACAAAACGATCATTGGGGTTGGCTTCTCCTCCCATCAGTTTTTGTAAATCGAAATAGAGTTGTACTGCGGTAAGCAACAACAACAAGCCAATAAAGGCACCAATAGCAGCTCCAAGCACCTGCCATTTCGCTTTTCCCTTCCAAAGTAGTTTATTGAGCAAATTCATTGATAAGTGATTGTTTCAATTTGAAGTAGTCAAAACAACAAAACCCAAAGAAAGCGAAAATTATTGTTACAAAGCGAAAGAGAATATTTATTGATAAAAAACATAAAAAGTTACCAACAATCTGACGCTCAAACAAGCTGACAATCAAAGACTCTAATTACCTTTGCGCCCATGATGGAAAAAATATTAATACTCGATTTTGGTTCTCAATATACCCAACTGATTGCTCGCCGTATTCGCGAATTGAATATCTATAGTGAGATTGTACCCTACAATAAAGTCCCTGCTTTGACAGATGAAATAAAAGCTGTAATTCTCTCAGGCAGTCCGTTTTCTGTATCCGATGAAAATGCGCTTAAACTTGACCTGGATGAGATTGTTGGTCAGAAGCCCGTTTTAGGTATTTGTTATGGTGCCCAGCTGGTGGCTGATTTTTATGGTGGGAAAGTACAGAAGTCGGAAAAGCGGGAATATGGAAAAGCCAATTTGAGCAAAATCCATCAAAATGGAGCATTTCTGGATGAAGTAGAGATTGGGTCTCAGGTATGGATGTCACATGGAGACACCATTATGGATTTGCCTCCACAATTTGAGCTGTTGGCACAAACTGAAAGCATTCCAGTAGCCGCCTTCCGTTCAAAAGATGGTGCTTTTGATGCACCGGTATATTGCATACAATTTCACCCGGAAGTAACCCATAGCCTTCAAGGCAAAACCATACTGGATAATTTCGTCTCGAAAATATCCAATTGTAAAGGAGATTGGACACCTGCTTCCTTTGTTGCTCAAACAGTCTCAGAAATAAAAGAAAGAATTGGTAAGGACAGAGTACTTTTGGGTCTTTCAGGCGGAGTGGATTCTACAGTGGCTGCTGAATTAATGCACAAAGCCATAGGTGACCAACTCATTTGCATATTTGTAGACAATGGACTATTGCGTAAGAATGAATTTGAGGAAGTATTGGACTCCTACAAAACGATGGGATTGAATGTAGTTGGAGTAGATGCAAGGGAGCAGTTTTATGCTGAATTAAAAGGGGAAACGAGTCCTGAAGGAAAGCGCAAAATTATTGGTCGGGTATTTATTGAAGTTTTTGAAGCTGAAGCGAATAAATTGGAGGGGATTAAGTGGCTTGGTCAGGGCACCATTTATCCAGATGTGATAGAATCTGTTTCTGTACATGGTCCTTCTGTGACCATCAAATCTCACCATAATGTAGGAGGCTTGCCCGAAAAATTGAATCTGAAAATTATCGAGCCGCTCAGAATGTTATTTAAGGATGAAGTGAGGAAAGTCGGCGCCGAATTAAATATTCCACCAAATATCCTAAAGCGCCATCCTTTTCCAGGACCTGGATTGGGTATTCGAATTTTAGGAGACATTACACCAGAAAAGGTGGCTTTGCTTCAGGAAGCCGATGCGATATACATCAATCAACTCAAAAAAGACCAACTCTACGATGAAGTCTGGCAAGCTGGGGCCATTTTATTGCCTGTCCAATCCGTTGGCGTCATGGGAGATGAACGGACTTATGAAAAAACAGTCGCATTGCGGGCGGTTAATTCATTGGACGGTATGACTGCTGAATGGAGTCGCCTACCTCATGACTTTCTGGCAAAGGTTTCCAGCAAGATCATTAACAATGTTAAAGGAATCAACCGGGTAGTTTACGATATCAGTACCAAACCTCCAGCTACTATAGAATGGGAATGATTTATTTTTTTATTATCCTGCTTTTAATGCCATTAAAGAGTTGAAGAGCCAAATCATTTATATCAGGTGAAAGGCGGCTGTTTAAAACAATCCAGCAATAAATTCCAGTAATTATCACTGATTTTAAAGCAATATTTAACAAAGGTATACCTGTATCTGGAATTAAAATTCCGATAAAGTAAATTCCACCTCCAAGCAATAGGATCCAGATGGTTTGGATTGAAAAAGGAGTAAATCCAAATCTATACTTCACGTATGAGAATTTGAGCAAATTGTAGAGTGCGAGTGAAGCCAAAGTTGCAAGCGCGGCTCCTGTTTCCTGGTATATGGGAATGAAAATGATGTTGGTCACAATATTAAATCCCGCCATAAATAAGATAGCATAAAAATTAAAGCGGAAATATTTAGAATAACCAATAATTTGGTTGTTGATACTTGTAGCCATGTCTATCAACTTGGCAAGTCCTACGAACAAAACCACATATTTGGCAACCCTTATTTCTTCCCCATTGGGGATCAGATCCAATAAGTCATCTAAGCAGGTCCACAGTCCTACAAAAATCAGAATACCAAAAATCAAAAGATTAATTGAAGTCTTTTTATACAATTCCTTGATATTTTCTAAATCATTTTCTTCCCAGGCCTTTGAAACAAAGGGTGCAGTAATTTTCATCAAGGCTATAGTTGGAATTTCTATAACATTGGCGATCAATAATACGACCCCATATCTTCCAGTACTCAATTCGCCTACCAATGTCATCACCATTAAGGTATCGATTCGAAGTGCCAGGTAAGAACCCAACAATCCAAAAATTCCATAACTGGCATAAATTCCCAATTCCTTCAATAGGGGCTTGGTTAAAAATCCAAAATCCGTTTTGAAATGTAATTGCCCCAATTTTTTCAAATACACAAAAAGCAGAATCATCACAATCCCATAATTAAGGATCACCCCGTATATGATCATTTCGATGCTTATCAACTCAAAAATGTAGAGGATGATTAGTGCTGGCAGCGTAATTTTAATCAACTGATTCAGCAGAGAGGGAATAACAATTCGATGAAAATTGGTGGTGTATTGTATCAACAATTCACAAAAACCACGCAGGCATGTCAAGGGTACCAAACAAAACAATAGTGGATATACAAGACTTCTATCTTTAAATTCATTGTAAATCTGACCTTTGAAAAGGAAAAAAATCAGAACGAACAAGACCATTCCCACTAAAGATCCCAAAATGAGCAAACTCAAAAAACCGTGATGATGTCTTTCATCATCCTGAAAAGTAGGAAAGAATTTTATCACAATCACATTCATACCAACCAGTATGAATGGAATTAACAGCATAGAAGTATCAATAAAAAAACGCGCGGTTCCGTAGGCTTCCAGCGCATGGGGATAAACCAATAATACATTCAACATCCCAATCGCCACACCAACATAGTTGACAACGCTCGTCTTGATACTTTGCCTTTTTACTATTCCCATTTATTACATCATTAATGAGGTGTAGACATCACCTTGTGATTAATAAACATATCGGTAATTAAGAATGGTAGCAAGGCTCACCTTAGCCGTGCCCCTTTGTACCGTTGTGCTGCACGGCTAAGGAGAGCCGTGCTAGGGTTACCGAATTAATATTTGAAATCCAATTAGCCACCTATGTTTACCTTTCCCTCAGTCATTAAATACTTTCCAAATTGTGATTTACAATGAAGTTGTTCAAAAATGGAGGTTGAATTTAGTTGTAAGTGCTTGAAGATCAAGACGAAGCTCTTTTCTAGTTTCGTATTTGTCCCAAAGGGATCACTTTGTGAGAAAGTACGGAACCAGAAAAAGATGAAGAATTGGATTTCAATGACTTGCAAATAATTCATCTATTTATTTTTGAACAACTTCAATATTTTAGTTGTACAAAAGTTTGAAATGAAGGTTCAATATTGTTGTTTTGCGCAAATGTAACGAAGGGACTAAGAAATCAGGTCATATGAATAAAATTCTAGCACAACAATTCAGTATAAGACATCAATTGCATTTGCTTTTTTGGCGATTGTTTGAAAAACCTCGGCTTCAACAATTTAAAAATAAGCACCAGGGAGAAGACTGTTTCATTATTGGCAATGGTCCTTCTTTGAACAAAATGGATTTGGAAAAGCTGAACGATTATCACCTTTTTGGATTAAATAAGATATACATGATTTTCAAAAGGGTGCAGTTGGATTTGTCCTATTTGATTTGTGTAAATTCATTGGCGATTGAGCAAAGCAAATCCTATTTTGAAGGAGCTGATTTCCCTATTTTTTTATCACATCGAAAATCAAGAGGAGTAATAAAAAGTAAAAAACACATCTACAGGCTATTTACCAGAGGGGGTGACAATTGGTATTTTGGTGGAATTGATGATGTCATTTTTGAAGGGATGACAGTGACAAATGTGGCGATTCAGGTAGCTTATTTTATGGGATTTAAAAGGATATTTTTAGTTGGCATCGACCACAACTTTGTTCAAAAAGGCAAACCCCATGAAAAACAAATCCTTGTTGGAGATGATCCCAATCATTTTGACCCCAATTATTTTAAAGGACAACAATGGCACCTGGCCGACCTCGAAGGTTCAGAAGTTTCCTACAAACTAGCTGATTATCATTTCAAGAAATCTGGCAGACAAATTTTAGACGCCACTGTTGGAGGTAAATTGCAAATTTTTGAAAAAATTGATATTGAAGAAGCTTTGAAAATTGCAAAGACCAAAAAATAAAGGCTGTGGGAAAAGAGATTCATTACATTAGCATAAATCCTGATTTGGTCCATGAATTTGGTCATTTTTTGCAATTTGATCTTAGAATAAAAGAAGCATTGAAAGAAGGCTCTTTTAGCATTTTAGCCAATAAACAGTGTAGTGCTCAGCTTTTGAATAATTACCCAAACCTTTATCCGGTATTTCGCAAAACAACTTTTCGAGACATTCCATTGCCCGACTTTGAAAGCTTGCATTCCTTCAAAAGTGGAATGCGAAAATTTTGTCAAAATTTGACAGCAGAAAAAACCAGTACTACTGTCTTTTACATGTATATGGGATCAGTCTGGCATGCTTTTGCAATTTTGGAATTAATACATGCTTTTCCTACTCATCCCTGGACTTTTCACATCAACCTTTTTCTTCATAAAGAATCTTATCTGGCAGCTGATTTTCAAGATTCCAGGTTCTTTCCCGAATACAAAAAGATTTTACAAACCCTAATCACCCATCCACTTGGCACCAGAATAAAGTTATATGCTGATACCAATCTAGCCATAGAGACCTTACAAAATCATTTTGAGTTACAACTTGGATACTGGCCAATGTTTACCATTACAAAATTTGGAGAAAAAGAAACTTTGCATCAAAATAAGAACAGTCTGGTAGCGGTATATGCAGGGAATGTACAAGCAAATAAAGGGTTTGACCTGATAGTTGATTGGTTGGCAAAAACCAATCTGGAAAGGGAAAATATCGTATTCAGGTGTAGAAGTTTAGTCTCTTATTATCAAAAAATACATCTGGATTGGGTCAAATCAATTAGTCTAAATCCCCAGGTTGAACTTATTGAAGGTACATTGACCGACCAGGAATATATCGATCTGATTGAGTCAGCCGACTTCATCCTCATTCCATACAAGTCCTATGCCTTTAAAGGCAGAACATCCGGAATATTTGTAGACGCTCTGGAGCGATGTAAACCGGTGGTCGTCGCATCAGATACCTGGATGGGAGATATTACCCGAAGATTTGAAAATGGGGTCGTTTTTAAAGATGGGGATGTAGAATCCTTTGCCGAAAAAATCAATAGTCTGGTTGAAAATTTTGCTCAATATCAGGAAAAAGCAAATACAGCCAAACAAATTTGGAATGCAACCAATGGTATTGATAATTTCATCAAAATTTTAAAACCACAAACGGTCACAATTACCTCAGAAATCATTTCTTTAGATAATGAAAGAGCTGGTTTAAAAAAGATGATCAATCAAAGAAAAGATGGATTACTAAAAAGAACCTATAAAAAATTCACCAAACTTCCGATTACCTTTAAAGTAAAACGTTGGTTGAGGGTATAGAATCGAAGTTCATTTTTTACTGACAAATTTCAATATTGAATAATCATGATAAAATCCATTCTGGAATTATTAAGGCGAAAAATTGGGGGAACGATAAAAGACATCATTTATGGGAAAACCATTGATGAAACCAAAATTATTTTTGAAGTCTGTAGTGAGGATAAGGGAGCTGAATTCATAATGATTGATGTGGGTGCACATTTTGGGGGTTCCTTATTGCCTTTTGCAAAGAATGAATGGACCATTTATGCTTGTGAGCCTGACCCTTCCAATAGAGAGAAATTGGTCTCTAACATCGCTACTTTTAAAAATGTAAAAATTGATACAAGGGCAATTTCCAATGAATCAAATCAGGAAGTTTCTTTTTATACAAGCGATGTTTCTACTGGAATCAGCAGCTTAGCTGGTTTTCACAATAGTCATAAAGCAACCACTCGAGTAAAAACGACGACCCTTTACGATTTTTGTTTGGAAAATGGAATTGAAAAAATTGATTTCCTGAAAATTGATACGGAAGGATTTGACCTTTTGGTGCTTAAAGGATTTAATTGGGAAAAACAAGAACATCCAAAATATATTGTAACTGAATTTGAAGACAGAAAAACCAAGCCACTCGGATACAACTTTCACGACCAGGTTAAGTTTTTAAAAGAAAAGGGTTATCAAGTTCTTTTGTCAGAATGGTATCCAATTGTGGAATACGGCAAAAGGCATAAATGGAGGCGTTTTGTCGAAGATGCTCATTTGGTAACTGATGAATCAGCATGGGGTAATTTAATAGCTACTAAACCAGAAAACTATCATGTGTTACTTGAAAAAGTAAAAAATATGGTAAAATTGTAAGGCAAAATCCATCAATATGAAAACCTCTATTTTTTTCCTTTTCTTTCTACTTTGTTCCTTTAGCTTCCTTTTTGATTTCAAGGTAAATTCTTTCTCAGAGTTAAATTCGGGTTCCACATTTGTAAAAACATATGGACAAACTAATGTAGACGAAAATGCACTGGCTATGACAATTACTCCAGAGGGCAATTTTTTGATTGGTGGCAATCAAGCCAATAACTCTCTTCTGGTTTATTTGGATGCTGAAGGGGAATTAATTTGGCAAAGAACCATTGATTTTCTCCCTCAAGATGATGATATCTATGATATTCAGATTGATGTGGATGGTTTTGTTATTGGCAATGTAAGGTATGCTTTTAATGGAGTCAATACCACTGTTTTATTTAAATATGACTATCTAAATGACAATCTAATCTGGACTAAAAATTTTCCAAATCCTGAACAATCCAGATTCTACAGTTTTATTGAAAAACCAAATGGCAACTACTTATTTTTTGGGAGGGTTCAACCAGTGAACTCTTGTGATGCTGCTTTTTTTGAAATTGACAGAAATACAGGGAATCAGCTTAGCCTCAAAGGTTTTTCGCTTGACAACTGTGAAATTTTCATTCACAGTATCCTTGCCGAAAATAGTATTTTCTCAGCGGGAAGATATACTTATGGTGGCGTGGGTGTGGCAGATTTCAGGGCTTCTATTTCTCGGTTTGATCTAAACGGAAACGAAATTTGGACCAAAATTTATAATGCTCCAGCCAATTCAATTGCAAGAACATACATGGATTACATTATAGAGGATAACGGACAATTTTTGGCAGTTGGAAGAGGAGATTTGAATGGAACAGAATTCGAGAATGTTTCCTTCTTTATCTATAATATTGACCCTGATAATGGAAATATTAATTGGGCAAAAAAATATGATATACCATCCAGTACTTCAACTCACCCAAAAAATTTAATCCCTCTATCAGATGGCTACCTCTTGCCAGGAGAACATAATTCTAATGGAAATCAAGATTATTTTTTGCTCAAAGTTGACAAGGAGGGCAATCCAATTTGGTCAAAATCCTACAAATTAGATGGAAACCAGCAAAATTGGTTTTTACATCGCGATAATCATATTTTCTTTTCTGCTACCATTCAAAATCCAAACGGATCAGATACAGATCTTGGTTTTGGGAAACTCAATATGGATGGTTCTTTGGATAACGATTCTTGTGAAATTGTAGAACCAATTATAGTTGAGGTTACTGATTATTCTAATTGTTATTCTGAATCAATTAATTTAACTGATTATTCGCTTAATGAACAAGTTTTTTCACAAACAAACAATAGTCAAAATGTAATGCTTGAAACAAAAGAAATTTGTTCATCTATACCCTTGACTGAAGATTGTTTTAACAATATTGATGATAATGGAAATGGCTTAACTGATTGTGAAGATGTAGAATGTTTTTGTGAAAACGAGTGCAGATTACTTGCAATTTCAAACCCTTTAAACCTTCCTGATGAATTAGAAATACCTGAAAACGAACCATATGTCCTTAACACTCAAGTTAACAATGAAGCATTCATAGAAAATATCACCTGGTTACCTGAAAACATATTTAGCTGCCAAAATTGCCTAAATCCAATTCTAAGCATATCCAATCCACTTTCAATACAAGCTATCATTACGGACATTAATGGCTGTACTTATACGCAGTCTCTATTTGTAAACATCATCGATGGTCAGAATTGCGACCAAAACTTAGCCATACCCAATGTTTTTTCCCCAAATGATGATGGTATTAATGACACTTTCAAAATACCCGAAAACCAGGTAAATTGGATAGTAATTTCAATAAAAATATTTAATCGATGGGGTGGGCTAGTTTTTGAAAGCAATGACCCTCATTTTCAATGGGATGGTAATCTAAATGGGAAATCAGTAGCTAATGACGTTTATGTTTATTTGATCAATGCTCAATGCAATAATAATCTTGAAGTATTTAGTGGTGACCTTACTGTTTTGAGGTAATTTTTTCCTTCCATAAAAAAAACTCGACTTCCCCAACTTTTGGGCTTTCAGTATAAAAAAGAGCATTTGCTTCAATTTCATTTTCCTCAATAAAATGTTTCATCTCCTTTGGATTTCCACTACTCAATATTAACGGAGCAATTCCAAAAATGAAAATAATTATAGACAGCAAACCACCTATAAGGGCTATGGTGTTTTTTTTCATTATTTATTCTGGGTTCTTGGTTCTGGTTGCTGGGTTCTGGGTTCTGGCAAACTAGGAACCAGCAACAAGTAACCAGAACCCAGCAACTAGCAACCAGAACCCAGAACCCAGTTCCTTAATTTATCTCCTTCTCCTTTTTCAAAATAATCGCATCTATCTCAAAATGCTTCACCAAATTATTAAACTCAGGCAAATCCTTATCCTTCACTTCCTGATATTTTGTCAATTCATCATTTATCAGTTTGGACAGTTCGTCTTTTACCTGAATGGCTTGTTCTGTAGGTGGATAATCTCCTCCTCCAGACATGGAATTCAAACTAGCCAATTTGTTCGTTAATCGAATTGGGAAATTGAGTGGATCCTGTCCACTTCTATTTTTAGTTTGGTACAAAGCTTCTTCTACTTTCGTCATTTTTTCATCTATTTCCTTCGCCTTGTCCAACAATGGTTTTTTGGTCTCATCATCCCCTACCCTTTTGGTATAATTCTTCATTTGAGAACGAATCTCCCGTATTTCCTTTATGGCAATATGAGCCTCCGAAACTTTATCCCTAATTTCAGAAATAAAGTCAAATTGTTGTTGGATCCCCTCATTCGAAACTGGATTTCGAGGGTCTTTTAGAATTTCAAATTCCTGTTCCTGAACCTCTTCACCTACTGTCAATCTCACTAAATATTTGCCGGGAACTGCTTTAGGTCCATTCATAGATGCCCACCAAAGTATCATGCCTTCAAAGCGTTCGGCATCTGCATAGCGCATATTCCAGACAAAGCGATTGCCTCTCTCCTTAAGCTTCAATTTCATTTCTTTTTTCTTCGACTTGGTAGAATATTCTCTTATCAAATCTCCATCAGTTTCATGGAAGGACAATTTCACTTCAACCGAATCAGCAGGTACTTCTTTGAAAAAATAATGAACCATGACTCCACCTGGATGGTTCAGACCTGCATTTTTGACATTTGGATTTTGTCCTCCACCCATTCTGTAACTGGGCATAGGCTGGTATAGGTGAACATCTTTTTGAGCAACCGCTTCATTTACCTGGTGTAAAACAGTTAGATCATCAATCAGCCAAATACTCCTTCCTTGAGTCGAAGCCACCAGGTTATCATTTTTTACAGCCAAATCTGTAATTGGAACTATTGGTAAATTCAATTGTAGCGGCTGCCAATTAGCACCATCATCAAAGGAAATATACATACCCGTTTCTGTTCCGGCATACAGTACACCAGCTTTATTGGGATCTGCCCGTATCACTCTGGTAAAATGTTCATCATTGATGCCATTTACAATTTTTGTCCAGGTTTTGCCGTAATCCTTTGTTTTATATAAGTAGGGTTTAAAATCCCCATGTTTGTACATGGTCGCGGCAATGTAACAACCACCATCATTGTGAGGATCCGTATCCAGACTATTGATCATAATCCATTCGGGCATGTTGGGTGGCGTTACATTTTCCCAGTTTTTTCCTCCATCCTGTGTTACATGGACCAGACCGTCGTCTGAACCCACCCAAATCAAATCTTTTACCCTGTCTGATTCTTCAGCCGCAAAGATGGTACAGTAATATTCAACGGAAGTGTTGTCCTTGGTAATCGGACCTCCAGAAGGACCCAATTTTGATGGATCATTACGAGTCAAATCCGGACTAATGATTTCCCAGCTTTGCCCTTCATTATAAGAAACATGTAGATGATTTGAGGCGGTATACAACTTATTATTCTGGTGAGGAGAAAAGAAAATCGGAAAATTCCATTGGAAACGGTAACGCATGCCTTCTGCCCCGTGCCCCATTGGGTTGTCAGGCCATACATTTACATTTCTGGTCAAATCATTTTTGTGATCCCTTCGCGCCAATAATCCATCATAACAACCTCCGTATACAATATCTGTGTTAGTTGGGTCAATGGCTATATGACCGCACTCACATCCTGCTGTTCTCTCCCAATCGCGTTCACCAATAGAACTACCGCTTGTTCGGTGATAAACCCTCTGCGTACTGTTGTCTTGCTGGGCAACATAAATGCGATAAGGAAAATGATCATCCGTTGTAACCCGATAATATTGAGCAGTTGGTTGATTATAATAGGTGCTCCAGTTTTCACCACCGTCGTAAGTCACCTGTCCACCACCGTCATCTGCAATAACCATTCTGTTGGGATCTTCAGGTGCAATCCACAAATCATGATGGTCCCCGTGAGGTGTTCTGATTCTTTCAAAAGATTTACCTCCATCTTTCGATTTATGGAAGCCAACATTTACAACATAAACGACATCTTCGTCATGTGTATCGGCATATATTCGCGTATAATACCAGGCTCTCTGACGCAACTTGCGTTCTTCATTTATTTTTCGCCAGGTTTTCCCACCATTTTCTGACCGGAAAACGCCACCATTTTGAGCTTCTACAATCGCCCAGACTCGATCAGGATTTACAGGAGAAACCGTAATTCCAATAATGCCTAAGGTATCTTTTTGGGGCAAACCTTCATTTCTGCTGATGTCTGTCCAGGTATCTCCACCGTCTGTACTTTTCCACATGCTACTACCCTCTCCACCACTAGATAAGCTCCAGGGGTTTCTTCTTACACGCCACATGGAGGCATATAAGACCCGGGCATTGGAAGGGTCAAAAGTTAAATCCACCGCCCCAACTTCATCATTAACATACAAGATTTTCTCCCAGGTTTTACCCCCATCCGCACTTCTATACACTCCTCTTTCCTCGTGTGCCTTGTAGATATTACCCATCACTGCTGCATAAACCAAATCCGGATTTTTTGGATGTATCCGAATTCTGGGAATGTGTCTGGATTCTGAAAGCCCCAGATGTTCCCAGGTTTTGCCGGCATCCAAGCTTTTCCAAATGCCATATCCACTGGAAACATTTCCACGAACCGTTACTTCACCACCTCCAACATAAATAACATTGGGATCGTATTCACTCACTGCCACTGCGCCAATTGAGCCACCGAAATATCCGTCAGAGATATTTTCCCAATGCTGACCACCATTAGCAGTTTTCCAAACGCCACCACCAGCTGCACCAAAGTAATACAAGTGAGGCTTACCAGGAACCCCGGTACAAGCAGCAGAACGCCCTCCTCTATAAGGTCCAATGCTACGCCATTCAAGGGCATTGAAGAGTACTTCATCGTATTTTTGGACGGTGGGTGCAGGTGTTGTATTTGCCTTTTGTTTTTTCTTTTGAGCAAATGAATCCGGCAAGAATAAAAGGAAAAAGGTTAGGACAAAAAAAACGGTTAAGTTGCTTTGTTTCATTTTGTGAAAGTTTTTCATACAAATCTTTGTTCGGTCGACGGCCATTGATTACGGTGATCGACTTCCTTAAAAATTAATTTTCAAATTAAATATTATAAAATCTCAATTTTCTAATAATTCTTCTTCATTTTGGATTTTCACTCCTTTAATAATATAGGTATTTGCAATCATGTCATGCCAACCTCTTCGCTCTTTATTAAACAAGACCCAGATAAAACCAAGCATCAAAACTATGTAAGAAAGAATTTTGCTTAGATTCCGGATAATTGATTTTGCTAATGTAATTCTGTTGCCATTTTCATCAACTACCTTGATTTTCATATTAATTTTACCATAAGTTCCCTGGTATTTGGAAGCATCCATAATGATTGAATAAAATATCCAAATTAAAATTGATGAATAACGCACTAAATATTTGGCAATGTATTTCTCTTGATATTCTTCACCTAACCACATGGCAGTTTCATCAGAATCTGCAAAATAATTGAAACCCAAAACATAATTGCAAACCAATCCAACTATCAAAATAATTGGAAATAGATCGATAAAATATGCTCCTACTCTGGAATCAAATCCTGCAAATTCAAAATTTGGTTTGGCGTAGGAAACATCTAAAATTTTGTTTTCCATTTTGTCGTGTTTTTTTTGATTAAGAAGTAAATAGAGTGCTTGCAAGATAATAATTTGACAAAAATTACTGCATTTTCATATACATCAAAAAAATCTTAAATCATTTACATCGAAAAATCAATCATTTAGACATTTAAAATAATCCTTATTTAATAATTACCATTTTTGGGTTATTCAATAAAATAAAGCTGGATACATTTTTGCAAAACATGACGTAAATAACTAATTTATAGAAATTTATAATATTTTATTTTTCACATAAAAATTTACCACATAAGCATAACAGAATCGAGCACTAAGCATACTATGAGAGACTAACACATTTTTGCTTCCAACCTACTTTCCTACTAGCTTCCATATTCCTACACTAATTCTCGTCATTTTTTCAGAATAAAAAAAGATAACTACATCGCTATTGCTCTATCCTCTGTAGAGAATTTGGGAGGATTGAGAATTTGAGAAATTGAAAATAAATCACTTTAAGGTTTTTTATTCTCTATCACTCCTATTCTCACACTCTCAATCTCTGAGGGTAATAAGAGCCTGCCCTGCTAGCAAACACTTTAACTAAAAACTACATCCAAAAATGAACCTTGTTACTAGAAAAATGAAACTCATGAATATTCCTAAATGGAAGGCAAGTGGAGGCATGGTGCTTCTTCTTTTTGGTTTTTGCTTTATTTCACAAGCCAACAATCTTTATAATCTTTCCTGCAATAATGAAGTACATGTATCGCTCGGACAAAACGGAGAGGCTGAAATCCAACCTGAAATGTTATTGAGCAACACATTTCCAAACTATGATGATTTTGTGGTTGATATTACGGACAATGATGGTATTTCCTATGGAAACACTGTAGACTGCAACCATATTGGAGAAGAGATGATTGGAAAAGTGACCAATATGATCAATAATAATTCTTGTTGGTCATATGTAGTTGTGGAAGATAAATCAGGACCCAAGTTTCAATGTCCTGCCCTTCCAGTTCCAATACAATGTGATGAAAATTATCAAAATTATCCAGCACCAAACGCCATTGACAATTGTGATGACCAGGCTTTGGTGGTATTTGTTAGTGAAGATATTGATGATTCCAACATTTGTGATGAAGTATGGATTACCAGACATTGGTTGGCAGTTGACTGGTTTGGGAATGAAACGGAATGTGAGCAAAAATTGCACATTACAGCTTCTGAGGTAGATTTTCCAAGTGACATTTCCTGGACTTGTGATGAATATGCCGAGTATCCAAATATTACAGATGCTGCTCCCTTACATGACTCCCTAAATATGACTGGCTCAGGCTTACCTGGGGGTGTGAATGGAATCTATTGTCATTATAATTTCAACTTTTCGGACGATACGCTTTCATCTTGTGGATATACCTTTAAAATATTGCGTACCTGGTTGGTTTTCAATTGGTGTACGAGCCAGGTAATTCTGGAAGATAATGATGGTGATACCAATGAACAAATCATTGAAATTGTAGATAAAACAGGACCTGAGATTGTAGCAGCACCTTTTACAGTAGATGCCAACAATCCAGGCACAGTTGGATTATTATGCAAATCCACTGAATTTTTACCTACAGCTGAAGTCACAGATAATTGCAACGATTATAGCCTACGCATTTTCACACCAATAGGTGAAGCCACTTATGTAAATGGGGTGGACGGTTCCGAAGGAGGTTACATTCCATGGCCAGGCTTGAATATAGGTAGTCATTTTATCACCTACAGGGCTACTGATGCCTGTGGAAATGAAACGGAGCTAGATGTTCTGGTAAATGTAAAAGATTTAACTCCTCCAGCCGCTATTTGCGATTTAATAACAGATGCCAATGTTACAAATGAAGGCTGGGTAGAGGTTTATGCAGAAACCTTCGATGACGGTAGCTATGACAATTGCTGTATCGACCATTATGAAGTTAAACGGATGGAAGAGCCAGATTCTGAATTCAAGGAATCTATCATTTTTACTTGTGAAGATAGTGTGGAGACAGTCGTTTTTCGCGTATTTGATTGTTTTGACAACTTCAATGAATGTATGGTCATTGTTAATGTAAATGATAACATTCTACCGATTTGCGTAGCTCCTGATCCAATGACCGTAACCTGTTTGGACATTCCTGCGGGTTTGGATTTAGACGATTCTGATGCCTTAACAGACCTTTTTGGTGCTCCTTCCCATTATGACAATTGTAGCTCAAATATCGAAGAATTGACTGCTATTGGAAATATCTACTGCGGAGATGGTTTCATTACACGTCAGTTTGTAGCAACAGATGAAACGAGCAATCTTTCAGCCTCTTGTTTTCAGCAAATTACCATCATTGGGGCATCAGATTGGGAAATTCATTTCCCGGCTGACTGGTATGGTTCCTGTGGCTCAGTAGATTCTTCCAATCACGTGATTATTGATAATGATGGTTGTGATTTATTTGCAATTACCTTTTCAGATCAATTATACAATGTTTCAAGTGACAGCGCTTGCAAACAAATATTAAGAACCTGGGAAGTTATCAACTGGTGTGATTATATTCCACTTTCCAGCCCCTTTGTTGTCAATCGAGATCCTGACGGCAAAACAATTGACGATACTACCCACGGAAACTTTGCCTATTTAAGCTACCAGCAAACAATATGGATTACAGATGGCAATGCTCCATTAATAACTTACAATGGGGATACAGAATTTTGCAGTTTGGACACCAATTGTTCTACTGGTGATGTGCAAATTCCAGTCACCATTCAAGACGAATGTACCGATGATATCGAATTGACTTATGAACTGGATTTGGATAGCGATGGTACGATGGATGGTTCAGGAAATGGTGAATTCTCAGGTACCCTTCCATTTGGCAATCATACCCTAAATTACATAGCATTAGATGCATGTGGGAATGAATCAGATTTGGAAATTGCATTTATTGTAGAAGATTGCAAGAAGCCCGTAGCGATTTGTGAAAATGGATTAATTGTGGAAATCATGCAAACTCAGGAGATTGAGGTTTGCGCTGCATCATTAAATCACGGAAGTTATGACAATTGCCCAGGCGATTTAATAATTTCCTTTTCAGCTGATACGACGCATCAATGTCAGGTCTTTTATTGTGAAGATGTTCCTCCATTGGTTCCAGTTGAAATCTGGATTACAGACGCGAATGGAAACCAGGATTTTTGTACTACTTTCATTGACATCCAAGACAATGGCTGGCATTGTGAAGCTGGTGACGATCCATTGATTTCAGGAACTATCCAAAATGAAGCAGGAGATGGATTGGTTGGTGTTGGAGTAAGTCTAAATGGTACAAATGAGGTATTTACTTCAACCGATGGCTTATATGAGTTTATGGATTTACAGGCCGGTGAAGATTACACAATTGCTCCTCAAAAAGATACAGACCCACTAAACGGCGTTTCTACTTTTGATTTGGTTTTGATTTCCAAACACATCCTGAGTACCCAATTATTGAATTCTCCATATAAAATGATTGCTGCGGATGTCAATCGTTCTGCTGCCATCACCACCTTTGATCTCGTTGAATTGCGAAAGATGATTCTTTTTATTCAGGATGGATTTTCTAATAACACCTCCTGGCGTTTTATTAAAAAAGATTATGATTTTGAAAACCCTCAGAATCCACTGAATGAAATGTTTCCGGAAGTCATTGGATTGAATAACCTGGATGAAACGGAATTGGAAGCTGATTTTGTGGCTGTTAAAATAGGTGATGTCAATGGAAATGCAACTACAAATAATCTTCAGAATTCAGACGATAGAAGTTCTCAAAAATTGACTTTTTATACCTCAAATAAAAAATTGACAACCAATGAATCTTTTGTAATTGATTTCAAAGCAAAGGACTTTCAAAACATCAACGGTTTTCAATTTACCTTGAATTTCGACACAGAAGTGCTTGAATTTCAAGACATCATCCCACACTCTGTTTCAAGCAAAGAAAATTTTGGATTGAGTTTATTAAGCAAGGGTGCCATTACGACCAGTTGGTTTGATGCCCACCCAAAGACCATTAACGAAGAAGATGTAATCTTTTCCGTAGAGTTTAGAGCAAAGCAGGATCATTCATTGGGTCAGGTTTTGACTCTAAACTCTCGTTTTACCAATGCAGAAGCTTATGCCTGGGAAAACGAAGATTACCAACTACTCGACGTCCATTTGGAAGTAATTGAAGAGGCTGTCTCAAAAACCTTTGAATTATACCAAAATATTCCAAATCCCTTCGATGAAGCCACAACCATTGGATTTTATTTACCAGCACAAAGCAATGGCATTTTGACCATCTTCAACACAGATGGGAAAATGATATGGAGCGTTGAAAAGCAATTTGATTCGGGATACAATGAAATGACAATTAACAGAAAAACATTGCCACAATCTGGAGTCTTGTTCTATCGTTTGGATACGCCAGAACATACAGCAACCAGAAAAATGGTGTTGCAATAAAAATATAACAAGGTTATAATATTTGGAGTATTATACAATGTAGCTGCTTCTGGACTATCCGGGAGCAGTTTTTTTTTATAAGGCTTCTAACATTTTAACAACGGCTGCCCTTTTCCTTACCGAAACAGGAATTTTCGTCCCATCATGCAAGACAATATACCCTCCATCAGATTTCACATATTCTTTGATTTGTTCAGAATTGATAAGGTGAGATTGGTGAACACGAAGAAAGCGGTACTCTTGCAGTAAATTATCAAACTCTTTTAAGGTTTTTGTCACCAATAATTTTGGTCGATCGGAAAAATAAAATATGGTGTAATTTCCAGAAGACTCACATCGGAGAATGTTGCTGATTTCCACTACATGAATTTTTTCCAAAGTATGCAGTGCTAGTTTTTTCGGAGTGGATTGGTTTTTCACATTATCCAGCAATAAGTTCAATTTTTCACTCTGTCCTCCCAGTTGATTTTTGGCTTTGGAAACTGCTTCTACCAATTCATCTGGGTCAATTGGCTTTAGCAAATAATCAATGGCAGAAAAACGAAATGCCCGAATGGCATAATTGTCGGAGGCGGTAGTAAAGATTACCTTCGATTTTATATCCGGGAGTATTTCCAGAATGTCAAAACCAGTACCATCCTTTAGTTGAATATCCAAAAATAAAATATCAGGTACTTTTTCCCTAAGTATCTTTGCGCCGCTTACAACCCCTTCTGCATCTCCAATTATTTCCAATTCAGGACACCAATGTTCTATATCCTCTTTAAGCGTTTGTCTGGCTTGTGGCACATCATCTATAATAATTGCAGTTGGCATAAATAATTGGTTGACGGTAGATTGTATATCCTTTCTCAGCCAAAAATAGGCAATCGGATGGTAACTTTGGTTCCCTGGACCTCTCCATTTTCCGAAAGAACATCTTCAATCTTTAGACTTTCGGCTCCGTTTTCCTTGGATTTCAGTATTTCCAATCGTTCCTGAGTGACCTGTAATGCCATAGATTTATGCTGATGATCTTGTTGACTTTTCAATTCTTTAGCTCTTGCACGACCAATTCCATTATCTTTGACTTCACATTCCAACACATTTTCCTGCTCTCCAAATTTAATGCTGATTTGCCCTTGATCCTTCAGATGTGCCACTCCATGAATAATGGCATTCTCCACAAATGGCTGCACAATCATTGGAGGAATCATCATTTCTTCTAAATCCAACCCTTTCGGAGCCTCTATTTCGAATTGAAAGGAATTGCCACGACTGAACTGTTCCAAAGTAAGATAACTTCTCAATGTTTCTATTTCTTTTTGCAATGTGATCGCTTGAGAACGAGAGTTTTCCAAAATCGAGCGCATGAGTTTAGAAAATTTGGCAAGTTGGTAACGAGCTGTGCGGTTGTCCTTTTGAGAAATCAGGCTTTGAATGGAATTGAGTGCGTTAAAAATGAAATGGGGATTCATCTGAAGTTGTAGTGCCTTTTGTTCTAATAATAAGAGATTCTTCTCCATTTCCAATCGCTCCCGTTCTATTCTGGCAGTTCTTCTGATTTGGTTCAACCTGATTTTGAAAACCAGGCCTATCAATCCAATAATGAAAATCAAAACTGCTGCTTTAAACCACAAGGTCTGCCAAAAGGGAGGTTGAATGGAGAATCTGGCAACCAATGGTTCTTTAGTCCATACTCCATCCTCATTGCAGGCTTTAACTTTAAACGTATAATCTCCAGGAAGTAATTTGGTAAATAAAACCTCATTTTGAACAGAGGGCGGCGACCAATCTTCCGTTGCGCCTTCGATTATCCAACTGTACTTTACCTTTCCCTGATTTTGGAGATTGAGTCCAACAAAATTGAAAATTAAGTCATTTTGCTTATGGTTAAATTCCAAACCTGGTTTGATGGTGCCCCAATTTTCCATAAAAGGTGCAAATTCAGTTTCCCTTAAAGATTTGTAGGACAATAAAACATCTGTAAAATGTAATTTGGGAGGATATGGATTAATAGTATTGTTTCCATGGGCATATTTGGTCAATCCTCCCATGGTTCCGAACCACAAATTACCCTCCTGGTCTTTGATTACAGCGTTTTGGCAGGTCTCTATTCCCTCAAATCCTTCTGATTGTCCAAAAAACTTTGTCTCCAGGATGTTTCTATTTTTATCCAGAATACCCCTTTCTACCCCTTTTTGGGAACCTATCCAGATATTATTTTCCTTGTCAAAAGCAATTAGATAAACATTTTGCCAGGTTAATTTTTCATTGTTCTCTCCTTCAATAAAAGACAAATTTTCTCCGTACAAATATGCTTTGGCAATTCCCGAAGGAGTCCCCACCCAGAGATAACCAGTCGAATCTTCTGCCATCACTTTCACTTCTCTTGAGGGCAAACCATCACCAGAAACAAAATGTTCAACGAACTGATCATCAGATAAATAACCAACTCCTTGTCTTCTCATTGAAAACCACAGCCTTTGCAAGGAATCGATATGCAGGTTGGTAATCCGATTACTGGGAAGTCCATCGTTAATGGTAAATCTCCGAGCCGAATATCCTAAACGAATGGTTGTATCCTTTGTTAATTTCAAAATACCAGATCCTGCCATAGCCACCCAAATATTTCCGGCAGTATCTTGCTCAAAGTCTCGGACATATAGTATGGGTATTTCGTCACTGGATCTAAAAAAATAATATTGATTGTCTCTATAAAGCGCTATCCCACGCTGCTCTGTACCTATCCAGATTTGTCCATCCCTATCTTTAAATATAGCTTTGGAAATAAATCTAAGAGAATCTTCATCTTCACCTAAATGATCAAAAAATCGACCATTGAAAATGCTAAGACCTTCATCATAAGCTGAAAACCAAATTCTACCATAATCATCCTGGCAAAGGGCATAAACAAAATCTTCTATAAGCCCTTTTTCCTTATCAAAATGAATAAACTGCTGCCCTGAGTATTTGCTTATACCGCCTCCTGAAGTGCCTACCCACCAATTGCCATAATGATCAATTTCAATTGCCCTTACATCTTTTTTTGCAAGCCCCTCTCGTTCGGAAAATCGTTTAAAAATGCTATCCTGCGGATTCCAGACATAGATTCCGGAATCAAACGTACCAACAAGTATTTCTCCATCGTTTCCTCGCTTAGCACACTGGATTCGTTTCGGATACTGATAAGATTTAGATTCAATTCTTTCAAACCTGTTTCTTTTAAAAGAGCCAAAGCCATGCCCCGAAACACCTATCCAAACAACTCCATGCTGGTCTTCAACAATAGCAGTTACATCATTTCCAGGCATTCCGTTGCTGGTATCAAAATGACGAATTTCTATCGGAGAAACTTTTGTTACACCATTCTCCCCTCCAAACCATAAGGTCCCTTTGCTGTCTTGAAATGAGGCGAAAATTTGGCTTGGTTTTAATTGATTTTCTCTCGTAAAGTTGATAACTGTGTCCCTATTTATTTTGAAAATCCCATCTGTTGTCCCAGCCCAAATGTGGCCATCCTCATCTTTCAATAAGGTGATTACTTTTGGGTTTCTATGCCCTAACTTTACTTTCTTAAATTTCCATCCATTGTATTTCATCAACCCACTTCTCGTCCCTATCCAGATATTGCCTTCAATGTCTTCTGTCAAAGCGTTGATGAAAATATCCCCCAAGCCATCCTTTTCGGTATAATTTTTAAATTGAAGACCATCATACCTATCCAGTCCTCCTCCTTGTGTTCCAAACCACATAAACCCTCTACTATCTTCCAAAATGGTATAAACCTGGCTTTGTGCCAAACCATCTGAAACGGAAATATTTTGAAAAGCAAATTGTTGGGAATAGGCAACCTTAATTGATCCAAGCCCAAAAAATAAAAAGAATAATATGCCAGGTTTTAACTTCAATGGTTAGATTCTGAATTTTCTTCTTCGACCTGTTTTTTCCTAAAGTCGTATTTAGAGTTTGTTTAAAAATTTTATCTCCTGTGCTACAGGCATCCCTGTGAAGGATTAAAAGTCCAATTTTTGGCATTTTTAATTGCCAATTCAATGAGTCTTTGATCCTTACAAAGTGATTTGTGTTCATTGTTTCTTGCCGAAATCACTTTTCCTGATCCGTAGACGCAAACATCAATCACCACCATTAAGGAAGAATCCAAGGGATTTATTCCTAGTGAATCATATTTAATTTCTGGAATTTGAGGAGTCAGGTATTCCTTATTTTGGCCAAAAATGAATTGGCAAAAACCAAAAATTAAGGTAGAGAGAATAATTTTCATAATTCTTTAATTGCCTTGCAACTAAGGTAAGTACAAAAACGAGAAATAAAACATGTGTCATACCGAATTTTGGCAAAAAAAAACCTTTCGTTTAACTTCTTTGCCTATTCAATTGATATTCATTTTGTTGCGGGGTGCGGGGTGCGAGTTAGTCAAACCCGCAACTCGCACCCCGCAACAAAGGCACATTACATAGTGAGTTGAAATTCAATGATTTAAGATGTGATCAAAAAATTCAGCTTGCCCCTTTGGGGCAGGGGTGATTGGTTCTAATTTTAAATGTAAAAGTCAAAATGATAAATGTAA
>JBGTQJ010000089.1:0-28311 GCA_041941305.1 Saprospiraceae bacterium
TTGTTGTTTTTGCAAACCCCCCAACCCCCCACCCCGCAACAAAAATACATACATTACATAGTGAGTTGAAATTCAATGATTTAGAGTATGTTTAAAAATACTAAATCACCTGTTATTAAGACACAACTAATTTAAATCTTACCGGAAGGTTAAACATCACCCTGACTGGTCTTCCTCTTTGCTTTCCAGGAACCCATTTTTCAGGCATTTCGTTCATCAGGTTCACCACCCTAAGTGCTTCATTGCCGCAGCCACCACCAATATCTCTTACAATACGTGCACCAGCTATACTGCCATCTTTTTCTACGACAAATTGAATGACGACCATTCCATCTATACCATTTTCATTAGCAATTCTTGGATATTTGATATGCTTGTAAATGAACTCGTACAATTTTTTGCTGGCACAAGCGATTAAATCATCCTTACCTGCTGTAGTACTTTCACATCCAGGGAATCGCGGCATATCCTCCACTACTTTAAATATTTCCTCAATTTCGGGTTCAGCAGGTGGTGGAGGTGGAGGAGTTACAACAGCTTTTTTCTTCGGTTTGGGAGCAGGTGCTACATTTACATCCGTTTCCATATCGATCGACTGATCAAGAAAATCAGTTTCATCTTCTTCTGTAATGAATTCTTCAGGCACCTCCTGAATCACAGGAGGAGGAGGAGGAGGCGGTGGTGGCGGTTGTTCTTTTGTTCTGGGTGGTTCTACCGTAATTTCATCTTCTACAATTTCATATAAGAAGGCGCTTTCAATATTTTCCTCATAAGTGGTCCAATTAAACAAAACCACCATAATTCCTAAAGTCAATGCCAAACCCAAATACCTGAAAACCTCAGAATTGCGCAAAACATCTACATCCGGGTATTTATTGAAGGTTTTCCATGAATTCTCTGTTTCAGTAGTTTTATATTTTTCAGCAAGTCTTTTTCGCCTTAAACCAGCAATAAAAATTCTTCCAACCACAATCATTAAGACAACGATAACGAACAATGCAAGGACACTTAGTAAAATTTCAGATGACGAGAATGAGAGGTTCGTATTCATGACTTGTAATTTAGAAGGTTTTACTATTTGACTTTCAAAATGAACGGCAAACAGAATGAATATTTGGATTCAAATTCCGAATGATTTCTATGCCTGTAAATTTAAGGGTTGAAGAAGTGGAAGCGAAGTGATATATGTCAATGTGAAAGGTGATTTATGTCAATTTTGGAACGCTTGACACTTTAGAGTATGTTTAAATTTCATCTTCCTGTTCCATAGGAAGATGAAATTTAAACATACTCTTACCCTGCTTTTGCGGTAGGATCAATTCTTTAAAAAACTTCTATTCAAGCTCAAATCAAAACAATCTCCAAATCAAAATTTACAGTAATTGAGTTTTTTACTTTTATCAATCCCAACATTGCTGAAGGAGGAGCAATCTTGTAGTCAGATAATTCAATTGTTTTACTTCCCGAAATTTGAAACATGTTTTCATTTTTTTTCAAAACATGCACTGATAGCGTTTCAACATTTGTCATGCTATTCAGCGTAATTTCGGCCTTACTTTGAAAAAAAATCCAGTTATCACATGCTTCGAGATCAACGCAATCCTGATTAATTGCCTCCTTCAATTCCAGTTGGATATAGGGATTTTGTTCTGCGTTAAGTGTTTTTTGAAAATCTTTTGTGATGATTTTACCTCCACAATCCATTTGATAGATGTCCAGTTTGAGCCTGGTATCGAAAAAATAAATTGCTGAGTTGTCAGGGCTGAATTGAAAGGATAGTTTATTCTCTGTAAACCGTTCATTTGAACCACAACAAAAGTTATTGATGTTGGTCTCTCCGTTTATTTCTAGCTTACTATTAGTTCCCAAATAATATTGATGTGTTCCCGAAGAAGTGTTGTAAAAAGGAGCGCAAAAAAAAGAAGTAGCTAATAGAAATGCTCCAAAAACAGAAAGCTGTTTTAGTATTCTTAAAAACATTTTCGACCCATATATTTTAATGTAAAAAGGATTTTGGAAGGCGTCGAGCCTTCCAAAATCCTGCTTCCTAAAACCCTACTACTGCTTCTACCATCACACCATTAAATTTACCATCTTCAAAGATACTTCCGGCAGCAAAGTCTTTATAGTTCTGATTGACATATTCCAATTTCATCAGGATGTTGTTAGTAAGGAACCAACCACCACCCAACTGAATTCTGTCAATAGTCACTTCTTGTCCACTTGGGTCATCCGCTTTGACGGTATTGTAACGACCAGCAATGTAGAAGTTTTCATTACTTCCAAAACGAAGCAATACCTCAGCAGCTATTTGAGATGCATCCCTTTCTGCTTCTTCACTATGTGAACGACCGGTAGAAGTCTCATAAGTCAAAAAGGTTTCGAGAAATTTGTACTTGTAAAAAACATTTCCCTGGATAGCCATCACTTTGTCACTGAAACCAGGATTGTATCTACCAGAGTCAAATACACCCCGATCTCCTGCTCTTACTCCAGGAGGAACCATTACCAGGTAATATCTGGAGCCACCCCTGTCTCCATCGAAAATGTGATTGGCGCTTGAACTTCCGGTTTGGTACAAAGAACCGGCAACTCTAAATCGGCTATCGCCAAATGTCTTATCGTAAATCAATTTACCGATTACAGAAGGATTTCTCTTTGCTTTGTCATCCAGAGAATCCGTTTTGGCGACACCCACATTACCGTTGATTTCGCCGCCTGTCAATCCTAACATCAGCGTCAGTCCGGCAGGAGTTGTATAGTAAACCTCCCCGCCTATCTCCGTATTGAAAGCATCTATGATGTAATTGCCAACAAATGGATTGTACATGGCATTCCCATTGTCCGTTCTTCTAAAATGAGCATCGCCATAGTTGACCTCCATATGTCCAATTTTGATGGTCACATTCTCCATCAATTTATCAATCCCTTCACTTTCAATAAACGGCAACTTATCAAATTGAATAAATCCGCCTTTGACCCATGCTTCGGGGTGGTGGCGAGAAGACAAGTAAGTAATCAAATTTAGGCGAACACCATCTGCCAATTGAGCATCAATGTTAAAATTTGCTGTCGCCAAATTGAACCCTGGTTCTAACTCATAAACTGGAACCGTTCCCGAATTTTCATTTGTCAAGCTTTGAAACTGTTGTGTAAAATGCCCTCCTACTTTTACTTTTAATCCTTTAAATTCCGCATCATTGTCTTTTTCAGTTTCAAAAACATTGACGCCATTTTTATCATTTGGTCGCCAATTCATAATGCCATTATCCTGAGCAAATGCTGGCAAAGTAAGCCCAAGAGAAAGACAAATAATTAAGGCCTGAAACAAAACGCTTCTAAGTTTCATGATTAATAAGATTTAGTTTGTGGTTTTGGAAAAATTTACCTGTCTGGAAGGCCTGTTAGAAGTCTGAAACCTTTGGAATGGACCAATCCTTACAGTATGACTTTTTTCGACAAAACCCAGATTGTTTTTTAATCTTTCTGAAATACAACTTTAAATGCTATAGTAATGTCATCTCCGGTTGTCAATGCGCCCATAAGGGCAGTAGGAGGCTCTACATTAAAAGTTGTCATTTTAAGTTTCTTGGTTCCTTCAAATACCATTTTTGTGGAAGATACTTGTGTAGCTACAACTTCCATTGCAATGTTCTTTGTAGTACCTGAAATGCTAAGATTTCCATTTGCTTTTATCCGAAATTTATTTGTTATTTCAGAAAGATTTGTAACTGAATTTAGAGAATATTTGATGTTAGGAAATTTATCAGACTTCAATGCTTTGTAGGTCTTTTTGTTCATAATAGCGCCTTTACTGCTCTTGACCCCGGTAACAGGGATATTGACCTCCAATGCCTTGACATTTATACTTCCATCTTCTCCGAATGAAATGTCTGCCTGACTTGTCATCTTAGTTACTTCCGATACCCAATCGTGAATATTGGAAGTACCTTCAATCCTTATAGTTGATTGATCAGCGGCTAATGTCCAGCCTTCCTGAGCGAGGAGATTTGATTTTGGAATAGACCACAACAAAATCAAAAGGAAAAAAATATTAATCTTCAAAATTGTGTTTTTCATTTTTCAATTGTTTATTGCAAATGTACTCGCTCCACCAACAGGGATTAAGTGATTTTTATCAATTAAAAGATTGATTTTTATCAATCAAAAATCCTTTTTCGAGGCGATCTTTTTTATCCCCAAAACAGGCAGTCCGATCCAAAGAGACAAGACCAAAAACGAAATAATCATCCCCAATCCGGTACCAAGGAATTTTTGGAAAACAGCTCCAGTGTAGCCCATCAATGCAGAGATATCCAATTTCAGTAAAATAAGAATACGGGAAAGATCTATTGGATTAAATAAAGAAGCTCCTATGGCAAAATTTTCCAGTGGATAGTCATTAAAATAGGATAGTAATAACAAAAATATGCCATCATAAATTACAGCAAAAAATAGCCAGGAAACAATAGCCAAACCAAATCCCTTAATGCGATTTTCGTTTTTCAACGCAATGAAAAAGGCGATGGCTGAAAAAATAAAGGAAAGAAAAACGCCAATAAGCAGCAAGGTGGTAAAATTCAAAATTTCAGAAGATCCAAAAATCCCATAAAATAAGAAGGGTACACCCACGCCAATCAACAAACTTGCTGATAAAGACATCGCTACTCCAAGGTATTGCCCCAGGAAAATATCCCTTCGGCGAATGGGTTGTGCTAACAATAACTCCGTAAACTCTCTTGAATTATAATAATACATGACCCCAAACATGGTTGCGATCAATGGAACTAACAACAAAATTACATTCATCAAACTGATCGTCACTTTTGACAAATCATTGCTCAATACCAAAAGTGATAAAGCGAATATGAGATAGAATACACAATAGATGTAGGTCCATCGACTGCGCATGAGGTCGTAAAAACTGTATTTGAGTATTTTGAACATTGTTTTGAGTGATGAGTGTTGAGTGATGAATTTTTCTTGGTAACAGGCTGGGTCTATTTCTTGTGCAAGGGTATGAGTGAAGACTCGGCGGAAGTCCTCAAACCTCACCGTCCTTATCAAAGACTTGGTATGATACGAGAATTCATATCTGCATCAACCATTATAATTCAATTCTTGAAAACTCAGCAAGGTCAGCTTTCACTGGCTTTCCATTTTGCTTAATAAGGATATTGGCAATCGCCTCTTCCAAGGTATGTCCAGAATAGACTTGTTTGATTTCATTCAAGCTTCCTTTAAAGTGTATGTGACCTTCCAATAAGAAGACTATTTCATCCGCCATTTCTTCTACAAAACTCATGATGTGAGTGGTGATTAAAATAGTTTTGCCTTTTTCCTTTTCTGAAAGGATCAAGTCTTTCAAACGAAGCAATGCCACTGGATCTAAGCCAGCGGTGGGTTCATCCAAAATAATTAAGGGACTATTGTACATAAAAGCCAAGACGAGATTTACCTTTTGGCGGGTACCTCCAGACAGATTTCCCAGTTTTTTGTCTAAAAAGGGATATAAGTCAAAAAGCTTGATCAAATGCTCGTCATTTGCCTTGTCGCTGCGCAAATCTTTAATCATTTTCAATAATTCGTTTACCCTCAAATTTTCTGGAAAACGGGCAATTTGTGGTAAATAATCAATTCGATTTCGATAATCCCATTTACCCTTGATGTTTTGGTTTTCTACCAAAATATCTCCCTCTTCTGGAATGACCATTCCCAATATGCTTTTTATTAAAGTTGTTTTACCTGATCCGTTTGGACCTAAAACTGCTGTAATACCAGGTTGATCAAAGGTGAGCTTGATGCCCTTGAGGACGTGATTTTTGCCGTAAGACTTGTGGAGGTTGATGATTGATATCATAGAAAATCTTTTCCCAAAGGTCTGATTTCGAATGGCTATGGAGAGTGATTTTTGTCATTGTTAGGAGTGATAAATGTCAGGTTATCCTCAAATCATCTAAGAAAGTAGAAACATCAAACCAGGAGAAATATTTGTGGGGTCGATATGAATTGAATATCATTGAGTTTTTTTAAAACAATAGTCCGTGCATTTTTTAGTTTGGGATTTGGAATTTTTATATTCGATTAATAATCAAAGTACTACAAATTTATTTTTCATAAATGAATTTAATCAACATTTTCAATAATGCATTCAGTATGAGTACTTTATAAAAATAAATAACTCCAAACCCCAAACTGCAGGGACTATTGTTAAAAAGCTTTGATAAATTAAAACTTCCTGAATATTAGAAATTACACTACATGAGTTACGAAAAACACAAAACCAAATTGTTAAACCAATACCCGGCGATAAGTGATCTGGCTAAAAGAGCCAGGCAAAGAATACCTCATGTAGCCTGGGAATACCTGGAATCTGGCACAGGAAGGGAAGCATTGGTTCAAAGAAACATAGAAGTTTTTGATAAAATCACCTTTACCCCACAATTCTGCAAGGGAGATTTTCATGCGGATATTCAAACTTCTATCCTGGGTCAATCTTTCAAGGCGCCCTTTGGCATCGCACCTGTCGGGTTGACTGGACTAATGTGGCCCAGGGCAGAAGTCATTTTGGCTAAAACCGCCAATAAATATCAAATCCCTTTTACATTAAGTACCGTTGCTACCGAAACTCCTGAAACGCTGGCTCCTCATATCGGAAATATGGGTTGGTTTCAGCTCTATCCCCCAAAGGAAAAAGAATTGCGTCAAAAAATTCTTCAGCGTGCAAAAGCTGCAGGATTCCACACCCTTTTGGTCACTGCAGATGTTCCGATGCCAAGTAGAAGAGAACGAACCAAGCGAGCAGGTATGCAAATGCCACCCAGGATTTCACCTAAAATGGTTTGGCAAGGTATCACGCATCCTTCCTGGACAATTAAAACCTTGCAAAGAGGTTTGCCCAAATTGCGGACTATAGAAACTTATGCCTCCTATAAAAGCATGAAATTTGTGAGTGGCTTTGTGGGCAATCGCTTAGGAGGTACATTGAGTTGGGATTATTGTCGTGAACTTCAGGAGGAATGGGATGGTCCAATTATTTTAAAAGGAATATTACACCCGGAAGATGCTGAGCAAGCCATAAAAATAGGGTTGGATGGCATTGTGGTTTCCAATCATGGAGCCAGACAATTTGATGGTGCGATAACTTCAATTGAGGCATTGCCCGAAATCGTTAAGGTTGCAAAAAACAAAACAGCCATCCTATTTGATAGTGGCATTCGGACGGGTTTGGATATCATGAGAGCTTTGTCCTTAGGAGCAGAATTTATCTTGTTGGGAAGAGCCTTCATCTATGGTGTCGCTGCACTGGGAGATTATGGAGCTGACCATGTGACGGAAATATTGATGGATGATTTGAAGAATAATATGGTGCAATTGGGGGTGGCAAATTTTAAAAGTATTTGAATACTCTTCAAAAAAATGGATTTGAAATATGGATAAAACAGGGTATATTCTAAAGATTTTAAACGTCTGTTATTTGATGTTTTAGGAAAACGATAAGCCGAGAAATTTGTGAAAGTTGATTAGAAAGGTTGCTGCTCTCGCAAGAAAAGCCATTTCGAATATTTTCAGGATGGCTTTTCTTTTGCTAAATTGTCCCATTATGGGAAAAATACAGGTGCTTATAGTTGAAGACGACCCCATCATTGCTGCAGACATCAAGACAAGTTTGTTGGAAATGGGTTTTGGAGTAACCAACCTTGTAGAATCCGGAAAAGCAGCTTTGGATAGTATTGCAGCAAATCCCCCGGATTTGGTACTCATGGACATTCGGTTGGAGGGTGAGATGGATGGTATCGAAACCGCCAAACGCATCAATGAGCAAATGCCACTGCCTTTGATTTTCCTCACCGCCAATACAGATCGCACTACCTTTGAGCGAGCAAAACTTACACAACCTTTTGCCTTTCTTTCAAAACCATTCGATGTTTTCGCCTTAGAACATAGCATTGAATTGGCGATTCAAAATTTTTCAGAATTTCAGAAATCGGAAAAAGCTCCAGCATCAAAAGAAAACACCCAAGTTCTTTTGGATCGCATTTTTCTGAAAGACCATCGAAATCGCATTGTCAAAATACAGCTCAACGAAATTTTATTTATACAGGCACAAGGCAATTACTGCGATATATTTATCCAAGGGAAGAAGATCACTGTGGCTTTCAATCTAAAAAATGTGACAAAAAAAATAGACGATGATTCCTTTGCCAGAGTCCATCGCTCCTATCTCATCAACTTAAAACAATTGGATGAAATCGGAGATGCTTTTTTGCATATCAAAGGGCATAAAATTCCATTGGCTTATTCTTATAGAGAGGGTTTTTACAGCAAGTTGAAAATGATTTAGATGGATAAGTATTAGTGGAAAAACACGGGTTTTTGACAAATCCAGCGGCTCTAAGTACTCTGAGATTTGTCTAGGCTCCGAAAACACTCACTCATAAACTATTCAATTCAAGTGACACTCCTCCAAAGAAGTTTCACACATAATTCATTCAGCTTCATACATTTTTATATGGAGCTGATGGTTTAAGTTCCTATTTTGTTTGTTGAAAATTCAAAAATGAAAAAATGAGGATACTTTGTATGAAAATGTTCCAATTAGTATGCCTTGCGTTTTTGTTATACTGTACTTCTCTATCTGCACAGAAAACGGAAAGCGATAGTCTCCTCAACCTATTGCAAACCAGTCTTCCTGATTCTCTAAGAATTGAAGTTTTGTTGGAACTAGCTTCATCATTAGAAAAAGATTCAAAAGAACAAGCAAAAGAGCAATTGATTGAAGCCTTGAATATTACTGAAAAAATATCCAATCCATTTTTGAAAGCGCAATTATTCCATCAAGTTGCTAAAACAGCAATGAATTTGGGAGCGCATAAAGTTGCTATGGAAGGTTTTAAAAAAGCAAAAAATGGATTCGAAGCAGTTGGAGAGATTCTAAAAGCAGTTAATGCAGAGATGAATATGGGTTTAGTACATGAATTCAGAGGAGCAATCCCGGAAGCCACTACACGTTACTTAAATGCATTAAAAAAGGCAGAATCATTGAAAGACACTAATTTGATTGTTCGATCTTCATTAAATCTAATGCTTTCCTATTTGAGAACTAGTCCGGTAGATACCATACCCGTTCAGAAATATGCTCAGTTGGCGCTGTCCCACAGCTTGCCTTTTGGAGATACCAGCCTTCTTGCCAAAAGCCATTTATATATGGGAACAGTATTTCTTTACAAAATAGGTACCCCAAATTTGGGATATACTAAAATTGAAACCGAAAGCTTTACTGAACAGGCTATTTATCATTATCAAATTTCGATTGAACTTTATAAATCCATCGGCAATTTGTTGGAAGCTGCAAATGTGACTTCCAAGTTAGGCAATGTGTTTGGTTTAACTGGACATTATGAAAAAGCATTGGAATTATATCTGGATTTGTATCGGGAAGCAGAGCAGGCAGGGGATAGGTATTTGATCATAACTGCAAATATCAACATCGGTGGCATTTATTCTGACAGAAATACGCCGAAAAGCTTTCGTGAAGCTATCCCCTATTATAAATATGCCAATGAGCTGGCAATGGAAACGGGACGCATTTTTGAACAAACATTTACCCACCAGCAATTGGCTATTATTTATGAAAATTTGAATTTATTTGAATTAGCGCATCAGCATCAGAAAGTATATATGAAGCTGAGGGATAGTACCCTCAATGAAGAAAAAGTCAAACAACTCGCTGAAATGGAAACGCGCTATGAAACCGAAAAAAAAGAACTCAAAATTGCTGCTCAGGAAACGGAATTAGCTCAAAAACAAAAAGTTCAAGCCTATACTTTTGGTGGTTTGATATTGCTAGGCATGGTTGCTTTTTTGTTATTTAGAACGGCACGATTACGCAGACGTAGCAACCTTCTTCTGGAAAATCACAACCGCGAACTGGCGCAAAAAAATACAGAAATTGAAACTCAAAAATTTAAAATAGAAGAAAAAAATGCCCAAAATGTAATATTGCTCAAAGAGATTCACCATCGTGTCAAAAATAACCTTCAGGTCATTTCCAGCCTCTTGAATTTGCAATCCAAACATATTCACGATGCAGTTGCACTTGATGCTGTTAAGGAAGGTCAAAGCCGTGTAAAGAGCATGGCACTTATTCACCAGCAATTGTATCAAAGAGAGAATTTGGCTGCCATTGAAATGAACGAATATGCTGAGGGTTTGTTAAGAAGCCTGGCTGCTTCCTTTGGCGCCCGACCAGATACTATTCAAATGATCAATGAAGTCGAAAAAATGGAAATAGATGTGGACACCGCCATTCCTTTAGGTTTGATTATCAACGAATTGGTCACCAATTCTCTCAAATATGCCTTTCCAGATGGACGCAAGGGAAGCATTCTTCTCTCATTCAAAAAGAACATCGAAGGTCATCTATGTCTGGAAGTAAAAGACGATGGAGTAGGCTTTTCAAAAACCCATTTAGAAGATAAGAACAGCTCCTTTGGTAGTGAACTGTTAGCCATGTTGACTAAAAAACTGAAAGGAGAACTTGAAGTGGTTGAAAATGAGGGGACTTGTACAAGTATTGTGTTTCAGTTCTTTGTGCCTTGACCGTCCACCGATAACCGTTTTTGCAAATAATAAGCAATCCAGGTGTTTCAAGTCGAATCTAAAAAATAGCTTTCAGGTTTTCACACAGGATTTTTTGGTCTTTATACAAGATTTTTCCCCATTCATAAAGAAATCCATTGCCTCAGCTACTTTCCGGAATATTTTTGAATTGTTCAAAGGATTTTTCTACAAAAAACGAGACCTATGAAAAAAGCAATAACATTCGTGCTGACTATCTTCTCTTTTTGCAGCTCTGGTATTCTTTCTTCCCAAAACATAGGCATCAATACCACCAATCCACAAACCAGCCTCCAAGTAGCTGATGACCATCCTGCCACAGGTGGAATGTGTATCGGAACAGGAATAGCAGGTACTGGCGGCAATCTGCGTTTGTTGAGCAATGTCAATCATTGGAATCTGGACAATTCAAATGGCAATCTCAGGTTTTTTACAGAAACCAATTTTGGCATCGGTGGTGATGTCAAAGCAATCATTAATCAACAAGGCAGAATGGGCATTGGAACCAGCAATCCATTTTTCAGCCTACATGCTGCCAATGATAATACCCTAAACAATGGAGTAACCATTGGAACTGGAACAGCCAACGATGGTGCCAGTCTTCGCTGGATTAATAATACCACCCATTGGAATTTAGACAATGCCAACGGCAATCTCCGATTTTACACAGAGACTGATTTTGGTAGTGGAACAACCCTTAGAGCAGCTATCAACAATTCTGGAAATATAGGGATTGGTTTATCAGATCCAATTGTACGATTGGACGTACAAGCTGTTCAAGCTGGGGAGCCATCTGTAATTTCCAGAGGAGGACCAGACTTTTCGGTTCCTTCAAGCGAAATTTTAAATATTGGGCACTGGAATGGTCTCCAATTCCTAAATCGGATGGCAATGAGTAGTAATGGGTTTGTAGGCATAGGAACGACATCTCCAGGAACATTGTTGGATATTCTCAGAAATTCACCTCCCCTTGGCGCAGCCGTTTGCCGTGTGGAAGGGGTAAATGTAGGACATACGGATTATGACTTGATAAGTTTACAACATGGTGCAGAAGCTGTTTTTCGGTTGAGCGCTGATGGAGAAGTGAATATTTCAAAAGGTTCGGTAATGGGAGGTACAACCTTGCTTCAAGCAGAAGTGCAGAATGTGGGTCATTCGGATTACAATCTGTTTAGAGCCATTCATGGTAATGGAACCCGATTTCAAGTTCGAGCGGATGGAAGAGTAGGCATCAATCATTTGTCTTCTAACTGGATATTCACTGTCCGCCCACAGAACTCGGGCGTGCATCCGATGGCTTTGAGTTCCTTTTCCAATTCTGGCGGAGCAAATATTGTATTTCGCTGCCGCAATAATCAGGAAGTGATTGCTAATGGAACCATCACTGCAGGATCCAAGAATTTCATTATAGACCACCCACTCGCTCCAGCAACCAAAACCCTTCGGCATGCCTGCATCGAAAGCCCGGATATGAAAAACATCTATGACGGTATGGTTGTATTAAATGAATTCGGAGAAGCCATTGTAGAATTGCCAGCTTATTTTCAATCGTTAAACAAAGATTACCGCTACCTGCTAACCTGCGTTGGCACTTATGGTCCGGTTTATATATCTGAAAAAATAAATAACAATCGCTTCAAGATTGCAGGAGGACATCCTGGAATGGAAATCCACTGGCAAGTGACCGGCAATCGCCAAGACCCCGCTGTTCTGAAACACCCAATGGTAGTGGAGATGGATAAAACTGAAACAGAAAAAGGGCTTTACCACCACCCGGAAGCTTATGGGTTTCCCCTTTCAAAAGGAATTGGTTCAAAAGATGAATAGACTTCTGAGGAATGAAAGCACTTGGTTAGAAAAAAGGGAGCGAAAAACCAATAAGTACTCTGTAAATTCAATATGTTGTTTTTTGAGGAAGGTTATTTTTTGTGAGTGTGAGGCGAAAAACATGAACGCAGTGGTGCTTTAGCAGAAAAGATTCGGGGAATCTTTTCAACGAAGTGAACCGCTAGCGGATGGGATGTTGTAGCCTGAGCTGTAGCGAGTATTTTCTTCCATCCCAAAGGGAGTCCCGTGGACAAGAGATGCCTGTGGCACAGGAAAGAAAAATTTAAACATACTCTAAAATTATTCTTATGAAAAAGCAAATTATATTATTCATCTCATCACTAAGCACCAACCCAGAATTATCTATAAGTAATTTCGGTTTCTTTTTCCCTCTAACTTCGTTTGCCAAGGGCATCCCTTTGGGGGAAAATACTCGCTTTAGTAAGGCTAGGGCTGTGTTTTTCGCTTTGTTAGAGAAAAAAAGAATTCCCAAATTTTACTCATACATAATTTTGATTTGGTGCTTATTATTTATAGCTTATAACCTACAATCGCAAAACAAGGCCGTCGGCATAAATACCCTTGATCCGAAAACTGCTTTGCACGTAGCTGATGATGATAACAGTAATGGTGGCATCTCCATTGGCACGGGCATGGCAAATGATGGTGGCAATCTGCGATTGTTGAGCAATGCAAATCATTGGAACCTGGATAATTCAAGTGGTAAACTTCGCTTTTTTACAGAATCAGGATTCGGAATTGGCCTTACAGACAAAGTCGTTTTGACCGCTGGTGGAAGGTGGGGTATTGGAACTACTGACCCGCTTAGTACACTGCATGTAGAAAATGATTTGGTTCCCAACAATAATGGTTTCGGCATTGGCAGTAACAACAATATTTCAAGTGGACCACTTCGTTTGACCAGCAATATCAATCAATGGCATTTGGAAAATACTGTTGGACATCTGACTTTTGGTAGTCCAGCTGAACGACTCCGATTGACATCCGAGGGCGACTTGGGAATTGGAACCTTTCTTGCTTTGACCAGACTGACCATTTTGAACAGCAATGCCGCCCAGCCTTCTATTTTGACCAGGGGAGGAAAGGGATATGCGGTACCTTTCGCGGAAGACATGAGTTTTGGACATTTCAATACGAGTAACGCTGTTTTTGTGCCGGCAATGACTATCGACCCTTCCGGTTTTATGGGAATTGGTACCAGCACACCTGGTTCTTTTCTTGATGTCATCCGCAATACGCCTGGGCAGGCAGAATGGATTACCCGCATTCAGGTTCCGAACTCCGTCCACAGCAATTATGATGTCTTGTCAGCAGGGCACGGCAACCAAATAAATCTCCGCTTACGTGCCACTGGGGAATTGCATCTTTTGAGAAATGGGGTAATTGCCGGTCAAACTCTTTTGCAGGTTCAAGGAGTCAATACAGGGCATAATAATTATCACTTGATGAGATTGATTCATGGAAGCGGAGAAAGATTCAGGGTTTTGGCAGATGGTAGAGTTGGTGTCAATCATGTCAACAACAATCGCTGGCTTACAGTCAGAGGTCGATTTTCTGTTAACTTCGATTTGTTTTTGGTAGAACGCAGCGACGGAACAAACGTATTGGAATGCAGAAATGACGGAACCGTTCACGTACCAGGTGTCATTACCGGAAATTTGGGCAAATTTTTTCAAATCGATCATCCCCTTGATCCTGAAAACAAAACCCTTCGGCATGCATGCACTGAAAGTCCGGAAATGAAAAACCTCTATGACGGCATCGTCGTGCTGAATGATGCGGGCGAAGCTTGGGTAGAATTACCAGCATGGTTTGAAGCGCTGAATACAGATTTTCGCTATCAGCTTTCAGGTCTCAATGGTCATGCTCCAGTGTACATTGCTCAAAAAATTCAAGACAAGCGATTCAAGATTGCGGGAGGCAATCCTGGCACTAAAATCTCCTGGCAAGTAACCGGCGTTAGACATGACCCTTACGCAAGACATTATAATTTCAAACCTGAAATCGAAAAGAGGGGTTTTGAAAAAGGACGTTATCACAATCCACAAGCTTATGGGTTTCCCACTTCTATGGCAATCGGAGCAGAGCTTAAAATTCAGTAAGGAACCCTGAGTCCGCTCCGAAAAGTCAAAAAAGCATGCAGACTTGCCAGATTTTGAAAACTTGGCAAGTTTCAACCTATTGATAATCAATTTGTTAAATCTTGAAAATCCAGAAAATTGAGTCCTTGATGACTTCTCGATGTGGACTCATCACTAAACTTTATTCCAGGATGGTTTTTATGAAACCATGAAACCATTATAAACTATTATTATGAAAAAGCATATACTACACATCTTGCTTGTTGCTTTATGGGCTGCCGGCACTCTTTCGGCACAAAACAATGTTGGCATTCATACCAATAATCCTCAAACTGCACTTCACGTGGCTGATGATAACTTTGGTACAGGTGGGGTCACAATTGGAACCGGAATCACAAGCGATGGAGGAAATTTGAGACTCTTGAGCAATAATAACCATTGGAATCTGGACAACTTAGGTGGCAAGCTCCGTTTTTTTACAGAAACAGGATTTGGAAATGGACAAATGACATGGGCAACCCTGAGCAGTTCCAGTAAATTTGGAATAGGAACTGACATTCCAAATGCCACAATTCATGTTGGAAATGACTTTACTGCCAACAATGGAATTACAATAGGAAATAGTTTTCATGAAGCCAGTGCGCCACTACGCTTTCTGAGCAGCAATAATCTCTGGAATATTGAAAATGAGTCGGGCAATCTCATTTTCACTTCACAGGCTGGCATTGGAGGCGTGCAGACACCCAGAATGGTAATGTCTGCTTTAGGCAGAATTGGCATAGCCAACTCCAGTCCACAGGTGGCTTTGGATGTAATGGCTGCTAATCCTGCAGAGCCATGTTTTTTAACACAAGGAGGAATGGATTATGCAGGCTGGCTCGGGCAGGATCTGAATTTTGGACATTATGACGGAATTACCTTCAATCCGGCGATGACTATGAGTTTTGGAAATACCGGGCTTGGAACAATCAATCCCCTACATGCTTTTCATGTTTCCAGGATCAATCCGGCAGTTGGAGAATCTATTTTTAAAGTAGCAGGGGTAAATGTTGGACATACCAATTATGAAATGCTTGTAGCTGGCAGTCTTGGAGAAAACAATCTCATAGTTGGAGCAAATGGAGCGATTCGAATTTTTAAAACAAACATCGCTCCCACTACCACCCTTCTCCAGGTAGAAGGTCAAAATACCGGTAGTAGTGACTATGATTTGTTAGCATTAAATCATGGAAATGATGAGATATTTACTGTACAAGCAAATGGACAGGTGGGTATCAATGGCGTGACCAACAATGCTGCAGATGATTATGCACTGAGCATTCGATCTCCAAATAATAGTCACGAGATTTTGCTGGTGGAGCGATCTAATGGTAGTAATGTGCTAACGGTAAATCAAAGTGGTAATGTTGACATAGACGGCACCCTGTCTTCCAGTAATAAACTTTTTTTCATTGATCATCCCCTTGACCCAGCCAACAAAACCCTACGTCATGTATGCATAGAAAGCGATGAGATGAAAAATGTATATGATGGAACCGCTTACCTCGATCAAAATGGCGAAGCCTGGATAGCGCTACCCAATTATTTTCAAGCTTTGAATACAAAATTTCGCTACCAATTTACATGTATTGGCGGACACGCACCCATCTTCCTTGCACAAGAAATTCAAAACAATCAATTTAAAATTGCCGGTGGTACCCCTGGATTAGAAGTTTCCTGGCAGGTTACGGGAGTTCGACAAGACCTTTTTGCAAGGAAAAACCCGTTGGTAGTGGAGGCAGAAAAAACAGGTTCCCATAGAGGTCGATATCATCATGCAGAGGCGTATGGGCATTCGAAAAGTCTTGAAATAGGATTTGAGCATGATGTAAAAAAATAGGTTAGTGATTCAATATGGGATGGTATCAAAAAATCTTATCTGCATTCATTTTAATGTAATTCAAATTCATAAATAACTGATGACGAAATTCTTAGAAAATGTGAACTTTTACATTTATCATTTTGACTTTTAACTTTATTAGTATAGAACTTAACAGCCCTGACCCATACCGCCATCCGACAGATCATATTTGACAGAACACTAAACAATTTTTCAGATCCAAATTTAACAATGATGAAATACACAAAACACACCTTCCTTTTTTTCACTTTTTACGCGGTTCTATTTTTTCAAAAAGGTCAATCACAATTCCATATCCAATCCGATGCAATTGTAGCTGCAACGGGAACCGCACAAATCACCCTAATAGAAACAGATTTCACAAACCACGGAACCTTTGTTCCAGGAATGAGTACGGTAACCATAAAAGAAATAGATGGTGCGGTTGCCCAATTCATAGGTGGCAACAGCAATACAACTTTCCATCACTTAACGGTAGAACTACAAACTCAGAACTTAGAATTACACAACAACATCAATATCAACGGCGATGTCACTTTCAACAATGGGGAGTTCGATCTTAATGGCAATGATGTGGATTTGGGAACTACTGGAACCATTATTGGCGAAAGCATAGGCAATTCATTTATAGGACCAAACGGAGGTTCTGTTAAAAAAATAGCTAATTTAAATTTTCCGAATAATGAAAATCCTGGGAATATTGGCGCTTCAATTTCTGCTACGACTAATTTGGGCACTACAAACATTTACAGAAGCCATCAGGCAGCTGTGACTAATGCAGGATTTGGGGTTGAACGTCTTTTTGAAATCAATCCTACAAACAATTCAAACCTCAATGCCACCTTGCGTTTTTATTATTTTGATACCGAATTGAACAGCATTACTGAAAATGAACTGGAACTATGGCGAGATGAAGGTAAGGGCTGGCAATTATTGGGTTTTGACCAAAGAGATCCAAATGCAAATTACGTTGAAATTGGAAATATAGATGCCTTTTCGAGCTGGACATTGGGCAGTGCTACAAATAGTCCACTCAACCCACCACCTCAGCCGGTATGTTTTAATCCCACGCTTTTTTTAGATGCAACTGGCATCGCCAATATTTTAGAATCTGATGTGCTTGATTTAGCAAATTCGAGCGATAATGACAACAGTATTTTTTTTGTTGGAACAAGCGTCACAACAGTAGATTGCAGTCAACTCAATAACCCTCAAACAGTAATTGTTACAGTAGAAGATGCTGCCGGTAATCAAAACACTTGTGCAGCAACAGTTTCCGCCGCAGATATAAGTAAACCTTTTTTTGTCGGAAGTTGCCCCAGCTATCCAGCTCCGTTTAGCACAGATGTCCAACAATGCCTTTCTACGATCAATTTTACAGTTCCTAATGCTTCGGACAATTGTGGGGTGACTGAGCTTAATGCTAAAATCTGGGACTCCAACGACAATGTCGTTCAAAATTGGACAACTAATCCTGATGGACAATACGCACCAGGAACTTACAAAATCAAATGGCGCGTAAAAGATGCATCAGGCAACAAAAGGGTCTGTGCAACAAATTTCACGGTTAAGGATGTCCAAAATCCTGATGCCCAGTGTGTTGCAAGCCTCATTGTTCAATTATCGGGAGGCCTGGGCTCCATCGCTACAGCAGATATTGATGCAGGCAGTTCGGACAATTGTAGTTTCAGTTTAAGTCTTTCAAAAACTAATTTCGATTGTGATGACCGTGGAAATGCAAGTGTCACGCTCACTGCCACAGACGATGCTGGGAATTCAGACCAATGCACCACAGACATAGAAGTAAAAGGCACTACGGTGTCTATCAATGATTTAAGTCAAAATGAAGGCACTGGCATAGGCTTCACCTTTTTCTTTTTCCAAATTGAAAGAGCTGAAAGCGGTTGTACCCTTCAGATAGATTACGAAACCGCCGATGGAACTGCGACCCTTTCAGATAATGATTATGTCTATGGCAGCGGAACAGCCTATTATCCTCCTGGTGGTAGCAATATTCGATATTTCATTTGCAGAGGCAAGAAAGACTCGAATTATGAAAGCGATGAAAATTTTTGGGTAGAAATGAGCAATCCAACTGTAGGTGTGACTTTTACAAAAGACAAGGGAGAAGCTATGCTAAAGAATGATGATGCAGCACCTCTCATTGGCAATCCAAATGAAAACCCAAATTTCATTTTTTCTGATAATCAAACCTTGGAAGGTAAAGCCAGTTTGTATCCAAAACCCGTCTCTCAAGATTTAAATATTTCCATTCCTGCTATTTGGTTAGAAGGAGAAAACCTTCAAGTCGCCTTATACGATATATTCGGAAAACGACTGATTGCTTTCGAAATATCTGAAAATCATACGGTTGTGGATATTTCGGTATTAAAAGCGGGAAACTACTATATTGTTTTCACAAATCTAGAAGGTAAAAGCAAAGCTGAAAAATTTATAAAAGTGGATTGAAGATTCCTTAGGAATGAAGTATAAATAAATGTACATTTTTGGGTTAAGGATTTTTTTTTCCAACGAGGCGAAAAACGTAGGCGAAGCAGCGCTTCGGCAAGGCTTTTCAACGAAGTGGGAAGGAAAAAGCCTAAGTCAAAAGTGGATATTTATTTGTAATTCATTCCTAACATAGCAACGCGATGAGATAGGGGATTTTATTAGAAAAGATTTTGTATGGGAAGCCGTCAACCGTCCACCTTTACCGCCAACCGAATAAAATCTACTGTACTAACATTATGGCGAATATTATTTGAAACAAAAATTAATTCATTTTTTTCATTTTTGGAATGTTATCCACTACATTCTTGGGGGTAAAAACCGGACTTACCTTTTCAGAAAAATTGATAATATCTACAAACAAACTTCTCAGTAAGACCATGGCTTCCGGCGTTTGATTGACCACAAAATTGAATAGTTTAACCGGGCGATAGGCGACATCCCCTACCCCATCTCGATCCAGGTCATAGCCAGAATATTCACTCCAATAATTTCCGTCAAATTGATTTCCGTTTGTAGAGGCATTTAATGCCAAATCAAATGTATTGGCGATGAAATTATTCCCAGAAACATTATTATCAAGACAACCGCCGGAAAAGCGCATTGCCCAGCCATTATTCAAAAAGTCATTGTGGGAATAATTTACCCGGCTGGAACCTTCGATGTAAATGCCCATTGTGTTTTGACGAAACACATTATTGGTAATTTCAGCGTCGTAAATTTCTTTTAGTAGTAATCCGTAGGCTGCTGTCCCCCAATTGTATTCAAAAACGTTTTCCCACATATTGATTTTTTTGGAAAACATCACTGCTACACCTGCCCCATTTCGCCTAAATTCATTTTGGAAATAATCATCATTATTGGAAAACATAAAATGCAGGCCATAGCGCAAATTGTCTTCACTTACATTATTCCGAATCAGGCTCTCATCAACGAATTCAAAATAAATACCGTCCCGATGTTGACGTACCAAATTGTCCTTCACCAAAATTCTTTTACAATACCAAATATGAATGGCATTTCCAGAGGACATTTCCTTCTCCGCCTCTCCTATCACTTCATTTCCAGACACAATTCCGTCACTGGAATGTTCAAGATAGATTCCAAAAAAAGTATTCAACAGGCGGTTATTTTGAATAATAAAGTTTTTGGCTTTTTTTACACGAATGCCAGCCCGATCTTCTAGATAACTGGTACCTACATTTTGAACTTGAAAACCACTAACTTCCACATGGTTGGCAGTGATGGTTATTATTTCAGTTTCATTTTCTCCATCCAAGATTGGAAAGTTTTCTCCAATCAGGAAAAGAGATTTGTCAATGACGACATTGCCTTCTTTGTAGGTTCCTTTTTTCACCAAGATGGTATCACAGTCACTAGCGATTTGAATAGCTGCTTTTATGGAGGAGCACTGACAGGTAGAACAGACTTCAATGGTGTTGGCAAAATGATTTTTCACCGATATGCTGAAAATCAACAGAATAAGAAGCTTTTTCATAAGCAATGTTAAATAAGGCCATAATTGTATAATGACAAATTCAATTTTCAATACCTACACTTTTTAGATGATGCTTTCGAACACAGACTGGAGTGGGGAAAAATTGTACTTATTCATTGAAACAAATTGTACTTTATCCCTGTTGTCAAAAATCTATCTTGATTCATCTGGATACCATTCACATTTTGATACAAGGGCAATCCCAGTTCGAGTCCAAATCTTAAGTCTTCAAATACCCCAGAAGGAATGTAGAAGTTGAGTCCCGCAAAGCCATATCATGTCCCATTCCATCCATTGCCAACAAATCCATTTCATTAATAATGTAATTGGACATAACCATCAAAGTCAGTCGTTCGGTGGGTGCGTACATGATACCGGGCATGTGCATTTGCATACTCATAATTTGGGGAGCCAACATGTAGTTTTGAAAAATAAAGGGATTCTCCACCTCATTTGAGCCAGCCAGATTGCCCTCCATTTTCATATACATGTATCGATAGGAAACCATCAAACCACTTTTGTGATGGTAATGATCCCCCATCACCCCAATTGGAGCATGACTGTCTGGTCGGTGTCCATCCCAACTTTCGGAATTGCAACAACTAGCTGTTTTGGCAGCCGAACAACATTGAGCACTTAACTGAAGGGAAAAAATAGCAAAAAGGAATAAAGCGAATACTTGTGAGAAGGTTTTCATGAAAATAATATTAAAACAATTCGTGCCGCAAAATCTACCATTCAAAAGATGAGACACGAATTGATATTGAAGACTAACTATATCTACCGCCTACTGCCTACTGCTCCGGTGGCAACAACACTTTATCAATTACATGAACTACCCCATTGGAAGCCTCAACAGTCCCAAGGACTTTCGCCCCTGCAACTTTAATGTTATTTCCGTCATTTTCAACCTTAATATAATGACCTGTAGCTTGATAAAGGTTCATTCCATCTCGAAGACCATCCCCCATGTATTTTCCCGGTGAAGCGTGATACTTGATAATTCGAGCAAGCGTTGATTGGTTTTCAGGTTTGAGTAAATTTTCTACCGTTCCAGCTGGCAAAGCTTCAAATGCTGCATTGTTGGGAGCAAAAACGGTCAATGGCCCAGCATTTACCAAAACATCTTCCAATGCAGCTGCCTGTACAGCGGCTACGAGAGTTGAATGGTCTTCAGAACCGATAGCAACCTGTAAAATATTTTTACTGGATAAATCGTCTTGGACAGCTGATTGTCCTTTCGTTTCAACATTAGCGGTAGAAGATGATGAATTTGAAGAATCAGCAGATTTGGTGCAAGCACTGATGATCAGAGCTACAGCAAATAGGAATGAGAAATAATGTATTTTTTTCATGACAATTATTTAGTTGGTGAGAAATTGGAATTATGATTACATTGGAATGAACCCCACTTTGTAACTGTTGAAAGGTTTTTTCTTTCAGATGTCTTACTCTTCGTAATAACTCACAATTCCCCGCTCTTTTAGTTCTGTTTTCAAACTTTCCCAATCAAATACTTCCCCTCCTTTGAGGGCAAGCATTTCCTGAGCAACCTTTTCATTTTCAAAAGCTGTCAAATATGCACCCATCGGACTTGGGATAGCCTTACTAATCAAATAGTAACTGGTTTTGGCATTTATCAATTTTTCAGGTGCATGGTAATCGTTGACTAGCAAAAAACTAGTCTTGGTGTCAGGGTAGGTTTCCAGGTAATTGACCATACATTCGATGGCATCAAACATGTAGACTTTGCCTTTATCTGTGACCAATTCTGCCCCGTGTTGAGGATCAACAATGGTCATTTTGCAAAACCAGCAGGCATCAGTACCATAACTGATAGCTTTAGGCGATGGTTGGCATGACAGGAGGATTAATAGAAGACCACTGCTTGCTGCCAACTTCAGTTTGTTTAACGCTGTTGTGTTTTTCATCTTTTCGTTTTTTACCCTTTAGCCACCACGCGAGAGCCGCCAAAATAATGGACAGTCCAGCGAAATAGCCACTAATATGTGGATATGATTTAGCCGTGAAATTCAAAATGAGTTTGGTTCCCAAAAGCGGGGGTTGGAAAGATGCACCCGGAATCTTGATGGGTGCTGTAGGGCTCAAATTATGTCCATAGTCGTATTCCCATAAGTAAAAATCATACAATCCAGCTGCCGCCAATGCTGCCATCAGGACTGCCCAGGTCAGAAATAATCCCCGTTTATTTAATATTCCGAATAGTAAACCTAAAAAGGTCATTCCCAAAACGATGTAAGGAAAGTACTTCAATTCCGGTATTGATTCCGGTTCAATATATTTCATGCCCACATAGTGGTTCAGAATATTGATATTTTGCAACGTTCCAGGTGTATCACCACTAATCTGGTTAATCCAAATGTACATAGAGACCCCATCCGGGTATTGTGGTGCAATCAATGTAATCTGCCACATCGGAAATAAAAACAAAGTCAATAAGCCCAATGCGGCAATAATCATTAATATTCTTGGTAAATGTTTCATTTAAGTAATTTAAATGGGGCACAGAGTCGCAATAACTCTGCGCCACTATATGGTTAAACAAAACGAAAAGGTCTTTTCGGTTGTTGGTTGACATTTTTCAGTTGACGGTTTTTCAACCGTCTTGTCTTGTTTTACTGAACAATTTCTTCCCCAAGTCCCCAACTAAGTGCGATGCTTGAATTTCTGGGGGATACCCGAATGTAGCCTTGCATTTCCTGGTGAAGTGCAGAGCAGAAGTCGGTGCAATAGAATGGGTAGACCCCTTCGGACTTAGGTACCCACTTCAAGGTTTCGGTTTGCCCACCCATGATGAGCAATTCAGCATTATTGGCTCCCATAACGGAGAATCCGTGTGGTACATCCCAGTCTTGTTCGAGATTGGTGACATGGAAGTATACCTCATCGCCAACTTTGACACCTTCGATATTGTCAGGAGCAAAGTGACTTCGGATAGTCGTCATATATACATGGACAATATTTCCGGAACGTTCTACCCGAGCTTCCTTTTCGCCCATGGTACGATAAGGGTGTTTGTTTTCTTCAATTGGATAAAACTTCTTCACGTTCGGCATAATGCGCTCTCGGGAAATACCCTGAGCGTAATGAGGCTCACCCATTGTTGGGAAATCCAATAGCAACTTCATCTTATCACCAGAAATATCATACAATTGAGCGGAGTGGCACAATTCAGGTCCAGTAGGTAAGTAACGGTCCTTGGTAATTTTGTTCAAAGCAACCAGGTATTTGCCCTCTGGATTTTTAGAATCGCCACCAGGAATCATCAAGTGACCAATGGAGTAATAGGTAGGCGCTCTATCCAGAACTTCCCAGGTTCCTACTTTCCATTTGACTACCTCACTGGTGATGAAGAAAGATGTATAGGCATTTCCTTTGTTGTCAAATTCTGTATGAAGTGGTCCTAAACCTGCTTCTTTCACAACACCTGCAACCACTTCTTCAAATTTCAAGACAGGAACGCCATCGATTTCCTTTTCAAAGGATTGATTTTCAATCGCCTTAATCATTTTTGTAAAGGAGTGAACGGTCAAGTCCGCAGAGAGTTTTCCATTTCCAACGATGTATTCACCAGTGGGATCAACATCTACCCCATGGGGAGATTTTGGCGTAGGAAGGAAATAAACCATTCCAGGGCATTCTTCAGGAAGCAAGATTTTCACCTTGTCATTCATTTCTGAAGTAGCTGTATGGGTGTGTTCGTCATAAATGTTATTTGCCCATTTAGCAGGCACTTCCTTGTATTTACCTTGTGCGAGGTATTCCTCCGCTTTTTTCCAATTAACCGCTGCAATAAAATCTTTGTCATTTTGAGAAGCAGTTACTTCTAGCAAAGTCGCTTTTTCTTCTGTATTGTAAGTAGTAAAGAAAGTCCAACCATGAGAGGCTCCTTTTCCAGAGTGCGCCAAATCATAATCGAATGCGGGAAGCAAGATCTGGAAGGCAATGTCCATATCGCCGTCATCTGCTACGCTGATATAGGTCAATGTACCTTTAAAATTCTCAGCATAAGTATTTATTGCCACATCTCTTTGGGGATAAGGAACACCAAAACGAGTTCCTGCTACCACATATTCCGTATTTTCAGTGGTAAATGGGGAACTGTGATTTCCTCCACTGTTGGGAATTTCAATAATCTCTGCCGTTTCAAAAGTCGTCAAATCAATTCGGGCAACACGGGGAGTGTTGTTACCATTTATAAACAACCATCGCCCATCTGTCTCCCCATTGGTTTGAGACAACTCGGGGTGGTGAGAATCATCCCATGGGATGAAACCATGAGACGTATTGAGCATTGGTTTGGTTTCTTCATTAAAACCATAACCTTTTTCACCATCTACAGAAAAAACAGGAATGATTTTCAGTAATCGGCCGGAAGGCAATCCGTGTACACCAACCTGACCACTAAAGCCTCCAGACATGAAGGCATAAAATTCGTCGTATTCTCCTGGTGGCACATAAACCTGAGAGGCAACGTCACCACCCAAAACACCTCCTGTTGAATTGGAAGGCTGATTACCACAACCGGAGAAAAGGGATAGCCCTAATATAGATATGAAGGCTAAGGAAAGAAACTGAAACACATGATGGTTTTTCATAGAACCTATTTTTTTTATAAGTATGTATCAATTCTGAAAAATTGAAACATACACTTAGCCACAATTAATGTGGAGACCAATTTTCCAATCTCTGTTCAAAGCCTGGAAAACCAATCATCATAAATGTATTTTTATAAAAATTTTAAAAGTAATTTAGCAAATAAAGGATACATCAATCCTTTATGCAAAGGAAATACAAGGCTTTCTCTTCTTTGATGATAAAAATCATTCAATTAAGTGACATTTATCACTTGAAACTTACACTTTTGATAATCAATTAATTAACTTTTATTTTTAAAAAAAAAAATTGATTATTAATTTACTTTCCAAGGATAAAAGGGAACATACCAGCAAAAAATAAAAGATATTTTTGTCTTTTATTATGTCTTTACCTATATTTGCTCCAGTAATTTAGCAAGCCTTAATAATCCAAGAACGATTAGATGTTTTCCAAAAGTTGCAAATACGCCATTCGAGCGGTTTTGTATCTCGCTGTTTATGCGAATGCCGACAACAAGTTAGGGGTCAGTGATATTGCTGATGCATTGGCAGTGCCTAAACACTTCCTGGCCAAAATATTGCAGCAATTATCCAGGGACAACCTAATCATGTCGGTAAAGGGGCCAAATGGTGGGTTTTATTTGAATGAGGAAAACGCGAATATGCCTTTGTATGACATTGTTAAAAGCATTGATGGCCCAGATGCATTTAACGCTTGTATTCTTGGATTGCCTGTATGTTCATCGGACAATCCTTGTCCATTACATGTCCAGGCTTTTTCTTTTAGAGATGGTTTACTGTATCAACTTGAAAATCAATCAATAGAAGAAATGGCAACCAGGATTGAACGTAAAAAATTGAAAATTTAGAATGTAAAGGTCAAAAGTTTTTCGATCTGATCTTTTTATTCAAAAATTCGGTTGTGTACCACAATGGATGATGCCTAACTCGCCGCACATTTTTGGATGCGGTTCAAAGAGGCTAACGGGGGTCAATGCAGCCCGTTTGGGACTATGTTGCCCCTATAACCCTTTGTGAGGGGTACAAGGCGCCGCGATCATTTCGCATTATGCATTTTAGAAACAACCAAAATATCACTATCATGAAAAAAGTAATCATTTTTCTGGCATTTGCTGCGCTCCTTATTGCATGCGGCAGCGAAACAACCACTGAACAGGATGATCCTGCTCCGAAACCTAAGAGCATGGTAAAAAAAGATAAACCTGCCGATGATGGTAAAGGCATTGGAGCAATTAAAAATGTAGAACTCAATACTCCCCTGGTCGCTTCTATGGTTGAAAATGGGAAGGGTGTTTATGAACTCAAATGTGCAGCTTGCCACAAACTTACCGATCAGCGAGTTGTAGGACCAGGTTGGAAAAGCATTACCGAAAAACGGAAACCAGAATGGATAATGAACATGACCCTCAACGTGGATGTCATGCTAGCAGAAGATCCAACTGCCCGGGAATTGCTCAAAGAATGCCTGGTAAGAATGCCTAATCAAAACCTCACCGAGCAAGAAGCCAGAGATGTCCTAGAATTTATGTACGCCAATGATGGACAAACAGTTGGCAGTTAGCATCTCAGTTTTCAGTTGTCGGTTGTCAATATACTGGACAAACCGACAACTGACAAACCGACAACTGACAAACCGACAACTGACAACCGACAACTGACAAACCGACAACTGACAACCGACAACTGACAAACCGAAAACTGACAAACCGACAACTGAAAATCATGCAACGTTTCTGGTTCAAAATTGCTTTGTTCAATTTCTTAATTGCAGCCTGTATTGGTGCCTTGCTGCGTTTTGCATTTGTTGAAGAAATTTCCTGGTTAACCTTTAGGTATTGGTTACATGGTCATTCACATGTAGCCATGCTGGGATGGATTTATTTAGGACTATTTGCGCTTTTAATTCACGCTTTTTTACCGGAGGAGAAACAACAATCTAAATTTTACAACCGCCTTTTTTGGTTGACTCAAATAAGCGTGTTGGGAATGTTGATTTCATTCCTATTGCAGGGATATGCGGCATGGTCCATCGGGTTTTCTTCTATGCACATTGTATTGTCTTATGTTTTTGTTTGGCAGTTTTGGAAAGATCTTTCGGCAGTAGGTAGTAGGCAGACAAGTAGCTTGGAGGATAATTTGCCGACTTCTTATTTTAGACAACCAGCTGAACAATTCATCAAGGCTTCATTAGGTTTTTTAGTCCTCTCTACTTTCGCAATTTGGGCAATGCCTCCCATCATCATTAGTGGCAATGCAGGTTCAGCATTCTATTATGGAGCAGTTCAATTCTATTTGCATTTCCAATTCAATGGCTGGTTCATATTTGCAGTGCTTGGACTATTCTTTAAATTATTGGAAAATCGGGGCATTTCAATGCCTTTAAAACTCACGAACGCTTTTTATTGGTTACTGTTACTTTCCTGTTTTTTAACATTTGCCCTTGCAGTCACCTGGAGTACCCCCTTGCCATTTTTGTTTTTGATAAATAGCATTGGCGTGAGCATCCAACTTGCTGCCTTGATATCATTTCTATTAATAATTAAAAAGGTTTGGAGGGAAATAAGACCAGTACTTTCCGGTTGGATTCGTCTGTTGTTGGTAATTGCTTTTTTGTCCTTCGTACTAAAAATATGGATACAAACGGCAGTTGTCATTCCCTACATAGCAACGGTAGCGTACACGATCAGAAATTACGCAATTGGATTCCTGCATCTGATGTTATTGGGCATGATCACTTCCTTTATTTTAGGATATGGTTCGTATAGAGGGCTTTTGAATTTTCGATCCTCTACCGCCAAAATTGGATTGGGACTTTTTCTCAGTGGTTTCATTTTCAGCGAGGCCATTCTTTTCATTCAAGGAACCATGTTTTGGGGGGCGATGGGTTTTATGCCATTGTATTATGAACTTCTCTTTTTCGTATCTCTCCCAATGCCTTTAGGAATAGGTATTTTACTGATTGCCCAATTGAGGTACCGGGGTGTTTTTTAGGGGTTCTGGTTGCTGGTTTGCTGGTTTGCTGGTTTGCAGATTACTGATGAAACCAAGAACCCAGAACCCAGAACCCAGCAACCAGAAAACCAGGTGACATTTATCACTAAAACAAGGTGACATTTGTCAACTTCCATTTTATTCCTATAACACATTTTTGCATCATCAATTTAACTTGACAAAGTCATGTTAGCGTTTTTTAAATTTATTGTTTTTTCGTTTTCG
>JBGTQJ010000090.1:0-27850 GCA_041941305.1 Saprospiraceae bacterium
AAACGCAGGCATAGCCTTAGTTCTGACGAGTATTTTCAACGAAGTAAGAGGAAAATAGAAACCAAAATTAGTTGTAGATAAATTTGATTTGGTGCTTAAAGGAAATAAAAGAAAGAGATTTTACTGCCAAAAATTAGGACAATACATGTTTTATGAAGCCTTAGCAATAGAAATAACTATTCGTCCTTATTCATTTCTCTTTCAATATCATTTGCAAATTTGACAAAGAGCTTCATCACCCTGGGCGGAACTTTAGTTCCAGGAGACATCATGGAAAACATTTGTTTTGCCATTTGAATCATCGGATGATTTTCGGGAATGTTTTCCACTTCTTCCATTTCTTCCGCTTTGGTGGCATCCTTTGGTTCTATTTGATTGTCGTATTCATCCCCTACCCGATACTCTACAATGCAATTTTCCGGATAGACAACGGTCTTCACTACCCCATCTATTTGAGTTTCAACGACAAAGGGCTTTTTAAGCTTGCCAACAGAGAATTTTTGATCCATTCCTGGTGATTTACATTTTCACAATTATAGATCGAATATAGGTATTTTCTTTTTCATTTCCTTGAGATAGGATTGCAGACGAGTTGAGCTGATTAGTGTTTATTTGACTGCTCGCCATTTTTGAATAGCAATTCTGAAATTTTGTTCATCATTTCTTCAGAATCTATTGGTTTGATGATGTAATCATCCATTCCAACATCCAGGCAAGCTTGCAGTTGTTCTTCGATAGCGTTAGCTGTAACTCCCAGGATTGGGGTATTTTGATAGGCTTTCATTTTTCGCAATTGCTGAGTAGCTTCCAAACCATCCATGACCGGCATTTTCAAATCCATCAAAATAATTTGATAATTTTTTTGTTGGGCTTTTTCGAGCGCAATTTGCCCATTCTCTGCAACCTCTACTGTAGCTTGTGGAAATTGGTTTTTCAATAATTCTACAGCCAACATTTGATTAAACAAAGTGTCTTCTACGACCATAATGGACAGGTCGTCTGCAATTTGATTGGGATTGATTGATAGGGATGACTGCTGAGTAGCTAACTGATTTTTTTCGTAGGAAAGCGAAAAAAAGAAAGTAGAGCCTTTTGATAATTCACTCTCTACCCAGATTTTGCCATTTTGTTGTTCTACCAATTGCCTTGCAATTGCCAATCCCAAACCAGTGCCCGATCCATGATCGTCATCATCTTTAGCCTGCTCAAAACTCTCAAAAATGCTTGCCTGTTTATCTTTTGCAATGCCATATCCAGAATCGATAACCATAAATCTCAATTCCACATGCTGTTTAGTCTCCTTCAACAATTCAACTTTTACCTTTACTTTACCTTTTTCCGTAAACTTTATAGCATTGCTGACGAGGTTAGTTAAAATTTGATTGAGCCGCGTGGCATCGCCAATAAGGTAGAGAGGCACTTCAGCATCAATTTCCGCTTGAAAGTTCAATTTTTTTTCTTCTGCCTTGTGTTGAAAAATTTTGTCCAATTGATTGATCTGGACATCCAACTGAAAAGGATTATTCACAAAAGAATATCTACCAGATTCTATTTTGGAATGATCCAGGATATCATTAATAATAACCAATAAGTTTTCGGCAGCCTGTTTGACTACTTCTGCGTATTCCCTTTGCTTTGGGTTTAAATCAGTATCAAACATCAGTTTGCTCATCCCAACAATTGCATTCATGGGTGTCCGGATTTCATGGCTCATATTTGCCAGAAAAAGGGATTTGTACCTGGCAGACTGCTCCGCAATTTTCTTTTCCTGTGCGAGGCGTAAGGTGTGTTGTCGATAACGACTGATTACGTAAGCTAAACTCAAAACAAGCAGCGCAATGAGCGCATAAAACCAGTTACTTTGCCAGTATGGTGGAGAAATATTTAGTGCAATCCGAACTGGTTCTTCAGCCCAAATACCGTCTGAATTGGCTGCATTGAACATAAACTGATACCTGCCTGGCGGTAGATTGGTATAAGTTGCATCTCTTTTGGAGCCAACTTCTTGTATATCTTCATTAAATCCTTCAAGAAAATACCGAAACTGGTTGCCTTCTGGTTTTACAAATTGTAGTCCTGCAAATTCGAAAGTGATAACCTTGTCTTTGTAAGTAAGATTTATCTCTTTGATGAATTCAGGCTCCATACCCAAATCCATTGCTTCATTCAACACCTTTACACCAGTCAAAACTGGTTTGGGAGGTCTTTCGTCTTTTGTAATATTTTTTGGGAAAAAGGCATAATAGCCATTGATGCCTCCAAAATACAATCGTCCGTCTTTTCCTTTAAAAACTGCTCCAGTATTAAATTCCCGAATATCGTCGAGTACATGAAAAAATTGAAAACTACGTGTTTTGGGTTCAAACTTGTGTAAATAATTATTGGTAGACACCCAAATATTGCCTTCCTCATCATCAATGACAGCAGCCACTCCGTCTTGTTTTAAACCTTCATGTTTTGTAAAGTTTTCCCACTTTTGGGTTTGGAAATTGAACCAACTCAATCCTTTAGATGTTGCAGCAAATACACCATCAGGGCTAACCGTCAAATTTCGAACACCTCCATTGATTAAGGCATTTGGGTCGCTGGGCTTTGCGTGATGTACCACAAAAGTTCCTTTTTTCTTATCAAAGAAACTAATGCTTCTGCGAGTAGCAATCCAGATATTTCCATCTCCATCAAAATCAAAACGAGCAGCATAATTACTGGTTAAGTCGGGATCAGAATCCTTTGGAAAAAACCACTGAATCTGTCTGGAATATTTATGAAATTTCAAAAGCCCGGCATCAGTGGAAATCCAAAGGAAATTCGGATCTTCGGTATCAGGTAAAATCTTATAAAAGATGCCAAAACCATATTCCTCTTCACTCAAAATCAATTGATAATCAAGCGTTACTGAGTTTAACAAATGCAATCCATTGTTCCGGGAACCTATCCAAATGCCGTTTTCCCCATCGTCATAAAAACCTCCCATGGAGGTGTATCTGTTAGGTTTGGAAATAGGTTCTAATACCAAATAGTCTGCTTGCCCTCCCAGCTTTTCTGACCTGAAAAGTCCATCAAGCGAATTTGCCCAAATAGCCCCTGATTGATCTACAAATATTCGAATGATATAGTTGAAAGCATTGTCAATTCCAGCCCGGTTTTGGTACAGTTGAAATTTGGAAGCATTCAGATTTACTCTATTTAAACCGCTAAAGGTTCCTATCCAGATGTTGTCAAAACGATCTTTCAACATCGAATAAATTACATTGTTGTTAATGCTATTAGGTTGGCTGACGTCATAACTATAATGCTGTTCTACTTTTCGCGAATCGATATCGATTACAAGAACCCCTGCATCCATCGTTCCTACCCAGAGTTTGCCCTTGGGATGTTCTACCATTGACATCATTCTCATATCGTGAAAGGGTGCTGCAAGTTTTAATCTTGAAAATTCATCTTTTTGGAGATTGTAAATCCAAATTCCAGGATTTCCTGACATCCAGATGTTCCCATTTTCAGCTTCCCAAAAACCTTTGATGGGTCTCAAATTGGTAGTATTGGTACCTTCAGGTATAGGGTGTTTCCATTCTGATTCAAGGGTATTAGGATTAATTTTCAAAACTCCGTCCAGTGTACTCGCCCAAATATTTCCCAAGGCATCTTCAAATAATTTGGGAATCGTACGGGCAGCTCGAAATCCCTCTGCCTTCACGTGTGTTATTGTCTCAGTTTCCGGGTCAAAAATATCTACTCCTTTTTCAGTACCTACCCATAGTTTGCCATTTGAACATTCCAAAATATCATGCACAATGGGATGAATCAAACTTCCTGGATCATTGGGGTCATGGGTATAAGCGCGAAAAGTTCCCTTTTTTCTATCGAACAAATTAAGACCATTGCCGGTACCAGCCCAAAATCTGCCCTTGCTATCTTCATAAGCACAATACACCCATCTGGAAGAAATGGTGGAGCTGTCCCGGTCATCATGATCGTAAACCTTCATATTGTAGCCATCGTATTTCACTAAACCACCACCGGTACAAATCCAGATAAAACCTTCCTTGTCTTCATATATGTCAAAGATATGCCCTTGAGGTAAGCCGTCTTCGAGATTGATTCTATTGAAATTGAGGTATTGGTTTTGGCTATTTAAGGCTCCAAAGCAACACATCAACAAAATCAAGAAGCTATGTCTAACGAGAGTCAAGGGTCAGGCATTTATTTAAATAGATATGCTTTAAAAATAATTTCATCATTTGGTCGAATAAACTAAAACTGAATGCCTGATAAGAAATAAAGCTGAGCATATTTAACCAAATCCAAGTATGAAGTTATTTTATTATCAGCATTGAATATTCTGAAAACTATAAAAATAGGTCAATTTTGTAGCCCTGACCCAGCATATCTCTTCAATAATCCATTTTTTTACACTTTTTTATACTTTTTTATATTTTTTGTTTCTGCAACAATTATTTCACAAACCTAAAACCAAAACCATTTAACAAATGACAGATGCGCTCAAAAATGCCATAGAGGAACACAGGATGCTGGAAATGGCAGAAAAACACCTTTCTCACGTAATTCAACAAATCAAGGAAGAGGAAGAACATATCGATTTCCTCGCCAGCCTTTTGGAGAAGGAGAAGCTAGATGTGGTTCAATTGCAAAAATCGACTGTCAAAGCTATTTTTCACCAAATTTTAGGTAATAAGGAAAAACAATTGGAAATCGAACGGCAAGAAAGACTCGACGCAGCATTGAACTACAATGAAGCAATAAAGTACCTTGAATTACTGGAATTTGAAAGAAGTGTTCTGGAAGAAAAAATAAACCAGAAAAAAGAAGTTCAGAAACGCCTGGATCATGAATTAAATCTTCGCGAAAAGGAGCTTTTGAAAAGTGATTCGATTTTGGGACAAGCTATTCTGAATATTGAAAAACAAATTGTAACACAATTTGCGCTCAAAGGAGAAATCAGAAGAGCCATTGTAGTTGGTGAAGAAATTATTTCCAAATTGTTGAATATGTCTGCTATTTTGGCAAAAACACAGTATTGGGGCTGGTATTATGTCGCTCAAAATACACCAGTTGGAACATTGGGTAATTTGGACAAATCATTAAACATGGCTTATGAACTCAAGCAAGATTTATTGGAATATCAGGATTATTTAAAGGACATTTTTGGTAGAAAGCATTATAAATTTATGAATACTTTTAGAACCATCCTCAGTTTCAATAGTCGACTCAGGGCTAATTTGATTTCCGATTGGTTGATTCAGGAAAAAATCAATAGTACTTTTCACCATGTGATTGCGTTCAGAGATCAAATTAAGAGACTCAATGAAGCTTTGAAAAAGGAATCAAAAAATGCAGATGCAGAAATGGAACATTTGAATCGAGAGAAACGAAAGGTGATGATGCAGGAGGGGTAGGTGATGAATGATGAATGATGAATGATGGGAATTAATTAATTTTCAAATATTTACACAACTTTTTCATGACTTTTGAATCGTTTAAAAAATCACTTAGTGATGTAGAACCTCCAATTTCGTTGCGACCAATTTTAAGGTCACTTTGGTATGCAGGGAAAGGAGACTGGAACAGCTCTCACAATATTGCTCAAGATATTTCTAATTGGGAAGGGAGTTGGGTGCATGCCTATCTTCATCGAGAAGAGGGAGATACCTGGAATGCCAATTATTGGTATCGCAGAGCAGGAAAGTCTATGCCCAATATGACCATTGAAGATGAATGGGAAGCAATTGTAAAAGCGCTTTTGACATAAAAACCAACAACTGATAACTGATAACTGACCTTTTCAAATGAAACTAACCATACCAAAACAAAAAAAAGAACAGCTATTTGGCAAATTGAGACAAGCCAATACGGAATTTCAAAAGATCTACCCAGGAGATCGACCTGACCGTCAGCCAGTTCATACGGTTTACGGTGGTGCCAACCTGTTCAAGTCTCATACCGCTCATGCTCTGGGAAAAATAGCCTTGCAAACATTGCTGGAATATGCCCCCGATTTCGTCACCTTTGGTAAAGCCTTTCATTTAGACGGAGCTTATGATCTGGAAGGAAACGAATCGGAAATTTTGGAGCAATTTGAAGCTTTGAGCGAATCTGAAAAGAAGCTGCATCCCGCATGGCTGTCCTATCAGGTATATCAAAAAGTCATTCAAAAACTTAAAACGGAAGCAGTTGAAGACTTTCGAATTGATTTTGAAGATGGATTTGGCAATCGTTCAAATGAGGAGGAGGATGTTACAGCATTAAAAGCAGCTCAGGAAGTTGCGAAGGGCATGGTGGAAAACACCCTACCGCCATTTATCGGCATCAGGATCAAGCCCTTCACCGAAGAAATGAAGGAAAGAGGATTGAGAACGCTTGATTTGTTTTTAACTAGCCTTTTGGATCTTACTGGAAATCAACTGCCCCAAAATTTTGTGGTGATGTTGCCTAAGGTAACCATTCCAGAGCAGGTTTCATCTTTGGTTGCTTTCTTTGAAATCATTGAATCAGAAAGAGGATTGCCTCCAGGTGTATTGAACATGGAAATGATGGTGGAAACAACTCAGGCAGTGATGGATATTGAAGGAATCAATCCGCTTTATCGTTTTATTAAAGCCAGCAAAGGAAGATGCATTGCTACTCATTTCGGGACTTATGATTATACTGCTTCCTGCGGTATCACAGCTATGTATCAGGAAATGAATCATCCTGTTTGTGATTTCGCTCACCACATGACAAAGGTCGCCTTGGCCCATACTGGAATTTGGTTATCGGATGGTGCAACCAACACAATGCCTATTGGTCCACACCGTGGAAAAAATTTGACAGATGCTCAAAAAGAAGAAAATCAAAAAGTCGTGCATCGCTCCTGGAAGAAGGGTTATGATCATATTCGACATTCGCTTTGGCATGGCTATTATCAGGGATGGGATTTAAATCCTGCACAATTGCCAATGCGTTATGCAGCTGTTTTTGCTTTCTTTTTGGAAAGTTACGAAGGTGCAGTATTGCGATTGAAGGAATTTGTGGAAAAAGCAGCCCGGGCTACCTTGATTGGAGATGTTTTTGACGATGCAGCAACTGGACAAGGATTGTTGAATTATTTTTTGCGGGCTTTGAATAGTGGAGCAATTACTGAAGAAGAAGTATTGGCAACGGGCTTAACTTTGGAGGAAATCAGGAGTCGTTCGTTTAAGTTTATTCTGGAGAACCGAAAGCAATCATGAAAGTTTGGCAATTCATCAAAAAACAATTTCAAAAGCGAAGCTCAGTCGTACTACTTTATGTCCTTCAAAGTAAAGGAAGCTCACCTGGACGACAGGGGTTCAAAATGGCTGTTTCACAAGATGGAGAGATTTGTGGAACCATTGGTGGAGGCATTATGGAGCATAAACTTGTTGAGAAAGCAAAAAAGGCGCTTCAGAAAGGTGACAAAACAATTGAACTCATCCCACAATTCCACGATAAGGAACAAACTGCCAATCGTTCAGGAATGATTTGCTCCGGAAGTCAGCATATTGTCTTTATGCCTTTGTTTCTAAAATATAAAAAGACCATTGAAAGGATATTGGCTTCTTTGATATCAGAAGAAGGGGGACTTTTGGAGATTTCAAAGGAGGGTTTGTTTTTTTTTCCGCAAGCTAAGTTGGGAGGCAACTTGAAGTTGTCTCCCAACTTTGTGGAATTTCCTAATTGGCGCTACCAGGAACTAATTGGGCATAAGCCAACCATACACATCATCGGAGGTGGTCACGTGGGATTGGCACTTTCAGAAATTATGTCTTTTTTGGGTTTTTATGTCAAAAGTTACGACCACAGAGAGGGTTTGAATACAATGGAAGAAAATCACTTTGCCAATGAAAAGCACATCCTAAATTTTGACCAAATTGGAACAGCAATTCCAGAAAATGAGCAGGACTATATCGCCCTCATGACCTTCGGTTATCGAACGGATAAACAAGTTTTAAAACAATTGCTCCACAAAAAATATCGATATATCGGGATGATGGGGAGTGATGCCAAAACAGCTATCTTAATGGAGGAATTGAAACAAGAAGGCTATGATTCCCGCGTTTTGGATGCTATTTTCGCTCCTATAGGAATTCCTATATTGAGTAAAACTGCTAAAGAAATCGCAGTAAGCATAGCGGCAGAGATAATTAAAGTGAAAAATCATGGACTGCCTACTGGAAGAAGCTTTGGTGAATAAGTTGCCTTTAGACCAAATGGAAAGCGGAATTGTAGAACAAAGATCTAGCTTCTACTTTTTCACATTTGATAATTGTCCATGATTTTTTTCGGTGAACTTTTCCATAGTTATTGATAATTAAAAACTTCAAATACAAAACGGAAATTATTAAGATATGCCATTAAAAACAGCTTTACTAGGTGGTGGTTCCTGGGGAACCACTGTAGCCTCCCTTGTCGCCAAAAATGCGCCAACCAAAATGTGGGCAAGGAATGCCCAAACTGTAGAAGAAATCAATAAACACCATAGAAATGAAAGGTACTTGCCAGGAGCAAAACTTACGGAATCTCTTAAAGCGACGGACTCAATAAAAAAGGCAGTAAAAAATGCAGATGTCATTGTCATGGGGGTTCCTGCTCAGAGTTTTCGCAGTGTCTTGGAGGAAGCCAAACCCCATATTCGTCCCTGGGTTCCTATTGTAAGTCTATCAAAAGGGCTGGAAAAGGGTACCAAAATGCGCATGACAGAAATTATTGAGGCTGTGATGCCAGGACATCCTGCAGGAGTCCTCACGGGTCCCAACCTTGCTAAAGAAATCGTCGCCGGGCAAGCTGCTGCCAGTGTCATCGCCATGGTGGATGATACCATTGCCAATGCGCTACAAAAGTTGTTTCGGACAGGTTTATTTAGAGTCTATACCAATGATGACGTTATTGGCTGCGAACTGGGTGGCGCACTTAAAAACATCATTGCCATTGCTGCTGGAATGGGGGATGGCGCTGGAGCTGGAGACAATACCCGAGCGGCGGTTATCACCAGAGGTTTGGCAGAATTGACGCGACTTGGAGTAGCCATAGGTGGCAAGCCAGCTACCTTCGCTGGTTTGGCAGGAATGGGAGATTTAGTGGCTACTTGTAATAGTCCTATGAGTCGCAACCGCACAGTTGGCTTTCAATTAGGCAAAGGTCGCAGTTTGGATGAAATCATCAGTGAAATGTCCGAGGTAGCGGAAGGGGTCAAAAGTTCTGGTGTAGTGATGGAACTAGCTCGGGAATACAACGTAGAGATGCCTATTTCTTACGAAGTGTACAAAGTAGTACATGAAGGGAATACAGCAATGGATGCTTTTAGGGGCTTGATAAGACATCGATTGGGGTCAGAGGCAGAGCCTGGTTAGACTCCTATACTTTTATCTTCGGCAGCTTCCCCAAAACAGTACCCAACCCCATCGCTTTGCCCATATCTCCATCTATCTTCAGTCTTCCCTGAACAAAAGCTGTCTGCATATTGAGTTCTCCTTTGGCAACAAGCATCAGGTGCTTATCAGAAATTTTAAAAGTAGCATCCGGGTTTTTGACTTTGCTTTTGCGGACAACTGCAGGTGCTTTATTCAAATCCAACCGCCAGAAAGTAGGAACTTCTCCAGTAACATGGAACTGAAACAAGCCACTGTTGGGTTTGACAGCATCTGGATTTTCTTTAAGGTATTTTTTGATGTGCTCAAAAAGGACATTCGATTCGGCAGTAGTTTTGGTTGGCTTTTTCTTCTCTTTTTTATTTTTTTCAATTTTAAGAATTTCAGCTTCCAGTTCGTTAGCAGACTCACGTAAGTAGCGGGTAAACAGGTCTAAATCTGGCATAGATTTGATGTCTGAAGTAGGCGCCACCGTGATTCTTCCATCGTAACTAAAAATGCTGATAATCAAGCCCATACCATCTATTACAGGAGCCATACCTCCAATCGAAAGTAGTTTATGCCCTTCTAAATAAATCGGAAATTGTGGACCTGGAACATTGGTGATGGTGACATTAAATACCGGATTATGTAGCTCTGACAAATGAAACCGAGAATACAATCTCGCTGCCTGATTGGCGATGCCGAATGGAACAGCTTCCGCCATTTTTGCCAAAGTTTTGGCACCTATTGCACCGTGGTATGTTTTTCCTCTGACCGTATTTTCATGAATGACCTCCAGACGTTCTATTGGGTCTTCTATATTCGTTGCTAATTGGACTAACATAGAAGAAACCTGATTGCCGCTTGTTTTTCCATCAGCATCGGTTCTGGTTGAAATGGGCACCATTGCCACTAATGGCTTTTTGGGTAATTTGTCTTTTTCGAGGAGGTATCTCCGCAATGCTCCTGCACATATCGCCAATATCACATCGTTCAAGGTCGTATTCATGATGTTTTTCAATGCTTTGACCCTGTCTAATGATAAAATTGCCATGTTCCACTTTCTACGGGAAGCGATGATTCCATTTAGTGGAGTGTTTGGGGCGGAGAATGGAGCAGTAGGTAGTTCCGCACCTTTCATTCTGGAAAACATACCTGTTTTGACTGTTGCAGATACAGCTTCACCTATCAATTTTGGAAATTTCATTGGATTTTGGGCAAAGCTCATTGTGCTTTTCAAAATCATCGCCAATTCATTAGGCAATGGTTTTGGGCGATAAGGCTCCGCTTGAGGTACCTTTGAAGGGGTTGGAGAAAGATCGTACAACAAACTCAATATACCAGCTCCCGCCATTCCATCAATTGCCACGTGGTGTATTTTTGCAATAATTGCTACCGATCCTTTTGGGACTTGAGCGATGGAGTTAATTCCCTCAACAAAAGTAAAAGACCAAAGTGGTCGGTTAAGATCGAGATGATTGCTAAAAATAGTAGAAGCTATCGCTCTCAACTCTTTCCATCCCCCAGGTTTTGGCAAGGCAATATGCTGCAAATGCATATCAATATCAAAATGTGGATCATCTACCCAATAGGGATAATCTACACTCATAGGCACATATACCAATCGTTTCCTCAGTTTCGGAACCAAATGAATACGACTTTTGATACGCTCCCGAAAAGTTTCAAAACTCAATGCACCTTCCAAAACCGCTACGCTTCCAATGTGCATAGGGCTCGTTGGAGTTTCCGTATATAGAAAGGTAGCATCTATTCCAGTAATTGATTGAATTTCAGGATTTTGTATGTCATTGAATAGTTTTCCGAACACGATGGTAAATTTTGATTGGTGAATGTTTATCCAAGAACTCCCCTGGATATTATGGAATGCTGGACAAAAGTACTATTTCATTGTTACAGTTGGGTTACATTCTTTTTATTGTACCCGGATATTCAAATTTTCCCTGTAACCGGATTGTAACTACGAAATTGTAATTTTAGCACTTCTTTGAAATTATAATTGATTTGAGCACAGTGTTTTTTTCAATTGTACAATGGGTTTTGATGCGCATATGCTGATTAAACTCTCATTCATAATACATAATCATGGCGACTAAAAAAGAAGAAACAGCTTCCTTCGTCCTTCGATTCAATCAAAAAATATTTAAGAATACTGAAGGTGAACAGCAGGTCCAGTGGCGTGGGCATATTCAACATGTACAAGGTGGTGATGAAAAGCGATTTTCCGAATTTGAGGAAATTGCCAAATTCATTCAAGGGAAGTTGGCTGATTTGACCATTCAGGCAATGGAAGATAAAACACCGGAAGAGCAACAAGGCATTTTGGCCAAAAGCTTCGATTTATGGAAAAAAATGGCTTTTGAAGGACCCAAAATGGTGATTGATACATTGAAGGACCCCAAAAAACAAATGGCTCAGTTTCAACAACAGTTCAATCAAATGGGGGAAGATATTAGCCATAAACTCGAAGAGCGATTTGGACAAAAACTGGAAATTGATGAGTGGCGGGCAGCAAGTAAATCTGATTATCATCATTTGGTGGAAATGATGGAGAAGATGTCAAAAACAATTGATGATTTAAATGAAAAAGTGGAAAGACTCAGTAAATAGATATCAGTTGGCAGTTGGCAGATTTCATTAAACCATTTTGGGCAATTTTAAACTTTTTTTGAACCATAACTCACCAGGAACAAATATCATCTTTACTAGAACAGAGAGAACGTGCAAGTATACAGGTACAAATGCTCGGCGGCTTCCAGGTTTGGCGCAAGGGCGATCTTATAGGAGCAAAGGATTGGGGCAGAGATAAGACGCTTCAATTATTTCAGTTTTTGATTACTTCCAGACATCGAAGGGGACTGCACAAAGAACAAATCATCGATCGACTTTGGGAAGAAGTTGATGGCAAAGCAGGTGACCAGTATTTTAAGGTAGCTTTGCATGGCATCAACAAAGTATTGGAGCCAGAACGAAAAAGTCGAACGGAAGCCAAATACATTTTACGACAAGGACTTACCTACCAATTAAATCTGACTGACATATGGATCGACGCTGAAGCAATGGAGAACTTCATTGAAATTGGGAACCTGAACCATATCGAACATCCAAAAGTTGCGATTCAGGCTTATCGCGAAGCCATCAATTTACATCATGGAACCTTTTTACCAGAGCGGCTGTATGAAGATTGGTCGAGTGCAGAAAGGGAACGAATTCAGGTACTGGTTCTTGGAGCTATTATTACTTTAGCAGAATTACTAATTCCAAAAAATCCAGTGGAAAGCATTCGACTGGCACAAAAAGCATTGCAGATAGATGCTACCTGGGAAGATGCTTATCGAATACAAATGGAAGCTTATTTCAGGAAGGGTAATCGTCCAATGGCTATCAAAACTTATCAGCAATGTGTAGCAGTGCTGGAAGAGGAATTTGGAGTAGAACCTTTGCCCGAAACTAAGATGTTGTTGGATAAAATTAAAAGTTCAACTATTTAAGGATTTAGGTGACTTTCACCTCTTAATGCTGCTTCTACACAAAGTACCAGTCTTTGCAATTCAGTTTGTTGTTCTTCATTTAACACTATGGTTCGCTTTGCATTTTCGTAGTTGATTCGGATTTTTTCTACTTTTTCGTGCTTGAGCAAATGATAAATTTCAAGAGGCACAACGCAGGTATGCTGATACAGCCACATGATGATATCTCGGTTCAATTCTCCATTATCGGGCACATTGTAGAGTTTGACGATTTTGCCATTCGTTAATTTGAGATAGACCGAATATCCATTGTCGATTTTCAAGTAATCGTATTCTGTGACGACCAGGGTAAGGAAAAAGGAACGGACATTATTGGTACCTTCTGCATAAGTAAAGATGGTTTTTGCCTCTTCTGTAAGCGTTTTCCCATCCAATTCTTCAGTAAGATTTTGAGTTGGAACCATATAGCCCAAGACCAGGGTTTCTGTAGTAACAATTCGAGTAGAGTCAAATTCATCTGTAGAGTCTACTGCAATTTTGCATGGAATGGGAGCTTGAACGGAATCTACCACAATTTCCTGGGAAAATGAACTAAGTGCTATCGTACAACAAAAAGTAAAGATCAACAATCGAATCATCATAAATAGTTTGAGTTGCAAATTTCTGAAAAACCGTGAATTAAAACGTATTTGGATGCGAAATGTAAGGGAGAATAGGCTTTTTTAAGAATTTTTAAGGTTTGACGAAGATAAATTAATTGGGTTACATCCTATTTTAAGGATTCCAGAATGATTGTTAACCTTTGATTCATATCTTCAAAAAGCTGCTTCTGCGATTCTAAATCTATTTCTGATTCAGTATTGCTTTCAATCTGATAAGCCAAATCAGCGATTGTTTCCAATCCCAAATATTTGCATTGACTTTTAATGGCATGAGCGACATTAGATGCATTTTTCCAATCTTTGGAATTTAGGTAATGTTCCAATTCCTCCAATTGAACAGGCGTTTGGTTTTTAAAAATGTCGAGAAACTTTTGAACCATTGCCTCATTGTCTCCCATCAGGTTTTTGAGTGTTGAAAGGTCTATCATATTCTGAGAGATTAATAGTTTGAGAATTTGAAAGCACAAAATTACTTAACCCTTACTTGCTCTATCTGTGGCAAGAATTAAACTCATTTTTTCAAATAATTCATCCCCATTTATCGGTTTAGTAACAATATCGTTCATACCTACCGCTTTGCACTTTTCCAATTGTTCAGGGACTGCATTTGCAGTAAGGGCCAAAATAGGTATTTTACGTTTCTCATTTTTCATTTTGCGAATGGCACTTGTAGCTTCAAATCCATCCATAACAGGCATTTTGACATCCATTAGGATTAAATCGTAGTTATTGGACTCCAACTTTTCCAATGCAATCTTGCCATTGTCGGCTACATCAATTTGAACTCCTTCAATTTTATTTTTTAGTAATTCCAAAGCCAACATTTGGTTGAAATAAGTGTCTTCAACCAACAGTATATTTAAGTCCTCAAAGTCAAAGCTGCCTATTGGAGTTACTTTTTGAGGTTCTGATATTTCAGCAATTTCAAATGGCAGATTAAATTCCAGAATAGTTCCCTTCCCTACTTTACTCTTGATTTTGAGTGCCCCCCCTTGCTGCTCAACAAGTTCTTTTGCAATGGAAAGGCCTAAACCTGTACCTCCATATTTTGCAAAAACTTCCTCATCGGCTTGTTTGAAGCTTTCAAAAATCATTTCCAATTTTTCCTTTGGTATACCCACCCCTGTATCGCTAACAGTAAATAACAACTCTACCCTCCCCTCTTGCTCTTCTATTTTATGAACATTAACGAGGACTTCCCCTTTTTCCGTAAATTTCAGTGCATTGCCAGTTAAATTCAACAATATTTGCTGCAAACGAACAGAATCTCCTACCAGTTGCTTTGGAACATCCTCGTCTATCTTAGTACCAAAGACCAATCCCTTTTCCTTAGCTTTAAAAATCAAGGTATTGTATAGTTGATTTATACTGACTTCCAGGTCAAATGGCTTATTGTTAAAAGTAAATTTTCCAGATTCGATTTTCGCATGATCCAATAAATCATTGATAATGGAAAGCAAGTTCTTTGAAGATTGATGTATTGCACCAGTATATTCCTGTTGCTTGGCTGTCAATTCAGTATCATTCATCAAGTTACTTAGTCCAATGATTGCATTCATCGGCGTTCGAATTTCATGACTGATATTGGCAAGGAATTGAGATTTGTACTGGGCGGATTGTTCTGCGAGTTCTTTCTCTTGTTTTAAAATGGTTTGGTGTTGACGATTCCGAATGAGGGCATAAACAATTGCGATTAAAACCAAAGCCAACAAGGCTTTAAACCAATTGGTTTGCCACATCACAGGCGTAATGATCAAATCTACAGACAATCCTTCCTCATTCCAAATACCATCACAATTGGATGCAATAACCCGAAAAGTGTATGTTTTAGGAGATAAATTGGTGTAGGTCACTTTTCGTTCAGTCCCCAAATCCCGCCAATCAGGATCGAAACCAACCAACTGACATTTGTACTGATTGTTTTCTGGTTCTAGAAAATGTAAGGCTGCAAACTCAAAGGTGATGCCGTTTTCCCTTGATGACAATTGAATTTGAGTTAAATCTTCAATTGGTTTTCCAAATTCATATGATTTATCTGCCACTTTAAAATCCGTCAAGGCAACTTTGGGAGGCAATTGATTTTGTTCCATTATTGTTGGATCAATTCGATAAAAGCCATTTTTTCCTCCAACGAGTATGGTGCCATTTGGATTTTTAAAATAGACATTATTCAATAATTTCAAGTCATGATCTACATAAAACTGTTTGACTACTTTTTCTTCAAGGGAAAAAAGGGATATCGTTCTATTCCCCATTAACCAGAGCCGTCCACCCCTATCAGGTAAAACACATTGCAAATTATTTTCGGGTAGCCCATCTTTGGAAGTGTAAAATGAAAATTGACGTTTAGGGATATTATATCGAGTCAACCCATCAGAAGTTGCAATCCAGATATTTTTCTCTTCATCAATTTGAAAGGTTCGTAATTCTCCACCGAGCGTATGAGCCAATTCAGGCGGAGGCCGGAACATTTCAAAAGAATGTGCTTTCAAGTCAAAACGACCAATAGCTGAAGCTCCTAAATAATAAGTCCAAAGTGCAGTCGAATCTTCTTGTGCCAGGTTTCGCAATCGGTTGAAAGGCAAATCAGGTAAGTCATCTTTTGGTTTAAAAATTTTCCACTTAAGCGTTTGCTTATTCAGATGTACCAAACCCAATGAAGAAGCCAACCACAAAAAGTCTTTTTTTTGTTTATCCTGAATAATATTCCATACGCCAGTTTTGGAAAAATATTCACCCAACTCAACATGCCGAAAAACCGTATCACCTGGTACACATTTAAAAACCCCAATTGCCCGACTATGCGCCAAACTTACCCAAATAGCATTGTCGGTATCTGCAAACATGTGCAAAGCCCCCAGATAAATAGGTTCTCCATCAATTTCATAGGGAAGTTTCACAATCTCTCGACGGTCTGGGCTGTGTCGGTATATCCCATCTATCGCTGAAGTATAAATGTAATTATTGCTATCCTCTGCTAATTTCCTAACATCATTAGGTCGTTTAAACAATTCAGGCTCATTTAAGATGTGTTCAAAGTCTCTTGGGCTTACCTTCCAAATTCCATTCCCGGAACCAATCCATACGTTTTTTGAATAGTCCTCCCACAGTGAAAGAATACCTCCTTCAAAAAGGCTGTTTGGGTGCGTAGGATCGTATTCAAAGAGCTGATTAGATTGAGATTTCATGTCATATATAATCAAATTTCCCCTTGAGAAACTAATCCAGAGCCTTTCTGAATTATCCTTGTACATACTATAAATTCGAGACTGACTATGTCGAGGCAGGGTAATTTTTGAAAGCGTGTTGGAGTCCGGGTTCCATTTGAGCAAATCACGATTAAAGCTCAACCAAAAATTTCCTTTTTCATCAATAAAGGTTTCTCGAAAAGCATTTTTTTTCTCCAATTTTTCAAGACCAGGAATAAAAAAAGGAATTGCCTTTTTTTCACTTGTATCAATACGCAACAATTCACTATTGGTGCCAAACCAAAATTGTCCGTTCTTATCTTCTTTTACTTTATGAGAAAAGTAAATTTTTTGTTTTGGGTCTACGATCTCAATAGTTTCAAAATTTTCCTTTTGTGGGTCAAAGAGTGAGAGCCCCATAGATGTGGTCACCCATAATTTGCCATCTTGATTTTGTTTGACGGAATAAACCCTGTTGCGTTCTTTCAGTCCTTTTTTTATCAATTCAGGATGCGGATAGAAGCGCTTGGTCTTACCAGAACTGCGATCATATTTATTCAGGCCTTTTCCTGTTCCCAACCAGAGGTACTGCCCTCCAACATCTCCAGTTATTTCATAGATGGTGGGATGGGAAAGAGCAGTGCTGTCTAAAAAATTGTGGTAGATTATTTTAAAAGAATAGCCATCATAGCGGTAAAGTCCATTTTGGGTACCAAACCAAATAAAGCCTTTTGGATCTTCATATATTTTGTAAACTGAGTGATTTGGTGAGCCTGGCAAATGATCGATATGCTCAAACTTGAAATTTGAACTTTGAGTCAAACCACTGATTGTCAGTAATTTGAACAGAACTAACCAAATGTATTTCGCTTCGCTCACAGAATTTAAAGATATCAAAGTTGAGCTGAAAGAGCTTATTCCAATATTTATCGACCTGAAAATTTAAATATATTGGTTCTGCGAATTATAAATAAAGTCCTTGTTTTGGTTACAGAACTTGATAGATTTTTGTCAAATCCGTAAACCATTGGAATTCAGAAGAAAAATTAACAGAAGCTCTTTTATTCACAGAGGGAAATAACGAAAATTCAGGGAATAATCAAAAAGCTTAGTTTTGGCAGGCTTCCCTTTTTGGGAAATTACGTTTTCAAGTTATGGAAATCCTTTTAGGTACAAACTTTCAGTCTACTAATTAGACTTGTTACCCTTTAAAAAACACCTGTCTGAAAATATCTTTTTTTCGCTAATTTTCCTTTTTCCTTAAAAAATAGCGAAAAAACCTAAATCTCAGTCAAGCATTTCTCAAAGGGTAACAAGTCTATTGAAAATAGAGAAAAATCAGGGTGATTTTATCTCTTGAATTATCACTTCAAATTCTGTCCTTCGATTCTGTCTTCTCCCTTCCTCTGTTTCATTTGAATCTATTGGCATTGTCTCTCCAAAGCCTTTATAAGTCAAACGTTCAGCATCAATTGCATTTTGAATTAAAAAATCGTAGACGGCTTTTGCCCGATTATTGGAAAGTGTCAGATTATCTTCTTCAGAACCTACATTATCTGTATGACCATTGATCTGAATTTTCAATTCTGGGTTGTCATTAAGTAATTTTTTCAAACGGTTAAGTTCGCTTAATGATTCCTCTTTGAGAGCTGCAGAAGCAGTTTCAAAAAAGACATTCTTTAAAATTATAGGGGTCGATTTTTCAAGAGGCAATTCTTTGGATGGTTTAGAAGCCAGTGTAGGAATTGAAATTAATTTAATATCTAAATGATAAGGTTTAAGAAAACTTCCTGGTTCATTAAGGGCAAAATGTTCTGAATGAAACAAGTATTTCTCCTTGGATACATTCAGGGCATATTTTTTTCCTACAGGAAGTGTCACCAAAAACGCTCCATTGCAATCCGTATTGGAAAAAGCATGGATATTCCCAGTCGCAAGGTCAATAAATTCAACAAAGGCATTTAAGGGTTCTGAGTTGTTGGCATCTTTTACAATTGCTTTTACATAAGTTACAGGATGGGGACGAAGATGTTCTGGCAACACAAAACTGTAAATATCCATTTTCCCCTGAGCACCCTCATATTTTTCATGACTACTGCTAAAAAAAGCGGTTTCCCCCTCTAAACTCACAAAAATGGGGCCTTCGGATGATTCAGTGTTAATGGGAAATCCCATATTCTTGGGCTTCGACCATGCTCCATCTTCCTGTCTCCGACTTATAAAAATATCTTCAAATCCCAAGCCTTGATGTCCACTTGAAAGAAAATACAAAGTTTGTCCATCAGGGTGAATAAAGGGGGCCTTTTCATCTCCAGGTGTATTGATAACATTTCCCATATTTATCGGCATTTCCCAGCCTCCATCGGGCTTTCTTGTAGTAAACCAGATGTCTTTTTTTCCAACTCCGCCGGGTCTGCTACTTGAAAAATAAAGTGTTTTCCCATCAGGAGAAATTGCTGGTTGAGACTCCCATGCACCTGTAGATACTGGTTGAGGTAACAAATTTGGACTAGTCCATTGTCCACATTTTTGTTCCGCAATATATAAATCACAACTCCCCAAGCCTGATTTTCGATTACAAGCAGTATAAACCATCAAATTGCCATCCTGGGAAATGGTATGGGCTGCTTCATCATAGTCTGTATTTAAATCTTCTATAGGTTCTCCTTTTTGCCAAACTCCATCTTCCAGAAAACTTTGATAAAAATCTTCATGTCCATACCTTCTTCCTCCTATTAGCTTTGAATAAATTAATGTTTTACCATCTGCTGTCAATGCGGGCAGGTATTCATCACCCTTCGTGTTAATATTGGGACCTAAATTCTTCGGAAGAAATTGGAAATCATTCCTGGTAGATTCAGACATGATGGTTGCAATTCCCAAATATTTTTGTGCACTTGCCAGCCTTCTCGATTTTTTTGGTTTCAGGTTGATATAGTTCTGAAAATGAAGCGCAGCTTCTTCATACTTTTTTTGTCTGTACTCCACTAAACCTAAATCGAAAAAAACTTCAATATCATAGGTTTTGGAAAGTTCCAATGCTTTTTCAAAACCGTTTTCTGCATTAACTAAGTTTCCCAATTGGGCTTGTGCACCCGCCAAAAATATTTGTGCATCGATGAATTGGGGTTCTTGTCCAAGTGCTTTGCTGAAATATTTACTGGCTTGCTCAAAATGTTTTCCACCCATAAATTGCACTCCTGCGTCAAAGTTTTTTTTGACTTTCTCTGAAACTGTTTTTAGGGTTTTGAAGTCATTTTGGGAATTCCCTAAAAATGGAAGAATCAATAATAAAAGGAAGGCCAATATTGAGACATTCTGAACTTCAGAATTTGGAGCAATGTCTGAAATGATTTCTTTTTTTCCCTGGGATTGAGTACTGATCATAAACCTGTTCAATTTTAAATACTTAATGAGAACGGCAAAAATGGCCACAAGTTGTGGTTAATTATACTCATTGTTACACAATTAAAAAAAGGAGGCAACAAAAGTTACCCCCTTTTAAGGCTTCAAAAACCTCATATTTGTAGATTGCTATTATTTTATTTTGGAGATTTCGGCTTTCAATTTCTTGTTCTCCTCTTCCAATTTATTCAGTCTTTCGTTCATTTGCAATATGTACAAAGTCAACTCTTCAATTTTCTCCATTTGTTTATGGCTCAAGTCCCCTAAGCCAATTCCATTTTGGTCAATATCCTTTCCTGTACGGACATTGGGAAGGTGTTTATTTTTTTCAATAAAGATTTTCAGCTGATCTAAAGGCATTAATTGATAATCTTTTTCGAAGACGTAGTCAGGGAAGGGGTTTAAAGTGACTTCTACTTCCCGAGCATAGGCTTTTCCGTTACCGTTGATTTGGAATTGAGTCGTCCCAGCTGCTTCGATAATGAGTGCTTTGGAGCTGTTGCCTTCTACTTCGAGTTTTAAGGCAGATGTAGTATCGGTATTGACGGTTTGGTTGATGACCATGCCGTTGAGACCGGTGCTGTCGTTTTTGACGTATAGGCGGCCATTGTCTGTGGTATCGCCAACGGTTACGTTTCCTGTGTTGTAGTAGATGTTGTCTCCACTAGCAGTCCAGACTCCTCCTCCACCATTATTGTTTCCGCCACCGCCATTACCATTTCCATTACCTGCACCGCCACCTGGAATGTCAAAAGAGGCTTGACCATTAGAAATTGCAGCATTTGAAGTGTATAAAGAAACATCTACAATTAAATCCGTTGTTGAAGGTACCGTAGATGTATAAAAAACAATACTGTTTCTCTTGTAGGTGATGGTAGTGCCTATTCTCTCAATTTCAAAAACGTCATTTGCTGAATAATTTCCAAAATCACCTCTATGAATTCCGTTTTCGAATACTCTTATATCACCCAAATCTCTTAGGTTTATTGCATATGCAATGGTTGTGTAGTTAGCATCTGCATTTGAATCTGATAATCCAAACATCCTCTTCTCATTTGTAACTAATGCTACATAGTTCGCCCAACCATCAACTCCAGCGGTCAGAACATTACTGGATGCTCCTCCTGAATTACCCCAACCTATAGTTGTGTTCTTTGTAAGCGTAGAGCCAGTTGCATTTGCACCGACAATATCTGTCCATACTATGTTATAGGGTTGTGCATAAACACCAGACTCCCAACCCAAACCAAAAACGACTAATGCTATAATAATTATATTTTTCATTTTCTAAAGATTTAAATTTTATGAATAGTTAATGTGTGTTATTTAAAAAGTTATAGTTTAATCTACAATTACCAACCTCTCCGTCACCACCTCCCCATTCGTCTGAAGCGTCACAAAATAAACCCCTCCAGGCAATTGATGACCAGGAAACTGCTTTGAATATCTCCCTTTTTCAGTTTGATTGCCATTTAAAATCCAGGTCACCAACTGACCAGAACTTGTAAAGATGCCTAAGCGAACTTTTCCAGATTCAGGGACTACATAATCAAATGAAGTCCAGGTTCTTGTTGGGTTAGGAGCAATCCGAAGAGAGGCTTTGTTCATGTTTACCACTTCTGGTTGCTCTGCCAAATCTTCAAATTTGGTGGTTGTATCATCATCCTCGGGTCGGGGAGAATTACAGGGAATTATCGCCGCCAAAAATGAACTACCTCGCTGAGAATGAAATCCTGGCATCAAAGTTACTGTTTCTCCTGCTATAAATTGTACTGCTGCATTTGTATATATCCTTGAAGCAGACATAATGGTCGCTGTTATTTCAAATGTCGATGTAGGATGTGGATCCAAACTAATCGTGGTATCCTGAGCCAGGCATGCATTGGATACTTGTGTACCAGCACAATTACAATTGGCGTCGTAAATGTCATTCACGGTCATTACATCTCCATCATCACAAGCAGAACCGACACTTGGACAATCATAAGCAGACCAGGTGATTTCACTGATTCCCATACACGGACTCGCATCAAAGTTGTCAATACCTGTAATTAAAACATGTTGAGCAACGATTCCTGAAAACGCATTGAGCAATTCCCCATCATAATTGATACTTCCATCTGCCTGTTCCAAATTGAAAGTACCTAATTCCGTCCAATTAACCCCATCTACAGAATAATCAATAACAATCGTGTTGAAACCCTGGGAAGTTGCTCCGTCTACATTGTAGTTCCAGATTTTTGCATTATCCAGCTTATACAGTGCTCCAAAATTATAGTGAATCCAATGGCTCAACCCTCTGGCAGGATTTGGGCTCACTGACGGTTGGCATGATAACCAGGATTCTTGAGCATCCGTCGTATGATTTTCTGAATAACCACAATCGTCATAAGGGGTAAAACCCAATTGATTTGAACATGCCTCATCATCACAGGGAGTCCCTACACAGTTGCAATTTCCATCATACTGATCATTGAATGTCTGAGAATCTCCATCATCACAAGGCAATCCTGCAGGTACACAAGCAATTTCGCAAGCATATTGATATAAAAATGAACCATCAATTATATGCCATGAAGTATCCGAAGCAAAGGGCGTTTTCCAGAAAACTCTGAAGTGATCGTCACCATAATGCTCTTTGTGCAATAATTCTATGGAATAAAATGTGCCAGCATTCAGTGCTTGCGGTCCTGAGATTTGACTAGCTTCCTCATAAAAGTCAAACTTTTCAGTATCATAGACCAAATTAGCAATCATATCTCCTTCTGAAGGCGTTTGGGCGGTACTTAAGTAAAATTCCGTTTCATTGTTTCCTGTTATTGCAAAATTGTAATTACCGGTAACTGGAATATATAAATACCCCCGAAGTCTTGTACCATAAATACTTTCAGTTTCTGAAGGTCCTTGCAATCTTGTAATCGCTTCTGCTCTCGTGGGGGATAAAGGATAACTCGCATGATTTTCCAGATCTACTACATTGTCTCCATTTATACCATCCCAATACAAAGCAGTCAATCCTCCTCTATCTCCAATACAGGCAAACGGGATGGTTGCAGGTGTCCCCCAACAATTGCAAGCCCCATCTTGCTGATCCTGAATAGTAGTAGGATCTCCATCGTCACAGGCAGTTCCGGCAGGAGGACATGAAGGTCCACATAAATACTCATAAATATGGATCCCGTGAACCAATTCCCATTCAGTCTGATTTAGAGTGGAAGGCATTTTCCAATATACCTGAACGTGGTCACCGCCACCACCCTCTTGTTGAAATACCTCAAAATAATAATACTCATCTTGTACTAGATTAAGGGTATCTGAGGTTTGTTCAGGGTATTTTGTGTGATCATCTATCCAGGAATAACCAGGAACCCAAGCAGTGGTATCACTAATATTTGAAGGAAAAGTATCCGTACTTATATAAAATTCACAATAATCATCTCCTGTGATATTAAAAACATACTGTCCAGTTTCCGGAGCTCTGATAAACCCGCGAATTACGGATGCATAATAATTCTCATAATTGTAGGTGGATTGTAAAGTACTTGTATATTCAATGTAATCCGGGCTCTGAGGATAGTGCGGTTCGTAATGAATGAAGTCATCATACTTAGAAGTTGGATTCTTAAAAATATGCCTGATGACAGTTCCTGAAGATCCAATACAGCTGGGAGGAGGAGGTGGAGTGACTACCACTTTTTCCTCGTTCGGATTGGTATTATCTGAATTAGCAACCAGGCTCACAGACAATAAACTTGCCGTCAAAAAGCAAAATATTATTTGGTATAAATATTTATGCATGAGTTAATGAAGTTTGAGTCAATGAATTAATTTTTGAAAAAATCATCCTTCGTTTACAACAAAAAGCCAATTGGCGGCGAAGGAGAACCTGGTGTATAAAAGTTACCAATATTTGGTAAAATAGTCGTCAAATCATTTGGTGAAACGCCAAACCAAAGTGCCAATTCTGCAAAAAGTTCATCAGCTGAAGTAGTTGGAATCAAATTTCCTCGACTACTGATAATCAGCGGATTCCCCGCTACATTCAATTCCGGGAAGGTTCCATAAATCTCTTGCCCTTTTACAGCGCCTCCTGCAACAATGGAATTTCCTCCCCAGGCATGGTCTGAACCTCGTCCATTAGAAGTGAGCGTTCTTGCAAAATCAGAAATGGTAAAAAGTGTCACATCGTTTTCCATTCCAATTTCTTTCAATGCATCAAAAAATTCTTTGATGGCTGCACTTACCACACCTAACATAAACTGCTGGTTATTGATCACTTCATTGTGGTGATCCCAGCCACCAAAAGTCATGAAGAAGGTTTGGCGATTCATCCCCAAAGTATCTCTGGCAGCAATTACTTTAGCAGTCATGTTGAGATTTTGAGAAAGGTAATGATCCGAAAAGGAAGTATTGAATGGCTCTACCCCAGCAATCGCATTCTGGAATTCTTCAATAGATTCCATAGATTGATTGGTAAGTGTGCCCAATGTTTCTTTAAAAATATTGGCATAAGTATAAGTTGCCATATCAGTAATCGCTTCTGTACGCATTCTATTCACAAATCCTGATTCAGACATCCAGATATTGATTGGCTCTATTCCCTCAACACCGGTTCCGGAATTCTTTATTGAATACTCTAAGACTGTATTCCCCGATTGAAAAACATTCCGACCGGAAAGAGAAATATTCATCGAAATACCTTGATTGGTATTCATCGTTTTCACAATATCTGCCATTCTACCTCCCCAGCCAATTGCTTCCCGGCTTTGTGGAACCGAGGTTTGCCATTGCTGAATTTGGTCAGAATGAGAGAATAATCCTAAAGGCAATTTCTTCAGACCTGAACGATATTCGGTTTCATTGGCTATAGGTTCTATCAAGGTCCCAATGTTTGCCATGTATGCCAACTCTCCTGCTTCAAACATCTGCTGAACACCACTCATACTTGGATGTGCACCATATTCTTTGCCATCACTTGTAATTGGGTTGATAGGCAACAAGTCACCTTGAGGTAAAGCCAAATCAGATCTGGTAGCTGCGTATTGAGCATATTCTGAAGCACCTCTAGGAACTAACATGTTGAAAGAATCATTTCCTCCTGCAAGCAAAATGCAAACCAAAGCTTTATAATCAGGCGGTGGACTAAGAGAAGTGCCAATCATTTTGTTTGCCATGATGAGATTGGCAACAGAAGAAAGCAAAGTGGTTGAACCTAAAGCAGCACAGCTAGCTTCTCCTATGAATTGTCTACGGGAAATATTTCGGCGTCCCATTTATTTTTTGTGGTTTAAATGATTTAATAGTTGTGTAATTTCAGAATCCCATTAACGAATGATTAAATATTCAGGAGACATCATCACCAGGAAGATTGCAGTCCTGGTCCGCTCGACGGATCGATTGTCAGGAATTTGGCTCAGTTTACTTTGGATGATATTTTTAGTTGCATCTGACAACTGACCATGAGCTAAAATCAAATCCAATCGCTCGATCAATTCACCCATTTCAGAAATTTCATCCAAAGCCAATTCATCAGTCAAATCGAAATTGACTTTTCGGTCATCATCATTGACTTCCCCAGAAAAGAAATCGCGATACTCCATCACCTGATTTTCTTTCATAATCCAATCATGTAATCTATTGGCGTATCCCAAAATCGTAACAGAATTGGTAATCTGAAATACCGGAGCCACCATATCAGCGTCATCAATAGGTCCTATTGGCTGATAGTCAGGTTGGAAGAAATTAAAAACAGATGGAGAAGCTAAAGGGCGCTGGAAAGTCAATTGGTAAAAATCATCCATATCATTTCTATAGGTACCAGCTGGGCTAAAAGCATTAAATGCTCTACACAATTGAGTATAACGCACCATAGGTTCTCTTAACATTCCTGAAAAAGGATCATCCACCAAGGAGCAATCTCTTGCTTCCTCATCTAATAAAATAGCTTTGATAACTGCTTTCATGTCTCCTCTTACTCCCAGACCATTATCATTAAATGCATTCGCAACTCGATTGATGTATTCTGGAGTTGGATTTGCGGTAACCAACCTTTGAATCAGTAATCGAGCCAGGAATGGTCCTACATTGGGATGGTTAAACAAGTTATCCAAAGCATCCTGTACATCTGCCATTCCATCATTTGGTTGTCGATTGGGAATGGTATCTCCATTCAGCAAATATTTTGGACCGGGTTCATGCCAGAAATTGTTCATTTGCATAGGTATCGTGAAACTCAATTCACTCAAAGGATCTTGTCCAAATAAAAAAGCATCTCCATAGGTCATACCGGTAAAGACTTTTGCAAATTCTGCAATATCTTCATTATCATATGTAGCAATGGGTTCTCCACCTCCATCTAATTTTCTTGAACCATCATTGTTTAATTCAAACAAACCAATGGAAAACAATTGCATGACCTCTCTGGCATAGTTTTCATCAGGAAAACGTAAAAAGTTTGAATCTGCCTTTGGATTGTTGACATGTGTCAAGTAAACGCCCATGCAAGGGTGAAAAGTTACATCTTCAATGAGATCACGATAATTGCCAAATGCATTCTCAAGCAACATATCATAATAATTCGCCAATCCTAAAGGCACATCATCAAGTTCGGGAAGCTCAGAGATTACAAAAATCTCGCTTAATGCTAGAGCTACCCTGGCCCTAAGCACATCTGGCTGTGTCATGATATATTGCCACCAGGCGGTATGCCAATAATAAACCCTTGGACGCACATTGTTTGGATCTCCACCATTGGTATAAGTAGAGTCCAAAACCATCACCGTAATATCTTTGGTATAGTCTTCAATGTCCAAGCCTCTGGGTAATGCCATTTGCTCATCAATCCACTGTTCATAAGTTTTTTGTGAGGTAGCCACAATGGTTTCATAGTCTGCTCCCAGCGTTGCTTGTCCCAAAAACCGGGAAGTTGCTGATAAGTTTGGCAGGAGTCCCAAACCATCTACCGTTTGATCACCCGTACTATTTCCATTATTGTCGCTGGTAGTCACCGTCATTCCGCTGTTATTTCCAGAGCCAAGAATGACAGGGCTTTGTGCCATAATGCTTTCTATAAACATTGAAGAACAGCAAAAAGTAAAAAGAAGTAAATAAATTAGTTTAGTAGTGTTTTTTTGATTCATAGAATCTAAAATTACATTTCCAAAAAATATGTTCATTAACCATGAGGGCTAAATAACATGCTTCATTCGGTTCAACCTATATTTAACTCACTTTGAAACTTTTCCTCCCGTGTAGTAACCTTTAGGTTATAATAATAAACAGTGTGATTGTAGTTTGCTTTGCTTTTGATAGAATTGAAAAAGGGAGATTTAGGTGTTAATTTTTCTTTTGAAAAATCTTAAAAAGTCTTAAAAATTTCAGTGCAAATTAAATATTATTCTTCTTGAAATTCAAGTTTTTGAAGAGATGAATTGTTAAAAAATAAATATTAAATACAAATCAACTTTTTAAACAATTGAAAATCAATCATTTATTTTAAATGGGATTTTAGTGTTAGTTTTAAGATTATTTTGGAATAATATTTTTGAATCGCTACCCTAAAGTTCTTAGGTATTTATTTTTTTTCGAACAACCACCAAACTATTCTTCAAATTACCCATCAACTATGTATGAATCTCATCAAAAACATAATGTTATTTTATATACCAAGTCTTTTTCTGTAAGTCAGCAATTCTCGCTATTAACAAAAAATCTATATGATACCTATTCAAGCAGCGGAA
>JBGTQJ010000091.1:0-27453 GCA_041941305.1 Saprospiraceae bacterium
AAATCGCTTTTAAAAGGCTAGCTCATTCTTTTGGGAATAGCCATGCAACAAAGTCTCTTAAACTTATACTTATACTTATAAAGGGAAATGATACCGCCCTTCTACGAACGGCATCATCAATTCCCCTATCGCTATAAAAATGAAAATTTTGAAATCATCCAATCCATGGTTCTCCAAGGTTGGGCTATATTTTACGTCAACTGAAATCGTTTCCAGGCAGATTCCTTTGCTTTCTCAGAAAAATCTTTTTTGGATACTGGCTGATGTGTATCTACATTAGGTTCATCTTTTGGAAATTCAAGAGCGAATCCTTCCTGTAAAGCCAACAATTCTCCATGTACTAAATTCTGATTCAATCCAATGTTATCTTTTAGCATGATATTCACATTACTTTGAATAATATCTAATAATAATTCCGCTTCTTTCTTTTTTATATCTGGAAGCAGGAAAATATATTGTTGGAAACCTTTATTAGTAAGGATATCTATTGGTCTTAAATAATTTTTGATGACCTGGTTTAACTCAATTTGCAATAATTGAAGACTTCTTTGATCCAATAATTCGGGCAAACTATCATCTAAAGTTAAAATGCCTTTCCATCCTTCTTTCCCATTGTATTTGGATCGTTCTCTTTCCTGCTTTAGCATGATTTCAAAAACCTTCCAATCCACGACTCCATTGCGTTGAAGATTGGTCTTAGTTGAAGTTTGCATTTCATTTGCAGCCATTCCTTGTAGTGCTTTTTGTTTACCTTTGGGAGTCAAGTTGAATCCGTGCACTATTTTCGTTTCTATGTATTCCAAATCCATTTCATGTTGACAATCAATACATTTAGCTTTCATTTCTGAATCTTGAGATTGATGCCCACAGCTATTACAATGATTTACTTCAGAGGGTTTGTCGTAATCAATTCCAATGTGACGCAGGGTTTTATCACATTTAGGACATACCAAATCATCACCCGTTTTGAAGTCTGATTCCAAACCCACATAAGCACATCTAAAATGATGAATCACATTCTCTGCTTTCAAGTCCAAAGAATGACAGCTCGAACAACTCTCTCTAAAATTCAGATAGGTTCCACTACAATTTTGGCATAAATTAATCTTATCCAGAATTTGCCCTTCAAATAGCTCCTCTTTTATAGCCCCGTCCAAAATTTGCAACATTCTTAGGTTATTATCCTCTTCAAATAAAGTACTCAAAAAAGGAAATGAATACCCTATTTTGGAATTTCGGTCTGGATAAGGTTGCAGGGGCTTTTTTCTGGAATAGGCAAACTGCAATGCCTTTTGTACAATTGCAGACTGATAATCCAGTTGAATTGTGCCGGCAGTTATATCGCAAGTTCTTGCATATATTTTTTCTACCAAAGAAGCAATACCTGGCTTGCCCTCATCAGATACAATTCCATCAACCTGTTTCATCAGGTTGGAAGACTCCATTTCTGATTTCAGAAAAACAGGTTTTAAATACATTTCAAGCTCATGGCTGCTACGCAATATTCTCAAAATATTTTTTATCGTGGTTTCGTCTGCACTATCAATAATCAGGCTTCTGGCAAACAAGCATTTTGGTTGGTTGAGTTGCCCTGGTCTTTTGATTATTGCGAAGTCTTCTATCGTATTAAAAAGCGTTTCTGTCATGTTTGATTGAGTGAGTGATATCGATTCAAATTTGGTTCAAAGCAATAACATTTGGTAGCGAAAATCGGGGTGCTGTAATTTTAACTTCCATTTTGTAAAAACGACTCCAACGCCGTGCTTCCAGTTCATTTAAGGGAATAATGTCTGCTACAATGTTGCGTTCTACGGGTTCGTATCTCTTTTGAAACTCAGCCGGGAGGGCATAGGTGGACACATAAAAATTATGTATAATCCCAGTTCCCTTTCCCCCGTCAGGGAACAGAATTTCCACCTTACCTCCTCGCTGTATATGTTGAATTTCTTGTGGGTCGAAATAACCTTTAATCGTTATTTCATCCATTTTATGTAGGGTCATCATATCCTGTTTTTCATAACAAACTTCGTTGATATTAAAATTAATTTGACCAACGATGCCATCCATCTGAGCTACATAATAAGCCATCTGTAGTAGCTGTTGTGCTCTGCCAACTTGGAGTTTTTGTAGGTCTTTTTCCCGGTTATTAAGTTGGTTTCTGTAGCCTCTGAGATAGCCAATTTCACTTTTGATAGCCTTCAATTCAGCCTCTAGTTTTAAAATATCTTCCTGAATATAGGTAAGCTTGCTCTCAATCCGATTGACTCCCAGCAAAACGAGTTCCTTTTGATGAGAATACTCCCCTTTTTTGAATTTCAACTCTTTTGCAAGGCGATTTCTTTTGATTTTCTTAAGTGCAATCTCCTTATCGATTTGTAACTTTTCACGAAGAATCCAATCTACAGGTTCCGTACCCTGTAAGATGAGATTTTCATCATCATTATCCAATTCATTTGTGTACCAAAAAAGGGTATCTCCCTTCAAAACCGTATCTCCTTCCGCAACCAGAATTTTATCGATCAAAATGTCATTCGTAAACGTTACCATTTGTTTTTCCAACTCTACTTGTCCATTGCCTCTTACTTCGGAAACTCCTGTCCAAAACCTATTTCCGATGTACCCTAATACAGCAATCAAAATCAACAAATAGCCCAGACGTTGCCAGTTAAATTTTTTCTTCTTGATACTTGGAGGCTCTTTTAGCGTCGAAATCACTGACGCCTGTTTTTTAAATTTAAAGGATTTCATAGTTTCTGTTCAGCTCTGTGCCAATGTGTACTAAGTTTATATTTTCACTTCAATTGAAGACAAATCAATCACGAAATACGCAAACACAACATTTAAAACTCAATTCTCATTAGACATACTAATGCTCTTCTTTTCCAATTGAATCAATTGGCGAATATTATCGAATAAAAACAAGGGGGAAGATTTATTTTCAGCTTGTTCAAAAATCCAACTTTCCATCTCTACTCTGGTAGAAAAATGAGTAATAGGAACCAATAACACTTCTTCAGGCAAGCTGGAGGCACTTTGGAGATCGAGATATTTCCTTGGTATATAATACTTCCGTCGACTTCCGTCCATTCCTATTGTATAGAAACCATCAAAAAGGTTTTTATTAAAATAACTTCCGGGTTTTGGAACAAAATCTTCTGTATATACCCGAATCCCATTCTCTTGTAAAGTGGTAACAAAATCTCGATCATAAGCTGCAGAAATTGACAACATTACCTGACTCATTTCATTTTTCTCGAGGTAAGCTACCAGAAAGTCGGTTCTCAATTCAGCCAAATCGTATTCATCAATCCTTACAAATCGAATTCCTGGCAACTTTTGATCAACTTCATGAAAGTCTAATGGCTTAAGACAGTCAGAAAAATTTTCATGATAAGTCTTAGCATACATTTTCAACAAACGCATATACATCTGCTGCTTAATGTCTGTAAGCTCAATCTGAACAGCCAGTTGAGTTTCTTTTATCATCAAGGCTTGCATTGGTGAATGTGTGGTTTGTTCACCCTTTAAAAGTACTTCCTCTAATCGCTCTCGTTCGTTTAGTGTTGCAACTTTGTGCCGAAAAGCTACAAACTGCTTCAATTTAGAATTATACTCTTGAAATAAAACCATCAATTCTTTCACATTATTGAAGAAAACATAGTTTACGTCTTCATCCAGCATCTGGCTTTCTAAGTTAATGGCTTTCCTCCTTTCTGATTTATTAAATCGGATGGGAATTCTAAATGTAGCCCCCATAGAAGGATAGGCATTGTTCTCAACATTACTTCTATAATTGTAATGAGTAGCAACCGCCAATCTTATGTCCTTTGAAGCATCGTATTTCAAATCAATTTGCTTCTTTTTGATCGTGGCAAGTTCTTCCTGAAGATTCTGAAAGGTGGTATCCTCCAAAAGGGCTTCCAAATTAATTTCAAAAAGTGGTAATTTTGAAGCATCTATCTCAACCACTTGATCTTTCATGGTTTGCTCAAGTGCCTGATTGAATCGCATATATGCTTTTTTCAAGACCTTACTCTCCTCAAGTTTAGTCTTAAAATCAATTAATTCGGTATATGCTAAATCATGGTTATGATACAATTCGTATAAGATCTCAATAAAATCATACAGGAACCAGATGCGCTGTTGCAACCAATATATTTTTTCTTCATTAAAGGCATAAATCAGATTATTATATACATAAGGATAGTTGCGCTCTTTAGATTTCAATTTGGATTCCAGGAAAAATATAGCTTGTTCGTTCTGTAGTTTTTTCAGATCATTTTTGCGTTTTCCCATGCCTTCGTCCAATAAATTCCACTCCAAACCTGCCCTGAGACGTGTACCAAAGGATTGTTCACCCTCATTTTCAATATACCGATCGTTGAACCCTATTGAGCTCGTCAAGTTCAGCCCCAAATCCTTTTTAATCAATCTTTTTTGATTTTCAAACCACATCAATTGAAGGCTGTCAATGCCTTGAAAATTAGTTTGAAAAAATGCCTCTACTTCTTTAGGCACATAGAAAAAATTATTATCCGCTGCTGATAGGTTATGTGTTTGTAATAACCTAGCTGCTTTTTCATAAGTCTTTTGATTAAAAGGATTATTAAAAGCCGAAAGTTGGTCCAACATTGTTAAAGGGCAAAGCAAAAGCAATGCAGCAAAAAGGATGTTTTTACCTACGGGATACATTACAATAATTGTTTCGGGGGAACAATCAATTTTCTGGTCTCTGAGAATTTGAGCGTTCAAACAAAATCCTAATTCAATAATGATGGAGTGGAAGGGTTGAATTTGATTCTTGTTTGTCGATAATCACCTCAAGTTCAAGAGAATCAGCCTTAATATTTGGGCATTACTCAAAGCGAAATAGTGTGGGGAGAAATTATATGTTATTTCTTTAATATCAATTTTGGTGCCAAGGGAAATAATTGATTGTCACGCAGATCTGTAAAAAAATAGTTTTTGTTTTGGTTGAAAAATGTGACAGGTTTAAAAAAAGTTCTTTAAAACCTATACAATACAAGGAGTTCTATGTATTTAAAATTTCATTAACTAAAATATTTCATTAACTGCCCTGTTATATATTTTCAAAATTATACATGCATTTGCGTACGTGTTTTTACGTATTTATTTTATGTCTTTACTCAGACCTCAACAGAATTGTTAGGGCTTCATGTAGAGAAGAGGTGTCCTTTTAATTTGTTGACTACTACTAAAGCTCCATTCTAAGTAGTAGTTTTGTTAAAATAAATTACCATCAAAATAGGGTCGTATGCCTGTAGGAACCATCTTCTCCCTTATCGCCAAGGAAATCATCAAGGGAGCCGCCAAAAGCAAATGGAAATCTCTTCAGCGAGATTATCGAATCCTCTCTATCCAAAAACCTCTGAAACTCTCTAAACTAGAAAACAATCCTAAAAGCATTTTTGCTCATGCCCTTGTTGATTATGGCATAGACAAAAATCCTCCAGAATTAGTTCTGTTGTTTTCCCAACCTGAAATCCGAAAAGCCATTGAAAAGGAGGATGACAAACTGTCCAAATTCCTGGAAGTACAGCTACACACCAACAAAAACCTGACTGCCCTAAAAAACCATTTCCCCTCGGTTGAAAGCCTGGAAGACGAAATTTTTGAATTCCGTGAAATATTTCATGGGTTCCAAAAACAAGCTGCCGATCCGTTTCTATTGAGGCGATTTAATCAAATGCAGGAGGGTATTGATCAATTACTTGAGAGAGACCGAAAGAATAGTTTTGAATATCAAATTGAAAATTATCTCAATGGAAGAATTGAAGATTTTCAAAAGAACTTTCTGGATAAGGACCACTACATTGATTTAAATGGAAAAGAATTAGACATAAAAAAATCAAATTCGAAAGGTCCTCGTACAGTTGAGGAAAGGAATAAAATGGCGCAATTTGCCCTTTCGTTTGTTGACGCTGGTTTCATCGAAAGTAAGGAATTATATTCTCCGTTAGATGATTTCATCAATATCTGGTTAAAAGTTGATAAATCTAAACTGCTCGTTATTCTCGGCGAATATGGAACTGGTAAAACCACCTTCACGCGACATCTCACGCACCAACTCGCCTGTCACCATCTCCAAAAAAATGACCATCTATCCATTCATGACATAAAACGACGCATACCATTGTACCTGCCTTTGCGCGATTTTGAAGAAACCATGGACGCCTTCATCCACAACCAGTGCAAAAAATATGGTATCGAAAACCTTAACTATTCCGAATTTAAAAATCGCATCGCCAATAATGAATTTATTGTCATATTTGATGGTTTCGATGAAATGACCACCAAAGCAGATTTGGAAAGGAAAAAAAGCAATTTCAGAAAAATAAAAAATCTGCTTGATTCCAGTCCAAACAGCAAATTCATACTCACCAGCCGTAAAGAACTATTTGAATCAAAAGAAGATATGGTAAAAGTTTTTGGAGCAAATACAAATATGGATTTTATCCATTTACTTCCATTAGATGATGAACAAATTCAAAAATTTCTCAAAAGTCATGTGAATAATCCCGAAGCATATTGGAAACACATCAAGAATACCTTCGATCTCAAAGACCTTGCCCAACGCCCCGTCTTGCTCGAACTGATTATCAAATACCTCCCTAAGCTAACCGAAGTAGAAGTAGAAGTAGAAGTAGAAGTAGATGCAAACACCGCCACCCTCAAAGCGTCTGACCTTTACAAAGTTTGCATTCAAGAGGAACTTGACCGAAAAGTTGAATTAGAAATCGAGATACCTGGCAAAAACCGCCTTGTCATTCTTCAACGCCTCGCAGTTTGGATGTATGAAAACGATGTTTTGTCCTTTGACACCCGATTAATTGGTGAGCATTTGGGCTTAAAAGAATTATTTAACAGCAAAACTGATTGGGAATATGAAAAACACCTCAGCGATTTTCTCACTTTCACCTTCTTAATTCCTGAGGGTGAAGTTGAATACCAATTCCGAATTTCCCATAAGTCATTCAGAGATTACTTAACGGCATTGACTTTTGTAGAAGAAATAAATTCAGGAATAGTTAAACATTTTGCCAAAAACAAGATAACACGCGAAATCAAAAAGTTTATGCTGGAATATGATTTAAATGAAGACAATTTGTTGAAATTAATCCTGAATGCAAAAAGCTTAAAAGAAGAATCGAAATGGCAGGGAACAAATGCAGCATCTATACTGCTTGAGCGAAACGAAAATTGCCTTGCAGGACAAGAATTGTCAGGTTGCCAACTTCCTGAAATTGATTTGTGGAAAGCCAATCTCAAAGATACTTCCTTTCGAAATACCATTATCTCAAATGCAAAACTGCAAGACAATATTTTTGAAGCAGCAGAAATTACAAATTGTGATTTCTCCGATTCTGATTTGAGCATTTCAAAACCGGGACTGGAAAGTCTGGACGGAGTTGAGCGATTTAGTGGGATAAAAACCTTAAGATGCAGGACTGGTAAAATTTCAGGTTTAAAATCAATTCAAAATTTGACCAGTCTGGAACAATTACTTTGTTCAAACAATCAGGTTGGTGATTTAGCTCCTATTTCAAAATTGACCAATCTTGAAGTTTTGAATTTCAGAATGAACCCTATAAAGGATATAGATCCGCTTAGAAATTTGAAAAAACTTCGAAAATTAGATCTTTTTGGTGGACGTTTTTCTGATTTAGATCCAATCCAAAATTTGACCAACCTGGAAGAATTAGATTGTTCAAGAAATTCGGGTATCAAGGATATCACTTCTCTTAAGAATTTGACTAATCTTAAAAAATTACAATGCCACTCTATTTTTATTAAAGATTTAAAGCCATTGAAAAACTTAGTTAACCTCGAACATCTGGAATGTGATTTAAATAGAATCACAGATTTAAAACCCCTCAAAAAATTAGTCAAACTTAAATATTTGAATTGTAAATCCAATAGTATTATCGACAATTTGGAGCCCCTCAGAATGTTAACAAAGCTCCGTTTTTTGGATATTAGTCTCAATAATATTGCTGACTTAAATCCACTTGAAAAATTAATTGACCTTGAAACTTTAGTATGTGGAGGTCATTTTGGTGCAAAGAAAGCGATAACCGATCTAGACCCAATTCAATATCTAACTAAAATCAAACTGTTGGATTGCCGTGATAATCTAATTGCTGATTTGAGCCCAATTCAAAATTTCACCAGACTTGAAGAATTACGTTGCCAAAGAAATCAAATCGAAAAAATTCCTTCCCTTGAAAAGCTTGTAACTCTTCGCGAATTGAATCTCAGCTCAAATAAAATCAAAGACTTGAGCTCTTTAGATAATTTACCTCAACTTACTGAGCTTCATTGTTCATCCAATCAAATTGAAGACCTCACCCCAATCCAAAATTTACCTCGACTTACAACGCTGGATTGCTCACAAAATCAAATAACAGATTTGGCACCTATACAAAATCTAACTAATCTTCAAAGTTTATTTTGTGGTTCCAATCAAATTAAAGATTTCTCACCCTTAATTAATATGAAGCAGCTTCATTATATTGGTTTAAAAGGAAATCCCATTTCAGACGCAGGCATCCAGGCGCTTCTCAAGGCTCGTCCTGATTTCCATATTTATAAATATTTTTAATTAGACAGTGCCTGAAAAATTCTTTGAATAAGAAAATAGGAGATTGTGGGTTCTGGATGAGCACACTTTTGAGTTCTTCATCCTTCAACTTCAAATCCCAGTCCCTGAAAATCCCTCCAAAAATCCGGATAAGACTTTCCTACCACCATAGGATCTTCAACCTGAATTTCACCAAACATTGCAAATGGAGCAAATGCCATCGCCATGCGGTGGTCTTCATAAGTTTCAAAAAGTGGTGTGTTTTCAACTTTGGCATTACCTTCTATCGCAAAAAATTCCTTCTCCTTATTCTTTGAAAATTTAGCAGGCAATTTAGAAAGCCAGACTTGTACTTTCTGCAATTCGTTTTTCAAAGCCGAGATGCGGTCGGTTTCTTTGATTTTCAAGGTTTCAAGCCCTGTAAATAAGCCCTGAACCCCCATTCCTCCACAAATAACAGCAATGGTTTGTGCCAAGTCCGGACATCGAATGAAATCTTTTTCAAAAAATGGTTTTACAGATGTTGAGTTTTTGCTTAACCGGATCCCTTTTTCATTAAACGTAGTGTGTATACCAAAGCTTTCCATCATTTCTGCCAAAACCGAATCTCCTTGAGTACTTTCTTTAAACAAGCCATTCAACTGTAAATCAAGTCTCTCTGAAAAAGCAGCCAATGCATAATAATAGGAGGCTGCCGACCAGTCTGCTTCTACCGTAAAATCCTTTGAAATATATTTTTGAGGAGCAATTTTTATGGTGTTCTCCTCCCAACTATGTTCAACTCCAAAATAGGCCATCAGGTTTAGGGTCATTTCTATATAGGGTCTTGAAACGATTTTTCCCTCAAGGGTCAATTCCAGACCATTGGACAGCACAGGTGCAATCATCAGTAAAGCTGAAATGTACTGACTACTAATTCCTGAAGATATATTGAGTTTATTTTGGAGTCCAATATTGTTGGGAGTATTAATTTTCAAAGGTGGATATCCTTCTTTTTCCAAATATTCAATGTCGGCACCTAATTCTTTCAGGGCTTCTACCAAAACACCAATAGGTCGCTGCTTCATCCGCTCCGAACCGGTTAATATTTGAGCCCCTTCTTGCAGCGCCAGGTAAGCAGTCATAAAACGAAAAGTTGTGCCTGCCGGACCAGCATCGTATTTGGCTGCTTTGGTTTCTAAAAACTTATGTAAAATCTGGGTATCTTTTGAATTGGCAATAGCTTTTATCTTAAAATCATCTTCACATAAAGCCCTGATAATCAATGCCCGATTACTAATGCTTTTAGAACCCGCAAGGGTAATTTCACCTACAATATTTTTGTCTGACTTGGAGATAGTATAAATCATAAAATTTTAAATAATCGGGTTGTCGGGGATGCGGGTTGACGGGTCTTGCCATCCCGCATCCCCGACACCTCGAAAAGAAATCATATAGAAATAAACTTCTACATTAGATCAAAAAATGAAAATTCTCTTCTACGCCGCAATGTTAGGCATTTTTGCTAGCTTTTTTGGCTGCGCTCAGGTTCAACAGGAAAGTTCAGAAATAAGCACATCCTATTTGAAGGTTCCTATCAAAAAACCGGAATTGAATCCAGAGCGATACAATGTCGCTTTCCTCATTATGAACGGCGTTTACAATACAGAACTCACTGCTCCCTTTGATATCTTCCAGCATACAATATTTCGAGATAGCATCAAATCCATGAATACTTTTCTGGTAGCTAATACTTTGGAACCTATTTTGACTTTTGAAGGCATCCGATTATTGCCAGACTACAATTATTTAGCCGATTCCCTTCCTAGAATTGACATTTTGGTAGTACCCAGCGCTGAGCATCATTTGGATACTGATTTGGAAGATGAAGCCATGATCAATTTTGTAAAAACTGTCGATAGTGAAGCGATGTACATCACTTCTCATTGTGATGGTGCATTTGTTTTGGCAAAGGCTGGATTATTGAACAATTCAGCTTCCACCACTTTCCCAAGTGACATTCCAAAATATCGCGAAATGTTTCCTCATTTGGAAGTGCATGAAGACCTGCTTTTTGTCCATGACGGAAAATACATCACCTCAGCAGGTGGTGCAAAATCATTTGAAGCTTCTTTATATTTATGTGAATTGATGTATGGAAAAAAGATTGCAGATAGGTTGGCAAAAGGTCTGGTGATTGATTGGGACCTGGCTGAAGTACCAAAATTGATTGTGGAAAATTAAAGATGAGTCGTCCCGAATTTTATTGATAAAAACCTTTTTGTTTCTTCTTTTCTTAATTTTTTGATAATCAACATGTTGCGGGGTGCGGGGTGGTCAAACCCGCAACTCGCACCCCGCAACAAAAAAACATTACCTGGCATGTTGAAAATCAATGATTTAAGATAATTTCTGAAAATTCGGAATAACTCATGTTCCGAACGGGATATAAAAAACAACCGGGAAGAAGACAGAGCAGTTGAGTTCTGAAAGTTTGAAATGTTTATTCAACCATGAATGTGAAAATCAAAATTCCAAAAATAATGCAATCATTGGAGGGGGCATTTTGATCTTCATTCAAACCTTCTGGAACCCAACTTTACTGCCAATGGGGGGAACGGGGGGCAGTTCTATCCCAGCTGTTTTAAATAGGGGGCATCCCGACGGTGGGGGAGATACCATTTTATTAGCAAATTATTCCACAGGAATGCCTTTGGCATAATCCTCGTAGATTAAGTTTAAGTTTAAGTTTAAGTTTAAGTTTAAGTTTAAAAAATAAGCATATACTTGACCTTAAACTTAAACTTAAAAAAGGTGCAGGTCACCCTCATCCCATCAAGTAGTGCCCGCACCGAATATGAAACCGACTTGTCTTCTAATTAGCTGCTAAGCGGGTTATTGTGATGGCAAAACATTTTGCCACCCGCATAGTCGCTACTTAGCATCTAATGATTTAGAAAACAATTGCTAAGGTTCCAGAAGCTGTTTGAATTTAGATTTTTTCTCAGGAGAAGTGAATTTTGCGGTCAGGCGAAGCTCATTTTTTGCCTCATAGCAGCGCTACGAGGCAAAAAGTAGCTGAAGTATGACGGGAAAAGTCTCTTCACATGTGGAAATAGTTAAACTCAAACAGCTTCTTCTGCGGTATTAACCGCTAAAAGCATCAAAATGTCAATATTGGAATGTTCCTGAAAAGGGATTATGGCAATCGCTAATTGGAAAAAAGAGAAGATTGAGGTGAAAAGACAAGACTATAGAGTGAGTGAGACTAGCCTTTATTCTTTATTCAAGCCCTCTTTTGTTCTAATTATCAATTACGTGTGTGGCAGGTTTCGGGGGTGGATGTTTGTCCGCTATCTTAATTGAATGGGTGTGGTAAAAGTGTGGGAATTTAAAGATCTATGTACAATTCATATTGTGATTTTTTATAAAGCAAAGACAATGCCAATATTTAATTTACTACTATATAAACGATTAAATATTTTAAATTTTTACCTATTATTTATTTTCACAATATGTTAGCGTCTCTAAAATGAGCTGACAACTGGTTTTTATTTCTTCTTCCGTAATTATTAAAGGGGGAGCGATTCTAAAACTTTTAGCATTGAATAAGAATCCAATGCTTATCAAGCCAACTTCAAAAAAGCGATTCAATACCTTTTTGACAAAATCAAAACTTTCCAATTCGACTGCAATCATTAAACCTGCGGTTCGAACTTCTTTGATCGCAGAGTGAACCAACAGTTTTTTGAATAAGGCTTCTTTCTTTTTGACCTCCGCAATATAATTGGTCTCCAATAATGTTTTTAGGGTCGCTAAAGCGGCAGCACAACAAACGGGATGTCCTCCAAAGGTGGTAATGTATCCTAAAATCGGATCAAAAGTGAGTGTATGGGTCATTTCGCGTGGTGCCACAAATGCTCCTATGGGCATCCCTCCTCCCATCGCCTTTGCTAATAAAATAACATCAGGTTCGATCCCATATTGTTCAAATCCCCATAAGGTTCCGGTTCTTCCAAATCCAGTTTGAATTTCGTCCAAAACCAACAAAGCACCAGTTTCTTCGCATCTATTTCTCAGTTTTTTTAAATAATCATCCACAGGTTTCCGAACCCCTGAGGCACCTTGTACCGTTTCTACAATCACACAGGCAGTTTTGCCCGTTATTTTTTCTAAGTCTTGTTCTCTATTGAATTCAATGTGTCGAATACCCGGGAGCTGAGGGAAAAAAGCCTGGGTATAAATGGTAGGATTCATCAAACTGGCCGATCCGTGTGTACAGCCATGGTAGGCATTTTTTGCCGCTATGATTTCATACCGACCAGTGTAGCGTTTGGCGAGCTTCATTGCACCTTCAACTGCTTCACTACCAGAATTGACGAAATAGACACTATTCAGTTTTTCCGGAAGGTTGTCAGAAAGCAATTTTGCCAATTGCACCTGAGGAGACATTACAAATTCCCCATAAACTTGCGTGTGCATATATTTATCTACCTGGTTTTTTACCGCAGCAACTACATTTGGATGTTTGTGTCCCAAACTGCTGACTGCAATTCCTGAAACCAGGTCGATGTATCGCTTTCCTTTTTTGTCGTATAAATAAATGCCTTCGCTATCTTCAATTTCCAGCATAGGAGGGGCATCGCTGGTTTGGGCAACGTGTCGGAGGAAAAGATCTTGAAGTTGACTCATTGAGAAATTATTGCTTTACAAAAGAGGAAGTTCCCTTGAATTTTTCACCAAACCATTCCAGGTAATACAATCCTGAAGAAAGTTTGGATAGCTCTATGTTTTCCTGAATCAAGGTATTATTGGATGCCATTTCCCAACGTTTTACTTCAATTCCCTTCAAATCCACAATTCTAAAAGATAATTTTTCAGGACTTGGAAGGGTTCCATAGATGTACAATTCATTTTCAACAGGATTGGGGAAGATAGTTAAATCATTTTCTTCTGATAAGATTTCCGTGGAATTGACCATCAATGTACTATCCTGGATAATCTGTTCATCCCCATTTTGGTATTCAGCAAAAATGAAATAACACAAAAACATCTCATCAGTTGTCTTAAATCCCCGATTAACGGTAATTGGAGGGTTATTTGGATTGTCGTGATTATCAACTGTGTTGTCATAAACACCCTCACTATGCAAAATTGAACCCTGAGGAATTTTTTGAACCTGTTGGAAATAATAATACTTCTGCCAATGAAAATCCCAATGTGGAATATCTATCAATGGAATAATAACGCCCATTGGAGTCTCCGCCCAAACTTTATAGGATTTACCCAAAAAATGCATATGCGGGCAAATGGCAATTAGCGACAGATCCGTCCAAACTGGATAAGACTTTTGATGAAAAGTAGAAATTTCGTTGGGAGGCAGCACCAATGGACCATCTACCAAAACTGGAGGCGAATCCGTCAATATCCAGGCTACATTTACAGGTCTTACCCCAGTGGGATTTTTAATGAACTGCAAATTCATTTTGGTGCTATCTATCAAACCAATGCCTCCAGGTCCATAATGGATTTCAATGACAAAATCTGCCCCTGGAGGTACTGCAATTCCCCAATTTTCCGGATAAGCAGGAATATTGCCCCCCGGTTGCCAGGCATTGATGTAATAGTCATAGTTAGGAGCCCCCGTACTGTTATTAAAACCAGGAAGCGGATCCTGTAAATCAAGCGCTTTGGAATGCCCCGTTAAATCAAAAGACAAATCTGCATGGTGGACAACTTGATCCAATCCTGCAATTACTTCAATTCTACTGATATATACGGTATCCGGAAAATTGGTGGGAATGACAAACCAGCGATATTCATCAACATCGTATTGCAAAGTGTAGGGTTCTATTTCGACTACATAATCAATCGTGTCCAATAATGATCCGCCTGGTAAAAATAAAGGTGGTTCGGGCGCATCATCTGGATTCCCCAATGGCATCCCTGCATCAATCCAATCGTGAATCGCCAGAATTTCTTCATCTTCCAAATAAGTTTCGTGAGCGAATCTTCTGTAATTGGGATCAGCCGGCCAGGGTGGCATTTCTCTATGTTCAATGGCTTCATGAATTAATGGTGCATAGAGTACTACATCCTGGAAAGTCATGAGCTCAAAAGGAGCGATGGCTCCATTGTGGTGGCAGACCGCGCAATTTTTGTAAATCAAAGGAGCAATGTCATCACTCCAGGTTGGAATTTGAGAATTTGAGATTTGGATAAAAAAAAGTACGATGATTATCGTGGGCAATAGCTTTTTCATATTGCAAAATACGAAGAAATTGTCTGGAGTTTATTGATCAAAGCGTTTTTAAAACCCCACCTTAATAATAGTTTCAGAGAAGGAGATGCCTTTATTATCAAATAACTTTGCAAAATACAGCCCATCAGGCAAATCCTTCAAGGAAATTTGATTTAAACCAAAATTAATGGTTGGAGTATTAATTAAAGATCCAAATCCGTCATAAATATGAAGCTTTGTATTTTTTTCCAAATTTGATTCAAGTACCAAAAACTCTGAAAATGGATTGCCTAAAATCCTTATTGGTGAAGGAAAAAAGGATTGTTGAGCAGCCACACTTGATTCATAAATCTCACATCCCAAATCCCAGGGATTGATTTCGACAGGCGCTCCAGGTGTTAGATCTTTGCCATCAAAAGCCTCATAATCAGGAGCATATCTGCTTGCCCGAAATACTTCATTAAAGTGAATGGTACCTCCTTGAGCAATGGGGTTGCCATTTCTATTTACAGGATTGATGTATTCCCAAACCAATTCTTTTTCCAGGGTAACTTCGAATAACCTTCCTGTCTCTCCTTCACAAATTAATACGTTCCCATTCGGTAAGGCATATGCTCCAGACATGATTTCTGAATAAAAGTCAGAAGCCGTGTATTGCCAATCGACTTGCTCGGGACCAAAGGCTTGTCCATTTTCTAAATCATATGATCCATCATCATTCAATGGCGGTTCCCAGATCTCTATACTTGAGGCATTTGGGGTATCATCATTATTAAAAACCATCAATTTTCCTTCATTTGGAAAGCCATCCGGAATCCACCTGATATCGTGTTGTCTGGTGAACTTTTGATCATCTGTATTGCCTCTTTTGTAGGTTTGTGGGTTGCCATATCGATACAACAGATCTCCTCCTTTTCCAGCGTTTCCTCCTGAATGCCCTGCTGCTTCAGCTGTAGTAGTGCTATGATCGATGATCCAAATCTCACTAAAATTTCGAGAACTAATGGCGATTTGGTCTAGCTCAGCGTTATAGGCAATGGCATTGGCATGAATCCAATCACCATTGGTGTCTTCTCCTTCACCTATGTAATTGATGTCTACCAACCCGGGATGTGCAGATACGGCTCCATAATTGGCTTTACTGGCATCAAAATCCTGAATGAGGTGATCCCATAAGCGCCATTCCCAAACGATATTCGCTTGATTGTTTCCGACAGTTTCAATTTCAATAATTCTTTCTGACCAAACTTCACCATTGTATGCTCTCCCATTTTGTTTAGCATCTGATTGCGTATGTTTTTCAAATGCAAGCGCCAAAAAATTGCCATTTGGTAGTGGTTCAATGTCGTGATGAGCATGGACCGTATTATTGGCATATTCATACGACCATAACAAATCTCCCCCCCAATCAAATAATTCGAACCTCCCTCCTAAACCACCTCCGGAAAAATTGCCGCTTACCCTGGCAGTTCTTAGCAACTCGCCATTTTCCAGGAGATATACCGACTCTCCTGGCTTGTAATCACTTTCCCAGATATTAACTTTGAAACCGCAGTTGTCTATGAGATAGCTTATTTCATTATTGCTGAAAAGGGTGTAGCCGTTGAAGGATTGAGGGGTATTGAGGAATATGCCGACAGTTTGCTGCGAAAAGAGCTGGCACGAAAACAATAAGAGGCAGAATCCTGACAGGGTTATTTTATTCATTAGTTTACTGGCTTTCTGAAAAAATCGTGGAGATCAAGGCAGTCAAAAAAAGGATAAGTCCCAATAAAGTAAAGGAAAAAAACATATCACTTCTTTTTACGTGAGGATTTATTCATTGAATCCCAAAAAGGTCTTCGAACCGGACATTGTAAAGAATGTTCTACCAAACTTACCACTCATCCGTCCTAAAAGGCGAAGCAGGCAATCCCTCTTCGTTATACAAATTCGCGTCAGCTGGATTATTGCCCCAGGCATAGCGTACCGCAACTGGTTTTCCCAGATCATCATTCCAAACAACTACCCGATTACCTTGAATTTCAGCCTTTGCCCATTGAAATTCCTGGTTCTCACCTGCAATAGCGAAGCCCTTTAAATAACCATATTTATCTTTTGCCATTAAGCCCGAACCAATATGATTGAATTCCAGGACAATTTTTCCATTTTCTATATGGTGGTTTTTATAGGTAGGTCCCGAGTATACTATATCCTCATTATAAGCTAGTTTCCGAGCCCCCAAGGAAAGACGCAAACCCACATCCTGTTTATTTTTTGGATGGATATCATCTGCTTCTCCAATATCGATGATAACTGCTTGTGCAGTATTGGGTACTTTAAGCGTTTCTGATTGTGACTCTCGCAGCACTGCCCACATACTCTCTGAAGGCAATTCATCAGCCTGCATAAAATTGGCAAGCTGTACAAACAAAAAAGGGAAATTGCCACAATTCCAACGACTTCGCCAATCTGTTATCATTTTTGGGAATAGATCGCGGTATTCATGAGCATCCACTTCTTTAGCATTGGACTCACCCTGATACCACAGCGCTCCTTTGATTGGAAAATCCAGCATCGGATGAATCATTTTATTGTACAAAATGACAGGAATCTGGTTTCTTGCAAAAAAGCTGTAAGATTTTACAGCCCCTAGCTTAAATCTCCAATCCTTTGCCAAAGATATTTTCCGATCGCCCACTTTTACAAAAAGCTGCTCTGGCTTACCCCAAATACCACCGCCTCCACCAGTATCTTCTACTCTTACAGTGATATTATTAATCCCAGCCCGAACCTGAGTGTTGGCTATTGTGTAAATTCTGGGCGCTGAATATTTCATAGTCATTTCGCCCACCAATTGCCCGTTGACCCAGGTTTGATCCGAATCGTCAATCGGTCCCAAATGCAATTCCAGTTCTTTGCCCAAATCATCTGCAGAAAGTTCAAAAGAAGTGCGAAACCAGGCTATTCCGTCCACATTGGCATAACCCGCATCTTCCCAAAGCACAGGCAAGGTCATGAATGTCCACTTGGAATCATCCATATTTGGATTTGCCCAAAGTACTTTTCCATCTGCCATTCCTTTATCTTCTCCTGTTGGTACATACCCTAATTTAGACTTTAATGCTTCAATTTGCTTCTCAAAACGAGCCTTGGCCCTTTGTTCCAATTCTTCTAAAAAATCATCCACATTTTCAAGTCCAAGAGCTTCCTGACTCATCCAGGGCTCAATTCGACTACCTCCCCAGGAAGAATTGAGCAATCCAATGGGCACATCCACATGCTTTCGCAACTCACGAGCAAAATAATAACCTACTGCTGTAAAATCAGCCACATTCTCAGAATTGCAAACCTTCCAGGTACCACCTGCCAACTCTTCTGCTGGTTTATCTGCCCAGGTTAAGGGCACTTTAAAGTGTCGAATTTTCGCATCATCCGCATTGGCTATTTCTTCCTCAGGATTCCCAGATTGACGGACACTCCACTCCATATTTGATTGACCAGAACAGACCCATACGTCTCCAAAAAGCACATCTTTTATGTGAAAATTATTTTCCGAACCATTAACATGAATTTCATAAGGACCGCCTGCTGGCATGGGATCAAGTCTGACCATCCATTTTCCCGAAGCATCTGACCTAGTCTGGAATGTTTTCCCATTAAAGATCACTTCAATATTATCCCCACTGGCAGCCCAACCCCAAATCGGCACCTCCATATCCCGCTGAAGCACCACCCCGTCTGAAAAGAGTTTGGATAATTTGATTTGAGCATTGGAGATAAACGGAATTGAAAAAAGTAAACAGGCTAATAAGGCAAGCTGAAATGATGGTTTTCGTTTCATCAGTTATTTTCTTGGCGAATATAACTGAAATCCACTTATCATCTCAAAACCGAAAAATAAAACGCTGCCCCTTCCCCTTCTTGAGATTCCACCCAGATTTTGCCACCCATCCGTTGTACAATTTTTTGACAAATTGCCAAACCTATTCCTGTGCCCTCGTATTGGGAACGACCATGCAAACGTTGGAAAATTTCAAAAACCCGCTTTCTGGATTGTTCAGGGATGCCAATTCCATTGTCTTTGACGCAAAAAATGTATTGAGCATCGGTTACTTGAGCAGATATTTGAATGATGGGTAAGACATCTGGCTTACTGAACTTCAAAGCGTTCCCTATTAGATTTTGGAACAATTGGGTGAGTTGAGAAGAATATGCTTTTATTTTTGGAAGCTCAGCGTAAATTATAGATGCATTGGTTTCTTCAATTCGGACTTTGAGATTCATTTTCGCAATTTCAATGATATCGGTCACTGCTATCAGCTCTAATTCTTCATCAGACTTTCCTACAGTCGCATATCTCAAAAGCGCATCCAGTAAATTATTCATCCGGCTGGCTCCATCGGTGATGAAATTGAAATACTCCTGACTTTCCTGGTCCAGTTTATCTTTGAGTTTTCTGTCCAAGACCTGGGCATAACTGCTAATCATGCGCAAGGGTTCTTTCAAATCATGCGAAGCGACATAGGCAAATTGACTCAATTCTTCATTGGCTCGAAGCAATTCTTCATTTTTTTGTGCAATTTGATCACTCTGCTCAATCAGCAGTGCCTGATATTCATTTTCCTTGGTCAGTTGTTCGATTTCCTTTTGTTTTTCTTTTATTGCGTGACGAATTTCCATATCCAGAAATTGTCGGTTGCGCTGAGTTTTGGCAAAGGCTTCCTGACTTTTGGATAATAGAATTTGATATTCCAGTGCATTTTTAAAATCTCCTTTGGCTTTGTAAATGGCAGCCAACAATTTGAAAGCCCTGATTTCTCCCGCATCATCTTTAAGTAAACTGGCTGTTTCTATACTTTTTTTGCTGAGTATAATGGCTTCATCGAATTGTTCTTTCAAAAATGCCAATTTCCCAAGATTGAGTAAATTGATTTGTTTGCCATTGATATTGCCTAATTCGGAAATTAAGGCTTGAGCCTTGGTGGCATATGCCCTAGCTTCTTCGTACCGATTCATTCGTATTTCTGTTCGCGCCAATTGTGCCAAAGCTTGCGCAACCATTTCGTGATAACCACATTCACTAGACAATTCCAATGACTTTAAAAAATAATCATTTGCAGATTCGAAGGCTTCAATTGAATAATTGATATTTCCCAGATTATTGAATATCACTGCTTTATCTCTCTCATCCAAAATATCATCATGCTCTTCCAGAACGGTACTATAACGATTGATTGCTTCTTTATAATTAAACAAGTGCGCATAAATAGTTCCAATATTTATTAGAATGTGAACGATGTTTTGCCGATACCCTATTTCCTCACTTTTGTCCAAAGCATCCAGGAAATATTGCATTCCTATTTTGTAATTGGACTTGACACCACAAACGATCGCAATATTTTTTAAGGCTGTCAATTCTTTTTCAACATCCCCGGTATTGCGACTCAATTCCAGGAGTGCCTGGCTCGGCTCCAATGATTGGGAATAATCCTTTCGTTTGATAAGCACTTGTGACAACTGACCATAAACCTCTGCAAGTAGTGCGGTATCTTCTGCTGCTTCGCTATTTTTCAAAAAAGTCAAACCGTCATTGACAAAATCAAAGGCTTTTTCAAAGTCATTCTTCAAAACACAAAGCTGGCTTAGTGCAGCTAGTGATAATACGATACCAGCGGTATTGCTGTCTTTTTGGCTGACTTTAAAGGCCCTGTCCAGAAAAGTTTCGGCTTTTTTAAAATTTCCCTGATGTTGGAGTATTCGACCATATTCCAACAAAATATCAATCTCAAGTGGTTGTTCCCGTTCAGATTGATTTAGCCGGTTTGCTTCCTCCAGATTTTGCAGTGCTTTTAGAAAGAAGGAAGGTTCACATTGATATTGTCCGTTGGTATAATAAATTCTGGCAAGTAAAATGTTGGCTTGAATCAAATCACGTCCAGCTGCCCCTTCTTCCAATCCAAAATCAAGGGCAATCTGGGCGGTATTCAATGCCTTTTTAAGATTCCTGTTGCGATAATGATAGGAGGAATCCTTCAGAAGTGTTTGTATTTGTGCAGTGCTCATGCTAACCGATAAAGTGTCTTAGCCTCATTTTATTTGGTAAATATACTGGCTTTTGTTCATATAAAATACTTCAAATAATCTGCCATTGTTCGAATGTTTGTGTTAAGGTTTAAGAAAAGGGAGATTTTACGTAAGGGAAACTACGTAATATATTTTTGAAGTTATAATCTCAAAAAATTTTACTTTTGAGTCCTCTATTCGACCGCACCTCTGGATACCCTCTTGACCACAGCACATTTAATAGTGGATTTATTTCAAAAACGAAACAACATGATTGTACATTTTCGCCTTTTTGCATGCCTTTTTCTTGGCTTCGCATTTTTTATATCATCCTCCAATGCCCAATTTGTAAATTTTGAAGAAACCTGGAAGGAATTTTTGGTCAATACCAAAACTTCAAATATCAGCAAGCTTACCAAGCCTTCCAAAGAAAATAAAATTGATTATTTGAAATACAGCCTCATGTATGCGACGACCAACTTCTGCAATAGTCGGCTGGGAGAATCCAAAGGATTTATTCGGGATATTGAAAGTATCGGTCTTGGTGTATATAGTACCATTCCTGGTTATAAAAACAGGTTTGAGGATTTGCAAGCCAAAATTGAGGCTTATCACAATGTAGATAAATTGTGGGGACGATTCATGAGAAGCAAAGATGTCACCCTAGAGGAGTTGGAAGCCGAAGACATTGCAAAACTGGTTTGTGAAAAAGGGACTCTTGCCAAATATTTTTACACGAAGGCACATGCGCATTATTGTCGTGGCGATGTAATAAATGCCATGGGAGATTTTGAAAACAGGGTTCTAAAATTGGCAGAAAGAACCTCCTTAAAAGTAAGTGATGTCCCAGGCCTGGAATCCGAAGTAGCCAAAATGAAAGCCTTTTTTATAGGTCTGAAAAAAGTAGGTCCTGCCTGGAAGAAATATTTGGAGACCGACACTTCACCTGGCATTGATGTAGAATTGCCCGTTTTTGATTGCTATGCCATTCCCAATATGAAGGAATATGTATTGAGGGCTGCTGCTGATTTGTGTACACATGGCGCTCCCATGCTGAAAAAGATTCAGGCTTTGCAGGCGGTCAACACACATGAAATTGAACCCAGATTGGCTCAAAAAATCAAATGGCTGGAAGAGGAAGTCGGAAAATCCAATGCAGATCTTTCCACCCTTGAAAACACCTGGGATGATTTTGTACCCGATGAAGCCCTGTCTTCGCCCAAAAAATATGGATACGAGTATTGTAGAAAAGATGCCCTGGTCAAAGCCTATACCATGGATGGATTGCTGAACACCTGTGAACAAGGACAAGCGATGTTGGATAAAATCAGAATGGTAGAAAAAGAATATAATCCTCCGTTAAATGATATCGTAAGGGGCAAAATCAAAAAGCTGGAAACCAGATTGCAGCAATATGCCACTGAATCAGCTAATCTGGATCAGCTTTGGAGCACCTTTGTTCAGAATAATGACACCCTAACTGCTCCTTACCAATTGGCAGATTTTTATTGTGACCAAATTCAACAAGTTAAATCCTGGACCATTAAAGGACATTTAGACGCTTGCCCTTCCGGTCAGGAGTATTTGGATAAAATTGACCAATTTCAAAAAACCAACAGCCTGGAGTTCGATGAAGAATTAAACTGTAGAATTCATCGTTTGCGGATCAAAGTATGGGATTGCCGTTGGTGGGAATTGGTGCGCCAAGCCAGAAAAGAAACACATGAGGAACGCGAACAATTTGGACCGCCCTCCGCTGGAATCATGCAAGGCGATTTAAATAGCGAACAGCAACCCTGTGAAACGACAGTTGAATATACCCCACTTGGTTATATTGGTATTCGGTATGTTATCAAAACCTACCTGTGCCAGGACATCGATTTGGCAAAAATGGGAGACCCAGAGTACTACAAAAAAATTGCTACCTGGGTAGATGCTGAAGTACTTCAAAAATACTGTGAAGAAGGACTCCGCTGCAAAGAAGAATTCTTCATTTACCTGGAAGGGCATACCGATGGCAATGCCTTCCGAGGCGCTCGATATAAAAATTCTCTGGATATTCCCGAAGGCACCCCATTTACCCATTTTGTAGATGGCGTTGAAATGGACACCGTCACCATGAGAGCAATCACCAACTCTTTAAAAAGCAACATGGAACTAGGCATTGCCCGCGCCTGGACCGTCAAAAACCAACTGGATTTTATGGAAGTACCTATTAAAATTGGTGCCTTTGAACATCCGGATGAGGAAAAAGGAGGTGAATACCGTCGCATTGAAATAGAACTCAATATCACCAACCTGCTACTCGATTTTTATGAAAAAAGGTTGAATGAGTTGTGGGTCAATTCGGGGATTGGGGATAGACCTGAGGAGTGTTCTGAATAAGATAATTGGATAAGCGTTGACCGTTTTTCAATTTGAGCAATGCATTAGCCCTTCACCTATAGAGGTAATTGGTTCTATTATTTTCATAATGTGCTAAAGTATTCGCTAGTTTTTTTCTTCTAAACTCCTAAAAGTTCAAGTTCAAGACCAAGTTCAAGACCAAGAATTGAACTTGAATACAGTGTAATCGAAATTAATTAAAATCGGAAAGGAGCAGTTGGATTTTGCAATCCAACGTATTTCAACTAATAATTCCACGAATGGTTTTATTCAGCCCCTGGCATGTCGGGTTACAAAACCCGACCGCTCACATCCAGCTTTAAGAAATTTCGATTACACTGTATTGAACTTGAACTTGAAAAAATTCACAGAACATATTTTTATACCCAATCACCCCTGCTTCACCTGTGCTATTTCCATATACCATTTTTCTAGTTTTTCCAAAAACAGCATATCGGCATAGAATTGCCAATCGAAAGAACGGGATTGATTCGCCAGGTGGACATGATGATCCTGGTCTAAAATGTAATTCTCTGGTTTTTCCAATATTCGGGTTTTACTATAAACTTGCTCAAAAGTAGCCCTTAAATTTTTGAATGAACTCAGCAAATGCTGAATATCATCAAGGGCTTTTGCTTGTGCTTCTACCTCATTTTCCTGATCGAAATTTTGAAGTGCTAAAAGCGTCTGAATTGGGAAAGCTGCCATTTGATTGACTTGCTCATACACCTCTAAATTGTAGGCATTTCTTTTAGTTTTACTTTTCAGAATATTCAACTTCACAGCCACACTATCTGAAAGGAGCGACAATTCCAATGCTTTTTCCAATCGTTCTTTATGTTTTTCTGACCAAGCACCTCTCTCCTCAAGATTGGGCAGGTCTATTAAAAATGCCTGTGGTGAATCACTCGATTTTAAGCGGTTGCGATGATTTCCAGTGAGCCAGGCATTTTTCCAAAAAGCTGCTATTGGTTCCAAGTTATCAATAAAGGCATATTTATTATCAGCCAATGAATTGGCAAAAACCCTATGCCGATAAGCTTTCTTAAATTCCTCTTTGCTTCGGTTCACACCCGTCCAAGTCGCCTCAGCAAATGTCCAAATCCCGCGTTTATACAATTCAAAATGAGGCGAATCATCATCCCATAAAGTCAGCAACAAACCATCTGCTTTGTTATTAATGGAAATTTCTGCAAAAGTTCGGATCGCCTCCATATTGCTTTCTTTTTGGGGCATAAGCACCCAACGAGTTTGTCCAGCAGTCGCGCCCATTACACTCAAGTCATTTTGACTAAACCACTCCATTGCTTTGCGATTGCCGATAGTTTCAGGAGATGAATAATTCCAACGCATGTAAATGCAATTTTTGGGAAATTGGTCGAGCATAGAAGAAAGTTTATGACCATTTTTTTCCCAGATGGAATCGACTTTTTCTTTTGTCAAACCTTTATTAAACATTGGGTAATAAACACCTGCATGTTTCAATGGCATGTCATCCCAAAAGATAGGGATGCGACCATGTTCTTCCGCAAATTGACAAACCTTATTGAGCCAAATCATTTGCAATTCAAGTGGGGATTGGTCACTACCTCCGCCAGAAGTATGCACCTCATCGCCTCCAACATGCAAAAAACGACCATAAGGCGTCGCTTCCATTGCATCCCGATAAAGATCAAATTGCACTTCATAAGTCTCGGGAAGCAAAGGATTAAAAGCCCAATCACTATCGGGATTATCTCTAAGGTGTTGATACGCCTCATGTTTTAAAATAAAAGAAGCATGTCCCAATCCCTGAATCAATGGACTAATTTCAATATGGCGCTCTTTGGCATAATCACTAAATTTTTTCCATTCATCAATATTCAATGCATCTGCAGACCCTAGGAGTGGCTGTCGCTCGTATTTCAATTTATCCTCTATTTCGACAATGATTCCATTGATTTTAAACTGTGCCAATTCATCAATTAAATCATAATAATAATCCGTTTTTTCTAAATGATGTTTAACGTCTAAATGAATGGCTCGATAAGCCAATTTTGGATAATCTTCAATATGACAAACTGGTAAGTTTCCCTGTTGCTCTCTAGCATCCTCCATTAATTGCTCAAGTGTCATAAATGCATACATCAAACCTGCTTCATCTTTTGTCTTAATTTGAATTTGTTGTTTTTCAATAGTTAGTATATACCCTTCAGAAGGCGATTCTAAATCTGCTTGAATATTGCAGATAATTTGAGCTTGTTTCTGCTCATTTGTGGGCTTGATATTTTTAAGAAAATTCCTAAATACAGGTAATCTTCCGAGATTATCTGATGATTGAAAATAGTTTTGAACATCAGCAGGTTTTAGGTTGCTAACCCCCTTTATAGAAAACTGCTGTGGTTGTGGCAATAGATTGAATTGAACTGCTTTCTTTATTGGCGAATGGCAAGTTGTAAAGAGCAGAAATGAAAGGTAAAGAAAGAGAAGGTTGACTTTTTGCATGACTTATTTTTTCATCATTTTCTTAGAAAAAAACTTCCCATTAGCAAAAATACTTAGGACATAAATTCCACCTGGAAGGGTACTTAAATCCAAATTTTCAGTTGAGGTTAAATTTTGATTGAAAATCATCCTCCCTGTGGCGTCGAAAAGTGATACCTGACCTTCCAAATTTTCAGTATTATGAAATTGGATTTCATTTTCAAAAGGGTTTGGAAAAAATTTAACGTCAATTTCCTGAAGCTCATTTATAGTAGAAATGGACATTTGAATTACCTCGTATATCACATCTAAAAGTGAATATTCGTCAAATCTATCCTGTCCCAATTCCCATATCATAATACCACTGACTTCATCCAGTGCCAGGGTGATTTTTGCTTCAATTGTGGGCATTCCATTGTAATAAATTTGCCCTACTTGGTCCACTTGTGCGTTATCAGGATTCATGGCAACAATTTGAGAATAAGTTAAGGCGGTCACATTGCCTTGATCAGTAAAATCATATCCGTAGAAAGGGACACCTAAAGTCAGCTTATTTTTTGGAACACCTTGATTCACCCAATAATCAATTGCATTGAGGGCGAAAGAATAGGGTGAGTGGGGCCCAGGGTTAGAAGGGTTCCAGGGCCCTGTCAAATCATAAACCATCATATTTATCCAGTCATAGGCTGCCAAGGCTGCATCTGTAATTTGCGGATATCGATAGGTGCCTGGCAAAGCTGCCGTCAATCCTATATCGTATTTGTCAACAGAATCCCGCAATTCCAAAACAAAGCCGCTGTAATCTGCATTGACATGACTCCATTCTAAATCCACATCAATGCCCTGTAAATTATGGTTGAGTGTATAATCTATTATTTTCTGAATGAATGCTGACCGATTTTGAAATTGTATCAAATGCTCCCAGGCAGCAGCCCAATCTGAAGTCAATGCACCTCCTGCCAGAGAAATATAAACTTCGACATCTGCGGCATGGGCACTTTGAACTATTGGAGTGATGTCTGCCCCCCCAACTGACAGGTTGCCCTGCATATCTGGATTGGCAAAGGCAATGTTCAAATGAGTTATTTTTTCATATTGAATCTGATCGTTGAGCGAAAATCTATAATAAGGAAGGTAGCCGATTGTTTTAAAATCCTGAGCAAAACCTAAATTAATAGAAATGAAAAAAAGTATAAAGGTTGTGATTTTTTGATTGTTGATGTTGATCATGATTATTTATTGTCTTTTATATTTTAGGTACAATCGAAGTTCAGTGGTCTAGAAAAATTTATGATACGAACTTCACTGCACCCTGGGGTGCAGCTTTAAGGGGATAAAAGGTGAAAAAAGAGATCGGCTTTTTGAAGTTATCTAAAACTTCCCAACAATTACCTTCTTAATCTCCACCCCTACTGTTGTTGAAAGGTGAACCAAATAAATCCCCTCTTTTTCAATATAGAATGTCTTTTCAATATGTAATGCATCTTTTTCTGATGCTTCCTCTATCAAAACTCCGTTGATTGTATATATCTCAATTTTCAGATCCCATTTCTTCCTTATCTTTACTTCTAACTTAAAATTACCGTCATTTACACTAGGATACAAATTAACATACGCAAATGGTGTATTCTCATCCGGCGCCCTCCTACAATTCTCAATTGTAATCGTCTTTACAATTGACACATTCGGACAAGCATCTGAAAAGACAGTGACGGATACTGTATAATCACCAGGTGCA
>JBGTQJ010000092.1:0-27019 GCA_041941305.1 Saprospiraceae bacterium
CTTCTTCTCCAGTGTGTGATGGAGAAGACCTGGAACTCAATGAAGCAGGAGGAGACGCAGTAAGCTGGTCATGGGCTGGTCCTAACTTTAGTTCAACTGAGCAAGACCCGGTTATTGACAATGCTGATTTTGAAGTGGGTACTTATGCACTCACTATCACAGATGGAAACTCCTGTACCAATGAAGCGAGCATTGAAACTTCAATAGCTTCAGGAGCTGATTTTGAATCGAAGTTTCTCATTAACCAACTGGCTTGTGTGGGAGATACGATTCATTTCATTGAGATATCGGAGTTAGATTCACTTCAATCTGATTCTCTCTTCACTGCATTTGAATGGGACTTTGGGGATGGAACGACTTCTACAGAAAGGGATCCAACTCATATTTATCAGGCCGAAGGAGATTATACCGTTTCTGTGACGGTCTTTTCCGATGAATGTCCGAATGTGTCGATTGTCAAAACAATTACTGTTGAAAATTGCAGGAGAATTGTTGAAAATCAGGCATTCGAAGAAATCAAACTCTTTCCAACAGTCAATAATGGGAATTTCAAATTAGAAGTAGAATTGATTACAAAAGATGATTTAGTAATTCAGATATTCGACATTAAGGGAGTATTAATACAGGAACAAAAGAGTGAGGATCTGCTAAGTTTTGAACAAGCCTTCTATTTAGAGGAAAATGGATTTTATTTTGTTCACCTAAAAACAAGTACCGGATCTGAAACTTTGAAAGTTTTGATTTTGAAATAAATGTTAACAACTCCGTCGCCGCACCCCTAAGTGGTGCAGCGATGAAGGGTTTTCAAAGAAAATTGGCTTCGCTTAAAAGGAAAAACCAAGGGATAATTGATGGGACATCAACCGATCTTTAAAATTCAATGGTTTAAATTGCCCATTATCCTCCAGGCTTGCCTTAGAAACATCTACAAAATCGTTTGTGAAATCACTCAAACCAATATCCGCGCGATAACTTAAAAATAAGCCGCCTGAAATATAAAGACTTACACCTGCAACTGCACTCGTATCCCATCGTTTGTGCAAATCACCTCTGTCTTCTGTAAATTCATAATAGGCACCTGCCTGAACAGGAATAACAATGGTTCTTCCATTGACTTCAATTCCTTGTAAAATGAAACCATTATTTGCACCACGTGGGTCATCTTTGAAGTAGTTATGCTCAAGGCTATAGGGAAAGGATTCAATAAATTCACCATTGGAAGCAGTGCCCTCATATCTAAATTCTCCGAAAGAGGTAGAGCCAACGGCTAAACTTCCAGCCAGGCCAAAAGAAACTTCAATGGCATTGATAGGTCTGTAATAAAACATAATAGGGACTTCAATATAGGAGTTGGTAATATTCAAATTCTGCTTTCGAGTACCCACGGATTGAATAGGATTCCCTGTTTCCGGATAAAAAGTATAATATGACTCTCCTTCATAGACTACTCGTCCTCCTTTTTGAGTAAACATGATTTCTGCTCTGGCTCCCATTAAATCTGTAAAAGCAAAACTAAGAATTGCAGCTACATGAAAACCAGTATTACCAGTAAAGGTTTCTAATTCTTGACCCTGGTTATCTTTTTCAGAATCAGAGATAAAGGAATTGAAATTGAGCCCAGCTTTAAATCCATAAGTGAATTCCTGGGCTGATACAACGGATGCTAATAAAAGGATTCCGAAAAGTTGGATGAATTTTTTCATTGTATTACAAGTTATATTTATCTGATTAAGGCACTCTCATAATTTTGCCGCAAAGTAAATTCTTTTTCACAATTCTTTCCGCAACAATATTCGATTCGTCTCTACACTTTCTCTTTCTTTAAAACCGATGATGTTGAAACCATTTTTAAGAGCAAAAATCAACATGCCTTTGTGTTGATTCCTGGTTTTAAATGTGATGCTACTGTACCCTTGTTTTTTTGCCCAGGATTCCTGAGTATCTGCCAGGGCTTTTGCAACTCCAAATTTTCGAAAAGCAGGCAAAACTCCACCCATCCAGGAGTAAAAATAACCATCACGTTCATAGCCAACTTTAAAGCCTATTGCATTTCCAGACTCATTTTCATAGGCGATCAAAATCAAATGGGGCACTCCTGATAAACGATTCTTATATTCATCCGCTTCGTGTGGATGGCTAAATTCTGGTATTTGCTTGGACAATGCTACAACCGATAGAATATTGCCTTGTTTGATTTGAAATTGCATTTGATATAAATTAATAGACAGACTTTGCAAGTCATCGGTTGACTATAAGGCTCAAATTAATTTTATGAATTCGGTTTTCAAAAATAAATTCAGAAAAATTCTATTATATGGTAAATTGATTAAGAGCATGTTCAAATTTTTAAAAGACATTTTATTGCATTGAATATCAGTCGTTTATTGAAATCTTTATATTCATGTGTCCAATTAAGAATCGGGAAATAGAAAATGCTCTATCTTTATGGGGCTATGAGGATTTTATGTTTGTGCATCATTGTTTTTCATTTTCTAATCATTCCATCGAATGCTCAAGAGGGCATGAAAATCGAACATATATCTACTGAAGAAGGGCTACCACATCGCTGGATCCATCAAATTACCCAAGATCAAAATGGATTTATCTGGATAACTACAGAAAATGGGGTATTTCGATACAATGGTCATGAATTCAAAGAATATTTGATAGGTAGTTTTGAAGATGAGCGACAAGTATTTATCGCGATTCAACAAAGTCAAGATGGCAGGTTTTGGTTGGCGGGAAAAGACAGGATTGTCTTCTTTTGGGATCCAAACACAAACAAATTAGAAAAAGCCCAACAGGGGAAGGATTTTTTTATTCCTCTTTCAGAAGAATTTCAAGTTATTAAATATAATTTTGGTACTTACCTGCCTCAACTGAAGCATATAAAATCGAACCAACCGGAAGTTTTAAACTCCGGATCCAAAATCTCAAACATGCTTTTTTCAGGCTTCAAGGTATATGGAACCGAAACAATCATTACAAAAAGGGGAAATGGAGATTTGTGGTTTTGGTACAATTTAAATTTCCAAGGGCATACTACGACAAATGGCGGCTTCCATTACAGAAAATACCAACCTGAAAGGGACAAATGGCACCAATATAATCTTTTTGATTTTTTGAACATTGAAATGGCAAACTCTTATTTGCCAATAGATTCTAAAGGACGATATTGGTATCCTGCTTTTGACAATCTATCTGAAACAGAATTTGATTCCTTCCGACTTCCTCCAGAAATTCCGCTTCAAAACTGGGCAGCTTTTCGGGTAGATGACAACCAGAATATATGGCTATATGATATTGAAAATGAACTATATAGGTTTGATACTCAGAAACGAAAGGTTGAAAATATCGGAAAAATGGAAAGTGTCCGAATTGAGGTATTTGCAGATACAGAGGGAACAAATTGGATTTCTTCGGAAAATGGTTTGCGAAAAATTGTGTGGAACAAGGGCTTATTTGAGAATTATTTGAATGAGCCCTTTGAACTTGGCACTCCACCACCAATTGGCAACAGTATGGCTTTTATTTTTGAAAAGGGGAAGGGAAACATTTTTGCTCAATTAAGTTATGGTTCACTCTTTCAAATTATCCCTACTTCTCCTATTCCTAAAAAAATACTGGATCCCATCCATATCCTTTCACCCTCCCCAAATTCTGATCAGTTTTTCTTTTGCAGACACAGCAAATTCACCGAACGGTTTAATATTAAAAATGGAACCATTGAAAAATTTCCCTTACCAGAAACGCCTTCACCAATAGAAAACTTGGAACACAAAATTCCCGTTTTTCAACAAGACTGGAAATACTTGTTTTTATTTGATACCATAACAAAAAAAATATCTCGACCCCAGATTAGGTTGAAACATGGTTTTTTTTATCCTTACTGGGATCAGAAAACCCACCATGTTTGGGCAAATTATGACCAGGGGCTGTTAAAAATAGATCTTACAAATCTTGAAGAGTTTTATTTTAAGTTACAAGATCGCAAAATTGAGGATTACGTCCGCGGCTGGCTACCTGAGGATGATACAATATGGCTGGCTACGCTTGATGGTTTGATATTGTTGAATAGCGAAACGGGCAAAATCATTCACCGATATTCGACAGAAGATGGCTTACCTCATAATACCATTTATTCAATTGTTAAATCAGGAGAATATATTTGGCTTGGAACGCAAAATGGCTTGTGCAGTTTTCATCCAAAGACAGAGGCAGTCATGAATTATTATGTGGAAGATGGTTTGAGTCACAATGAATTTAACACAAATTCTGCCATGGTGGCAAGTGACGGAAAAATCTGGATGGGAGGTTTGAATGGCATAAATGTATTTGACCCGAAAGTTTTGGAAAGGACACCAAAGGATACCTTCCGCCTACAATTGGCTGAATTTAAAAAGTACAACTCAAAGCTGGATTCTATTTTCAAAATTGATGATTACGCAACTCTTAGGAATCAATCTTTTACCCTCCGACCTGTTGACCAATCTTTCAGTTTTCAATTTTTCATCAATAGCCTGGTCGAGCCATCAAAAAACAACTATTTCTATTATTTAGAAGGCTATGAACCTATTTGGGCAAATGTACAATCAATGCCAAAGGTTAGCTATCAAAATGTTCCCCCGGGGAATTATGTTTTAAAAATAAAAGCAACTGATTACCGTGGAAACCCAGTTCAAAACGAATTGGCAATTGCAATTGATGTTTTGGAATTTTGGTACAAACGCTGGTGGGCATGGCTGCTGTATATTGGCTGTTTTTTGGCAATATTTTTTGGGGTTTATCGCTTTCAGTTAACTCGAAAATTAGCAGAGGAAGAGGCAGCGCGACTAAAAGATTTGGACATCGCCAAAACGAGACTCTACACCAACATTACTCATGAATTTAGAACTCCATTAACTGTGATTTTGGGTATGGCAGAGCAGTTGTTAGTCTCCGGGAGGGAAGTGGCGGACGGTAATAGTGTGGGGAATAGGAAGGAGACTATAGACGGGGAGACCGCTCATCCAGGTGGAGATAAGTTGTCCTACAGGGAAAAAGGACAAGCAGTGAATGAGCGTAGAAAAGCAGTGGAAATGATTCGGCGTAACGGTCAAAATTTATTGGATTTGGTAAATCAAATGCTGGATTTGTCAAAGCTGGAAAGTGGTAAAATTTCCTTGAATTTAGTACAAGAGGATATTGTCCCCTATCTCAAATATTTGATCGAATCTTTCCATTCTCTAGCGACAGACAAAGGCATTGAAGTTCATTTTTTTGCTGCTACTGAAAGCTTAATAATGGATTTTGATAAGGAAAAGCTGAAACATATCATTTCGAACTTACTCTCCAACGCTATCAAATTTACTGCTAAGGGAGGAACAATTTGGGTACATCTGGACAAAGAAGAAGGGAAACAGCTAAGAATTTCTATAAAAGATAACGGCATTGGCATTGCTGCTGAAGTACTACCTTCCATTTTCGATAGATTCTATCAGGCTGATAATTCACATACCAGAAAAGGAGAGGGAACAGGTATTGGACTGGCATTGGTCAAGGAATTGGTCAAACTGATGCAAGGAAAAGTAGAGGTAGAAAGTACTTTTGGAAAAGGGGCTGAGTTTGTAGTGAGATTGCCGATTCGGCTGAGCATGGGGGATGGAGTTCGGAGTTCAGAGTTCGGAGTTCAGGATTTGGAGTTAGATGTGGAGGAAAGTTCTCCTCCAGAGACCAGAGGAACAAAAGTACAGACGCAGCCGACAGCCGACAACCTCCAACAGATAATCAAAAAGCCCCAACTCCTAATAATAGAAGACAACTCTGACGTTGCCCACTACATCCAGTCTTGCCTACAAGCGTCCTATCATATTTTACTTGCAAACGACGGGAAAGAAGGTATAAAAAAAGCTCTGGAAACCATTCCTGATATCATAATCAGTGATGTCATGATGCCGGAAAAAGATGGATTTGAAGTATTGCAATTTCTTAAAAATGATGAGCGTACGTCACACATTCCCATTATTTTGTTGACTGCCAAAGCTGATGTCACTTCTAAACTAGAGGGCTTGAAACGAGGAGCAGATGCCTATTTGGCAAAACCATTTCACAGTGAAGAATTATTGCTTCGCTGCCGAAAACTGGTAGAACTTAGAAAAGTGCTTCAAAGTAGGTATGCCAATGTCGTTTCTATCAATTCCGAAGCTACCCTTGAATTGGAGTCTGAAACTATTCAGATTGAAGATGCTTATATTCTAAAAATCAATAAGATCATTCAGGAACATATTTCGGACGCCCAATTTGGGGTGAATGAATTAACCAGGCATTTAGGCAGCAGTCGTTCCCAGGTTTTCAGAAAATTAAAAGCCCTCACTGGAAAATCCATCACCCTCTATATTCGCTCCTACCGCCTTCAGCGAGCCAAATATTTATTGGAGACTACTGACCTAAATGTTTCCGAAATCGCGTACGATGTAGGCTATTCCAACCTGTCTTATTTCTCCAGAAGTTTTCAGGAAGAGTTTGGTTGTTCTCCGAAGAAATTTAAACAATGAATTTGTTTTTGTTCACCTGAAGTTCAAAGATTTTTAAGGTGATGCCTTTGGGTCAAGATAGGAGAGTAGCTAAAACGGTGCTGCCTTAAAAATCTATCCCTCGTCATTAGCTAAGAGATGTTTTAATTTTTGCGAACGGAAAATCAATAGTTTAGAGCGATGGCGAAGTATTGATGAATGAGTTTATCCAAACGAATGATCCGCAAGCGGATGGGATGCTATAAATCAATGCAAGTCCAGCGCCTAAAGTATTGGGTTTTTCCGGCTCAATCTTTCTGTCGCATGATAGCATCCCTGTGGCACAATAAGGTAGAATTCCAGTATACGCTAAGTTCTGACCAGAAGCTTTTTGAGGCAACACCTAAAAATATTAGCCAAACCCGACTGGTTTAGAATTGCACAAATGCAATCCTTAAAAATGGTAGAAATCCTATCCCTGAACGCTCTGTGTCAAACTTTGAACGCTGAGTGAAAAAGCAAAATCGCTGTAGCGCCCACCTTTGTCCTACCTATTTCAAGACTATGTCAAACCATTTAGAAAAATCAAAAAATGACCATTATGAAAAATGTAAGCAAAACTACATGTTCAAACCACTACCATGCTTTCAAGAGTTATTTATTATTGATAAAAAGCATACTCTTTTCAGGGTTGATAATAAATAGCTTTTTCTTAACTGCCCAAAGTTTCAGTGAAATAAGTAAAGTCCTGGCTTCTGACTCGGAGATTGAAGACAGGTTTGGGAACAGTGTTTCTATCTATGGAGATTATGCGATCGTGGGGGCTTACCTGGAGGATACTGGCACAAATAACGCAGGCGCAGCCTATATATTCAAAAAGGATGCTTCAGGCAACTGGCTAGAAGTGCAAAAAATTCAAGCAAGCGATAAGCAGAACGGAGATTTTTTTGGATGGAGTGTATCCATGTATGGAAACTATGTCATTGTAGGGGCTCCGCAAGAAGATACTGGTTTTGATGACAAAGGTGCAGCCTATATATTCAAAAAGGATGCTTCTGGAAATTGGATTGAAGAACAAAAAATTCAGTCAAGTAATGGAGGATATAAAGAAAGATTTGGGACAAGCGTATCCATTTATTGGAATTATGCTATCATAGGGGCACCTAATGAAATTAAAAATTTTGAGCTCCTTGAAGGAAGTGCATATATATTCGAAAAGGACTTCTCGGGGAACTGGACGCAAAAACAAAAAATTCAAGCCAGCGATAAACAGAATGAGGACCTATTTGGTTCGAGCGTATCCATCAGTTTAAATTATGCCATTGTAGGGGCTGATCAAGAAGATACTGGAGGAACTAATGCGGGGGCAGCATACATTTTCAAAAAAAATAATTCGGGGAACTGGATAGAGACTCAAAAAATTCAGGCCAGCGATAAGGAGGAAGAAGACCACTTTGGAAAATCTGTAGCAATAGGAGGAACCCATCTTATTGTGGGGGCTTATCTTGAAGATACAGGAGGTGTTGGAGCAGGGGCGGCATATATATTCAAATTTGATGGCTCTGGCAGTTGGATTGAAGAACAAAAAATTCAGGCCAGTGATAAGGATGTTTATGACCGATTTGGCTTCAGTGTATCCATCTCAAATGACTATACAATTGTAGGAGCACCTTATGAGGATACAGGTGGTAATCATGCTGGAGCAGCCTATGTATTCCAATATGATTGTTCATCTGGCAATTGGGCTGAAGTACAGAAAATACAAGCCAGCGATAAGCAAGAAGATGACCGATTTGGCTTCAGTGTATCCATCAATAAGAATGATGCAATGGTCGGAGCACATTGGGAAGATACAGGAGGAGATAAAGCAGGAGCTATCTATATTTTCGATAAACCATGTATCGCACCTACCATCACAAAAGACATAAAGGGTGCTCTAAAATGTGTTGGAGAAAATCTTTCCCTTTCTGTTGAAGCCACTGGCAATTGCCTTACCTACAAATGGTATTATTTCTCAAGCCAAATTCCAGGCGCTATCAATCCCACCTTGAATTTATACAACCTTCAACTCTCTGATGAAGGTGAATACAAATGCATCATTACTTCAGGTTGTGGCACTAGTGTAACTTCACAAGATGCTGTAATTGATATGTTCGCTGATCTACCTCAAATCACCAGTCAACCGATTAGCGAAGAAAAATGCTCGGGGCAAAGCGTGACTTTTAGCGTAGCTACAATTGGTTATGTAACTCATCAATGGAAAAAAAATGGGGTCAACCTAAGTGGTGGTGGAAATAGTACCTACACCATTAACGACCTCGATTCAAACGACGCAGGTGCATATACTTGTGAAGTGCGAAATGCTTGTGGAATACAATTGTCAGACCCTGCCCTTTTAGAAATTTCGAATGCTATTCAAATTACCCAAAACCCTTCAGGTGCCACAAAATGCCCAGGTGAGAGTGTCACTTTTTCCGTAGCAGCTACAGGAGGAGGATTGAATTACCAATGGAAAAAAGATGCCACCAACATCTCTGGAGCAAACAGTTCAAGTTTGACAATAAATAACTTAAACACCACATCTACAGGAGCTTATTCCTGTCAAATTTCAAACATCTGTGGAAGCCAAACATCCAGTTCTGCAATTTTATTGATGGATAGTGAAATTCCTACTTTGCAAAACTGCCCTGCCAATATTACCCAATCTATGGATGCAGGGCAATGTGGTGCAATAGTCACCTGGATGGCTCCAAACGCGACAGATAATTGCGATGCGAATCCTGTGGTCAGTCAAACAGCGGGTTCAAATAGTGGCAGTTTCTTTCCACAAGGCACAGAAACCATAAAATATACGGCAACGGATGCTTCAGGAAATGTTTCCTCGGAATGTATTTTTGATGTCACCATTCTATCTGATGCTGAGGAGCCTCTTCTATCTGCTTGCCCTGCCAATATTACGCAATCAATGGATGTAGGACAATGCGGAACAATAGTCACCTGGACGGCTCCAGACGCGACAGATAATTGCGATGCGAATCCTGTGGTCAATCAAACAGCGGGTTCAAATAGTGGCAGTTTCTTTCCACAAGGCACAGAAACCATAAAATATACCGCAACGGATGCTTCCAGTAATGAATCTTTGGAATGCAACTTTACTGTTACTGTTTTGCCGGATGCAGAAAAACCAAATTTCAATGGGACTTGTGCCAGCTACCCCAATGCTTTCAACACAGATGCTGACCAGTGCTATTCAACAATAAATTTCACAGTTCCTAATCCAACAGATAATTGCGGTATCACAGAACTCAAAGCAAAAATCTGGGACAGCAATGACAATGTCGTTCAAAACTGGACAACAAACCCAGATGGGCAATTCGCGCCAGACACTTACAAAATCAAATGGCGGGCAAAAGATGCCGATGGCAATAAAAAGAGTTGTACAAAAAATTTCACCGTTCAGGATGCCCAAAGTCCCGATGCTCAGTGTGTTGCAAATCACCAAATACAACTTTCTGGAGGAGTCGGTAGCATCACTGCTTTAGATATTGACGAAGGGAGTACTGATAATTGCAATTTCAATTTGAGCTTATCCAAAAGCAATTTCGATTGTAATGACAGAGGTATCCAAACCATTTCCATGACTGCAACCGATGATGCCGGAAATATACACCAATGTACCACAGATGTTGAAGTCAAAGGCACTACACTGACTATCGATGATGTCACTCAAATCGAAGGTACAGGAACAGGCTTCTCCTTTTTCTTTTTCAAAATAGAGCGCGCCGCCAATGGCTGTACTGTTCAGGTAGATTATGAAACCGTAAACGGTAATGCGACCCTTGCAGATAATGATTATGTGTATGGCAGTGGGACAATTTATTATCCACCAGGTGGTAGTAATATTCGATATGTGATATGCAAAGGAAAAAAAGATTCAAAACCTGAAAGTGACGAAGATTTTTGGGTGGAAATGAGCAATCCGACAGTTGGTGTGAGTTTCACAAAAGACAAGGGAGAAGGGATGTTGCTCAACGACGATGCCGCGCCACTGATTGGGAATAATAGTGGACAATCTACTGGTTATCAAAATCTTGCAGAAAAAGCTGCGCTTTATCCCAACCCTGTTGCTCGTGATTTGACTATCTCCATACCCTATTCCTGGCTCAAACTGGGTGATGTACGCGTAGAGTTATTGGATGTCTTGGGTAGAGCACTTTCAGCTTTTGAGTTGTCTGAAGATCATACAATTGTGGATGTTTCGGTGCTGATGTCCGGGCAGTATGAGTTGGTGTTTATTGCAAAAGACAATAGACGTATTTCGGAAAGATTTGTCAAAATAGATTGAGAAATTTATTGGTATAAATAATTCAAAGCCATCCCGATTGATGTTGGGATGGCTTTGAATTAAAACTTTCTTGAACAGGCATATTCAAAAAATGCTTGCAGAAATCTTTCCTACAAGCGATCTTTTAGAAGATTAACTGCTCACTGCTTTTACCCTACTGCACCACGACCATCTTTACCAAAATTCCATCTTCACTAAAAACTTTCACCAGGTAAATACCACTTGGTAAATGACTTACATTGAGATCAGTGGTCGATTCACCTGAAATGGTCAATTCTTTTGTTAAAACAGTTTTCCCATCCAAAGTCGTTAAGCTCAAGCTAAGTTTTTCAGTCTGTTTGGTTGCAATAGAGACCATTAATAAGTCTCTTGTGGGATTCGGATAAATAGACAGTGAAATGTCCTGCAAAGGTTCGGTGACAGCAGTTATTTTTTTAGATTCTATGATGGTTCCACGTTCTGGTGCAAAGGCACAGGCATTGTCTCCTTCTGAAGTGGTCACGCAAACTTCCCCATTATAATTGAACATATCCATGATTTCGAAATTGTCCATATACCAACCATTTCCACCTACCAATTCATCTGTGCCAAAGCGAAAGCGGATAAAGACTTCCTGGTTGGTATAATCACTCAAATCAACAAAAGTGGGAATGTAGCCATTGCTGTCTCCAGAAAAAGCAGACAGGTTGGGAGTGACGAAGGTGAAATAGGAAATCTTTCCAGTGTAACCATTTCGAAAAATATTTTCACCCAAATCCTGCCAAAGTATCCCATCAGTAGAGATTTCAACCAAACCACCATCTGCTCCAACCTCAGTATCCAGAAGATGATAAAATCTAAGCACTGGCTGTGTTCCAGTGATGGTTCGTTTTTCAAACAACTGCAATAATTGCTGACTTTCACCATTGATGTCTTCTACAAACCAGGAATAATCTCCTTCATACGGATTGGTATCTGTAATTTCCCAAATATTGGCAGGTAAATCGTCAGGTTCTCCGATAGCGGTGAATTCCCAATTCTCGTCTGCATTTGGTCCTGATACTCCATCGAAAAAATGTTCAATTGAAAAATTATCCAGAGCAGTTGAAACCTGGTAGGTGATGATGGTATCAGCAAGGCTTGATAAATTTTCTATTTCAAAATTGACAGTATTGCCACTCAATACAGGATCAATTGTACCAGAGCCAGCTACATACATTGTTCCACTCAGTAAGTCATCAGAAACCATCAAATTGGTCACAGCTTCATCTTTGTGATTTGAGATGGTAATCGTAATGGTAATATTCTCGCCAGCTTCTACCAGAGGTGTAACCTCCTTCGCAATTTTTAAAGTTTTGATGCAAGTTGGTTTGACTTCGAAACTGGCTTTTCCATCTCGATGATCCATGGTACTGCCTTGTTCGGCATTATACCCCAATCCTCTTCTTGCAAATACTTCGTTAATCATACATTCGTGTACTCCTCCATACAATGCTACATCGGCAGCAATGATTGCATTTTTTCCATCTACAAATCCAGGCTGACAAGGTTGAATTTTCATGCCCTCAGTAACCAGGTGCATTATCATATTATTACCACCTGTTCCGTGATACAAATCCGGATCCCAGCCATACTCCTCTACAAATGACCAATACAAATCCCACAACATGGCGCACCAAATGGTACCTACTCCATGAGGAGCTCTTGCACCACTAATGTCTGCATAAGTCAAAGGCATAATGCTCATATCGGTAGCGTAGGGATAACTTCGAACGCCTTTTCCTGAATTGGGTTCTCTATGAATGTAGGTGCCAACTCCGCGTGGCATGTCTCCAGTATCAGTAAATTTGGTAGTCAAAGCCAGTGCATAAAAATCACTCCAGCCTTCCCCCATTTGCTCTCCAATTTCTTCATCGCCTTTGGTATTAGTGTCCAAACAGGAGGTATTGGATGCGCCATTGGTGAGGCGATTGGAAATGCCATGGGCATATTCATGAGCAATGATTCCATTGTCCAGGTCGCCATCCAGGTACACTGGACCTGTTTGATCCGGAATGACAAAAGAACCAACCAGTCCACTCCCTGCAAATTCCCGCAAAACGGCACAGTCCCCAGAACCAAGGGAAAGTGTAGGAATTCCAGGATTCGGGAACATGCCATTGGCACCTAATGTATTGACGCCATCTTCAAAATTGCAGATAATCAATGCAATGGCTCCGGCTTCTTCTGCATAATTGGCTTTTTCCTGAAAAAAGCAACCTCCTCTATCGACTAAGGCAATTTTTCCAACCAATTCGCTTTCATTGATAAAAGGCGGGTTGCAACCATCAGAAATTAAGGGGAAAGTTACGCCGTCATTTACCTCTACAATTTCAGCAGTGATTGGATCGTCTGTTACCTGGGGCCCAAATTCTGCTAGTCCGGTGGGATAAAAACCTGCTACATTAGCTGGTGCTTCTATGGTCAGCAGCCTTTGTCCCGCATTCCAGCGAAACATCTGCATCCTTCCTCTTGAACCATCCGGAGGAGCGGTGAAATTTGCATTATTCAAACCAGAGCCATCCTGTCCTTCCGACCGCACCCAGTCGTTTGATCCTCCTCCATTTCCGTAGTTATTCATTTGAAAATTACCTGCGTCCTCATCAAAGCCATAGGCATAAGCAAAATCGTGCATGACGTTGCTCAAATAAAACAGTTGGGTTATCGCAAAATCCTGATAACCAGAAGGTTCATTGTTGGGATTGAATGGAAAATTAAACTCAAGTGTATTGCCACCATCCGGTTCGTCTCCCTGAGAGTTGTTGCTGTTTTCTTCGTCCAGATAGGCATGGACATTATTGCCTCTGGTGATGGTAAAATCTGCACCATCCTGTCCATCGAAATCATGCCAGCCCCAGGGAGAAGCCATAGGGTCTGCTGGCTCTTGTACGACAGATCTGGAACCGTGAGATGGACTTTCAATTGGAATCGCGAAGACGTTGTATTTGGAGCCGTCGCCGGTGATTTTCCAGTTCTCAGTTCTCATTTGTCGGTTGTCGGTTGTCGGTTGTCGGTTGGGGGTTTGGATGCAGTTTGGTAAATGAGTGTGGGTAGGGCTATGGGAGAACTGGCAATAGGAGGTGTAATTATTTTCATCAAGGATTTCGCCTGTAAGGGCATCAACTCTGAGGCTCCAATAATCAGCATGTTTGGGGACATCAATATCGATTTTCCAGGCAAGCCGGAGTGTTTTGTCAGGCATGGGCTGGAAAAATAACTCAACAGGGATGTTTTCTTCAGAGATGTCGCTCTTCTCGTACAAGAAATAATGCGTGTTTTTATTTTCCTTAAGTCTTGGAAATTCGGAAAAAGGAATCTTTAAATATTGGGCAGCGAAGGCGATGGCTTGTTCAGCTGGTATTAAGGGAACAGTTGTATTGATTTTTTGATCAATATTAGCAATCAATCTGTTGCCTAGAGCAACGATTTCACCATTTTCCAAAATGCTCATATTGGCACCTGCATTGTGAATTTTGATGCCATTGAATCTTTGAGAAAGGTAAATGTGCGTCAAGTTACTTTTTCGGCTTTGGTGTTTATCAGAAACAATGATATCTGAGACATCCATGTGGGTGATCTTCAGATCGTTGGAATGCTTTTGCAGGTACTCCTTTGCAATTTGATTAAAATTGATTTCCTGTGCCTTGGTATACGAAAAGCCCAGGAGCAAAATGCAAAGTGCGAATAATCGGCTGGTAATGTTCATGTTCATTATGGGAAGGTTTAATGTTAACTATTGTTTAAGAGTATGTTTAAATTTTTACTTCCTGTGCCACAGGCATCCCTGTGGGAAAAATCAATGCTTTATGAACCTGGATTCAAATTATTTTGGTCAGTTGCCTCGGCAAATTCCCTCAATAATTTTTCGCCAGAACTATAAATCATTGATTTTCAATTTGTAAAATTTTTAAACAAACTCTAATATGAAAACAAAACGGTGAGTAAAAGTATAGAAAAAATCGTGCTTAATATTTTGGTGCAAAATTCTGAATGAAGAATTAAAAGTTAGGCGACAGATTCTGGACTTTTAGAAGCTGTATTGAACCCTGCTTTCGTTTTTACAGGCATCTTTTTCTTCCTATTTTCCAATTTTTATCAGCCCATAGTGTTGCTATGAACTTCTACCAAGGGTATCCCTTCAGGAAAAAAATGAAAAAATAGAGAAAAAAAATCTCCTCTGAAAAATTCAAAACCAGGTTTTAATACAGCTTCTTGTATAAAATGCCGTTATTTGCGGCTTCAATCAAAACCCGGTAAAAAATATGATAAAAATCCTCGTAAATGACGGAATCCACCCTGATGGAAAATTATTGCTAGATGAAGCTGGTTATCAGGTTGATACAGATAAAATACCTCAGGAAGAGTTGCCGCACAAACTTCCTGAATATGATGTCATCATTGTAAGAAGTGCTACAAAAGTGCGGAAGGACTTGATTGACAAATGTCCCAATTTGAAAATTATTGCTCGTGGTGGCGTTGGATTGGACAATATTGATGTTGATTATGCCAAAAGCAAAGGCATCGAAGTGATGAATACGCCTGCTGCGTCTTCTCAATCAGTAGCAGAATTGGCATTTGCACATATGTTTACACTTGCCAGGTCTTTGCATTCTGCCAATCGCAATATGCCTGAAAAAGGCGGCTCTGAATTTAAAAGCCTGAAAAAAGCTTACTCAAAAGGCGTTCAACTTCGAGGCAAAAACCTTGGAATTATTGGTTTTGGGCGTATTGGACAGGAAACGGCACGTATTGGCGTTGGATTAGGGATGAAGGTGATGCCCGTTGATTTAGTGGTCAACAATGCAGATATCTCAATTAATGCTTTTAAAAGTGAAGATGAACACATTAGCCTTTCTGTAAAACTGGAAACTTCCAAAATGGACGAAATGCTGTCCAAAGCAGACTTCATCACTTTGCACGTGCCTGGTGGCAAAAATCCTTTAATTGGTAAAGAGCAATTTGCCAGAATGAAGGATGGGGTCATTGTTATCAATACAGCTCGAGGAGGAACCATTCATGAAGAATCACTACTCGAAGCATTGGAAAATGGAAAGGTAGCAGCAGCTGGCTTGGATGTTTTTGAAAATGAACCAACGCCTCGTAAGGAGCTATTGGAACATCCGAACATTTCTTTAACACCTCATATCGGAGCCTCTACACAAGAAGCTCAACGCAATATTGGTTTGGAATTGGCGGATAAGATTATTGGGTTTTTTGGGACTTAGAAAAGTTATCTACAGTTTCATCAATAAATTCTGCAAAATCCTTCGCCCAAATTTGATAAGTCAATTTTGAGGGGTGTACGCCATCGCTAAAATAAAGGGATAGATCTGTATCGAGATGATACTTGTTTGCCCAATAATCTATTGTAATTTTTTTAGCGTGGTAATACACATTTTCCTGACTATCAATCAATTGCTTTAATTCTTTCCCCAAGATTTCTACTAGTCCTCCAATCGTCTGTTGCATTAAAGGAGTGAATGCAGGAAAAATGTGAATTGGTGGCATATTGGCAAAAATGATTGGAGTCTTCGGGTACTTCAGACGGAGTACTTCTATCAATTCTTGAATGTCTTTTTTCCAACCTGACGGAGTATTGAGTTGAAAAGCATCATTGCCACCCAAACCTATTGCAATGAAATCCAGGTTCGCTTCTTTTATTTTTGGAACCAATTGGATCGTTACTTCTTTGGCACGGAAGCCACTTTTTGCGTAAACTTTCCATTTAACTGTTTTGCCAGTAAGCTGAGTCAACTCTCTTGCCAAGCTGCCGGAAAATCCTTCTTCATGTGTGATTACACCTACTCCTGCAATTGTACTCTCCCCTAAAATGATTAATTGGATGTTATCTTCCGAATTACCATTTGCTATTCCAGAATCACCTTTGGCTTCCGGCAATTCTGGTATCTTTTTTCTGACTTTTTTGCCTTGTAGATATAGAATGGGTAATAGAGGAATAGTTCTTAAAACCAGAGAAATGTACTTGATATTCATTTGGGCTTTTTTGTAAATCAAATCATGCAAACATATCACAAATAGGGGAAAAATGATTTTTATTTGTCTAGTGGTCAGGCAACCCGCCTAAGTCTTCTAATCGTATAGCTAAATAACAAGACAAGTTATGGCGAAGAATCTGCAACTACATTTATTGATTGATGGCTGCCGAAAAGATAACCAGGCCAGCCAAATTAGATTATATGAACACTTTTTCAGTTATGGAATGGGGCTGTGTTTGCGGTTTTCAAAAAACAGGGATGAAGCATTGGAAATTGTGAATGACGGATTTTTAAAGGCATTTACAAAAATTCATCAATATGACACAGAACAACCATTTAAACCATGGCTACGACGTATTTTGATTAATGCATCGATTGATTATTACCGTAAATATCACAAACAAACAGACCCATTGGCAGTTGCTTTTATTAAGGAATCTTCAAATGCAACATATAACGACGCGCTTGATAATTTAGCATTTGAAGATTTATTGAAAGTATTGCAAAAATTGCCGCCTGCTTATCGGATGGTCTTTAATTTATATGTGGTTGAAAATTATTCACATCAGGAAATTGCGGACAAATTGGAGATTAGTGTTGGGTCTTCTAAATCCAATTTGGCGAAAGCAAGGCAAAAAATTAAGGTGTTTTTGGCAAGCTCACATGGCATTTACCTAAAATCTGAAAAAAATGGAGGATAATTACTTTGATAAAAAACTAAAAGATATACTGGAGGATCCCCCAATATTTGAACCAGACGCTGGAGCTATCGTAGATATGAAGCGGCGTTTGGAGGCAACCAAATCCAAAAAACAACAATCTGTTTTCGGACTAGGGTGGTTGATACCGCTGCTCCTATTGCCTTTCCTCTTTGGGAGCATCTTTTTCTTTATTAAATATAAAAACCTCAATCAAAAATTAGATGATATAACCTTACAATTGAATCATTTTCAAAAAGATACAAACACACACAATTATGTAACGTATCATTACGATACCATATACAAGGTGATTTACAAAGACATTATAGTCGAAAGGACTTATGAAAATGCAAGTCCATCACCACCTATTTTGAGCCATTATTATCAAAATGGGTCATTGTTTTCCAATCTGTCAAATGCTCCGTATTTAACAGAATTTGGTCGTTTAGGTCTAGAGGCAATTCATCGCCCACAATCTTTTAGACCTTCTGGTTTAGGTTTCCCTGGTCTATTTTCTGATAAAGGTGGAATGCTTGAAGAGAAAGAGGCAGAAATATTTATGGATTGGACAAAGCGTCCCTTAAAATCACTTGATTATCTCTCCGTAAATCCGTTAAAGTCTTATTCCTATTCCCGTTATTTTCAGTTGGAAGAAAAATTAAACGATCCTAAATGGGAATATCGAAAACCTAAAGTCAACCCAGTGAATTATTTCATTCCTAAGGGAATAAACGTAGGAGGGCAAAGCATGCCGATAGTAAAAGGGAAAGCCAAAGGGAAGAGCTATTCTGGAAATAATATTGGGTTCACTGCAGCACTGGAGTTTCACAAAGGAGTTGAATTGCAGTTTGGCCTGGAACGTCTCGCAATTGGGTTTGAATTAAAAGATGAAAGCTCAATAGTTGGTTATCCCCTTGCTTCCCCAGAAAATCCTGGTGATTTTTTTAAGGAAATGTACGTCGATTTGAGCTATTTAAAAATACCCATAATATTCAAAAAGTACCTAAGGAAAGATAAGGATTTTACACCTTTCCTGGGAATTGGTTTGGTCGCTCAAAAACCATTGAAACAAAAATTCGATTATGAATATATAAATGGGATCACAGGAGAATACAATTTAAATCAATCTTTTTCTGACGGCAGTTTTTTGGTCAATAATTTACGCGCTAATATTGGCGTTCGATATCATTTTTGGAAACAATTTTCTGCTCAATCAGAGCTTGTTTATCACCATTCCAAAGAACAGGGCAGTGGTGAATATTTCAAATTGCGCTATTGGGCTTTGAATATGGGTTTGAAATATCATTTTAACTAAAAAATACCCAAAAGAAGGCAACCCACCATGAATGGGTACACGTATAGACTGGTATATAAATCAAACAAAACCAATCTATTATGTTTAAAATTTGGGTAGCGCTTATTGTTTTGAGTGGACTGTTGGTAAGCATCCATTCTCAGGATTTACCATTGGAAAATAACAGGGAGAATATTGCCAGGTTCTCAAATTCCGAAAGGCAATTGCCCTCACACTATATCCAAAAATATATTGGGTCAAAAGAAATTAAGCCTGAATGTCAACCGAGTTATTGCTGTCAAGAAATAAAAAACAAAAATAATTTTCAAATAGAAGATTATTACATTGTAAACTAAGTTTTCTAATACTCTTCGCCGCAGGCGCGGAAACTAAATGATAGAAAACTTAAGTTACAGTGTATTATGCATCTTCCAAAACCAAAAAAAATATCTTCAAAACTTTGAGGAAGAAAGGCTTGTTCCGTAATTATTTTTCATCCAAGCAAATAAACATTGCAATTAGAATTGAAAAAGGAAATCTGTAAAAGAGGGCACTGTTCTTCGCCAAAAGCCCTTGAGACTTCCCAAAATCCTGTCAGGCAGTAACGTTGGTTGTTGCCTGACTTTTTTGTAGATTTAGTTCGTAGGTTAATATTAAAATTGATACCTCAACCTAGCCCCATTCATGCCTCCATAAAAACTTAATCCTTTCACTTTTTTCCGTTTGTGTAGTTGAGGAACAAAATAACCAACGGAAGCCCCCGCTAGGTAACCTACTATGACATCAGTAGTAAAATGCCTTCCTCCTCTAACTCTTAAATAACCAGTAATGGCAGGAATCGTAGTTGCTGCTATCCATACAACAGGTTTCCATTTGCTATCAGGATAATAGTCGGAAAACACTTTAGCCGCAAAAAAAGTATTGGCAGCCGTCATGGAAGTATGACCTGAGAAGAAGGATCCTTTGGCATTGGGTGTTAATTTTTTTTCCATTGGAGCGTTGCTATTGTAAGCATAAGGCCGTGTACGCCTTACAGTATACTTGGTCAATAAAGTTAAGCCGGAATTGATGGCAACTGTTTCTCCCCACAAAGCAGCGATGGTGCCAATGTCTTTCCTGGTTTCTTTTCCAGCTAAAAACCATAGTGGAGCTGAAAAGGAGCCGTACCAAAAATAGTCACTGGCATGATGTGCAGATAATGAGTAATTCTTTATTGCGTTTTTGTCAAAACCATTGATGGAACTGGGCTTGAGTAATTCGAGGCCATTTATTGTGTAAAGAGGCGTTTGACTTCTTTGATAAACCCCCAACCCAAAGGTTCCCAAACCGAGACCTGAAAAGGCCAATTCTTTTTTCCAGTTGAGTTCATAGGGAGTCTGAGCTGATAAACTAACACCTAAAAAAATGAAGGTGCATAAAATGCATAATGATTTGGAATTCATAACTTAATTTTTAGTGGTTTGTAGTCTTTACGAGAAAATATCAGGCATGGGTTGTTTATAGGGGCAGACTTCACGAATTCAAAGTTTTCGTTAGGCTGCAAATGGAGAAATTTGCCTCCATATTTTTGCCAATTCATCAATGTACTACTCACCCACTTTATTTTTTGCTTTCAAAATGCTTTTTTTCCTGTTGAGCATATAATTATAGGCATTCAGTTTATTATTTATCAATTTCGCCAGATGATAAAAAGACCTATTTGTCACGCAATAAGGGTATTTTTTGTCAAATATTTTTCATTAAGCAACCATCCCTGCTGTACCCATCGTATGGAGTATAAAAATAAAACTAATTTGTAATAAGCAGTGACCACTATAACGGAAATGAAAAATATGGAGATAAACCCTTACAATTGTTGAGAAGCAGAATTAAAACCCCCAGCCGTTTTTTTATCGCACCTTTTCTCGCCTGTTTTTCGATTTTTTTCGACCCGTAGCGCTGCTATGAGTCTCGAAAAATCAAAAAACAAACGAAAAAAATGCTGACAAAAAATTCGACTTGAGATTTCAATTCCACTTCTAAGCAAACCAGGCGAAGTAACATGTCAAAAACAGCACATTTTATTTACATTTCCGTAATGGCGAGCATCGTTATCGCGACCACCATTTATTTAGCGTATAAAGGATATGATTATTACTCAACTCCACAGGTTGAACGCTTTTATCACCCCGATCACGAAAATTTTAAGGCAGGAGGTATCTACGGTCATGGGCTAGGTGTCCTGGGCACTTTCCTGATGTTGATTGGAGTCGTCATGTACATTATCAGAAAGCGGAGCAAATCCCTGGCCAGGTTTGGACGATTGAAGTACTGGTTGGAGTTTCATATCTTTTTATGCAGCCTTGGTCCTGTGATGATTTTATTTCACACCTCCTTTAAGTTTGGTGGCATTGTATCCATTGCCTTTTGGAGTATGGTTGCTGTGGTGTTAAGTGGAGTGATCGGAAGATATATATACATTCAAATCCCCCGATCTATTGAAGGACGAGCCTTGAATTTGAATGAAATTCAGGATATGAAAGCCAATATTCATTCCGTAATTACCAATTCATATCAGTTAAATGAAATGAGCCGAAGTGCTATTCTAACATCCGTAAATGTCCAGAATCAGGGAGGTTTGTTGACTCGTTTTTTTCAGGAAAGAAAACAACTTACTGGTATTCGAAAGACCCTTCGACAAAATAACTTTAGACGAAGTGATATTAGAAAAGTTTTGGGTTTGGTCAAACAAGAAATGGCAATTAACACTAGAATTGAGCGATTGGAAACCATGCAAAAATTATTCAAATACTGGCATGTAGCACATTTGCCTTTTGCAATCATTATGTTGGTGATTGTGGTGGTGCATGTAGCAATTACCTTGGCTTTTGGATATACATGGATATTTTAATTATGAATGATAAGTGATGAATGATGAATGATTTGCATTCACTATTCATCATTCATCATTCAAAATCCATCATTCAAAAATGTTATTAGAACAAATTATTATATATGGTTCGGTTATTTTGTTTTGTGCAGCTATTGTCGCTGTCTATTTGCGCAAATTGAAACAAGCCTCCAAGGTTGTTGAAAAGAAAATTGAGCAAGCAAAGGAAGACGGAGTACACGAACCCATTTCTCTACATCCAGTCATTAATTTAGGGACTTGTATCAAAAGTGGAGGATGTGTAGAAGCCTGCCCCGAGAAGGATATCCTGGGAATTTTAAACGGTGCGGGGACTTTAATTAAAGCATCTAATTGTGTTGGGCATGGAGCTTGTTTTCATGCTTGTCCGGTTGAGGCGATTTCTCTGGTCATTGGAACGGAAAAAAGAGGGGTTGATTTACCTCATGTTAGCGAAAATTATGAAACCAACATGCCCGGTATTTATATCGCAGGAGAGCTAGGAGGCATGGGACTCATCAAAAACAGTGTGGAGCAAGGGATGTATGCAGTTGAAAACATTGTCAAAACCAAATTTCAAAGAGATGACTCCACCATAGACTTGGTGATTGTGGGGGCAGGACCGGCTGGAATTTCGGCTTCTTTGACTGCTAAAAAACATGGTTTGACTTTCAAAACGTTAGAACAAGATACCATAGGCGGAACGGTTTTTACCTTTCCTAGAGCCAAAATTGTGATGACAGCACCCATGGATTTGCCACTTTATGGAAAAGTCAAATTGTATGATACCAGTAAACAGGAATTAATTGATTTGTGGAATGACGCTTTGTCCAAAAATGATATTACAATCACTGAAAAGACTAAGGTGGAAGCTATTACTCCCGAAAATGGGCATTTTAAAGTAGAAACAAATAAGGGAGATACTTTTAAAGCCAAGCATGTTCTTTTAGCTATTGGACGTCGTGGGACACCTCGAAAATTAGGGGTTCCAGGTGAAATGACCGAAAAGGTCGCCTATCGCCTGTTAGAACCCGAATTGATATCTGACAAGGAAGTCGTTATAGTTGGAGGTGGTGATTCTGCAATTGAGTCAGCGCTGTTATTAGCTAAACAGAACAAGGTCGTTTTGTCTTATCGAAAGGATAAATTCAGCCGTTTGAAACCTAAGAATAGAGACAACATTTTAACCGCAATTGATAAAGGGTGGATTGATATCAAATACAATACAAATGTCACCAAAATTGAAAAGCAACAGGTGACTTTGAAACACAATGATGGCGATGAAGAAAGTTTGAACAACGATTTGATTTACATTTTCGCAGGGGGTGAGTTGCCGACACAGTTTTTGCAAAAGGCTGGAGTGAAGATTACGAAAAGGTTTGGGTATACGATGAGGAAGTATCGGTGATTAACAGTTCCGCCGCCAGAAGGCTGCGTTTTTCTCTCATTGTTGTCGATGTCCACCTCTCCTTTAATAATAGGTTTAAACTTCAAAGCCCAAAACAGCTTTACATGAAAATTCGCTTTGGATATATAGTCCTTTTCATTCTTGTTTGGGTTTTCTCAGCAGAGGCTCAGCTTTCTCCGGGGCCATTAATTGAATCTCACAAGGATCTTGAAGGCATGTTCAATTGTACCCAATGCCATACACTGGGCAATAAAGTGGACAACAACAAATGCCTCGATTGCCATCAGGAAATCAAAACTCGAGTGGACAATAATCATGGTTTTCATGCTTCAAGGGAAGTGAAGGGAAAAGACTGTGCTACTTGCCATTCAGAACATCATGGGCGGAAATTTGATGCCATGCGTTTTGACCAGGATAATTTTGATCACGATTTGACAGGTTATGAATTGACGGGGGCTCATGGACGAATTGAATGTCGGGATTGTCACAAACCGGATTATATTGATGATAGAGAATTAAAACAACGGGAGCGCACTTTCCTTGGCTTGGATCAGGATTGTGTGGCTTGTCATGAAGATGTTCATCAAAATACATTGTCAACGAATGATTGTGCAAAATGCCATTCGCATGAAGATTTTGTACCTGCGGAATATTTTGACCACGACGAAACGGAGTATCCATTGAGAGGAAAACATGTAGATATAGATTGCATCGAATGCCATCAAAAAGAAACCCGAAATGGGAAGGAATTTCAGCGTTTTGCAGGCATTGAATTTAAAAACTGTGTGAGTTGTCACGATGATGTTCATGAAGGAAACCTGGGAAATAATTGCAAACAATGTCACTCGGAAGAATCCTTTACTTCACTGCGTAGAATCAAAAGATTCAATCACAATCGGACTAATTTCCCTCTTAAAGGAGCACACCAACGAATTGACTGTGCAGATTGCCATGACTTGAATGCAACCTTGGATGAAATCTTTCAGGGGCGAATGGGCATTGCTGTCAATGATTGCGTTGAATGTCATGAAGATGTACACGACAATCGCTTTGGACAAAATTGTGTGGAATGTCACAATGAAGAATCTTTCTATTATATTCCAAGAGATAAATTCAACCACGATCTGACAGATTTTCCCCTGGTTGGTATGCATAAGGAAGTGGATTGTAAAGAGTGCCATGCAGAAAGCCTTACCGAACCTTTGGAACACAACACCTGCACCGCTTGTCATGATGATTATCATCAGGGTGAATTTATGACGAATGGGTTTAGTCCAGACTGTGCCGAATGTCATACGGAACAAGGCTTTGAGGGTTCCTTATATACCATTGAAAAACACAATCAAACGAAATTTCCACTTGAGGGAGCTCATTTGGCTACGCCCTGCTTTGCCTGTCACATTGATGAAGCGGAAGATCGTTGGACATTTAGAAATATTGGAGAGACTTGTATTGATTGCCATGACGATATTCATGAAGGTTACCTCACTGTAGATTACTATCCTGAGCAGGATTGTGGGCAATGCCATATTGCTGATAATTGGGTGGACAATACTTTTGACCACAGCCTCACAGACTTTGAATTATTGGGCGTACATGCAGAAACAAAATGTATGGACTGCCATGGTATTGTTGAATGGACCAGCTTACCCGAAGATATAGTTGGTTTTACCGGACTCAGTAATGAATGTGCAATATGTCACGAGAATGTTCATGAAGACCAGTTCGAAGAAAATGGCGTAACGGATTGTGCTCGTTGCCATAGTTACGAAAGTTGGGGAATGGAGAACTTTAACCACGACAATACTGCATTCCCTTTAGAAGGTGCCCATGCTGAAGTGGCTTGTGAAGGCTGTCATAAACCGATGGAGTCGGTCAACGGAGAGAACATTATTCAGTACAAGTTTAAGCGTTTTGAATGCATTGATTGTCACAATTAAAAATGTGTAGACGTGAAAGATTTCCAAAATCTTTCACGTCTACAATAATCAGCACTTTAAAATAAAAAACCTTTCTGATAATCAGTATTATTGACGGGTTCGTAAATGACAATTGCCGGGTGGAGCATTGCTCAACACCCGGCAAGGTAGGTTTAAATAAAAGTTTTAAAAAATTAAAAAATAACTTAAAAAAATTAAAAAAACCGAGTAAGGAAAAACAGAAATTTAAAATAAAAACACTTAAAAGAACCCTTACTCTTAGAACTTAAAGAATGTTGGGAACTGGGTAGCAAAATTGAAAAGTTCCCTTTTTATAATAACTCTGTAATTCGCTCTCAAAATTAAAATATTTACTTTTTTTTGTCAAGTTTTTTGAAATTTTTTTTTTTATCATCCCTGATTAGGTAACAAGTAAATAACTTCCTAAACTTCTTTCCACCAATCTTTTAAATCAATTCTTTGGTGTTTTTTCCTGGCAAAGCAACCCACCTAAAGTTAACTTCCGTATTGGATATTAATTAGGCAAATTATGGGAAACTCAAAATGCATGAACAGAAAATTTTATTCATAATAAATGCAAAAGCTTCGATTATATATTCCGCCATTCAAATGTAACCCTCCAATTTATTGGGCAGGTTGTAGAAAACTTACCTTGACCAGCCAGAATTATGTTCAAGAGAAAGTTCAAGCTCAGGAACCAAGTTCATGTAAAGGGCTTGCACCCGATTATTTGAACTTGCACTTGATATTTGAACTTAATAAAATTAGCAATTACACTCTTTCAAAATTGAGTGTAGCTCTATTATTTCTGTTTGCAATTTTTAGTCTAAACGCTCAATCTCCTCACGGCGAATCTTTTGAGATGAACTGTGCTGCCTGCCATACTTCCGAAAGCTGGGAAATTCCTTTGGAAAATTGGAACTTCGACCCAGTCAATCCAAACACCTATGAAGGAGTTACCTCCGCTCTTCCAGTAGATTCAGTCCGATTTAACCACAATGACACCAATTTTCCTTTAGAAGGCGGCCATACTGGAACGGATTGTCGCTTGTGTCACGAGAATTTAGTCTTCACAGAAACCCAAATGGAGTGTGTAGCTTGCCATACAGATATACACAATATGACTGTAGGCTCAGATTGTATGAGGTGCCATAGGGTTGATAACTGGCTGGTAGACGATATTACAGAACTACACCAGGACAATGGATTCCCCTTGTTGGGAGCGCATGCTCAAATTAGTTGCAATGACTGCCATATTTCAGAATCGAACCTTCAGTTTCCCCGAATTGGAAATGATTGCATGAATTGCCATATGGAAGATTACCTGGCAACTACGGAACCCAATCACATTGCTTTGGGCTATTCTACGAATTGTATTGATTGTCACGACGTGAATGCTTTTGATTGGTCTTCAGAAAATATTTTACATGACTTTTTTCCATTAGAGAAAGGACATGATATTGGTTGCACGGAATGTCATACGTCCGGAACCTTTGCTGCTATTCCTGCTGATTGTTTTTCTTGCCATCAGGAAGATTTTGATATGGCATTAAACCCGGATCACAAGGCGCTGAATTTTGGGACAGATTGTGCAGCCTGCCACACCTTGGACTTGGATTGGATGCCAGCTGAGTACCGGGATCATGATGATCTATATTTTCCAATTTACAGTGGAGACCACAGTGGCGAATGGTCAGATTGTATGGAATGTCATACGACACCAGGCAATTTTGCACTATTCAGTTGTATCGATTGTCATGAGCACAACGATCCAAATGATTTGGCAGATGAACACGACGATGTAAATGGCTATGAGTTCAATAGTCTCAAATGTCTGGAATGTCATCCAAATGGAGATTAGGTAAGTCTAAGTTTAAGTCTAAGTGACTTTGTTGCATGGCTATGATATGCAAAAAAGGAGTCGACTTAATAACTTTGC
>JBGTQJ010000093.1:0-25437 GCA_041941305.1 Saprospiraceae bacterium
TGGGGTCAATCTTTCTGTCGGTTTTTCCGGCTCAATCTTTCTGTCGCATGACAGACTCCCTTTGGGACGGGAAAAAATACTCGGCGTAGCGCTGCTATGCAATCCCATCCGCAAGCGGTTCACTTCGTTGAAAAGATTTTGGAAATCTTTTCTGTTGTACATCACTGCGTTCATGTTTTTTTCATCGCCTTGATTCAAAATAATCTAATTAAATTTGTCGAATCTATTTTTTAAATGATCCTAAAATAATAAGTGCATTAGGGTTTTATCCTTTGAGGGCGAGTCGTTTTTACAACTCGCCCTTTTTTATTTTCCAAGCACTCAAAGAAATCACAAAAGTTTGTGAGATTGATGTAAATCTAACCTTTTATGTGGCAAGGCATCCAATGGCAATTTCCCTTAAAAGCAAGCTAGCCTCCACAGATGTTATTAGGGAAGTTATGGGGCATCAGGATATTAGGACTACTCAAATCTATCTTGCGAAGTTTGGTAGTGAGGTGATTAATGAGGTTGGGAAGTTGTTGTAAGAAAACTTTTTAAAATCGGAAAAAACACTATTCTTAGTTTCGGCTTATTTATTGAATTGTTGCCAATAATTTGAAAATCTTGTGTGAATCAATCAAAAAATTATCAATAACAAATTTCAAATAGAAAAATTAAACTGGGTTTACTTTTTATTTCTTAAAAGCGGAAAGAATAGGAGAGCCATGTGGATTGTCTGTTGATCATGCAACTCAAGATGGGACCGCTACTATTGGAGATGATGACTATGTGAGTAGCAGTGGAACACAGTATTGGCCAACAGGTGGTTCTAATATTAGATTTTCAATTTATAGAGCCAAAAAAGATGCTGTCGCCGAATCGGACGAATATTTTGAAGGCAAATTGAGCAATGCCAGCCCTGGTGTAATTATTACAGATGACATAGTTATGGCAACTTTACTCAATGATGATGGAGCGAGTATTGTTCAAAATCAAGAAGCTGGAGGTATTGGTATTCAACATGATTTTCAAACACAGGAGATTGAAATTTGTGATGGAAAAGACAATGATGGAGATGGGATGATTGATGAGGGATTGTAAGCTGAAATTAAGAAAGGGGATGTGAGCTTAAGAAGCCAATCTGAAGTAAATGCCTTTGCACCTTGTGTAGCTGTCATTCATGGAAATCTCAATATTGAAGGAGAAGATATTTATGACCTGGATCCATTGAATAACTTACAGGGTGTGACTGGCAATATTTCAATTAAAGCCAATCTGGGATATGAAATTGCTTGGTTGGAAGATTTGCAAATTTTTGGCAAAATCAATGTTGAGCCATTTGAAATTACAAATGAAACCATCGACTCATCCATCAGAGCATATCCCAACCCTGCTTCTAATAATCTGAATATTCAATTGCACGACCAATTCCTAAATGCAGAAATACAAATCCATGATGCATACGGAAAGCTGATATGGAGCCAGAATATTGAATCAGTAGAACGCTTTACAATTGAAACTGAAAAATGGAACAGGGGAGTTTACTGGCTGTCTGTGAAGACAGAAACAGGAAGTGAAACCTTAAAATTAATGATACTCTAAAAGAGAAACATCGGCTAAGATTTAGGGATTTTACGGTCAACTTAATCCTTGGTTTGAGGTGGCACTTTCTTCACAATATCGGAGAAAATAATGTCACCTTGAAACGGATTTTAATTTGACTTCTCATTTATAATTGTAAACGACCCCTCCACACTATGATTAAGGCCTGTTGGCCAAAAGAGCCTATTGATGGAGGAATTTGGAATCCGGGCATCAGTTTTCTGATTTGCCTGGATTCGTTTTTTTCTAACATTGGAATAGGGGTCTAAAAGGTAGGAGACTCTTCAAAAGCTCGAAGCGCTTGGATAACTATGCTTTTAAAGAATTAATTACTTTCCTCAGGTATCGACTGCCACAACACATTCATGATGTACCATTTCCCACCCAGTTTTGCCAAATGAAAATAATCGATTCCCCATTCTGCAGTTAATTTTGCAGAGGCAGTTCTATCCAGTACATCATAGATTTCGATCTTTTTGGGAGAATCAGCAGTGACGCGTTTGCCAGATTTATTCCAGGAAGCGGCCAAACTTACTAATTGCTCGTAAGTCATGTCCAAATTGTCCCGATAGCTTTCTTTTTTGGAATTATACCAATAGCCGCGCTTGCGCATTTCCGGATGAACACTTCTTTCAATTCTCGTAGAATCCACCAGATATAAACCTTCTACATAATCCAAAATCGCTTCTTCAACGCCTTTTTGGTCTTCTTTAGAGATGTCGATAGATGCCTTGCTTGTAGCATTGTTTAAATTGTCAGAATAGAAATAGCCGATAGTAAGGGCAGAAAGGAAAACAACAGTGCTAAATTGTAAAAAAGAAATCTTCATAATGACAAAATTTGTGGGTGATGAAATATGGTTAATGAATATTGTGAATTAAGGGTTGACTTAATTTCTTGAGGACGAGGTGTTGAAAGGAGGAATTTTCAAAATGACTCCTTTCTGAACGCTTCAAAATCAGGCTTTTATTTTATTTGTCCAAAACACTCAAACCAACTTCTATGGTTTTTCTCAAGGCTTCCGGATTTTGATCGAGTTTGCCAATGACTTTTAATCCACTAATGAAAGTGAAAAGATAAGTAGCTAAGTCTTTGGTAATCAAATGATCCGGGAATTCTCCATTCTCTTTCCCTCTTTGCAAAACAACAGAAATTATTTCTTCAAACAGCCTTTTATTATTTATCAATTCAGCAAGCATATGCTGATGATTTGGCAAATATTCAGTCGTACAATTGACTACAAAACAGCCTTTCCGCTCGTCATCATCAATAGAATCTTGCATAGACTTTAGGAAAAGGGCTATCAAGCCTTCTTTTGCAGAAGGATAAGCCTCAAAATGATGAATCAGCCCTTTAATATTGTGTTTTTGATATGCCTGAAAAGCTGCCTCGTACAATTCATTTTTGCCTCCAAATGTATCGTACAGGCTGGCGCGATTGATACCAAGATGATCGACCAGGTTTTGAATAGAAGTGGCATGAAAACCTTGTTTCCAAAATAATGCTTTGGCTTTTTCAAGCACTTGCTCCTTGTCAAATTGTTTGGTACGCGCCATGGAGTTTTTTCAAATTCTTTTTGGCTGTATCATAAGTCATGATCTGCGAAATCTTAAAGATTTAGCAAATTGCGGCTCCATGAAAAAGATTTGCTGCAACAAGTTGCAGCGCTGTTATAAGACAGCATAATGCTTTAAAATGGATAGCTGTATCCCAAAGATATGCGGAATTTTCAAAATTCCGCATATTAAAACAAGGCACACTTTACACTTGGGCAAAACCACCATCTACAGGAATTTCTGCCCCTGTAATGAATGATGAATCATCAGAAGCCAGAAAAAGTGCGGTAGTGGCTACTTCCGTTCCTTTGCCAAATCTGGCAAGAGGAACCATAGATGGAAAACTGCTCGCCATTTGATTAATTTGTTCCTGAGAAACATTGTGTTTCCCATAAATTGGTGTGTCAATAGGACCTGGAGCGATTGAATTCACACGAATATTTTTTGCTCCAAATTCCGCTGCAAGAGTTTTCGTCAATGAGCGAAGGGCTGCTTTACTGGAAGCATACGCTGCCATGCCAGGGAATCCTTTTACATTTACGACCGAAGTATTGAAAATGACGCTGGCACCTTCATTCAAGGATTCAGCAGCTTCATTGACTGTGAAAAGAGGTCCTTTCACGTTGACATTATGTACTTCATCGTAAATAGATTCGGTCAGTTGTCCAATCCCTTCTAAACGGAAAATTCCCGCATTTAGAAATAAGATGTCAATTTTTCCAAAGGTTTCCACTGTCCTTTGAACGAGTTGCTTGCTATCCGAAATATTGGAGGCTTCGGCTGGGACGAGTAGATAATCACCATTTAGTTGGTTTTCAATGGCGTTTAATTTTTCTTGTGAGCGTCCTGTCAACACTACTTTGGCTCCTGCTTCCAGGAAAAGTTTGGCGGTGTCTAAGCCCATGCCGCTGGTGGCTCCGGTCACGATGGCAACTTTGCCAGTCAATTTACCCATTTTGTCAAATTTTTTAGTTTAAAATTATTTTTGGAACGTTCGTTCTAAAAAGAAAGAACTATATTAGAACGATCGTTCCAAATAAAAGTTTGACTGAGTTGAAAAAAATTTGCTTATTTTTTGAGCTTATTAAACAATTGCTTGAAAATCAGGTTAGTAGCATTATGAATGGAATAAAAAAATATTTTAAAAAGCATCCTGAAGTAATGTTGTATATGCTTTTGTTTTGAAAGGAAATTTTTCTTTAAAAGGGCAAGCTCTTAATAAATGCGACGGATTTGGAATATGGGATGCGGAAATAAGGATAAGTTTAAGATTAAGTCTAAGTCTAAGTATATGGACTACTAAGCCATTGATTTATACTTAATCTTATACTTAAACTTACACTTAAGATAAGTGAGGATTTTTATTTCCCTCGATCTGATGCACCATATCTCCATAAATCATTTTTTGGGCACCAGCTCTCAATACAAAATCGTGAGGAAAACCTAGCTCAATGGCAGTCGCCTCATCCAGGTGATGCATGACTTTTTCTGGAATAATTACATCCACTGCTCCAATATTATCTTTCAGTTGATGCAATTTTCGGGCGCCGATGATAGGAATGATCCCCTTTGCCAAAATCCAGGCAAGGGAAAGTTGTGCAGGGCTAATTTCCAGTTTTTTGGCTTCTTCCACTACTACATCAACAATCGCAAAATTTTTGTCATTAAAGCGATAGGTACTTGTGCCTTCCATCCTTCCACCGCTACCTTCACCTTTCTTGTTTTGATATTTTCCCGTCAATAAACCGGCACTTAGTGGAGACCAGGCTACTGTTCCAATTCCCAATTCGGCTGCCATTGGCAAGAGGTCTCGTTCAGGGCTGCGCTCGGTAAGATTGTATTCCAATTGAGATCCAATAAAGGGAGTCCAACCGCTGTATTCTGCAATAGTATTGGCACGAGCGGTTATCCATGCTGGTGCATCTGAAATTCCAAGATAGAGGACTTTCCCCTGCCGAACCAAATCATCCAAAGCGCGCATCATTTCTTCTATTGGCGTCAAATAATCATAAGCATGGACCCACAATAAATCAATGTAAGGGGTATTCAATCTTTTCAAACTAGCTTCTACAGACTGAACCAGGTTTTTACGATGATTTCCAGAACGATTGGGGTCTTTGGTTGTATTGCTTAGGGTGTATTTAGTGGCTAAGACGATATAATCCCTTTCGACTTGAATGAATTCGCCAAGCAGTCTTTCGCTACTGCCTTCTGTATAGACATCTGCTGTGTCAATAAAATTACCTCCCGCATCCAGAAAAGTATCAAAAATCTGTTTACTGACCTCTTTGCTAGAGCCCCAGCCCCAGTCTTCTCCAAAAGTCATAGTGCCAAGGCAAAGAGGGGAAACTCGCAAACCGGATTTTCCGAATAATTGGTATTTCATAATCTGTTTTTTAGAATAATTGAATAATGATTTGGAAATTATTCGATTGTTGCCTTTTCAACAACACAGTGATTAAGAATTGGTTGTATAAAAAGTAAAGTGTATTTGACTTTTCAAGCCAGCTCTTTTCTCTTCAAGAGCTAATTCAGCTTATTTCATAGTCTGAAAAATTACTGTTCAAAAATCCCTCAAAAGCAGGGTGCATTCTTGTGTAAGCAAGCATATCGTGATTGAGAATGCTTTCTGTATCCTGCAATTTATTTTCAACTGCTTTTTTCAGATTTTCAAAACTTTCCCTGGGTTTTTCCTGAATAGAATATGCACAAGCCATATGAAAATAGATCTCGGGATCTTCAGCATCCACATTCAATGCATTTTTCAATTCTTCAAGTGCTCCTTTAATATCATATTCCTGTAGTTTAACAATTCCCCTTTTTTTAGCTTTATTTTTTGGCTTACGAGGCATGGTTCCATAAGCAACAATCACATTCTCATGTACCACTTTTCCGTTTCTCCGAAGGTCAATTAAAACCTGCAAATTCATGTCTAATTTGGTGGTCAATACATAGTTCACTTTTTCTCCATCTTCTATCAGCGAAAAGGGATGATGAGTCCCCGTAATGGAAGATTTCTTTGAAACAATTTGACCTTGAACTATGACCGTTTCTTCTCCAAGCCAGTTATTGTGAAATTCTATTGTTGTATCTCCAGTTGTGAGTTTTAGATATTGCATGGCGAAAATTAAAGAAAATCTTGATAAGATGATTTTTAAAAAAAAGAACTAAAAAAATTGATTTAGTTAGTAATGCTAACTAAATTTGCACTCTTCATTATTTTCTAACCAAAAATAGCTTTTATGAGTAAATCAATTTTTTATCACGCAGGCTGTTCCGTTTGTATCAGCGCTGAACAAGACATCATTAATTTAGTAGGTTCTGAAAATGTAGATGTGATTCATTTGGGAGAAAAAAGATCTCAAATTGAAGCTGCAGAAAGTGCAGGTGTTCAATCTGTCCCAGCTTTGGTGACACCAAATGGCAATGTATTGCATATCAATTTTGGAGCCTCCATGGCTGATGTGAAAGGATAACTATTTTTTATCCAAAGTAGTTAGCATTACTAACTTGAATTAATTAATTAGTAATGCTAAGTTTGCCTGTCAGGTATCATCTGGTATGTGTTTAGCACGTAAAATTCTTGTGCGCAGCTTGCTGCGCCCTTTCTAGCACGCTAAATGAATACATCATCTGACAGGCAATTTTTTTGAAATGAAAAAAAGTGTTTTTGATTTAAATATTTAGATAAAAGAGGTTGGAGTAAGATTGTAGTTGGCTTGGAACGCATCTCTGAAGCCTTTCGGGTATTGCTTTGGCAGCATGCCAAGGTCATTGGTTTGAGTCCAATCCAAATTCAAATTTTGATCTTCATAGCCAATCATCCAGAAAACTTATGTGGAGTGAGTTATTTGGCAAAAGAATTTAATATGAGTAAACCAACCATTAGTGAAGCGGTGAGGACTTTGGTGAACATTAACAACAAGGAACAACAAAATTATTCATTCCCAATCCGCACCGAGGAGACATTTCAGGTGCATTGCTTTCCAGAATTCTAAAACAAGCTGGTATATCAGAAAAAGAATGGAATAGTTAAAGCTTCTACTGATTGTAAAAGTTGAGAATGCAGAACTCCCCTTCCCTACTTGACTTTTTTGAAAAATACTTTTTGGTCAAATTAACCCATATAACAACAAATTAGCCCTTAATCTACTTGCAAATGGCATGCAAATAAAAAAGGAGTTATGAAAAACTTTTCATAACTCCTTGATAATCAAGTCGGGGTGGCAGGATTCGAACCTGCGACCCCCTGCTCCCAAAGCAGGTGCGCTAACCGGACTGCGCTACACCCCGTTATAATGAAAGAATGATGAATGATTAATGAAAGAATTAACCAACTCAACTCCTTCATTTTTCATTCTTTCATTAATTCAGCGGTGACGGGGGGATTCGAACCCCCGAGCCCCATTTCTGAGACTGCCGGTTTAGCAAACCGGTGGTTTCAGCCACTCACCCACGTCACCGGGAATGAATTCTGAATTCAGAATTTTTAGCTTATTTTTTGTTAAATCTTAATGCCTTTTCATTAAGCGAGCGCAAAGGTATATTTCCTTTTACTAAAATGCAAGAAGGATATGTGAAAAAAAATAAATAGTTTTTTTCGAACCTTTCCAACATGGAGTTTTAAGGTGTTTTTCAAGAAAAAAGTTCCACTGCGCAACCTAATTTTAATCAATAGCTACAGGGGATTTTAACTTTCCTAATTTGGTTTTTAATTGCCCGGTACCAGTACCCAGCCACCAGTACCCAGTAACCAGTACCCAGTAACCTTAGGGGCTTTTGAAAAATCTTAGTTTTCGGAGTGGACTCATCACTACCAGACTTTATTCCAAAATATTTTGTCTTGCACGCCGTCAACCCCAGGGCTGTTAAGTTCTATTATTGAAAGTCAAAATGTAAAATGTAAAATGATAAATTTAAAAGTATGGGCATTCATAAAGACCTGATAACGAAATTCTTAGAAAATGTGAACTTTTACATTTTACATTTATCATTTTGACTTTAACTTTATTAGCATAGAACTTAACAGCCCTGCCGTCAACCCCATCCCAAAGGGATTCTTTGAATTGGACAAGGGGCAAGCAGTCTGCCGCAACCGAAGGAGTCCCTTTGGGATTTACTGTCAACCGAATAAAGTCTATTAAAGTGTACGAATCTTTTCAAAAAACTTTTTCCGATAGCTGCCACCTACTGGTATGACTTTGTCACCTATATGGATGGTATTGCCATTAATGGCTTCTATTCGATCCATGGCGACGATATAGGAGCGATGTACACGCATAAAGTCCGATTGAGGTAATTTGCCTTCCATGTTGTTCATCGTATGGTGTACAACGTAACGTCGATCCTGCGTATGTATGCTCACATACTCCCGCATGCTTTCGATATAGCGGATCTCAGAGAATTCGACTCGCTCCATCTTGTAGGCGGTTTTGACAAAAAAGTGATCATCTGAAGGATTATTAGCTAAAGGGAAGCCAGAATTGGTTTTCAATTCAATGATGGAAATGCATTTATTAACTGCTTGCACAAATCGCTCAAACGAAAAAGGTTTGACCAAATAATCCGTGGCATCCAGTGCAAAACCTTCAACGGCATAATCCCGATAAGCCGTGGTCAGCACCACCTGGGGTTTGTTGTTTAAAGTTTTTAATAATTCTAAACCAGTCAAATCAGGCATTTGAATATCTAAAAATAGGATATCAATAGCATGCTTTTGCAAGGCAGCAAGTGCTTCCAGACCATTCTCACAGGAAGCCACTAAATTGAGGTTTGGCATTTTTTCAATATAAGCTGCCAGGAGCTTCAAGGCTGGACGTTCGTCATCCACTGTTAGGCAATTGTAGATCATAAATGGTGAGATTGTCTGATAATAAGATGGTTATCTGGGTACTGGTTTTTGGGTACTGGCATCCAGCACCCAGCACCCAGATAACCAGCCTCCAGCACCCAAATTCAAGCATCCAACTCAAGCTTTAAATGAACTGAAAAGAGTTCTTCTGATTTATCAATTTTCAAATGATGCTTATCGGGATAGAGTAATGCTAGTCTTCGATGTATGTTTTCAAGCCCAACGCCTCCTGGTTTCGCTTTTCTTTTTTGAGGGGTCAGGCTGTTGCATATCTTAAATTCAATTTGTTGGTCTTTGATTTCCAGGTTGCTCTTTAGCCAGCCTCTTTGGGTATCATCCAGGTTGCCGTGTTTGAATGCATTTTCAAAGAAAGGAATGAAAAGCATTGGGGTGATTTGGATAGCTGTGGGATTTCCGGTAACCTGAAAATCAATATTTTGTTCTCCTTCCTTTTTTAATTGTTGGAGAGCAATGTAGTTTTTCAGATAATCAATTTCTGCGGACAAGGGGACTTTTTCATTTTTGCAATCGTACAACATGTAACTCATCATATCCGATAGTTTCAATATCATTTCCGGTGTTTTTTTCGATTCAATGAAGGACAAAGAGTAAATGTTGTTCAAGGCATTGAACAAAAAATGCGGATTGACCTGTGCTTTTAAAAATCGCAATTCCGCTTCAAGTTTCGATTCTTTTAATTCTTTTTCCAATTCGTGTCTTTTAAACCAATTTTCAACCAATCGCAAAGGGATGGACAACATTAAAATGAATAAACCACCGATTACCATGCTTCCGAAATAAGTGGGAGAAAAAGTTTCCGGCATAACCCATCCCAAAGCTTTTACCATACCCCATCCGCCAAAAAAACGCAAGGAGGTACTAAATAATATTAGAAGCAATAATCCTAAAGCATATTCCCAATATTTTTTTCTTTCAAAAAACTTTGGAATCAGGTAGAGCAGATTGCCATATACCAAAATCACCCAACCCACCAGCTTCATTCCCGTGGCTACAAATGCCATCTGAATATCGTTGTTTACAAAGCCCTTAATGACAAAAAACGCTTGCATTGAGAGGAGTGCCCAAAACAATCCATGAATCAACCAAATCCACCTTTTGTATTTTATTCGTAAACTCATTTTCAGTAGGCAGTGTGCAAAATTGGAATGCTTTTTTTCTTGTCAACTATTGTAGCCACCCAATTTAATGGGAAGGCTTAAAGGTTTTTGGTTTTTAACCTGCCCAATAAATTGGGCGGTTACCATAATGGCAATTTGCTTTGCATACCGAAATGTACAACTATTCGTGGATTGCCTGTGTGTTTCAAAGTAAAATTAGGGAAGATGAGATTGAGTTGAAGAAATAAATTGCGAGTGCAGTGATTTGTTCTATGAATTCAGGAATTGTTTCAATAAACCTCAATGGGTCAAACCCAAAATCCAATCAATCCATTTGATCACCGTTTGGGCTCTTCGCCTCCTCGTCGTATCTGTCCTTACTTTGTGAATAGTAGTTGTGCGCATGATATTGACAACTTGTTCTGGAGTTATCGGGAAAAGTGTATTGATGTAAAATTCCAGGGATCGGTGAAAAACTTCATGAGCCAAAATGCATTCCACCAGCTTCAACCACTTCTTTTTTTTGGATAAATTCATGAGTTGTATACCTGCTTCCGTCAATTGAAACGCTCCGGGTTTAGCTCTTTGTATCAGCCCCAAGTAAATGCCTGCATTGCTATAATAATCCGTTTGGCGACTGTCAAAATTGTAGTTACTCGTGATGAAATCTTTGTGTAACATCTTTTCTTCCTGTTCCATCAACAAACCCAAAAGGTCAATGACCCTTTCAAATTTATCTGCTTGTGGAAAAGGGACTACAGGTTCCGGAATGACTTTTACTTTTTGGTGAAGGTCAATTATTTCCTGAATGTCAATGGTTTCTGGAGAAAGAATATAATCCTTTTGTTCAATTAGTCGGATGGAGTTGTAAAATCGGAAATCTTCAAATGCATACTTGAAAAAACTGAAAACTTCATTGCTGTAAGTCATAAAGACAGGGATGACCTGTTTTCTCATCTTGCTCTGCCAAAGCCTGAAAGGGTAGTACAACTGCCGAATCAGAAAATCATCAGCTATAAAATTTTTGGCTTCGATGAGCATGAGCTGGGAGGAGCTTTCATAGCCACCATCAATTTCGCATTGGCTATTTTTTACGGAAATATTCAACCGCAAATCCTCATTCGCCTGAATGTCAAAATCAAATGCTCCTGTTGACATTCTTCCACTGATGGTTGGATAAATCTTTTCGCCTAAAAAGTCCTCTAAGATACCACAGACTAAGGCACAATTGAGTGCAGCACTTTCTGAGTATATATTTGAAAAGTCGATACTTTCTATATGAGCTGGGAATGGAATAGAAACAGGATCCTGGATTTCATAATTCAAGTTTTCATAAGTCTCAAATCGCCCCAAAATGTAGGTTCCCCTTGTATCTGGCAGAATGGAAATTTGATGTTCTTTAAAAATTATTGGAAGGTTGGATCGATGATCAAACTTGGTCATCAGCCGAGCTTCTCTGTATTCATTGATTTGTTTGGCGGAAATGGGGAATACACCATTGGCATAAATCTCTTGCAAGATTTTGTGTTTTTCAAAAAGCTGTTGCCAGGCGGTGTCGTTTTTGCTCATTGCTTGAATTCCATAGCGCAGCAGGGGTTTAAATCCTGCAATTCAGGTAAAAATACCAGGTTCAAAACCCTGCTACTCATAAAGATATTTTGATTTGAGCGGATAAAACAGATCTAATAATTCCTTATCAAAACTTCATCAATCTTTCCTCTTTTTGTAGCTACAGAATTGATGTTCCTTCCTGCTTTGACAATTTTGATATTGTAATCCTGATACAAATCCTTTATAAAATCAGTAGCGGAATTAGACAACAAGAATTTACACCCTCGCTTATCCAGTTTATCGCAAACCAGTTTCAACCTTTCCTGTTCACCTCGTCCAAAGCCATTCAAGCTATAACCAGTAAATGAAGAACTATAAGACAGCGGATCATAAGGCGGATCTATGTAGGCAAAGCTTTGATTATTGACACCATCTAACGCTTTTTCAAAATCTGTATTTAAAATCTCGCCTTGGGTTTGATTAAAAAATTGGCTGACGGCAAGCAAGGTTTCTTCGTTAACAATATTGGGGTTTTTGTATTTCCCAAATGGGACGTTGAATTGTCCTTTGCGATTGACCCGAAATAAACCATTGAAGCAGGTTTTGTTGAGATAAATGATTCGTGCGGCTCTATCAACAGGGCTTAATTTTTCAAAACCCTGCTCCCTGTCCATCCCTCTGACTTTATAATAAAAATCAGCTTCATTTTTAAAGGTTTTGAGCTTTTTGATTAGCTTTTCCGCATCCCTTTTTATGGTTCGATAAACATTGACGATTTCCGCATTGATATCATTAATAACATACTTTTCTGGCTGCAGGTCAAACAACACCGCACCACCACCTACGAATGGTTCATAGAAAGTTTCGAACTGCCTGGGTACGTATTTTTTTATTTCAGGTAAGAGTTGCCTTTTCCCTCCTGCCCACTTTACAAATGGTTTGACGTGCTGATTTTTGACCATTGATGCTAATTCGAAAAGAAGTTTTCAATTGAACGGCTAAGGTAAAAAGGTTTATGGGAATCGGTGAGTTTTGAATCCTGTTCCTTTTAGAGAATGTTTTTGATTTTGATTTTCATTATTTTAAAATCAAGTAGCGCTTAACAGCCCTGGGGTTTCGGGGCTGCCTCAAAAGGCTCAATTTGTTTAAAGGTTTAAAATTGTTAAATTCATAAATTACTCCTTATCAAATATTAATGACTTGATTTTTTAAGCAATTTTGAATCTTGAACTACGAGACAGTCCCCTTAATCCATTTGTGCGCTCCAGCCTCTTTTGCGAACATTTCCAGGTGGATGGGATGCTAAAAGTCTCTCACATGTGGAAATAGTTAAACTCATACAGCTTCTAAGTTGATTTATCCTATTTCCATTCGTAGAAGAAATCCATCCATTCATGATAGAATGTACCTCATTCGCAAAATGATTTTAAAGGGCTGAAAAATATATTTTATCATTGCAATGGAATTTTTTTTGACTTAGAGTATGTTTGTAGTCAACTCAAAAAACACTTCCCTTTGATAAAAAATGTTTTACTACCTTTGGAAGAATCGGGAAACTGGGAGCTTTCATTTTAAAGTATGATTAGACCAATGAAAACAAGCTTGCCGAATGATAGCTTTTCCTATTTATACCTAAAATCCTTCTAGAGGAAAACAAATAAACTTCCGAAAATTTTTCTCGCTATACGCTGGTGCAACACTCCTTAGTTGTCCCACTGTGCTGTGATTATAAAACCGTCGTAACTTAACCACGGCTAAGGAGAGCTGTGCTACGACTAAATCCTTTTCCATGCAAGGCGCAACTTTCCACAAAAATGAGAACCTGGACCCCAAATTATTCATCTCTTTCGAAGATTCAGAAAACTGGTGTGCCTACCTGCTTCGCGAGAATGAATCCTTTGAAGAAACGACCCTCGATTTTAAAACCATATGGGAGGGGACCGGTAGCCGGAATGCTACCAAATATCGCGGTGATTTTTTGTTTGGAAGAAAATGTCCAGATGCTTTGAGTGCAACATCCGATGAAACCAAAAGCAAAACTTACAATCAAGCCATACGCAAGGTTTTGGCTAAAAAGATAAATGTTCCTTATAGCATTGCCCTTGTTTGGTTATTGGAACCCAATGAAACACCTGGCGAAGCAAACACATTTGTTATTCCACTTTGGGAACAATCAAATAAGCAGTATCAGATTGCGCTGGAAAGCACCTTTTCTTTTGGTATTGGGGAATTGACAGCCTTCAAGGCAGTTAGGGTGAAAAGTGAATTCTCTGATGATTATACCGCTTTATTGATTCCCACCGGAACCAAAACCGGTTTGACCAACCGCCCACATGCCATTGAATTTGGCTTGCAATTAAAAAACGGAGAAATCCCCTCTGCTCGACAGAAAACGCAAATCAAAAAGGACAATTACATTTCGATTCCTCTGTCGGGAAGTTGCCGGGGTGCTTTTCGTTTTGAAATGACCCTATTGGAACAAGACGATTTGTTGAATTTCGATTTGGGACAAAAATATTTTTATCAAAATGGTAGCTTTACAGAGCTCAGTTATCCATTCTTGAAATCTGGGCGGGAACATTATGAAGCCTTGTGTCAGGTGAGTTTTGACCCATCCAATGTATCTAACCAGCCAAGTGGCACGCTAGATGTAAGACCCAATCAAACCTATATTGCATTTACCGGAGAGACCAATTATAAATTGAGTCAGGAAAACCCAGATAAAGACCTTGAAACTGTTTTCGATACTTTTTTCAATTCTGAAACCGGTTATGGTTTGCAGTTAAAACCCTATTGTGAATGTGAACATTCACACACAGATATCAATGACTTTTATGCTACAAGAGACAGTGCCAGATTGGTGCTGACTAGAAAAGGAGCCAATCCATTCGATTTGTATTTTGCGCCAGCTGGTGATTTCTATATGGAATACAACGAGGAGGGTTTACCAGAAGAACTGAAAGACGACCCTGCTCAATTATTGACTGGGCTTTCAGGAACGGAAAGCATTGGTTTTCAACCGAAAAAAGAAGAATTTGAAGGAGATAAAATGCGTTTTCGACCCTACAATCCCGCTTTTGCCAAGGATTTTGATGGGACCAGCTTTTCTTCTAATGATGCCTTGTGTAAACCCCAATTAATCAGTGATTTAAGTGCAACTACAGAAGTTGAGGAATTGAATACTTCATGGGTCAACATCTTACCTAATGAGGCCAATGGTCAGGTGCTTTATTATGCCCAGGCAGAAGGGGCTTCACTTTACTCCAAACATCATGGCATCAAAACCATTTCTGATGAAAATTTTGATGATGAAGACGATACAGAAAAAATAGAATTGTTGGGTCATTTTGAACCGGCGGTTGTTTTGCCAAAGGGAGAAGCTTATTCAGATTTTGTATTCCCATTGGTGCCTTATTTAGGTTCTCAGGGCAGTGAAGTGATGGCAAATTTGGAAAATAAAGTGCTTCAACCTATTCGAAAACAAAAGATTGGGAAAGACTTTTTAGCTCATGTCGTACCCGCAGGGACTGCCACCTCGACTGAAATTAATGCAGCAACTCCACAAGGATTGGTCGCCAAAGTAGAACAGGCTACTGGGGATTGGTCAGAGTTGATTTTGGCGGAAAATGCTGAAACAGCTGATAATGAAACCGGACCTAATTACTCCAATCACGATATTACGGATACTACTCAATCTGAATTCAAATTTGGCTTTGTCAATCTTCAGTCTAAGCTGCAGGAGGCTTTTCAAACCAATCAGCAATTTTTGGTAGTGACCGATGCCACCAATTTAGGAGATTTATTTAATTCCCATACCGGTGAAATGGATATCTCCACACTTTCAGGATCTGAAGCGATCTTCAATAATAAAATGTTCATAGATGATTGGCCATTTATTGTAAAAACAGGTGAGAATGGGAATGAGACAGGTGAATACCGAAATGTCCTGATTTTTAAATTTTGCAAGGGCTCCCTTTTGGAAAGAATCCAAAACCCTGCCCTTTGGACAAATCCTTGTGATTTTAATGGAGATCAAACGACAGACCCTTATGATACTTCTGAATTGGCTGGTGTTTCAAGCTGGATAAATCAATATTTTGAAAATGCCAAAGGGCAACAAAGTCCCTATTTCGACCATTTTCAAACGCTAATAGAAGATGAAAATTGGAATGGCATTCTTGCTTTGAAGGTAGATTTGGCGGCTGGTGATTTTCCGGAAGGACTGAAAGGATTATTAGGTGGAATTAATCAAGATAGATTGAACATTCATCATTTTGGCATCGAAATGAATCGGGTAGCAGCTAGTGAGGACAAGGACATTCATCTCAGTGAATACAGCTCGATGTTTGGTTTGATCAATTATTTGGATGAAGCCTATGAATTGAACTTATTGAATGGTGTAGACCCTAATTTGCCAGTGACCACTTCTACGAGTCCCTATGATTTTAAAGTCTTGTCCCTACAGGTTTTGTTTGAAAATTCCAACATCAAGGATTTTGCAAGTAAGATCCAGGTGAGCATGGATGAATTGTTCAAAGAAGCTGTTCCGGATACTTATATTGTTCAACCCAGCGTCGATGAAAATAAACTGAGTTCCAATTCAATCGTACTAAATGGAACTTATGAGGAGCATAATGGCAGATCTGTTTACACTTTTGCGACTACGGAAAGTACTTTTTTTGAGCTCAACAGCTTTATTCTGCAACATATCGAATTTGAGCGTGCCATTTTTGAAACACTTTCCAGCGTTGATAATCACATTAAATCCAGATTCAGTTTTTGGGGCAATATCAGTTTTGAAGAAATTTCGGAAGGAGATCAAATTAACGATCTTTTGTCCTTTGGTTGGGAAGTGGATGCTGCAGAAGGAAGGGGCTTGACTTTCAATAATCTTCAACTGGCAATGGATTTCCACCTTGATGGGATAGCCGCATTGCCAGATGTAGATGAATGTACCAGAGATACCCAGGGCAGGTGCTTTAAAATGATAACCGACTTTTTTGAGCCTTTTCTTAAAAACTCTTATTCAAGGGAAAATGGTTTATTTTCAAAATTCCCACTTGATTTTCAAGGATTTGTATTTGGTTCCTCCCAAAATATGCCCTCAGAATTGGGTTATCAAACCATTTTACTGCAAGGAAATTACGGCGGTGTAGACTGGGGCATTTCTACAGAGAATTTGACGACAGACTGGTATGGCTTGAAATACAAAATGAATATGGGGACATTGGGTGAACTGGCATCTGATGCTGGCTTGGAAGCTAGTTTTATGATTGCCTGGAGTCCTAATGGAAACAGTGCTCCAAAATTATTCCTGGGTATGATTTTACCAGGACCCGGAGGACCCAATAAAATGCTAAATCTCCAAAACATCATCAGCTTGTCCATTGGTGATTTGGAACTGGACTTTCACGAGAACTCAGGGGCATATGAGTTGCGTTTTCGAGATATTGGTTTTAAGTTTTTCAATTTCCTGAAAATTCCCTTTTTCGCAGAAGCCAATTTCCACCTTTTTGCCAATGCAAACAGCACAGACCGAAAAAACCTTGGTTGGTTTTTGAATTATGCAGAACCCGTCAGCCCAAAACTCGTCAATGTTATTTTCCTGGCATTGGGGCAGCATGTAACCATTGTAAATGGAGACTTTGGTTCGATGAAGGAAGCGATTGCTCAAATGGAAGAGGCTTTCATTACGCATGAGGAAACCAGTTTTTCCAATTTAATTCATGGCGATACCTCTTTTGATGTAATCGAGCCTGAAACAGATCTATATGTAGATTTTGATGCTTCCAGCAATTGGTTGGTGGCACTTCACTTTGGTCTGTTGGCACCTAAAAATGAACCTACACAATACGCCATTGAAGCATCCGTTTTGTTCAATGATCCCACGATGTACGGCTTGTATATAGCTGCCAGCGGCGATGCAGTAAAATTTATGGATGGATTGGAGTTTGAAATCTTTTACCAAAAGATCGATGAATCTACAGGCATGTACAGGGGAGAATTGACGATACCATCTGAGTTGCGCTCCTTTAAACTCGGGGCAGCCACAATTACGCTTCCTACCATTGCTGCTGAGATTTATACCAATGGAGATTTTCTCATTGACTTAGGCTTTCCATATGGACGAGATTTTTCAAGATCGCTGGATGTAGAGGTTCAAGCCGGACCATTTCCGATCGTGGGGGCTATCGGTATCTATTTTGGAAAATTATCTGGAAATACAGCAAAGAACCTTCCCACAATTGCGAAAGAGGGAGGAGAGCCCATTGGGAAATTTGACCCAGTAATTGTGATTGGAATAGGTGCAGAAGTAGGACTCGGAAAAAGCTTTGAAGAAGGACCACTTTCTGCTGAAATAGCGGTAACAGTTGTCGGCATTATTGAAGGTATTGCCGCTAAATGGTTGCCAAATGACCCAGCTAGTGCTTCCGATGATTTTGAGGAAAGTTTCTACATGAAAGTAAATGGCACATTCGGAATTGTGGGCATATTGACTGGTTCAGTAGATTTCAAGGTTATCAAAGCAGGAGTGGAAGTAGAATTGTATGCTTTGGCAGATATCATTTACGAATCATTTAGAGCTATCCCGATTACGCTTTCAGCTGGTGTAGAAGTAAAAGTGACTGTAAAGGTAGATTTAGGATTATTCACAGTAAAAGAAGATTTCTCTTACTCCGAACACATCGAAACGACCTTTGAAATAATGGAAGATAGAATCGGGCAGGAACCCTGGTCCGGTGCTTCCGGAATGATTGCCTTGTCTGCTGTCCAAACTCCTACACTGATTCCAATTACTTCAGAAACAAAGCAGGCTTTGGATCTTTATTTCAATTTGGCACATACGCTTTCAGATAAAACAACAGGTTCTGAATTGAGCTGTGTAGCACTTTTGATGATGAAAAGTGCAGATACCCAAGACATCACCAGCAGCGGAACTGCTTTTGATTTGCTTGCTGAACAGGTTTTCCGTTGGATGGCAAATGGAGGGGCTTCTTTACCAGCAGGCTCTACAAGTACAGACTTTGATGACAAATTGATTGATTCAACTTATTTGCAGAGCTTATTGGATGAACTATTGGCAAATCCTAATATTCTTCGCCCGATTTCTAAGGAACAAATAAATGACTTTTTGAATGACAATTTTGTCCTCAATATAGAAACGGGAGCAAGTGATACTTTTGATGATGCAGTAGCCACTATATTTCCAATGGTTCCCGATTTTGGACTCGAACTTTCTTATGACCCAAATGGGCATTCAATCAATTCTTTTGAGGCATACAACAATGTTACTCAAAACTATTTGATCAATACACTGGAAGCCTTTTTTGGAGATACGAAATATAAAACCTCCGGTAATTCAGCAAGTGTGGAAGATGTAGATCCCAATCTCTCTTTGGCGGAATATAATTTTGAAGACTACTTTGTTTTAATTGCCCGCCATATGGTCACGAATGCAATAAAGTCTTTTAAAAAGTACAACTATTATTTATCTGAACACACACATACCATTATTGATGGAGAATCTCTATCATCTATTACAACCATTTACAACAACAGCCTTAATCCTGTAACCATTGAAAGCATTGCTATCGCAAATCAATCTCATTTAATAAAGGATATCACTATAGATGGAATAACACATTCTGAATTAACTTTTGAAGGACTGGCAGGCGAACTTGGAAAAACAATTGAAGCTTTGGCTCAGCAATTAAAAGATGAAGCCGATCTTTTTGACAAAACTGAAGAATCTGATTTGAAGATTCCGAATCATTCCACCTTGGCTTTGATTCAGGCTCATTTTGGAGTCAATAATGAGGTGAGTATCGAGGATATTGCTATTGAGAATCAATTTCATAAATTATCAGATCCGACTTCTGGTGAAAATCTATACAAAAGAGCCATTACTGAAAATAAAACTGTTGGGGAATTAGCTGAAGAATTAAAAGACGTAGCTGGTCTTTTCGATATTATAGAAGATGCCTACTTAACCATTCCCAACTTAACGTGCCTCAGCATTGGAGAAATCCTAGACGACCTTTTTGCAAACAACATTACTGCCAATCTTTCCGGTATTGCCATGCGTACTCAATTGCATGGCTTGCGCTTGCCAAAGACGGATGAATTGAATTATTTCGATAATAAAGGGGAGGAGTTTAGCTTATTTACTGATGATATTGATTACAGCTTTTACAAACTGTTGGGTCAGCAATTTTTATTGCCAAAAACAAATTTGGGAGATTGGCCGACTACTCCAGGAGAGGAGGGAGATGATGCAAAAACGACGGATGCTCCTTTGACAATTAAATTAATAGAGGGAGAAACTATAAAGGCGAGTATCGCCTATTCAAAAACGGAAGTTTCCAATAAATATACTGAGTATGCTACCGCAAAAGACGATGCTGATTTATCAGAAGGTTTTAAAGCGGTTTCATTATATAAAGAAGTGCCGCATGAATATAAATTCAAGAGTTTCCATGAGTACAATGGTGATTTGCTTTGGAATTTTTCAGATAATTTCTTGCATTACCTATCTGGAGCCTCCTCTGAAGGTTTAGATAACTTCCAGGTCACTATAGGAATGAAGAATGGTGCAAAAGGAATGATGGAATATTTAAATGCGACAAATGCGCGATGGGGCACCAAAATCAATCTCACCATTAGAAGATACCCTGATGCCACCAATGCTTTCAGATATGAATTGATGGGAACAGATGAAATAGGGATTACGCTCCTGGAAAGATACATCAAAGCAGGTCTTGATCCCTCAGATATTCGATTGATGCATCCAAAAGTGATCGACAATGGTGACGAAACTTTTTCTGTGGAGCAAGACAATCTTGAATCTTTAAATCTTAATGAAATCTATACGTTCATCAATCAGGCAAACCTTTCCACTGAAACCAATCCAATTATAGAGGAAGCCATGATGGCGGCAATGGCGAGTCAGAGTGGGTTGACTCCTGGCATTCAGAATACTACCCACCTTGATTTTATAAAATTAATTTGGAAATGCAGCGTGGTACAAACTGGCGGCTATTATTTATATTATGAAGACGTTAGTGGAGCGACTTTTCCTTCTATAATTTTTGAAGAAGACAATACTGCCAAAATTTGCCTCTTAATCAATCATAGTACTGGGAGTACATTGGCAAATTATATGAATTGTGTCCTGACCGATGCGGACATTGATACTCAAAATGCCATTGTTTTTGCAGAAGCGACAGACTTGAAAGACAAATGTCCATTCCTGCCACAAGGTGTCTTTGCTTATGAATTGTCCAGAACCAAACCTACTGGAGAAACAGCAGCAGATTTGTTGGCAAGCAGCTATCATCTATTGTCTTATCGCATTTGGGATAATAATGCAGGAGCAACAGATGATGATGGAAATCCATTTGGAGATTGGACCAGATTCAGCATGCCTATAGGTCCAACCAATGATTTGAGTCAGGAAGACGCAGTGAAGAGAAAGAGAGTGCCTGGAGTGGATGATGGTAACTGGTTGTATAAGCTCAAAGTGCCATTTTACAAATATGCTATGGCGCAATCCTTTGATGCTCCATTTGATGCTGTTGAAAATATTTATGCTGGTGTAGGAACAGATGCCAGGATTCAGGTTTGCTGGAAGGATCTTTACGGCAATTGCATATTTGACTTTATTGAAAAACAGACGCTGGATCCGCTAGATGCTTCTTCTGGAACCAGTTCTATCAGAATTGGCTATACTGACAAAATGCTTGCACTGAACCAGTGGCCAAATGTGGAGTATTTTTATGAAGTCATTGATGGCAATTTGAACATTCAATTGAGATATCGAATTCAGGACTTTAGTAATGATGCATCTAATGATCGCAAAAACGAACATATCCGAATGTTTGAAAAAATCTTTTTGCAACTCAATCAGCAAGGTCCAGATGCAGATGGAACCACCGTACATCATGTTGATACCCTCTTGACTTCCTCCTTGTTCAATGATGGTAAAGTCTTGGAGTTGTCGGATTTGAATGCTTTTATTACCGCTGTTTATCAAAATATAATAAATAATGAATTGCCTGCTGCTGATTCCAATGTATTGTATGTCATTGAACCGGGTGAAGAAGATTCAGAAGATAAAAACTACCTGGAATATACCATTGCGACGCCTATAGTGCTATCTGAGTTAAATTCAGCTAATATTTATGAATTGGAAGTAGCGTTGAATTTTGAACGCAAAAAATACTTTGTTCATGATGACTTTAAGAAGGAAGCTTCGGTTCTTTGTGCCATAACGGCGGTTCCACCTTATTTAGAAACAGAAGAATTGAATGATGTAAATGGTGTGATGGAAACTTCCAGGATTTCTAAACTCACTCAGTTTGCAAGCAATTTTGAAAGTACCATAGCCACGGTAGGTGATTCTTTGAAGATTGCTACAGGAATAAATAAAGATGAATTAAATACGAAAGGCAAAGTCAAGGACATTTGGGTCGTTCGATTAGATAATTCCACCTTTAATTTCAATTATGACCCAAGTGCAGAACATCCAGCTTATTATGCCCTAAAGCCTTTTTCTACCAATCTCGTTTCCGGAGATTTGAATGTATATCAATATGAATCTGGGACAGGTTTAAAAACCAGTACCGATGATTTGATTCCCACTGCTTTTTCAGAGATTGACATCGATTCCTGGATGCGTCAGTTTTTGGAAGCGGTAGATTTATTTCTTTCTCCTCAATACACCACCGGGGCATTTTTGGTAGATAAATTGAACAGTTCCAATCATGTGAAAACGGTGACAGATGCCAAAAAAGAAATTGCGGCTGCTTTGGTAGAACAAATGGCTGAAGTTTTACCAGACACCGCATCTGTTCCAACTACAGCAGCTTTGAAAGAAGCAAAAAAGAAACTGGAACAACGGCTTTTGATAAAACTTTCAGAAGCATATAAAGTCAATACTGTTGTTCAATTTCCATTGAATGCTGCAAATACTGCTACTGGGAATACCGATGTTCCAAAATTTTACGGTATGCCAAATGTGAAAGGAGAAAGCGATCGGGAATATTCTTTTTCCACTTCAAAAGTGAATTTAGATGGTTCGCCTTCAAGTCTGACTTTCCTATTCAGCACCAAACACGAGGAGGCTGATGACCAGGCATTTGTAAATCTTGGATTGAATTATCAAATCAGTCATTTGCAACACCGTTTTGAAACACCTATAGATGATTATGAAGTTTCTTCCTGGCTGGCATTTGTACTTCCTCCTGACGTCAATTCAGCCTTATTGCAAGATTTGGGAGATGTCCAAATCCCGGTCGTGTTGCGTGCCTTCCCAACTGCCCCGGCTTTGGTAAGTCAAGCGGGCTTACAATCTTCACCTGAAGTAAGTAGAACTGCGTTGGAGAATGCCACTCAATGGGATTATCATTTGAAATATGCGCAAAACGCAGCAGGTCAGGATACCATCAAAGCAGAAATTGCATTAAATGGGGAAGGCACTGCAGGCGGGAGCGCTGAGATCAGTTCGCATTATCTAATGGAATCACTTGGCAGATTTATGAGTCTCTATCCAGGTATTCTGAATGATTTAGCCGCACAACTGCCATTGATAAATGCTCAATCTACTGATACGGCGATTGCCTTAGGAGCGACTTCCGCTTTTGCTAGATTAGTTAGTGAAGTTTGTACAGCAATGACAAGCACCCAGGCGGCAATGATGGCAGCTGTAGATTTAAATGAAAAAGTATTGTATGAGTTTGAAATTCAGGAACAGAAAATTGATGGAAACCTGAATGTGAGAGTAGAGCATATACAAACGACTCCTGATACACATCTGTTTGATCTTCCAATTGTGAAAATTGATGGGTATGAATCAGACCAGGCAAATCCTGCTACCTACTCAGATGAAAACACTGGACAGGTACTGGATTGGGACACTGCTAAAGGCGTGAAAGAACGAACTGCGGTATTGGAAAATCTGGATATTTTGAAATACCAAAATGGTGGTTCGGGTATCTGGCTTACAAGAAATGAAGATTTGAGCGATACTTTTGATACCAATCCCGATTTTATTTACAGGACACCTTTTGCGCGTTTTCCGAATACTATCGTGCCCTTCCTGGATAATCAAATTTCGATTAACATAAAGACAGAAATTGAAGCTTATCAGAAAAAGCAGGGACTTGATGAGGAGGCAATTGCAACCAATTTAGCAAGTTATGGGTTAAAACACTATTTGAGGGATTTTTTCAAACTACTGTTGGATAAGGGGCAAGGTGACGATGTGCAATCTATCAAATTGGAATGTGGATACGCTTATCAAATTAAAGCAAATAGCGAATTGCCTGAAATTGTATTACCGATACTGTTAGCTCCACCAACTGATTTTTCACTCCCAGCAGATCTGGACGATACCGATGAACAAAGTTTTATATCAAAGTTAGCGACTGCTATTGAGGCTTGGTTTAATCAAAACCAGCCAGCGGATCACAATCTAAATGAGCGCTTTTTATTGGATGTATCTATTTTCTCAAAAGTGAATGATAGCAAATTGCCGATAGTGAGATTGAGAAATGTGTTTTTGTACCGGGATGATGTCTCAGAATAGAAGGGGGGAGCAATGGAATTTTAGGTTGCTTAGAATGATTTTACAATTGCAATGTACCTGAGGTGCATTGTAATTGTCTTTTATATAGAAAGGAAAGCCATAAAAGGAATGTTACTGGAATAGGTTGTAAGCACCAAGTCATATTTATCTACAACTAATTTTCGTTTCTTTTTTCCTCTCATTTCGTTGAAAATACTCGGCAGAGCTTTGGCTATGCCTGCGTTTTTCGCCTTATGAGAGAAAAAAAGAATTCCAAAATTTTACTTATACATAATTATGACTTGGTGCTTATCCTTTATTATCAATTATCAAAAAGCCCTGATTTATTTCTTTTTGGAGTTGATTGCGAAAGACTAGCAAAGCATAGAGAGCAGTTATCAGGAAAAACACGGGAACTTTTTCCGGTTTTTTGTTGGTTAGCCCCTTTGTTTATGTGGATTTTGGCTTATTTGACCCTATTTCTTCAAAAACGAATAAAAAATAATTGAAAAAAAAGTTTTTGATTTTTGTTTTTTCAAAAAAAATCTATCTTTGCACTCGCTTTTTCGGAAGCCCCTTTTCGGGCACCCAAAAAGCACTTTTTTTTCCCCGTTCTTTGATACTGTTTTTGGCATTATATTAGTAAAATAATTAATGCGAAAAAGCCAGCATAGCTCAGTTGGCCAGAGCAGCTGATTTGTAATCAGCGGGTCGGGGGTTCGAATCCCTCTGCTGGCTCTTGGAAATTAAAATAAAAACGTAAATAAAAATGAATAATGCGATGCGTTTTCATTTTCATTTACCACTTTAATTTTCATTTCTAAGGGGGTGCGCCGGAGTTGGAGAGCCGGGCCAGACTGTAAATCTGGTGTCTATGACTGAATAGGTTCGATTCCTATCACCCCCACTTTCAAATTAAAATCAAAATTAGAATGGAAAATAAAAAACGCGACCCGTTTTCATTTTCATTTGTCATTTTGATTTTGATTTGACATGCGGGAGTAGCTCAGTTGGTAGAGCATCAGCCTTCCAAGCTGAGGGTCGCGGGTTCGAATCTCGTCTCCCGCTCACTGCCTACATAGCTCAGGCGGTAGAGCACTTCCTTGGTAAGGAAGAGGTCACCAGTTCAAGTCTGGTTGTAGGCTTGTTTTTCCTTGGCAGTCGCACCCTGGATCGACTAGACAACGCCGGTTTTGGGGATCGCCCGCTGGC
>JBGTQJ010000094.1:0-23199 GCA_041941305.1 Saprospiraceae bacterium
TAGATGATGGAACTACAGACAACTGTAGTTTAAAATCCTTATTTTTGGTAGGGCAGGATACTTTTCTCTGCAATGAACTAGGCACACATACTATAGATCTTTTTGCTGAAGATGATTATGGAAATATTTCAACTGCATGTCAGGTAACAGTCACAGTTGGAGATGGTGCAGTTACTTTGCTGGAAGATATCCAACTCAATGAGGGCAATGGTTCTGGGTATACCTGGTATTTTTTCAAATTGTTACGTGTTCCGGGTTCTTGTGGAGGAGGTGCAATGAATATTCCATATGCTAATTCAGATGGTACGGCTACCCTCGCAGATAATGATTATGTCTCACTAAGTGGGACTGCCTACTATCCACCAGGTGGCAGTGATTTGAGATATATAATTACCAGATCCGTGCGTGATAACACTGTAGAAAGCAATGAAAATTTTTATTTAGATATCACACCTCCTGCTAGTGTCTTAGGGTTAAAAACTCAAGGAATAGCTATGGTCATGAATGATGATGGTGCCAATCTGATTGGCAATGATTCACCAAATATTATTGCAAATGCGGGCAAATTAATGCGCCCAGGATTATTTGCAGACAGCGATATGGATTCGCATATTTATGAAGGAGATGTAGTCATAAATGGACAACAAGAGTTGGATGATTTTGCCTCCAATATTGGTGCTATTTTTGGTGACTTGACCATTAAAGGAGATGATATTTACGATTTTTCTCCTTTGGTAAATGTTTCCAGTATTACGGGTGACTTGCTCATTCAAACCTATGCCAATGATGTGGCTGCAGAATGGTTGCAATATGTTCAGACAATGGGTGAGGTTACTGTTGAGGAATTCGACCCGCATGTTGAATTTGAAACGGCACTTTCTGTATTCCCCAATCCTGCCAGCTCTTACTTGCAAATTCAAACGAGCATTCCAACTGAATATGCTCAATTGAAATTAAAGGATGCATTTGGAAGGATGGTTTGGACTAAACGCCAAGCTACTGGTCAGGGAAGACTGGATTTGCCAGTGGGGCAGTTCGCTAAAGGTTTATACTTACTAACTCTTGAAACAGAGCATGAGGTAAAGACAGAGAAGGTTGTGCTTCATTAGTTCGTTAACCCTTTTCACCACCGGTAATTAACCGAATTTATGAATGGACTCCGTGGCTTCTAAACATGGTTACCGCCGAGTCCTCACTCATAACTCCCGCAAAGGCGAGAGACTCGGCTTAATACAATACAAAATCCCGAATTTTCCACTAATGGAAAATTCGGGATGATTCCTAATTTTTCTAATATCAAACACTCCGCCCCATCCGAAACCCCGCATGCTGAAAAAAGTGCCTTCTAAACCACAAGCGGTAATAATGGGAAGCACCGGTACCAGTCGTTGCCCATGCACCACCCAGCAGCATGCTGTGGTCTTCATCAAAGAAAGGTTGGGAAAAGTCTTCGTACCAGGGATGTACTGCAAAACCTGGCAGTGGGTAGAAGTCATCGTTTAGCCAGTCCCAGACATTGCCATAGATGTCATTGAAACCAGATGAGGTTTGGATATTTTGATAATAGCCGACTGGGGTAGGCGAGCCGTAAGCCATGTTGAGGTTGTAATTGTCAGAAAATACGGGCTCTGGGTCATTTTGGAGGTGTTCATTGGCTATGAGGGTGAATTCTGCTTCTGATAGCAATCGCCATCCTTCTCCTTTCCAGTTGCAATAAGCCCAGGCTTCGTGAGCATTGATTTCCACTGGCCAATCCAGGGGCATGGGCATTTCATCAAACATAGCGCGGTAATCATAACCATTGTCTGTTTTTACCCAAAATTTTGGATGAAAAGCGCCTACTCTGTTTTTCCATTCCCAGCCTTCTGTTGTCCAATTGGCTTGTTGATTGTAGGCACCGCATTCGACAAACTCCAGGTACTCGGCATTGCTGATCAAATTTTGAGTGGCTTCAAAAGGCGCTACGGGTACTTCCAAATGCCCGTATTCATTGTCCCAACCGAACATGGTATCCGTTTTTGGTTTTCCAAGTTGAACGCTGCCACCATTCATTTTGATGACTTGATTTGCTGCTGGCAATCCAAAGCTTGGCGCATATTCCCAGCTCTCAGGTCTTTCCAAGAGATCAGCTGACAATTGTCGAATAAGAACAGAAGAGGTTTCAAAATGAATGCGGTCGTGCTCCAAACCCATCATTACTGCCCACCAGGGAGAATCTGGGGTAATTGGATCATCTAATGGAGCATTTTCAATGACATTCAAAACAGTATCATAAACTTGTTTTCTGTAATCGTGTACCTCCTGCATGGGTGGCCAAAGGTCTAATACTTCCAGATTTTCAGGTAAATCCGGATCGACACCCACTGCAAACAATTGCTCAAATCGAGGATGCAATCCTTTTTCCAGCAACCCCGCCATGACCATCTTGTTGATGTAAAAAGCGGCCGTATGCCCCCAATAAAAAATCAGGGGATTGCGCAATGGATCAGGGGTTGCATAAAAAGTTTCTTCCGATTTGATGGAGCTAAAGAGGATTTCGTAAATCTTCCAGGTATTTTGGAAATAAGCTTTGAGTGTTGCTTTGTCTAAACCATTTAGTTTAATGGGGACGAGGCTATTAAATTTGGTCAATGTTTGTGTTTCAGTCATGGTTGTTTTGTTAATTAGAAGTTGATGCTTTTGAACAGGGGATAAAGATGAAAAAAAATTGGGTAGCCCAAAGAAATTCTTTGGAGAAGTCAGACCGCTTTGCAGTCAGACTTCTTGTTAGTTTTGGAATCATTTTTTTCCAATAGCTGTAAAGACAATTAATTATAAGGACAAAATTCCCCCTCAGCCCTATCGGGCAGCTCCCCAAGGGGAGCACAGTAAGGCAATATGCTCCCTTGGGGAAGCTGTCCGAAGGACTGGGAGGAATTTTATCCATCAGTTTTTATGTCATTACACCTTTTACATATCAACCAGCTCGATAGTTGATTCAAGGGATAAAATAATCTAGTAAGGCTTTTTGTTTTTCAGGATGGGGATTAATTTTTTCAAAAATTTTTAAGGTGATGCCTTGAGGGAATGGGATCGAGAGCGGAAAAAGGTGTTGCCTTAAAAAATATTTCGAATTCCTTTTAAGGCAACACCTTCATGGCCATCGCAAAATCTGTCCTCGAAGGCATCACCTTGAAAGGTTTTTATAGTTGTTATTAAATTTCAAACTTAAATAGGTTTTGTGAATGGGAACGGCTCTGGAGAGCCGTGATACGATTTTTCCTAATTTTTTGTTCCAGCCCTGAGAAGCGGGGTTTTGAACCCCGCACCTTCACACGTCATTGGGAAGAGTCGCGAGATTCTGCGGGGTTCAAAACCCCGCTTCTCAAGCCTTTTGCTCATAAATCTTATAATTCACAAACCCCAACCAAGACAAAAAGAAAAGAAAGGCGAGTTTTTGAATAAAAGGCAGAATATGCAAAAGTTGTTGAGCATAGTACAAATAGTAATTGATGGCGCCAACAATCAGGCAAAAAATCCCTATCCAGAAAATCAGGTGCTGTTTGTCCTTTTTCAATTCAATAAAAGCAAAGAATAAGGTGATGGCTCCCAATATCCCGGAAATGGTGATGACTTCATCGTGGTAACCGGTCATTATTAGCATAGCAATCAACAATGCAGCTATGCCTGAAATTTGAATAATGGTTTGGTTTTTATGTTTCCTGGAAAAAAGGAGAGGAGATAAGTAAAAGATGCCAGCTAAACTGATACATAGGATAATCATCCCAATAACAGCGGTATTTTGAGCAGTATTGATGGCTCCATTATTGGCTTCTTCGGCTATCAGGTCACACCAGTAATTTTCTATCCAGCAAAATCCTTCGTGTGATGGATTTAAAGAAGTGCCTCCGGGATATTGAAAGGCAGCAACCATATAAAGCAAAAAGAACACGATAATTCCAAAGGAAGGGATTAAGTAAAAAGCTCTTCTGTTGGCAAGCGTTTGGAGGAAATTCATAAGCTTTCAAATAAGTTCACCATGGCTTGTCTGACTTTTGTGCTTGGCAATCTCCCATATCCGGCTTGCATATTGTCTAGCATATGCTTTTCTTTTGAAGTGGCGGGAATCACACAAGTGACCGCTTTATCAGCCAACATATATTTGAGAAAAAACTGTCCCCAGCTATGAATGTCCCATTCTTCTGCCCATTCGGGTAATGGCTTTCCCGTTACTTTTCTAAACAAAGAACCTCCTTCATAGGGGCGATTGATGATGACCGCTACCCCATGATTGGCTGCAGCCGGTAGCAATCGATTTTCAATATTTCTGGATTGAATGGAATAATTGATCTGTACAAAATCGATTGATTCTGTTTCAATTAATCGGGTGAGCCTGTCGTGATTGCTATCGGTGTAATGGGTAATTCCGATATACCTTATCTTTCCTTCTTCCTTCCAGTTTCGGAGGGTTTTTAGATGGGTATCCAAATCCAATAGGTTATGCACTTGCATCAAATCCATCGGCGCTCGCTGCATTTTGGACATAGAATCCTTCATTTGACGGATGCCTGCCTCTTTGCCTGAAGTCCAAACTTTGGTTGCCATGAACAATTTGTCCAAAACCCCGAGTTCCTTTGCCAAATCTCCCACCACCTTTTCAGAAGTACCATACATAGGTGAAGAATCAATCACCCTTCCACCTAATTCCACAAAGGCTTTTAGCACCTGTTTGAGATGGCTTCTTTCTTCCCGATTGCTGCCAACGTCGAAAGTTTGCCAGGTTCCCATGCCAATTACTGGAATGGATTCACCTGTTGAAGGTATTTGTCTGGTCATGATGTCTGAGTGAAGATTTGGGAAAAATTTAAATAATGGATTTAAAATCGGATAGCTGCCAGATGCAACAATTAGCGCTAACATTTGGCGGCGCGACATGGTCGGATGTGTTTTCATAGTTTCAAAAATATGGGAAAGTAGTGAAATGGTAGTTAAACCTACAGGTGAAAACTATGATTTACTTACTAATGCATAAAAATTTTAGCTGCAATTGGAAGTGTCTCTCGAAAAGGAGGCTGAACGAGTGAAGAGATGTGGGAATGCCGCAGAGTCCTCTTCGAGAGACTCTGCGGGGAACCGCATAAGGGACCAAGTGAAATGCACCCTGGGGATTGACGAATACTTTTTGATAAACGCCAAATAATCAAAGTCATTTCCTCTTCAACCTATCAACTGCCATCTTTGAAGTAACGTTTTTTGGTTCTTTGGCAAATATCGTGGACTCTTTTGGTGGCTGACGCCGTCGAAGGAACTTATAGGAAGAGCAGTTGTTTTTGTGCACTTCTCATGTGTTTAGCATAAAAAATTCTTTGCTTGCGCAACCCCCTAACCCCCTAAAGGGAGAAAATCCACCCACCTCTACATAAAACCATGGGAGTTCCCCCTTTAGGGCTACGGCTTTGACACAAGTCGTATTAGTGAAATAAAAATTTGTTTGAAAGCCAACATCCCTTTAATCATAAGGGTTTTGGCAAAACTGACAAATTTGATTTTCAAATGGATTGTGAAAAATGCATTTACTTTAAAATGCTTTTATACAATGTTTTATACAACTAATATTATTTAATACGACTTGTGTGCAAGCCGTAGCCCTTTAGGGCAGGGGTGATTGGTTCTATTACTTTTTCAAAAAATGAAAATCAAAATCAAAATGAAAATCAAAAATTGCCCATTTGGCTTAAATGATATTCGGTTTTTTCATTTTTATTTTCATTTAAATTTTGATTAAAATCTGTTCAAATTAGAACCAATCAACCCTGCCTTTAGGGGGTTAGGGGGCTGCGAGGGGATTCAGGTTCAAGACATATTGTGCTTCTGCACAAAAAAACAACTCCTCTCCTCAATGATATTTAGTGAAGCTGTAGGCTTCACTTTCTTACCATGATCTTTGTCAAAAAATGAAATATTTATTTATGAAATCTAGCATTTGCTTCATCACGATAATGCTCATTTTTCCTTCCATGGGCATTTCCCAAAACAATGAAAATTGTGCTTTTCAGGTTATTGCTGAAGAAGGAGCTCCCATTTACAGCTTACTTGAAGAAAAAGGACTGCCTTTGGAGGTCGTACCATTTGGGACAATCATTTGTGTAGAAAGAAGAGGAGGATTTCCAAGGCTGTATTATGGGGAAGGAAACAGTTATGACCAAAAATTTTACAAGGTAGTTTATAAGCAAAAGACAGGATTCATTATGAATGGTTATTTAAGAGATAAGTCTCAGTGTGATACTACTTTCGCCTCTTTAGATGATTATGTGATTGTCAATTCCGGAGCCAAGTCTGGTATCAATTTTAATCAATGTTACAATGCTTATGTGCTATATTTTGAAGCTGAAAAGCAGAAAAGTGGTTTGAAACCAGTTTATCCCGGATACCCTTATCGTTATTACTCAGATGAGGCAATTGAGATGAAATTGTATCATTCGAGAGGAATGCATGATGAATTGAACATAAGAGCCAAAGCTGGGGGACCTGCTTTTCTAATCGGCACCAAAAAACCTATTGACTCATTAGAGAAAGTTCATGGTTTCTTTTTCCCGACTCCTGACAACCAAAACCAAAATCATCCAGCGGGCCTGTTTATCTATCCCTATCATGCTAGGGAGTATGTTCAAGAATTGCCCATTAATTCATTAAAAATTCTGGTAATGAAGCGTTTCTCCCCAATCACAATTTCGGCTTTGCCTGACATCATTTGGGTGAAGTTGACTTCTTCGTTTTGATTGGTGATCAGTACGTCCTCAAAATCGACTTTTACTTCTCGGGCGTCATCTTTTGGAAGGCGGGAAATGGAATTGACTTTTCCTTCAACCAAGCCATTTTTGTCCGGAAATTTTATTTTGACGGTTTGGTTGGGATTAACAGCGCGGGAATCAGTAGCTGAAAGTGTAATATACCCTACATACTGCTTATCAGTTTGTATTGGAACAATTGCCATGACTTCTTCACCTTTCTTGAAAAATTGTTGATCGGTTTTGGAATTGTAAAAGGATACATTGCCGCGCATAGTTGCGGTGATCAAAAAGTCTTTTTTCCAGGCTCCAATTTTGGTTTTAAGTTCATTTAAATTTTGGCGGAGATCACTTATCCTTTCCCTGTTTTTACCTTGAGCGTCCAGGTTTTTTCCCAGAATGGCAGTGCGCAACTCAGCTATTTCTTCGTTTTTTTCAATTATTTTCAGTCCGAAGCCATTGAGTTCAGCTTCTTTGCTTGTTTTTTCACTATTCAGGTCAATTTGTTTTTGGAAATCTTCTGTAGCTTGAGTCTCCCCATACTTTACCTGCGCTGCTTTATATTCCAATTCTAAATCTGCTAATTCTCGTTTGGCAATTTTTTCATTTTCGAGTAATCCATCAATTAGCAATTCTTTTTCTTCAATTTGCTTTTCCAGAGTTTTCACACTTCTTAAATCAATTCTTGAAGATTTAGAAAAGGAAAACTCTTCCAGGGTATTGATAAATTTGATGTAATTGGGTCGAATGCTTCCCAATTCCAAACTTTCATTTGGGCTGAAATTCTGAAAAGCCAATAAATCAAATTCTCCCAATTTACTTATTTCTTCTTCCAACTCCATTACGTGGAGATAATTAGCTGAATTATCGATAACAGCCAAAGTTTGGCCTACTTCCACTTCTTGATTTTCTTTCACCAGGATCATGGATAATTTTCCCGGCATGTTTGCATAGACCGGTACAGGGGGCTCAGAGGTTGTCAGGATTACATCTCCCCTTACTGTTTCAGGATGGGTGAAATTCCAACCTACAATTCCCATTAAAATCAAGGTGATAAGAATAACTGTTGTGCCCCAGGTTGCGATCCAACTGGGTGGGGTGCTCAGAATTTCCTGGACGTCCTCGCTTAAGTAATCTAGTTCTTGCTCGTGCATAGGTTAAATTTCTGTACCACGGTTTTCCAAAACCGTAAAAAAGTACCACGGTTTTCCAAAACCGTAAAAAAGTATCACGGTTTTCCAAAACCGTAAAAAAGTATCACGGTTTTCCAAAACCGTAAAAACTCAAAGAGAGATCCGAAAGATTCACGGCTCTGGAGAGCCGCGTTACGTGTATTCCCACTGTTCTTTGAGCCAATGGTAATAAGCGCCTCGTTTTGCTGACAACTCATCATGGGTTCCTTTTTCAATCACTGTGCCGCCTTCCAACATGATAATATGATCTGCATGCAATACCTGACTCAATTTGTGAGCTATAACTACCATGGTTCTGCCAGCAAAGTAACGACGAATATTTTTTAAAATGATAGCTTCACCAGAAGGATCGATATTATTGGTGGCTTCGTCAAGGAACAAAAATTCAGGGTCATTGTAGACAGCTCGGGCAATCAAAACTCTTTGGCGCTGTCCTTCGCTCAAGCCTATGCCTGAAGTTCCAATTCGGGTTTGAAAACCCATCGGCAGGGAATCCACAAAAGCTTGTAAATTGGCTAGCTTGGAAGCATTCAGCAATTTGTGGTTGTCTACGAGTTCATCCGCCAGTCCGATGTTTTTGGCGATGGTATCAGAAAAGATGTAGCCATCCTGCATAACGACGCCGCATTTGGACCGCCACAATTTGCTTTGAATGTTGTTGAGACTGATATCGCCCAAACGGATAAATCCTTCCGTGGGTTGATAAAAATTGAGCAGTAGCCGGAGTAAGGTTGTTTTTCCACTACCGCTGGGTCCTATAATTGCAGTCGTTTTCCCATAGGGGATATTGAAGTTTAAATCTTTTAATACTTCCTGAGAGTGGGGTCCATCATAACGAAAGGATACCTTTTCACCGGATAGCGCAGCTCGTGGTGGTAAAATGTCTACTTTTTCATTGGGATTTTCTTCGTCTTCAATTTCATGGATTTCGTTCATTCGCTGCAAACTGATTCCCGCATCTTGTGCTGCCAGGGTGAAGTTGACCAGTTGTTTGACGGGTTGATTGAGTTGAGCAAGTATGAACAAAATCGCCATCATGGTGCCAAGTGTCATGGGTTCTGGCAATCCCTCAGCAGGCATAGGAATGAGCCCTTGATTGATTTGAATTGCCATCGCCTGAATATCCACACCAATCACCGCCCTTGCAGCCAGGATGATGATGAAAATATTTTTGAACTCATTGATGAATTTTGCGCCCATTCTTGGCAGGTCATTAAAAACCAAATATTGACGACTTAATCGATATAGTTTTGCTTCAGACCGTTCCCAGGACCAGCGCATTTTCTTTTCTGCATTGTTCAATTTGATTTCCTCCATTCCTCTTACCAGATCGGTGAGCCTGGCCTGCGTATCAGCAGCTTGATCATACCTTTTGTAATCCAATTCTCGTCTTTTGCGAAGGAATAAAAAACTCCAGCATATATGGACAACGGTAAAGCCCAGGAATACCCAGAAAATGTTGATATCGAAATGCGCCAGGACTAAACCAAAAAGTATCAGAATAGAAATCGAGAAAAGTACAGATAGGCTTTCATTTCGCAAAAATTGCTCAACGCGGGAATTATCATAAAGCCGTTGCACAATATCATCGGTCATCTTGGCTCGGAAAAATCGCACAGGTAGTTTGAGCAATTTGATCATAAAGTCTGTTAGCATGCTCATATTGACTTTGGAACCAATGGTCTGTAAAATCACTCCTCTGGCAACTTCCAAGAACATTTTGCTAACTGATAACATGAGCCAGGCAACCATAATCAATAAAACCAGACTATAATCCTGCAAATTGATGCCCTCATCGACAATCGCCCGAATAATAAAGGGAAAAGAGACGAGCAATATACTTCCCAAAAAGACACCCAAACCCAATCGCCACAACAAGCCCTTATATTGCCTTATGTTTTTCCAGACATATCGGAAACTTCCCTTTTTCTCGGTTTGTCCTTCTCTTGAATAAAAATCAGGTCTTGGCTCCATCAAAAGAGCAATTCCCTCTACATCATAAGCGCTTGAACTCCCAACCCATCCTTCTAAAAATGCTTCCTTTGATAGTTTGTGTATACCACTTGCTGGATCTGCAATGGTAACCGATTTATTATTGGCTTTTATCACCACTACAAAATGATCATTGCGCCAATGCACTATGCAAGGCAGTGGAATGTCATCGATCAAGCGGGAAAAGGACAATCTTGCCCCTACCGTATGCATACCGATGTGTTCAGCAGCATCGCTAATTCCTAAAAGAGAAGTGCCTTCTATGCTTTGATGGGTAAGGGTTCGAAGATATTCAAGGGAATAATAACGGTCATAGTGTCTTGCAATCATTCTGAGGCAGGTTGCCCCACAATCCATAGTGTCAAGTTGTTTGTAAAACTGAAATTTTTTGGCCATAGCAACAGTTGTTCGTCCCGTTTTTAGGGATTATTTTCTTCTTTTGGGGGGATGCTGCTGTTTAAAATTACAACAAACAACCCAGGTTTTTTTAATGAAGGAATGAATAATGAGATAATGAAAGAATTGTTTCCCACAATTCTGCGGGACAGGCTATTCCTTCAGGATTCATTCTTTAATTAAAAAGGCTTAAGGAACTTTCGGGTAGAACTTGCTTTGAATTCATCGAAAAAGCATCTACCAAAAGCTATTTTCATTTTATTAATTAAGGAAAAATAAAATTTGTAATACACTATTGTACAGTGCATAATTTCCTGAATCCAAAACTATACCGAATGTTGTGGGTATTACTCATGGGATGCCTGGCAAGATGGGATGTTTTGCCTGTAAAAGATGTGTAAGTTAGGTTAGAATTGATGTAAGACTGGCAAATATAGTATAAAAAAGTTTAATCTATATTTTTTGCCTGTTAAAGTTTTGGTGTCGGTTTTCTTTGGTTGATTCTGTTCTTTAAATATTATTAAAACTTTTAATTTTACAATTTTAGAGAGTCATATATGGTATAGGTTCCATAAAGTTTAAAGAATAAATCCACACTAATTTGAATAACTGTTTCATCAGCATAGTAGGCGTCCTACATACCCAGGAAGATATAGATCGATTGTCCGACTATTTGAGCAATGTTCATGAGGTATTGGTTAAAGCCTTTTCTGATTATGAAATCATTCTCGTCAACAACCTCCCTGGCAGGTCTTTTGAAAGGCAAATCGAACCACTTCCTGCCGAATTGAAGCACAATATTTTTTTACTCAATTTATCTTCCGTAATAAACCGCAATCATGCAATTGTAGCAGGTTTAGACAGAGCCAATGGAGACTACACTGTAATTTTTGAATTTGATTTTTATAACAAGGCTCATTTGATCTTAGATTTGTTTGAAGCATCCAGGAAGGGTTATGACATTGTTTATTTGAGGGCAAAAAAACGGGTGGCAAGGGAGCGATTTCGATTGTTTTATAAAATCTTCTACGCCATATTGAAAAATTATTCTACCCTTCAAATAGATGATATGGCACATAGCACCCGTATTATCTCCAGGCGGGCTTTAAATTCCTTATTGAGGTTGCGTGAAAATTTAAGGTATATGAAGGCGATATATTCCATAGTGGGATATCGACATTCGAGCATAGATGTGGATGTGGCACTTCATTCAGATCCTCAATTGACGTTTTCCGAGAAATTTAGGACTTCACTGGTAGCCATAACCTCATTTACAACATTTCTCAGATCTCTATTACTTTGGATTTTTATTTTCTCCATGGTCTTTCTCATTACGGTGGTTATTAATGCCATCATGGTCAAGTTTTCGAATGTGGATATATTTGGGGACTATCATGAAAGCATGCCAGGGTGGACCTTTTTGGTGGTGATTATATCAGTTTTCTTTGCCATCACTTGCCTCAATCTATATATCATGTCTATTTATCTTTCCAATATCTATCAAGAGATCAAACAAAGACCTTTATATATTTTGGAATCCGTCAAGCGATTTTAACCACCGGTGCCACATCATTCATGTTGTCCGGTTTGGTTTTTTTTCAAATTCATTTATACCGCTGTGAAGGAAAAAATGTTTTTGGCTGTAGCACGGCTATCGGTCTATTTCCGATTCATTTATTGGATCCAGTTTATACCACTGTGAAGGAAGTAGGTTTTTTTGGTTCACGGGTCACTAAAAAACTATTTTCACATGCAGGTGAGTTAATTTTCTTCCACATTAATGCCTTGGAACCAGTCAGCGTGCTCCCATCCGAAGGAGTCCCTTTGGGAAAGGCCAGAGCTACCTCAGTTCTTTCTCTTTTGTACAAGAATTTGGCGAAAATGGACAAGTTTTCTTTTTAATAGTAGCATAACTTTGGAGTGTATTCAATTTCGAGGGGCACTAGCCACTCTGTATCAATTCAAAAAACACTCACTGCCTATGAAAAAGAAAACTGACTCTTTGATTCTGCTCTTTACATTTCTACTGATGGCAAATACAATGATTGCCAATAATGACCCGCCGGAAGCCATTCCGGATTTTGCAACAACAACTATCAATACGCCTATTGTTATTCCCTTCCTTGCAAATGATTTGGATGAAGACGATTTAGAAGAATTGTGTCATGCGGTAGTTTGGTCCCCTCCCCACAATGGGACTTTTGAAATTACAGATAACTGCCAACTGTTGTATACGCCGAACCCCGGATTCATAGGACAAGATTGTTTGTTTTATGAAGTTTGTGATTCGCAATTTGCCTGCGATGGAAATGGGATGGTTTGTATACAAGTTAATCAATGTGAACCTCCTGAACTAGAGCGACCCATTCAATTATGCGTGGGGGAGGCAGGACTTTTTGATGCGACATTTATCCAGGGTGCCATTTATGAATGGGATTTTGGAATCGATGGGAATCCATGTTGTGCAAGCAGCTCTGGCATCCACGAAGTATTTTATTTGACACCAGGCCCAAAGACTATAAATTTTCATTACAACCTCAATAATTGTATTCACAATTTTACATTTATTGTAGAAGTTGTGGGTGGAAGTGTTGCAGATGCTGGACCAGACCGCATTATTTGTGCAGGTCAGAGTGCCTTACTTTCTGCTAATGATGGTGCTGCCTATTTGTGGAGCACTGGGGAAACGACGCAGGAAATTGAAGTCAGTCCTATTGAAACGACGACCTATTCAGTCACAGTCACTGATGATGAAGGCTGTACTTCTTCAGATGAAGTTCAGGTAAATGTTTCTATTTTAAGTGTGCATCCAATCGTCGGTGATTTGGGTTGCCAAGATGATCCGATATCTCTTTCTGCCAATTACACTGGTGGTGTCCCAGCCGTGAGTTGGTTATGGGAGGGACCTGGCGATTTTTCTTCAACCCTAGAAAATCCTATCGTCACTTTTCCTAATTTGCCAGGGGCTGGTGATCATACCTATTCGGTTACTTTGACCGATGGGGAAGGCTGCACTGCCACCGGATCTGTCAATGTGGTGTTAAGTCCACCAGAAGTTAGTCCTGAGGCAGAAATTCCTGTATGTGATGAGACCTCTTTTGAGCTATTTTCAAATAGCTTTGGAGGTTTTCCCCCGTATACCTACAAATGGGCGGGACCCAACGACTTTGAATCAAATGATGAAAATCCACTGGTTTTTGGAGATGATTTACCAGATCCAGGCTTTCATCCTTACCACGTCACAATAGTAGATTCGCATGGTTGTGAAGGAGAAGGGGTATTTGAAGTACAGATCATTGAAGCGCCCATCATTATTATCAGTAATGATATAATAGTTTGTGAGGATGAATTTGAAGAAATTGGTTTGACTGTAGATGGTGGAGATGGCGCTACCTATCTGTGGAGTACAGGAGAAACAACCTCAACCATTTTTGTAAAACCTACTGAAACCACTGCTTATGCGGTAAGAGTAACCTCAGCTGCTGGTTGTACCAAAACAGAGACTTCAGTCGTATTTGTACATCCTCGTCCAGGCGAGCCTGGAGCCAGTTACACTGGTCCATTATGTGAAGGGGATCCCCTAAAGCTGATTGCAAATCCTCCAGATGCAAAGGAATACACTTTTTCATGGCTTAAGGATGGAGCCTTTTTTTCCAATGAACAAAATCCTCAAATTCTAAATGCTGATAAAGATGACACCGGAACCTATACGCTCATCATCACTGATGAGAATGGTTGCACCAATAGCAAAACAATAGAGGTCTTAGTAAAAGATTGTAAAACTGGTCGAGCATTTGGTCCGGAAAGTGAGAATTATAAATTTGATACTCTATGTGATAGTTGCATATCCCCCAGATGCGATGAGGATGAAGAGGAGGATGATTCCATGATTCCCGTTCCGCTAAATGATACCAGCCCTGGGAAAATGACACTTCCTCAAAGCATAGAGGAACTAAACAAACCTGAAAAAAAGGTTCGCCCCAATTCCCAGGGACTAGCTCCTTCTGAATCTGAATTTAACGTCTATACTGGTAATGTCCTAATTGAAATCCCAGTCTTTTCGATTCCCTCGGTAGGTCCGGATTTGGATTTTGAATTGGTTTATAACAGTGGAAAAACCGATCTCAATTTTGGTTTCGGTAATGGCTGGACCTTTAATTACAATTTGCTTTGGGAAAAGTCTGGAGATGATATAATTATAAGGCGAGGTGATGGAAGACGAGACCTGTTTGAGTTTGATGGTAGTGGATATCTAGCCCCTCCAGGCATTTCCGATAGGTTGATTCAAACAGATCCCAATCAGTTTTTATTAAAAAATAAACAGGGTTGGGAATATTATTTTGAAGCCGAAAGTCATCAGCGACTAACCAAAGTTGTGGATCGAAATGGTAATGAATTGAGACTCTCATATGGGGGCGATTTGCCCATGTCGATTGAAGATGCAAGTGGTAGAGTACTTCAATTGGACTACACTAATGACTTATTGACGAGCATTACAGATGAAAATGATATTTTCTCCCGAACGGTTTCTTTTGAATACGATGCCCATGGAAATATGGTGGAATACGATGACCAAATGGGTTTTACCAGAACATATACCTATGACATTCATAGAAATATTATTCAAACCAAAGATAAAAATGGAAACAGGACCCAATTGGAATACAATGCATCTCATGCAGTGACAGGCATGCGTTCTGGGCTTGCTCAAATGCTGATTGAATATGACATAAACGAAAACAAAACCATCGTTTATGAACCAGTTGGAAGTAGCATCCAACAAACGACTTACACCTTCGATTCAGAAGGTAGAGTGACTCAGATTCAAGGTAATTGCTGTGGTTTTGATGTAGCCTATCAATATGACTCAAGCAATAATATCACTCAAATCACGGATGCCCGTGGTTTTGAATACCACTATACATATGATCAAAAGGGCAATGTTTTGACGGAAACTGATCCACTTGGTAGTACTCAGCAATTTCAATACGACCCTGTATCAAATCAACCTTCGTTTTGGAAAGATAAAAATGGGAATACTGCTTCAGGTGAATATGATTTTAAAGGCAACCTCCTGAAAATCAATTTACCAAATGGTATAGAAAATTCATTTACTTATTTACCAAATGGTTTGCAGGAAAGCAGTACGAATGGAGAAGGTAATACTACCTATTTTGAATATGATTCCTTTGGAAATGCTTCAAAAATTAAACTACCAATAGGAGCGTATGCATTGGAATACAATGCGCTTGGAAAATTACTTTCAAGCACCGATCCCAATGGCAATACAACACTTTTTGAATATGATCCGCTCCTGAGGCTGTCCAGAATAACAGATCCATTAGGGTATTCCAGAGAAACCCGTTATGACCCAAATAACAATCCAATTTGGCAAAAAGACAAGAGAGATTTTGTCACTAGAAGAATTTATGATGGGCACAACCGCCTTATCAGAATAGAAGAGCCTTTGGAAGTTGTGACAACTTTCAGCTATGATGAAAGAGGCAATCGAGTATCTGAAAAAGATCCAAATGGAAATGAATCCTTTTATACTTATGATTCAAAAAATAGAATGCTTAGTGAGACCAATGCCAAAGGAGATACGAGGTATTGGGAATACGACGGAATTGGGAATTTGATTATTGAAACTGATTATCGAGGCTTTCAAACGATTTACGAGTACGATGCATTAAATCGAAAAATTTCAGAATGGACTGCCCTAAATGAATCAACTATCATGGCTTATGATGCCAATGGCAATAATACCGCTATTACCAGTCCAGATGGTGTTCAATCCTCTTTTGAATACGATCAACTGGACAGGCTCATTTCCACACAACATTCTTTTTCAAATGTACAATACCAGTTTGACAAAAACCACAACTTCATTCAGGAAGCCGATGCCAATGGCAATTCAACTCATTACGAATATGACCAAAATGATCGCCTTTTGAGAATAACAGATGCAATGGGTCAGGAAACCCATTTTGAATATGATTTGAATGGCAATCGAACTTCAATTAGGGATAAAAATGGGAATGAAACAAGTACGAACTATGATGAATTGAATCGCATCATAGAAGTGATCGATCCATTTGGGAACTCAAAAACCTTTTCATACGATGAATATGGTAATCGAACAAGTATGACGAATGAACGAGGTTTCACAACAAACTTTGTATATGATGATCGGAACCGAATCACCTCCATTGAACATCCAATCGGAACTGAATTTTTTGAATACGACAATAACAACAATCGGATTTCTGAAACGGATGCTGAAGGCAGAAAAACGGAAAGTGAATACGATGTCCTGAATCGAATGATACAAACCACCTTCGCAGATAACACAACTGTGTCGAAAATTTATGATAAAAATGGGAACACCCTTTCCATAAGCAATGAAGCTAATGAAACAAGCCATTTTACTTATGATGCACTAGACAGGATACAATCCCGAACAAATCCGGAAAATGAAACTACAAGCTATAGCTATGATGTCATGGGCAATCAGATCTCAGTTGTACAACCTGGAGGCAATGTAATCAGGCATGTCTATGACGGTGAAAGTCGACTGGTAGCAATATACGATTTGTTGGGAACAGTGAAAACTTTAACTTATGATGATTTTGGAAATGTAATCCAGGAAGCTGATGGAAATGGTCATACAACTTCAATCACTTATGATGTGCTTCATCGTCCAGTCAGCATGACGGATGCTATTGGAAATGCAGCCACCATGCAGTATGACTCCAATGACAATCTGATAGAAAATACGGATCGTGAAGGGAACAGCACACTTCAAACTTTTGATGAACTGAATCGGAAAATAAGTAAGACAAATGCTTTGGGGCAAAGCACCCACTTTGAATTTGATGAGGTGGGTAATATGACAAAAATCAGGGACGCAAAAGGCAATGAAACGATATATGCCTACGATGCAGATGATCGTCTAATTCAAGAACGATTTGCAGATGGTCCAACAAAAGAATATGGCTATGATGCTGTGGGAAATTTGATTTCACGAAAAGACCAAAATGGAGCTGTGACGAACTATCAGTATGATGATCGCGATCGGCTTATTCTACGTGATTATCCTGGACCAGATGGTGACCAATTTGTCTATGATGATGTGGGTAGATTGACTTTTACCGCTAACACACAGGCTATGGTACAATTTGGTTACGACAAAAACGGTCGAATGCTTTTTGAGAGTTTGGATGGGCATACATCTGGCTTTCAATACGATATTCCAAACCGAAAAAGGCGGGTACTTTATTCTGGTGGCAATCACATTTTGGAAGAAAGTAGGGATGTTCGCGGACGGCTCCAAAGTGTTTCAAGAAATGGCAATACGGTAGCCTCCTGGTACTATGATGCGGGAAATAGACTTCAATCCAAATCCTATGCAAACGGCACTTCCAGTCATTTTACTTACAATAACAATGATTGGTTAACATCATTAATGCATGAAAATGTGGAGGAAAGATTCGCTCATTTCCATTACGATTTTGACAAGGTGGGTAATAAATTGACAGAAGAAAAACGACATCAACCTGATGCATCGGAAAAGTACACATATGATGCTCGTTATCGCCTGACCAAATTTGAAAAAGGAGCTATTTCCAGTGGCAATATTCAAGATCAAATCGACTATCAATATGACGCCTTGAGCAATCGAGAAATGGTCAATGCCAATGGCAATATCACAAATTATGCTTCAAATCCCGTAAACGAATACACCTCAATCAGTGGTAGCCCAAATCCAGTTTATGACTCAAATGGCAATTTGACCAGCGATGGTGTATTTACCTACCAATATGATTTTGAAAACCGACTAGTATCTGTTAATAACGGTTCGGTAGCAAGTTATGAATACGATCCTTTGGGTAGAAGAGTACGAAAAATTACTCCACAGAAAACGACCAATTATTTCTATGATAATTCAAGGGTAATTGAAGAAAAAGATGAATTGGGGAATAGGGAAGCTAGCTACATCTACGGTTATTGGGTTGATGACCTCTTGCTTATGAATCGCAATAATCAGGATTATTTCTACCACAAAAACTCGCTTGGTTCAGTTTCATTTTTGACAAATGCCTTTGGCAATCCTGTGGAGCAATACGAATATGATCCTTATGGCAATGTGTCCATTTTGGATACTGCTGGTGTAGTCCTGAATGACTCTGCTTTCGATAATCCGTATTTATATACAGGAAGAAGATTGGATCAGGAAACAGGACTTTATTACTATAGAGCCAGGTATTATAATGCTCAACACGGGCGATTTTTGCAGCGCGATCCCTTGGGTTATGTCGATGGGTATAATTTGTATGAATATGTGAGGAGTAATCCTCTGAATAGGTGGGATCCTTTTGGAGAAGATGATGAAGAAATTGATTTATTAAAACAAAATAGTCTGGAGCCTGGAAAGCCTGGATTTTTGAAACATGAGAAAGCGGAAGAATTAAGAAAATGGTTGAATAAAACGCCATTGATTCCTGGCAATGAGAATAAAAGAGTAGTCCTGAATTTTTTCAGTTGTGAGACCTCTGAGCAGATATTCAATGCGATGAATCCACAAAAACCATACATGGATGATGTATTGAAAAAATCTGGCTTTTGGGATGTTGAGACACCGCTAAAACGCTTATCGAGATTGCAGAGTGCCATTGCTCAAGCAAATAATTTATCCGGATTTTTTGGTCTCAAAGATTATGGATTACATCCTGATGGAAAATATTGTGGAACTATTGAAATTACGCGCCATTGGAAAACAGATGCAACTGAAAAATCTGCTAGTCAGGAATTCAGTTTGAAATTTAAAATTCAATTGAATAGTTGCAATGGCTTAAATAATATTGACCATACGGTGAAGCTAACCTTATTGCGTTGGGATGAAGAGCATAGTGATGAAGAACCTCATTTTGGAGAATTTAGACCTGGCCCAAGAAAAAAGAAAAAGGGAGGAGGTATGGGGAAACCGGTCATTACACCTGGTGGCGGTAGCCATCACCATAAGAAATGATTTAAGAAGTATCCGAGAAATTCAGGATGGTCCAATGTTCTAAATTTCAATTAAAAATACAACTATGAAAAATATATTAATTATTGTTATGCTGTTTTTATCTTTTGGTGCCAATGCCCAAAGTATCTACTCCACTGGAGGTGCCCAATGCGGTGACCATGCCTCCGGAGGTTGCGAGCATTTTCAAAATCCTTGCCCAGATGGGCTGGATGGTGAAATTTTATTGATTTTACAGACTGACGGGAAAGCCTTCGAAACCCGCTGGTTTTTGAGAAATCAAACATTAAATACTTTAGTTGCTCAGGGAGTTGGCTTGTCTAATCATACCTTATACGAATCCAATTTTTGCGTCCAGAAAGATCATTGTTTTGAATTCATCATTGAAGATGGTGGAGAAGATGGATTGGAATCGGGACTTGGCTTTTATGAAGTCATTTTTAATGGAAGAAGTGTTAAAATAGGAGGAGCGTTTTCAGATGCTGAAATGACAGCTTTGGGGGCTTGTTGCGACAAACTGGATATAACACTAGCGGCTTCCAGTTCTTGTATGCTAGATGACCAGGTCCTTATTTATCTGGATGTACGAGGTGGTATTGGGCCGATTCATTCAGTTTGGTCAAATGATATACGGGATGTGGACTTCCAAATTGTTTCTTCTGCTTTGGGAAATATTTCTGTACAAGTTTTGGATGCAGGCGGATGTTTTGCTTTAGCCAGTGTCGATTTTTCCAATTTGCCTCAGGAGAAAGCATTAATGCCACCTGCATTGAGTTTAGCTTATTCATTGCCTGGAGCAGCTTGTGACGATGGTAATCCAAATACTCAAAATGACCAGCTGGATGATAATTGTATATGTATTGGAGATTCTAATAACTCTGAATTGACTTTAGATTGCCCTGATGATATCCTTGTAAATACGACTGACCCTAATGGTATAATTGTAGAATGGGATTTGCCGGAAGTATCAACCAATTGCCTTAATACCGGAGGGGGCGGAAACTGTATAGATGATATTTCCGGTTTTGAATTTCTAGGTGCTTTTGAGGGACATCACTATTTCATTTCTGAAAATGCAACCTGGTGGGAAAACGCTCGTCAAATGGCAGAAGCAAATGGTGGGAATCTGGTCATTTTTGATACAGAAGAAGAGCACCATTTTATCGCCAATCAGGTAAACAATATTTTTCACATCGGTCTGTCAGATGCCGTTGAGGAAGGAAATTTTCAATGGGAAGATGGTTCCACTTTGAGTTTTGATTTTTGGGCACCCGGTTTTTTTGAAAACACAAATAGCAAAGACTATGGAGTCTTCAATGCTTTTCAAAACGGCTGGAATGTAGTTAACTTTTGGTCATTTCATCCTTTTGTAATGGAAATTCCATGTGGTGGTGGAGCGTCTTTTGTGTTAAATCAAATAGCTGGATTGAATTCAGGAAGCCAATTCCCAGTTGGCACAACCACTATCAGCTACCATGCAGGTGATTTTTGTAACAATGAAAGTACTTGTAGCTTTTTGGTTACTGTGCAAAGTGAAAGTACCTGTAATAACATTTCTAATGCCGGATCAATTAGTGGAACAGAAACTTCCTGTGAACCATTCCAGGCTTCAATTATCCAAAGCCTTTCTGGACCTACAGGTGGGGATGGTAATTTAGAAATCCAATGGCAACGATCTAATGTTTCTGAAACTGGTCCCTGGAATAACAGCAGCTTCAATTCTCTGACTTTAAACCCTGGTTTCGTTTCCCAAACAACCTGGTTTAGAAGGGGTGCCAGAAGAAGTGGCTGTGATGATTTTATTTATACGACACCAATTGTTAAAGCAATCGAAAACTGTACTGGTGATTATTGTGATTCAAATGGACAAGCTCCCTGGGAAGAATGGATTCGAAATGTGAAGATCCATACCCTGGATCACAATTCGGGAAAAGATGGCTATGGTGATTTTTTAGATAAATCAACCAGTCTGGAAAAAGGAACTTCTTATCAATTAAGTGTTCAAATTGGTTACTCCTGGTTTCAGTGGGATGAATATGTTCGCGCCTGGATAGACTTCAATCAGGATGGAGATTTTTCGGATGCCAACGAACTGGTTTTATCCAAAATCAGTTTTGAAGGAACGCCACCAAACCCACCAGCACCTGTCACCCAAATAGTAGGAATACCCTCAAATGCAATTTCTGGAAACACGAGAATGCGCATCGCAATGAAAAGAGGTGAATACCCCGAGCACTGTGAAACATTTCAAAAGGGAGAAGTGGAAGATTATACGATCCATATTTTGGATGCCGGAGGTAAACCATTTGCTCAAAATCTGGTGGTTCAAGCAAATGACAGTTACAAACCATTCCTTCATTTTTATCCTAATCCAGCTTCTACAGAATTGTTAGTCAATCTGGAAGATTACCTCGGCAAAACGGGAACCATTCAGGTCTATAATAATTTGGGACAACTGATGTTGGAATCAGTTACAGCAGATATTAGCTCAGATTTAGTAGAATTAGAAGTTGGAAAATTTGAGAATGGTATATATCAAATTCTTTTCCGCTCCGAAGGGAAAATTCAACTTTCTGGGAATTTTGTCATAATGAAATAACAGTATCCCGGTTCTCCAGAACCGAGATCTTCTTTTTTGTGTCCCGGTTCTGGAGAACCGGGATACGTCATTTACTAAATCCATTGCAGTGCTTACCCACCTATCTCCCCTGTTCACACAATAGTCAATTCTACCTTCCTCAAATCTTCTAAATTCATAGTTTCAAATCAAAAACGATTGATCTAATATCATACGTTGAGTCGGGATGAATAGTGCTACACTATAGAGTCCCGACTATTTACTTTTTCTTTCTTGAGGCCTTTGCTTTTGGGTTGAATTCCAAACATTTCTGTACCCAGAATTCCAGATCAACATCCGAATCATAGGCCTCGGGATCCAGCATTATATATCCTGTCATTGGGCGTCCGCCATGTATCATTTGATTGGCGCCTTCTCGTTCCAGGAGTTGTTCTACTTCCTTTGGATCTACCCGGGCCATGATGCCGCCTTTATAAGTTCCAATACACATTTTAGCATCCACCATAAAGCACCAGCCACCAAACATTTTCTTTTCTTCTAGTAGTAACCCTTTGGGTTCGAGAATGATGCGAATGCGATCGGCTGTGATGTTGTTGTCAGACATGTTTGAGAAATTGAGAGTTTGAGAAATTTTGAGGTCTCTTCATTAAATACTATTATACAATCATTGGGATTAAAATTAATTCTTTTCTATTTATTGTTTAAAAATCAACATCCATGTGGACTTGTCCGGAATGCAATCGTACATTCAGAAATACCAACCAGGTACATACTTGTCGTTTGGTGACCAAGGAATCATTGTTGGCGAAACGTTCGCAACACATCAATGAATTATATGAAGCTTTACTCCACGAGTTGAAAAAGTTTGGTGAATTCAGGGAAGAAGCCGTTCCTCCTGATGTATTATTCCTAAAAACCAAGAGTACATTTCTAATGGTGAAGCTAAAAACCAAATGGATTGATGTGGAATTTTTTCTGGAAAAACTGGAAGATGTTCCCCCAGTGAAAAAGTACTTGCAAACTTCGAAACGACGAGTCGTACATGTGGTCTCGATTGACAGCCTGGAGGATATTGATGATCAATTGATCGATTGGATGCACCGCTCTTATGAATTAATTGCAAATGCTTGAACAGTTGTCGGTTGTCAGTTGTCGGTTGTCGGTTGTCAGTTGTCGGTTGTCAGTTGTCAGTTTGTCCGTGCCTAAAATAGGTTGACCAAAAAAGTCAACTATCAATGTCATCAAAGA
>JBGTQJ010000095.1:0-23130 GCA_041941305.1 Saprospiraceae bacterium
ACCAACCCGCAACTCGCACCCCGCAACAGGTTGATTATCAAAGAATAAAAAAGAAGAAAAAAACAAAAGTGTTTTTATCCACAATATTTGGGATGACTTATGTTTTTTTCTTCATTTCGCCAGGGCTTACTTAAACTGAGAAACCCTTATCACGCCTTTTTTAATTTTGATTACTTGTCTAATCAATTCATTTCCACTTTTTACGCTCAATAAGTATTTCCCGTCGGCTAAGTCAGCAACATTAATATTGCGGTTGTAATCTTGTTTTTCTTCCATCCATTCTGAATAATAGCTCGTTTTCCCATCCAGATTGGTTAGGTCGATTCTGGTGTGATTTCCGTTCAGATTGGAGAGGGATAAGTTGATAACATCCACTTTTACCACTTTTGTTTTGGCAAGGATGTCCAGATTTTCAATGTTGTTTGCCTGAGTAAATTGGAAACAACCTAAGATTAACATTAAACTCAAAAAATTTTTCATAATAACAGGTGATTTTGATTAAATAATCTAAGTTGCGAACAACAGCCTCGCCGCCCTCCCGAGCCAGCCTAGCTGGCGAGGCGAATATTTCGCACCTTGTATTCAATATTTTAATTACGGGAATTAAAGACCTGATAGGTTGTGAGGGGTTGTCAAAAGAATGAATAACAATTAGTTGTTTCGACTAAAGTTGGGTTTCAGCTTACAGATTTGCACTTTTACCAGATGAGAAATATTTTAGTACAAAACCGAGACCATATCACTACCATCCTAATCAATCGTCCAAAATCCAAAAATGCAGTTGATGGGGATACTGCACAGGAATTAGCAGATGCATTTCGAGTTTTTGACTCAGATGAAAATAGTCATGTCGCTATTCTTGGTGGTTTGGGAGGTACCTTTTGTGCAGGAGCAGATTTAAAAACCATTACAGGACATGGGACTCCCAATAGGACGGAGCCAACTGGAGATGCTCCTATGGGGCCTTCCAGAATGTTGCTTTCCAAACCCGTTATTGCTTCCATTTCCGGATACGCGGTAGCTGGTGGGATGGAACTGGCACTGTGGTGTGACTTACGGGTAATGGAGGCCTCGGCTGTAATGGGCATTTTTTGCAGAAGGTGGGGTGTGCCCTTAATTGATGGCGGTACCATCCGCTTGCCCAGGTTGATAGGGATGAGTCGAGCGATGGATTTGATTTTAACAGGAAGAGCTGTCAATGCGAAAGAGGCATTTCAAATGGGCTTGGCAAATCGGGTAGTAGCAGATGGAAAAGCAGTTGAAGCAGCTACAGCCTTGGCTAAGCAACTCATAATTTTTCCTCAGAAATGCATGCGCAATGATAGGATGAGTGCCTACGAGCAATGGGATTTGCCAATTGGGGAAGCATTAAATAATGAATTTTCTAAAGGGATGGAAGTTATTCTTTCAGGTGAAATGGAAAAGGGGGTAAAAGGCTTTATTGAAGGAAAAGGAAGACATGGAAGTTTTGAAGAACTTTGAAAACTCTATATTTGAAATTTTTTAAAAGGATAATTTATAATGCGAATTGAGGATAGGTCTGAGTCTGGATTGGAGGTATTTTAATAGGTATCCAATCTTAAGCATCAATCATCCATTACCAACAAAAACAGTATGAAAAATCTCCTCCTGCTATTTCTTGTTTCTTTGTTCCAATTTATTCAATATGATACCATCCACGCTCAAAATTCCCTTCCAAAAGAACAAATACAGGCTTTAAAATATAGAATGGTTGGTCCGACTCGTGGAGGGAGAGTCTCAACTGTTGCCGGAGTTAAAACTGACCTCTTTACCTTTTATATGGGAACCACAGGAGGAGGAGTTTGGAAAACCACGGATGCAGGCACTTCCTGGCAAAATATATCAGATGGCTATTTCACAGTAGGTTCAATTGGGGCAATCGCCATTGCTCCTTCTGACCCAAACGTCATATATGTTGGAACGGGTTCACCTGATCCTCGTGGAAATGTGTCGCCTGGGAATGGTATTTATAAATCGACCGATGGAGGGGAGAGTTGGACACATATTGGATTGGAAAAAACAGGACAGATAGGAAAAATCGTTGTCCATCCCAAAAATTCAGATTGGGTTTTTGTAGCTGCATTGGGGAATATTTTTGGACCTAACCCTGAACGGGGTGTTTATCGCTCAAAAGACGGTGGAGATACCTGGGAGAAGACACTTTACATTTCTGAAAAAACGGGCTGTATTGATTTAGACATTGATCCATCAAATCCCCGAATTTTGTATGCTGGTATGTGGACAGCAGAGCGCAAACCACACACTTTTATTGATGGTAGTGAAGAAGGAGGTGTTTGGAAATCTATAGACGCAGGAAAGACCTGGAAAAGGGTGAAAAATGGATTGCCCACTGGTGTTTTGGGTAGGGTAGGTTTGAGTATTTCTCCTGCAAACTCGAAAGTGATTTATGTAATTCAGGAAGCTCAGGATGAAACTAAAGGTGGAGTATATCGATCTGTTGACGGTGGGAAATCTTTTACAAGGATTAATCGGGAGCACAAGTTGCGGCAAAGAGCATGGTACTACAATCGGATTCATGCTGATCCAAGCGATGAAAATACGGTTTATATCTCCAATGTTCGTTTTTTCAAATCCATTGATGGTGGCAAGTCTTTTGTGAGAATCCGAACGCCACACTCCGACCACCATGCTCTTTGGATAAATCCGGATAATCCAAAAATTATGGTTCAGGGCAATGATGGAGGTGCTTGCGTATCCCTGAATGGTGGAAAAACATGGAGTACCCAATACAACCAGCCAACTGCTGAATTTTACCGCTTAACGATAGACGATCAAGTTCCTTATCACATCTATGGTGCTCAACAGGATAACTCAACTATGCGCATTCCGAGTCGAACGATTACAGGCTTGACCAATACCAGCGAATGGGCAGAAGTAGGGGGTGGTGAAAGTGGACATATTGCAGTGGATCCAAGAGACCCAAATGTGGTCTATTCAGGCACATATATTGGAACCATCACGCGGAAAAACTTCCATACTGGCTATACGGAAAACATCAATGGTTACCCACAAATGCATGATGGACAGGCTTTTAGAGACATCAAGTACCGATTTCAATGGAATGCCCCAATCCGAATCTCTCCACATGACCCAAGCATGGTTTTCCATTGCTCCCAATATGTTCACCTTACAATGAATGGTGGTAAGACCTGGCAAATTATTAGTCCGGATTTGACGACCAATAATGATGCATATCACGACATTCCTGGAGAGCCGGTGCAACATGACCATACAGGAGTAGAATTATATACGACCATTTTTGCTTTTGAAGAGTCTCCAAATAACAAGGGAGAGTTATGGGCTGGGACAGATGATGGACGACTGCATATATCCAAAAATTATGGAGAAGCATGGGAGGAAATAACGCCTCATGATTTGCCGAAAGAAGGGACTATCAATATGATAGATTTGTCCCCTCATGGTGAGGGCCGCGCTTTTATCGCTGTTTATAAATATCGTGAAAATGATTTTCGACCTTATATTTTTCTAACCAATGACTTTGGGAAAAACTGGAAATCTCTGTGTAATGGAAGCAATGGAATTCCAAATGATCATTTTGTGAGAGTTGTTCGTGAAGACCCAAATCAAAAAGGTTTGTTGTATGCCGGGACTGAATTCGGAATGTATATTTCATTTAATGAAGGTGAAAACTGGCAACCCTTTCAGTTGAATTTACCCCATACACCAATCACAGATATGGCAGTTAAGAACAGGGATTTGGTAGTTGCAACTCAAGGCCGCTCCTTTTGGATTTTGGATGATTTATCCCCATTGTATGAACTTTCGAAATTAGAAAATGCTGAGGCACACCTCTGCAAACCAGACGATGCTTATCGCTACCAGATTCGTGGAGGTGCCAATGTCGATGCCATTCCGCATGGGGCAATCATTTATTATTATCTGAAAAACAAGCCGAATAAAAACAATCAAATTCAATTGTCGATATTAGATAAGGATAATCACAAAAGGCGCGTTTTTTCCAGTCACCCGGATGAGTCCAGAAAGGAGGAAAAACTAAATGCCAAAAAAGGATTGAATCGTTTTATTTGGAATTTGAAGTATGAAGGTCTGGAAACACAACCCAGCAGTTATTTCTCATTAGCGAATACAGGGGGCATTAAGGCTCCAACAGGTAACCATTCAGTACTACTCTCATTTGGAGAACAAGAAGTCAGGAAAGACTTTCAAGTCAAAAAAGACCCTCGTTGGGAACAAACTGATGAAGAAATGTTAGCTCAATACGAACTTGCAATGGAAGTCAAATCTACCTTTAATCAATGCCATTCTACCATTGGAGCACTTCGTTCTGTTAGAAAGCAGGTTGTGGACAAATTGGATTTAATTAAAGGCGAGGATGAATTTGAGGAGCTTCGAGAAAAAGGTAAAACGCTCATCGAGCAACTAACTGAAGCAGAAAATAAGTTAATCCAAACCAAAAGTGAATCTGGACAGGATCCCATCAATTATCCTTCGATGATTGATGACCAGATTGCCTATTTGTATTCGGTAGTCAATGGGAATGAAGGTGGAGCAACTGAGGGAGCTATGCAACGATTTGAAGATTTAAAAAAGGAGTTGCAACCTATATTGGATGAATTGAAAAAACTATATAACGAGGATCTGGAGTCTTTTAATAACCTTTTGATAAACAGTTCTTTAGGTGGGGTTTTGATTAAATCTAAAGACTAAGTAATAATATAATAAAAGGAGTATTCAAACAAACGCTCAACTATTTATCCAAAATGAAATATTACTTATTCTTACTAATTGTATTCTTTGGACCATACATTTTTTCCCAAAATCAAAAAATAGAATTTGTATTCCATCAAAACCAATATTTGCTTGGAGATCAGTTTTACGATTACAAAGAATTAAAACCCCATTTTGAAAAATTTCCCAATTCCAAAAAGGAATACCAAAAGTTTAAAAATTTAAAAGTTTTGGGGAATGTCCTCTTAGTAGGAGGATTAACCCTCACCGTTGCTGGAATAGCCAAACCTACCTCGGATGAAGATGGCTGTGATACCATATTTTGTCCTGCAAATGAAGATAAAGCAGTTACTCTGGTGTCTGGCATTTTAATTACGCTTGCGGGTACTTTTGCGGGCATTTATAATGCTTCAGTCAATAAACAAAGTCCTATTGATTTCTATAATTGGAACATTGAAAATAATTTGGGAGCAAAGGAATCCAAGTTGGATTGGCGGTTAGCAGCCGTAAAAAATGGGATTGGAATTCAGCTGAATTTTTGAAAAATGCTAAAGGTTTTGGATAAATTACATAACAATATTCGTCCAAAAATTATTCAATAGACTTTATTCGAAAAGACTTTGTGAGGAAGCCGTCAACCGAATAAAGTCTAGCGCACTATCACTTTCTCCACCCAAATTTGCTCCCCCACTTCCAATTGTATCATGTAAACCCCTTTTCCAAATTCTTCTATACTCAAAGACTTTTCATGATTACCAATTGAATGAGCACCATAATTGATATTAGCTAATGGTTGTCCCAACAAATTGCAAACAGTCAAATTCACATCCCTTATTTGATTTAGTGAAAAGGAGATATTCAAATGGTCAGAAGTTGGGTTTGGAGAAATCTCAACCGTTTCCAGGGCTGATTCCAAGTCATTGGTATTGCCCATCACAAAATTGTCAATGCCCAATTCTGTAAAAACTATAAAATTGGTTTCAGCGATATCCTGATCTCCGGAAACGTGCAATCCAGGCCTGAAATCTTGCTGGTAGACGACTGGGATCGTGGTACTACCAGTTCTCTGAGGCAAACTTGGATAGACCCCTTCAATGAATGGAATCAAGTCGGGGTCACTACTCGTATTTTCATTTAAAACTGCCGTAGGCCATGACCAGGAAACACCACCATCCAGTGAAGCTATCATAAAGACCTGTCGGTAGTTTTGCCCATCCTCCGTATTTACATACAATTCATGGAATGCCGAGTAAGCGATAAATAGGTAGCCATTGGGGTGGATTCCTATACTTGGCATTGATGTAAGGGAAAGGAAATATCCGGAAATTCCAGTAACCTCTATCACACCACTTCCATCAAAATCTTCTGCAAAAGCTATTGCCTGTCCTCCATTAGGACCCATACTTTCATTCCAATAAGAAAGTCCATCGGTACCAGGAAAATAAAAAAAACCGTTAATGCCCAGAAAATACATATTGCCATAGGCAACATGGGTCATCCCATTATCATCCACTACCATTGAAGCATATCCATCGGTTGCTAATATGGCAAGTGAATCAGGTGCATTGGGATCCATTGGAATGTCATCTGTCGTATACCCATTTCCGTCGTATTTATCAAGTGGATGATCCAAAATGGTGGTCGCTGCCCAATTGTCTCCATTATCAGTAGATTTATACAAAGTAGCATCTCCCCAACTTGGAAAAACGCCAATCGAAATGGTTTCCCCATTGGCAGCAATGGAATAAGTTTCAGAATCTATCGTATTGTACAAAGTGCTGTCACATCCTGGAATTTTCATATCTGTGAGGTCCCATGAATTGCCTCCGTTTTGAGAACGGAAATACAACAAATGCTGCTCAAGTCCATCATAGGGGGTTCCTCCAAAATCCTGGTGAAGTGTGATGGCTATCACGTGTAGTGAATTGCCATCTGCTCCGCCCGTAGCTACTTTAGCCCAAACCATGCCACCAGAAGAAACCACAGAAGGTATCATGGATTGATCCCAAACATCACTTCCCGGTGATTTACGATAGACGCCCAAATGCCATACAGCCCCAATTAAAGTATGAGAAATAACGACCTCGGTTCCATCTCCCAATTGAGTAAATGATGGATACCCACCCCGTATGTCTTCTTCAAGTCTCGAATTGGGAAAATTTCCCCAGTCGCTACCATCAGAATGGTTAAAACCGGTTCCTCTGTCCGGAAAGGCATCTGTATTCATCCCAAAATGCCAAATTGCGGAGGCTTCGTCTCCATTGACATGCAGTCTTCCACCAAGAGCGCCTACTGTCTGAAGATCAAAAAAAGTAGTTCCAATGATAACTTCTTCCTCATCTCTATTGGAGAAAGGGACATCATGGTGCACAGGGTGCATATCCGAGGCGGCCAGGATGTAGGAAGCTGGATGCACTGCTTTTGGTACTGGAAGGATAGGTTGTATACTTTTTGGTATTTGAACCTGTTGGCTCAACCCAAGGGAAATAATTGCCAATAAAAAGATTAGGATTGTAAAAAGTCGGTTCATCATTTATTTGATTTAGATGTGGAAAAGGATGAACTAAAATATGGAATTTTTCGAAATGCAGGTCTTCTGGGTACTGGTTGCTGTTTGCTGGTTGCTTGGTTCTGGTCACTGGTCTCTGGTTTGCTGGTTTCTGGTTCCTTTTTCTGGTAAGCTGGTTGTCCGTTTCTGGGTTTTTTGAAAATTTCCCTAAACCATGTCCCGTACCCAGCACCCAGCACCCAGAAACCCAGCTAATTTCATCCTTACCTTAACATTTCTCTTTCCAAAAGGATAAACAACTAACAACACACTCCGATTAAGAGCAAGATCTAAACATACCTATTCAGATAACATAAGGATTGCATTTTTATTAACTGCCTGTTATGATGGTGCCAATCGTCGTTTTAGGCATTTACTCCAAAATAAATCAGCATGTGTAAAGAGAAAAATGCATTTGACGATTAGGGGGCAGAACATCCAGCCAACATTGAACCTGAAAACCTGTCACCAGATGCGAGATTTCCGTTTCAATGGCACCAGATTGGTAGAAGTGCCTTCGATTTGCCGGTTAGAACATTGACTGTTGAAAGTGCTTTTGCTGAAGCGGGGGTTTGTGTTGATTTTAGTACTGGAGGCAATAATATTGATGACAGCGATCCCCAATTCCAAATCCTGGATGAACTATCCCCAATTGGTACCAAACTTCTGGGATGACTTCAGATTTGAATTTGATACAGAAGAATTGCTACCTATGCGTCATGGAGACAGCGCAGCTGTAATCATGGGTGGAGACGCCTGGTCTTCTGGAGGTCATTTTGACAAGGAACATTCGGGTTTTGTAAGAATGGAAGGGGATTTTCCGATGGAATTACTTGTACCATCCAAGGGATATTTTGAATTTATAGAGCCAGTTTATGTGGAAGTTCGATTGAGAAACTTATTAGAATGTATCGTAGATAAATTAATCAACAATGATTGAAAAGTTGCAAAATATAGAGCTTAATAAAATTGAAGAAATCAAATTTTTTCGAATTTAATTATTTAAATATTTGTAGTTTAAAATGCTGAATTATAGATGTTTATGTTTATTAAATCTTTAATTTTTGAAAATAACAAAGAACTTTTGCAAAAAATTGTATGATTTTTTTGCTTCATATGAAACTACCTTGCAGAAGTATTCATTAAACGGATTTTTTTTGAATTGACCGGTCAATAAACAGCTTTGAAACAAATTATAACCAACAGATAAAAACAAACACGATTCTCCTTTTTGCCCTTTCTCGCTATACATTTTAGAGATTAAATGGTCTCTGAAATGCCTACAAATTTTTTGTTTAACCTTTAATTTTTAATCATGAAGAATCATTTATTCTTATTCTTTTTTGTGCTTTGTTTTGTTTTCTTTCCCGAGATACTGGAAGCACAACTTGCCCAAGGGCAAGACAATATTAACTACCAGTCTCGGATCAAACGTTGTTATTGGCATAATAACGATGATGATGGTCAGGAAGAACCAGTTTTCCTATTTAAAGCAAAGAATGACATAAATGGGGCATTTAATTGGTTAATGACTTTACAATGGAATGTTCCGTCTGGACAAGATTATTCCCATAATTGGACCAATCATTCCCCTTCATGGAGCTCAGATAACTTAAATATTGGGATAATTACTGAACTTAATAGTTCTTCCAAGAAATTTGATTTTGAATATCAATCCTGGGAGCATGATTGTAGCGATTTATTGGTCGCCAATTCTTGTGTTAATAGTGATGATAGCTGGGGCGGGGTAGGAAATATTATTTCTCCTAAAAGTTATAATTCTTCAGAATGGAAGACTCATACTATGAATAATGGGGAGAATAATTCTAAAGTGCAATATCAAACTACCTGGCGCTATACCAAAGGCAATTGGGATGGAGATGCGCTTTCTTTTGGAAGTATTACATCAGGAACAAAAAACCATGATAATAGCAATCGTTCTGCTCCATCCGGAGCAAATGGAAATATGGGTTACACCAACCGCACTCAATACAATGGGCTCATTCCAAGTCACCAACCTTCCCCTGATGTTGCTTATAAGTTTTCCCTTAGCAGTTCAAAAAAGGTAACTATTTCTACAGACCATACTCAAACAAACTTTGACACCTATATTCATTTAGTTAGACCAACTTCAAATAGTTTTGCTCATATCGAAAGTGATGATCAAGGTGGGAGCAACAATAAATCAAAAATAATTCGCAATTTATGCCCAGGTGATTATATTGTTATTGTAGAAGGATATCAATCCAACAAGGGTGATTTTAGGTTGTCAATTGGTGTTTCAAACCCTGATATTAGTGCCGGTAGCATTTCTACCAGTTCAACTACCATCTGTGAAGGCGCCAATATTCCGAATATTAACAACTCCAGTTCTGCTTCCTCACAATTGGGGAACATAACATACTCCTGGGAGAAAAAAGTTGGAAACGCTTCCTGGTTACCAGTTTCGGGCTCAGGTTCAAGTTTTACCAACGCAGGGACGATGCCAAATAATACAGTTAGATTCAGAAGGAAAGCTTCTGCCGGATGCGATGCCTCTGTTGTAGCATATTCAAATACAATTACTTTCAACAAACAAAATATTACACACAACAAGGGTAGTATTTCTCTTTCTGGTTTTAACACTATCCCTCCAGGAACGGATCCTGGAAGTATAAACTCCAGTGCAAATGCTTCAGCTTCTCCTGGACCTGCTTCGATTATTTGGCAGAAAAAAGAGGGTAATGGACAATGGACAACCATTTCTGGTGCCAATAGTCAATCTTACAACATTCCAGTATTAAATGAAACCACCAGATTTAGAAGAGGGGTACAAAGCAATTGTGGAGAATCCATTCCATCCAATGCTTTCTCAAATGAGATAGTGGTCAATGTATATCCAAGAGATGGCAAAATCTCAGGTTATGTACGCTCCAACCCTAACGACCCGAATTCAGGCGTAGAAGGGGTAACTATTGCTGTTGAGCAAACAAACAACTTACCAGGCAGTCCAGCCCCTCAATTTTATACAACTACTACAACTGGTATTAATGGATTGTATGAAATAGAAGATATATACTATGGTCCAAATACTGGCAATTTTAAAGTGACTCCTAGTAAAACAGACCATGAATTTGACCCAGTATCTGTTAATCTTACCTTGAATGAAGATCAAAAGAATAAGACTGCTAATTTCATTGATATTTCTACATTTACAATCAATGGAAGAGTGACCCAAAGCTTTGAAGGAACAATCTGTGGATTGAGCAATATCAAAGTAGAAATCCTGCAAAATGGCATCCCTATTGGGAGCCCAATTTTTACAGATGACAATGGAAATTACCAATTGGTGGCTTCCCCTGGTTCCTATATTGTACGACCCACTGAGGCGAGCTATGAGTTTTCCCCGACCTCATTGCCGGTGAATGTTACTGGCAATATGACCAATGTGGATTTTGCAGAAACCACCGACTATGAACTAAGCGGATTCGTGCGGGCAGCCTGTGAAACACCCATGGGAACAGCAGAGGTGCTAGTGACAGATGGCTGCATTTCCAAAACCGTTTGGACAGATAATGATGGCTTTTATGAAGTCAACAACCTTCCAGCGCGTGAGTACAAAGTTAGAGTAGTTGATTTCAATCCAATTCCTGGATTTAATAAATTGGAAGTATTGGATTTCTTCAATACAGATAAAGTATTTGATTTGAAAACGACAGGTGATCTTGTTTTGGATTTGACCTATCACCGTCCTCCAGTCATTGTCGTTTCTGGAATGCCAGATGCTCCTTGTATGGATTTTGGAAACTCTGTTTTGGAACAGGCTTCGACTTATCCTTTGACTATAGAGATTTTTGAAGAAGGGGGAACCTGCCCCATAACTGCAGGTACCATTACCGTAAATGACCAGATTAGCGATTTAGGCAATATGCCATTTACAGAAGAATTTACAGAACATACATTGGAATATGAAATGAAAGGCGGACATCCAAATATCGTTTATCCTTTCCTAAAGAATATTACCATAAGCGTTACTGATACTTTCAACCGTTCAGTCAATTGGACTTTGGATGCTCTTGTAACCGGTTCAAGACCACGGGAGCAAAATTTCTCTACTCAATCTCCTGAATTACCCTTCCTGATTCTGAGAGATCCGCCTGGCGATAATAGTTATAGCTTCTGGGAACAAAGTACAACTACAGAAACAGCAACTCGTTTTTTTGCTCAAGATAGTGAATCAATTAACGCTTGGGGCAATGTGAAGGTAGGAACCAAAATAGGTGTGAGTATTTTTGGAGTGAGTACGGAAACCTCCTTTTGGTCAGATGTAACAGGATCTCACCAAATTACTTCTACAAATACCAATGCCAATGAGGTGATTTTGTCAATTACCAACAATCAGAGTTTCCAGACGAGTGCATCAGAGGATTTTATAGGAACTGAAGGCGATGTATTTGTAGCTTCTGCTTTGGCATTTTCCTATGCAATTTCAGACAATATTTTATTTGATTTTAACAATTGTGAACCTGTTCAATCCAAATCTTTGATGTTGGCTAAAGATGGTTTGGAAACAACGGCGATGTACACAGAAAAGAATATTCGGGAAGTTGTAATTCCACAATTAGAATTGCTTAAGAGCCTAAGTAATGATCAAATTGAGCAAGAAAACTATGACAATCAAATTTCTGTTTGGGAACAAACACTTCAATTGAATGAAGACCTAAAAGCAGTGGCTACTTTTGAAGAAAACGTATCCTTTTCTGCTGGAGTCGCTTTCGAAGAAAGTACCACTACCACAACAACAGAATCCTCAACCATCGAATTTGCCATGGAAATTGACGATGGAATAGCAACTGAATTGGGTTTTGAAATCGGTGGATCTGGAATAAAGGGTGGAGTCATGACCAATTTTAAGATGGAAACTGGAAACTCGGAAACTTCGACTACTATCAACAGCCTTACCACCGGTTTCCATTTAGAAGACGATGACCCAGGCGATCAATTTACGGTGAATATCAAAACTGACCCAGTTTATAAAACTCCAGTTTTTGAATTGTTGGGTGGACAAAGTAGCTGCCCCGCTGAAGAAGGTACAAATGCAAGAGACGCCCTACAATTGAGGGTAGACAATCCAATTCAAGCAGGCTTGGCTCCAAATGGTACTGCTACTTTCACTTTCTTTGCTGGGAATATCAGCGAATCAAATGAAACGCGCGACAACTACTTCCTGAAAGTAAAAGATGGCTCTAACCCAGGGGGTGCCTTGATTAACATTAGCGGTAGTCCATTTACAGATCCTGTTCCATTAGGACCTATAGATTTTGAGGCAGAGTCAGTGCAAACAGTTACGGTTCAAAGAGGTACCTCACCAGAATATTCTTTCGAAAGCATTGAATTTGAATTGTATTCGGATTGCGATCCATCTATTAGTTCTACTATTGCTATTTCCGCATTTTTCCAAAGCCCTTGTAGCGATATTACACTAATCAAGCCTCAAGAAGGCTGGCTCATAAACAGAAATAATGACAATGAAATGTTGGTCCGAATGAAGGATTATGATGTAGATAATTTGGATCAGGTAACGGTGGAATACGCAATTACAGGAAGCAATGCATGGACTCCTGGTTTGGTTTTGGAAAATGACGATTTGATTGATAGTCCATCTGGAACAGAAGTTATTTGGAATGTAGCCAATTTGGAAGACGGTAAATACCAGGCTCGTCTAAAGCTGACCTGTGGCATTAATACGGTTTATTCTGATAGAGTTGATGGTACAATTGACAGGATCGCTCCAGAAGTATTTGGTTTGCCTCAACCAATTGATGACAACTACGCAGCAGGTGACGAAATCTCTGTGACTTTTAATGAAACTTTGGATTGTTCCAAATTTGATATCAATAGTGTAACACTTAAACGAGTTTACACAGACACCGAAATTACCGCAGAGTTGGATTGCTACAATAATAAACTGATCGTAATCCCAGATATGGATTTATCTACCTTGGCAGGGGAGCCCATTCAGGTAATCATTAATGATGTAACTGATCTGCATAGAAACACAACCTGGGGTCCTGTTTTCTGGGAATTTACGGTAGGTGGAACCATCGTATCTGATGATTTTGACAATGATGGAGTCATCAACGCTCTTGATCAATGTGAGGGTTTTGATGATAATGTCGATGCAGATGGAGACGGTATGCCAGATGCATGTGACTTGTGTCCGGATAATGCCAATCCTGCAATTGATTTTGATGGAGAAGATGATGTAGTAAGTGGTTCAGTTGATTTAGCTAATTTCGGAACCAATGATTTTACAGTTGACTTTTGGATGAAAACCACGAAAACCGGTTGGTCTTCTATGGTTCGTAAAGGAAATACATGTGATGCCTCTGTTTTTTGGGAGGTTGTAATGAACGCTCAGGGAAAAATAGAATACTATGAAAGAAATGGATCTATTGCACAATTACTCCATACTAATATTCCAGTTAATGACGGAAAATGGAAACACATCGCAGTTACCAGAAATGTAGATACCCTTTCCATCTTTGTCAATGGCTTCATGGATAATCAAAAGGTCTTGTCAAACATCATGGATCTTAACAATGACCAACCAGTTTTAATTGGCAATGCAAGCTGTGCTGATTGGGATTTTGAAGGACAATTAGACGAAATCCGTTTTTGGGATTACGCCAGAACTTCCTCTGAAATCTCCATTGCAATCTCCACAGAAATTGAAGAAGATACACCCGGTCTTACTGCCTATTTCAATTTCAATGAAGGAATTCCTGGAGAAGACAATCAAAGTTTGGCTATGGTGGAAGATTTGACTGGCAATGGCTTTGATGCCACATTAGAAAACTTTGATCAAACTGGATTGGCTTCCAATTGGGTGGTAGGTGGACCGATTCAGCCGACAGACGAAGACAATGATGGTGTAGGTGATTATTGTGATGATTTCTTCAGCAGTGTGGATGAGGCAATGACCGAAGTAGGTTTTGAATTGACCAATCTTTATCCAAATCCAACTTCAAACGAAATCTTTATAAATGTCACTTTACCTGCTACTGAAGAATTGAAGTTGGACATCACTGACCTGGCTGGTAGATCGGTATTACGTCAAATCAGATTTGGGCAGGCTGGTCAGAATGAATTACAGGTAAATGTAGATCAATTGCCTATCGGAAGTTACATCGTCCGATTGATTCGCCCTGATGGCAGCTTTACAGTAGAAAAATTGATGATTCAGAAATAGTGAGTTATGGATGCAGGTTAAGGAAGGGATAGCCTGCATCCGCTTTTTTGAAGCTTAAATGCATGGCTTGGCTATTTTGGCACATGATGCGGCGCATTTTCGATTTTTGAAAAGCAGGAAATGGAATGATTTCTGGACCAATTATCTCGTCATGTACCCCATCTTCACCTCAATTGAAAAATACAGAAACAATCATTTGAAACACCACCAACACCTCAATACAGAAGGAAATCCAGACAGGGTTGCTAAATTGAGGAAAAAGGAATTTACTTTTCCTAAAACCAAAAGAGAATTTTTAATGACAGTAGCTTCCTATCTCCTTCTAATCAGAGGCATGTCAGATGCTTTTTAGTTTTGATAAGAGTTCCTCTCGGTAAGGCTTTGCAACCGGAATTTTTGAAGTGCGAATGATGACTTGATGTGGTTCAATTATTTCAATGTGTTGTAGTCCTACAATATAGGATTTATGTATGCGCATAAACTTATCTTGGGGAAGAATATCCAGAGCTTGCTGCACATTTAACCGCGACATGATTTTTTTTTCTTTCGTATGAAAAAAAATGTAGTTGCCTTCTTTTTGCAGATACTGAATTTCCGCAGTGTTTATTTTAAAATGTTTGTTGCCACTTTTTACATAAATAAAGGAAGCAAATGTATTGGATGTATTTTTGTCAATAGGATTAGTAGTGGATTTTTCATTTTTTGTTTGCCCTTTGGCTTTTAGTACGGCTTCAAAAAACCTTTCAAACTGAATTGGTTTTAGCAAATAATCGAGTGCATTGAGCTCATAACTTTTTACGGCAAATTCTGAATAGGCTGTAGTAAATATAATCATGGGTTGCTCGCCAATAAGTTGTCTAAATTTCAGACCCGAAAGATTGGGCATATTTATATCCAGGAATAGGAGATCAGTTGGGTGTTTATGCAACCATTCAACTGCTTTTAAAGGATCCCTAAACGATTCTTTCAAAACCAAAAAGCCAATTTGCTGACAATATCTTTCAATAATTTCCAAAGCTTTTGGCTCATCATCAACCGCAATCGCAGTTATCTTTTTATGGATATCATTCATGTTTTTTGATTATAATAAATGGTTAAACTGACTTTAAAGACTTCCGGCTCATCCAAAATGTTCAATTTGTGTTTGTCGGGATAAATCAATTCTAATCTTCTTCTGACATTGGTCAGCCCAATTCCCGAATGCTGTTCATGCCCGGTGTTCATCATTCGGCTTTTTGAATTGATGATATTGAAAATCAGGTGCTCTTCCTTGACTTCCAAATTCATTTTAATAAAAGAACTAGTTCCCAGCTGAATGCCATGCTTAAAGGCATTTTCAACAAAAGGTACGAGGATCAAAGGGGCGATCATTTTGCCTGCAATGTTTCCCTGAGTATTAAAAGAAATGACGACTTCATCATCTGCATCCAATCTCAATTGATGCATCTCAATAATGCTTTCTAACAATCTGATTTCTTTTTCCACAGGTACCAAATCAGTTTTGCAATCGTAAAGCATATATCGCATGAGGTTGGAAAGTTCCGCAATGCCATTGGAAAGTTCAGGATGATTTTTTCTTTCCGCGATTGCAAACAGATTATTCAAGGTGTTAAATAAGAAGTGTGGATTGATTTGGGATTTTAAAAAATCCAGTTCACTTTCCAGTTTTTCCGCTAACAATTGTCGCTTTATTTTTTCATTTTTCAAATGATTTTTTCCGAGAACATAAGCAACGGAAATTCCGAAGTAAAAGAGATAAAACAGGGCATTGAGTTGCCACATGGAAGTATAGTATTTGTAAATCTTTTCAGAAGAATAGGCTCCATAAATCTCTAGCAGAGCAATTTCAAGAAGAATGGTTGTAGAGAAGATACCAACAAGTCGAGTCAGGAATTTTACCTTGTTTTGGGTTTTTAACCAGGACGGAAATGCCCAAAAAATATTTGAATAGACCAAAACCATTTTTGCAAAAAGGCTAATTGCAAAAAAGTACATCATTCGATAGTCCCGGATATAGACTTCCTTTCTTTCCCCATTGACGACTTGTACTTCTACAGATTCAAAACTGAAATTTTGCATCAACATCCAGAAACTGAAGAACCAAAAGAGGATATGCCATATTATTTCCCATCGATTCTTTATCATGGTACAAAGAAAACAGAATGAGGATTCAAAAACACTTCCCTGTGACGAAAATTGATGTTCCAGGTGGGAAAGTCTGTTTTTTTGTGATGAATGGTTTAATCCCTTTTTGTAGAAGTGCCATCACTTTTATGAGGTAGTTCAACCCAGGTTTTTTTTGCATTCAGGAGAATATGGTTGTTTTGAAAAAAATTAACCTTCTCTGAGAGTTAGGGAGGTCAAAACAAAATCAAAAGCTTCCTATCGGTTGATTTTGATTTTGTTTTGACGATAATCACCCTAATTTTCATAGAACCAATATTTGTTATGAAAAAAGTAAGTTTAATCACCGTTCTGTTATTTACCTTTTCCACTATCATTTGGTCTCAAAAGCTTGGACCACAAACGCTGCCGAATCTGGAAGAAAGTCCGGCAGGCTCAAAGGCGATCGTTTTTCTGAATACACTTAATTCAGGAGAAAAAATCACAGAGTCAACCATCAAACGACTATTTTCTGAAGGAATCATTGCCAGAAACTCTATTGAAGTACTGCAGGATTATTTAATTGATATTCGGCAAACGGATGGTCAATTGACTTTATATGATGCCAATCGAGCAGAGAAATTTGAATACCAACTAAAGGTCCAATCCTCAAAAACCGGAGATTGGCTGGATCTGGTGTTGATGATTGAAAAAGAATCCCCCTATAAAATTGAGGGTTTTAAGCTAGGCACTACTAATAAGGGACCTCTTTCAGAAAGGCCTATTCTTTCCCCAGGTGAAGCTATTGAATTTGAAACCAAATCAAGCAAAACTGCAAGTCATAAGGAAATAGTCAAAAAGGCCAATGAAATTGCTGAAGCATACGAAGATATGGGTTGGTTTTCAGGAGCCATCCTTATTGCAAAAGACAAAAAACCCTTTTTTGAAAAAGCTTATGGATATGCCGATATTGAAAAAAAGGTACCGAATACTACTCAGACCAAATTCCGAATTGGCTCAATCAACAAATCTTTTACCGATATTTTGATACATCAAATGGTTGAAAAGGGAGTTTTAAGCTATGATGACAAGTTGTCAAAATTTGAACTGGGTTTTCCCAAAAAGACAGCAGAAAAAATCACACTGAAACAAATCATGACCCATACTGCTGGCTTTACTGATATTTTTATCCCAAGCTACCTCAATAATATCCGGGATTACAAAGACATTGACGATATTCTGCCCTTATTGCTCAATGAACCCTTATTATACGAACCAGGTACGGACGAACGATATTCCAACTATGGATACATCGTGCTTGGAGCAATTTTGGAAAAAATTACTGAAAGCCCATTCGGAGAACTTATTCAAAAAAGAATACTGGATCCCCTCCAAATGCATAATACTCATTACGATATTGCAGAAAATATTGAAGGTGAAGCAAAAAGTTATCGCTTTTCTGTTTCAGGAGAAAAGATTGATCATACCGCTCAACTTGAATACTGTACGCCTGATGGAGGTATGTATGCCACTACTAAAGATTTATTGAAATTTTTCAATGCATGGTTTTATTCCGAAAAACTCATTTCGAATCAAACCAAAGCTTTTACCATGAACGGCTATAAAAAACCAAAACGTAGTTGGGAAAAAATGATCAACAGTCATGGTGGAGGAATAGGGGATGCAGGGGGAGGTCCCGGAGTAAGTGCAGTTGTAGAAATTGAGTTTGGTGTGCATTATACCATTATCGTTTTGGCTAATACCGATGGTCAGATAGCAGAAGAAATTGGACGCCGAATCAGAAATGCCCTCAAAGGCAGGAATTATGAAACTCCACGACTTCCTCCTGCCAATTTTGTTTTCCAAATTCTAAATCAAAAAGGGGCTGACTATTTGGTCAACAACTTTAAAAAAACACTTGTGGAAGGTGGATATCATGAAGCACACTCCGGCTTTTTAAATCGGGCAGGCTACTCTCTTTTGACTCAAGGAAACCTGGATGAAGCAATTGAGGTATTTAAAACTAATGTTCAAATTTTTCCCAAAGAGGCAAATCCATACGATAGCCTGGCAGAAGCTTATTATAAAAAAGGAGATAAAGCAAAAGCGATAACCTATTATCGAAAAGCACTGGAAATCGATCCCGAATTTCCTTCTGCAAAAAGGATGTTGAAGGAATTAGAATGAGGATACAGTTTTTTAAATGAAATAACCCAAATTTTTCAATTTTGAAAAATTTGGGTTATTTCATTTAAAAATTCCACCGTTTTACTGAAGTCCACCTGGCTCAAAATCAGAAAACTCAGCTATTCGAGCTTTGATAACAACTATACTATCCAGAAATTCCTGTTGAACTTTCACCCAATCTTCAGGCATCAATTCCAATTGCTGTTCTCCATGTGAGCAACCAGCTCCATGCACATGGCCAGGCTCATAACCCGGAATTTCCGGATGATTTTCTTTCCAAAAATTCATACTCGCTTCCAGCTTTTCAATTTTATCAACAGTTTCTATTTCTTCTTGCGTTAATGCTCTGCCTTGTATATTGATATTGTTTTTCCGATTGGTCAATTCAGACAAACCAGGTTCAATTTCTGTCTCTATTTTTTTTGCTTCCTGATATATGTTATAAGCCTTGTCCAGTAATTCTGTATTGACATGTTTGTGCGACGAACAAGCAGCCAGGATAAGTGAAAAACAAAAGAGAAGGAAAGAATATATTTTCATGACCAAAAATTTTAAAAGAGGGCTAAACCCAAATTAAACAGATTTAGTCCTAGAAATATTTTTTTTGTAAAAATATTCAATTTTCCATAATAAATTCTAGTTGCGAAGTATTCCAAAAAGAATTAAACATGATGGAATCCTGGAGGCTTGTCCTCCTGGATTCCATCAATCAAAAATGCGGTGCCTCAGCCTGCTTCAGATTGCTTAAAAAGGCGACAATATCCCTCATTTCCCGTTTGGTAAGCACATCTTTCATGGGAAGCATGGCAGAGGGTGCCAACTCTTTTTTTGCGATATCAGATTTCAGGATGACTTTTGTAGCCTCCTTGCCCAGTTTTAGGGTAATTTCGGTTTCCGTCTCTTCCTGAATAATGCCTGCTGTATTTTCTCCATTTTTGAGTTCTATCAATGCAACTGCATAACCTGGGGAATACTCGGCACTTGGTGCTACCATTGACAATAGCAGAGCTTCCTTACTCAAACGACTGCCTACACCCATTAGACTTGGGCCTGCATCGCCACCAAATTCCCATATGCGATGGCATCGCGTACATTGTCCCGCTTCATGTTCGTTATACAATTGACGACCTCTTTGAGGATCTCCACCAAACAAAGCTTCGCGGTATAGGGAAAGTGGGTCTTCCTTTGGTTTTGAATTTTGATAGCTATTTAATTTATCTGTCAAGGAGCTAAAATTTTGGTTTTCAACAGCTTCTATGATGTCTAATTGGATTTCAGGAATGGTGGTACCCGCAATTAGATTATCTAGTTGTTTTTCTAATAATGGGGCAACTCCCTCGTCTTTGATGCTTCCCAAAGCAGAAAAAACTGCTTGTTGCTCCTCGATGGATCCCTTACTCAAAATATTTTCAAAAAGTGTTTTGGTTTCAGAAATGGGCAAATCGGTCTCAGGAAGTATTTGTAAGGCTGTGGAGCGTACTTTTGCAGATTTATCCTTTAAAGCCAACTGCAAAGCATCTGCTAATTCATTGGCTTTTAACTCGCCTAATGCATTTAGCGCCTCTAAACGAACCTTTTGACTCTTGTGTGTTTTTAGGATTTGTAATAAATCTGGACTCTTATCCTGGTATTTTAAATAACCAACCCCTTTGATAGCTTCCAATTGGACCAGTTCCATATCTTCAACTAAAAAAGACTCCAGTATAGGGAAATAAGCCTTTTTAAAACTTGATTCGTCTCGTTTATCAAAGGCTCTAAGGCGACCGTCTACACGATCAAGAGGAGAAGGATTTATCCAACTGTTTAATGTGGCAATCGCTTCTGCTCTGAGTGCTGAAGGAGCCTCCTGTTTCCTGGCATAATTCATCAGGATTGCTACATTCTTTTGCTTTCCAACCCTGAGATTGGCATTGATGGAACGTCGAATTAGCGCCTCGTTTCCAAAATTTGTAGTGCCCAGGATTTCTGCTAATACTGGTAAGGCTTCTGGTATTGAAAAATCGTCATTGATGCCTCTGGCGGCTTCAGTAGCTATGTATTCTTCCGAATCCCTAAGAAATTGGGCAATACCCGGATGTTTCATTCTCCGCAAAGCTACGACAGCTGCAAGTCTTGCAGATTTTGAGGGATGATTTTGAAGGACAACCAATCTAGAGGCATCCTTCAGGGATGCTAAAGCCAATATTCCGGCATGCCGCAACCAGGCGTCTTTGTCTTCATTGGCAATCAACATATCCAAAATGGGTTCAAAAGCTGGCTGGTAACCAATTCTGCCAAGTGCCTCAGCAGCGAAAAATTGGACGCGTAAGGAATCATGTTTCAAAAGTGGAATTATTTGATCATTCGCTTCGTCAAATCGGATATCTCCTATCATTTTGGCAGCCTGAGCCTGAATCTCCGGATCTTCATCAGTTAAAAAAGGAACAAGGTTTTGGGCAATACTTTGGTTGCTTCTCGCCATTTGCGCCATACCCCAAAGAGCATGCACCCTTGCCAACTGATTGGCTTGGGAAGTAGCTACTGTTTTGAATATTTGCAAACCGCTTTCCTTCCTTTTTACAAGTTCAAACTGACTCTTTTGACGTATCCTTTGGTCAACATGACTGAGCAAATCCCCCAATTCGGATTCGGGTTTTAATTTAAAGTCAGATTGTAAAAGGGCTTTGACTTCCATTCGTTTAGGGTCATTTTCCCCATTGGGCACATCCAGTTTCCAGATCCTTCCCTGCTCTTTGATACCCCAACCATCTATCCAATCTCCAAAATAAAGTGCTCCATCCGGACCAAATCGAATACCTGTAGGTAGGAGCCCACTGACCACTTCTACCGTTTCATCCAACTCAAAACTGGCCCCATTGGGCTTCAGGGTAAATGCATGAATTGGCGAATTGGCGGGGGAACCTCTAAACTCTGCGATAAAAAAATGATTTTTCCATCGGTCGTTCAAGGCTGTACCTGGATTATAAACCATTCCAGTAGGTCCATTTACGTAGTTTATTATTGGAGGGGTGATGTAGGCTGCTTGTCCTTCCCATCTTGGAACATGAAGCTTTTCATCCATCCAGACTTTGTATTTATTGTTTTTTGGATCGGTGTATTTCCCAAATTGCCAATTGGTGCGCCAACCGCCATCAGACCCATAGGTCACATAAACCAGTCGTTCTCTTTCCCCAGGATGATCGCCATCATTGTCTTCTGTAATTAAATTGCCATAATCGTCGAATACAAACTCATGGGTATTTCTCAAACCTGCAGCAAAAACCTCAAAATTGCTTCCATCCGGATCACATCGAACGATAACTCCTTGATTTGGATACTTCCATTGTTGACCTTCTTTATCGACTACATTCATTCCAATGTCTCCTATACCCCACCAAATCCTTCCTTGAGGACCAACAGTTACTCCAGACATGCCATGTGCGCCAAAACCAATATGGACCATCCAACCGTGACTAATTGATTCCTTCTCATCCGCAATGCCATCACCATCCAAATCTTTTGTACGCCACAAATCAGGTGCGATCGAGATGTAAACCTGATCCTCGTGGTATAAAACCCCATTTGCCAAATCAGATACATCCTCATTAAAATCTTCGATGTACATTTTGGCTCGATCCGCAATGCCATCACCCGATTCATCAGTCAAATACCAGACTGACTCCTTTTCTACCAATAAATCCCGCCAATCGTGACTACCATCCTCGTTTAAGTCTTCTACAATCTTTTTATTCCTATTACTGTTTTCAGGAGCCAATTCCTTTCGCAAAAAAGCCCTTCTGTCTTCCACACTTTGCCATGAAATAGATGCGGTCATCCAATCCCGGTGAGACCGTATGTCAAATTCAGAATGTTCCAATCGTGTACCCTGTGTATAATAAATCCCCCCTTTTTCATCCATACTAATCGCAATCGGATCAGTTACCAGTGAATCGGATGCCCAGAGTGTTAATTCCAATCCTTCAATCACTTTTGCCGCTACTTCCTGACGTATTTTATTGGATAGTTCCTGTGCTTTTTCCGACTCGAGATTGATTATTTTTTCAGGATAATTCAATGGTTCTTTAGGTGGTTCCTGACAAGTCAAAAAAAATAAGGTATAACCCACCAAAATAAGCAGGAAGGAAAGTTGGCTTAACTTTGAAATCATGTGTGAAAATTTTGTGCGGTGAAGGTAAGCGTATGTTTGAATTTCTTTTTGAAAAAAGTTTAATAAATAAACGCAAAACGAAAAACCAATAAACATGTGTCATCCCCAATTTTGACAATAAAAACCATTTCGTTTATCTTCTTTACTTAATCTATTGATATT
>JBGTQJ010000096.1:0-22756 GCA_041941305.1 Saprospiraceae bacterium
GAAGTCAAAATGCCCCGAAGGGATGCCCTTGGCATAAAATAATAAATGTAAAAGTCAAAAGTAAGACATCCTTTAAGGATTTGATTCTTAGGCATTTAGTAATATGGTGCACTTTTACATTTTACATTTATCATTTTGACTTTTACATTTAAAACTAGAACCAATCACCCCTGCCCCAGAGGGGCAAGCTGAATTTTGGCAATAAAAAACCTTTCGTTTATCTTTTTTGCCTAATCTGTTGATATTCAATTTGTTGCGGGGTGCGAGTTGCAGGTTTGACCAACCCGCAACTCGCACCCCGCAACAAAATACATTACATAGTGAGTTGAAATTCAGTCATTTAAGTTGTAGTCTGAAAATTCAGCTTGCCCCATTGGGGCAGAGGTGATTGGTTCTATGAAATGAAGTCAAAATGCCCCGAAGGGATGCCCTTGGCATAAAATGATAAATGTAAAAGTCAAAAGTAAGACATCCTTTAAGGATTTGATTCTTAGGCATTTAGTAATATGGTGCACTTTTACATTTTACATTTATCATTTTGACTTTTACATTTAAAATTAGAACCAATCACCCCTGCCCCAGAGGGGCAAGCTGAATTTTGGCAATAAAAAACCTTTCGTTTATCTTTTTTGCCTAATCTGTTGATATTCAATTTGTTGCGGGGTGCGAGTTGCAGGTTTGACCAACCCGCAACTCGCACCCCGCAACAAAAACACATTACATAGTGAGTTGAAATTCAGTGATTTAAGATGTAATCTGAAAATTCAGCTTGCCCCTTTGGGGCAGGGGTGATTGGTTCTACGAAACGAAGTCAAAATGCCCCGAAGGGATGCCCTTGGCATAAAATAATAAATGTAAAAGTCAAAAGTAAGACATCCTTTAAGGATTTGATTCTTAGGCATTTAGTAATAGGGTGCACTTTTACCTTTTACATTTTGACTTTTACATTTAAAATTAGAACCAATCACCCATGCCTTCGGCGGGCCAGCGCAGCTGGCAAGGCGAATACTTCACAACTTGAATTAATTAATAAGGATCATTTCTTTACCTTCACTTTTTGTAAAAAGTTTTTTAATGCATAGTTCGTCACGCGACTCGCAAAGAACTTTTTGCCCAATGTACTAAATAACGAAACAATTACGAGCTACATGAACGATAGCCTATCCGTAAAAATCAATCAATCTGTCGCTATTTTGATTGATGGCAACAATATTGAAATCAGCCTACAAGATTTGGTAGGACAAAAAAATGCTTTACTTGATTTCGATACATTAATTCCAAAACTATTAGACAATCGTGGACTTAGCCGTTTAATTTATTTTAGAGAAGGTAAAAGTATTTCGGACAAATTGGCTGACCGATTACTCAACAAGTTCCACGGCTCTGTCATGCCTTGCCATAAATCTGCTGATATTCCTTTGACAATAAAAGCTACTCAAATTGCCCAAAAAGTAGATACTATAATCATTCTTTCCGGCGATTCGGACTATGTTGAGCTGGTACGACATTTAAGAGGTGAAGGTGTCCGGGTAGAGATTGCTGCAGTGGAAGAAACAACTGCCAAAATATTGGTGGAAGAAGCAGACCATTTCACTCCTATCACCAAAGAAGATTGTTATTTGTTGAAATCATACCGGGGAAAAAAAGGACGGAAATGATATAGCATGGTGAATAGTTTTCATTAAAAAAGCGCTGAATATTGAATAACTTAGCTCCTTTCAATTAAACACCTAACCACAATTCAAAACCAATCTATGTCACGAAACTACACTGATAAAGTTCGTACCTTTGGAACTGCCCCTGTGTTCTTTACGGCTATAGCGACTATCCTGGGAGCCATCATGTTTCTTCGCTTTGGCTTTGCTGTAGGACAAGCAGGCTTTTTAGGAGCCATCGTGATCATATTAATTGGTCATGCAGTGACCATTCCTACTGCAATGGCGATTGCAGAGATTGCGACCAATCAAAAAGTAGAGGGTGGTGGCGAATATTACATCATTTCTCGTTCCTTTGGTCTGGTCATTGGTTCGACGATTGGAATTGCGCTATATCTTTCACAAGCTATCAGTGTTGCATTTTATGTAATGGCTTTTTCTGAAGCCCTGACTTCCTTTTTTGACTGGTTGATTGCTACCCTTGCGATGCCGAATTGGCTGGAATGGTTGTTAAAACAAAAGCAAACTGTTGGCATACCTGGCTTACTCCTGTTAACCTATGTGATGCTAACCAAAGGTGCCGACCTGGGTGTAAAATTGCTTTATACTGTCGTAGCCATACTTGCCATTTCTTTACTCGCCTTTTTTGTGGGTACTACCGATTATAGTGAAAATCAGGAGCTGAACCTCATCCAAACAATGACTAAAAATATAGAGCCGACTACTTCTCTTCCAACTACTGACAGCATCTCCATAACGTCTGATAAATTTATATCTCCTGACTCTTCCCAAAATAATAATAGCCCGGTAATACGACAGGCAACAGAAAAACCACAGAGTAATCAATCCGATTTACCAGTTGCCCTTGGTTTTTTCACCGTTTTTGCAATTATATTTCCTGCCTTCACTGGCATGACTGCGGGAGTAGGTTTGTCAGGTGATTTAAAAGACCCAGGAAAATCCATTCCACTAGGTACACTAGCCGGAACACTGTGTGGGATGGTCATGTACTTTCTGATTGCCTGGAAACTGGCAATCTCTGCTCCCCCAGAAGCATTGGCGGATACCTCAAACCTAATCATGGCGGATATTGCCTGGCAAGGCTGGTGGATTATTCCCTTGGGGCTGGCAGCAGCAACAATTTCTTCTGCTTTGGGCAGTATAATGGTAGCCCCCCGTACCTTGCAAGCCATTGCACGTGATCAAATCTTCCCAACCCCAAAAGTCAATAATTGGCTATCAAAAGGGAAAGGCAACAGCGATGAACCGTTTAATGCTTCTGTGATTACTGTAGCTATCGCTGGAGCATTTATTCTAATGGGTGCTTTGGACAGCGTAGCTCAAATCATCTCCATGTTTTTTATGCTTACTTATGGGTCTCTTTGCCTTATTTCCTTCCTAAACCATTTTGCGGCAGACCCTTCCTATCGTCCAAAATTTAAATCCAGGTGGTATTTTTCATTATTTGGAGCAATGGGAAGTTTTGCTTTGATGTTTTTTATGAACCCCCTTTATGCCCTACTTGCCTTTTTATTGATTAGCCTCTTGTTTTTATGGGTTAGTCATTTCAATCAGGATAAAAAAAGTCTGGCGCTCATTTTTCAAGGGGTCATTTTTCAATTTAGTCGGCAAATACAAGTCTTTTTACAAAAAACAGAAAAAGAAAAAAGCCAAAGCTGGCGACCTTCAGTTGTTGCTATTTCAGAAGCCAGTTTTCAACGATTTTCTGCCTTCCACTTGTTGCGTTGGATTTCGCACAGGCATGGCTTTGGAACCTACATCCATCTTATCAAAGGCTATTTATCAAAAGAAACCAACCAGCAGGCTGCTCAATGTAAAGCCAGATTGATCGAAATGGCAGATGCCAGTGATAGCAATGTATTTGTAGATACATTGGTTAGTCCTTCTTTTACTTCTACGGTAGCTCAAGTAATACAACTGCCAGGAATTGCCGGCACTGAAAATAACCTCCTCTTATTTGAGTATCACAAAAATCAGATAGAAAATCTAAAGGACATATTAGATAATTTGGGGCTTATCCAGGCGGTCAATTTTGACCTGATTATTCAGGCTAGTTCTGATAGAGGCTTTGGTTTAAAAAGACAAATTCATGTATGGTTAACGCCCAGCGATTTTCAAAATGCCAATCTGATGATTTTACTGGCTTATATCTTGCTGGGACATTCCGATTGGAAAAAAGCAACCATTAATATCTATGCAATTTTTCCGGAAAGCGAAGTCCAGGTGGAGCGAGACAAATTATTTCAATTAATCGAGACGGGACAATTGCCTATTTCTGCAAATAATATTGAGTTCATTACACAAAAGCCAGATACCAGCCATAAAACCATTATCAATAAAAAATCAAAAACTGCTGATCTCCTCATTTTGGGCTTTATACAAGAAAGCATCAGTCACCTGGGCACAAAAGCCTTTGAAGGATATGATGAATTGGGAAATATCTTGTTTGTCAATGCTGCCCAGGCAAGGGAAATTAAGTAGAGTACAACTCAAATCATGAGACATAACAAATTGCTTGTTTTTACTTTAATATATAACAATAATTCTACTTAAAATCGAATGATTTTTTCCTATCTTGCTTTAAAATATCCCTGCATTAAATAGAAAAATGTATCATATTTGTGTTTTACTCAAACAAGTAAGAGCCTACCTTAAGCTATCCTACTCATGGGATAGTCATTTCTAATGATTTATTTGACGATTGGAACAAATACGAAACCCTCTGCGTGAGGGTGTCGGCAGGTTCATGATAATCAACAAGACTAACAGATCCTCCCTCGTAAAGAAGGACTAAATCCGCCGATTCAAAGAGTCCAAAATTCTATGTAGGCTGCGGTTTTTAAAATTTTTCTTTTAGAACAATTTTAAAAACCGCAGCCTACAAAAAACTATTATCGCCATGACACAAAAATTTACTCTTCAATTTCTAGTAATTATCTTTTGCTGCTTTGTTGTTGCAGGCAGCCAGTTTATAAATGCTCAAACAACCTGGACTGGGAATGTCAATTCGGACTGGTCAAATGCTGGCAACTGGACTGCAGGAATCCCGGATGCCAATGATTCGGTGACCATTCCCGATGTCGCTACCAATGACCCTGAAATAAAGGCAGGTACCAATGCCTTTGCCAAATCAATTAAAGTTGAGCAGGGAGGTGCGTTGACTATTGAAAATACGGGTAGTTTGACCATTGATGATTCTGACAATGATGGTATTTTGAATGAAGGAACTGTTGATAATTTTGGCAAAATCTTAATCATTAGTATAACCTCTTTTTTTCCGAATGGAATTTATAATAAAGGTTTTTTCAATAATCTGCCAAGTGGAGAAATAGAAATTGAAGAGGTATTGTATGGGAGCGGTATTTGGAATGAAAACCCTAATCCGTTTATACCTTCTGGTTTTTTTACAAACGAAGGGATTATTTCCATTGGCAAGGAAGATATTGGTGATAGTGGCATTAAGAATTTATCCTGGTTTTCCAATCTTGCAGGAGGCGAAATAAAATTTGGTGATTGTGATATTTATAGTATTGACAACTCTGCCACTTTTATTAATGAGGGCAATATCAAATTAGGGGAAATTGGCTATTCATTTTCTGGTATTTATAATACCAACATTTTCAAAAATAATGTTGGCGGAAATATTTATATTAATAAAATAAATCTTGGAATAGAAAATAGCTTTGGTGATTTTACAAATGAAGGGAAAATTGAATCAGTAGGCTCATTTCTAAGCACTGGAATTCAAAATGAAGGCACCTTTAGCAACAAGGCAAGTGGAGAAATCAACATTATATATGCTTTGACACAATGTATTTGGAATCATTTTGGCCACTTTTCCAACCTTGGGATAATTAACCTTGGAGGACCAGGAGAAGTCATGTGCAAAGGAATTGTAAATTCTGGTGGAGAGACCTTTTTCACCAATGACGGAGGGCAAATTTCTATTGAAAATTCCGGCGTTACTTTTTCTTGTTGGCCAAATGAAACAAAATCTGCCATTCTAAATCAGGATTATCCTTCCCAGTTTAACAATATCAATGGAGGTAATATCAGCATAGACATTGCTTCAGGAGCGGGCATTATCAATGAAGGTATTTTTGATAATTTATCCAATAGCCAAATTTCAATTGAGGAAACAGAGTATGCTGGCATTAAAAATCAAGGTGGTGGAATTTTTACTAATAAAAGCAAAATCGCAATTGGTGAAAATAAAAAAGTCGGACAATCAGGTATTTCTAATGAAAACCTTTTTTATAATGAAATAGGAGGGGAAGTATATATTGACGAGACAGGAGAAGAGGGCATTTTTAATAGTTTTATGGGTTCTTTTTTCAATAAAAATAAAATCATAATTGGGGCTAATAAAAAAACGGGAGGGCATGGAATTAATGCTGAAGGTTACATTAAAAATGAGCCAGGAGGAGAAATATATATTGACGAAACAGGAGATGATGGTATAAATAGTGAGGACTTGTTCACAAATAATGGCAAAATAATTATAGGAGCAAATAAAAAAACAGGTGGACGTGGAATTAAAGGTTTCATTGATAATGAAGCCGGAGGAGAAATTCACATTGATGAAACGGTAAGTGATGGAATATTCAGCACGGTCCTTACTAACAAAGGCAAAATTTTTATAGGAGCAAATAAAAAAACAGGAGGACATGGTATTAATGGTTTCATTGATAATGCAGCTGGAGGAGAAATTCATATTGATGAAACAGAAGAATCAGGCATTTTTAATGTTGGTTCATTTATAACCAATAAGAGTACAATCATAATTGGGGCTAATAAAAAAGTAGGAAAAGTGGGTATTTATATTGGAGGTGTAGGCACCAGTTTTAATAATGAAATAAATGGGGAAATTCATATTGACGATACGGTAGATGAGGGTATAAATAATTCAAACTCTTTTATTAATGAAGGAAAAATCAATATAGGACAGAATAAGAAAATAGGAAGTTCTGGTATTTTCAATGAGGGTGATTTTGGTACTTTTGAGAATAAAGCAGGAGGAGAAATAAACATTGATGAAACTAGTTCTGACGGGATTTATACTGATGCTGATTTTGTGAATGCAGGTAAAATCACTTTAGGATTGAATATGAAAATAGGAAGCACTGGCATTCATAATAATGCTTTGTTTAAGAATAAAGCAGGAGGAGAAATAAACATTGATGAAACTTCTTTTAATGGTATTGATAGTATGGATGATTTTGTAAATGAGGGCAATATCAACATAGGTCAAAATAAAAAAACAGGAAATACTGGCCTTTCCAATCGGGATCTTTTTGTGAACAAACCCGGAGGAGAAATCAACATTGATGAAACAGGAGGTAGCGGGATTTATAATGAAGAAGCCGATTTTGAAAACGGAGGTAAAATCACCTTAGGACTCAATAAGAAAATAGGTAAAAACGGCATTTTTAACGATGATGGCAATTTTGAGAATGAGGCTGGAGGAGAAATCAACATTGAAGAAACCACTTTGGATGGAATTGAAAACGATGGAAATTTTACGAATGAAGGCAATCTCTCCATTGGAATGAATCAAAAAATTGGGGGAATCGGTATTCACAATCAATCCAGTTTTATCAATGCCAATGAAATACATATTGATGAAACTCTGGGAGATGGCATTTTCAACGAATCCGGTACTTTCAACGCTGGAAATTTAAACATTGGACTCAATAAAAAAACAGGCGGAAATGGCATTCATAATAAAGCTGACTTCTATAGCGGAGCTATAATAAACATTGAGGAAACGGGGGAAAATGGCATCTGGAATGAAGCGGGTACTTTTGAGCACATTGATGCGGATTTATTTATTGGCAAGCATAAAAAAACGGGCAAAAATGGTATCCTGAATGAAGCGACTTTTAAAAATGGTCGATCCCAGGATCAATCCTTTGGTTATCTTCAAATTGATGAAACGGGGGAAAATGGCATACTAAATGAGTCCGGAAATTTTATTAATGACTATGGTAACTTATCCATCGGATTGAACAAAAAACCTTTGGGTAATGGCATTCATAATAAAGCAAGTTTTCTCAACGAAACCTACCTGGACATTGGAAAAACAAACCTTGATGGGATTTTAAATGAAGCAGGCTTTTTTGATAATCTTGGTATTATAGACTTGGGAATAACAGGAAAAATTGAGGGTGGAGGTATTCTGAATAAAGCCACCTTCCATAATTTTAGCCTCCTGGTGATTCAGGACATTGATGGTAATGGCATTCTGAATGAAGCGGGTACTTTCCTAAATAACGATCTAATCATTATCGGTTCAGATAAATTAATAGGGGCTAATGGTATCTATAATAAAGCATTCTTTGTAAATATCCCTAACCTGCCTTTTGGAGTAGGCAAAATACAAATAGAGGAAACAAATGAGAATGGCATTCTGAATGAAGCAGGCACTTTCCAGAATGAGGGCCGCATTGATATTGGCGAGAATGAAAAAACGGGTATGAATGGCATTCGAAATGAAGCATTTTTCAATAACAAATTTGATGGTTACATTCAAATAGATGAAACGGGGGATGATGGTATCTTAAATGAAGCAAGCACATTCAAATCAGACGGGATTATAGTCATAGGTGCAAGCAAAAAGACAGGTGGAGAGGGGGTTCATAATAAAGCCACTTTTAATAATACATCAACTGGATACATTCAGGTAGATGAATCAGCAACAGATGGCATTTTGAATGAAGGTACTTTTGAAAACAACTTTTCAATTTTTATAGGAGGAACTAAAAAAACGGGTGGAGCTGGCATCTACAATAAAAGTACTTTTAACAACAAGGCTGGAAGTGAAATCACGATCGAAGAAACAACTGAGAGTGGCATATTTAATGAATCAGGAACATTCAACAATGAAAATTCCATTCGCATTGGTGAAAATAAAAAACCCCTGGGCTTGGGAATCGAAAACTTTGCTACACTCAATAATTTGGCTTGTGCAGAAATTCACCTTTTGCACAATTTCGAAAATTCAGGTTCTGCTATCAATGACGGTTTTTTTGGTCTGAATACCAATTTGGCCAACATCGCTGGCAATTTTACAAACTTTGGAGTCATCGAAGATGCACAAGGCACTTTTCCTACAGGTGGCATTTTTGTGAATAATGAGGTACGAATCGCACCTACCACCAGTAACAGTGGAGCAGTTATCCAAAGTGCTTTCGATTATAGCAGCCTGACAAATATAGACAGCCTCAGTATCTGGCTGGATGCCAATTATTCAAATTGGGCTGGAACCTTTGATGAAAACACGAATACTTTTACACCCAATCCTGCTCTAGCTCAGGGAGTACATGACCTCTATGTTCTAGCTTATGACAATCGATGTTTTAGTCCTCAGAAAGCATCCTGGAAATTAACCATTCTGCAAGGTGCCTGCAATGCTCCGGTCGCCAACTGCAAGGACATCGAAGTCATTCTGGATACAAAGGGAGAGGCGAGCATAACAGCTCAGGATGTAGATAATGGCAGTACGGCAGATTGTGGCTTACAAAGTCTGGAAATTGATATGGAAGATTTTGATTGTAGCCATGTTGGAATACCGCAAACGGTTACTTTGACCATTACAGATTTAAATAACAGCACAGATAATTGCACAGCAACTGTCACTGTGACTGATGATGAAAAGCCCAATTTTAATGGCACTTGTCCCAGCTATCCCAATCCTATCGGCACAGACCAAGATGAGTGTTTTGCAACTATCAATTTTACACAACCAAATCCAAGCGACAATTGTGGTATAGCAGAATTGAAAGCCAAAATTTGGGATTCTAATAACAATGTCGTTAAAAATTGGACGACCAATCCAAATGGCGTTTTTACACTAGATACCTACAAAATCAAATGGCGGGCAAAAGATCCATCTGGAAATAAAAAAACTTGTACAGAGTATTTTACTGTAGCAGATTTGCAAGCCCCTGATGTTCTATGCGTAGCTAATCTGGAAGTTCAATTAGTCAATGGAGCAGCATCTATTCCAGCTTCCAATTTTCAAGCAAGCAGTTCTGACAATTGCAGTACGAATCTGACTATCCCTCCTTTTCAAACTAACTTTGATTGTTCTGATAGGGGCATCACCCCAGTTAGCATCACTTCAACAGATGATGCAGGAAACGTTGGTGAATGTATCACTGAGGTCGAAGTAAAAGGAACCACATTGACCATCAATGACATAAGCCAAAATGAAGGAACTGGTTCAGGATTTACTTTTTTCTTTTTCAAAATCGAAAGAGCCGAAAATGATTGTACGCTACAGGTAGATTATGAAACCACCGATGGCGATGCTACTCTTGCTGATAGTGACTATGTCTATAAAAACGGAACCGGTTATTTCGCACCAGGTGGTTCCTTTATAAGTTATGCCGTGGTAAGGGGAAAAAAAGATTCAAATTATGAAAGTGATGAAAATTTTTGGGTAGAATTGAGCAATCAAACACCAGGTGTGACTTTGATAAAGGACAAAGGGGAAGCAATGCTTTTAAATGACGATGCACCTCCATTAATTGGCAATCAAAATGATCACAATTCCACAGCTTTCAGTTCTTCTCAAAAGTTTTTAGGAAAAGCCAAATTGTATCCCAATCCGGTGAGGAATGGACTACATATTTCTATTCCGGAGTTATGGGTAGAACATGAATCTGTTCAGGTGGATTTATTGGATGTGCTTGGCAAAAGCTTGGTTGCTTTTGAGATGATTGATAATCAAATAGTTGTAGAGGTATCTGCTTTGGCAGCCGGAATCTATCATATCCTTTTTACGGCAAAAGATGGAAAGCAATATTCAGATAAATTTGTGAAAGTAGATTAGCAGTTCCAGCTTTCTAGATTGTTTCAAAACTTTTGGCGGCTTGCAAAGCATCTTTTGAGCCTGCTTTCACATAGATGGGTTGTCTGTGGATTCTTGGTTCTGCTTCGTCTCCTTGATAGACTTCTTCAGAAGCTTTCCACTATGCTTCTGCTTCGGCGATCGCAGACCAAATGTAAGCATTGCTATCTGTTGGGACATTTTGATTAAAGTTTTCTTTGTTACAGGCAATCGCCAAAAATTTGGGCAAAATGCCCAAATTTTTGGCGATTGCCTCCAGAAAAGTCTTTGGCGCAGCTTGCTGCCCCTCCTTTAGCACGCTAAACACATACCTTTTCTGACTTGAGGTTCATGAGTGTGAGAATTTGAGAATTATTTTCATCTCTCAATCTCTCAATCTCTCAATCTCTCACACTCTCAATCTCTCAAAATATATGGTACATCAAAGCGCTACTTCTCCTACCCTACCTTTTTTGCCTTGTGCAGAATCTAGTCATATAAATGTAGCGCTAGTCCTTCCATCTCTTTCAGATCACCAAGTAGGACAAAGCCTTCATTTTTTAAATGATGAATATTTCCTTCAATTCTGGAAAGACCAGTATTATCTATTTTAATAAAGCCGGCATTCTTCAAATCACCAATGAGCAAAAGCCCATAATTAAATGTTTGAATCCCATCAATAGACAGTTTTCCTTCCTTCAAAATACTCAAGGAGGCACCACTCTGAATTTCGAGGCTGGCGATTGAGGGTACTTCATTCTTCAACACAGGAAAATAACCTGATTCGGTGCTGACATTGGGAATAATGATAGCATCCTGACTCAAATCTGGCACTCGATTCTCACTCCAGTTTCTGGGCTGATTCCACTCCGTTTCTTGTCCGGGAAAACCACCCAACCAATAATTTTGAGCAATAGAATTCGTGTTGGTCAAAAAGACAAATAAAAAAGATGTTAAAATGATGATTGGCGTTTTCATAAGGATATATTTTTTGTGATAAAATTTGATAAAAAAACACCAAACCGAGTTTAGGAAAAAAAGGAAATGCTTTATTTTGGAAAAGAAGATTAGATACCTGCAATATACATTAAAAAGTACTCATAATCAAGTATTTATACAAAAAATAAGTTAAAAAAAAAGACATCGGCTGCCAAGCCGATGCCTACAAAAAAAGTTGTATTCGCCAAGTAATTTTGAGGTGTTTGTTCTTTTGTTTTTTGCCTATAAATTATTCAGTGGGTTGACCTATTCCATATTGGTTTTTAATAGGTCAACTCACTTCTACCATTCAGGTCTAATTGATTTTAAAAATGGGGCTGTTTTATCAGCTGTTGCTATTATTTAAAACAGCCCCCTTGTTCATTTTCAATAATTAAGTACAAGGTTTGAAACATAATATCTTATAGTTCTTAAATTAATAATTTTGGATTTAAAAACAAGCCCTGAAAAACCCGATCCAGAGCTTGCAAGAAATCATCCGTTAGGTTTTATTTGTTGCGTTTGTGTGAAAAAACATACATAAACACTTGAACACTCTAACACCTGCTCGCAAGGAGTCCCTTTGGGAAACACAACCCTATTCAACAATCAACTTCTTCGAAATCTGCTCATTTTCAGTCTGAATTTTCACCAAATAGATTCCAGGATTGATAGTTTCCAAATCCAAATCGAAGTATCTGTCAGAATTGACCAAAAAGGATTCGGCAAGAAGGAGTTGCCCATTGATGCTTCTCAAACTGATTTCCACCATTTGCTCAAATTCAATATTTTGCAAGGAAATAGTCGCCTTGTCTGTTGCAGGATTTGGGAAAATGCCTATTTGGTAATTATTATTGGCTAAGGCATTCTGATTTCCACCATTCCAGCCAATCATGGATTGCGCAGTTGATTCACTTGCCACAACCAAGCCACCCAATTCTCCGGTCACATTGGCAGTAAAACTACCTGCAATGACATTGGAAGGGGTCTTTTTGATGTCTTCATAAATAGCTATTGATTCTGTAGTATTAGGAGCCGATGCATCATCAATATTTGTTGCAGTAGTATTAAAAAGATTCAAATCTTCGCGGTCTTCGCCTGTGGCGGACTCAAAACCCGAAATTTCTGCTTCGGAGTAGTAGAGTGTTATGTCAACATCCGCATTCGAAGTTGGAAAATCAGGGCTAAAGCGAATGGCTTTGGAAGCACTATTTCCCGTAAAGAAGCTTTCTGCATCGCTTCCAGATCTTTCTACTGACAAAGAAGTACAACCAAAATCGTGGCTGGTATTGTTGACTACTTTGGCAAGCAATTGTCCGTCGTTTGCACTGTAGAAATAAACGGTTTCGTTTGCTCCGATGTATTCTTCACCGCTGTCATTCAAATCACTTTCTATTTGGCGAGTCATGCCATTTACGCGCACATCATCAATGCTAAAGCTAAAGGCTGTACCCACAAGTGGGTCATTTTGCCAGCGGAAACCGAGGTAAAACTGTTGATTGGCAAAAAGTTCAGACAAATCTGCTGAATAAGTCCCTGAAGCTACCGTTGCACCAAAATTGTCGCCTACAAAAACAGCATCCAAATCATAGAAGGTCACGCCATCAAAGGAATACGTCAAAGAGCCATAATCAAAAGGCGCTGCTCCACCAATTGCTATATCTGTTTCGCCACCAGCTTCCCAATCAAAAGAAACGGTTACCTGGTTCATGCCCCTGGCATCTATTTGTGGTGTATGCAAGGTCAAATCAGTCATGTTGTTATTGCCCTCATAATTAGGTGCTACACCTGTGAAGCTGATATAGGCTTTTCCGGCATAGCTTCCGAAATGCCATTGGTTGCCACTGCTCAAAGCTGCCACTTGCCCCCAGCCAGCAGGCATGGAAGTAGTTAAGAATCTTTCAAACAACAAACTCTTTTGTCCAATTCCAATAACCGGATTTACATCGTCATCGCGGATAGTCAAAGTATAAACATCAGAACCTGGAGCTGCCCCTGCGCTTGCAGGAATCGTCAAGACGATGGTTTCGTCTCCCTCTTCTGCTGCATCATCAATGATGGAAATGGTCACTTTTATGGTAGAAAATCCATTGCCTGTGTAAGAAATGCTTTGAGAAGATAGTGTATAGTCAGTTCCTTGAGTTGCTGTTCCTCCTACTGTTAGATTGAAACTTACCGGAGCATTCACAAAAATGTCAATATCATGTGTTTTGCTATCATCGCAGAAGCCATTTCCGTCTGCTGCCTCATTCACTGTCTCTTCGATTGTTAAAAATCCAGTAGAAATGGAACCACTTTCGCAAGTAAACTCATCTCCTATCCCAACACCAAACCAAGCATTTGTTACCGCTTCTTCTTCCACAGAACAAGGTCCGTAAACCGAACGAGCATAAGTAATGGAAGCTGCACGAGCTTCTGCAAATTTTGAGTTGGGTCCTAAAAGTACTTCTGTACCAAAAGCAATCAATTCTGCTTTGGCAAAACCAATGCCTGTTACAGAATAGGAATCTCCCTTGTCATTGACACCATCATCAGGTGAGATACCCGAACCTACAGTCATTAAATAGAACCATTTATTCAATACGCCACTATTGGAGTGAACACCACAGTAGTCATTTGCCAAAGTAGGTTCACCACATTCTGGATTTGTCCAGTTGGAGCCTCCATAAGTATCGGGGTCTCCAGCCAATTTAGGATCATCCATCCATCGAAGTGCTTTGTTCAAATTATTGGGTCCCTGACGATTGTCAACTTGTTCGCCAATGCCCCAGTATTTGTAATCAAAGGTTTCATTTGAGTAAGTATCTGTTACATAAGCCTCCACGCATGCTGCCCAAATGTCAGAGAAACCTTCGTTCATCGCACCTGATTCGCGTCGATACACCAAATCTGCGGTGTGAGAACATACGGCATGACCAATCTCATGTGCACAAACATCTATAGAAGTCAGTGGAGCAAAGCTTCCGGTGTATTGTCCATTGCCCAAATCCCTGAAACTACCATCTCCATAGGTCATCACAGAGCCATTCCAGAAGGCATTGTCATATCCTTCGCCATAGTGTACATAGCTATTGATTTTTGCATCATTATCATCAAAAGATTTGCGTCCATGACGGTCTTTCCAGTAGTCATATACCATCGCTGCACCCCAGTGCGCATCCCAGGCAATATCATCATTGACTGCTTCAGTAGTAGTTGGAGCAGGGTCGCGAACATGCTCACCCAAAGTCCAGATGTTGTCATCATCTACTACATCTGTTGCCAAAGAATACAAAACAGCTACTGAAATAGGCGCACCGCCCAATCCATTCATATCATAAGTTTGAATGCCATTTCCACGCGTTTGGTCGTACAAAATGAAATAGTCTTGATCGAGTGGATATTCAGGACTTGGATTCTGACCAGGCACTTCTGTTGTTTGAATGGTTTTGATACCATTGTAGCGCGTTTGTACAGAAGCATGCGCATGCTTGATAATCATATCCTTCAACATCACCTTGCCTGTATGGGCATTGACATAAACCCAATCGCGGCTAATCGGTTGATTGGCGTAAATGTTGAATTTATAAGCCAAATCCAAATCGACAGGATCCGTATCGTAATCATCTACGATTACCAATTCTCCCTTTGGGGTATGTTCTTCTATTTCTGCCTGTATTTTATTGGAAATCTCAGGAGCCAATACTAAAATATTATAGTTCTTGTCAATGTATTCCCAAACGTACTCCTCAGCGCCGATGTGGTCTAAAGCAGCTTGTAGCGCTTGCTCTTCAGTAAGTGTAGGACTTGTATTGAGATCATTGATTTCATAAAACTCTCCATTCAGGGCAACGACCTTGTCTGCTTTTGACATGGCCACATACTGCCCGTGTACTACTTTAATATCTTTATAATATTGCTGATATCGTACAAACTCAATATCATCCTGGTGATCCATCTTTCGATAAAATTCAAGTTTATCCGTACCTTCTCGAAGGTTCAAATTCTCCTTTAGCAAAGACCGAACATCCCTCATTTGGTAATTCGATTGATTCATTTTGAACTGAATCATATTCGGCGTACCTCTCTCAGCAGACATTTCTACTCGTTCTACTTCAGGTTTTTGTTCAATCCGTTGTTTTTGTTGTAAAATTTGCTGAGTCGTTTTTTGCGCAAAGGCCGCAACGCTCATTAAAAGGAAGATAAAAAGAAGACTTGTAATGTTTTTTGTAAATGATTTCGCAGTTATCATGGCGATGATTTTAATATTGGTTAGGAAAAAATGTTATTCACGTTGCAAATGTGGGGGCTTCATCGCCGAAAACGGGGTTTGTCTGATGTTTGAGAGATTATGAGGAAAAAAAGGAAAAAACCGCTATCTTTATGTATCCAAACAGGCATATCTAATAAGGCCTACCTCGCCACCTCTCACATCGCCATATTTAGACAAACAATGTATTTGACCAAAGTTTGAATGCCAAGTCGTTGGTAATCAATTCTTTGTGTAATTTGTAGGGTAAGCGACTAGCAACTTCTCCTGTGGAAGATTCCGTTGCCGTGGCAGCGAACATTTCTTCTGGAGGGTGTTCTTTTTAAAATTTTGCAGAGCAAAATTTTAAAAAGAACACCCTCCATTCAGTTTTTTGGCGGCTGCGCCGCCAAAAAATGTCCACATCAGAAATCGCTGGTAAGCGACCCTCCACCAAAAAAACAATATGTCTAAAGATCTTCGAATCGTGGCGATTGGAGCTTCTGCAGGAGGACTGGAAGCTTTGTACGACTTTTTTGACAATATGCCAGATAACACCAATTTGGCATTTGTCGTGATCCAACATTTATCTCCCAATTTCAAAAGTATGATGGATGAGTTGCTGTCCAAGCATACGGCAATGTCGGTAGAGGTGATTCAGGGAGATACCAAACCAATGCCCAATCGAATTTATTTGATCCCTTCTGGTAGCAATATCACTATCAAAAATGGTGTTATCAGGCAGGTAGAACGATACCCTACTGGAGTCGTGAATTTGCCCATTGACGTCTTTTTTCATGCTTTGGGGAATGACCAAAGGGAAAAAGCGGTGGGCATTATTCTCTCAGGTTCGGGAACGGATGGCAGTCGTGGCATTCAGACTATTAAGGAAATGGGTGGTTTGGTCTTTGTGCAAGACCCGGCTACTGCACAATTTGACGGAATGCCTGTGGCAGCCAATGCAACTGGTCTGGCAGACAGTGTCTTGCCCCCTTTTGCGATGGCAAGGGAATTGGTCAGAATTACCAGTATTCCTTTCAATGGCAACTTTCCAACAATTGATCCTAAAAATTCAAAAGATGAAGAACTTTTAAATCAGATTTTGAATCGGGTAGCAGACATTACCGGGGTAGATTTTAAAGAATATCGAACGGGTACGCTCATCCGTCGAACGGAAAAGCGAATGACCATGAACAATATTCCAAGCCTGGAAAGTTATTACGAATATATCCTGGAAAATGAAGCAGAGGCTCGCATTTTATTTAAAGAATTCCTGATTGGCGTCACTCGATTTTTCCGCGACAAGGACGCATTTGCTATACTCAAGGAAAAAGTAATTGAACCCCTAGTAGATTCAAAGGAGGAGCACGAAACCATAAGAATCTGGATTCCAGGATGCACTACTGGAGAGGAAGCCTATTCTATTGGAATGCTCTTTCTGGAATATATGCACGAAACAAACAAGCGCCGCACTTTCAAAATTTTTGCCACAGATATCGATCGGGATGCTATTAATTATGCGAGCGAGGGCAATTATCCTGATAGTATTGCCGGAGATGTGAATGCGAAGCTTTTGTCCAAATATTTTAATGCCAGACCAAATGTGTTTTCCGTCAAAAAAATACTCCGGCAAAGTATCGTTTTTGCAGCTCATGATGCATTGCGAGATCCTCCCTTTATTAGAATGGATTTGATTTCATGTCGCAATTTGTTGATTTATATCAATCCGGCGGTGCAGCAAAATATGCTCAAAAATTTCCAGTTTGCGCTCAATCTCAATGCCTTTCTGTTCCTTGGTCCGAGCGAAAACCTGGGGGCGATGAAAAAGGTTTTTGAAACGGTTGATCACAAGTGGAAGATATTCAAAAATATATCAACTCAAAAACTCAATCATATTTCAAGCAATCGCAGGAGCATGAGTGAGCGCCCCGAATTACAGCAGCTCAACGAACTCTTGCTTGAATCGGAAACGGAGCTGCACAATCGAAATTACGACCTTACTTTTCAAAGAATGCTTTCGGAGCGATATGCCCCAAAGAGTATTTTTATGAATGATCGATTTGAGATTCTCTTTATTAATGGAGATTTCGATGACCTTTTGACAGCACCAAGAGTTGCCCGCCTGAATTTGCTGGAAATGATTGGTGACAACGATAACCTGATATTCAGAAATGGCCTTCGTAAAGTAAGTGAAACCAATAAACCAAATATTTACAAAAATGTCTTGTTTCGTAAAGGCGAAAAATCCTTCCAGTTAGATATTCGATTCGAAAAACATCGTCCAAGAGAGCTAAACGAAATGTGTGTTTACCTCATTGAATTTTTCATTAAAGGTGAAAAAATTGGAGAGGTAAATGAAGCAGAAGTAATCAACCTGGAAAATTACAAAGATGAGCGTTTGCAAACCCTGGATAAGGAATTGAGGCAAGTACGACAGGAGAAGCAGACTTTACGTGAACAATTAGAAACTACGAATGAGGAATTACAAGCCTCTAACGAAGAATTACTGGCTGCCAATGAAGAATTGCAAAGTACGAATGAAGAATTGCAATCTGTCAACGAAGAATTGTACACGGTCAACACAGAGCTTCAAAGCAAAATTGATGAATTGCTTTTGGTCAATACGGATACGAATAATCTATTAAAAAGCACTGAAATTGGAACCATCTTCCTTGATTTAGGCTTGCGTATTCGAAAGTTCACTCCAGCCCTTCAGGATCAGTTTAATTTGCTGGAAGCAGATATTGGACGCCCGATTACCCACTTCACCAATGCCTTCAACGATCAAAGGATTTATGATGACATAAAAAACGTTTTGAATGACTTGAATACCATTGAACGGGAAGTTACCGATAAAGAGGGTAATATTCATTTGATGCGCGTTTTACCATACCGGACGGAAGAAAATACCATTGATGGAGTCGTTATCACCTTTGTGAATATTAATGATTTGAAACTGGCGCACAAAGAAGTAGAGGAATGGATAGAGCGGTACTATTTAATGGAATCTTATGCTCATGACCAAATGATGATTACCGATTTGAACGGAAAAATAGAGTATGTCAATTATGTGATGGAAGGATTTGAGGAAAAGCAAATTTTGGGACATTCCATTTTTGAGTTTATGCCCTCCAACTATGCGGAAGCCTTCCAACAATCTTTCATTTCTGCCAAAACCTGTGATTCTTACATTAGCTTTGAATTTTCACTAACAACACCTGTTGGAGAAAGGACCTGGTGGAACACCCGAATTGTGCCCATCAAAATAAAAGATCGGGTGACTGGAATGGTTTTAATTTCTCAAAATTCGACCAAATTGGTAGAGCAAGAACAAACCATTCATCGACTTACAGAGGGGTTTGATCAAGAACTACAGTCCCATACCCAAACATTGATGAAAGAGAATCAACTACTTAAATTATCCAATGAGTTCATGGATGGTTTTGTAGAAGGTGCAGTGGCGGATTTATTGCCCAATATTCAACTATTGGGTGAAAATGGTCATTCTGAAAACGGCAAGCAGTATCCTTCTGGAAATGGAAACGGAAACGGTCATTCCGAAAATTTGAAGCAGTTGGTACAAACTGTTGAGTTATTGCAGGAAATGGTAGATTTTCAAAGAGATGCCAGCCAATTGGTTCGGGAAATTGATTTGAGAACCATTTTCGAAGAAGTCAAAAAAGAAATGCAAGCACCGATCAAAAGCTCCAAAGCAAAAATTCAAACCAAATTTGGCAGAAACCGAAGTTTAAAATATATCCCTGCCTATGCTCGTCAGATATTCAAAGAATTGCTCGATAACAGCTTACGTTATCGCCACAATGGCAGAACTCCGGAAATCCAAATTATATTAGAAAAAACGAGCGACTTTCATATTCTTAGTGTACAAGACAATGGTTCTGGAATGGATTTACAACGTTATGGACATTTTCTTTTTAGGCCCTTCAAACGGCTAACCATTGAAGGCGAAGGTAGTGGAACAGGCTTGAGCATCGCCAACTTTTTGATTTGTAAAAATGGAGGGCGACTGGAGGTGGAAAGTAGCACAGGGAAAGGGACAATCGTAAAAGCTTGCTGGAAAGCCTATACATAAAAAAGCCACCTATTTGGTGGCAACATAGATTAAAGTAATATCGGCAAAATAGTTAATCTCATAAAAATGTGGATGGTTAGGCAAGACCAACTACAAGAGTCAGTCCTGCCATGCTTTTTAACTCAATTACTAAAGCTATGAAACTGGCGATGTGTAGGAGGAGTTTTGAATTAAGAGCATGTTTAAATTTAGTTTTTTGAGTAATATGAAATGCATTTCACAGCTAATCGAAGCTTCCCGAATCAAGTTCGGGACAGGCTATTTTTTCACCACATACATGGAATGTACGTGAACGCCGTGCAGTTTTGTTTCAACAAAACCAAATGTCCATTGGACATTTGACAGAGTGAACCGCAAGCGGATCAAAATAGCTGAAGAGTAGCGAAGAAAGGCATTCATATTAACAAAAGGGTTAATTTTAAACATGCTCTAAGGCAAAAAACCGGCTGCCTACTTTCAGGCAGCACCAGTTTTGTTTAAATAAGAGCCTTAAATGTGTCTTTCGGTTTTTGAAAAATTACCCTGCGCGAAAGCAAGGGGAATTCTATTTACGATTTATTTTACTAAGACTATTCTTATCATGGAAAGATGGTTGCCTTTCGGCAACCAAAATAAAAGTCTTATCAGACTTCTTTCCAAGAAATAAACGAGTGAATTAAACTCATTAACCAATTTAAATCTGGATAATTTCACAGCTTAATTCATTTTAAAAGTTCGCCCTTACCAGTTTGAGCATGGGCTTGTTTTCAAGTGATTCTAGCCGAGGTTATTATCAAGTTAAGGGCTTAGGAAAATAAAACACGAAGGATTAAATAAAATGGTTTTTGAGGTATTGCGTTTTAGGAGTTGTTTATGAAAAAGGGAGGATTTCCGGTTTTGTGTTTTAAAATAGTTTTCATTTGGTTATTCACGTTGGCATACAACTAGGCAATTCTCATTCCTTTCACCTAACACATTGAAAATCAACCAAATAAGTTTCAACAAAATCATCATTACTCCTTTTTTTTAAGCATTTTCCTGATATTTAAGCAAAATCAATAATTTTACAAGCTGAAATCACACTGTTAGCTTAAGATCATCGGCTTCTATTTTAAAACTTTCATGGAAACATCGCATTTTAGATTATTATCCCTTCTTTCCAGTCAAGTCCAGGCCGCTCCCTGGCATTGGTCATTTTCAAAAAAACAATTAAGTACTACTTCCTACTTTTTCAAAGTTTTGAATTTGCCTGAAGGAAATGAAACTTTGAGTTTAAAGTCTATTGTGGCTTTATGCCAACAGTATTTGAATGAAACACAGCGGTACAGTATGTATGAAGCTGTCCGTGAGAGCTTTTTAGGAGGAGATACATTTACACTTCGATTCTTAATCCACTTTCCAGGAAATCAAAAGAAATGGGTTCGAGTATTTGGACATCCGGTAAAGGAAAAAGGAGCAGTCATTGGAATAGATGGTATTATCCAAAATATTTCGGATAGAAAAGCAATGGAAGATGAATTTGAAAAAACTCAATTTGCTTTGGAAAAGGCTAATATTTTAATATTCCAATTATTGCTCAATGGAAAAATCGAATTTGCAAATGAACTGGCAATTACTACTTTAAAATCTCAAAAGCCTACTCTTTTGCAAAAATTCTTTCATCAAATTGAATTACAATTTAATGCCACAGGCTGGCAAAAACATGCCAATCAACTCAAAAGAAAAATGCACTTCAGGCAATCAGGCTTTTTGGTAAATTCAGATGGCGCAACCATTCCCGTATTGATGGACTTTGTATATTTTGGACGTCTGAATCGAGAAGCCATTTATGTTTTTGCCCAAGATCAATCTCATATCAAGATTCAGGAAAAAGAATTATACAAAGCTCATACTGAATTAACACATTTACAATCTCAAATGGAAGTAGAAAAGCTGGAGGCAACAGATTTTACACCGCTCCCCGGCTTACAAAAGATTGTCACTAAAAATCAAAGCTATCGTAAAATGCTTCGTCAACTGGTACAAGTCGCCCCGACTGACAGCACAGTTTTGATTTTAGGAGAAACGGGAACTGGAAAAGAACTGCTGGCAGATGCTTTATACGAATTGAGTCATAGAAAAGAAAAGCCTTTTATCAAAGTCAATTGTGCTACCCTACCCGAGCATTTGGTTGAAAGCGAATTATTCGGTCATGAAAAAGGTGCATTTACAAGTGCCATCAATCGCCGAACCGGTCGCTTCGAATTGGCACATCAGGGCAGCATTTTTTTGGATGAAATTGCTGAATTGCCACTCGATTTACAAGCCAAATTACTTCGAGTCCTTCAAGAAGGTTCTTTTGAACGTATCGGCGGTACCGCTACCATCCAGGTAGATGTACGCATCATCGCTGCAACTAACCGAAATTTGGCAGAGTTGGTCAATAAAGGTAAATTCCGTCGTGATCTCTATTACCGCCTCAATGTTTTTCCCTTAGAAAATATGCCCCTTCGCCAACGGAAAGATGATATTCCTATTTTGGTTAAACACTTCCTTAAAAAATATTCAAATCGTCTTCAAAAACAAGTCAACTCAGTCAACACCAATACGTTCCAACAACTTCAAACTTACGATTTCCCAGGTAATATCCGGGAACTTGAAAATCTCATTGAACGCGGAGTCATTCTCGCCAAAACCAATGTCCTGAAACTTGATACCATTGCTACTGAAATAGATAAAAGAACAGCCTCTTTTAAGTCATTTGAAGCAATGCAGCGAGCACATATACTTGAAGCGCTTCAATTGACGAATTGGCGAATCTCCGGAGAACACGGTGCTGCAAAATTATTGGAGATGAATGCGAAAACGCTGGAATCGAAAATGAGGAAATTGGGGGTGCAGCGACCGAAGGTTTTGAGGTAAACTTTGAAAACTCTTATTCTACTGAGCAACAAATTTTTCTAATATGACCCTTTCCAAAAAGTTGGAAA
>JBGTQJ010000097.1:0-21862 GCA_041941305.1 Saprospiraceae bacterium
GGGGTGCTTTGGGGGGGTTGTAAACCCCCAAACCCCCCACCCCGCAACAAATTGAATATCAACGGATTAAGCAAAGAAGATAAACGAAAGGTTTTTAATACCAAAATTCAAAGTAATGCATCCCTGTCTAGACTCCTAGACCAATCTTTAATCACCTTAAATAGTTCAATTTGCCCAGTAAATAAATTCGTCTTCTAGAACCACTTCCTCTTTCAAAGTCTTGTCAATCGTGATTGGAGATTCCAAAAGTGCTGGCCATATGGAAGGTTTTTGCGCTGCCAGATGTGCCTTTAATAAAGCGGTCAGTTCTTCCAGTTTTTGAGGTTCTTGACTAGACAAATCTATCTGTTCGGTAGGATCTTCATTTAAATCAAACAACCATTTTTTCCCTTGTCGTTCATCTACTTGAAGTTTCCAACCATTTTCCAATACAAAAGCATATTTTCCTGATTTACAAAACAATGGTCGATTGGGTTCACCTTCCTGCTCACCAGTTAAGTAAGGTAAAATATCCACCCCATCAATCTTGCGATCTTTTGGTAATTCTGCACCTGCAATGGTTCCAAAAGTGGAAAAAATATCCAAATTAGATACGCGACCATCATAAACCTGCCCAGCAGGAATGGTACCTGGAAAATGGACGATATAAGGAACGTGTACGCCTCCTTCAAACAAAGTAATTTTCCAACCCCGAAAAGGTTTATTGACATCTGGCAATCCAACGTAATGAGGTGCACCATTATCACTGGTAAAAACGATGATGGTATTATCATCGATCCCATTGTCTTTCAGCGCTTGCATCACTTTTCCCACTCCCCTATCTACTGTCATGACCATGGCTGCTTGTACCCTTTCTACATGATCTTCTATGTAATCGAGTTTTTCATAATCTTCTTTTAATGCCTGCAAGGGAGTGTGCACTGCCCAATAGGCTAGATACATAAAAAATGGACGATTCTTATTGGCTTCAATAGCCTTTACTGCATGATTTGTCAAATAGTCCGTCAAATGTCCTTCCGGTTGAAAGCGAGGACTTCCATTCCAATTGACCGCATAAGGTAAATTTCCCCACAAAAATTTGTCAATCGGGTCAAAAGGCAATTTGGCATTGACAATATTGGGATCATCTTCTGGCAGGAACAAACTACCCTGTCTAAAACCCAAACTTTCATCGAAGCCTTGATTGTTGGGGTGGAATTTTTTCGCATTCCCCAAATGCCATTTACCCAAATGAATCGTGTGATAACCTTGAGGCTTCAACAATTCTGCAAGTGTAATTTCAGATAATGGTAAGCCCATATTTTCAACCGTGGGTCCCTGCCCTTCCAGTTCTTCATGATAAATAGGTGGATGCAAATCATTTTCGGTCAATTTTCCAACAAATTTCATCATGCTTGGTGCAGTCGGTGTAAATTCAAAACCTGCCCGTGTTGAATAGCGTCCTGTTAGCAATGAAGCCCTGGAAGGAGAACAAACCGCATGAGCAGAATAACCATTGGTACACAACACACCTTCAGCCGCTAACTGATCGATATTGGGCGTTTTGAATTTCCCTTTTGCCATACCACCACCATAGGTACTCACTTCATTGAAACCCAAATCATCAACTAAAATGACAATGAGGTTGGGCTTATTGGAGGTTCTGTTTTCAGGTCCTTGTTCCCAAACCACTGGAATGGTTTTTCCAATTGGATCTTGCCATTCACTGATAATTCCAGGTAGTCGATACCAGTTTTGAGAAAACCATATTCCAAAGGCAAGGATAAATAGGGCAAAGATTCCCAGTCCTCGCAAGATTCTTTTTTTACGCCTGGTCATGATTGAATTATTTTACAACAAACTTATCTCCATCATTGGCAAAATAAAAATCAATTATTTCGGATTCGTTTCTTCATTCGTCTCCAAAAGAAAAACCCAAGGATTAAAATCAAAATACCAAAAAGCCAGGGTCTGGCGGCTGCACCCAATTGTGCAATCATTTTATTTTGAATTTCCTTTAATGGCTCGTAATCTATCCCCATTTCCAGGACGCCAAATCGATTGGTGTATTCAGCATAATGCTGTTTCATTTCGGCAAAAACATCTGGTTGAGCCGCTGCCAAGTCATTGGTTTCCCCAGGATCCACTCCCAGATTATAAAGGCGCCAAATTCCATCACCATAAGGTTTCCCATTTCTGACTAATTTCATGTCGCCTTTGTAAAGCGCACATTGACCAGCAGCTTCCATTCCGATTGCTTCGTCTGAACCATAAACCTGGTCTGTTTCGCCTTGAATCAATGCATATAAACTTCTGCCCGTCATAGATCCGGCAGGCGCTTCGATTGGTTGGTCAATTCCGGCTATTGACAAAATAGTTGGCGTAATATCGGTGACAATTGAAAAAGCAGGAATAGATTGGGCTACAGGGATATTTGGTCCTGAAAAAATCAGTGGTACCCGCAATCCGCCTTCACCTGCATAGAATTTAAAAAAAGCGCTTGGTCCTGCTGCCGCGCTTGCAAATTCAGGACCGATATAAGTGTAGGAACCCTGCTCTCCCAAGCGTTCATAATCCCGATGATATCCCACCCAATTCAACCACAATTGCATAGAACGAACACTACCTGCCGAACTCGCTTCTGGTCCGTTGTCTGAAGTAATGATGAATACTGTGTTTTCAAATTCATTGCGTTCCTCCAAATATTGAATGTATCTGCCAATATGAAAATCCATTGCCTCCAACATGCCTGCATTGACTGCCATGGCTTTGGCTTTGTATCGTTTATCTTCTTCACCTAAATCTTCCCATTTTTTCAGGACTGGGAGCATTGCACCCAAGGGTGCTTCGGGAGGAATGATGCCTATTTTTTTAGCATTTTCATAGCGTTGCTGCTTAATGATAGCCCAGCCTTGTTCGTATGTTTCGAGGTATTTTTCGGTATATTCCTTTGGAGCCTGGACGGGTATATGAATCGCCTGAAAAGACAGAAAGGCAAAGAAGGGGTTATCATCTTTGGGCGTTTCTTCTATAAAATTGATCATTTCATCTACCAGATTTCGAGAAGAATAAAAATCCTCAGGTAAGTCAATTGGTTTCCCGTCCTTATACCACGGAGGCTTGGATTCCTGAGTGGGTAAATAAGGTCGATGCTCGTAATTATCGGCTCCCGATGCATCCAGAATATATGTTCGGTCAAAACCTCTTTTGCTCGGTAAATTTGATGTTGAATGTCCCAAATGCCACTTGCCAGTTACATAAGTGTGGTAATTTTTTTGTTTCAAACGAGTAGCAACAGTGAGTACTTTATCATTTAAAACGCCCTCATAACCTGGTTTGGTCGCATATTCCGGAGGAGTGAAAATGGGCAAATTTGGAACACCCGTTAAATGGCTGTCGTAACCGGTCATCAACATAGCCCTGGAAGGCGCACACATAGGTGAAGTGTGATAATTGGTAAACATCGTCCCTCGCTTTGCCAATCTGTCAATGTTGGGTGTCAAAGCTTCCCCACCATAACATCCAAAGTCCATCAAGGCTGCATCATCTACTAAAATCAGAACGATGTTGGGAGGACTGTTGATGAGAGAATCTTGCGAAAACAGAAGTGTAGCTACCAATGAAAACCAAAAGGTAAAAGCTGATTTTTTCATTTACTTTAAAGTGTAATAAGCATCGTCTCCCGACAGGGGACGCTGCGGAGTTTTTAGAGACTTGGGAAACCCATTCAACAATTTATACAAATGTAATCAACTCCTCATCCAAATGTGGTATCTCATTGAAACCCAACAAATTAAATAGCCCTCTGGAATAAAAGAAGGAAGTAAAAGCAGTATTCCTATGGGAAAAGTTCAATGCGACCACTCGTTTTTCATCCATAATATTGAGTGCTTCAGCTGTTATTGAACCAATCGTCCCTCCTGAAGTAAATGCGGCAATGTTTTCACCCGATTCCGTATTTTTTAAAATATTATCCAAACCCTTTCTCACTTCTTGGCGAAATGCTTTCCAGGGCAAAACACCTGCTGCCTCAATCCTACCCTCTACCCACTCATCCAAAAAATATTGAAAGATTAGCAGATTATTTGCCTTTTTTCGAGAAGGGTCGGCTTTACTTTTTGCTATCAACTCCTTTACAAATGGGTTGGATGCCCTTAACCTGGGTAACACATTTGCCATAGCTACATGGGCTTCATGTTCCAATAAGCCATTTTCCATAATTGGCTCCGGCATGGGCAGGTTACTTTTATCATAAATGCTTTTTACAATTTCATAGGTATGTTGTTGTCGACGCAAGGGACCCACATAGACTTTATCGAAATGGAATTTTTTCGCGACTAAGTAATTGCCCAATTCAGCAGACTGTTGCTCTCCTTTTGCAGAAAGCACATCATAATTATCCGCTCCAAAAGAAGCTTGCCCATGACGAAAGAAGTAGATCTTGCTCATATTAGGCCAGTACTAAAGCAGGTTCGGGTTGCTGAATGTCCATAAAGTCAGGCTGCTCCTTTGCGATGTCTTGCCACATCGGTTGAAAGCTAAAATAGCCTGCCAATGGAAAGCCAACTTCGTAATCACGAGTACGCAAAGCGGTCTCATGGTCAATATTGATCAAAGGATTGCCAGTGGATTCGGCGAGTATTTGAGATTGACAAGTGCGTTCCATCGTTACAAACCAAAAGATACATTCCTCAATGCTGTGCCCAACGGTCAATAAGCCGTGGTTTTGTAGAATGACTGCTTTTTTATCGCCAAGTGCTTTTCCGATTCGCTCCCCTTCACTCAATTCTCCTACCACGCCTGTATAATCATCAAACAAGCCATGATCTTCATAAAAAATGCAGGAATCCTGTGTCAAAGGATCCAACAATTTCCCGAAAGCGGAAAAGGTTTTTCCATAAACACTGTGAGCATGTGCAGCCGCTATAACATCTGGTCTCGCTTTATGAATCGCAGCATGAATGGCGAAGGCTGCTTTGTTGGTCAGATGATGTTTACCTGAAACCACCTGCCCTTCCTCATTCACCAAAATTAAATCCGACATTTTTATCTGCCGAAAAGACAAGCCAAATGGGTTGACCCAGAAACAGTCCGTATGTTCGGGGTCTCGACAAGTAATATGTCCTGCCACTCCTTCAGAAAATCCAAACTTTCCAAATATTCGAAAGGCTCCTGCCAGGGTTCTTTTTAAATACAAACGCTTTTCTTCTACCGTATCAAAAGAAGGATAGGCAATCATTTTTTCAATTCCAGGTGGGTTCTTTACAGCCATCTTAGTTTTGTTTTATATTTAAAGTAAATCTATGAATTGTTCTAAAATGTATAATGGGATAGTTCGCGCGGCTAGCGCCGCGCTCACGTTGGGTTTAAGGGGGCAAACAAGCCAAAATTTTGGTTTGTTTGCCCCCTTAAACCCCCTTCGAGCCGCACCGGCAGGTGCGGCGAGGAAACTCGTCATTCATTCTGGAACACAACCAATCTATGCTATACTTACCAAATATCCTTTCTTTGGATCAACCTTCCCATCAACCATTTCCAGGTATAATTTGGATAATTGCTCAATATCTGTAATAAATTCCAATTCCATCATCTTCTTTGTGTCATTTGTGAATTGCATCAAGGCTTCATTGAGCATTTGATTGGCTTTGACAGCGCCCTGTGTTTTGTAAAATACTTTATAATGCGTAGGCGCAAAGAAAAACTGGGTATTTGGAATATTCGAGAATCTACCTGCAGCTTTCCAATCTGTCAAGCCAACCAAGGCAATGTGGAGCAGTTTTTCATTTAGCAATTCCGATATGTTTTTCAACAAATTATAATTGCCACTTATGTCTATTACAACTGCCTTTTCCGAAGCTACCGCCTTATAATCCTCATAGGCAAAAACAGCATCGTGGTACTGGGTCGATTTCACGAAGTCCACATTGCGATTTGAGGTCAATGCGATTATTTTTTTACCATCCTCCGCACGATTTTGTTTGAGCATATATGCCAATCCCAAACTCGTTTTGGCAGAAGCACTGGTCAAAATGATTTGCTCCGCATCCAAAAAGTGCTGATTCTTCAAAAATTGATAAATCAAAAATGACGTGGCAAACAAAGGCTTAATGATCGGAACATAGTCTTCCAGGGTTTCATAGTGAAAAGGATCCGCCGCTACCCGAATGTAATTGTTGTAAACAGCAGCCAATTCCTGGCGATGAGGCGCCCCATCTGAAAAACTGAAAGGATTGACTTTTTGTGGTCGCAAGGTACAATAAGAAGCCATCGGAAAATAACCATAAATGCGTTCTCCCACTTTTATTTCATCCTGTTTGGAAGCCACTACACTGGCATACCCCCAAACCGGAATAATGCCATAAGGCGCATCTGTTGGAAAGAAATCCCAATATTTCAATTTAAAGCCACTTACCGCATAAGTGATATTATTGGTGGTCAAGCCATACTTATCTATTCTCAATCGAATTTCTCCTTCTGACAATTCTGACAGTTCATTTTGGACGTGATTGACCTGATAGATGTTTTGTTTTTCAACTCGGAAAATTTGGTTCATTTGTGTTCTTTTTGGTTAATGTTGTGGTGCTATTTAGTTTTCTAAAATGATTATAAAGATTTTCCCTAATAAGGGTTTTGGAAAGTTAGGCATGCAAATTTATCATTCAACGACAATAAAAAAAAGACCCCTGTATTACTGATGTTGAAACTATACAACAAAAGCCTTGATAGCACACGCGTCTATCAAGGCTTTATAAAAGTGGTCCCACAAGGGCTCGAACCTTGGACCCCCTGATTCACCTTCCAAAACTTTCGTTAAGGGGTAGGACTATATCATCACCATATCCCGATTTTCGGAACTTAGGTGGGGGGCGTTATTGAAGGCTTATTGCTTGATCTGCTCACCTTCTAGTCTCTGCACCTTCCTGGTTACTGTAATGATCTTCACCAGGCTTGGCTCAGGATTGCCATCAGCATGACCTGTTAAGGTTTCCCTGAATTAACCCCCTGCTCATCCCGCCGTTTCCGACGAGAAGCACTATTGGTAATTGCTCGAACATTTTCTAATGAATGTTCTTCCTTGAACTACCGTTAATGAGTCAGGTGCTCTAACCAACTGAGCTATGGGACCTGAATATTTATTTCTTAGTTATCTATAATAAGGGAATTTAAGCCATTGACATAATGTAAACTTTCCATTTTGAGTCAGCCTCGATAACTATCGGGGTAACCAACTGAGCTATGGGACTTAATTAACATCATATCTACTCAACAATTTTTCCTGCATCTCAGGATACAATTTCAAATTGTTGATGTATTTGCGGCTTTTCATCCGTTTTATATGCAACTCGACTTTTCGAGCTTGCAATCTTGAATGGCATTGCATTTCCAAAAATAGAGACCAAGGAATGCCTTTCGTTGTAAAACTTCCTTGATTAAATTCGGAATTGTGTTGTGCCAATCTTTCAATTGGATTTAAATCAGTATTCCCAATATAAAACCTATCTAGCTTATCACTAAAAAGAATATAAAGGTAATGCATCTTTTCTATAGGTTTAACATGCAATGAGTCAGCCCCGATAACTATCGGGGTAACCAACTGAGCTATGGGACCTAAATATTTAATACAATGCAGGTAGCTTCTTCGCCGCACCTCCCGGTGCGGCTCAGGAGGGGTTTCAGGGGGTGAACCAGGACATTTTGCCCTGGTTCACCCCCTGAAACCCCCTTTTTGCGAGCCAGCGAAGCTGGCGAGCTTTTTATTCGCAACTTGCTTTGAAAATAAATAGCCAACTTTCGGCTTTCTTCATATTGGTTGCGCAAAAGTACAATTTTCCGAATAAATTGGTTCCAACTTTCAGGAAAGTTTAAACACTTATTTTTTTGAACAGTGCCTGCTTTAATATTTTTCAACATGATATTGAATATTCAGGTTTTCTCTTAAATTCAGAGAAAATCCTCCCCAAGCACCTTCTCCAAAGTCTCAAGCAAAAAATCAGCGTTGCTTTTATCAAAACACATCGGAGGTTTGATTTTCAACACATTCTCAAAAGGACCATCTGTACTCATCAAAATACCCAGTTCGCGCATGCGATTTTTCAGATAGGCTGCCTGAGTAGTGGCAGGTGAAAGGGTCTCATGATTTTGAACCAATTCAAAACCCAAAAACAGTCCGTGCCCACGAACATCTCCAATAATTGGAAACTTTTCTTGTAAATGATTGAATCCAGCTTTTAGATAATTCCCCACAGTCTGGGCATGGTGTTGTAAGTTTTCATCTTTCACAACCTGCAAGACCTCTCTTCCAATAGCACAAGAAACAGGATTGCCACCAAAAGTGCTAAAAAATTCCATTCCGTTGTTGAAAGCATCTGCCACTGCGCGAGTTGTAACGACAGCCCCAAGTGGATGCCCATTTCCAATGGGCTTCCCAAGCGTGACGATATCCGGAACGACCCCTTGCAACTCAAAACCCCAAAAAGCATCCCCTACTCTACCAAACCCGACCTGCACTTCATCTGAAATACACAAGCCACCAGCATTTCGAACATGCTGAAAGGCTTCTTTTAAATAATTTTCGGGAGGAACAACTTGCCCACCACAACTCAAAATACTTTCCGAAACAAAGCCTGCTATCCCTCGTCCTTTTGAATGCACTTTTTTAATGGCTTCAGCAATATAGTTCGCATATTTTTTTCCCAATTCTCCTTCTCCGTTTCGATGCATACCTCGATAAGTATCCGGAATGGGGACGATATGTGTATGGTCTGGTGCACCCTGTCCTCCTTTTCCATCAAATTTGTAGGAGCTCAAATCAAGGCAACCCGTCGTATTCCCATGATAGCCTACCTCAATCGCAATCATATCTTTTTGTCCAGTATAGGTTCGCGCCATTCGCAATGCCAGTTCATTGGCTTCACTCCCACTATTGACGAAATAGCAAACTGCCAATTCTTCAGGAAACATGGCCAGCAATTCTTCGGCATAGTGCAAAATCGTTTCATGGAGGTAACGGGCATTGGTATTGAGCACAGCTACTTGTCTCTTGGCAGCCCTGACTATTCTGGGATGTTGGTGTCCAACATGGGGAACATTATTGACGGTATCCAGGTAGCGCCGACCGTCATTGGAATAAAGGTATTGTTTGTATGCTCGGGTTATATGAAGCGGATTCTTATAAGATACACTTAAATTTCTTCCAAGGATTTCCCGGCGTTTGTTGAGCAAATCGGGTATCTGCTCATTTAATGTTGTTGGTTTTGGTATTTGAATTGTGTGAATTGCTGAAGATTTGGGGAATAGGCATTTTGGATCTGGGCAAAAGCTCAACCAAACAGCCTGCTCATTGGGAAATGCAACTCCGGGAAAATCTCCTTTCCAGTCGAGCATATCCAGCATCACTTGAAAATGTAAGTGCGGCGGCCAATTTCCATTTCCAGGCATGTTGCCAATTGTGGCAATTTGTTGCCCCTTTTTGATAGGCATACCCACCTTCAGACCTTCAAGTGATTCATAGCTGAGATGCCCGTAGAGTGTGTAAAATTTTCCGCTGGTAGGTGGCAACTTCAAGTTGCCCCCTGACTTTCCTTCTTCAATCAAATGCTCCAAAATAATCGTCGGACCATAATTCCGCTCCCCTTCATTATCCTGAAAGCTGTGCACCTTCCCATCCCAGGAAGCAAACACGGGTGTTCCAGCAGGACCCCAAATATCCAACCCCAAATGAACCGTTCGCCATTGAGCTCCTTCATTCCCTTCTACGATATAAGCATCAGTGGTATAAACCGGACGCGCTTCCCCATAGCCTCCTATTCCATAATCTATGTCCTTTTCCTCCAACAACTGATTGATTCGTTTTCGAAATTTGAAAGTATCTTCAAAATCTTCATTATGTCCCAAATCCAGACTACCTACAGAAAGATCAAAATGCCCAATCTTTTTACCCTCCAATTGTACAATTTCTTCAAAATCAGGAGACTGAGCCTGTATCCAATCCTGGAATAATTGGAACTTGGGACAGGGCTCCCATCCACAGGCATGCCGAAAGGAATAATGCGCCAAAGCTGGAGAGATTGCCCTCAACTTTTCCAATAAATTCCAAGCAGGTCTTTCACTTACAAAAAGGTACTCGTTTTCTGGTTCTTTAATGCGGTTGATTCCCGAAGCAGTCACACTGATGAGTAGCCTTGCAGCGATGAGCGGGAATAGTAATTCAACTTCCTTTTCCTCCAGTGGGTAGTGTTGGTGAAACCCCCTGATAATTGGAATTGCCGCCGCTAAAGGATCCTTCTTATGCATCAAAGCATAGGCAAGGGTAATGGCCAAATCATTGATTATCTGCGAATAGATGGCATCTCCAAAATCAATAAGGCCTATTACTTTTGGATTTTCCAGGTCATTGTTAACCAACACATTGTAATCATTCGCATCGCAGTGAATGACACTTTTTCTAAAATCAACATACTTTGGAAGCACCTCATTTTCAAGTATTTGTAAAAAATAATCTACGATTGCCCGTTGTGCTGGATTGAAAACTTCCAAATGATTTTTTACCCAAAGCATCTGAGCTATATCCCAAGCCATATATTCATGAGCAGCGGGATGATCAAAACCTTCCAAGCCAAGGCAAAGTAAAGCATTGGCAGTACCCAAACTTTCTAATAATTTTTTCGAATGTGGATTCACCTTTGCCAGTACTCTGCCTGGCACCCAGGTCAATAGTCGCATGGCTCGTTCTCTTTCGGCTTCATCTTTCAAAAAGGTAATCAGCTTTCCTTCTGAATTAGGAATGACTAAAGGCAACTCCAACGGCAATTTCTTTTTAGCTAAATGAAGCATTACCCGGTTTTGCATATCCATATTCTGAATATCCGGATTGTGGCGGCTGATTTTTAGAATGTAGGCTGCTCCATCCTGAGTTTTTAAATGAAAATTAAAATCCACAGAACCAGGAAGCGATTTGGCTGCTACTTCAAGTCCAAAATATTCTTTTGCCAAAGACTTGGCTGCTTCCTCCGAAATAAGAAGAGATTGATAATCAGTGGTTGGCATTGAGTAATTGGTTGTTCAAGCTTGTTAAAAATTGAACAAGCTTGAACTGTAATTTTATTTATTAACTCAAGTTCCAAAGTATTCTCTTCGCCAGCTGCGCTGGCTCGTAGAATGGGGTATTAGGGGATGAAAGCAGCAAATATTTGCTGCTTTCATCCCCTAATACCCTTCCCGAGCCGCCCGGAAGGGCGGCGAGGCTGTTGTTCACAACTTGAATTACTTACAAAGATGATCCGGAGGCGAAATAAAGAAACTTATGGTTCCGAAAATACCATTGGTAGGATTTATTCTAAATTCTGTTCTAGCATTCACATCATCTACCCTGGAATTTCGATTCATGGCATAGCCCAATTTGAACTCCATCCAGGTCCAGTTGGTAAATCTTTTTTGCCAGGTAGCTGAAAATTCTATTGCGGCGCGGCGAAAGTGGAAGATTTCTGCTTCGGGTTGCATGACGTCTATTGAATAACTGCGGCTGACATATTCTGTTCCAAAAAGAATCAAACTGCCATCTTTTATATTGTAGCGCCCCATGAGGCGAACTGGAATCGCAAACTCTATTCCCCAATTGTCATTAAAGGTCCGATTGTAAAATCCAAAAGGCAAAGCCAAAGTGCGGCGAAAGCTTTTCGTAAATAACATTCCAAATCCAAATTCGAAGTCTTCATTTCTTTTGACGCCCAACAAACCCACAGCACGATAAATAGCATATCGCTTGTCAATTTTTACAAATTTGTCATAATCTCCGCTATAGGTCGTTCCAAGTGCAAAAGAGAGGTAATTGGTTTCGTTCAAAGATTTGGATAAGTAGATTGCTCCCCGGGCAGTTTTAAGGTTGACTGTATTCAATCTTTCAAAGAGAGGATAATTTTCAGGCTGGATTTGAGAGAAGTTGTAGCGTTCACGCATATATTGAAAACCTACCAGCAACTTCATACCCACGATATTCACACAAGGGATTTTAATCTTGAAATTCAAGCGCTCATTGTGACTCACTTCACTTTCACTTTCCGAATTTGGTGGTGTTAATGCAAAACTTGGATAGGTCATATAGCTAGCTAACAAGCCTTTCCCAGGGGATTGTTTACTGACTCCTGGAGTACAAAAATGAGCAGGAGTTTCAGCTACCAGGGTTTGAGAAATATCCTGTGCGAAAAGCGAAAAGGTAGTAAAAATTCCCAGTGCTGTAAGTAGTTCTTTCATGGGTAGGTTCTAGCTAATGGTTTTGCAAAAACGATAAATTTACAGATTGTTTAGACGGAACGCTAGAATTGAAGTAACAAATTGTGTAAAAGAATGTGATTCTGACAAATTTATTGGTGTTTTAAGAAACTGTTTTGAAATCATCGGTGAAATTGTTTATAGCTTAATTTTTAATCAATTGAGGCACAAAAACCGGAGTTTAGCCAAACTAAATGAGGATTTTTGTAACGAAGAGTGATTAAAAAATAGGCATAAAGAAATTATTGCTGTATTTCAAAACAGTTTCTAAGATGCAGCAATCTCCAATTCATCTTTATGCTCCTCTAGCACCTTGATGATAAAATCAATCAATTCATTCAACTCCCAGCCTATCAGTTCTGCTCCTTTCCGCACTTCTTCCCTATCTACTGAAGCAGCAAAAGTTTTGGTCTTAAATTTTTTCATGACTGACTTCACTTTCATGCCTTCAATTTTGGTTGGTCGAATCAAGGCAGCTGCCACAATAAATCCCGTCAATTCATCGGCAGCAATGATGCATTTATCCATCATGCTATTTCTAGTTACATTCCACTTGGTATAATGCCCTGCAATGGCGTGAGCGATTTCCGTTTCTCCCAGATCATTTAACTTTTGAACGATTACATTTGGATGCTGATCGGGATATTTTTCATAATCCGCATCATGTAACAAGCCTGTAACAGCAAATTTTTCAACATCCTCCCCAAAGTGTTTTGCCATAGCCTCCATGACCAATTCCACCGTACGCGCATGGCGACGGAGTGAATCCGTTTTAGTCAATTCAAAAAGAATGTCCCGAGCCTCTGTTCTGGTCATATTGTAAAAAATTAATTCAATTAGTTCAGTTCATTGCAGCATCGCAGCATAATAGGATTATAGTATTAAAATTATATCATATCAAGTGCCACATCAATGATCATATCTTCCTGCCCTCCTACCATTTTGCGATCACCCAATTCCTGCAAAATGGCACGCGTATCCAAACCATACCGCTTGGAAGCCTTTTCTGCGTGTAGCAAAAAGCTCGAATAAACACCTGCATATCCCAAGGATAGGGTTTCTCTATCGACCTGTACAGGGCGCTTTTGCAAAGGACGAATCACATCATCCGCCAAATCCATCAATTGGTACAAGTCACAATTCGGATGGACCTCCATTTTTTTCAAACAAGCAATTAAAACCTCCAATGGCGCATTGCCAGCTCCTGCACCCATGCCTGCCAGGGAAGCATCCAAACGATTGGCACCATGTTGCATCGCTACAATGGTATTGGCGACACCAAGAGACAAGTTGTGATGGCAATGTATCCCAATTTCAGTCTCCGGTTTCAAAACATCCCGATAAGCTTTAACTCTATCAATCACATCATCCATCAACATCGCCCCCGCAGAATCGGTAATATAGACACAATCTGCCCCATAGCTTTCCATTAGTTTGGCTTGCTCCGCCAACTTTTTGGGTTCATTCATATGCGCCATCATCAAAAAACCGCCTACATCCATTCCCATTTTTTTGGCCGCCTCAATATGTTGTGCTGAAATATCTGCTTCTGTGCAATGCGTCGCAATCCGCACCGATTCAACACCCAATGCTCTCGCTTTTTTCAAATCGTGAATGGTTCCAATTCCCGGCAAAAGCAAGGTCGTCAACCTGGCATGTTTCAAATTTTCTGCAATGCCTTCCAGCCACTCCCAATCGGTATGTGCCCCAAAGCCATAATTGAAACTCCCACCAGTCAATCCATCGCCATGCGCAATTTCAATCGCATCTACTTTTGCTTTGTCCAATGCAAATGCCAGGTCCCGGATTTGTTCCTTTGTGTATTGATGTCGGATGGCGTGCATGCCGTCTCGAAGGGTTACGTCTTGGATGTACAGGTTCATTTTTAATGAAAATGAAAATGAAAATGAAAATGAAAAGCCCCAGCACGATCTTGCTTAGGGGTCTTTATTTTCATCATCATTTCTGTTCTTTTTATTTAAAATCATTTTCGCACTTATTGCTGCCAACTCTTTTGATTCTTTTATTAAACTATTCCGTTTTTGTACATCGCCATAATTGGAATAATCCAAAATTTTCAAAGCTACTTTAGACTCCCTTAATTCTTTTAAAACCAGGGACATTTTGAAAATAAAATCTTTTGGTGTTGTAGTCCCTTGTGCTTCTCCATAGTTAAGGGCGGCACTACCTGAAGCGCGCATTATTTGATCTGAATAATAATTTCCAGTGGTATCATTTGGTAAAGTTTTACAGAAGAAAATAACCTCTCCAGCAAACTGTACCAATCGCTCTTCAAATTTGTAAGTTTTTCCTTGCATGGTCACTTTTTAGAATTGTATTTAGCTATTGATTGACACTAGTTTTACTTAATTAGAAGAACATCAATCAATTAACTTTACACAGTTCGTTTAAAAATGGAGCATTAAGTAACCATACAACCACATTTTTATTTTAATTTTTATTTTAATTTTCATTCAAAAGCGCCAGCTTTTCCCCCGTCGCCAGCGCCGCACTCGTCATAATATCCAAATTTCCTGCGTACTTCGGCAGATAATGACCAGCTCCTTCTACCTGCAACAAAATAGTTGTTTTCAAACCATGTCGATGACCCAAGCCCTCGATGAATACAGATTCATTTGCTGGTATATCTTCAAATTGAACTTCCTGGTGCAGCGAATAGCCTGGAACATACTTTTGTACTGCTGCCACCATATCCTGAATGCTCTTCCGAATGGCATCCCGATCACCTTGTTCACTCAGTGTAAAAACCGTATCTCTCATTACGAGGGGCGGTTCCGCGGGATTTAAAATAATAATGGCTTTCCCCTTATCTGCGCCTCCCACCTTTTCAATAGCTCGAGCAGTGGTTTCTGTAAATTCGTCAATATTTGCGCGGGTACCTGGTCCGGCAGATTTACTGGAAATAGAAGCAACAATCTCACCGTAATGCACTTTGGCGACCTGGTTCACTGCAGCTACCATTGGAATCGTCGCCTGACCACCGCAAGTCACCATATTTACGTTCTTGACATCGATGTTGGAATCGAAATTGACAGGTGGAATCAAGTAGGGACCGACAGCCGCTGGCGTCAAATCAATCATGCGCTTATTGGGATGTTGCTGAACGTACTCCCAATTGTATAAATGCGCTTTTGCAGAGGTGGCGTCAAATACCAATTCTATTGCTTCCCACTGGGGCATCTTGAGTAAGCCGGTAATGCCCTCATGAGTCGTAGCAACGCCCATCCGTTTTGCCCTGGCCAATCCATCTGAATTTGGATCAATCCCTACCATCGCAGCCATTTCCAAAGTATCAGACGTCCTCAGTATTTTTATCATCAGGTCTGTTCCAATATTGCCTGAACCAATAATGGCGACTTTTGTTTTTTGCATATTTCTTTATTCAATCAAAATGAAAATTAAAATGAAAATCAAATACCACCTTCCAAAATTTTCATTTTCATTTTCATTAATAAAATCATTCCGTAAACCGCACCCCCACTTCCCCCAATCCTTCAATCTCTGCTTTAAAGGTATCTCCAGCACTTACATTTACCATTGGTCCCAGTGCCCCAGTCAAAATCACCTCTCCTGCACGCATGGGTTTGCCCAATTGAACCATTGTTTTTGCCAGCCAAAAAATGGCATTGATGGGAGAACCGAGGCATTGACCACCAGTTCCTTCGGATACTTTTTCCCCATTCTTATACATCACCATTTTGCAATTGATCAAATCCAGATTTTCCAAACTTACGGGTCGGTGTCCCAGTACAAAATGGCTTGCAGAAGCATTATCTGCTATCGTATCTGTAATTCGAATATTCCATCCTTCAATGCGGCTTCCTACAATTTCGATTGAGGCAAGTGCATAGTCAATCGCCGACAATACATCAACAGTGGTTATGGTATCGGAAGTCAAATCTTTTCCCAATACAAAGGCAATTTCCGCTTCTGCTTTGGGTTGCATAATTTCCTGGACGGAGATTTCGCCATTGTTCCAAACTTCTGTATCTGCCCAAAGCATTCCAAAATCGGGTTGGTCAACCCCCAATTGTTTTTGAACGGCAGGAGAAGTTAATCCTATTTTGCTGCCGACTACTTTGCCTCCATTGGCAATTCTCAAGGCGGTATTGATTTCCTGAACCGCATAGGCTTTTTCAATATCTTTCTCCCCAATTAGATGGCGAACAGGGTCACAAGTGATTTTTTTTTGGGCAGCTTCCCGAAGGCGTTTGGCAGCGGCTTCTATGTTTCGTTTTGACATAATTAGGATTTCATCGATGTTAATTCAGCGCCTAAGATACGCGCTTTCAATTTCCAATTATCTTTTGCTGTAATAAATCCCCTTTGTTTCCAATTTTTCTTCCAGGACTTTTAATTCTTTTTCAAGCACTTCCAATACTTGCCCCTTCAACACCTCAAAATCCTTCTTGGCAATTTTGTAGTTTTCCCTATCAGCTTCCATCGGTTGTTCAGTGGTATTGTAAAAATTCCATTTCACCCGATTCAATCTGGAAGAAATAGAAGGAGGGATCAATTCCATCTTTTCGACCATCAAATCGTTGCCATTCAGGATCATTTCAAAATCCTGCAATTTATTTTGTAATTGGTTGGCTTGTTGATATAAATCCATTTGAGACGATGGATATTTAATTAGGGCATTTTGCATACGCTTTGTTTTGTCAATGGCGCCTTCCAATTCCTCATTTACCTGACGTATGGCTTTCCCCAAATCATAAACCTGCTGCTGAAAAACGTGTAAAGCTTCTCTTTGAGCAGCCGTGTATTTTTTTGGATAAAGTGGTTTCACCTCAAAACTTTCTGAAGTGCCCAAATCCTCCCATTCTCCTTTCACCACTTTCGACAATGCAACGGAATAGGTTCCCGGTGAGATCAAAGCTGCGGCACCCCCCATTCCATCAGATTGCCGCAAGTCCCAATGAAGGCGCTGCAATCCTTTTTTCAGGGATGTGGAAATTCTTCGAATGACTTGCCCAGATTCATCTGAAATGGAAAAAACCAATTGTGGAGCAGATTCCCTGCGCTCTGCTGCAAAATCCTTCCAATCTGGATAAAAAACGGGTTCCTGATTAGCTCGTTTGGTTTTTTCAGTCTCTTTCCGCTTTTTTTTCAAAGTGGGTTCAGCTTCTTTGATATAATAGGTAAATGCAGCCCCAAATGTTGGATTGGGAGAAGTATAAAAGGCATGCCCCAGCGCATTGCCGTCCGGATTTTTTTGCACAAACAATAAAGCATCTTTTACAGGAAATAAATGAGCATTTTTTGCAAGTGTCTCTGAATTCAAGTCACGCAAAGCAGAATAGTCCTCCAACACATAAAACCCCCTTCCAAAAGTAGCAGCCACCAGATCATTTTCGCCAGTATGAATTTCCAAATCTCTGTATGGAATCGTGGGTAGCCCGGAAGTAAATTTATACCATTTCATCCCTCCATTGACGGAAAAATACAAGCCCAGTTCGGTTCCTAAAAACAACAAATCGGCTTCTATGTGATCCTGATATATTGTCCAGGCATATTCCCCTTCAGGAAGATCGTTGCTGATGGAGGTCCAGTTTTGCCCTTTGTCGGTACTTTTTAAAACATAAGGTTTAAAATCTCCAAATTTGTGATTGTTGAAAACGGCAAAAACGGTATTTGCATCTAAACGGGAAGTATGTATATCTGCTACATAACTGTACGCTGGTATAGTGGAAAATTGTTCTACTGTTCGCCAATTTTGTCCCCCGTCCTCCGTAATTTGCATCAAACCATCATCAGTACCAGCGTAAATCAAACCTTCCTGTAAAGGCGATTCATCCAATGCTACAATGGTTCCGTATGGCGATGTCCACACATTTTTGAAAATAGCATCTATACCCCAAACTTCCCCCATGACTTCCATTTTATTTCTATCTAATTGTCGCGATAAATCACCACTTACAGCTTCCCAAATACTTCCTCCATCTTCACTTTTGAACAGTTTGTTGGCAGCAAAATACAACCGCCTGGGCTGATGGGAACTAATGACTAAAGGGGAGTTCCAGTGCCAGCGCAAGGGTGGTTCTCCGCTTCCAGGTTGGGGCTGAATTTGTACCCGCTCATTCGTCGCTTTATTGTATTTCGATAAATAGCCGTATTGCGATTGGCTGTACAAAATATTAGGGTCTTCCGGATCCACTCTGGTTTGAAAACCATCCCCGCCAACGATGTGGTACCAATCGCTATTTCGAATACCAACAGGATTGGTTGTTTGCACAGGAACTCCAAGCGTCGCATTATCCTGGGTACCGCCATAAATATGGTAAAAGGGTTGGTCATTCCCGATGCCAACTCTATAAAATTGAGTCAATGGTAGATTATCTGTAAAACGCCAGGTTTTGGTACGATCCCAGCTTTCGTAGATGCCACCATCGCAGGAAATCATGATGTAATCGGGATCATTTTCGTCAAACACAATATCGTGGCTGTCTACATGCTTTTTGTGCTCGTTGATTCTTTGAAATGTCTTGCCCCCATCTTCTGTGTAGGCGGTAAAGACATTGACGCTGTACACCTTGTCAAACTGGTGAGGATCTGGAAATAATTCCATATAGTACTGCGCATCGATGACCATATAATCGCTCATCTTTTTCCAGATATCTCCCTGATTTTCAGAACGATAAAATCCTTTTGTGTCATCCGTTCCGGCAATCAAGGCATAGACTACATTGGGTTTTTGTGGCGACATTGCCAAACCAATACGTCCCAAATCCCCTCCAGGCAAACCATTTTTCAATTGCTGCCAATTCTCTCCTGCATCTGTGCTTTTCCAGATACCACCATTGGGTCCTCCTGCCACCAGTTTGCCTACATGTCTTCGCCGCTGGTAGGAAGAAACCAACAGAATATCCGGATTTCGCGGATCATAAATGATATCTGAAATCCCTGTATTTTCTGCTACATGTAAAATTCGTTCCCAGTTCAATCCTCCATCTTTCGTTTGGTACAAACCGCGTTCGTCGCCATCCTTCCATACATTGCCCTGAGCAGCAACATATACCACATCCGAATTTCGTGGGTCTATTACTATCTTGCCAATGTGTGCGGAGGTCTTCAGCCCCATATTTTTCCAGCTCGAACCGCCATCAATACTTTTGTAAACGCCATCACCTTTGCCCACCGAGCGTTGAGCATTGTTCTCCCCTGTCCCTGCCCAAAGAATGTTGGAATCATTGAGATCAAAAACAATGGTACCCACCGCATAAGCGCCATAGTTTTCAAATACAGGCTCCCAGGTTGTTCCTGCGTTGAGCGTCCTCCAAATATTGCCAGAAGCCACTGCTGCAAAGCGCCTGCTCCGTTTTTTGGGGTCCACGATTACTTTAGTGATTCGCCCGCCGGTCTTGCCTGCACAGATATTTCTGAATTTAAAGCCTTTGATTATCGAGGAGTTGATTTCAGAAGAGGTGGGCGTTTGGGTTTTAGCGTCAGATTGGGATTGCACTTCGAAAAAAAGGCAACAGCATAACAGGATGAGGAGGAGTGGGTTTTTCATTTTTTTGCAGTTTGATTTGGTGGGAAGATAGGGAGAATTGGGGAAGGGATTAGAATTGGTTTGGTACATTTCCAATTATCAACTTACCAAAAGTAGTAAAATCTCTCCTCGAGTATTCTAAAATTTTTCACATAATCAAATCATCTGGCTAAAGTCCTCTTAGAATGACTTTGCATATAAGAATTGTTTATGCATAGTCAAAAATCCTCTTATTTTCTTTTATCGATATATTTGGCATTTCATCATTGGTTTTACCGTTAAGGATTCTACCGGATTTCTTTTTATTTGTACCTCCCCATTGTTTAAAGAAAAAAGCAACACTATTTCTTTCACATTTTTCTTTTATTTCTATGACCCATTCTTTTTCCATTGGTCTCGGTTTTCTACCACTTTCACCTCCGACAATGACCCAATCTATACCTGATAAATCTAAATTAGGAAGAGGCGCAAGTAAAGGCTCACATGAGAGAAATTTTATTTTTGCATTTGTATTCCTCAAAAATTGAACACGTTCTAATACTTTTTCATTTTCTATTGATACACCCATCCAAATGTTATCTGTCCATTCTAACGCTTTATGAAATTCATTTAAAATATGGCCTCTTTTAGTCAAAATCTGAAATATGTGTTGAGGATTTTCATTCATCACTTTAAAAACCTTTTTGACATAGTTTAATGGCACTTTTTCATGAAATAAATCACTCATTGAATTTACAAATACGATCTTTGGTTTCTTCCATGAATATGGCACAACTAAAGTTTCAGGATGAAGAGTCAATTGGAAATTGTTTTTATATTTTTCAACCCCCATGGCTTTTAAGCGTCGTGACATAATTTCTGCATAACAATGCTTACATCCTTGAGAGATTTTAGTGCATCCTGTTGTAGGGTTCCAGGTCATTTCTGTCCATTCAATGCTTGATTGTGCCATGACATACTATTTTAAATTATATTTCCTAACAATATCATTTGCAATTTTTGCAGCTGTTTTATTGTTTGAAGCCATCAAAAAATGAAACATAACTGAATTTGTACTATTCCTTAAGATGTAAGGTTTAGACACATATTCAAATAACCCATTAAGTCGTTCTCTATAAAGCTCAGCAGATTTTTCAATTGCCTCCAAATTTATTCATGTATTTCTGGTTTTTATAAGGAAAATATTGGGTCATAAACACAACCTTAATATCAAGGAAACAAATTATTTCATTTTCAAACAAATAATTTCACTTTTCAATTTTATCCCTTACCTCCTAATAATTTTTTCATCTAAGCTTTTTCATTCTAAGGCAGCTTATAAAAGCCTTCATGAAAGGGCTTATCATTATCCTTTTCTACCATCTGAATCTAATTTGAAAAAGAACTGTTTGCTTGTCCCGTTAAACATTAGTGGTTTTATGTTTATACCTTTTTACAAAAAAAGGTAATTGTTTATTTAGGTTTATTTCCAAACTGTTATTGTGTCGAATATATGGAGCACTGTTTTCCCTGAGATTTAAGCCTTGCGAGCTAAATAGATTAAGGCATTTAAATTCCTCCTACATTTACATTAATAATATTAAAAACATATAGTGCTATAGTCATTTGTTAGTTTTTGCTATTATTAAGATTACAACGAGTCACATGAATTAGAAACCCCTTAAATTTTCTCTACATGCCAAAAAATATTGACAAAGAACGATTGAAGGAATTGTCCTTAACCAACCTGGAAGTGGTCTTGGATGAATTAAAAACCAAATTAAAAAAGGGAAGTGAAGCACGTGACACCATTTTATTATTGATTGGGCAATATGAAGACTTAGCTCACCCTTCCAAGCTTTTTGAACTTGCCAAATTTGAGATAGAACTTGAAGGAAAAGACGGAAAATCAGAAAAACTACAATACGACCTATTGAGTTTTTATACTACCCGGAAAAGCCGAATAAGACATGCCTTGTTTGAAATAATCAGTGGTATCACATCAGATGATTTGGAATTAGAGCTAGTTTGTGAATTATATTTTGAATTTTCAAATTTTAATTCATATACTATTCTACTGAGCAACAAATTTTTCTAATATGACCCTTTCCAAAAAGTTGGAAA
>JBGTQJ010000098.1:0-18328 GCA_041941305.1 Saprospiraceae bacterium
CTTTGATTATTCATAATTGCCTAATTCAGGTCAACCTATTTTAGGCATGGACAGGGATTGCTGATAACATTGTGGTTTGAATAGCGGGATGCAAAATGGTGTTAGCAATCGAACTTAGGGATTCTGCGTACTGGATTGCTGGCTGGTTTAAATGGGTATTGTTGGAATTACTATTACTCAATTGTATTTTCATGGATTGACTTCAATATAAACTTATGAGAAAAATCACTTCGACTTTAATTTTTGGGTTTGGCTGCCTTTTTGTTTATGGGCAAAATCTATGTTTAGGGTACTTTCCAATTGAAGAAGGGTTAAAATTTGAATTAACTTCATATGACAAGGAAGGGCAAGCGACTACTATTGCTCGACATGAGGTCGTTTTCTTTGAAGCATATGAAGGAAAAGTTTCTGGAGAATATACCTCAATAGTCTCTTTACCTGATGGTGAAGAGTTGTCTCAAAACAATTATGAAGTAGAATGTAAGGATGGAGCTTTGCACCTACCTTATACCGTCATGCTGGCTCCGGGATTGTTGGAAAAATATGTAACAATGGATCTGACAGTTTCTGGAGAGGGTGTTTCCTTGCCTATGAAACTGGAAAAAGGCATGGAACTCGAAGATGGCTTCACAGAGGTAGAAGTAGCTTCCGGAGAGGTAAAATTGATCACCATGAGGTTTGAGCCATTCAATAGGAAGGTAATAGGGCAAGAGACCATCACAACCCCAGCAGGGACATTCGAATGCTTTAAAGTTACTTACGATTTGGATATGAAAATCATTATTCCCAAACTGGTTAAAGTAATAGATTGGTATGCAGAAGGAATCGGATTGGTCAAACAAGAGCTGAAGAATAAAAAGGGTAAACCAATGGGTTCAATGATGTTGACAAACTTGGAAAGGGAGTAGTTTTGCTGGGTACTGGGTGCTGGGTACTGGGTACTGGGAATATATTTGAAATGGAAAATAATCTAAAAAATAAGGTTGCACTAATTACAGGGGCTGCGCATGGTCAGGGACGCGCTACCGCTTTGGCATTGGCTGACCAGGGTGTCCATATTGCAGCTTTGGATATTGCCAGACCACTCTCCTACCCCACTTATGGGATGGGTAGCAATGCAGATTTGGAGTCATTGAAGGCAGAATGTGAACAATTTGGAGTTCAATGTCTTTCTATTGTTGCTGATGTAAGGAATGATGAAGAAGTCTCCAAAGGGGTGGAAGCTTGTATAGACAAATTTGGGCAAATAGATATTTTATTTAACAATGCGGGTATTTGTGCATATGGTTTGGCTCATGAATTGACAGAAGCCGAATGGGATCAAATGATCGATATCAACCTCAAAGGTCCCTGGATGGTAGCCAGACGGGTAATGCCACATATGATTGCTCAAAAATCGGGGGTCATTATCAATAATTCTTCGGTTGGCGGACTGCGGGGTATGAGAAGATTGAGCCACTATGCGGCAGCCAAATGGGGTTTGACTGGCTTGACTAAATCGTGGGCAATAGAACTGGCGCCGCACAACATCCGAGTCATTTCAATACACCCTACGGGTGTCAATACACCCATGAACGATGGATTGGCAGAAATGGAAGGGAAGACACCGGAAGAGATAGCAGAAGCATCCGCAGGAAATTTAATTCCTGTACCCTGGATTGAACCTGAAGATGTAGCGCAAGCGGTTGTTTATTTAGCTTCTGATAAAGCTCGATTTATTACAGGTAGTGAATTTATTTTGGATGCGGGCTTGTTAACAAAGTAGATCTTTAATTAAGAATATGTTTTTCAAAAATAAAATACCAGCTGGATTTTTCTTCATTGCTTTTATTTTATCCAATTCGGTTTATGCTCAAAAAATTCTCACCAATGACCTTGGCGAAAAAATAATCGTGTATGAAGATGGTAGCTGGGAGTTTTATAAAGGGACTGTTGATTCCATTGCAGTAGATGTAGAAAATATAGAACGGGATGCTCCGATTTCTCAAGCAGAAATGCTCCGACAAGAAATCCAACAATTACTGGAAAAAACCAATGTCAAGAAGGCAATAATTGAAAAGGAATATACCTCGACCATCACCAAGCGGGTAACTCAGGAAGAACATTTGGAATTGCTTTACAGAGACAAGAAAATAACCCCTCCCTTGACGATATTTGAAGCTGAAGAAGCATTGAAAGCCAGGATCATGAAGGAGAATGAATTCAAAAACACGTTGGATTTAATGATCAAGGAGTTGAAAGAATTGAAAAACATTCAAAAAATTCAGGAAAAGAAGCCCCAAAAAGCAATTGAAATGTTGGTGAAGATGGGAAAGTTATCAGATAAAGATCCCAGGTTTATTACCAAAACCCAAAAATCTGAATTAGTCGAGCCATTTGCTCCTGAACCACAAAAACAATATGCCAGTTACAATCCTCTGACAGATGTCATGCTCCATCCCCCAAAGAAGGATTGCAGTTTCCAATTTGATGGAATAGATGAAATTACAGGTCAAAAAAGAAGAGATGTCCAGGAACAGTTGTTTTTCTTTTTCACTCCACCTGCACTAGCCAATCACCTCAATGGTGCCGATTATTTGCGATGCATGGGTTATTTGACTCAGATATCTGGCGGTTACCGCTTTCTTTCACTAAAGTTTGTTATTAAATCAAATATAGCCCAACAAGCCTTTGGCGGATTTACCAAAAACAGTTTACTGAACATCAAATTATTAAATGGTGATAATGTAAGGTTATTGAACAACAAGGATCATTCGGGAACTTACGACCCCATTCAAAAAGCCTATATTTTTAAAGCACAATTTCCGATTAGTAACAAACACTTTAAAATGCTATCCAGGTCAGAAGTAGATAAATTAAGGGTAGTCTGGGATACAGGTTACGAAGATTATGAGATTTATGAGTTGGATTTTTTCAAAAATCAATTTTCCTGTTTAGAATCTGGAAACAAATAATAACCAATGCTTCGTCCGTCTCTGAACACCATCCGTTCGTTTCTGAACATTTATTTTTCAACAACACAAATCAAAACCACTCCAAACAACTGGTTGTCAAGCCCTTAGCACTAGTGGCACAGCCCTTGTTTTAAATATTAATCCATTTTCAGTTTTTTTCTCAAAATTATCCTTTTGGGAAAAGTTTTGGTGTAGCCGTTGAGGAGAGCGATTTGACTTAACGGCTTCTTTTTTTTGGAAAATACCCTTCTCATTAGTTTGCAGTTGACAGTTTGCTGCAGGCAGACATTTACGCTAATGCTTCTTTGTATAAACTTTCACTAATACCACTCCGTTTATGTTTCAAAGTTACTTGAAAGTTGCCTTTAGAAATTTAATAAAAAACAAGGGCTATACATTAATCAATATTACTGGTATAGCAGTAGGCTTTGCCTGTTGTCTGCTTATCGGGCTTTATGTGCAATCTGAATTGAGCTTTGACAAATATCACGAACATCATCCAAACCTTTTTAGACTTGCCAATCACGTGGAAGGTGGATCCTACGCAAATGGAATTGCCAAGGTCAGCGATCCCTGGGGACCCGAAGCCAAAAAAACCATTCCTGAGGTAGAAGAAATGTGCCGGTTTGTGTTTTACGGACAAGCCTTGGTGAAATACGAAGATGAGTTAAATTATGAAGGAGGTGGTTTGTATGCGGACCCTTCTGTTTTTAAAATGTTTAGCTGGAATTTGCTGGAAGGGGACCCTGAAACAGCTTTGTCAGAACCCAATAGTATCGTATTGACTAAAAGGCTTGCAGATAAATATTTCCAAAATGAAAACCCCATTGGAAAGACCTTAAATTTTGATAACCAAATAGATAGAAAAGTAACGGCAGTTCTCGAAGATGTGCCCTTAAATTCACACTTTCGATTTCGCTACCTGGCTCCCTTAGAAGATCATACTCATCCAGATCGTGGAAAATGGAGTCATTGGAATCAATTTTATACATACCTTCAATTGGAGGAGAGAGCGGACATTAAGATGGTGGAGACAAAACTGGATGCCATGTTGGCTCAACACCTCGAAGAAGATCTTTCAGATGCCTGGACTCCTTTCCTCCAGCCCATCACCGATATTCATCTGACCTCAAATCTTCATCGGGAAATGGCAGCTAATTCGGACATCAATTACATCTATATTTTTAGCTTGATTGCACTGTTCATCCTAATAATCGCCTGTACCAATATTGTAAACCTGTCTACTGCTAGAGCAACTCATAGGGCCAAGGAAGTAGGGGTACGGAAAGTAACTGGTGCAAGCAAAGGCATCTTAATTCGACAGTTTATCGGCGAATCTATGTTGGTATGCGTTTTTGCAGCTGTTTTGGCAATAATGCTTGCCGAATTGATGCTCAAACCCATGAATGCTATTTTAGGTAGTCAGCTGGATCTGAATTTGATGGAAAATATGGAGCTGACTGCTGGGCTGGTCATAGTCACATTCTTAACCAGCTTAATTTCAGGAGGATATCCTGCATTTATCCTATCAAACTTTCGTCCAGCCAATGTGCTCAAAGGCAATCTGAATTTCACTGGAAATTCTGGCTTACGGCGAGGCTTAGTCATTTTCCAATTTGCGATAGCTACTTTTCTCATCATTGGCACATTAGTCGTTAACAATCAATTGCATTATATTCAAAACAAGAACTTGGGTTTCAATAAAGATCAAATTATCAACGTGCCCATGCAAGCTGCCACCACCAACCAAAAAGCTGCCACTATAAAAGATAAACTGTTAAAAATACCGGGAGTACTCAAAGTGTCGACTTCTGCCAATCGTCCGGGGGGTAGTGATTATGGGGTACCAGCCAAAGCAGTTGGTGTACCGGACGATCAACAACCCTCTATGCGCTGTCTGGTCATTGACGAAGATTTTTTGGATACATATGAAATGGAAATTGCCCAGGGGCGGGGATTCTCAAAAGAAATGTCAACAGATACTGCTGCCTATTTGATTAATGAAACAGCTGCGAAACAGTTGGGTTGGGATAATATTGAGGGCAAGCAAATCGAAATGCCAGCTGTGGGTAGAGCGGCAGGGTCCGTCGTGGGTGTCGTCAAAGATTTTCATTTTCGTTCGATGCATGAAAAAATTGCACCGCTTTATTTCTTTGTAGAACCTACCTGGTTTTCCCAGTTTAGTATAAAAATTGATGCCTCCAAATTAAATGAGACCTTGGCAGTATTAGAGCAAAAATGGCAAGAATTGGAACCCGGTTATCCTTTCGCTTATCGCTTTTTTGACCAATCATACGGAAGCCTTCACGCTGCAGAGCAGAGTACAGCCAGTATTATCAAATGGTTTACTTTTCTAGCCATTTTTATCACTTGTCTCGGATTGTTTGGACTTTCAACCTATACTGCAGAAAGTCGAACCAAAGAAATTGGAATACGAAAAGTATTGGGAGCATCCGTAGGTAATATCATAGGAATGATGTCTAAAGAAGTTTTGATTTTAGTAGGAATGGCAATTGTAGTTGCTGCCCCCTTGGCTTTTTGGGCAAGCAGCAATTGGCTCCAATCTTATGCCTATACAATGGATTTGAGCGCTAATACATTTATTTATGCCGGTATTTTAGCTATCTTAATCGCCTTATTTACCGTAAGTTATCATTCGATTCGCTCAGCGCTGACCAATCCCATTGAATCCTTGAGATACGAATAAATGATTTAAGTTGCGAACAAGAACCTCGCCGCCCTGCCGGGCGGCTCGAGAGGGTTTTTAGGGGGTGAAAGCGGGCAATTTGCCCGCTTTCACCCCCTAAAAACCCCTTCGGCAAGCCAGCGCAGCTGGCGAGGCGAATACTTCGCAACATGAATTAAATACTTATAATATTATCAAATCAAAAAATCATAAATATGGGACATATTGCAATACCAATACCTCCTGGAAATGGAAAACAAGACGTTGAAATAGAAATCACCGTCAATGGCAAAAAAGCACAATTGCATTATCGGGTTGAACTTTTCTATTGGGAAGACTGTCCAGTTCCCACTGTCAATAGGGTTGAATGTATCAAAAATCTATTGTCGGATTATGACGAAAACTGGATGATTTATTACATCGGTGACCCGAATGACAGCTATGTGCCAATCACTTTTGTGAAGAAAGCAGATTGGTTGGAACAACGGAAATTGTTGATTCCAAAGGAAAATTGACCAGGAGGATTCAAATAGGCACTATGCCCATTTGAATCGCCAAACCAGTTCTTAAAGGGGAGGCTGTATAGGATTTGTTGATAAATCCTATACAGCCTCCTCCTTAAACCCGAATTAATAAAAGTCAATTCTAATTCGAATAAATGATTGATAACTTTTATTTCTCATTATTCAATCAATATCAACTGTCCAGATTGTTTAAACCCATTCCCTACCAATTCATAAAAGTAGCTTCCAGTTGAAAAATCACTCAAATCGATTTCAACTAAATGCGCTCCAGATGGATAGGTTTTTGACAAAAAAGTCAAAATGGTTTTTCCGCTGCTATCAGTGATTCTTATTTCAAAATCAGTTTTTTCAATTAGCGAAATATTCAAAGCGGTCTTTTCCACAAAAGGATTTGGATAAGGCACAACTGAAATTTGAGGAATAAAGGGTGCATCAGAAGCTGTACTTTCAGGACCAAAAGTGATGCTATTGGGAGAGGAAAGTCCATTTCCATTGGCAAACAATTGCAGATTGCCGGAAGCGAGTTCATATTTATACACTGCATTGCCATTCCAGTCACAAATGAACAAATTGCCATTGCCATCAAAGGCAAAACCCTCAACAGATTGCAAGCCAGTGATGGGTTTATTTAAAAATGTACCCGTTTCATTGTCAAATCGAAGTACCTCGCCAACCGTCCAGTCAGCAACCCATAAAGCTTCATCATCTCCAAACCAAACATTGGTGGGTCCTTGTAAAATAGAACTATTGAGGTAGATGCCTAAAAAATTTCCCAGTGTGTCAAATTTGTGGACATTGCCATCTGTACCATTGCCATATCTACCCACATATAAATTACCTGCTTCGTCCCAGGCCTGTCCACAACCATTGGGGATACCAGTTGAAGTAAATTCATCAATAAATACTCCGGTGTCAAAATTGAAGCGGGCGACCTTGTTTTGTAGGTTTCCCCACTGGCTGACATATAGATAACCATCCGGTCCTACTCTTGTTTTCGTAGGATTATCCAGGCTATAACCCGAAGTAAAATTGCCTTTGTAAGCACCTGTTGAACCATCATACCTTTTAATGGCAGAATTGAACCGGGCAGTGACTAACAAATCTCCACTGGGGTGGAATACCACTTCCTGTGGAGCCGATAAGCCACCTAGTCCAGGAGGAACAAAATCTCCTTTAAAGGCACCAGTATTGCTATCAAATCTTTTTACTGAATTGTTGTCACGGCTGGTTACAAAAATGTCAGGATTTTGAGCAGAAAGGAAGGGAGCAGCTATACTAAAGCAGAATAGCATTAACAGTCTAATGGATGTTTTCATAACTTTTTTTTTTAAGTGAAATTGTCTAGAGCATAAACGACTCATTCTGCAGTAGTCGCTGCTTTGCTTATTATGACAATGTCTGCTGGATTCCCTTTTCTCTTTGATCAGATCCATTTTTCACTCAATGACAAGTACATAAAAGAAACGAATCACATTAATCTGTCCTTGCTCCAATGGACTTTGTTCGTTTCCGAACAGTCCACGTCCAAATCTGGACGAAAACCAACCCACAAACCCCCAAAACCCTGCTACAATCGACTGGTTATCAGTACACTGCAATAAATGGCACATCCATTGAATTTTATTTTAGAAGCGTAACTTTCAAAACTAATTAATCCAAGTTGTGAAGTATTCGCTTTGCCAACTGCCTTGGCTCACCGAAGGAGGTTAGGAGGAGAAAGCGGGAAATTTTCCGCTTTCTCCTCCTAAAACTCCTCCCGAGCCGCCCGGTAGGGCGGCGAGGCTGTTGTTCGCAACTTGCATTTTTTAACTTTTTATCATGTTTCAAAACTATCTAAAAATTGCCTGGAGGCATTTACTCAAAAATAAGTTTATCTCTGCTATCAATTTTACTGGCTTGGTGGTAGGCATGACAGCAGTATTGTTCATTTGGCAGTATGTCGCATTCGAGAAAAGTTATGATGCCTTCCATGAAAATGGCGACCGCATATTTCGGGTACGAACGGATAGGGTGAAAGAAGGGGTTACTTTTATGCAGTTTGCAGCAGGAGCAGCCTGTGCGGGACCAGTTATCAGCAGAAATTTTCCGGAAGTAGAAGATTATGTAAAGTTCGCAAGGTCTGGTGATGCCATTTATGCTAATGATGAAAATATCACCTTCAAACCAGAAAAGGTCTATTATACCATGCCTTCCTTTTTCCAGTTATTTGATTTTGCATTGCTCCAGGGGGATACTTCGACCTGTTTAGATGAACCATTCATGGCATGCATTACCGAATCTACAGCAAAAAAAATGTTTGGTGATGAAAATGCGATGGGGAAAAAGATTATCAGAAATGGTAGTAGGGAATACACCATTACGGGTATTTTACAAGACCCGCCCCCAAACTCCCACTTGAAATATGATATTTTGCTCTCCTATATTACTTATTCAGATGTATTTTTTGAAGGTGGAAGCACAGAAACAGCTCCCTATTGGGATGGCTATCTAACTTATTTATTGTTAAAACCAGAAACAGACTGGAAAGCATTGGAAGCCAAAATTCCAGATGTAATAGAAAGTACTTATGATAAAGAAACCCGAGATGCCGTTGAATTTTACTTACAGCCCTTTGAAGATATTCATCTAACTTCCAATTTTTTATTCGAAACCGAACCTCCCGGTGATGAGAAAGCAGTCAATTTTCTACTCATCATTGGTGCTTTGGTATTACTCATTGCTTGGTTCAATTATGTGAACCTGGCAACAGCTCGTTCAGAAATGCGGGCAAAAGAAGTAGGCATTAGAAAAGTGGTTGGTTCGAAAAGAGGTTCTTTGATTCGACAATTTTTGACAGAAGCAGCTCTGATCAATGTCATTGCCATCCTCATTGCTTTTGGGCTTACACAATTGTTGAGTCCCTGGTTTATCAATTTGGTGGACAAACCACTTCAAATGTCCATTTTCTCCAATCCTCAGTTGCTGACAATGATTTTAGGCGTTTTTCTGTTAGGCACCTTCCTGACTGGTCTCTATCCAGCATTTCTACTATCTTCTTTCAAGCCTATATCTGTATTGAAATCTGGCTTCACCAAAATTAATATTGCAGGTGGAAGCTGGATGCGCAAGGGACTGGTCGTATTTCAATTTATCGCTTCTGTTGCATTGATAGCTGGAACGATCATTATTTACAACCAAATGCAATACATGCAGGACAAAAAGCTGGGCATTGACATAGAACAAACTTTAGTTATCAAAAGCCCAATTGTCCGGGATTCTACTTTCAATGACAAAAGCAAAACGTTTAAGAAAGAACTCGGACAACTAGCCGCAGTAAAGTCAGTTACTGGTTCTACTGCTGTCCCGGGAAGAGCTTATGGTTGGACAGCTGGAGTCAATAAATGGGGAGAAGAAGAGGGGGAAGGTTATAGTCTGCATGCCATGGCCGCTGACGAAAATTATACCGAAGCTTACAATATGCAATTGATTGCTGGAAGAGGGCTTTCCAAAGAAATGGGCAGTGATGCATCCGCATGCATTCTAAATGAAAAGGGTGTAGAAGTCTTTAAAGTGGGTTCTCCCGAAGAAGCCATTGGTTTAGAAATCAATTTTTGGGGAGATCATGTAAAAGTAGTTGGTGTCGTAAAAGATTTCCATCAGGAAAGCCCCAAATCCATTGTAGAGCCTATGATTTTGAGAACGATGAATGAAAACATACAGCCCAGCTATTTTTCCCTTAAATTATCTACTGATAAAATAGGTTCTACTATCAACCAAATTGAAACAACCTGGCAAGGCTTATTTGCAGACAATCCACTGGATTACTTCTTTTTGGACGATTATTACAATGAACAGTATAAAGCTGAAAGCCTGTTTGGAAAAGTATTCTCTTTGTTTTCCGGGCTTGCCATCTTTATTTCCTGCCTTGGCTTGTTTGCCCTGGTCGCATTTGTAGCAGAGCGCAAAAAACGAGAAATAGGAATCCGAAAAGTGTTGGGAGCTACGGTGCCTAATATTGTCACCCTGCTTTCAAAAGACTTCTTGTGGTTGGTCCTCATCGGTTTACTCATCGCTACCCCACTCTCCTTTTATTTCATGGACCAGTGGCTGGAAAACTTCGCTTCACGCATTGACATCCAATGGTGGATGATGGTAGTCGCTGGGATTGCGGCAATAGCCATTGCCTTTTTGACGATTGGCTTTCAAGGGGTTAAGGCAGCCCTTGCAAATCCAGTGGATAGTTTGAGGAGTGAATGATTATTAATGCTATGATGCTGCAATGCTATGATGCTGCAATGTAAATGGGTTAGGGGATATTGCTGATACCATTGTGGATAGATTAGGGGGGTGCGAAATGGTGTTAGCAATCGAGCTTAGAGGTACGGGTAAGTATGAATTTTGATTTTAATTTTTATTTCAATTACTTCTCATCAATTTGAAAACCTGGCTTTTTTCATTCGTTGATAGGTTCACAAAATAGACTCCTGGTTCTCCTTGAAACTGAAATTTGATATAAACTGTTCTTAAATGGCTGGACCGATGTAGGTTTTGTCCAATTGAGTTATAAACTTCCACATCTACTTTTTCATGGTATTTTTTCAAATCAATGTTTAGCTCTCCAGCAGTTGGATTTGGGAAAAATGCTATTTCTGGTTCTTTTTCCAAAGCTTGATTGACATTACTAATCATACAAGGATTTTCCCATTTGATCATTTTTATACCATTCCACTTTGCATCAAAGGGATGTAAACCGGAATGATTAAATAGGATAAAAAAATGGAGTCATTGCGCATTCCAAGTCCCCAGGTGGCTGTGATATCTGTAAGGCTACCATACATTCCACAAAGTTCAACATTCTGATTATCAGACACATCCAAAACCATTAATTCACTTTTCCCAGCTGTAAAAAATAACTTTTCACAATCTTTATTAAACACCATTTCATTGGTATGCAACAAGGCATTGTGCCAACCTCCACCAGGGCAATCGTGGGGGTTGTAATGTGTAATCAATTCAATATTTGATGGATCAGAAATATCTAAAACTTCGACGCCGCAATAATCAACTGCCACATAAGCTGTGTTCCCATTCAAAACGACATTATTGTATGCTCTGGGAAGGTTGATGGGTTCATACGTTAATGGATTGGCATATTCCCCAACCTGGGCCGGATTTTCTTTATCCGTGCGATCAATAATGCGCAATCCTCCTGCAAACTCAAGGGGGAGACTAAACTTTGATATTTATATTCCCAATCGAGGCTAAATTCGCATTGGCTATAGGAAAATTGAATTTGGAGAAACAGGATAACAAGAATGGCGAAATATTGCATTGTCATTTAGTTTTTTCATCCGGTAGTACAAAAGTTTACAAGAAAAACTGAAAAAAGCAACCTGTTGTAGTTTAAGACCAATAAAAAAGGCAGTCAATATGACTGCCCTCTAAAATCAAACAAAACGAATATTTTTCGGTGCTGGTTTTTAAATGAACAACCATTGCCCCTCAACTCATTTACATGGCAGGATTGTAGGATTGCAGCATCGTAGTATTTAAAATTACTCATTGCGCAAACTTTCTACAGGATTTGCCAGGGCTGCTTTTATACTTTGGAAGCTTATGGTCAAAAATGCAATGCCAATCGCCAGGATTCCTGCAAAAACAAAAAAGCCCCAATGCAGATTTATTTGATAAGCGTAATCAGAAAGCCATTGATTGGAAAAATACCAGGCGATTGGAAAGGCAATAGCCAGGGAAATGCCTATCAACTTTAGGAAGTTTCTGGATAATAAAAAAACCACATTTTCGACGGTAGCTCCCAACACTTTTCGAATTCCTATTTCTTTGGTTTTTTGTTCAGCAATGAAAGTGGATAAGCCAAATAATCCCAAACAGGAAATGAACAAAGCGATGATGGCAAACCATTTGGAGAGGGCACTGGTGCGTTCTTCATTTTGATACATTTGCCAATACCGGTCATCCAGGAAATCGTATCGATAGGGTTTTCCCTCCGCAAATTTCTTAAAGGTTGTTCCCACTCCAGCAATGATTGATTCAGTTTGTTGGGGATCAATTTTTAGCAGGGTTAGCGAGGTGAAATTTGGAATATTCGCTATAATCAAAGGTTCAATCGATTCATGAAGGGAAGAAATATGGAAATCCTTAACCACTCCAACAATGCTACCTGAAACACCCCAAAATTCCATCCCTTTGCCAATTGGGTCTTTCAAGTTCATCGCTTTTACTGCGGTTTCATTCAAAATATAATTGGTAGTATCAGTGGACAATTCAGTGGAAAAATCACGCCCTTCAACCAAGGGGATATTCATGGCAGTTAGAAAATTAGGATCCGTAGTGATGACGTTGAAAATGAGTTCTTCATCTGGCCCCATGCCTTCCCACTTAGGGTCTCCGGTTTGAGAACCAACACTTAGAGGATTTGTGCCGGTTTTCGTAATTTTCTGAATTCCAGGTATTTTCTTCAACTCATTCTCAAAGGTTTCCAGGTTCTTTCTGGCTCCCGGAGGTGTTCGGAAAAACAGCACGTTTTCCTTGTCTAAGCCCAGGTTTTTGTTTTTCAAAAAATCAACCTGACTTGTAACTACGGTGGCGCCTACGATGAGCAATACAGAAAGTACAAATTGAAAAACTACTAAACTCTTTCGCAATGCATTGCCCCCCATATTTCGGGTTAAACTGCCTTTCAAAATATTGATGATTTTAAAAGAGGATAGAAAAAATGCAGGATAAGAGCCAGCTAAAATAGCGGTAATCAAGCCCAATCCACCTGTTAATGCCCAAAATGAAGTACTTGAATAATTAAGACTGACTTGCTTTCCTGTAATTTCCTGAAAATTAGGGAGGAACAATTCTCCAAGCAGCACGGCTAACACAAAGCTCAAAAAAGTAATCACCCCAGCTTCTACCATAAATTGTTTGATAAGAGCAGCGCGACCAGCACCTATGGTTTTCCGCACACCTACTTCTTTAGCACGAAGCGAAGCACGTGCTGTTGCCAAATTCATAAAATTGATACAAGCAATCAGTAACAAGAACAATGCAGCCAGGGTAAACAATTGCACATATTCAATGCGCCCACCAACCACTACTCCATTTTCAAATTTTCCTCGCAGATAGATGGATTCAAAAGGGTAAAGGAACAATATATCTTCGTCTACATATTCATTATTTTCTTTTACAATTCCCGCTATTTTTTTGGAAACAGCTTTTTCATCAAAGCCCTCATTTAACGAAACGAGTACCCTTGAATCAAAACTTCCCCAGGGATAACCTGGAGGGTTTTGCTTTCTCAATTCTTCATAATTCAATACAAAATCAAATTGTAATGAAGAGTTTTTTGGTGGATTGTTGAATACGCCAGCTACTTTGAAGTCTGGGGTTCCATCAATTGTGATCGTATTGCCCAAAGCTATGCCTTGCCAATCCGTTCCAAAAAGCTTTTGAGCAGTGGTTTCTGAAATCAAAACACTGTTGGGCTGTTCAAAATAGTCACTTTCTACCTCCAAAAAAGAAAAAGATAACAGGTCAAAGAAGCTGCTTGTTGCATAAAGCCCATCAATCAAAAATTCCTTTTCATCTACTTTGAAATTCTTCTTATTGGTAGGATCATAGGCAGCCGCTTTCTCTATTTCGGGATAGTTGTCTAACAAATGATCCATTGTAGGAAAAGGAACGACCCCCCAGGTTTGAATACTGCCATCACCTGCTTCAAAATTGGCGTACAATTGAAAAATCCGATCTCCATTGTTGTGAAATTGGTCGACACTTCTTTCGTCTTGTACCCACAAAAGAATTAGCAGGCTGACCGTCAAGCCAACTGCCAAGCCCAACACATTGATGGTGGAATAAGCTTTATGCCTGAAGAGATTCCGAATGGTGGTTTTGAAATAGTTTTGAAACACAATGCTTAATTTTTGGTTAGGAATGTAAATAATCAGTCCCTTTCACTGAGTAGTAGCGTTTTGAACGCTACATAAGGAATCTAAATCCCGGGTTCAAAACCCTGCAGCTCAATATTTATTTTCTGATTCCAAGCACCTCCTTGAGATGATGCCTTTCGATTTAGACTATGCTGGACGTAGAGAAGGGCTTCACCACAAAAGTATTATAGTCAATTCCCAGGCCTAGAATCTAATAAACTGACAATCAACAAATTAGAAAATAGGTTATTTTAAAACCACACTATTTTCGTTCAAATCTGGACGAAAAATGTTCAAAAACGAACGGGAAATATTAAAAACAATACCTTCACTCTATGAAAAATAATACAATCCGAATTGGTGGTGTACCCGAGCATTTCAATCTTCCAATTCATTTGGCAAAAGAACGGAAGGAATTTCAAAAGAGAGGGGTCAAAATAGAATGGACCACTTTCCGAGGCGGTACTGGTCAAATGACCAGGGCCTTGAGAGATCGGGAAGTTGATTTATGTGTCTTGCTTACAGAAGGTATCATCAAAGACATCATCAATGGCAATCCTTCCAAAATCATTAGTGGATATGTGATGACCCCATTGATTTGGGGGATTCATACAGGTGTCGACAATTCATTGGAATACCATAAAGAAATTTATGATAAAAAATACGCTATCAGTCGCTTTGGGTCTGGTTCCCATCTGATGGCAATTGTAGATGCAACCAGTCGTGGAAAGGCTTTGGACACTGATCAATTTGAGGTTATCAAAAACCTGGATGGTGCATTGTCTTCATTGAAAAACTTGAATACAGATGTCTTTTATTGGGAAAAATTCACAACTAAACCCTACGTCGATTCAGGGCAGCTTAGAAGAGTTGGTGAATTTCTGACCCCCTGGCCTTGTTTCGTAATCACAGCCACAAATGATATCTTAAAAACGCAACCAGAAAATGTCATCAGAGTATTAAGAACCATCCATGATAGTTGCGATCAATTTATGCAAGATGAAGCTGCCATTCAAATGGTCAGCAAGCGGTATGAACAAAAACAAAAAGATGTAGAGCGCTGGTACCATAGTACAGAATGGGCAATACACGGTTGGGTGAGTGACAAGATGTTGAAAAGTGTGATTTATAATCTGCGTACAGCTGGAATCGTAGGAGCAGATGAGCAGATTCCGGAATTGGTTTGGAAACGGTAAGAAAAATTTAAAATCACCCCAAAGGGTGGTAATTGCTTTTTGATAAAACCCTAATTTTCAGTTTTGAGATAGGTAGTTGTTTTAGGTCTATCCATAAGTTTATAGTTAAAATTCATTGTAAATCACTACTTTACAGTAGACTTTATTCGGTTAACGGCGGACGGTTGACGGCTTCCCTTACAAAATCTTTTGGAATAAAGTCTAGTAGATAAGCACAAATTGTTAAAAAAATGAAGTCAGAAATTGTTCGTGGGGCCACGGCGCCGCTCACATCGGGATATAAGGGGACAAAACAGTCAGGATCTGGCTGTTTTGTCCCCTTATATCCCTTTCGATGCAATGTGCTACACACCCTCAGCTCAAAATGAAAACCATGATTACAAAATTTGAACAAATTCAATTAGGGAAAATTATACTTATTTTTTGTTTTGCGAATTTGGGAATGGCTTTTTCTCAAAATGCCATTCCCGCATCAGAGGCACAGGAACAGATACAAAAATTGATCGATTTGGGTAGAGAATACCGCTCAAAAAACCGGGATAGTAGCATTGTATTTTATGAAGGTGCATTGAACTTGTCTCAAGAAAACCACGATACCGATAGATTGGCAAAATCTGCACTGGAATTGAGCAATCTATATTCTAATAAAGGCAATTTAGACAAAGGCAAATACCATGTTCAGCTTGCCTTGAACACCATATTGGAACATCAACTGGAAGATTTGCTCCCGGGAGCTTATCTGGATATGGGCATTCTCTACAGGCGAGTAGGGCAATTGGATTCTGCCTTTATTTGTTTCACGCAGGCTGAACGCGCTTTTAAAGCCATAAATGAGGAATATGAAAAATGGAAAGTACATGCCAATTTTGCTTTGCTCTATGTTGACAAAAAAGAATTAGATAAAGCTGGACAACAATATGAAAAAGCCTGGTCGATAATTGAGTCAGGCGACAGTAGGATGGACAAGGGATACATGCTCTACATTTTGGGCAATCATTATTTTGAAGTTGAAAATTTTGAAAAATTTGCCCTCTTTTCCCAAAAATGGGAGGATTTTCAAAGGGAATCCGGCAGAGGAGCAAAGATTATTTCAGATCCAGATCATGCGGGAACTTATGCTGTTTTTTCAAAAAAAGATCCCGCTACAATTACCCGGCTTCAGAAAGCCATTGAATACCAAAAAGCTGCTGGAGAGGAATTGATCGTGGGTTCCTGGCAACAAACACTTGGGATGTTGTTGTTGCAAAACGGGCAAAAAGAACCTGCATTAAAAGTGTTGTTAGATAGTGAAAAATCTCTTCATAAGATAAATACCCGGACTTCTCTTGCCAACACCTATTTTATGATCTATCACCTATACAAGGAAAAGCAAAACTTAAAGTCAGCCCTACAGTATCACGAAAAATACCTCGCCTTAAAGGATAGTTTGCGACAGGAGGATTTGATGAAAAACCTGGCGGAATTGGAAACCAAATATGAAACAGATAAAAAAGAAAAGGAAATAGAATTGTTGAACTCAGAAAATCAAATCCAGGAATTAAAATTTGAAAAAGTCGCCCGCCAAAATCTTTTCATTTTCATTGGATTGTTTGTGACGCTCGTCTTTGCAGGGCTATTATTGTATTTCTATCGGCAAAAACAAAAAGACAATGTCATTATCTCAAAAGCACTTAAAGAAAAAGAATTGTTGCTAAAGGAAATTCACCACCGGGTAAAAAACAACCTTCAGATAATCTCTAGCCTATTGAGTCTGCAATCCAGGTTTATTGAAGATGAAAATGCCTTGGAGGCAATTAAGGAAGGCCGGGATCGCGTAAAGTCAATGGCACTCATCCACCAAAACTTGTATCAGGAAGACAATTTGATGGGTATCGAGATCCAATCCTATTTCGACAAACTGACAAAGAGTTTATTTGATTCCTACAACATCTCTCCAGAGCGCATTCAATTGGAAACCGATATTGAAAACCTTCAGTTGGATGTGGATATCGTTATCCCTTTGGGCTTGATCGTAAATGAACTGGTGAGTAATGCCCTCAAACATGCTTTTCCCAACGAACGAAATGGAGTCATCAAAGTGAGTTTAAAAGAATTGCAAAACCGCCTGCAACTGCAAGTAGCTGATAATGGGGTTGGTTGGAAAAAAGAGCTGGTTCCAGAATTATCTGATTCCTTTGGTTTCAAACTCATTCATGCCTTTAAAAATAAATTAGAAGCGGATTTGGAAATAGAAAGTAAAGGTGGCGCCAGTATTACAATGTGGATAGAGGAATATGATAAAGCTGCATAAAAGCCATTAATTATGAAAGTACTAATTGTTGAAGATGAAACTTTAATTGCAGAAGATATTGCCGCTTATTTGCGCAACATCGACTTCGAGGTAGTTGGCATCGCCTATAATAGTGAAAAAGCACTGGACATGTTGGCAACGAGGACCCCTGATGCTGCCTTACTTGACATCAATATTGGCGGAAACCTGGATGGCATTCAATTGGCAGAAATCATCAATCAGAAATACAAAATCCCTTTTGTTTATTTGACCTCCTATTCTGACAAATCAACGATAGAGCGAGCTAAAGTTACCATGCCCTTTGGTTATATATTAAAGCCTTTTGATGAAAATGATTTATTGACTTCACTTGAAATGGCTGTTTATCGCCATGCTCAAGCCAACTCAAAGTCTACCCCTGATTTAGAAGTCATCAATGCAAATTTATTGTCTCCCCTCACCAAAAAGGAATATGAAATCGCTTTGGGCATTTGCGAGGGCTTGAGCAATAAGGAAATGACAGAAAAACATTTTGTGTCCATCAATACCATAAAATCTCATGTGAAAAATTTATACGCCAAATTGAACGTCCACCATCGTACTGCTTTGATTCACAAGCTGCAACAGTTTTAATAATTAACGCAAGTTGAATTAATTATCTGAGGGGTGGACATCGCACAGCGATGGTAGAAAATTGCCGCCTGCAGGCGGCAATTTTGTTCTTCAGAGAGACGTTTTTTGATGTTTTTACGGCCGTAAATAATCAAAATACGTGACTCGTTA
>JBGTQJ010000098.1:18338-21400 GCA_041941305.1 Saprospiraceae bacterium
TTTTTTTATTATTTCCCGCAACAAAAAAAACAAAACACGTCTCTCTTTAAGAATTTTTGGCAGCTTTCCCAAAGGCACAAGTAGCCGCCCGTGTCCACCCCTCAATTAATTATCTAAAATCACCTTTTCGGGTGAGGAATTAATTTCCAAACTACTGTTTCTTTGCACTCGTAATTAATTCATAACCCAAGTAGGAAAAACAAACAATAAGAAGGTCATTTAATAAAACCAAAATATCAAAAAACTCCCTTCTTAATTCAGTTTTGTTGGCATTCAATTGCTTTCGAAACCCCATAATTTCTATAACCCTTTCCTACTTATAAACCTTTTAATCATGAAATCAAATGTTAGCATCATCGCTTTAGTAACACTCAGCCTTTGCCTATCCGCTTTTGGATATTCTGTAAAACCAAACTTTGAAAATTTAGGTGTCAAGGATCAAATTGCAAATGCTTTAAACAATCATTTCAATGGTGAAGTCACTCAAATCCAGGCTCAAAACGTACACATTTTGAATGTTCAAAAATTGAAACAATGGGCTAAAGCCAATAAGTCATTGGTTAAAGGCAATAAAACTTTGAACAGTTACCTTGAAGTAATTTTATTGGAAAAAGAAATAGATGCCATTCAGGTTACTAATGCATTAGTAACTTCTAACAACCAAAAAACAGATCTGATAATTGCCAAAGTACCTGAGCACCTTCAGCAACAATTAGATGGTACTTTTTACATTGAAGTTTTTGATTATGAATCTAATGAGGGTCCTGGTGGAAACATGATGGAGAAATGTCAATACAACAAATGCTACCGAAGTAGCTCAGATGAACCAGGCACTTGTGTATCTGCCACCAGATTTAGTGAAACATGTCCATCAAGTGAGTGTGCAGTTGTTGGAGCCGAATGCGGAACTACTCAAGGTTTCGACTTAGGTTACATTTTTGAAGTCCTAATGCCATAAGAATAGCGAGTTATTATAAGTCCTTTAGGAACTTAATTTTATGAACTCTGGCGGGTAAATTACCCGCCATTTTTTTTTGTAGCAGGTTGGTTCTTCATGTTTTGAAATTTGTATCTCAAAACTAAGAACTTATACAGAGCATTCCCAATTAGGCTTTTTTTGCCAATTGCCTAAGAACTTCTATTGCTTTGGCTCCGTTAGCTATATCAACAAAAATATGGTCGTGAAAATACCCCGCAATTACATTACAACTGAGGTCGTGATTTGCTAATTCTGTAGCAAATGCTGCTGTCAGTCCTACAGCTTCTAAAGCAGAATGAACATTCAGTGTTATCCAGGAGGCTACATAGGAATAGGGCAAATTCAATTGATCTGCCAAGGGCTTTTCCAAAACTACCGTTATGCCTTCTTGCTCCTTGAATTCGCAAATAGTCTTATCTCTAGGAATATTTTCTACAGAACTCACAGTGGTAAATACATATGCCCCCTCGTTTAAAACGGGGTTCATGCTTTGGATCAATTCTTTTAAGTTCGTTTTCCCTTTTTGTTGCATAAAGTAATATTTCTAAGTTGCGAACAACTCTTTTTTCCATTCTTTTTGCCTTCTAAATTCTTCATCTACATTATTGGATTCAAGTGCCTCTTTCCACCCTAAATAACTATTCCGATACGCCCATATTGCCATAAAAAACGGACAAAATATCCAGCAAAAAACAAAAAGCCCTCCAGTAAATTCACTAACCAAGTGGTTATTTAAACTACCTAAAATAACGATTATGCCTGTACCTACAATATTATTCCAGAAGAAAAATTTCAAGTAACGCTTTTTTCGTTTATCGTGATAGATGGACCACCCTATCAATCCAGACAGTATTTGTGTTATAGCAAAGCTAAAGAAGCAAATTGGAAAGGCATTATTATTTGTTTCCATATCAAAAGATAGCAGCATACAAAGGATTAGAGAAGTTTGAAGTGCAAAGTCCCCACGCAATATTTTTTCTTTTTCCATCAAGTTAATTTTTTGGTTCAAAACAAATATACAACTTATTTATTGTATTTTCAATAATTATTGAAAATACAATAAATAAGTTGTATCCCTTCCTGATGTAAAACTGGAGAAAATAGAACCAGCCATATTGGATATTAGCAAGAGGGATTGCCAAAATGGAAATGAGCATTTCCACAGGAGGTCAATTCTACTGAAAATAATCGCTATGTTCCTTCAATGGTTTTAGCACTAAAAGTTTATCAAACTTTTGGAATAAGGGAGAATGCTATTCTTGAACTGTAGGAATTTGATTGGGGAGACCCATGTGCATTTTCAATCCCCAAGAAATGAGTTGGATGGATATGTAGAAGGAAGTTTATTGTATTTATTCTCACAAAATTGTGTTCCTTCCACAAATCCAATATTTAAACCATTTCAATTGTACATAATCATTATTGCATCCTAAGAATTAATGCTTTCCAACCATGACTTTTAGCGCTCTAAAACCAGCCGTCGTCGACAAATAAACGAAGTAAACCCCTTCTCTATCGATATAGAATGATTGTTCGAAATGTAAGGCATCCTTTTTTGATGTTTCCTGTATCAAAACTCCATCAACAGTAAATATTTCTACTTTCAAATCCCAAGGCTCTTTCAAATCTGCCTCTAATTTGAAGTTTCCATCATTCACACTAGGAAAAAGATTGACATAGGCAAAAGGTGTATTCTTATTCGGTGTACGTCTACAATTTTCCACACTTATTGTTTTCACAATCGACACATTCGGACAAGCATCTGAAAAGACCGTGACGGATACTGTATAATCACCAGGTGCATTGTAAATATGCATTGGATCTCTTTGTGTAGAAGTCGCACCGTCTCCAAAGTTCCATTCAAATGCAGTGAAGAGACCATCTGTTTGGTTGGAATCCAGCTCCGATATCTCAATGAAATGAATCGTATCTCCCACACAAGCTAATTGATTAATCAAAAACTTCGATTCAAAGTCAGCTCCTGAAGCTATAGAGGTTTCAATGCTGGCTTCATTGGTACAGCTATTTGCATCAGTGATAGTGAGTGCATAAGTCCCCACTTCAAAATCAGCATTGTCAATAA
>JBGTQJ010000099.1:0-20862 GCA_041941305.1 Saprospiraceae bacterium
CAAAAAATGGGGGGAACTTTTTTAAAAAAACACCCCCACTTTCGACGCCCCACCTGTCAGGTCTATGTCCTATTTGATACTAGCATTTTTGGTTTTAAAGGCCTATAAAAAATACTTATGACAATTTCTCAGCATTCAAAAAAAGACATCAGTTCACTTGAATGGCATGAACAAATGCGCTTAAGACCAGGCATGTATTTAGGTGCTGCAAATGAGTGGGGTTTTGTTAATCTTATTAAAGGAATGATAAGTGAATTTTTTACAAAATATGATGGAATCCATTTTTCCATCGATTTGTTGGAGGACCTGAATGGAGTAATAAAAATTAGAACCTCCGAAGCATTTCTTTCAAATCAATTGGCTAACTTCTTTAACTTTAAGGAGACATATAATCTCGAACTTTGTTGTTTAAATGCCTTTTCAGATTTTTTAGAATTTCGATTGTATGATGACAAGGACAAGGACAGCTTTTATCAAATCTATCATAAAGGTGTATTAAAAGAGGGCTTAGCTGAACACAAAGAATTCTACGGCAAATTATTAAAAATTCATTTCAAATTGGATAAAACTATTTGGGTGAATGAATTTCAATGGAGAGAAGATTATTTGTTACAAGAATTGAGAAACTACGCTTATTTATTTGGTAAAAAAAATGTTGAAGTCAACTATCAAAAAGCAAATGAGGCATGTAGGGCAATATTTCAGTACCCAAATGGTTTATGGGACTTGATAGAATTCAAAATATGGAGGATTTATGGACAAACCTATTTCAATACTCATTTAGTTATACAAATAGAAGGTTTATGGGTGGAGGCTGCCTATGGATTTTTATCCTATTCAGTTGACCAGGCTTATCAAATTTCTTTCGCTAATGATCACCAAACTATTGAGCATAGTACCCACCTGGAAGGATTATTTAAGGGCATCACAGTGGGAGTGATGAAATACTTCCAAAAACACAAACTAACCAATCAATACAAAATTTCGGAGAAGGGTATGAAGGAAAATCTGTTGGCAGCCATCAATGTGAGGATGGAAAATCCAAGATTCAGCGGTTGTGTCAAAAACAAACTTGCCAATTCCGAGATTATTGAACCAATTGCTAATTTAGTTGCTGAAAATTTATTCGAAAAAATTGAACAGGAGGATGAAATGACTCAGAAGCTTATCCGAAAATTTGAAATCTGATGCCTGAAATAACAGAAGTATTCTATCCAAAGAAGCGAGCTGACTGGCGCACTTGGCTTCAAAAAAATCACAAGACCAAAACTGAAATTTGGTTGCGTTTATTTCGAAAAGATACTGGAAAGCCATGTCTCAAGTATGATGATTTGGTAGAGGAATGCCTTTGTTTTGGCTGGATTGATGGAGTCGTCAAAAAATATGATGAAGAGAGTAGGGTACAACGAATCACTCCCAGGAGGGAAAAAAGTTTTTTATCAGAGCTAAATCGGCAAAGAGTTTGGAAACTGCAAAAATTGGATCTAATTGTTCCTGGCGCTCTGGATATCATTGGAGCGCAAGTAGGTTCTCCAGGCGATCCTTTAATTATTCCAGATTGGGTCCAAAAACAACTGGAAGCAGATCCGGAAGTCTGGACCAATTTTCAAGGTTTTTCCTATTTCTACAAAAGATTAAAAATCGGATGGATTTGTGAGGCAGGTAAGTCCCGAAAAGAAGAATCACAAAGACGTTTGAATCATTTAATCAAGATGACCAAACAGGCTAAGACATACGGGACTCAGCCATTAAAGGAGAAATGATGGTATGTTGTTCCTTGCCTAACCGTGAAGTTGCCAAGTATAGATCTTTTCTAATTCAATTTAATTTAATATGCGAATGAAGCGTTGAAATTTACAATGCCTTGGTCTTGATCGCCTTAAGATAGGAGGCATTTCCAATTTCCAAAATGCCTCCTATCTCTGCCTTATTGAACTATTACTCGTTCCCAAACAATCCCTGAATCAGTTCGTAATCCAAACCAATAAACCCCTTTGCCCCGGTTTTTCAAATCAACTTCAAATTCGGGTTCTTCATATGCATTCCAAACGCCTTCTTGAATCTTTTGCCCAAGGGCATTCACAAGCAGGTAATTGTGACTGCTAAATCCTCCTTCGTTTGAAATAGTAAAACGACCGTCATTTGGATTGGGACTTACCTTTAGATTGAATTGATTTTCTAAATCAGTAGTTTTGGTTAGATTCTCCCCCAAAGGAGTATTACTGAATGTAATCAAATGAGCATCAACAGGGTAGTGGGGATTAAAACCTGCCGAACAATCTTCGCATGTTGACCCATCCACACAATCAGGGTGATTAGGGTGGCAAAGATCCACGTAGTCTGGTTCAAATATGTATTCCATTTTCCACGAGGGAATTACAAGGAAGTTTGTAAGATTGTAGTCGTGGTATTCAACAAATGTGCCTGGACACCAGCCTGCCCGATCAAATATCCAGGTACCGTTTTGTGGTTGACAGCCGTCTGGATTGGGATTGCAGTCTGTCCATAGGAATTGGAAAAACTCCACTCCGTCGTTGATTTTGATTTGGTGAGTTGCTTCATAAAATTCAGCTGCATTTAGCCAATTGTTTCCTCCCCATCCGTGTCCAGAAGTGATGAGGGTCAATTGAGCTTTCTCAGCATTGTGGTTGGGGGTGATCTGTTTGATTGGTACAGGCTGTAAATTGGCATAATCCCCAAATGAATAAGTGCCATCCCAGACATTTTCTACCCAACTGTATTTGTAATCGGGTGTTCCAACTTTATAAGTCAAAGTCATTGTGATAACAGAAGCGGTTACCGAGCGCAATAAAAACCGGGTATTACCCTGTAGAACTCCTGCATATCTCGTCAAATCCACCAAGTGGTCACACGCGACTCCATAAGGCGTAATATATCGAGCAAATCCTAACCATTCTCCTGTAGGACTTTGCAATTCATGCTGAGCAATTCTATCCCATGGATCACATCCACCTGGTGGACAATCGTAATTGAATAGCATGGAGATTTCATCAAAATTGCCTACAAAAATTGGAAGAACAACATTGGTGTCCAAAGCGCCGCCAACAGTTGCCATATGCACATGATCAATTAATTTAATGGACTGTTCTCCAGAAGCATTAACTACTTCAAAGCTTGCTGTCTCAACTGTACTTACTCCCTGATCACTTATTGAAGTAATTGTGGCGGTATAAGTTCCATAATCCGGCGGCATCCAGTAGGTGGTATAATATCCAGTTCCCCAATCTTTTCCCTCGAGGTCCTCACCATTTATTGAAAAAGTTACTCCATCAATGGATAGTAAATCGTCATGCTCAATATAGGTAGAAGCTACCATCAAAAAAGAAGACAATTCTGGCATGATTACCGGCTGACCATCAACTGGACGCCGCAGTATCAAGGAAGGAGCATATATCGATGGATCAATTACCTGAAAGCTTCTCGTAATTGGCGTAGCTGCTGCCCAGTTGACTCCATCACCATCTTGAGTAGCCCGAATTTCCACAATTCCTTCATCTCCTGTTAGGGTAACCGTGTTTCCATTTAATGTAGCAGGTCCGGAAATAAGTTCAAATTCAACAGGTAATCCAGAATCTGCCGAAGCAATCAATTCAATTGGAGCAGCTGTTGACAATTGCTTTCCAACATTTTGAAAATCAATGAATTGTGCTTTTGGTCCACTTGCTCCAGGTGTTCTTAGTAGAATGTTGTCGAAAAATCCAGTACCCCCCTGGGAATGAAAGAAAATTCCATTCCACATAGCTGGATCATTTCTATCTCCTGAACCAGGTGTAAGTTCAAGATTTACCCCCTGCACATCTGAGACAGCCAACCATGCACCATCAAAAGGAGGTGTTTTGTAAAACAATGCCGCCTGTCCCTGACCTCCATTTGCATCCAAATCCATAAATAAGCGGTATTTAATCCATCCGCCATTATCTATATTGAATTTAATTTCCTGACCTGAAGGGGTGACGAAACCATTGCCATCGGGAAAATTTACACCCGCTATTTTGAACATGACTCCACCCTCGTTTGGTTCAGTTGGCAATCCAGGTGCGATCACCCCATTGTCGTTGGCGTCGTATCCTATCCCTATAAACTCACCCCACCAGTTGCGGTGAATTTCAACTTCCAGTTCCAAAATGCCCCCATTTGAGAGGTCTAATTCAAAGTTATTAAAGTCTTTTTTTGTGGCTGTTCGTCCAAACCCAGCCCCACTGGCATTGTAAAAAACACCATTGGTACCATCGGGTGTGACGACATTGCCAGCAGCTAAACCAACAGTAAAATCATTAGAGCCAGTAGTCTGATCTACAGTCCTCCAACCGTCTTGCCCATCCATTGGGCCGAGTACCAAATTGTTGAAATGTAAAAGGACAGAATCAGCTTGTGAAAAGCTAATGGAACTTGCAAAGAGCAAAGTAAAAAGTATGTAGAAATGTTTCATTGTTCAGATTATGATTCGAATTAGTTCCTTCCAAGTTATTTTTTGCGCAAAGGTGGCAAGAAATTCAAGAAAGTCTTTTCTGGCTGAGGTTAAAGAGTGTGAGAATTTGAGAGATTGAGAGTATGAGACATGAAAATATTTCTCAAATTCACACGCTTTATCTCTCAAATTCTATGGCAAGGCTTCGCCGGGTTAGGATATTTTGAAAATAATTTTCTTGGCTTGTCGGATTTTCGTGGAGTCAAATATTCTTCACTCTGTTTCCTCCCCAAACCGACCAACCAAATTACATTTAAACCAGGTTCCATCTCCTCATTCAATAATTACCTTTTCAACTCCAATTCCCTCTGCAGTTTTTACTTCCAGGAGGTACATTCCTTTGACAAAGTCTGACAAATCTAATTGGTATGATTTTAAGCCAAATTGTTGTTCCTTAATACTGGAAACCAATTGCCCCAAATTATTTAGAACCTTAATTTCCAAATGATTTGCTGCTTCCCTGAACTCAAGATTTAACAAACCTGTTGAAGGATTAGGAAAAACTGAAAAATGAGGTGCATTTTCCTCAAAATTATCTTTGGTATTTACACCCAGCGGAGCATCAGAAAAGGTTACAAGGTTACAGGCGACAATCAGGAATGGGTTAAAACCGTCATCGCAATTTGGACAAGTGACTCCACTTATGCAGCTTGGATTATTGGGATGGCAAAAATCCTGATAATCCTGATCAAAAAGATACTGCAATTCTAATGCTCCCTCATTAATAAAGGCATCCATGTCATAATCAAACCAACTTGAAATGTCTCCAGGACACCAACCCGCTCTATCGTGAAACCAAGTGCCGTTTTGTGGCTGACAACCATCTGGGTTAGGGTTGCAATCTGCCCAGTTGTGTTGTTCAAAGGTTTGAACCCCATTTACCCAAATATGATGGGTGTCTTCATGAAATTCAGCGGCATTGCCTGTATTGTTGTTGCCCCATCCATGACCAGTAGAAACCAACTTTAAAGTAGCTGCTGCTGCATTATTGGGAATATCATGATTTAAAACTGGTACTGGTTGCAAATTGGCAGGATCTCCAAAAGAATAATTTTCCCACCATAGTACATCTACGGTACTGTATTTATGCGCCGGAGCTCCTTCTGTATAAGAGAAATTCAATTCGTATTCATAACCATTATCTAAAGTTGAACAATTCAATCGAATAGACACTTTTCCTTGAAGCAAGGACATATAATCAGTTACATCAGAAGTGTGTGAGCAAGGCGTACCATAAGGAGTAATATAGCGAATCACTTCAACCCATTGCCCATTATGGCCCTTAATATCTATACTTGCCACTCGATCCCATTCTCCACAACCTCCACTAGGGCAGGTCACTTCCAAATTTGCCATAATTTCGTTATAGGCACCCAGGTAAGAAGGCAATTCGGCTTCGACGGTTTCAGTAATGTTGTTGCTACTCAACCAAACACCTGATACAGCTTGAACTTCTGTATCCTGGGCTGTGTCAACAATATTAATATCTACAGTTTTAATTGCTGATGCTCCATAATTATTAGTAGAGACAATATTCAGAGTATAGGAGCCATAACTGGGAGGATTCCACCATCCTGTATAATGTTCATTTTCCCAATCAGTAGCTTCAATGCTTTCCCCATTTATTTCAAAATATACTTCATCGACCGAAAATAATTCAGGGTAATCTATATTGGATATTGCTGCTAATTGTATTCTGGAAAGGGAGGGCACAAAAACATCACCTTCCAATGGATTTCGAGCATCAATTTCTGGTACATGGGTTTGAGGGTCCAGTACCTGGAATAAATTAAAAAGATCTTCAGCAGGGTCATATGTAGCATCTCCTGGTTGAGATGCTTTTATGATGACTTCACCTGCAACTCCAGTTAATGTTACTTCGTTTCCGTTTACTGTAGCTGGTCCGGAAACTATCTCATAAGTAACTGGAAGTCCGGAACTCGCTGATGCATCGAGTAAAAATGGAGGGTCTGAAACCAGTTTGTTTGGAATTTGAGGAAAGGTAATCGCTTGAAAACCAATATCCAGGGTACCGTTAAAATTGGAGGTAGGACCATTCATTGCAAAATTCAATAATTCCATATCTCTTTCTCCAGCTCCAGTTTCTGATTTTAAATGGGTAATTGAAGTATTGTCTGCTCCTGGTACTCCCTGGTTACATTTATAATATAATTGAAGATCAGCTTCATCTCCGTTTAATTCATTCATCATCATATCCTGAATCTCGGATTGAGTCAAAGCTTTGGTCCACAGACTGACTTCGTCTACGCGACCGCCATAAACGAAATTAAACCCGGCAAGAATACTTTTTCCAATTACAAAAGGGACATTAGATAACTCAAAAGTGCCTGCAGCCGCAACACTTCCTTTAGGAACCCCATCAATGAATAATTCAACTTTACTTCCATCATAGACCCAGGCAATGTGTTGCCATTGTTCAGGTATGATGCTGAAAGCCGGGGCTACATATTCGTAAAATCCAGTGGAGTTGTGATAACGGCATTCAATGATACCATCACTTAGTTGAATTAGATAAAATCCATTGCTCCCCCTCATACCCATCATGCCCTGTCCGTAAGACAATTGGTCTGTATAATACCAACCTGCCATAGAAAATTGACTGGCTCCCTGAATGTATTGAGAACCATTGTCCAAAACAATGTGGTCGTCTTGTCGATCCAGATGTATGTATTGGTCAGATTGTGACCAGATTTGTGAAACGAGCAATATAAATGCTACTGTTGAAATAAATTGAATGTTCTTGTATCGGTTCTTCATATCGAAATAATAAATGGTTTCAAATGAATTGATAAAATGTATGGATACAATTCAAAAGAAAGTATAAATTGTTATAACTAACTGATTATCAGAAGAATTTTTCATTTTCATTTTCATTAAACTTTCACTTCATCCACCAAACCTTTATGCGGTGGCTGTCTTCCCCCATTTTGGCTGCTTGTGCAGACCAATTGTCAGGATTGTTAGAAACTTCCGAAGGCGGATATGCAAAGCGGTAATGCTCCGGATAATCACCTTCCAGAGGTGTCATTTGCGTTCTCCTTTGCAAAGCATATGCCTCCCAGGGTTGCCTGAAAGCATCTAGCCATCGTTGGGTGTAAATATATTCCAGTTTTTTATTTGTAGTAAAAATTGTCAAATTCGGATGGTTTGCGATTGCGAAGAGCTCGCCAGAGGATAAAATAGGTGGTTTATTTTCCCAAATATGAGATCCTGTCATTACATTTTGCCAGAAATTTAAGGAAGCAACGACTCCAATATAATATTCCTCATCTCCTTCTTCAGGATCCATAGCGACTCCTAATCCTCGATGGTAAATTTCCGCCTTCATAAAATGTATTTCTGCCGCGGTTATTAGGATTTCCGGTACGTCGAAATCGTCTCGAATGAGGTAATAATTAAAAGGAGAATAGATATTGGCGGCTCCCTTTACGGCATAATTATTATCCCGATGTTGACCATATGGTACGCCACCTGACCCAACGGTTCCTACTGGTGGAATTTGTGGATATGCTACCCAATCCCCTACATTATTTGGTTCAAAGAATATTTTTGCTCTTGGATCATAAATGCCACTTCCATCGGCATTGTCATTTTCGGAAAGTAGTCCCCAGATGTTAGAGCCCATTCGGAGTTTGTTGTGCTCCCGAAAAGACCAATTTACAGAGAGGTTTCTCCATTTTTGATCTCTTGGATTCATCACCACATCTTCACCATCTTCAATCAGGGGCAATTCATTTTCAATTATTTCTGAAATATGCGGTATGGCAAAATTAGGGTCTTTTTCAACCATTCTCAAAGCGTGGCGCAACCGAAGTGAATTGGCGAATTTTATCCATAGATTTAAATCTTGTGGAGAAAACAAGTTGTCAAAATCTCCATAACTTAAATAGGCTTCTCCATTTGCTGTCTCTGCCAATAAATTTATGTTTTCTGATGCCCATTTTAATTCGTCAATTAAGAATTTATAAATACTTTCCTGGGAATCAAATTCTGGACGCACCAAACCTATATCTTCAAAGCCTTTGCCAGCGTTAAAAAATGGAATATCACCAAATAGATCTGTTGTTCTAAATGTCTTATATGCAAGCAATATTTTCAACTTGGCTTGCACATTATTCAATAGCTCTGGCTCTCCCTCAAAAGCATCAAATCGTCTTTCTAATTCTCGAATAATTCCCAAAGTCCGGTAGTAATTTCCCCAATGGTCCTCCGTACCTATGGTAATATTTTGGAAGGCTGCCGAAGTCAAAGCTGCTAATTGAGTGACACCATACAAAGTTTCATTGTGCAAATAAAATTGTTCACTCCAACCAAGCCGTAAAGAACTGACAACGCTGTTGAATAAGGGACCAATATCAGTTTCCGTAGGGGAAAATGGATTCTTATTCAACTCTTCAAATCCCTTTGTGCAGGAGTTTTGAACCAGAGGAATACAAAAAATAAGGAGAATTAAAAGATTTCGTTTTTTCATTATAGTTGGCTCTTAATCAGAGTGTTAATAAGTATTTTAAAAAGAAGCATTCAAACCAAAACTAAATGATCGCATGCTTGGAAAGGATGCCCATTCCAAACCCTGAGCATTTCCAGTCCCATTTCCACCTTCGGGATTCACGCGGTCGGGCAGGGTAGTGTAGAGGTAAAACAAATCCCTGCCGACGAGCGAAATGCTCAATTTTTGAAAGATCCTATTTCCTATTAGTTTTTGCGGCAACTGATAAGTCAAAGCAACCTCACGTAATTTTATCCATGTATTTTCCCTGATTCCAGGGGTGGTCAAAAAATGACCCCAGCCACCTGTGTTTCCAACATGTTTAAAATAATAGTGAACAACTTTATCATTTGGAGTGCCATCGGCATAAACGCCAGGCAATATCACTCCAACATTCCTGATATTTCCATCTGGGTCCGTATAGGGTAGTCCGCCTCCCAATCTTTCCTTTAATGTTTCAGGGCTTTGCCCCGTTTGCAAGCCGATTACATAAGAGCCTGCATACATATCTCCTCCCCATTTTGTGTCAACTAAAGTGCTTAAGGTCAAGCCTTTGTATCCAAGTCTCATTGTCCAACCTCCAATAAAATCAGGAGCTGCATTCCCAACAGGAACCCGATGATCTGTAAATAAGTAGTGAGTTCCCTCATCATTCAGAATAGGTTGTCCATTGTCGTGATAGATATAATCATATCCAATTATGGTCCCATAATTCTGTCCAGCTTCTACCGAAATTGCCGGACCATTTAGCCCCCAGATGCTGGCTAGTTCAATTTTTGTAGCTCCTTCTCCAAGGCTTACCAGGTAGTTGTTGTTCCTGCTAAAATTAAATTCCGTTTCCCAAAAGAAATTTCTTCGCTGTACTAGCGTCAACCCCAATGTAGCTTCTATTCCCTTGTTTTCTAGCTCTCCAGTATTAATTCTAACAGCAGTTGCACCAGAAGAAACTGGTACGGGAGAATCTATAATTTGACTAAAGGATGAGATATAATAATAGGTGAAATCGAAATTGATTTTGTCATTGAATAAGCCAATCGTTGCTCCAAATTCATAAGAGTTGGCTAATTGGGGAGTCAATTCCAAAGGGGGAATAATCCCGGGTAGACTGGCTGTTTGATTTCCGCCAAAATTACCCGTTGAATAGACAAAATCCAGTTGAAAGGGTCCGGTATCGGTTGCCGTTCTGGCAGCAGCTGCCCTAAACTTTAGAAAGCTTATCCAGTCCTGCTTTAAATCGAAAGCTTCAGTTGCAATAAAACTCAGAGATGCTCCAGGATAAAAATAGGAGTTGGCGTTTGAAGGAAGCGCTGAAGACCAGTCATTTCTACCCGTTAATTCCAAAAAGAGAAAATCTCCATAATGGATATTCACAAATCCATATAGAGAATTAATCCTTTTATTCCAACGACTTTCTCCAGGGAAATTTGTGGCTGGAATTGGTACTGTAATCGTATCACCAACTATTACTTGAAGGGTATCGCCAGGCAATCCTCCAATAACTGTGGTCACCCCGGTACCTTCAAAATTATTGAAATTGTAAAGGTGGGGATTGATCCAATTGCCACTGTTTCCTCTGATGCCGTATAAATTGCGCTCCCATTGATTGCCTCCAAAAGAAACGGAAACATTTAGTGGTTGGTCAAATAAATTGTCCTTGTGGGCTGTAAACAAAAAATCGTTGTTTTGAACCAATTCTCTGGACAATTCATTGGAATATCCACCACCTGCAATTCCTACTGAGTTGTGAGGGGAACTTCTGGACTCAAATTGGTTCAAAGTAAAATCTAAACCAAGTCTTCCAGTAGCCGTGAGCCAGGGAGTGATATTGTAGGCGAGAGCGATGGAACCCAATAGTTTATTGCGATCCTGCTCTGTATTATTTTTATAGGTATTCCACCAAAGGTAAGGTGGTGAGAAAGTAAATGGGTAACTAAAGTCCTGGTATTCAAAACGAGAACCATCTGGTTGAATCGCAAAGTCTTTTTCCAGTCCTTTATAACTTCTGGGCCAGCTGTACAAAATCCCTTTACCAAAAGACGTTTCATTATTGTCGCCAAGTGTAGGACTATTCAAGCGCTGGTAATTGATATAATTTAAAGCAATATCTGCTGTAATCTTATCAGAAATATTCAGGTTCGAGCCCAGGTTTACGGTGGTTTGTTCAAAATTGCTGTTAGGTACTACGGCTTCATGATCAGTTCTGGTTATTGATACCCTCATCGTTCCCCTTTCACCCCCACCTGAAAAAGCCAGGTTGTGTGTTGTTGTACTTCCGTTGCTAAAAAATTGCCTCAGGTTATCCGGCTGGGGGTCAAAAGGACGCATTTCATTATCCCACCATTTTATCATTTGTCCTTCCATTCTTGGTCCCCAGGAAACCCCTGTGCTATAAAATCCAAATAATTCAGTTGTTGGTTTGCCAAAAGGACCATTTAAGGAGTGATTGTCAGTAGGGTAAATGAAATTTCCGTCTGAATCCGTTTCAAATGTTGGTTCCAGCAGACTGATTGGTCCACCAGCCCCAAAAATATTTTGGACATCCCGATAGCGATATGGCTGAATTACCTTATGTATTACGGAATATTCAACTCCCAGACCTGGTTTTTTTGTGCCTCTTTTAGTTTTGATAATTACAACCCCATTTGCTCCTCTTGAACCATATAATGCAGCAGCAGTTGGACCTTTCAAAATATTAACAGACTCAATGTCTGCTGGATTGATATTGTTGATGGCAGAACCCCAATCTACGCCTCGCCCTATATCAGTCATGCCAGAATGATTTTCCAGTGGTACTCCATCAACGACAATCAAGGGTTGGTTCTCAGCAGAAATATTGTTGTTCCCACGAATAACAATTCTGGTTGTTCCTCCATCCACCCCATTTGCCGAGGTAATGCGAACTCCAGAAGATTTTCCACTTAATGCATTCACTAAGTTGGGTGCATTTGACAAGGTGAGTTCCTCTCCATCAAAACTTTGAGTTGAGTAACCCAATTCTCTTTTTTGTCTGTCAATCAAAAGAGAAGTCACTACTATTTCGTCTAACTGCTTTGCATCGGTTTGTAAAAAAACATCAATGACTTTTTGCGCACCTACTTCAATTTCCTGATTTTCATAGCCTAAAAAACTAAAGATAAGGACTGCTTTCTCAGAAGGCACCTCAAGCTGATATGTTCCATCGATATCCGTAATTGTTCCAGTTGAAGGATTATCCTTAATAGTAATATTTACGCCAATTAGAGTTTCATCCGATACTGCATCCTGAACAACTCCGGAAACTTGTATTTGGGAAAAGATAGAAGAATAGACGGTTACATAGAGTAATACAAGCAATATTCTTGTCAGTGAGACTGGGATTCTCATAAAAGTTGGTTTTAGAAAAAAAATCGTAGTTCTGTTTTCTGGTGAAGTTCTATTGGGTTGATTATGAGTGACTTACATAATTGATTCGTTTGGGAAAAATATTTAAAAGTTCATCTATATAAAAAATCATGGGCTAATTTACAAAAGCAAAATGGTAAACCAGGGGATTAGCTGCGAGGAAAGTATAAGAATGTCCTTTCTAAAGTAAAAGATTAATTTATTTTTTGAGCCGGCATCAGTCTTTCTAGTTTGTTCACGAAGCAGAACTGACTTTTTAAGGGATGGTGATTTTAAACATGAACATGAACCAATGAAATTTTTCACAACCAACCCCTAGAATATCTTTTTAGCGAAGTTTTCCAATAAGTTTGGAAATTGAATTCCATTTTGGACTGGTTTCGTATAAAAGGCTTGATTTTTGTACAAAAAATAAATCCCTTTGTTATGATTTTCTCCCTGGTTGTGTACCTTCACATTTTTTATTTTACTATATAAAATTGTCCTCCAAAGCCCCGTCCAAACATCTAATACCTACTCAAGCGTACACATACAAACTCAACCAATGATTACACATCTTTTTCGATGGTCTTTAGCCTTTTTTCTTATTTTTCCAGCCTTTTCAAATGCCCAATCTCTATGGCAAGAAAGTTCGTCACCTGAATTGGCTATTCAATCCAGATTACTCGAAGCAATCCCAACTAAATATCGACTACTGAAATTAAATGAAACAGCATTAGAGGTAATCCTCAAAACCCATACTCCAAATATTTGCATAGATTTCCCCTTGCCTGATGGTGGTTTCGAATGTTTTGAATTTGAAGAATCATCAGTGATGCACCCCGATATGGCAGCCAAGTACCCCTATCTAAAAACCTTTATGGGAAAGAGCCTTACCAGTCCAGGCATGACCATGAGATTTGTATGGACCTCAGAAAATTTTCACGCCATGGCCTTTTCCGATGGCGGAATATTTTTTATCGACAAGGTAAAAGCAGGAACAGAAGATTTCTATATTAGTTATTTTGATAAAGATGTACCAAGGGAAATTCACACATGTGAAATGCATGAGTTAAATGTCGATGAAGCGTTTAATTACATTGATCATAAAAATAACATTCAAAACACTAATAACTTTGTTCCCGAAATAGGGTCCTCAATGGCATCTCCCCATGCAGTTGGAACCCAATTAAGAACCTATCGTTTTGCACTTTCCCTGGCAGGTGAGGTTACCGTTTCTTTAGGGGGATTTTCGAATGCATTGACCTGGGTAACGAATAGGATGAATGATTTGAATTTGTTGTACGAAAAACAATTGTGTGTTCACCTTGATTTAATTGCCAATAATGATACATTGATTTTTACAGATCCAGCTACAGATCCTTATTCGGGAAATGATTGGTTGGGAGAAGCCAGAACACTAATTCCAGCAATGATGGGGGCATCCAATTATGATATTGGACATTTGATAAAACCTACTGGTGGAGGAGTTGCCTATGTTGGTGTTGTTTGCAATAATTCATATAAAAGTGGTGGAACCAGTGGTACTTCATTAAATACACATGCCCATGAAATTGGACATCAGATGTCTGGAAGCCATACTTTCAACAGTTGCGGTCAATACGGAGGTGGTGATTATGAACCAGGTAGTGGCAATACTATCTTGAGTTACGACGGTTTATGTGGCTCCGAAAATATGCCTGGAGGTGGTTATTATCAATATCATTCTTCTTCCTTTCAGGAAATGGTGAATCATTTATTTTTTAGTGGAGGCAGCGGATGTGCAGCTACTTCTGTAACTGGAAATAATCCCCCGGTTGTTACCGTACCCACTGGAGGGTTCACTATTCCAATATTAACCCCATTTGTTTTGGTTGGATCAGCAAGCGATGACGGAGGAAGTGCTTCACTGACTTATTCATGGGAACAATACGACCACGGTTCTACTCAGACCCCACCACAAAATCCGTCCGGGAATGCTCCCATATTTCAAACCTTGCCCTTTACAAGTGATTCGGCGAGGACTTTTCCAAAACTTAGCAAAATCATCAATGGGACTTCAGATATTGGAGAAGTGATGCCTTCCTACACCAGGGATTTAAATTTTAGATTGATGGTGAATGACAATAATCCTGGTATGGGCGGAGCTGATTATGCTGATCTTTTATTCCATGTAGATGCTGGAGCTGGACCATTTGAGGTAATCATCCCAAATAATAATAGTACCGTTTGGTCTGAAGGCCAAACGCGGACAGTGACCTGGGATGTATCCAATACTGATGTTGCTCCCGTGAGTTGCGCCAATGTAAATATTTTAATTTCCTACGATGGGGGTTTTACATATCCAGATACTTTGGCAAATAATGTAAGCAACGACGGAGCCCATGATATTGTGGTTCCTAATATGGTTGGCACAACCAACAGAATTAGGGTTGAAGCAGCGGATAACATCTTTTTTGATATTTCAGATGAGAACTTTGAAATCGTATCTGCAAGCACCAATGATTTTTCATTTTCCGTAACTCCATCTAGTCAACCCATTTGTTCTGAAACCAATTTTGATTATCAGGTGGTTACCCAGGCTTTGGGTGTTTTTAGCAATACAATAGATTTGACAATTAGCGGTTTGCCATCTGGTGCATCTTCTAACTTTCCACTAAACGTAACCGCAACTTCTTCTTCAATCTTGACCATAAGTAATTTGAATTCAGTAGCAGAAGGACATTACACTTTAACTGTTACCGCTACTGAATATGGGGGAGGACTAACGCATAATCAAAATATTTCCTTGATTGTACAAGGGACCCCAGAAAGCATTCCAGGCACTTCGATGAATTTTGATGGAAGTGGTGATTATATCAGCATTACCCAAATTGGTCAAGAATATCAATTTGGGAAAACCAAAAGCTTCAGTGTAGAATGTTGGATAAAAACCACGACCACTTCCAGTGATGATGCCATTATTTCCAATCAGGATTGGGACAATAGTTACAATCCAGGATGGACAATAGCAATCGAATCAGGTCGACTAAGTTTCAACGTGGCAGATGGCAGTTCAAGAGTTCGAATGAGGACTTCAACTACCAACGAATACAATGATGGAGAATGGCACCACGTTGCCGGTACCTTTGATAGGGATATGGGTAAGGCGAGATTGTATATTGATGGAAACCTGGAGTTGGAGAGTGCCCTCAATGGAGTTGGCGATATCAATAATAATTTGATAATAGGAATTGGGGCTGCAGCTGAAAATGATTGGCAATATTTTGGCGAAATTGATGAAGCCAGAGTATGGCGAAAAGCATTGACCGAAACCGAAATTCGGGAGCAAATGCACTTAACCATAGATGTTTGTAATCCTGATTTAATCTCTTGCTGGCAATTTAATGAAGCAAGTGGTGATGTTTTAGATGTTGTAGGGCAATATGATGGAACAGTTACGAATGCAACGAGAATTGGTTCTACTGCTCCATTTGGTACTGGGAATGCCGATACTCAAACAGAAATGAATGGGGTAGTGACTTATGCTGACACCAATTATTCCACAGATTATGCCTCTCAGGACGCCGCAACTGTAACTGCGACTAAAATTGATCTTAGTCCATTTGGTATTGCAGGAATTTCACCCACCGATGCGCCACTCGATGATCAATATTGGGTTGTTAATAGATATGAAAGGAATGGAAGTTTTAATGCAACAATGACATTTGGAACCAATGAAGATATCACTTCTGGCGATGAGGCAAATCCAGCTGGATTGCTGCTTTATTATCGTGGGCGCATGGACGAATTTGGCGAATGGTATTGCGGCAAGTGATGCCAATAATACTGTTTCCTTTTCGAATATTCCCAATTATGGTCAGTACCTAATTGCTCGTTCAAATGCACCAATTATTGGGCTTTTTACGTCTCAGATTGATTTTTGTAAAACTGCTATTGGTAGTTCTAGTGAAATACTTTCCTATCAAGTTTCAGGTGTGAATTTGACCAATGACATTACAATTACCCTAACTGGGAATTTCGAAATTTCATTGGACTCTTTAATGAATTATGGTTCAAATTTGACCTTGGTCCAATCCGGAGGAAATGTAGGAGCCACCAAAATTTATGTGAGAACCATTCCTGCCTCAGCCGGATCCTATACTGGACAAATTGATCACACCTCCACGGGTGCAAGTACCAAAAGCATTACAACGGATGGCGAAGGATTAGACCCAGCCCAGGATATAGCAGACGATGCTGGATTTTTTGACGGTGATGGTGATTATTTTACCATTTCAAATTTGTTTTGGCAGCCTACTGAATTCACAGTAGAATTTTGGTTGAAGCCCTTCAGTTTTTCCAATTGGAATCAGCGAATTGGAAGTGGCTGGGGCTCCTTCTTATTCCATGCCAATTCAGATGCTTCCTTTTGGACTGGAATCAATACTGGAAGCAATCGTATTCAATCTCCAATAGGTGCATTGCAGGCTGGTCAATGGAGTCATGTTGCGGTAACCTTTGATAATGGTACATTGAACGTTTATCACAACGGAAAATTCATAGGAACCCTCAACAATGTCCAGAACCCAGGCAACTGGCAGGGAGTTTTTAGAATTGGAGATACGGATGATGACGCACTTGATGGACATTTAGATGAATTCAGGATCTGGAATGTAGCTCGAACAGAAGAACAAATTCAGGAGAATATGCACCTCACGATGGATATTGCCGATGGTTGTGAGAACGGTCTGATTTGCTATTATCAGTTCAAAGATAATGGAGATGGTAGCGTAACAGATGCAATGGGCGTTTACCATTCTTCAATGCAAGGCAATGGGAGTTTTATTACTTCTAATGTACCGGCAGCTGAAGGGGTGGGCGTTCGGAAAAATATAAACGCTTCTGGGGCACAGTCATTTGATGATGGGGGGGAGGATTCTAATATCGATATTAATTTTTCAGGAAGTATTCCAAATGAGTTTGTTTCAATTTCTGAAATATCTGGCGAAGTTGCTAATGGTACTTTGCCAAGTTATGATGTGCTCATCAGTAATTATTGGATAGCCAATAATTATGGGGATACAACCGCCATTGGTGACCCTACTTTTCTTGTTTCCGAAAACATTTCAGCTTCTGACGAAAGCAATCCTCAATTCTTCCAATTGTATGGACGAAGTTCCAACGCTACCGATAATTGGAACCTACTTGCAGGTGCATCCTCAGCAAGTGCTTCAAATAATACAATTTCCTTCTCTCAAATAAAGACGCATGGTCAGTTTTTGATAACAAAAACGACAACTCCCATAATTACCTTAAATGGAACTTTAAGTGATTTTGGAATTAGGGTAACAAATGTACCATTGGCAGTTCAGAGTTATACTTTTTCAACCAAAGCGGTAACAAATAATGTTCAGATAAATGCTCCAGCTGGATTTGAAATTTCAGTAGACCCTCAAACTGGATTTGGCAACACTTTAAATATTCAAGCTACCAATGGAATTATTATTGACACCACCATTTATGTTCGTTTTTTTCCAACTGTAGCGCAGGCTTTTTCTGGAAACATAACTCATAATAGTGCGGGAGCTGTGGAAAAAACGATTGCCGTTTCCGGCACCGGTAAAGAAATCGGTGAAAAAGCAAGTAATGCGCTTTCGGGAACTGGAGGACAATACTTAACCATTCCCCAAACAGGTGACCTGGCTTTTGGTCCCACACAAGATTTTACAGTGGAATTGTGGATTCAAACCACGGCAACTAATTCTGACCCAAGTATCATTTCCAACAAAAACTGGAATTCGGGTGGCAATGATGGTTGGGGCTTGTTTTACTTGGGTCATGACTGGAAAGTAAATATTGATGGAACAAGTGGAAGTCGAGTGGATTTGAACAGCAATGCCCCTGATATCAATGATGGAAAATGGCATCATTTGGCAGCTGTTTTTGATCGAGATGGAAATTTGATGATTTACCAGGATGGTTTTCTGACTTCTCAGACTTCTTTGGCTGGAGTATATGATAGAAACATTACGACTACATTCCCAATCAATGTTTTGCAGGACGGAACAGGGACTTATGCAGATAATATGGATGCCAAAATTGATGAATTGCGTCTTTGGAATACTGTCAGGACCACACAGGAACTTCGGGAAAATATGCATTTGACTTTAGAGGGTTCAGAAAGTGGACTGGTAGCTTATTACCAATTTGACGAATCAACTGGAGATTGCCTGGATATAATAGGAAATTATCATGGAACCCTCACAAATGGAGCAACAAGAGTCATTTCTGATTTGCCGGCAGCAAGTGGTGTTTCAGTAACAAAAGACATTCAGAATGCCCAAAACTATTCTTTTGATGATGGAATGAAAGAAACCAATTTGGATATTACCTTTTCCAATACATTGCCATTAGGCGAAGTAGTCGTTTCATATATAACTGGAGAAGATCCCCATGGATCTCCGGCAAGCACCAATACCTTAACTCCTGAATATTGGATAGTAAATAATTATGGAACCAATCTGGACAGCCTGGATGCTGATATGGTATTTCAAACACCAAACAGTTGGGCAGAATATGTTGATCCTCTTGCTTATCACATGCATAAGAGACCTTCCAATGCCATAGCCACTGCTGGTTGGATTGCACCACCTGGTGCTTCAGCTGTAAATATAGGTTCGGACCAAATAACATTTGACAGCATTTCACAATTTTCACAGTTTATTGTATCAAAGGACTATGCTTCAACCTGCTCAGATGGTCTATTAAATGGCGATGAAACTGCTGTGGACTGCGGTGGCTCCTGTGCTCCTTGTGGTACTTGCATATTTACTATCATAGATACTCAGGATTTTGAGGCGGGTTGGGGTATTTGGACAGATGGTGGTTCAGATGCAGCTCGAATTAATGATGCAAGCTTCGCCAATAGTGGGACATATTCAATTAGATTAAGGGATAACACTGAAACTTCCAGGACAACTACTGGAAATATAGATTTATCCCTGTACAATGAAATTCAAGTTGATTTTTCCTTTATGGCAGTTAGTATGGATGCTGAAAATGAAGATTTTTGGCTTCAAATCTCTACGGATGGCGGGACTAATTTTACCACTGTTGAGGAATGGAACCTGGCTGATGAATTTGAAAATGATTTTAGGTATAATAGCAGCATCATTATTTCAGGTTCTTTTACTACAACCACACAATTTCGATTTCAATGTGACGCTTCTGGTGATTCAGATTGGGTTTATTTGGATGATGTAGTAATAAAGGCTTGTGAATACAACTGTATGGATGGCATTCAAAACGGTGATGAAACGGGTGTGGATTGTGGTGGAGCCAATTGTCCCGCTTGTCCAACCTGTAATGATGGCATTCAAAATGGTGATGAGGCAGGGGTGGACTGCGGAGGCTCCTGTCCTCCTTGCAATAATGATACTTCGTGCATTGGAGATGCTACGCAAGGTAACCCCGTTAATTCTGGATCGCAAACCATTGCCGTGGCAGATTCTTTAACCTCTACTGCCCATATTTCAGCGTCTGCCGATGTTCAATACTTTGCTGGGAATGTCATCTTATTGAAGCCAGGCTTTAAATCGGATAATGGAACAGATCTGTTGGCACGAATTCAAAATTGTACAAGTACCTGTTTCGATGGTATTCAAAACGGTGATGAGACTGGGGTAGATTGTGGAGGCAGCAGTTGTCCGCCATGTGGAGGTGCAATCTGCTCTGATGGTATCCTAAATGGCGACGAGACTGGAGTAGATTGTGGAGGCGCTTATTGTGAATCCTGTCCAGCTCCCACTTGTTCTGATGGCATTCAGAATGGCGATGAAACAGGAGTAGATTGTGGAGGTTCTTGTTCTGCATGCCCGGCACCATGTCTTATTACTCAAGTCTTGAATGATACCTTAATCTCTGGAAGTCACCTTTTCAATGTGACCGATACCTTAACATCAACAGACAGTCTTTCAGGGACAGTTGTGGTGGATTACAGAGCTGGAAAATCAATTTTTCTCATGCCAGGATTTTCTGGTAGTTTGGGTATTCAGTTTTTAGCAAAAATAATGACCTGCACACCGAGCCCATTGAAGGGTGATGAAGAAGTTGATGCGATTCTTACTCAATATGACAGTGAAATAGCGGATGATTCAAATGGATTGGAAAAACAAAAAGAACCAGCCTATGTTTTGGTTTTTCCAAATCCGGCAAGTACTCTGCTTCAGGTTCAAATTCAAACAGAAAGAATACAGCCCATTGAAATCACCGTACAAAATGCCTTGGGTAGAATCATGTATCAAAATAAAGCAGAAACGATTGGTTCAATTACGCAAAGAACACTTGACGTTTCCCATTATGCTTCTGGGGTGTATTGGTTGAGAATTCGGTTTGTGGAAGATGGAGACTGGCAGGTGATTCAGTTTGTAAAACAATAAACTTCTAAAACATGAATCATCCCCCCAGAGGCAGGGGTGATTGGTTCTAGTTTTAAATGTAAAAGTCAAAATGATAAAGTTAA
>JBGTQJ010000100.1:0-20547 GCA_041941305.1 Saprospiraceae bacterium
TTTGGCAGAAGAAGGCTTAGCTCAAAAGAAGCCGTCAAAATGTCGAAGTTATTCTATAAATGATCCTAAATTGGATAGCATTAGGAACAGAGTCAAGGAAGTAAACTGAATAGTGAATGTTTTTAGATACAACCTGAGTCTTGTAAATTTATAAAAAATTGAAGAAATGATAACAGTTCTCAATTTGTGCTTATATAGTTTGGTAGTTGTCTAAATCCTCTAATTAGAATGATGAAAATGAAAACTCTGGTTTCTAGCATAGCATTTTTATTTTCAATATCACTTTATGCAAGTAGTCCTTCTAAAGTGGCATTAATTGTAGCTGTAGGAAATTACCCTGAAGCATCGGGATGGACGAGTTTGAATTCGAAGAATGATATAGCATTGATTCAATCTGCTTTGATAAGACAAGGATTTGATGAAAAGGATATATTAATTATTAGTGATGAGCAAGCTACCAGGATAAGGATACTCGAAGCATTTAATGAGCATTTAATAGGAAAAGCTAAAAAAGGAGGAATGGCAGTTTTTCATTTCTCCGGACATGGTCAGCAGGTAGCTGATAATAATCAAGATGAAATAGACCAATTTGATGAGGCGATTGTCCCTTTTGATTCACCTATGCATTTTAAAAAGGGAATTTATGAAGGAGAGCGACTTATCAGGGATGATGAACTAGGAAATTTATTGCTCGAATTGAGAAAAGGATTAGGAAAAAATGGACAAGTGATGGTACTGCTGGATGCCTGTCACTCTGGAACTGGGACAAGAGGTTTAGGGAAAGCCAGAGGGACAGGAATTAAGATGGCCAGCAAGAATTATCAGGCAATCCAACAGAATGATTTCAAAGAGGTCAATGAATTAAATGAGGGAGGTCGTACTCGTAGAAATATAGCCCCAATGGTTGCTTTTTTCGCCTCCAGTGCGAATGAACTCAATTATGAAACCAGAGATAAATATGGATTGGTATGTGGTTCTCTCAGCTACGCTTTTAGTAAGTCATTTTCCTCAATTGACAAAAACACCTCCTACAGGGGGCTGTTTGATCAAATAAAGGTAGAAATGGCTGCCAATGCTCCCCGGCAGACTCCCCAGTCTGAAGGCAACCTGGATCAAATTGTGATGGGGGGGGAAATAAACGGCAACTCACGGCACTTTTCTGTACTAAAAAGTTATGATGATCTACTTATTATTGATGGTGGTACTTTGGCAGGATTGCATCAAAACACGAACCTCCATTTTTATCCTATTGATACAAAAGATACTTCGGAGGTCGATCCAATTGCTCGGGGAACCATCCTGTTTTCAGAATTATTCACCTCTGAAGTGCACCTCGATCGCGTTTTAAGCAGTTCTGAAGCCCTTGAATCCTGGGTTTTTGTGGAAAGCCAAAATTATGGCGATCTTTCTGTGCGACTACAAATAGATCTTCAGGAAAATAATTTTGGAAATATCCTAAAAGAAAAAATTAGGGAATACCCGGTAATTCAATTAGTAGATGGGAATCCCGACTTATTTATTCACTTAAGTGAAGATGAAAATCAGTTGATATTAGAAACTAAAGAAGCTTTTGTTCTTCTAAGGGAGTCCCTTTTTATGGAAGAAATCTTTGTGAATAAAGTCATTGAAGAAGCATTAAAATTTGCACAAACCAGATTTATCAGAAACCTTGAAATGCAGAATCCCTGGATGGATTTGAAGTTAGAGTTGATTCCTGTTCGCGAAAGAATGACAAATAACAAATTGCTTTTGGATGACCAGGATATTAATACCAAAACCGGAACAGATGGCATTGTTCGATTCAAAGAAGGTGATAAATTTAAAATCAAAATTACGAACCTTGGAGAGAGACCTGCTTATTATGCCTTGATAGATATCCAACCAGACAATGAGATTAATCTGTTATTGCCAGAGACTTACCTTAAAAGAAAAGCAGAAGAATATTATATCCATCCTGGTCAAACACATGTTCTACCGGTGACATCAGATACGATTGAAAATTATTGGACTTTTAGCCCTCCTTTTGGAAATGAGGTTTTTAAATTGATTGTAACTCAAGAACCCTTAGACTTAAAAAGTGCTATTGTAACAAGAGGAGCTTCATCTGCCCGCAAATTGAAAAATGCCCATCCATTTGAAATCCTTTTCGGCTCAACCTTTAAGAAAAACAATAGAAGGACTAGGGGGGCTGCGACCCCTAATATTCCTCCAAACTCAGCTCAAATAAATACATTTGTTTTCAAGATTGTTGAATAATATATCCTGCCTACAGATGATTCATGTTTGTTGTTTCTCCTTAAACTTACCGGCGCAAAATAAAGCTCCTCTCTGTACAAATCCCATTGAAAATATCCAGAATCCGAGTCCTTCCTTTCCATGTTTCTGTAATTTTTTTTTCGATTCAGTGATCGCAAATAAGCAAGTCATTCTATTTAAGGACGTGATGATTTTGAAAGGCGGTTTTGATAACATTCCAAAATATTCGAAAATGAAAATCTCAATATCAAAAATTAATTTACAAATCGCTTTTGTGGCTTTAGCGATATTGCTTCCCGTTAGAATGCTTCTGAAACCCTCTTATTATTATTCTTTTGGGATTCACAAAATCATGGCAGGCTTTTCATTTTTTGCGTTAATTGCGATGCTACTCTATATAGCTACAGAGGTATATGAATTAGATCAAGTAAAAAACGAAAAATGGCTAAAACAATGGGAAGATAAGATTATAAAATATTTGCCAACATTGAAAACGATGAGTAAGCTTGTTTCTGGCTTTTCCTTGTTAGGAATGGGGGCTTTTTATTCCTTGATTTTCATTTTTGGTAATATTCTAAACTTAACGGCACCGCTAAGTTTCAAACTAATATTCCCTATTGCATTACTTTCCTATCTGGGAATTCTATTTGTTCGGGAAAAGGATGTCATTGACTTTATTATTAAGCAAATCACCATTTTATCTCCAAAACTACAGGAATTATTGGACAAGGTGATTCCTTTAGTAGAGAAATTGAAATGCTGGTTATTAGAGAAAAAAATTTTCGTAGGGGCTGGATTTTTATTGCTAACGGTAGCTTATTTTTCTCTTTCCTTTCATAGATCCACGCAATTGGCAAATCAAATGGGAATAAAACTATATTCCATTGAAAATCAATTCATTGATGAGAATTTAGATTTGACCATCGACCGGGATTTTGATCAACGCCTTACCGTTACTGTTATGAATACGGATACCCAGGCGCATTATGCACTTCTAAAAATCTCTGAAACTGATAATGATGAGCTATTGATGGATTTTATTGGAGAAGGGAGTAACTATGAAAAACCTCGACCTGTTAGGATCCCTCCAGGCAGTAGTAGAGATTTTCGTTTGATGGTACATGCTGCAGATGCTCAGACGGATCAATATCCGGTAGGTATTGAACTCATGGAAGCTGAGGTGAACAAAAATGATGAAGAGGGACTTCAACAAGTTACCCAAACTAGTGTGGTTGATAAAAGGAATATTACCCTGAAAATCAGACGGCAAGAAATTGTAATAAATTCAACCGTTATAGAGGAAGATCCCGGTAACCTTAGAAAAAAACTGGAAATTGTAAATGCAGGAAATGTCGTAATTACAGATTTTTCCCTAAAAGCAGATAAAGATTTAGAAGGACAAATAAGAATAAACCCTGGTATACAACACTATCGGTTTGAGCCCGGTGAAAAACTAATTGTTCATGTTGAACCCATCCTTTTTGCTGGATTTGAGAAATTAACGGGGAAATTGATTGGTACTGGTGGTGGCACTTCACAAGCTCCATTGGAATTGCCTTTATCTTTCAATGCTCCCAAAGGGAAAAAACTTTTTCTTGCCTACTCCAACTGTACAGGATTTAGTACCTGCAATATAAATGAATGTGTCAACAGAAAAAGAACTGAGGTGCCTTTGGATAATCCGATTGGTACGAAGGATTTAAGTTATGAAAATCAGACAGACCCCGAGGAGGATGAGCTTTTGGACTTAGGTGATGAACCTCTTGAATTTGAAGATTTTGAAGAAATCCCAAATTTGCCAAATGAAAGCAACGTTACTAAAAATTTACGGACAGATTCTATATGGTTGAGTGAGCAATTAAATAGTGATAACTCTATTGCTCCTACCTATGTCACTATTCAGGGTAATACTCATATTGCCTGGCATAAGAAAAAACCCAAAAAAGAAAGATACCCAAGAGCATTTTACCAGGTTCAAAAAAGAAACGGGGAAACTTTGCACGCCAGAAAGAAGTTTTCTCCGAATGGAGAATTCGGTAGATGGCCTTATCTGGCAGGAGGAGATAATGGGGAAATTTTCTATGTATATGAAGGAAATGAAATAGGGAAAAAGCCTGAAATAAAAATATCCACTAGCAGTGATAATGGGATGAGTTGGGGCAAATTGAAAAACCTGACCAGCCATGGAAAGGGAGCGCATATGCCTCGTATGATCTATAAAAAAGAGGTACTTTATGTTTACTGGACGGATCTTCAGTTTGATATTCCGACACTGCTGCTTGCCATTAGTAAAGATAAAGGACAAACATTTTCCAAGCCAATCAAAATCGCATCGAAAGTTAAATCTCCTTGTCTTGCCAAACTGGCAATTGAATCTGAAAATGTTCTTCATTTTGTTTATGAAACAGCTGGGGAAGGGGATCCCTCCCTTTTTTATAAAAAATTTAGAAAAAGAAATGGCAGTTCACTTTTTAAAGAGATAAAAAAGGAAAAGGTAAGCAATGGCAGGCAACCGGATATATATCATGACCAAAATGGAGCATTGCACTTCGTTTATGTGGAGGGTTATAATAATAAAAGTGAATTATATTACAGAACACAGACGATTGGTGATGAGAACTGGTCAAACCCACAACAAATTACTGTGGATAAAGGATATTCAGTTTCTCCCACTATTTTTTCCTCAAAAGGGAAATTGAGGGTTTTGTATCATGGCAATTCAGCTGATCCAGGGAAAGAAATAGACCATTATTATGAAACAGTACTCAATCCAAAAACCCTGACCTGGTCTGAACCAATGCGCTTGTTATCCTTAATCCCAAATCTCGAGAAGGCTTTTCTTTCTGTAGATTTTAAATTGCCATGGGATCGATTTATTTATCCCGAGCATGAGGTTAGTCTTTTGTTAAATGGTGTTCGGGTAGCACATTGGGAAAAGACCATACCGGAAGGGAAAATATTAATTCCAATCAACCCAAATCTTCTTTACAGGAGACTGCCTGGAAAAGATAAGAATATCATACGCCTGGAGACCAATCATTTTAATCCGGCTCATTACCTGGCAGTTTCTGAGTTTGCCATTATCACGGACTTAAAATATGCAGAGGAATATGTATTTGCTGAGAATCAGGCGGAAGCAGATGCCTACTTTACAAGTTTGCCCGACCTCAATCACGTTCAAGCAGATATTGGCATTTATCCAGTACAAGATGCTAAGATTTCTAATGGGCCCAAAGAGGGGGATAAAATTAAAGTAAAGGTTCGTGTTTGGAATCTTGGGCAAATTACCTGTACTGCAAGCACGATTGATATTTTCGGTGGTCCGGAAAATATGGAATCTACAAATTTCAATAATAAGTATTTACTAGGTCAGAAGCAGTTGCCTCCTTTGCCTATAATGCAAGATACAGTTATTGAGTTTTCTATCACATATTGGGATGGAATGGAGAAGATCTATTTGAGAGCACGAACGAAGGAAAAGGATTTTGATTTATCCAACAACATCCATGCTATTTCATTTGTGGGTCCAAATGGTTCACCAGTAATGAAAGGATGGCCTGCAAAAAAAATGACTGGTGGAAGAATATTGCGGGTTGCCTTGTATGAAGAACCAGGAGAATTGGCTGAGGATATCGAAGTAGAATTGTATGACACCTACTCCGGACAAAAAGTCGATAACCTGGATCAGGACAAACAAATGAACCCAGCGGTGTGGAGATTGCAGAGTGGTACTTATGATGTACATGTAAAAGCCGGAAATCCGGTAAATATAGAACAATGGGTGAGAGGGATACCCATCGTGACAGTCGAAACTAGCTACCTGGATGAATTTGACGAGGATCTGTGCCTACAGGTCGTTGAATCCTTAAACTCTTTTGGTGGAAGTATCAGCCTGGATATTCTATTACAACAAATAGAAAACACTTTGAGCGGATTGGGAGCGAAGGAAACAGATTCAGGTTGGGAGTTTGAAGAGTCCAGTGAAATATTTTTCCATCCAAATGAGCATCAGCTTAACCCCTATGCCTATGATTACCTGGAAAAGGTAAAAACAGTCTTACAATCAAAACCCAATCACAGACTGGTAATTGAAGGACATACAGATGACTCAGGCACCCACACTTATAACCAAAAGCTATCAGAACAAAGGGCAATGACCGTTCGGGATTGGTTAGTACAGGAAGCGGGTATTGATGCAGGTAGGTTGACTACCGTAGGGCACGGAGAAACTCAACCTAAGGATACTGAAAACACACCAGAGAGTAGGAGTAAAAACAGGCGAGTGAGCTTCATTTTAATGGAAAACATCAAAGGTTAAGATTATGAAACCATCTGCATTATTCAAACAAATAGTAGTCAACTCTATTTTAAAAAAATGGGTTGTAGGTCTAATTTGTCTTTTTCTAACCGATATTTCCTTAGGAGAAACCCCGGATATTATTGGGGAATGGCAAATAGTAACAAACAGCAATTCCAAAAAAATAATCTTGAAAATTTCAATGGTAGAGGAAAAAGTAATATTGAAATTTCCAAGCGGAGTTGAATATACAGGAGATTTAGAAGGGAATCAATTAAAGCTTAGCAGACTTCCCACTACTAAAGATTGGCAGCGTTGGCTTAAAAATCAAGATGGCGATAAAAGGGATAAGATCCTTCAATGCCATGATAGAGTCTTAGGAAATTTGGAGGAATATCCAAACTATAAGATTAAATTGGAATTTACCCTTTCGGAGGATGGACAAAAGTTAAGTGGGAAATATTTCTATGCTCCAACACCAAATTGCAGAGAAAGTGGGGAGATTATTTTACATGGTGGGAAAAAAACTAAGGATATAACTTTGAAAAAAGTTCCTGATGCAGATCTAAAGTTAATTTCAATAATAGATGCTAAAGATAGTGAAGTGCATTTATTTGGTCCACCTGAAGTGACTTTGTTCACCTCTCCTTTCATTAAACAGGATGCTCCTATATATGCATTAAAGTTTGATATAGGTAGTGATAAGGCATCAGGTACAGTAAGAAGTGACGATTCTGATATTTTGGAATTTGTAAAAGAAGAGTTCACATCAGAAGATGCAAACAATAATATCATTTCTCGTCGATTTGTACTGAAAGATACAGATGGCATTGTTGAAATAAGTGTAAACCTAAATTCTGCAACTGGCAGAAAACTCAATAAAAAGTTTAGAATTATGGTTCAACAACTCGATTTGGAGATTGAGGGAGTACCAGATTATGCTGAGTTTGACATTGGGGGGATTGTGCGCTTGGGAGAAATGAAGAAGTTGAATCTAACTTTTCCGAAAAAACCAGGATTTCTTAAAAGCCAGGAAGTTTATATCGGTCTTAAAGCTCCAGAAGGGATGTCGAATATTGAGATATGGACAGACAATCCCGTTGAATTGATTTCATTACCGGTAAAATGGACGTCTGGTGATGCTCCAAAGACGCTTTATGTAAAAGGAATTGGAAAAAGTACACATTTTAGAGATATTAGACTTGTCCTGACCTCAACTACCTCAGTTGAAATTATGGCCTTTGAAGAAGTCCGGTTAACTGTAGTAGACCTAGACATCAATTTTCCAGGTATTACAGAAAGCCAAGAAGATTTTACGTACGGTTTTACAGGAATGAATGATAATGATGATAACGGAAACGGTGAAAAAGACTTAAATGATATCACTTCTAGCGGAAAGGCTGATCCAAACCTTCAAAAGTTAAATATTAAAGTCGATCCACCTTTGCCTCTCACATTTGGAAAGGTAGAACTTCAAATTCAGAGATCCTCTGAGTTTAGTATCTGGAATAATAATGTCAAAGACAAAAAGGAAATATTGATAGATGGTTTATCTCAGAATAAAATAGTACGATTGGAACCATCGGAACAAATGAAACCAGTCTATTTAGAAGGACTTTCGGATGTGCACCCTCCTGGAAAAATCACGCTTGAACTTTTTCCCCAATTACTCGTAGATGGCAGCAAAAGATTGGTAGGATTTACAATAAAAGACCAAATTCAAGTAGTTGGTGTTCAAGTAGATATAAATATTGTTGGAGTTCCGGACGAAGGTAATGATGAGTATCAAAAGGGTGGTATTGTCAAGATTGTTGAATATGATACCAATGAGCTAGATGAAGAAAATTTAACTGAATTGACGTTAAAGCTCAGCCCAAATGGTATCGATGATAATGGGAAAACTAAGTTAAGTATAGTTAAAGGACTGAAGCATATCAAATTATGGAAAAAAGAGGGTGGAGAGTATCAACCATTAGCACTTGAAGTGGATGAATCCGACAAGGAAAATAAGGAGTCAACTGCTAGCATAGAATTCCCTAATGAAGGTTTTATACCCTCAAGCTTATTTGTACAAGGTATTGAAACAAGTGAACCGAAAGCAGTGGAGATAGAATTAGCATATTTCCGACCGGATAAAAAGTTAGCCAATTTTCAATCTATTCATACTGACAAAATTCGTTTAACAGTTGAAGACCATAGACCCCCGCCAGTAGAACTTGAACTTTCACCTGGGTTGATAGTTGTGCCTTATGACCCAAGAAAGCAGGAAGCCTATAAAGAATTACAGGTACGAATGATAACAACTCATGAGGGTAAAAAAGTAGATGTAACTACACATGATGAAACTCATTATCACTGGATACAGCATTCAGACTTGATTAATAGATTCGATCCGGAGATTCCGATTGCTAACATTCACATTGATGAGAAGGGAAAGCTAAAGATCACTTCTCCAGGTGTTCAATTAATCCAAGCTACATATGGTGAATCTAAGGTCAAATCAAATTTCACCTTAGTTTTAGCAGGTATTGAATTAAAAGATATCAAATTAAAACCAGAGAGTTTTGTTAGCACACCAATTGGTTTTGTAGCAGATGATCCCTGGTTAATTTTGACCTCAGTCAACAACGGACTCACCAATAAAGGTTTTATACACCTGGAGGATGTTACTTTTGAAACCATTGGGGGTGGTTATAATTTTAACTTAAAGAAGTTTGGTGAAAACTTGAAACCTATTGAGAAAAACCTAAACCCAAAGGCAAAGGTTTTTATTTTTTTAGCCAAAGGGATTCTAAAATACATTGGCACTCAAGCACTTACTTTTGATCCTCAAAATAACAATGTTGTTACAGTTAATGGAGCATCTGATAATGATACTTATTTTACAGATGGGGTAACATATGCTAATCAACCTGGGATTACAGGTATAACTGCTACACTTGATTTAAGTGAATTTGATTTGGGTAAAGCTGATGGCACTGTTATAGCCTGGGTGTTACCAACAATCAATAAGGTAGAAATTGTTACTCCAGAAGATCCTCCTAACATCCATACAGGACCCATACCATTATACATACAAGACCCACCTAGTCCTCCAACCGTAGTAAAGGCTTGGGTAGATGCTGAAATTACCAAGGAATCTCGGGTGCAATATAATGGTTCCATTAAGTCTGTCCTTGGAGAAAACTTTGTAAGTGGTTCATATGAAAGGGAATTTGAATTTAAAGGGATTCGGTTTAAGGTGACAGGCACAATTGAAAATCAGAAAGGTACAAATGGAAAATCAGCATTGTTGTTCAAAAATTTTCGTTTGAGCTTTTATGCTCCAAATATTTTCACAAAGTGGGAAAGTAACAAGGAACTTTATGCCAAGGTATTAAAGAGTCAGGACTCATATATTGCTGCTGAAGTATTACCTAATGAAAAAGGATTAACTGGGAAAACGCGAATCTTTGTTAAGGTGGATATTCCTGGCTTGACCAGTGTTGAGAAACCAGCAATCAGTCAATTGCGACAAGTTATTATTAAGGATACAGAATGTAGAGTTGGTTATCCAATCAGTCATCTAGGAGAAGTTAGAAGAGAATCCATAATTCAAATGGATAATAAATTCGTGGATAATCCTACTGAGCATGCTATTGGTTCCCCATTTAGTGCTGCATTCAGAAAAGTAAATCACCCTTTGGCTAAAGCTATTAATATTTCAAAGGCACGAACAGGATTATTTCCCGAAAACCAGTTATTGTCAAAAATTGGCCCCTGGTCAGCAGGCTGGATATATTTTATTGAATATCCAGTAAATGATCCTGAGTTATGCATTTGTGTACTACAGGAATCCTCTACCGAAACCGATAGCAAAGGCAGAGATGTGAGAAATCGACCAATCATTAATCAAGTTGGTGCTTCAATAAGTTATGTAGCTGGGCAATATAAAAATTCAGAAAATCAACCTTTGAAATTTGCTTTGGTTTTTGCAAAAGTACGCGGCTGGGCAAATGTAAAGAATGCAGGATTATATATTGAACGGGTTTCTCAAAGGTTATCTATAATGGATAAGAATACCAATAAATATAAAATGACTGTTTCGCATCACATGCAACTAGGTATGGATACAAGAATGATTAATCAACAGAAGGCATATGTCAAAGGCGGATTAACTGCATCATCCATGGGTGAAGTAGGGGAAGAATTCAGCCATAGAAGTCCACTGAGTGCTTTAGATTTTTTTAAAGGTCAAAGGCAAACCCATATAATTAAAATTGATTAGAGTTTGGAAAACAATCTCCATTTGAGTGTTCTTCAGTCAACTAATATACTCAAAAGAGAAATACCACTGAAAGAAAGCCTTCTCGTATTTTGTTCATGCTTGGACTCAGGGATGTTTTCCATATTGTGAAAAAAACCTGCAATTCATTGATCACAAATAGGCATTCCAGTCTATTTAAAAATATGATATGGCTAATAGTATCGAATTAAAACATCAAAAAATCATTAATTATGAAATTCTCGAATTCAAGATTTAGAAAATTAGGCTTATTAACTGTCTTGGTATTTATATTAGGGCTAACAGATACATCCGCTCAGATAGGGATGAAAGGTGCAATAGAAAGCATTTTTGGGCTTGAACAAAATACCAATGGAAACATTAAGGCTCAACAAGAAACAACGAAGGTTTTGTCAAAGGAAGAAGAGGAAGATGTCATTAAATACAACCTTTCAAATATTAGTAAAATTGGAAAAGTGAATGACAGGATGGATGAGGTTTTAGAAGGGCTGGAGGAGAATAAAGAACAAGAGGAAGAAGATGATGAGGAAGATCTGCTAAAGCAGGATTTAGAAGAAGCTTTAGATAGTTTGAAAAAAATTGAAAGCTTGTTGGAAGAAACAAGTATAATGGAAAGTGGACGTTTATGGGAGCTAAAAGAAGAACAGGAAAATTTAATTAGGCAATTAGAAGATGAGCTAGACTACCTGGATGAGTCCAGGAATCAGGTACTCGATCAATTAAACGAAGAAGCTGAAAAAAATGCAGCAGAAGAATATGAAAATTCTACTGTCCGAATCGATGGAGAGCTAGGAACTCCTGAATCAGAATCCCCTAATATCACTTCTCCGGAAGAAATTAGGGAAAGCATCCTTGAGAAGCATAGAATTGCAATTGCTGAAAGAATGCTAGAAGATCCAAACCTTAATTCAACTCAGAAGAAAGCACTTAGAGATTATCTTGAAAAAGCTAAAGCCAAAAAACAAAAAGAGGATTTTGATTCTTATAAACACCCCAAAACCGATAAAAGTCAAAAAGGTAAAGAAGCAACAGGTCCAAAAAAGCCCAAAGCAACACCCGACAAAGGGAAAAAAGGAAAAAGGAACTCAAGCTCATCGAAACCCAGGACCAAATCCAGTTCAGAGAAAAAAGGAAAAGGAGGCTCAAGTTCATCATATCCCAGGACGAAACCCAAGTCTGGGAAAAAAGGAAAAGGTAACTCAGGTACAGCGAAACCAGCTACAAAACCTGAGTCTGGGAAAAAGGGAAAAGGTAACTCAGGTTCATCAAATTCTGGAACGAAACCTGCCCCTAGTAGTAATAATAGAACAAATGGAGCCCAATTAAATCCAGATTACCAGCGCCCGGAAAGGCCAGATAGAAGCGGATCTAAAAATACTTCTATCCCGATCGAATTGAATCAAGATAAGGAAGACCCAAGTAAAACTCAAGCAGAGAAAGAAAAAACACCAGCAATAGTCTTCCCCAAAAACACCTCTGACCCGGCTATTCAAACTGTGCTTAAAGATTACCTGGATGATAGTGCTTCTGATAAAAACCTGAGTGCTGATGAGAAAGTCCAGAAAATTGAAGAAACGATATATAACTTAAGTGACCCATACAACGACAGTGAAGAAGCTCAGGAATATCAAAACGGAAAAGCCGAATCTTTTGAGAAACTTAATCCTGAGCAAGAACATAGGGAACGATTTATTGAAGCTTATGACAGATTAAATGGTGTAGATTTTCCTACCCCTGATTATTTTAAGAAAAGAATGGAAGCATTTGAGAAAGCCAGGAGAAAGGCAAGGCGGGAACATTCAAGGAAATATGATGAAGGCGTCAAAAACGTAATCAGGCAGAAGCTTTTTGGAAATTAAGGCTAGATCTACTATACTTTCACTTAACAACCCTGGGGAAACGGGGAGAAAAGGCGATTAACAGCTTTTTCTCCCCGTTTTTTTTTAAGCCCTGTATTTGCTATTTATCGGATGGAGATAACAATGAAATTTCATGGTTTAAATAATTGAGAAAAACAAGTATTAAAGAGAAAGAAAATACAGGTTGTTTGAAAGTGTGAACACTTCATACGCTGACATCCACCCAATAAATTCTCAACGAAAGAAAAAAAATCGATTTAAAATGATCACAAAATGAATTCCACACTATTTACTTATGAAAACAAATTTCTTAATCATCTAAAAACTAGTATCATGAAAAATATAATGATCTTTTTAGCCCTTGTTTTATTTGCTTGTATTCCCAATGCTTATACCCAGAAAAAATCAAAACAGGAATCTGTCCAGATTCGCTGTGAAGGGATGCCTTTTAATGATAAAATCATACTTGCGGTTTCTGATTTTGAAGTGACTGCTCCCTATTCAAGTACTATATCTGCAACTCAGGTAGGGACTGGCATGTCAGACATGTTGATGAATGCCTTGGTGAATACTGGTTGTTTCCGGGTAGTTGAGCGATCAAAAATCAGAGAGGTTCAGTCAGAACAAAATTTTGCAAATGGTGGGGCATTTAATCATGCAACTGCAGCATCAATTGGAAAATTAACTGGTGCTCAATTGTTGGTTTTTGGAAACATTACTGAATTCAAAGAAAATGAAAGTGGGGTGGCTGTGGGGAAATTACCTAAGATATTTAAAAAGAAAGTACCTGCAATATTAGGTGGAATTGGAAAAATGAGTGGCCATGTAGGAATGATCATCAAGATAGTTGACGCAAACACAGGAGAGATTCTTATTTCTGAGTCATTGGATCATAAGGTCAATAAAGTAGGAGCTGTAGGTGGTGCAAATATATTTGGAGTTCCTGCTGGAGGCTTGTTTTTTAAAAGTAAGGCTATGCAAGATGCAGTGGAACAATGCATTATAAATGCAGTAGAACTTATCGCCGAGAAAAAAGACTATGTTTATGAGCAACGGGAGAACACACTGGCTTATAATGATCAGATGACTTTTCATAAAGCAGAGATAATACTTAGCAATGCTGATTATAACACACTGAGAAAGTTATCCAATTTTCTGAATGAACAGGAATCTGTTCAGGATGTGACTAAAAGTCTGAAGAATGGAAGCGGCATTCTAAAACTTACCCATACAGATAGATTAGATCAAATTGTCGATGTAGTGGTAGACACCTTTAATGACATTTTTGCGGTGACCAGGTTTGAGGGGAATAAAGTGAATTTAAGGGTGATACTCTAAAATCAAGCAAATTGTCCCCTTAAAACCCTTTGAAGATTTAGGGAAGGCTCGATGCCCTCTCTAAACATAAATTTAAAATTCGGGATGATCCAATTTTCATACTGAACTCAATTAAATCGTTGAATGATGAAACCATTGATCTTTTTATTTTGGATTGCTCTGGTGAGCTTAGTAAGTTGTACCAATGATAAGGTTGTAGAAACAGATCCAGTTAAGCTCTTCTCTTGTTCGACCCTTGATGAACCAACCAGGTTTGGAACAGCTATTTACCAAAATGTATTGGATTTTGAAAAAGATCTGATTGCCGATGAATATTTGTCGAAAGATGGTAAAGGGTATATGAAGATATTCGAAAAAATGGCATTAACTGGAAGACCTGTTGTCCTGGGAGATTATGCGATTGAAGGTATTGATGACCGTTCTCCTTCTATCTTGAGATGCCTGATTTCCCATTACATAATAACCCATAGAGAAACATTTGAGGATGGTGGTAAAAAATTATTAAAATTAGCGGTACAAACCCAAAAGGAAATGACCTTTGAAAATGCAGGCAGCATTTTGGCGAAACACATTCTAGAAGCATTTAATGAAGAAGATTTTCAACAGGATGGTTACAAGATTATTTTCCTACTACATTTCTATTTCTCTTCAGATATGGTTGCTCTTCCAAGATTACCAGCTTTTCCTGAAGGGAATTGAATCTCATTAAAAGAATTTCTTTAAGTTCCTTTCTAGCCGTCCGATGCCGATATCTATCGGCATCGGGAGCAGGTGCGGCGAAAGAACTCGTCATACATTTTGGAACACAACCCAATTTTCATTGAAGCAAATCATTGGAAAATAAAACCCAAAAAAATGAAATATCAAGAAGCAAAAATTTTAAACGAACTCGAGAGCAGAGTCCGAAAAATGATGTGGGAAAAACTACCGGATAGTTATTTTTTTCACAATCTACAACACACCCTGGATGTTGTAAAAGCCTCAAAAATTATTGGAGAAGCTATTGAGCTTGGACACAGGGAACATTTTGTAGTTCAATTGGCTGCATGGCTCCACGATCTTGGTTACATTTATTCAGGGAAAGGTCATGAAAAAGAAAGTGCCAACTTGGCTGTGATTCTCCTTGTTGGACTGGATCTTGAAGATGCAATTATTGAAGAGGTTGTCTCCTGTATTTTGGCGACGGAGGATCCCCGAAACCCTTCTGCTGTTACGGAGCAAGTACTCTTAATAAACTTTTATACTATTCCACCAAAACAAAACCCGCCCAGTAATAAGGATCTCTATATTTCTTTCGCATACTTTGTTGTGCCTTATTGAATGCTTTCCAGATATCCATTCCTCCCAGCCAAAAGGAATAGAATTGCTCCATGAGTTCTCCAGTTTGTTCGTCAGGTACTTGCCACAAGCTCATAATGATATTTTCCACACCAGCTTTTTTGAAAGCGCGCTGTAAACCAAAAACCCCTTCGCTACCCTGAATATCTCCCAAGCCCGTTTCGCAGGCGGAAAGGACTACCAGCTTAGTGTTGGCAAGGTTCATATTGGAGATTTCATAGGCAGTTAAGATACCATCTTCAATCCCATAAGGCATGGCTTCCCCCTTCCATGCTTTGTTGGCTCCTGCAAGGATCAGTCCGGATCGAATGAGTGGATTTTCTGAAAAACGAAAGCCTGAACCATTTTGATCCATCTCCTTTTTGTCCTTTTTTAAATCGGGAAAAAAGAAACCATGAGTGGCAACATGTAGGATAGATGGAGAAGGGTTTTCCTCTCCAATTGCTTTGAAAGATTCTTCAGTTGCCTGATGTTGGGAGTAAAGCCTGGTTTGTATCCCATACCCCTCAAATATTTTTTGCAATAGTTCGGATTCAACTTTGGTTCCAGGTAAATATTCCCAGCTTTCTTCCAATTTCCCCCTTTCTGTAATAGGATAGTCATTAAAGGCAATGACAGGATCTTGCATTTTAGATTTAGTAGTTGAATTAGCGATTGCTGAACTATCTGCATCGTAATGGATATCGGCAAAAAGGAAAGCATTGGAATTAGATAATCTCCGTTCGGGTTTCTTGAAAACTACTTGTCGGGTACTTGATAAATAACGCAGTTGAAAACGGTCTGAGAGAAATTCGGTTTTGTTCACAGGGATGGCTTGAAAAGATATACGATGAAGCAAGCCTGCCGGAGAATAGTATATTTTTTTTATGTCTTTCAAAAAAGGTTCAATTGGTTTCCAAATGAGGGAATAGAGTTCATTAGAGGTTTTGACTTTGCCACGGGGTTCAACACCTCTAACAGCATAAAGGCTTGCCAACATATCATCATTTGAATTTTCTGTTTGCTCGAGTAAATTTTTTAAACGATGTTCTTCAAAAAGGGGAATAAATAAGGGATGCTCATAATCTTTACCAATTAACATAGCGGCATAATAGGTCTTATTAGTCATTGTGGTATCGCTATGCGGATAATCAACAAACTCAATAGCTATTTCTCCTCTTTTTAGATGATCTTGAATTTCGTTCCATTTCACTTTTTGTTGCTGATGCCTGAAAGCCACAGATTTTCTGGCCAATTTGGATTCGAGTACCTGTGCGGACAGCTCAAGACTTTCTAGATCGAAGAATCGATTGCTAATTGGAGTACTATATTCATGGGCGATCAATTGGCGTATATTCCTCCATTCCTGATATAGATTGAGCAATTTTGCATCCTTGCTTTTTTTTATTAAGTCGCTCATTTGTATGCTCCTTGAAAGTACTTGTCCTTTCAAGCTTAAAGTGAGGTCGTAACCCAGTTCTTGTGTGTTTACCTGTTTTTGAAAAACGGAATGTAAAAAGGAATAATAACTATCATATTGTGAAGAAATAGTTTTGATGTATTCCATTTGTTCGCGATCCGATAGTACAGGAAAAAAGCGATCGATCTGTGTTTGTTGAATGCTGAAAGCCGCTTCAAAATGGGCTGCAGATTGCTCAAAATCTTCCAGGATAAAACTCAACTCTGCAAGTTCGAATTGCGCATTTCCACAGTAGGGATGTTCTTCACCATAAGCATTTTTATAAATTTCATAAGCCCTGTGATAATCATTTAATGCATTATCATATTGACCCAATTCCCGATAGGTTCTACCCATTGCGGTAGCTAAGGAACCAAAATTGGGATGGCCCTCCTTAAAAGTTTTTAAATAATTTTCTCTGGCTTCAAATAAGAGTGATAAGGCCTGGTCATACTGCTCAGTTTCCTGATAAATCACTGCTAAAAGTTTTAACATGCCATTATAGTCTGAATGTTCTTTACCAAGCCTTTTTTCAACATTTTCAAGTGCTTGTTGCTGAATAGCAATGGCATGGTCATGCTGACCCATCAGTCGATATAATGCAGCTTGATTGCCTAAAGCCATACCATACCATTCATGTCCTTTACCCATAGATTTTTCAAGTAATTCCAGCGCTTTCTGATATATCGGCAAAGCTTTGTTGTATTGACCCATGTCACTATATAATTGCCCAAGCTTTATCAATCTGACACCATACATAGAAGTAACTCTATTCTTGTTATGTTCTGACGTTTCACTCAAGGCTTTTTTTGCATTTTCAACTGTTTCTTCCAGGCATGACAATGCTTTGTCGTATTGTCCTAATGTCCTGTACAATGATCCCAGGTTCCCCAACCTGATACCATACCAATAGTGATCGCTACCCAATGCTATTCTCGTATTTTCTAATGATTGAAGGTAATAGGACAATGCCTTGTCATATTGTCCAAAATGGTTATAATAGATTCCAAGATTGTTGAGTTGTACACCATACTCATGATGTTCCTTGCCATAATTCGCTCCATAATATCTTTCTGCAGTATGTAAATGGAATTTGGCTTTTTCATATTTTCCTTTTTGGAAATAATATTCACCGAGCTTTTGGCTGGCAAATTCCTGATTGGCTCCAAGGGAGATTAAAAAATCCATCATCTTTTTATCCCTTAAGGCTGCAGCAAAATTCAAAGCAGTCCAACCATTCGCCTCTTTTGTTTTTGGGTGAATGCCTCTATCATCGATATCAATTTGACATTTTTCTATCAGAAATTTTAGATGATCGGGTTTGTTTTCCCCAACTGTAATCATGGTTAAATTATAGTAGTTCCCTTTTCCTTTTACATGTATATGTCCTTTAGGTCGGAAGTCTGCTCCATTATCAAGTAAATACTGAAGTATATCAAGGTCTGCTTTCAGGACTGCCCAATTGGTAATATTGGCTCCATTTTCATCTACTTTATTGATATCAGCACCATTTTCAAGGCTTACCCGCACTTCATCAAGATTGTTATTCATGACGGCTTTTAGTAGGGTGGAATCAATTTGAGAAAAGTTGAATCCAGGAAAAAAAATAAATAGCAATACTAGAGGGAATATAAGACGCTTCATAGAATTGAATTTTTGGGCAAAAGGAACCATATAATGGGATAGACTTATTCTTGAGTCAATTTGCAATGTCTTATCAGTATGGAAGATTTGTTTCTTGTATGTGCTCCCAGAGCAACATATCTCCCTTCACTAATTTATTAATAAATATTGAAGAACATTACTTGTTATCAGAATTTAATGACTTTTTCGATGAGTCATCTGATCACAAACTGCTATTTTGTATATTTATATCGAAAGAAGTTCAATAAAACAAAAGCATCATGTGGCGTCTTTTACTATTTCTGTTCTTTAGCTATCTGTTCTTTGGGCAGGGACTTGCTAATCTCCCGATAAATCAAATGGCAGAAGAAGTGCTGCGGCAATTATATGAGGCGACGGCAAATTATCAGGTTGAAATGCCAGGGATTGAAATAGTGCATACTGAGGATAAAATTGCTGGTTATTCACATCGAAGAAATATTATCTCTATTGAAGAAAAGGCAATCGGGGTCTGCCGGACTTTTGGGAAAGATTCTTTGGCTGCAATGGCTTTTATCATTGGTCATGAGCTGGCCCATGCTTACCAAAGGAATGAAAATGAGCATGAAAATATTACCAATTTTTTGGCTTATGACAAGCATTTTCATACTTCTGTTAGAGAGGAAAAGCTGGCGGATATCCAGGGTGCCTTTTCTGCCTACCTGGCCGGTTATGATGCATCAGGTTTTCTGTCAGCCCTCATTGAGGAAATTTACCGGACTTATGACCTGATTGGACAGCAACTATATGGATATCCAGCCCTGGAAGAACGAATACAGACCTCCAATGAGGTGGAGCTAATTGTCGATTCCCTCATTCAAATATTTGAAAGTGCCAATTACCTTACTGCATTAGGACATTATCAGATTGCTGTTAAATATTACGAGTATATATTGCAATTTTACATGGGAAGAGAGATTTTTAATAACCTTGGGGTTTTGAATTTACACATTGCCATCAATGTTTCAGGAAAGAATGTTGATCCCTTTTATTTGCCATTTGAGTTGGATTTTGAATCCCGGTTGGACAAGACCAGAGCTGAGGAACTTACCTTTGAGGAACAGATGATCCGAAGGGCTTATCTCAATAAGGCAATGGAATATTTTGACTGTGTTACTCAATATGATGACAGCTACTTTCCAGCTCAGCTCAACCAACTTTGTGCGCTATTATTGTCTGAAGATTATATGGGAGCCCTTAGTTTTTTTGATTCTGGCAAAATTCAATATGAAAACCAGGACCCTGTAGAAATAGCCAAGACTCAGTTGGCAATGGCAGTCGGACATGCAATTTTGGGACAGGAAGATCCAAACCATTTTGGCAAGGCCGAAAAAATACTGGAAGAATTAAATTCGAATCCCAATCAATTTATTAGCAGGATGAGTGGTTATAATTTTTCCATATTGAAACAAAAACCATTTTCTATTCCAAAAAATCCTATTTGCAATCTCAAAAGAAAGGATAACTCATATACAAAAATTGATGGGTTCAGCCCTTATAGGTTTATTAGAAAATCCTGTGTTTTTCTCGACCCTAATGGAGAAGTCGGATATTATTCTGAAAAGCAATTGAATTCAAGGGTTTTGGTTGCAAAATGGAGGGAGGAGGTTATGGTTCTCCAGCGAATCACCAATCCGGAGATGAAATCCATCGGTGACCTACATGCAGGTATGTCTGTCGGAAAGCTATTGGAGCAATTAGGTGATGACAGTTATTCAATTGTATCCGCAAATCGAGGTTATTTTATAGTGAGTCCCACCTGCCAGTTGATCTTTAAAATCAATCAAAGGGAAGAAATTGAGGAATGGGGGAAAGTATTCTGAGTGATTTAGACTCCTGGTACCCTTTCTATATCAAAATATTGCTATCCATTCGGGAAGCTTTCTCCAATGCCCAAAAAGAAATGAAAAAGCAGTACAAAAACCCTTATTACTGGGCAGGATTTATTTTGGTGGAGTAGGAATCAGGATCCTTTCTTTAAATAAATATATATAAAATCACGAAATAAAAAGAGTTTTCTATTCTACTGAGGAATAAATTTTTCTAAAGTGTAAAAATGCTGATACAGAGGATT
>JBGTQJ010000101.1:0-20293 GCA_041941305.1 Saprospiraceae bacterium
TTTTGAAAAAGCCCTCTTTGGTGACCTCATCCAGATTTTCAAAATCGGAGATATCCTGGGCATATGTCCAGGCATAACACAGCACTAACAAGAAGAGTGCAATTGACTTCTTGATCATGTGGTTTGTTTTTTAATTTTCTAGTCCTAAAAAGTAGTAGTTATCTGCCTCAGTTATTCGATGTTTCCGCTTTTTTTGATCTTGCATGTAGAAACACCAATCCCAGATTGAACCATGTTCAATTCTCGTTTAGGTTTTGTTCTCTCAATAGTTTGATTAATTAATTAATTAAAAGGAATAGTTGCGTAGCTAAAATGGAGGTCTATTTCATAAAACAACTCGTTGCTTCCCCTCTTTTTGTAATATGTGTTTTATTCATTTGGCATTTTAAAGAGACCTATAAGTAGCGGCACGATTGGAAAGTTTTTTCTATAACCTCCGTGTTTTTGTTCAAGTGTTGTTTTCCAATTGAGACAAACAAATTCTCCTAATTTGTCATATATCTTGCTGGAAATGTAATAAGAATAACTGTTCTTTCAAAATACCAAAGTAAAATTCTTCTCATATCTGACCGCATTATTTACATAAGTGGTCAATTTTCAACTATACCCCTCAATCTCCAAATTTGCACTAGGTGTAAAATTAATTCATAGAAAAAAAATCAATAAATGAAATCTTTTACCCATATCTGCCATTATTTCCCTCATATCTGCCATTTTAACTACTTCAATGAACTCAATTTTACATTATATCTTCACTTCCACCCTTTTCTTCGCAGCACTTCACCCGGCGGATAGCCATGGTGTTCTTTAAAAATTCGATAGAAATATTCGAGCTTCAGGAATCCAACAATTGGCACCACTTCTTTGACGGTCAAGTAATTACCTGAGCTCAACAAGTCATGTGCCTTCTCAAGTCTGATATTTCTTATATAATGATTGGGGGTGTGTCCGGTAAGCTCTTTGATCTTTCTGTAGAGTTTGCGTGGGCTAATCTCCAATTTTTTAGCTATTTCCTCATTGGTCAAATTTGGATCAGAAAGGTTTTCCAGTAACAATTCATTAAACTGTTCTAACCAGTTATGTAAAGCATTTTCTCGATCTGATTGGATAGCCACTGCAATCATTTTAAATTAATTTCTCTCAGCAATAAAATCAAGGCATCCCCGATTTGAGTTCAAGTTACCTCAAGTCTGCCGTTCATTTTTCCACATTTTTTTAATATACTTACAAAAATATTTGAGACTTTTCTATTTAAAATAAACACAAATCACTAATAATTAATCAGTTAAAGACTTAATCCACTTCCAATAAAATCGGATCATGAAAGAAAGAAAACTGTTCTATTTATTGAAACATCTTAGCTCAGAAGAATTTAAAGGTCTGAAACAGGCAGTTTATACTCCATTTTTTAATTCCAATAAAAGGCTTCCTCTGCTGTATGAAGCTTTGCGACCGGATTTTCCAAACTTTGAAGACACGTTGGAATATTGTCAAAAACTATTCAAAAAAGTCTATCCCGGAGAAGTCTTTGACAAAGCGAAACAACAGAAAATATTCACGGCTTTTACTCGTGTGATTGAAGAGTATCTATTATTTTCTGATTTGAGGAAAGAAGACCTGGAACTCAAAAAATTAAAAGTCCGGCTTTACGCCAAACGTCAAATGCTGCCTTATTTTGAGCGGGAAACTAATTCATTGGCAGCTGTTTTAGAGGCTTCACCTTTTCGAGACCTGGAGCATTATGAAAAGGAAATATTTCTGCACAATGCCCTCTATTTTAATCCATTAAAAGACAAATACGACCTAAAAGACCAATCCTTAAATAAGCTTACCGATGCATTGGATCACTATTTTGTTTTGGCAAAAATGCGGTATGGCATTTCAGTAAAAAGTCGCGAACGCATTCTTGCCAAACCCGGAATCTGGAGATTTAATGAAGCCATGGAAAAGGAAACACATTTTATGAGTGATTCGATCCTTTTCCAATTATATCGATACGCATTTTTAATGTTATCAGAAGACAAAACCTTCTCTTTTGAAGCATATGAAACCCTATTATTTGAAAATATCGATCAATTTCGAAGTGATTCCAGAATTTTATTTTTTGCTGGATTAAATTATGTGGTTCGACAAGTCAACCGAGGGGTTTCGGCGTTTAGCAGGAAGGCATTTGAATGGTATTTGTTTGGATTGGAAAAAGGCTTACTATTAGAAAATGGTCTGCTTACCGAAGTTACTTTTGGCAATATTGTCATTTATGGTTGTCGTGAAGGTGAATTTGAATGGACTAAAAACTTTATGGAGCAATATTCCCAATACCTAAAGGAAACATACCGACAAGATATTTTAATGTTCAATTTAAGCCTCTGGAATTTTTACCAACAAAAATTTGACGATGTATTGTCTATCTTTTTCAATTATCACTTCTCTACAGCCTATATTCCCAAAGCACGATTGATTACTATCAGAACATTATTTGAATTGTTTCTGATTAACCAAGACTATTTTGAATTGCTTATTTCAAACATCAAAGCTTACGAATCTTTCATCCTAAGAGATGAAAAATTTAACTCAAAAAAATGGATACCACATTTGAATTGTATAAAAATAATCAGACGATCCACCAAAATGATCCTCGATTTTGAGTCAGGAGAAAAAGTTCATCAGTGGATGAGCAATGAAATTGCCAAAAGGAAAAATGTGGTATCCAAAAAATGGTTGTTGGAAAAATCTGAGCAGGTTAGGGTATTAAAGGGATATTAGTAATCGTGCAAAATTGATTTTGCACGATTACTGATTTTGATTCTTTGACAAATTAAGCATCTGCTGATTCCTCTATAATAATAGCTTCCCCTCCTTTAATCTCCTTTGCATCAATTTTTGAAATAGCCTGATTCTGAAATTTTGAAAAAGATTTGCTGATGAGAATAGCACTGCTGTTGGTTATTAAATTTTTCATAATACAATAGTTTTAGAGGGCTGACTGTGGTTGGTCAAGTAGCCCAAAGTGAAAAAATGGTGCGATTGTGCTTCAGAGATTTCTGGTCAGGAAATACCTCCCCTTTAAGGCAGGGGTGATTGGTTCTAATTTAAACTGTTTTTAATCAAAATTAAAATGAAAATCAAAATGAAAAAGCCAAATATTCATAAAGCCAAAGGGGCATTCTTTTATTTTAATTTTCATTTTAATTTTCATTTTTTGAAAAAATGCTAGAACCAATCACCCCTGCCTTTAAGGCTGCAGTGTCCTCTTCGAAAGACGCTGCTTGTTAATCAAGAAAACACAATAGGAACATTAGCCGAATTTTCAATGTGATGTGTTATTGTTGAAATGATAATCTACCATTCCTTTTTCTTTGTTGAAACAAAGGTGGGGATCAGGAGGATTCGGTGGGATTCAAAGGATATCAGATTGGTTACATCTTTATCAAAAATGTTACATCTTGGTAAAATGTAACATTTTTGATAAAGGATGGAAGGCTTTAAGACAGTGTATTCGTACTTCGACCATTTGAAGCCTGAAAGGCGGAAGGGGATTTTCCAAAGCGAGCTTTGAATTGACTGGCAAAACTGCCCAAATGATGCATACCAACAGAATAGGCTACTGCTTTGATGCTATCGTAGGTTTGATTTTCGATGAGTTGGCGAGCTTGAACCAGGCGAGCCTCTTTGATGTATTGAGAAGGAGACAGTCCTGTTGTATTTTTTAATCGCCTGAATAAATGGATTCGACTTATTTGCAGTTTATCAGCCAATGCCTGCGTATTGAATTTAGGATCCACAAGATGTTTTTTTACAAGTGCTTCAGTTGCCTCCAACCAGATCAATTCCTCAGAAGAATGGTTTGTTTCATTATCACTAGCTTCTATGAGAACCGATTTAGTTTCAGCTCTCTGTTTTTGGCGTTCTAAATTGTTCCTTAGCATATTTTCTACACGGACAAAAAGTTCCTCTTGTTCAAAAGGCTTTGTCATATAATCGTCTACACCTATACGCAAGGCTTTGAGTTTGTCATCCTTGCCGGCTCGAGCAGTTAGCATTAAAACTGGAATATGCCTGTACTTTTCATTTGTTTTGAGTTTATTCAATAGTTGGAAACCATCCATTTGGGGCATCATTACGTCGGAGATTATTAGGTGCGGGGTGCGGGGTGTCGGGGTGCGGGGTGTCGGGGTGCGGGGTGTCGGGGTGTGGGGTGGTTCTTCTGTTTCTGTCTTCAGGCGTCCACCGTCAGCTGCCAACCAATCCAACGCTTCTTTTCCATTGTTGACGGTAACGACGGTATATTTATCGAGTATCGTTTTTAAATAATCTCTTAAATAGGCATTGTCTTCTACAATCAGTATTGTCCTATCTTTAGATATGGAGGCTGGAATTCCGTTTTGAGCAGGAAGAGACGATAGATCAGGTTCTTCCACTTCAGAATGTGCTTCATCAAATTCAATTTCTTCTGCATTTATTTCAAAAACTCCTCGCCTTGGGAATTCAAAATAAAAGGTGCTCCCCTGCCCTTCTTCACTTTCTACCCAAAGTTTTCCTCCAAAACATTTTGCCAGTTCACTACACAGTGCCAAACCAATCCCTGTTCCTCCATCGGCAACGGCGTCGGGGCGCTTGGTTTGATAAAAGCGGTCAAACACATGTGGTAAGTCATCAGCATGAATGCCTCTCCCGGTATCAGCCACCGACAATTGGAGCTTATCTCCCTTTTCCTGAAGAACAACCGTTACTTTACCTCCGGGATGGGTAAACTTAAAAGCGTTGGACAATAGATTATTTAGAATAGCTTCGTATTTTTTGATATCGACTTCAATTTGCAAAGATTGAGGAGCCTGGTAATCAAGCGCTAATTTTAGTTGCTTGCTTTCTGAATAGGATTCAAAAGAAGTAACGATTCGTTGGGTAAGGGTATGCAAATTGGCAGCTTTAAGGTTCAACTCTAATTTTCCAGATTCTATTTTAGTGAGGTCTAAAATCTCATTGACCAGATTTAAAAGTTTTTGACCACTTTGCTTTGCGATGTTTAAAAAGGTATTATTTCTGTCATTGAGTTGTTGACTTTTTAGGGCAGAGTCTATTGGAGCGAGCATGAGCGTTAAAGGGGTGCGTAACTCATGGGAGACATTGGCAAAAAACCGACTTTTTAACTTATCCAGATTTCTAAGTTCTTCAGCTTGTTCTTCAATGGTTTTTGTTCTTTCTTTAACCGCATTTTCCAAGAGATCTCTTTGTTTTTTCAACTGCCTTGTTCGCCATTGATACCACAAGAAAAAACCAATAAACAAACTCGATATCAACACGAGCAGAAACCAGGATTTAAAATAAAAAGGTCGTAAAACCTGAATAGGCAAATGAATCTCATTTGAAGAATATTGCCCATTAGCCAGTCTGCCTCTTATTTCTAAGGTAAAATTCCCGTATGGCAAACCACTGATTCGAATTAAATTCTCTTTGTCCTCCTGCCAGAAATCCTGTACGCCCTTGATTCGGTAGCTATACAGGGCATCCTTTCCCGTCACATAATCGGCAAGCGCGACCCGAAGATTGAATAGTTGCTCTCCAGGGTTTAAGAGGATCTTCGAATCATTTAGGATATCTTTTGTTCGATTTTCCAATTGCTTGGTTTCGTCAGAAAACTGCTCAAAACTCAAAATATTTAAAGGTACATCTACCCTGGCAGCAGGATCAATATCTTTAAAATCTCTGGGATGAAAAACAGTATAACCATTGGTCGTTCCAAACCATAGGGTGCCATCCGCTTCTGCAAAATAAGAATAGGGCTCAAAATCATTAGAGCTGATGCCATCTACTTCCAGCCATTGTTTTGAATGAGCACTCTCAACATGAAATTGAATCAAGCCCACATTGGTCGGCAGCCACAGAAACCCATATTCGTCTTCATGAACACCTAAAATTTCATTGGTCGGCAAACCATCTGAAACCGTATAATGGCGCGCTGTATTTTCATTTGGATTCCAATATATCAATCCTTGTTGTGAAGCCAACCACCAACCCCCTCCCTGAGCGGGATGAATTTGATAAAAGGAAGTACCCGGTATTTTAAAATGATTCTTTCCATTTTCCCAATATCTTTCAAGAACACCCTTTTGAGGCGAAAAAAGATAAACCCCCTCTGATGCACACAGCCAAATACGATTTTCCGACTCTTTATAAATGTGATGAATGATTTGATTTTTTAATTCCTCGAAACGGTTGTAATTGTCCAATTCAAAAATTTGGTGGGTAGCGAAATCATAGTAATGCAAACCTTTATCCGTTCCCATCCACAAACGATTTCCTTCGAAGTGCTGGGTCGAAACATCCTTAAAATCAACTTGGTCTTTAAAATAAGTCTTTTCCATTTCATATTGACCTCCTTTGGTTTTCAGTTTGTGCAATACTCCAGATTTCATCCCCCAAAAATGATCTTTATATCCCTTGGTAAAAGTACTTGGTATCCGATTCCAATTTCCAACCTTGGTGCGAACGACCCGAGTTCTTTCTTTTATTTCAAAAATCGCTGCTTGTGTAAGCAACAATAATCTATCTTCATCTATTGAAATGACATCTTGACAAATCTGTTTACCTGGAGATTCGAGATCGGATCGGGCATTGTGTAAAATGCGCCGAAAAGGGCTGATGCTGAGTTGTATCCTCAAAAGACCGTACCTTCCAGACAACCATACCACATCATTTTGATCAAAATGGACATGCCGGACATACAGTAGTTTTTGAAGTTCAGGATAATCTTTGAAACGATATACCACACCACGATCTGGTGAATAGACAATAGGTCCTCCTTCATTAACTGTCCAGGCTTCTAAACGAAATGGATTATGATGAAGGTATTGTAATGGGGAAAAGTTAATCCAACTGGTAGTATCCCTGGTCAGCATTCCGTTTTCTTCCAATACAAATTGTGGTTTGGAAGCATGGAATCTATAATTATGGTGTACCAAATTCCTACCCCTGGAATCTTTGCCATTCATTTGCAATGCATCAAGGGATTTTACTCTATTGGAATTTGCAATGCGTTGTTCGTGAAGCATATTTCCTTCAAAATCAAAAACCAGATATTGTAGATAAGCCTGGCCCAATGAGTCATCAGCATGATACCATCCAGCCAATTTATTGTCGCCAACCAAGTTCAAAAGTATAGGTGTATTTTCCGGTTGGGGAAAATTTAATTTCCTAACTACTTCACCTTTTTTCCACTGGATCACCTGATCGGCGGCACTAACAAAAACACCCTCTTTTTCTTCAGATAGAATACTCAGCACATCCTTTGGTCTAAAATCAACCTGTTCACCAAAATGTTCTTCGAAACTGCGAACTTCATGCGTAACGCTGTGGAAAAATTGCAGATTCCGAATACAATTTTGTTTACCAAAACAGGTGCGAAACAACCAGAGCCAACCTTCAGAATCTTCATGAATTTCCATCACCTGATTAAATAGCAAACCTGAAGCCTCATTAAAGGTCAAAAAATCCCGACCATCGAAACGGTTCAATCCAAACTGGGTACCTACCCAGATAATGCCTCGGCTATCTCTAAAAGTATAATTGACAAACCTGCCAGCAAGACCATTTTCGTAATTGTAGAATTGAACGTTGGCGAGGTAATTTTGGGCAAAAAGATCCTTATTCCCATGAAAATAAAGGAAAAAACAAATGAAATAAACAGGTGATAATATTCGAATAGACAGCTTCAAAAATGATCTTTTTGTATAGAACTTTAATATATCCGCACTTCGTGCAAAATTGCCGCCTTCCGCGGCGAATATTATTTTTTGAGGCACTTGTTTTTAAAATTTTGCCAGCAAAATTTTAAAAACAAGTGCCTCCATAGAATTTTCTTCGGCGGTTTTAGCCGCCGAAGGTCTTTCCTCAAAGAGATGCCTTTGGCATGAGGCAGCCTCTTTAGTTAATACAAAGTTATGAAAATCAAAAGTTAATGAATGGCGTGGTTTTCATCCCTAAAACAACATCATGCGGAAAAGAAGTTTCTAAAGCAATGTGTTTTTACTTCTTCTATTGATAGACTGAAACGCAGAAGGTGATTTTCCAAACCGAGCTTTAAATTGACTAGCAAAACTGCCCAAATGATGCATACCGACCGAATAAGCTACTGCTTTAATGCTATCGTAGGTTTGATTCTCAATGAGTTGGCGAGCTTGAACCAGACGAGCTTCTTTTATATATTGAGAAGGGGACAAACCAGTAATGTTTTTTAATCTCCTGAATAAGTGTATTCGACTTATTTGTAATGCATCAGCCAATGCCTGCGTATTGAATTTAGGATCTTTGAGTTGTTCTTTTACCGTGGATTCTGTAGTCTCCAACCAGTTCAAATCCTCTGCTGATATATTTACACTATTAGCCAAAGTCCCTTCAACTTTCATTTCAGATTCTGCCTTGTGCCTTTGGCGTTCCAAATTGTTCTTCAACAAATTTTCCACTCTGACAAACAGTTCTTCCTGTTCAAAAGGCTTTGTCATATAATCATCTACGCCTATCCTCAGTGCTTTGAGTTTATCATCTTTGCCTGCCCGGGCTGTCAGCATTAGAATCGGGATATGTCTGAATTGGTCATTTGTCTTGAGTTTATTCAATAATTGGAAGCCATCCATTTGTGGCATCATTACATCTGAGATTATTAGGTGCGGGGTGCGGGGTGTCGGGGTGCGGGGTGTCGGGGTGCGGGGTGCGGGGTGTCGGGGTGGTTCTTCTGTTTCTGTTTTTAGTCGTCCACCGTCAACCGTCAACCAATCCAAAGCTTCTTTTCCATTATTGACTGTAACGATGGTGTATTTATCGAGTATCGTTCTTAAATAATCTCTCAAGTATTCATTGTCTTCTACAATCAGTATGGTTCTATCCTTAGATTTGGAGGCAGGAAATCCATTTTGAGCTGGAAGAGACATTAGATCAGCTTCTTCCATTGCAGAATGTGCTTTATCAAATTCAATTTCTTCTGCATTTATTTCGAAAACTTCTCGCCTTGGAAATTCAAAATAAAAGGTGCTCCCTTGTCCTTCTTCACTTTCTGCCCAAAGTTTTCCTCCAAAACATTTTGCCAGTTCACTACACAGTGCCAAACCAATCCCCGTTCCTCCATCAGCGACGGCGTCGGGGCGCTTGGTTTGATAAAAGCGGTCAAAGACATGTGGCAAGTCATCAGCATGAATGCCTCTTCCGGTATCAGCCACCGACAATTGGAGCTTATCTCCTGTTTCCCGAAGAACAACCGTCACTTTACCTCCGGGATGAGTAAACTTAAAAGCGTTGGACAATAAATTATTAAGAATAGCTTCATATTTTTTGATATCGACTTCAATTTGTAAAGATTGAGGAGCCTGGTAATCAAGCGCTAATTTTAGTTGCTGGCTTTCCGAATAGGATTCAAAAGAGGTAATGATTCGTTGGGTAAGTGCATGCAAATTGGCAGCTTTAAGATTCAACTCTAATTTTCCAGATTCAATTTTAGTGAGGTCGAGAATCTCATTGACCAGATTTAATAGTTTTTGACCACTTTGTTTGGCGATGTTTAAAAAAGTATTATTCCGGTCATTGAGTTGTTGGCTTTTTAGGGCAGAGTCTATTGGGGCAAGCATGAGTGTTAAGGGAGTTCGCAACTCATGGGAGACATTGGCAAAAAACCGGCTTTTTAATTTATCCAATTGGCGTAACTCTTCTGCTTGTTCCTCAATGGTTTTGGTTCGTTCCTTAACAGTCCTTTCCAAAATTATTTTTTGTTTTTTCAACTGCTTTGTCCGCCAGTTAAACCAGGCAAAAAAGACTAAGAACAAACTAGAAATTAGTGTAATAAAGAACCAGACCTTCAAATAAAAAGGCTTTAAAACCCGAATTGGAATATTTAATTCATTGATGGACCATTGACCGTTTGATGCCTGCCCTTTTACCTTTAAAGTAAATGCTCCTGAAGGCAAACCACTCATCCGAATAAAATTTTCTTTCATATGATTCCATTCAGCGTCCAGACCTTCTATCTTCCAGGCATAATGATTTAATTCCGGATCTTGAAAATGCAACAGGTTAAATTGAACTCGAAAAAAGCGATCCCCTGGTTGCAAAGTGATTTCGGGAAACTGTAAAAATGTATTGGTTTTATCTACAAACTGCCCTGAAGAGCCATCCCATTGTTGAAAGTTGGTAATCACTAATGGAGCATCAAATTCGTTCTCTTTTTTGTGAAATTCTTTCGGATGAAAAGCTGTAATTCCATTTAACCCTCCAAAATAAATCCGTCCCTTGTCATCCATAAAATGAGAGATGCGATTGAATTCATAATGTGTAATACCGTCTTCTGGCAAATAGGCTCTTGCTTTTAATTCGTTTTTATCAAATTGAATAATACCATAATTGCTACTCATCCAAAGCTTTTCAAAATCATCCTCATACACCGCATACAAATAATTATTGGACAATCCATCTGCTATCGTAAATTGACGGAAATGTTCCTCTTTTCCCTCTCTGTCCAACTTTACTAATCCACCGCCACCTGTTGCCAACCAAAGGACACCATTTTCATCTTCATGGATATGAAGAATATCATCATGGGGTATATACGAATTCCCTTTTCCGCCAGTCCAGTATCGTTGAAGTATTTCTTCATTCGGCCGCCAGGCATACAGGCCAGAATTTGTGCATAGCCAGGTAATTTGATTTTCCCCGTCAACAAAAGCATGAACTGTGCTATTCGACAGGCTTTCGTATCCAGAAATCGGTGGGAAGTAATTTAAAAGCCCTTTTGTTCTGTCTAAATATCCGATACCTTTTCCAGAACCAAGCCATAAAGTATTGTTGGAGTCCTCATGTAGGCTCCATATTAAATTGTTGTGCTTTTGAATTTCAAATTTTGCGAATAGTTGTGTATTAAAGTCGTCATCCTGTTCAATCAGAACATAATCTGAAAAAGCAAAACCTCCTGTTTGTTTTTTTAATATAGCCAAGGAGTGATGCAGAAAAGGGACTTTTTCAAACACTATTGGAGATAGGTTAATTGGTTTGGAAGGATTTTCCTTGTCAATGATTATTCTACCTCTATAGGTATTGGCTACCAATTGATCATCATTTGCCCAAATTCCACGACAACTATAAGAAGTTTCTTCATTGTAGGTCTTTGAATCGTTGCTCAGGTATTGCTGAAAGGGATTTTGGTTTAAGGTAATTTTAAAAAGACCATTGACCGTTCCAACCCAGGCATTTCCGTCCTTGTCAAAACAGATATCATAAACATCTGATTCCGCAAGATTGGAGTGATTTTTAGCAAAATCGTATATCAATCCATTATCCGTATCTAGCACTTGAAATTCAGAACCTCCATGCATCCAGACTTGTGTTGTATTATTTCGTGCCCATTGTTTCCATTTCCAATCCAATAGGATTTCACTAATTAATTTATCAAAATCTTTGTTCACCAGGCGCATTTGATGCTTCCTTTCATCAAATACATAATTCTCAAAGATTAGTTCCGATTGTTGTCCAGTAATCAAATATTGGCCTTCGTTAAGCGGAATGATTCGTTTGATGAAATGGATATCTTTCTCAAAGCCAGACTCCCATATGATTGTTCCCTGACGATTAATTTTCCTTAAAACAGGCAGTTGATCCTCATTATGATAATACCCGATTAAATGACCGTCTTGCTTACCAATAAATGGTATCATCCCAGATCCATCCTCAATTTGAATTTTTTGAAACCCTTCTTCTGGATTATAATAGAATATTTCATTTCCATTTTTTTCGGTAAAATATAAGGTTCGGTCTTCTCCTTGAATAAAGCCCTTGATTTCTTCGAACGGTAGGAGCATCTGTGTTCCAAATGCTTCTTCATAGGATTTAACAACTCCACTGACAGGATGAACGAGGCTAATATGAGTAGGGTGCTCTTTATGATACCAATTAGGTCCATTGAATAACCACAACCAGCCTTCTGCATCTTCCAAAATAAAGTGAATCTCGTTTGACAACAATCCTTGTTTTTCCTTTGTCCACCATTTAAATTCTTTGCCATCAAAACGATTTAACCCATACTTGGTACCCAACCAAATGAAACCAGTCTCATCTTGATGTATAGTAAATACATCCCGGTGAGACAAGCCTTCCACAAGGCTAAAGTGTTGTACATTGGCAAGATAATCCTGTGCAAAAAGTACATCTCTTTCAAACCCTAAAAGGAAAAGCATCAAATAGAATAGCCAGCATGGGAATTGAATCTTGTTTTTCACATTCCTTTATTTAAACCGACTTCAAATTTATTAAATTCGATCCAGTTCAAATAACAGGCTCAATCAATTCAATTTAAAAATCCATTTGTTAAGCAATATATCAAACATGTAAAACAGCCACAAAACCATCATTCCAATACAAACAACAAGCAGCGGTTGATCAGTTTTTAGCCAATGTGTTAGCGAATGTCCAAATCAAAGATGATTTTGAAGGAACGGTCGCTCAAGGGAGGGCAGGTAAATTGCGTCAAAACTTAATTGACCAAATTTGTGAAGCTACTGGTGGCCCTTGTAAGTACACTGGACTCTCTATGGCAGAAGCACATGCCAATATGAATATTACCAACGATGATTTTAATGCTTTGGTTAACGATTTGGTAGAAGCCCTAAAAAGTTTGAATGTCAAGCAAACAGAAATTGATGAGTTGGTTGCAATTCTAGCGCCTTACCAAAGGGGCATTGTTGAAGATAGCACCTTATTTGATGCCCTGGGGGGTGTAGCTCCCATTGAATCTGTCGTGGACACTTTCTTGGCAAATGTGTTAGCCAATCCTGTCATTCAAAAGTACTTTACAGGGATGAGTGCTGAGGCAGTGGCTAGACTGAGACAACATTTGATTGATCAGGTGAGTGATATTTGTGGAAGTAGCACTATCACTTACTCTGGAAGAGATATGAAAGCTGCTCACGTAGGACTCAATGTTACGAAAGAAGAATTTGATGCCCTTGTAGGTGATTTAATTGCTGCCGTGAATGCACACAACTTGCCCACAGACATTCAAGCTAGAATTGAAACCGAACTTTATCCGAAATTGCTTGAAATGGAGCCGAGTATAGTTGGGCATTAAAATAACGGTATCCTGATTGAAGAAAAAACACTATCCTTAGGTAGCTATCTTGTTTTTAAGAAATGAACCATCCCGAATTTTCCTATTTTGGAAAATTCGGGATTTATTTTGGCGCCCACCAACACTTCTCACAATTATTTAATTGACTATCAAAGTTTTATGTTATTTTTTCATTATGAAAAATAACCAACCTGTCTCTTTGAGAAAAAATCTAGACTGGTTTCAATTTTGGACAATGTTAAGCTTGATTTTGTAAAAAAATCTATAACAAACTCAATTGTCAACTCTAATAGTAAAGCGACGATGAAGGCATTGAATGAGGGGATTGTGTAAATGCAACAGGCTTACGGAACATTCAGAAAACACTACAAGAACAAAAAAAGCCCTCGCCACCCAAAAGGCAAGGGCATTAAATACCTTATTTATTAATCTAATCGCTGAAGACTTGGTGCTTTTGCTGTCTTTTCAGTCCAAGATTGACATTTTTGTTCAAGTCTATTTGTTTATATTTTTTGTGGATTGGATATCACATCCAAATTCAACAAGATGATGCCCAAAAACAGGATGCCGAATAAGAGTATTTCTTCCATAGCAAATAGTTTTTTATTGAATGATTATTTTTTCGGAAGTTCGCTTTCCGTCAATCAGGGCATTCAGCCAATAAATGCCTTTAGGTAAAGTTCGAACATCCAATTTTGTATTTGAATTCGAAATTTGTTGAATCAATACCCTTTGCCCGGTCGAACTAAACAATTCAATCTGTCCGCTTTCAAAATCCGAATCGGGAAGAGTTAAAGTCACTTCACCGTTTTGAACCGGATTTGGACGAACTGCCAACTGCCGACTGTCAACTGCCAACTGAATGCTGACGATATTCGAATACTCAAATGCCCCGTCGTAATCCATTTGTTTGAGGCGATAATAATTGATGCCGGTAGTAGGGTTTTCATGAAGAAAGGAATAGGATTGCTTGTCGAAAGTAGTGCCTTCGCCCACCACAAAACTTATGACTTTCCAAGTTCGTTTATCAATGCTATGTTCAATTTCGAAGCCTTGGTTGTTAATTTCTGAAGCGGTTTGCCACAATAATTCTACATTTTCATTATCCAATAATAATGCTTTAAAGTATATTAGTTCTATTGGTAATACAGATGTTGCTTCTACTCTTGTAAAAGTTGTTTGATTTGTGACAACTACAGTTTGAACTCCGCCACCTGAAGTAGAAATGTTTCCACCTGAGAAATTTCCCGATACTGCTGTCCCGCCTGTGATAATATTATAGGTTTGATTTACATTAGGTGTATAGTTAAATGACAGACTTAATTCAGAGCTGCCTCCAATAGTTGCCGTACCGGTAACCGCCAAAACATCAAAGCTTGCATCACCATTTATTTCACATTCCAAATCAGCACTGCCAAGATCAAAATCTCCTGTAATATTTAGCGTACCCACACCACTATCTCCTGGCTGAATTTTAGAACCTACATTATTGGTAAAAGTACCGGATTGAACTACGGTGCCGGCACCGCCAAGTGTACCATTATTTGTAATAGTACCGTTAACAGTAATTGAACTGCCTGAAGCAGCACTCATATTACCATTATTAACTATTGAGCTACCTGAAGCAACACTCATATTACCATTATTAACTATTGAGCTACCTGAATTAATGTCTAATCCAACAGTATTGATAGTATAAGTTCCGGTACCATTATAAGTATGTGTCGAATTAGAAGCAATAACTCCATTTTTAGTTTGTGTCGTTACCGTACCTGAACCATTGATGATGAAGTCCGCATTCGCAATGATTCTGCGATATTGAAATGATGCATTTACAGTTAATGTGAAAGGTGCTGAGATAACAGTCTGATCTTTTTCAATGGAATTAGCACCAGCTATGGTCATATTACCGGTTCCTGTTCCTGATACATTTATCCCTTCAGCAGTTAATATCCCATTGAATATGGCAGTTGAAGCATTAGTAAGTGAAATGCTGCCTGTTGTTGTAACAGCAGGAGTGAAAGTAATACTCGCACTATTTGTAAAGGTTAAATTAACAATATTGATAGTACCACCTGATGTAATAGTTACACCGGTAGTCCCGTCAAAAATAGCATTATCACTATTAATGGGTGCAACACCGCCAACCCAATTTGCTCCGGATTCCCAAGTAGTTCCATCTCCACCGCCATTCCATGTTATGTCTGCTGCTTTGATTATTTGGAAATATATTGAGCTAAGAATAAAAAGTAGAAGTGATTTCTTCATAATTATTTGTTTTAGAATATGTAAAATAAGGTATGGTGTTAATTGACCCGCTTTCATTTGGCAAACAGATAAAAGCAGTAATCAAATTGATGATTCAAAGGTGAGAAGGGCGGATAAACTGAAATCGTCAAAAGACTTGCTCAAACCGTCAATGCAAAAAAAGGCTTGTTCAAATCGTCAAAAAACTTGCTTAAATCGTCAGAGGTTTACAGTGGCAACTGTAAATCAATTGTTTATGAAATCGGAAGGAGATTTACCAAATCGTTTTTTGAAGGCACGTGAAAAGGCGTTGGCATCTTTAAAACCAATCTTATAAGCAACATTTGTGATGGTTCTGAATTCACGATTTTCCAATATTCGGCGAGCTTCATTCAGTCGAAGTTCTTGAAAATAACGAATGGGAGTCAATCCGGTGAGGCGTTTTAATTGACGCGTAAATGTGGATTCACTCATGGCAAACCGGGTACTCATTTCAGAAAGGGAATAGTTAGAGTTTCCAATTTGAGTCATCAGAAAAGTTTCTAATTCTTTTAGCCAATTTTGATTTTCTTCGGAGATTTTTTCTTGCCTGTTTTCAGGGTCAGGTGTTGATTCATTTTCCATCAAAAAGGCGTCTCGATTCGCTCTGTTTTCCAACAAATTTTCGATTCTGACCAATAATTCTTCCTCTTCAAACGGCTTCAATAAATAATCATCTACTCCAATTCGAAGGGCTTTTAATTTGTCCTGAATTTCCGCCCGAGCGGTGAGCATAATGACCGGAATGGAACGAAAATCATCGCTTGATTTCAGATGACTCAACAATTGATAACCATCCATTACGGGCATCATGATGTCGGAAATAACGATGGACGGTGGACGGTGGACGGTGGACGGTTCAACGGAGGGACTGTCTTTAGAAGTTTGAGGTTCACTAAGTATTTCCAACGCTACTGCCCCATTTTCAGCTGTTAAAACTTGGTAATGTGGTTCTAAAATGGTTTGAATGTATTCTCTCAAGGAATGATTGTCTTCGACGATTAAGACGGTTAACGGGTGACTATGTGAAGTGTTATTTTCTTGAGATTTTTTTACGGTATTAAATATTTCGTTGGGCGGATAATTTCCATTATCCAAACCGTCCACCGTCAACCGTCCGCCGTCAACCGTTTGACTGTCAACCATTCCCAATATCTCTTTTAGAGGAAATTCCACGATAAAACGACTGCCCTCTCCGAGTTCGCTCTCGACCCTGATTTTTCCATTCATTAGTTGAACCAATTCCTGAGACAGAGCTAACCCAATTCCCGTACCGCCTTCCGTTGGGGCATTGGGTTGAGCAGATTGATAAAAGCGATTGAACACATTTGGCAGGTCGTCGGGATGAATGCCCCTGCCCGTATCCTTGACCTCAATTTGAATCGTATTGCCTAAATCTTGAATATTGACGGTTATTTCCCCTCCTTTTGGGGTGAATTTGATGGCATTGGAAAGCAAATTATTCAATATCGTTTCCAATTTTTCTTTGTCCATCAATAACTGTAAACTTTTCTCTGCCTGATAATTAAAGCCAAACCGGATCCCCTCTCTTTGAGCATGAGATTCAAAAGCGGAGATAATCCTTCGAGTTAAATTGAATAATAATTCGGGCTCTTCGTTCAATTCTAATTTGCCCGACTCCATCTTGGAAAGGTCGAGGATGGAACCGATGAGTTTCAGTAAATCCTGACCGCTTTGTTGAGCTTTTTTGAGGAGTGTAAAGTTTCGATTGGTCAAATCTCCGCTTTTTAAAGCTGAACTTATCGGACCTAAAATTAAGGTCAATGGTGTTCTTAATTCATGTGAAACATTGGCAAAAAATCGGGATTTCATTTTGTCCAATTGGCGTAGTTCTTTTGCCTGCGCCTCAACCGTATTTTTTTGCAAGATGAGTTCTTTATTAATCTTTTGTTTGTCGCGAAAAGCCCGAAACAGGAAAAATCCAAAGACCGTTGCCAACGCCAAAAAGATTATTAATAGGCGCTGACGGTTTCGTTCTTTTGCCAAAAGCAACTCCTTTTTTTGGTTTTCATATTTAGCTTCCCATTCGGTTACGAAAGACATCATTTCAAATTGAAGCAATGAATCTCTGTTTTTCACCCACTTGTCATAATATTTCACCGCCGTTTCATAATCTCCCTTTTCTTTATAGAGATAGGCATAAGAATCCGCACCTTCCTGAAATACTTTGGGTTCAATCATATTGGCACTATCCAACACTTCAATAGCTTTGTCCCATAGTCCTCTTGCTGCATAATTTTCTTTCAATCGACAGTAATAATGTTGTTTCCGTTTGGAAAATAAATCGTTGGATTGACTGATTTTTAATGCCTTCCTGATATAAAATTCTTCGGCTTCGTAATTTTCATTTAAGCTTTCATAAACAGACTGCATGGTGTTCACAGTCATTGCTAAACTGATATCAGGGTGTCTTTTCAATAATTGAGCAACCTCATTAATCATCATTTGAAAGGTATCTAAAGAGCCGACACTCCGATATAAATCTGCATATTTTCCCCAATAACGTAAATATTGAACCGTATCTCCTTTTTCTAAAACGGCATCAATAATATTCCCGTAAGCATCCAACACTTCTTTTAATCTAAAATGTCCGAATTCATAGGCAAATCTTCCAGCAGCATCCTTGACGCATGCTTCACATTTCAAATAAATGAGATTCAGGTTTTGTTTTTCAGCTAAGGACTGAGCTGTTGTACAGTATTTTAAAGCAGCGTCAAAATCAGGTAATTCCAAAGCATAAAAGCCCGCCTGAACCATGTATTCAGGAATTATCTCGGTTAATTGATGTTTTTCGGCGTATTCTAAAGTCTGTTTAGCTAATGTAAAGGCTGTATCGCGCTTTGAAAAATAGGAATACCAATTCGCTTTGGCAGACAGGGTTTGCGCGATTTGGGTTGGATTATTCTGTGTTTGACTAATTTTTTCTGCCTGTGTAATTGACTGCCAAGAAAGTTCAGGTCTTCCCTGCCGTTTTAAAAAATCAGCCCTTTTCAATAATGTCTCCACATATTGATTCACCAATTCAGGGACTTCTTTATCAAAATCAAAATTAAAATCCGAGGCGATTGACCTTAGGGAATCTGATTGCTCTGATGTTTTTTTTGTCAGAACATTGTCCGGTAAGTTTTGAGCAGAACTTTGCCCAAAATGAAAGATAAATAAGGTAAATAAGAAGATTGTGTAAGTTCTCAAATGTATATTATTTCATTTTTATACCGATGTTTTTGGGTTAAAAATGAGATTAAGGAACTTATCATTTGAACGTTCCTTAATGTAAAAGTGAGAAATATTGATTGAATAGATGTTGTTATAAGTATTTTGAATAAAAAAAGCCCATTCCAAAACCAATATTCGGAAAGGGCAAATATTTACCTTATTTATCAATCTAATCGTTTATTTTTATTGTGTTAAGGTGTTTATGTGTTCGTGTGTTCATGTCAGCATGGGACATAAACACATAAACTCTTGAACACTCATCAATTTCGAATAACCACCTTTTCCGTCATCGTCTGTCCGTTAATCTTTACCGAAAACAAATACATTCCTTTCGATAAATCACTCGTCTGTATATCCATTTGATTGGCATTCAAGACTTCCGTTCGAATCAATTTTCCGACCGAATTGAATATTTCCAAAGTCGCTTCCTCAAAATCCGTTTCGGGGAGAGACAAGGTCACTTCCCCGTTTTGAACGGGATTAGGGGTGATTTTGAGATTTGACAAATTTTGAAAATTTGTCAAATCTACGCTCACCACATCCGAATACTCAAACGCACCATTGTAATCCATTTGTTTGAGGCGATAATAATTCACCCCGTGAGCCGGATTTTTATGAAGGAAGGAATAGGTTTGTTTTTCGAAAGTAGTGCCTTCGCCTGATACAAAACCGATGGTTTGCCACGAGCTGACAGCTGATTGTTGACTGCTGGCCGTCCACTGAACTTCAAAGCCTTCATTGTCTGTTTCAGAGGCGGTTTGCCATTCTAAACTGACCTGACCATCTGTTCTCTGTACCTTAAAATCAATCAATTCTACGGGTAGCAAGGGCGAAGTATTTTTATAGTATTTAATTGTGCCATAAAGTTCTCCGATAAAAGCATCAAAATCACCATCATTGTCTATATCCACAAAGTCAGGACTTGAATTAAATACCACAGTTACTCCATTAAAAGGGTTATTAACACCTGTTTGCTCAGTGAAAGTAATCTGTGCATTAGCGCCATTTGTAGTCAATGAAAGTGCAAGAGCCAGGGCGGAACCTGCTGTCCCTAATTTGAGGGCGTAGCCCAATCTTTGAAGTTGCAAAGCATATCTCCGCAATCGAAGAAGCATCTTTTGTCTTTTTCGGCGGGTCAATTTGGCAAAAGCACCATTTTTGATTTTGGACTCAATACGAGCCTGTAATTTCCGAAGTTTTCGCAACAGGTTCTTTTGCCGCTCAGGCAAAAAATAATTGTAATTTTGAAACATAAACAAATCGTTTATCCACAGCCCATGCCCACGAAATGCTTGCCGGCTCCGTTGGGCAGGCTGTGGTGGTTAACCAATCTTTTTATTTGTTTGATTATTTGGGGTTCTTATTGCCCAGTATGTAGCCGAAGGAATATTCAAAGCCTCGTGGTGGGTCGTTCCGTAAGTATTGACAATATTCGGACGCAGGATATTGGGTAATATTTGAATATCATAAATCTCATCCACCGTCATTTGAAAAGTGAGCTTACCGACTGTCGCTCCCGTCGGCAAATGAATGACAGTAATGCCTGCTTCGTTGGCTTTTTCGGCAATTTGTAGGTGTTTCAAACCACTACAAAACCAATTTTAAAAAGTGTATAGTAACTTGACAATGTCATGTTTAAAAAATTGCTATATTGAAGGTGTTCATCACCTT
>JBGTQJ010000102.1:0-19821 GCA_041941305.1 Saprospiraceae bacterium
CTTGATTAGAAAAGAAGCCGAAATAGCTATGCAATAATTGTGAACAGGAACTTACTAGCTTTTATTCAAAACCAAAGCCTCCCATATTGCAACAAATTAGATTAGCCACAAGGGAAGATTACGACGCTGTTTGGGACATATTTAAAAAGGTCATCCTCACAGGTGATACATATGCTTACCTACCAGATACGCCAAAAAAAGACTTGGCTAAATATTGGTTTGCGCCTGATATGCATTCCTATGTATTAGAAGACAACAATCAAATTCTTGGAACTTATGTTTTAAAGCCCAATAAACCAGGATTGGCTGCACACGTAGCAAATGGAAGTTATATGGTGCATCCTAAAGCCCAAGGAAAGGGCATTGGAAAGTTACTTTGTGAACATTCTCTCCAAACTGCCAAAAAATTGGGTTTCAAAGCCATGCAATTCAACCTGGTGGTTAGTACAAACGAACCTGCAGTGAAGCTTTGGCAGAAATATGGATTTGAAATCATTGGTACGATTCCCAATGGCTTCAATCACATGCAATTGGGATATGTAGATGCTTATATTATGTATAAAAATCTCGATTAAGTTTTTTTTAATAAAAAGTATTCATTTAGCGTCGAAAACTCATTCTCCTTGCAGGTCCCCAGCCCTGACATTTTAAGTTAGGAGGCAACTTTGAGTTGCCTCCTAACTTAAAACCTCAAACTATAACTCAAAGAAGGCCGAATCCCCAAAATATGTACCGAATCAAAAAGTTCGGTATAATCCTCTTCCATCTCAAAGCCAGAAAAATAAACCGTGTTTTTCCGATTTAATAGATTGTAAACACTGAGTTTTAAGATATGCTTCAAGCGATTTTTTCCGAAATTAAAATTGGTACCTGCATCCCATCTAAAATAACTTCCTGCTCTTAGTTTATTTTTCTCCCCTGGAACCAGCTCATATGGCATAATTTCCCCAGATAGAATGTCGCCTTGTGCTATCAGAGCAGGATTGGCAGTACCAAAAACGAAATTGGTTCCCAATTCAAGCCAGTCATTTACTCTGTGAAACAGAACCAAATTGATTTTTTGGCGGCGGTCATGGCGAAATGGATAACGTTTGCCAAAATTTACACCCGATGATTCTCTTTCAGCAAATGAATAGCTGTAACTCAACCACCCATTGGTTTTACCATATTCTTTCTTAAGTAAAAATTCCAATCCATAGCCCCAGCCTTTGCCCGTAACCAGATCATCCCCTCCTCCAAAGCCTGTGGAGTCTTCATTAATTTGATATTCAGAAGGGAAAAAGACGAGATTGTTCATCTTTTTGTAATATCCTTCTACGCTTGCTGTCCATTGATTTGCGGATCGAAAAGTAGCACCCAGGGTCGTTTGCCAGGATATTTGAGGTGGCAATTCCGGAAATGAAATTGCCCACAAATCGCCGGGCAGCCCAAAGCCAGAATAGCTAATCAAATGTAGGTATTGAACCATTTTTGAGAGGGAAGCCTGAATAGACACTTGGTCAGAAAAAGCATAGCTTGTGTTTAGTCTGGGCTCCAGGTGAAACCAATTTTGATCATCTGTAAAAAATGCAGAAGCGCGCAGTCCAATATTCGCACGCCAATTTTTGGAAAATTGAATTTCATCTTCCAGGTAGCCATACCATTCAAGTGCCTCCATCGAAAATTCATCATCTTCATAGGCTAAAATGCTGTCCAACTCCAGGTCGTCTATATCTATTTCATCCAGATCATCAATATCATCAGGAATGATATAATTTTGACCACCAACAATGGTATGACTCGTCAGTCCACCACCAAATCGTATATGGTGTCGATTGTTTGGCAGCCAGTCAAAATCCGTTTTTGCAGTATAATCCTGAATATCGGATGCAATGCTTAGGAATTCGAAGCCTTCAACTGCTTCTTCCAACGCTTCATCAAAAAAGAAAGCTGATTCAAAATAATTGCGCGCAAAAACCTGATAGCGGCTGAAGGTGAGGGTGGTATTGGAAAATAATTTGCCATTAAACAAGTGATTCCACCTCAGTGCAACAATGTCATTCCCCCATTCAAGGTTATTTTCAGCAGAGCCAACAATATCATCGTTTAAAATTTGATCATAATTCCGAACATCTTCCTGTGCACTAAATTCATCTCCTCCAACATAAAAGCTCAAAAAAATACGGTCCTTATCAGAAAAAGAATAGTTGAACTTGAAGTTTAAATCTCGAAAGTGATTTTCAACAGAATCTCCTTGTATTTGAAATAATTTAGTAGTGATTGATTTTGTAAAAAAATCTGTATGCGTCGATCGCCCTGCCACTAAAAGGGCACCATTCTTATTGAATAAAGGCATTTCCAATCTCAATTTTCCACTTACCAACCCAATGCCTGCTTCTGCACTGAATCTGTTTTGATTGCCCTCTTTTGTGCGCACATCAAAAACCGAAGATATTCTTCCACCATAACGAGCAGGGAAGCCTCCTTTCAAAAAAGTTGCACTCCGGATGGCATCTGTATTGTAAATCGAAAACATGCCAAATAGATGAGCAGCATTGTAAACAGGTACTCCATCTACCAACATCAGGTTTTGATCTACATTCCCCCCACGTACATACATTCCACCAAATCCATCGACACCAGATTGGACACCAGGTAATAAATGGATCATTCGAATAATATCAGATTCTCCACCCAGATCAGGCATGCTTTGAGCTTGGGGTATGGCTATTTTTTGTTCGCCAGAAAGTTTGGAGATTTGAGAAAGGCTATCCTTTGGGGTCACTATGATTTCAGCTAAAGTCACAGATGGTGCTAATGAAATATTCATTTGGATATCCCTATCCAAGCTAAGGTCATTAGACCACTCTCCATAACCCAAATAACTCACCAATAAATCGGTCTCGCCTTCAGGAAGGGTCATACTAAAAAAACCATATTCATTGGAAACAGTGCCTGTGGCATGTTTTCGACAATATACATTTGCTGCCACCAGGCGTTCTCTGGTTTTCAAATCAGAGAGATAACCTGAAATGGTAAAATTCTGCAATTTTCTTGGTGGAATTTTAAACAGGACGACATGATTTTCAATGACCTTAAAGTTAGTTCCAGTATCAGCAAGCATTTTTCTGAGAATGGTCTCCAGGCGTTCCTTTTTTACTTGTATGCTTACCCTTTTGGATCTTTTGAAAAAATTTGAACTAAAAGTTAAATTGACCTTGGATTGTTTCGACAAATTTTCAAGTGCCTTGGAGATAGGAAGGTTTTGGGCAGTATAATCAAGTCGGGTATCCAACACATTTTGAGCATAGATACCAAGAGCGAGGCAACTTGTAATTATTAGTAAAAAGACTTTTTTCATAGTGAAGACCTATGGGTTGTAAAAAGTCAAAATTGTTCAGGGCAAATTCCTCCTTCAGTGATGTAATTCCCAAAATTGTCCTTGACAAATTTTATGCTATACGAGGTTTCCAAAATTTCAAGTATGAGTTCTAAGGCGTGATCATCAAAATTTGTCGTCACTGGACAATCAAACATATCGCCATTACGCAACCCGATTTCTACGTTATAAGCTTCAGCTATTTCTTCTAAAACCTGGCGCAACGGGGTATCCTGAAAACTAAAAAACTTAGTATGCCAGCCCAAAGCGGTCAATCGCTCATCAATTGAAGTCAATAACTGCTTAGAATTTTTATCAAAAACAACTTGTTCATTTTGCTCTAAAATGACTTTTTTCCCACCTTTTTTAGGTTGAAATTGCACTTTCCCGGAACGAACGGTGACCACCGTTTTCTTTTCGGTAAAATAATCCCGGACATTAAAGGAGGTTCCTAAAACGGTCACCTCTCCATCTTTCCCTTCAATAACAAAAGCCTGTGCTGGGTTTTCAGTTACTTCAAAAAAGGCTTCACCTGTTAGTTTGACTCTGCGTTCTTTTCCATTAAAAGCCTCTGGATATTCAAATGTAGTTTCCTCATTCAACCAAACTTTGGTGCCATCTGCCAGCAAAAAACTTATGGACTCCCCTTGAGCGGCATGCTCTGTGAGCCAATTCTGTTCGGGTTCAAAAAATCGAGGCAAAGCCAGGGCAGCAGCTATCAAAACCAATAAAGCAGCTGCAATGCTCAACCATCTTCTGGGAGATCGCATCTTCACTACTTTGGCTTGAGAGGCTTTCAATTTTTGCTGTAGGATTAAATACTCTGTATCCAGATTCAGTTCAATGTCCTTGGTATAACCCTCACTCAAGTCCCAGCCCTTGCGTATACTTTCAGCAATGAGTTGATTGTCAGATGAACTTCCCAGCCAATCATCTAATGCAGCTTTTTCTGCCGAAGAAAGTTCGCCAGTTAATTCTTTTTGAAGGAGTGATATGTATTTGTCTTCATTCATAAGCAGAAAATTTGATATGACTAACACCTGACAATTGGCAAATGGCTTTCCCCTATTCTTTTTTAATAAAAATGAAAATTAAAATGAAAATTAAAATGAAAATTAAAAGATACTAGTTACAACCAAGCCTCAAAAAATCCAGCCATCAAAATTATCAAACCCTTGGATACATGAGGCTGTACTGCATTTCTTAAGGCTTTTAAAGCTTTGGTCATTTGATTTTCTATGGTTTTTGTAGAGATGCCTAATTTTTCCGAAACTTCTTTATGGGACATCCCCTCCAAACGGCAAAGCACAAAGACCATTCGACATTTTTCTGGTAATCCATCAATCGTCTCGTGTATCAATTTTTTCAAATCATCTGCTTCCAGGTGTTTTTGAGCATCCTGATTGGTATGTGGATTTTCAGGTAATTTTTCTGGTTCCTGATAATTTAACCTTTTCGCTTTGATGGCATTGAGGGCTTTATTGATAACAGCACGGCGGAGATAAGATTTTAGGGAGGATTGTATATCAATAACTTCCCGCTTTTTCCACAATTCCAGAAAGACATCCTGTGCCAAATCTCTGGCCAAATGATCATCGCCAGTAATATTGAATACAGTTACTACGAGGTATTTATAAAATTGATCGAACAATGCCCGAAAGGCTTTCTGGTCACCTGTTTTTAATTGCTGAAGCAGTTCTTTTTCTGTTGGAATCGTTTCTGGCATCTTTGTTTGAGAGATTGAGAAATTGAAAATTTGAGAATTTGAAAGGGGAAGTTTCTAATTCCCCCAAACATACTACCTCTCACATACCCAATTTCTCCAAACCGCAAAGATAGGGTAATTATTGAGCTGATTGTTTTTCAATTGCCTCAAACGATACAATAATAATTTTGCGTATTCTCCTTAGTAACTATTTTGCTCAATCATTTGCAGATCTGCTTTTTATCTCAACAAAAATTGCTTCCCTAATTCAAAAACACATCTGCCTCATAGGAATTCCGTAATTTTCCAATTCAAACAAAATCTCTTATTATGAAAAAAATCTTTTACACACTTTCTTTTTTATTTGCTGCATTCTTCCTTCAAGCACAGTTATTTATAGACAATACCGTCACCCCTGAGCAAATGGTGATGGATTTTTTTAATAACTCCTGCGTGACCCCATCCAACATTACTTTTAATGGCGCTGATGTAAGCGTAGCTTATTTTGAAGGAGCCAACACAGATTTGGGGATCAATGCTGGCATCGTGATCTCTTCCGGTGATGTCACTGAAATTCCTCAACATTCCAGTACGTTTATTTCAACAGCTACTGGAGCAGCAGGAGATACTGATTTGGAATCATTGAGTAGTGCTCAAAGTTTTGATGCTGCCGTTCTTGAGTTTGACATTACCATCAATACAGGTGGGGATTTAAATTTTGAATATGTTTTTGGTTCAGAAGAATACGATGAGTGGGTGGGTTCTTCATTCAATGATGTTTTTGGTTTTTTCATTACCAGTCCTCAAAATCCTGTTCCAACCAATATTGCCATAATTCCTGGGTCAATGGATCCGGTTTCCATCAATAATGTAAATATGGGGCTCAATGCTCAATTCTATAATGCCTATGGAGCCAATGATGGTGCGGATATCGCCTTTGATGGATTGACCACCAATCTACCTGCAACTTTTGCAGCTATTGATACGGAAACTTATCATGTCAAAATTGGTGTGACAGATATTGGTGATAATATTTTTGACTCTGGAGTATTTATTGGAATCGAAAGCCTTTGTGGCGATAGTTTACTCAGTCCACCTTCGGATGCTTTCGCAACAGTAGATGACCAAACCGTCACTTTTACCAATCTTTCCAGATATGCTACCTCCTGGTTTTGGGAGTTTGGAGATGGTACGACTTCGGATGAAAGAAATCCTGCTCCTCATGAATATGCTCAACCAGGAATTTACGAGGTAAGTTTGACTACCCAAAACTGGTGCTGTAGCGAAACTTACACCTTTACCGTAGAAGTAGGTATGGTGAATACAAATGAAGCATTTGAAAAACCATTTTCCATTCATCCAAATCCTGCTTCTGATTTTATTCAATTAAGACCAACTGGAAACGATCATTTACAATATGAGTTGACTGATATTTCTGGCAAAATGATATTGAGCGGAAGCACCAATGGATATAAAACATTGAATATCAATTCTTTAACAAATGGCATTTATTTGTTAAATGTTAAAGACAAGAACTTTGTTTACGTGGAAAAAATCAGGATTCAGAAATAGTTTTTGATTGAAAAAACAAAAATATGTCGGAGGCGGATCTAAAGTTCTGTTTCCGGCATAATTATTTTAGCAAAACAAATGAACATTTTTAAAATTCTTCAACTAGATATTTGAAAGAAATATTCCGAAATCCAGATTTGAAATAAGTGTGACTAAATTCCAATAATTTGTCTAAAGAAATAGTGTGATTGAATTCGGAATTTGGGGTAATAAAAAAATAACCTACTCCACTTGACATGTCTTTTTTGCCCTTGAGAATTGATTAACCCAGGAAGCTACCGGGATTTGCAACTATTAAAATTATTTCAGGCACGAAAATACTTTGTCATTTGAGGTATCTTATTCATTTCCAGCCCCCTTAGTTTTTTTGAATCGTAAGAATTTTTATATAATTTTCGACTCCTTGCGCCGACAAAAAGGCTACTGAATTAACAGATTTAATCCACTTACATGAGGCAAACCATTACCTTTATTGCAGTTGCTTTTCTTAGTGTCGGAGCTTTTTCTTCCAACCCTTTTCCACTTGACACTGGCATTGTGGTAACCATCACACCTGTTGGTACTTATTGTGAATCCGATCCCGCTGTAAATCTCCAAGCTACCCCTCCTGGAGGTACCTGGGGAGGCGCAGCAAATCAATTTGGACAGTTTTTACCACCATCCAGTGGTCCCGGCAATCATGTGGTGACCTATGATTATGATGATGGAAATGGCTGTACCGGAAGCGACCAGATAACCATTACTGTTTATGCCAATCCAACAGTAATGATAGACCCGGCTGGACCCTTTTGTGACAATGATCCAGTATATCAGCTTATTGGCACACCAACTGGTGGCACCTGGTCGGGAGCTGCCAATAGTTTAGGACAAGTGGACCCCGTTGCCTTAGGCCCTGGCTCTCATCCTGTTCAATATGATTACACGGACAGCAATGGTTGTTCTGGAACTGGAGTAATCAATATTCCAATCTTTACCACTCCAGTAGCAAGTATTACTCCTGCAGGGCCTTTCTGTGAAGATGAACCCATCCAAACCCTGAATGCAAGCCCAACTGGTGGAACCTGGGGAGGCGCTGCTAATAGCTTAGGACAGATTGACCCAGCAACTCTGGGTGCAGGAATCCATGAGGTAACTTATAGTTTCTCAAATGGAAACAATTGTACAGATATTGATACCATAAATGTTCAGATAAATGGACTTCCAATGGTAAGCATTGTTCAGGTAGGCCCATTTTGCGATAGCGACCCTTTACAAATACTATCATCATCGCCTTCCGGTGGTACCTGGGGAGGTGCTGCTAATGCATCCGGAGAATTCGATCCTTCGTCAGTCGGTGCTGGAAATCACAATGTAACTTACAGCTATACAGATGGAAACGGTTGTACAAATGCTGATCAAATTACAATCGTTGTAAATGCTGATCCTACGGTATCTATCAATGCCGCCGGACCCTTTTGTGACAATGACCCTGTTCAAACACTTTCTGCTTCTCCAACTGGAGGAACCTGGGGTGGAGCTGCAAATGCAAGCGGACAAATTGACCCGGGAACACTCGGTGCTGGTTCGCATAACGTCACCTACGATTATACAGATTCAAATAATTGCTACAATTCCGACCAAATTACAATTACCATCTATACTGCTCCGATAGTATCTATCAATGCCGCCGGACCCTTTTGCGACAATGATCCTGTTCAAACACTTTCTGCTTCTCCTGCAGGAGGTACCTGGGGTGGAGCTGCAAATGCAAGTGGGCAAATTGACCCGGCTACTTTGGGAACTGGAGCACATACAGTGACTTACGATTACACAGATTCAAATAATTGCTCCAATTCCGACCAAATTACTGTGATTATTAATGCTAGTCCAACGGTTTCTATTACTCCTGCCGGGCCATATTGCATAGATGATCCATTACAAAATTTAACAGTGACTCCTACAGGAGGAACCTGGGGTGGGGCTGCTAATGCAAGTGGACAAATTGACCCGGCTGCTTTGGGAGTTGGCTCTCATATAGTGACTTACGATTATACAGATTCGAATAATTGCTCCAATTCTGATCAAATTACGGTGGTCATTAATGCCATGCCTACAGTCTCCATTACACAAGTAGGTCCTTTTTGTGAAGATGTTGGAGTTCAAACTTTGACAGCTTCTCCAACTGGAGGAACCTGGGGTGGAGCTGCAAATGCAAGCGGACAAATTGACCCGGCTACTTTGGGAGCTGGATCTCATACTGTGACCTACGATTACACAGATTCGAATAATTGCTCCAATTCCGACCAAATTACTGTAGTAATTTATGCTTTACCCACTGTTTCTATCACACAAGCAGGTGCTTTTTGTGAAGACGCAGGAGTTCAAACTTTGACAGCTTCTCCAACTGGAGGTACCTGGGGTGGAGCTGCAAATGCAAGCGGACAAATTGACCCGGCTACTTTGGGAGCTGGAGCACATACAGTGACTTACGATTATACAGATTCAAATAATTGCTCCAATTCCGACCAAATTACCGTAGTAATTTATGCTTTGCCTGCTGTGTCCATTACACAAGTAGGTCCTTTTTGTGAAGACGCAGGAGTGCAAATTTTGACTGCAACTCCAGCAGGGGGAAGCTGGGGTGGAGCTGCAAATGCAAGCGGACAAATTGACCCGGCTACTTTAGGAGCTGGTTCACACAATATAACATACGATTATACTGATTCGAATAATTGCTCTAACTCAGATCAAATCACAGTAATAGTTAATGCATTACCAATAGTTTCCATCAATCCTGCCGGTCCCTTTTGTGTTGACGACCCAGTTCAAACATTAATTGCCACACCAACAGGAGGCACCTGGGGTGGTGTCGCAAATGCAAGTGGACAAATTGATCCAACAGCCTTGGGGATTGGTTCCCACACAGTGACTTATGATTACACGGATGGCAATGGATGCACCAATTCGGACCAAATCACAGTAGTCATCAATGCTTTTCCAACAGTTATCATCACTCCCGCCGGACCTTTTTGTGTGGACGCCCCATTACAAACCTTGTCTGCATCCCCACCCGGAGGTGTATGGGGTGGAGCTGCCAATGGAGCAGGACAAATCGACCCAGCTGGATTGGGCATTGGTTCACACATGGTGACTTATGATTACACAAACGGAAGCAGTTGTTCCAATTCTGATACAATAACGATTATTATCAATAGTCTACCTACTGTGTCTATTTCACCAGCAGGCCCCTTTTGCGAAGATGATCCTACCCAGACTTTAACGGCTAGCCCTTCCGGTGGGACTTGGGGAGGTGTGGCAAATTCAAGTGGACAGATAGATCCAATGGCCTTGGGAAGTGGTTCATACACGATAACCTATGATTACACGGATGGCAATGGATGTTCCAATTCAGACCAAATCACAATAGTAGTTAATGCATTACCAATAGTTTCAATTACACCTGCTGGGCCGTTTTGCGTAAGTGCCCCCAGCCAAACATTAACTGCCTCGCCTTCTGGCGGGACTTGGGGAGGTGTGGCGAATCCAAGTGGACAAATTGACCCTGTTGTATTGGGTATTGGTTCACATACAGTGACATATGACTATACAGATGGAAATGGATGTGCGAATTCGGACCAAATCTCCATCCTCATTTATGGTCTTCCTACGGTATCGATTTCACCTGCCGGGCCTTTTTGCGATAATGACCCTACTCAAACTTTAACGGCAACACCTCCAGGTGGGACCTGGGGTGGGGCTGCAAATGCTAGTGGACAAATTGACCCCGCGACTCTGGGGAGTGGAACACATACCGTCACCTATGATTTTACTGATGACAATGGATGCATGAATTCTGACCAAATCTCCATCGTCATCAATGCTGCACCAACGGTTTCAATTTCGCCAGCTGGACCATTTTGTGACAATGACCCTACTCAAACCTTAACGGCAACGCCTCCAGGTGGGACTTGGAGTGGGGCTGCAAATGCTAGTGGGCAAATTGACCCTACTGCTCTGGGTAGTGGCACTCATACGGTCACCTATGATTATACAGATGGCAATGGCTGTATGAACACTGATCAAATTTCCATCGTCATCAATGCTTCACCAATTGTTTCAATTTCTCCGGCAGGACCTTTTTGCGAAGATGACCCCATACAAACCTTAACCGCTACCCCTGGGGGAGGAACCTGGGGAGGAGCGGCAAATCCAGCCGGACAAATTGATCCAATGACCTTGGGAGCAGGGTCGTTTATTGTCACTTATACTTTTATCAATGGAAGCGGATGCTTCAATACCGACCAAATAAATATTCAAATAGATGCTCAACCAACCGTTTCAATTTCTCCGGCAGGACCTTTTTGTGAAGATGACCCAGTTCAAACGCTAACAGGCACTCCACCTGGAGGAACCTGGGGAGGAGCAGCAAATTCAGGGGGACAAATTGACCCATCCATTTTAGGCAGCGGCTCCCATACAGTCACTTACACTTTTACAAATGCTGCAGGATGTACGGATTCCGACCAAACAACCATCGTTATTAATCCCAATCCAACGGTAAGTATTTCGCCAGCTGGACCATTTTGTGAGGATGATGCACATCAAATCTTAACTGGATCTCCTCCTGGAGGAACCTGGGGAGGGGCGGCAAATGGTTCAGGACAAATTGATCCGATGACATTAGGTCCAGGCAGCTACTCTGTTACATACAGTTTTACAGATAGCAATGGATGTTCAGATTCGGATCAAATCACAGTAGTCATTAATGCAGGGCCAATTGTCTCCATTACACCTGCCGGCCCTTTTTGCGAAGATGACAGTCCCCAAACACTCAGTGCAAGCCCTGGAGGGGGTACCTGGGGAGGGGCGGCAAACGCTGGAGGACAAATTGATCCCACAAGCCTTGGCGTTGGAAATCACACGGTTACTTATGACTATACAGATGGAAACGGATGTTCAAATTCTGATCAATTTACTGTTGTAATTACAGCAGCACCGACCGTTTCTATAACGCCAGCCGGACCATTTTGTGAGGATGACCCTCAACAAACTTTGAGTGCCACACCTTCTGGAGGCGCCTGGGGAGGGGCGGCAAATGCAAGCGGGCAAATTGATCCTGTTACGCTGGGAATAGGTACCCATATTGTGACTTACAATTATACAGATCCCAGTGGTTGTTCTGATTCTGATCAAATCAGTATCGTTATCAATGCAGCTCCAAGTGTTTCAATTACTCCAGCAGGACCATTTTGTTCAAATGATCCTACCCAAACATTGGTTGGTACACCATCAGGCGGTACCTGGGGAGGAGCTGCCAATTCAGGAGGCACAATTGATCCAAATGCACTTGGTCCAGGAGCTCATACCGTCACTTATGATTACACTGACGGAAATGGATGTAGTGCTTCCTCCTCAGAAACCATTGAGATTAATGACATTCCAACTGCTGACATTAGTGGTTCGGGAATCGTTTGTGCTGGAAGTGGAGGTACGGTGAATATGACGATTGAAGTTACAGGTGTCTTTGATTTAACCGTGACCTATGCGATTGATGGAACACCACAAGCACCCATAACCATCTCCAGCAGCCCATACACTTTGACTGCCTCAACTCCAGGCACTTATACCATTACCAATGTGACAGATGCAAACGGCTGTAGCAATACCGGAACCGGAACAGCCACATTGACGGAAGTCTCCGCCCCCACTGCTGTTAATATCAGCACTGATTGCGATGCTTCCAACTTGAATTACGTTGTCACTTTTGAAATTACAGGTGGTGATCCAACTACTTATCAGGTGACTGGAGATCCCGGCAACTTGAGTGCCACGCCACCCTATACATTTACATCGGATCCGATTCCAAGCGGTGATCCCTATTCTTTTACAATAGACGATGTCAATAACTGCAATCCCCAGACCATCGCGGGCAGCTTTGAATGTAGTTGTATAACACAAGTAGGTACAATGGATCTAACCCCGATTACTGGTTGTGGTCTAGAAGCCATCACGACAACTTATGATCCTTCCTCAGAAGTTAATGACGGGAATGATGTAGTTGAATTTGTTGTCCATACCAATAGTGGCACTTCGCTTGGAACTGTTTTACTGACTAATGGAAGTCCCACTTTTACCTTCGACCCCAATTCCATGAATTATGGGACCACTTACTATATTTCTGCTATTATGGGTAACGATAATGGCAGTGGTGGGGTAGATCTAAACGACCCATGTGTTTCTGTTGCTCAGGGCACACCTGTTACTTTTTTTGAAGAACCCACTGCAGAAATCACAGGTAGTACATCTATATGTACTGGTGAAACAGCAACACTTACCATTAATTTAACTGGAGCAGCTCCATGGAACCTTGTTTACAATGACGGAACAGATGATATCAATATCAATGGAATACTTTCCAGCCCTTATAGTTTTGATATAAGTCCCTTGATAACAACTACCTATGTTTTGGTAAGTGTACAAGATCAAAATTGCGAGGGTACTGTTTCAGGCTCTGCCACAATTTCAATAAATCCCGACCCAACCATACAAATTTCTCCTGCAGGTCCATTTTGTATCAATGATCCTATTCAACAATTATCTGCTACCCCACCAGGAGGAACATGGGGAGGCGTCGCCAATATTGTTGGAGAAATAAATCCCAGTACTTTAGGTCAAGGATCGTTTACAGTGACTTATGATTATACAGATGCCAATGGGTGTTCTGGTTCTGAACAAATGACTTTCACCATAAACAATACCCCTAATGCAAGTATTAGCCCTGCTGGACCTTTTTGTGAAAATGATCCTCCTCAAAGCTTGATTGGCAATCCTTCAGGGGGAGTTTGGGGCGGTGCTGCAAATCCACTAGGTCAAATAGAACCTTCATTGCTGGGCCCAGGTACCCACATAGCTACCTATACTTATACAGATCCAAATAATTGCTCTGATGAGGCAGAAATTTCGATTGTGATCAATCAATTACCCTTAATTAGCATTCTGCCTGCTGGTCCGTTTTGTATAATGGATCCTATTCAAACTCTAAGTGCTACACCTTCTGGAGGTGTTTGGGGTGGCGCTGCCAATGCAAATGGACAAATCAACCCATCCAGCCTGGGTGAAGGAATGCATGTAGTAACCTATGATTATACCGACGGGAACGGTTGCACCAATTCTGAGCAATCCATTATCATCATCAACTCCGAACCTACTGTAATTATAACCCCTGCTGGTCCATTTTGCGAAAACGACCCCATCCAATCCTTAATAGGCTTTCCGTCAGGAGGTATTTGGGGAGGTGTTGCCAACCAGGCTGGACAAATCAATCCCCTGGCATTAGGCGCTGGTACATTTCAGGTAAGCTACCTTTATACCGATGCCCAGGGCTGTTCAGCTGAGGATCAAATAAATATTCAAATCAACCCCATTCCAAATGTAACCATTCTACCTGCCGGACCCTTTTGTGAAAGTGATCCAGTCCAACTATTAACTGCATTTCCTTCAGGAGGCGTTTGGAGTGGAGCAGCAAATGCAATTGGTCAAATTGACCCTGGCCAGCTTGGTGCTGGACCACACATTGCTACGTACAACTATACCAATGCTTCTGGCTGTTCAAATACCCAACAAATCACAATTTTTATAAACCCCTCTCCAATAGTTACAATTGATTCAGCCGGACCTTTTTGTGAAGATGAACCCATCCAATTTTTGCAAGCTTCTCCTGCTGGAGGCATTTGGGGTGGAGCAGCCAGCTCAAATGGAGCTTTCAATCCAGCTGTATTAGGCGCCGGTACTCATGTCGTTACCTATTTCTATGCTACCCCTGAAAATTGCTCAAATATTGATCAGCTGTCCATAACGGTGCATCCTGTTCCCGATGTCAATATCATTCCAGCTGGTCCTCTTTGCGAAGATGAACCTTTACATACCTTAATGGCTAGCCCTCCAGGAGGCATTTGGGGTGGCGTTGCTAATGCCAACGGGCAAATTGATCCAGCTGCATTGGGATTAGGTACTCACCAGGTAACTTATCAGGTTACGAATGCAGAAGGTTGCGAAGATTTTGAAAGCATAGCAATTGACATTTATGCATTGCCAACAGCGGCAATAAGTGGTTCCGGGATGATATGCGAAGGTGGCAACGAAACATTTCCGTTAACCTTTAATACTTCAGGGAGTGGAAACGTGATTGTTCATTATGAAATAGATGGCAATCCCCAGCAGCCTATTACCATCAGTTCCAGCCCTTTTGTTTTAAATGCTTCCACTCCTGGAATTTATACTATCACTCAGGTCACTGATGAAACGGGCTGTTCGAATACAGGAAGTGGAATGGCAGAAATAACAGGCGTCGATGCCCCTCAAATCAGCAATTTCAACATTAATTGTAATGCAACCAATACGGAGTACACAGTAACTTTCGAAATATCAGGTGGCGATCAGGGTTCTTACGATATCTCCGGAGATCCTGGAAATATCAGTCCAAATGCACCTTATATTTTCACAAGCAATCCTTTATCAAGTGGCGCAGCATACTTCTTTTTCATTTCAGATGCCAATGATTGTAGTCCCACTTCTCTTTCCGGAAGTTTTTCCTGCGATTGTAGTACGAATGCGGGAACAATGAACCCTGCCACTATAACTATCTGTGAAAATGAACCCGCTATCGCCAATCATGATGACAATGAAGTCCTGGATGGCAATGACAATTTGATTTTTGTACTTCATGACAGCAATGGCAATACTTTAGGGACTGTTTTCAGCACAAATGATACTCCGGAATTCAATTTCCAACCACCTTTGCAATATGGCACTATCTACTACATTTCAGCAGTAGCTGGCGATGACGATGGAAATGGTGGTGTGCTTTTGGACGATCCTTGCCTTTCTGTTTCATTGGGAACACCGGTTCTTTTCAACCCACTCCCAACAGCCACGATATTAAATGATGCAAGCATTTGTTCGGGAGATGAAATCAGTCTGGTTTTTAATTTAACTGGAAATGCACCTTTTGATGTAACATATCACGATGGAACATCATCCATTTTGCTGGAAAATATTTTTGATGGGCACGCAGTCGCAATTAGCCCCTCTAGTACGATTACCTATGAAATTCTTTCAGTCGCGGATAATTCTTCCCCAATCTGCATGGTACAAAATGGAAATGCAGTAACCATCACAGTTAATTCAGATGTAACTATTTTTCAGGAGATGGAAATATGCAATGGTGAAAGCGCTTTCCTGCAAGGTGATTTTCAAACAAGTAGTGGATTGTATTCAGATACCCTTTCCACCATCCACAACTGCGACAGCATTATTGTCACTGAACTAATTGTAAATGATGTTGACAGCATTGCACTTAATTCCACTACCTGCGACCTAAATTCTGCTGGCACTTTTACAAATGTATTCTCCAACCAAAATGGCTGTGATAGTATTGTGACCCAAATCATTGCTTATGTGGAAGCAGATAGCTCCTATCAATTTGAAACATCCTGTGATATGGCAAATGTGGGAACCAAGGTCCAATCTTTTGTCAACAGTCAGGGTTGTGATAGTTTGCATTTCATCATTACCGCTTTTGCTGAAAGCGACACGACTTATTTCAACTTTACGACTTGTGATCCCGATCAAACGGGCACAACAACAGAGCTGTTCATCAACTCTGAAGGATGCGATAGCCTGACCATCACATCGACAAGCCTTTTAGCCTCCGACACCACTTATTTGTTTTCAGATACTTGTGACCCAAATAGCGCTGGAATTTTTTCCTCTCTTTTGGTCAATCAAAACGGTTGTGATAGCCTTGTCGTTGAAACTGTCGATTTATTGGTAAGTGACACTACTTATTTCGATTCTGAAACTTGCAATGCTCAGAATGCCGGAACCTTTTACACTTTACTCCAAAACCAAAATGGCTGTGATAGTTTAATTGTCGAAACTGTAAACCTGCTGGAAGGAGATACCACTTTTTTATATGACCAAACTTGCAATGCACAAAATGCTGGAGTCTTCACCACAATTTTGCCGAACCAGGGAGGTTGTGATAGTCTGATAATTGAAACCATAGAATTGGTATTTGGTGATACAACTTTCCTCAACTCAGAAACTTGTGATCCACTAAGTGCTGGTGTTTTTTCCAATATTTTCCCAAATCAGCATGGTTGCGATAGCCTGGTATTAGAGACCGTGGAATTATTAGATTCTGATACAACCATTTTATTTTCAACGAGTTGCGAACCAAGCCAGGTAGGCGTATTTACAAATATCACGACCAATCAATACGGTTGTGATAGCACCATAATTGAAACGGTCAGTCTACTTCAGGGTGATACCACTATTTTGAACCTGGATACTTGCAACCCGCTCGACTCAGGAACAGTTTTCAATTTATTATTAAACCAAAATGGCTGTGATAGTCTGGTATTAACAATTACCACATTGCTACCACCTGATTTTTGTGGGGTAGAAGCTACGGTTTTTGGAGATCAAATCGGTTGTGAAGAAACGACTGGGGAAATTACCTTGACGGTAGAAACAGGCTTGGCTCCACTTAATTATTCCTGGACAAATGGCAATGTTTCTGGAAATGGAACAATTTTAACTTTAAATACGCCTGAAATAATAAGTAATTTACAATCAGGAACTTACAATATTACCATTACAGCTTCCAATGGTTTGGAAACCAATTTAGAGGTGGAAATAACTCAAATCTTTTCTCCTCAAATCGACTTGCAAAGTATGGCTGATTTTGGGGGCTTTGATATCAGTTGCCAGGGTGAAACAGACGGAGGTGCAGCAGTGGAAATTATTGCTGGAGGCGCTCCACCTTATCATTATGCCTGGTCAAATGGATCTTCACTGAGCCTTGCAGAAAACCTTGGCACAGGCTGGCATGCTGTAACAGTTACGGATGCCAATGATTGTTTTGCAGTTGATTCCATTTATTTATCTGAACCAGAAGTATTTCTCGTCAATTTTTCAATCAATGATTTGAGCTGTTTTAATGATCAGGATGGAAGTATCACTGTAGATGCCAGTGGAGGAGTTGGTCCTTACTTATATTCCATCAATGGAGCTCCATTTCAGGATGAGGCAATTTTTTCAAATTTAGGGGCGGGTAGCTATCAAATTGTGGTACAAGATGCGAATGCTTGTGAAATCACTGAAATCATTTTGGTCAATACACCTTTTGAAATCGATGTTGAATTGGTGGGAAATGAAGAAATTATTTTAGGAGAAGCCGCTGAAATTCAGATACTTGCCAATATTCCTTTTGATGCGATTGATTCCATCATGTGGTTTCCTCCCAATGAATTTGAGTGCCCTGATTGTATTGAACAGGTCATTTATCCTATTGTCACAAGTACTTATTCGGTCATGGTAATGGGCGAAAACGGCTGCATGGCAGAGGATGACATTACCATTTTTGTGGATCGTCAACGTCCCGTCTATATTCCCAATGCTTTTTCACCTAATGGCGATGGACAAAATGATTTTTTCCAAATTTTTGCTGGAAAATCTGTGTCCAATATCAAATCCTTCCTGATCTTCGATCGTTGGGGAGATGCCGTATTTAAAGCTGAAAATTTTCAACCCAATGACCCTGCCCATGGTTGGGATGGCAAACACCGAGGAGAAGTCCTCAAATCAGCCGTATTTGTCTATTTTGCAGAAATAGAATTTGTGGATGGTAAAGTAGAATTGTTTGAAGGAGATGTGATATTAATGAGATAGTGAAAAAAACAAAATTACTTTTGCCAAATACTTAAATAATTGTACCTTTGCGCGCTATTTGAAAATTGCTAGACAAAAGTTTAAAATAACAATACAATGAAAAGGACTTTTCAACCATCAAGAAGAAAGAGAACCAATAAGCACGGCTTCCGATCCAGAATGAGTAGCAAGAATGGTCGTAAGGTTTTAGCACGTCGCCGAGCAAAAGGCAGAGCTAAATTGACTGTTTCTGACGAAAGAAGATTGAAGTAATATAAGTGCCTCTTTTGGGGCTTTAGATATTTATCAAAAAATTGCGCTATGATTTCGAATTGAAATCATAGCGCAATTTTTTTACCGAACCCTATGGCGCTGTTCTCTTTGGTAAGCATTCAGTTTTTTCACTCTACTCACCAAATATTCAATAATCACCCCGGATATATCTACTTTGGTAGTGGTTTCAATTCCCTCCAAACCAGGAGAAGCATTGACTTCCATTATGAGTGGTCCTCGTCTGGATTGTAGCAAATCTACTCCGGCAACATCCAAGCCCATCAAACGTGCAGACTTTTTGATAATTCGTTTTTCTTCCTCGTTTAACTCAAAAGGAACCGAGCTGGCTCCACGGTGAAGATTGGAACGAAATTCACCTTCAGAGGCTTGTCTTTTCATCGTAGCGACAATTTGTCCACCAACCACCAAAGCGCGAATATCTGCCCCTTTGGCTTCCTCTATAAATTCCTGAACGAGGACTTTCTTATTCGTTTTATGAAAAGCCTCAACAATGGCTATCGCCGTACTTTTACTTTCCGCCAAAATCACTCCGGCGCCATGCGTTCCTTCCAATAATTTAATAATCAATGGAGCCCCGCCTATGCGATCTATGAGGAATGGTAATTCTTCTAAATTATTGACAACGAATGTTTTAGGAATTGCAACGCCCGAAACAGACAATTTTTGCAAGCTGCGCAATTTATCCCTTGATTTAAGAATGGCATCAGAACGAGTCGTTGTAAATATATTCATCAATTCAAATTGCTTCACCACAGCAGAGCCATAAGAAGTAACGGAGGCGCCGATTCGGGGAATGACTGCATCCAGTCCCACCAAACTCCTTCCCTCATAATAAATGCGCGGTTCATTTTTCTCAATTATCAGATTACAACGTTGATGATCAATCACCCTCATTTTGTGCCCACGACGGAAACCAGCTCGAAACAAGCTTTGTGTGGAATACAAATTAAACGCTCTGGAAAGTATCGCGATGTTCATTGCTGAAACATTGTTGTATGACGAAGTTAATAATTATTTCTATACTTCAAATGGGGTGAAAAGATGAAAATAATTAAGGGCTATCAGAAGGGTTTATTTGGAGAAGTCAGACCGCAATGCTGTCAGGCGCCAGACTAAACAAGTATTTCTGGCGTACTTCCAGACCGCCGTTGACGCCGCCGCCGTGTATCATAATGCTTCAACCCGGTTTACGGACGGTTTT
>JBGTQJ010000103.1:0-18994 GCA_041941305.1 Saprospiraceae bacterium
TAAGAGGAAAAAAGAAACCAAAATTAGTTGTAGATAAATTTGATTTGGTGCTTATTATGAATTAATTAGAAATTTTGGACTTCCTGATTCACAAAAAGCATAGAAAGCGTATTTAGATGGAAAAGGATAAAATTAAGATTACATTTTTAGGTAAAATGCTCCAGTTAGATTAATATAATCCGCTGTCCAATTATTTCTACCCTCATGTTGGATGATCAATTCTGATTTATCCAACTCTTTTTCTTCTCTTTCAAACTGAAGCAGGAGCCGCTCAACTGATTTGGATTCCATTGGCTTAATCTCCAGCATTTTTGTGCAAAAAAGACTATAGGTTCTCGCCATTTCTTCAAACCGCAATCCTTCAATAAATGGTAAAATGACACAGAATTTTCCAACAGGAGAAAGCAATCTGCGGACTGCAATCAGCAAATCCCCATGCGGCATTTTAATTGTGTGGCGAACACTATTTCTGTCTTGTTTGCCAGAAAAGGTTCCTCCTGAAAAAAAAGGAGGATTGCTCACAATAAGATCATAGTTTTCAGAGGTATTGCGCCAAAAATCCTGAATTGATTCATGGAATACCTGGAGGCGGTTTTGCCAGGGACAATTATTAAAGTTATCAGAGGCTTGTTGAAATGCTGCGGCATCTATTTCAACGGCATGAATCGCTGTATCTATACTTCTCTGCGCCAACATGATGGCAATTACACCCGTTCCTGCTCCAATATCCAGGGCATTTTTTGCATTGGATATATCTGCCCAGGCACCAAGCAATACACCGTCGGTTCCAACTTTCATAGTGCATTTATCTTGCTCTATGGAAAACTGTTTGAATTGAAAAGCAGTATCTTTTTTCAAAAAATCAGGATTTGCTGAAATAAGTGGAAAGATATCCTCCCACTAAAATTCCCGCATAATTACAAAGCAAATCCATGATTTCAAAATGTCGGTGAGGAATGAATAGCTGACTGCACTCTTCCAGGGTAATAGCAACAGTAACAATTAAGCTACCCAGAAGAAAAGTAAAATAGCCAATTGATACCCTTTTTGTAGAAAAAGAAAGGTTGGTGAGCAAGGAAAGAATACCCAATAATAAAAAATGTAAAACCTTGTCAACAAAAGGAATGTTTTCCATTGCATCAAAAATAGAAATGCAAAATGGAGTGCCTGAGTCCGCAAATATCAGGATTGCGATAAATCCCAAAATGTAAATAAGGGTGATGGCTTTGAGATGCATATTTAAATCAAATGAAAAATTATTGTTGATACCATTGTGCATAGCAAAAAAGTGACAGGGAAATGGTGTTAACAATAATATACTAAACACTGAATTTGATTGCTAACACCATTTTCCAGCGCTCTATTCCCAACACAATGGTATCAGCAATTAGGTTATTCAAAATCTTAACCAAAATTTAAAATCACATTTGGACTTACCCTTTTTTTAAGAGATAAGTACTTTTGACACTTAATTAATTTTGCTTATGAAATGGTTGAAAAGTTTATTGAAAACTTTTTTCGTGATTTATATATTGATATGCGGAGCTTTGTATTTCGTACAGGACAAAATAGTGTTCCGTCCTGATCAATTGCCCGAGAATTATACTTTCAGAGATGGAGAAGAGGTAGAATTGGAGGTAGATGAGGGTATCTATTTAAACTGTTTGTGGATGAAAGAACGAAATTCCAAGGGAGTCATTCTTTATTTACATGGCAATAGAGGAAGCAACCGTAGATGCTGGCATCAGGCCAATAATATGTCAGGTAATGGTTATGATATTTTCATGCCTGATTATCGAGGCTATGGAAAAAGCGACGGGCAGATAGTTTCAGAAAAGCAACTGTTTGCAGATGTACAAAAGGCTTATGATTTCCTGAAGGAATATTATGACGAAAAAAATATTGCCATTGCAGGATATTCCCTCGGAACAGGGATGGCTTCTTACTTAGCTGCAAATAACGATCCTCAACAATTGTTCCTGGTCGCACCATATTTGAGTTTTACAGATTTAAAAGATAGAAGAGCTCCTGTTATCCCAGATTTTTTAATCAAATATCCTTTAAAAAATGAAGAGTTTTTAAAGGATGTGAAATGTCCAGTTACCTTGTTTCACGGAACAAGAGATGAAATCATTCCTTATGATTCTTCTGAACAATTGGCAGCATTGCAGCCAGACTTGATCTCATTGGTAACTGTAAAAAATACGGGACATCGAAGAGTGATTTTTAGTCCAGAATTTCGGAATTGGGTGAGGAAGTTGTTGAGGTAAGTTTTTTTTAAGAAGCTGTTAAAAAAATGAAATCATCAACATGTCACTATAACTTACAAGTTTCTGAGCTTTTTAACAGAAGATTTACTGTAGCATTTAAACCAATAGATTATTTTAACACACTTCCCTTTACTTCAACTCAATCCACCTCAAACGTAACCAAAGCCCAATGATCCATATATTCATCCTTTACCTCAGCCGTTGCCAATACATAAAGCTCAGTTCCTTCGCTATTTAAAAAACAGTAACGACCATTACCAGGGTAGAGGTCTCCACTGCCATTTCCATCTGGGATTAAAAAATTAGGTATTCTTTCAAATCCCCTATATTCATGATGAATATTAAATTTTCGAATCGTTCTTTCCGGATGATTGAAAGGAAAACCGTTTTCAGTTGTGGCATAGATTGCATAAATCTTGGGAGATGCTTCTGATTCAGCCATCCAAACTATTCTTTGATAAAGTTCTCCCGGAAATGCTTTGATGAAAGTAATATCAGTATTAGGAGTTTGTGTTGCTCGAAATATGTTCTTACTTGGAGCATATAGTCTTTTTCCATCTTCTGATATCCAAATATCCCCATTGAAATTATATTCTGTGTGGTAAGGAGAATCATAAAGATATTGTGCAATACCTTCTGATATGTCATATTTCTCAAAATCGGAGGGGGAAATACCATTGTCCGCCCCATAGATGAAATTTCCCGAAGGATGCAACTTGGCTTTTGTCCTTGATTTGATGTTGTTTCCTTCGTGTGGACTAATCCCTCCTGTCGGCAAATAAAGACAATGTATCCATTTAAATCCAAAACCTGAATCATCAGGAAATAGATAAACCCAATCATTGCCTGCCAAAACAATGTCATGCGGTGTGAGGTTGGCATTGTATATTTTTTCTATTTCCAGTGTTTCCAGGTTGATATAAAAAACTGCTCCTGGACTGCCTACTGCGGCATATTTACCACTTGGCTCAATGGATACACATGTTGGAGATTTATACAGACTCAAGCTATTTATTTCCTGTGTTTCTGGATGGATTAAGTAAAATTTTTCCTCTACTGGACTTGATATCGCTGCAATAAAATTGTGTTCTGGATGATATTCAGCATCAGCTAAAATAATATCCAATAACCATTTTTCTTCAATGAAATGCTTTGTCTGAACTTGTAAAGACGCTTCAAAACCATCACTATTTATGAATACAGGGAAAAACGAAAGATCGCCTACATCAAGATTTGTTCTATCCAAAACCAAGGTCAAAGACACAGAATCACCAGCTTCCAAAGTGCCTGATTCCAAAGAAAGATTGAGAAAATCTTCTTTTTCTTTTATTGACCAATTAAAAGAAGCCGAACCAGTATTTTTTACCAAGACCTGTTTAGTGTCTTGATAATAGCCAAAAGATACAGATGATGGAGAAATGATCAGGTTATTAACAGGCTCTTCATCAGGTTCGTCTCCAAAATCATTTTCTTTGTAACAAGAAAAACAAATGAACAAAAAGACAAAACAAATTGTGAAAATATATCCAGGAGTTATTTTATTCTTCATTTCATTAAATTTTGAATCAAAAACCAAGGCTAAAAAATCATTTCATCTTCACCATTTGTTTGGTTGCTTTATGATTTTCTGTAGTTAAGGTATAAAACAATATTCCGTCGGAAGGTAAAACACTTGCTTTGATAAGTACCTCGCTTTTTCCATTTGGATAATCCCCCTTTACGACATGTAACACTCGTCCATCTGATTGATGAATGGACAAAGTAATGGCACCTTCTTCTGGAAGTGTAAATCCTATGACTGTTTCATTTGAAAAGGGATTTGGGCGGTTTTGAAACAACGCAAAGTTATTTTTCTCCAGGTTAGAATTTCTCTCTTCCAAGGGAGTCACATTTGGGTCTATTTTTGACTGAATGATTTGTACTCCTTGTTTGCATTGAGCCTTATGGCAAGGGTCGCATACTTCCCAGCGGCGAATGATGCGTATTTGATTGTTGCCACTTAAAGCAGTTACTTCATCCCGATGCCTAATTACTGTATTGTCACAAAAGGCTAGACGAATAATCGGTTTCCCAAATCCTTCAGGCAGCTTTTCAGGGACTAATTCTTCCAATCCTCCAACTGTCCCTGAACAATAATGTTGGGGAAAGACCACTTCCATCTCTGAAGTGAGGTGTTGCGAATCTTCTCCCTGATTCGGCCCACTTTGAGATTGTAGCCACATCGGAAGAAACAGTAATAGGAAAATACCAGGCAATTTTTGAGAAAAATCGTGTATCAAATAAACTGAGAACTTTGAACAAAGAATCGGGAACTTCTTCTGTAGAGATGTTTGTGTTTTCATATGTATTATTTTTTGACTGAATAATTAAATGTAATTTTAATCTAAAGCATAAACGAATAAGACAACTGAACTGAGTAAGAGCGATGCTTTTCAAACTTGTGTGCAGTAATACCTCCAGGTCCCCAATAATAGCCAAATCCCAACTGAAACTGATAAAAGACCAAACCAGCTTTGACGAAATAGGAACCTACATTAATGGGATAAGCTTCCTTTTTGACGATTCTTTCGATATCCACATCATTCCTCCAGGGTCCGCTTATTATTGAATGGGTTTTGGTATTGTTGATCATCTTTCCCAGATTCCTGAAAGATGCACCAACTTCCACATAGGGTTTTATGTGCTTTGACCCGACATTGATCTGGTATTCAAATGAAACCTCCCAGGAGTGATAGAATGCTTTATAGGAGGTATCCCATCGGATAGTATCATACCTCACAAAATTTTCCCCCGTGACGGGGTGTATTGCATCGCCTCTGTAAAAAGAGTTCTCGGACTGACCTTCAAAAGACAAAACAGGTCTGGTTGAAAAGCCAACCTTACCAAATAACTGATTTTTTCTTTTCAGGAAAGGATATTTAATGGCTACACCAAAAATGAAAGGTTGGAAATCCACTTCTTTCAGATACTCCAATTTTGGATCTATCTGTTTGACTTCATGGGTTTGGTAACCAATCATTGGACCCACATGAAATTTATGGCGTTTCTTCTTTTTCACAGCTGCAGCGTAATCCAATTTTCCACAGGAATCGTTATACTTTTTGACCAGACGTTCTAGAGGTTTGAGATGCAAATCTGTTGCATCAATTTCTCCCTGATTGATTTGTTGACAATCATGCATAAAAAGATTGAGAATTCCCTTGTATTTGTCCTTGAAACCAGCCTTTCCTGCTTTCTCATATTTGACTTTAACTAACTCCTGGATATCCCCATTTTTTTCTACAAAAAAGAAGCTTTTAAACATCCAGTTTGTGTGAACATAGAAATTAATTGTACCAAGGATACGCTGTTCTAGCAACAGGATTTCAACTGGCCCCAAACCCATTTGGGTCTCTCCTTCATTCCCCATCAATTTGTGAATCTGGACACGCTTCAGAACAAAAATGCGTTCCTCAAAAAGGACTTTTTCGATTTCATTTAAAGGAATAAGCCTTTTATCATCAACCCTTTTTAATTCGTTGTTTTTTTGCCAATGAACTTCATCTATCTGAATTATTTCCTGTTTATCAGAATTGGCATAATAAACCGTACAATCCAGTTTTTGTGCAGCACAATAAAATGTGAGTATCGTAAAAATTCCAATTGAAAAAATCCTGTGGTACATGTTTTTCATGATTGGCTTTTTTTAGAGTAAAAAATGGTGCATAATTATTTGGTGGAAATGTGCATTTTTTCTTGCTTCGGTTAAGTGAAAAACGGACAAGGTTCAGGCCTTCAGTTTTGGAAAAAGAACTGAATTAAACTTTCAGGTCTGGAGACCTGAGCCTTGGTGCGTTTTGCCACCACAGGTGACAACGAGCAGGCTTGTTTTTGAAAACAAGCCTGCTTTTTAAATTTAGTCAGGTATTGCGCAAGCAGGATTTCATAGCAAATTAGGAGGTTTCCCTCCTTGAGAAGAGCGAATCACCTTATTTCTTCTATCATCATCAAACCATTCAGTGCCATTCCAAGTAGGTGCATAACCACCTATTTTATCATAAGTAATATCAGGATCATTGGATTGAATCAAGCAGAGTAGATAGAAATTCTCAAGGACCCATCTTCTTGCGATTGATGAAATCACATCCAACAAGTTTTCGCTTAAAGCCCTGTCAAGATTGGTTAAATTATCGAAATGCCTTAAAACAATTACAAGACCTTTATACTTTGTATTTTTCATATCACTTAAGCAATCTGCTAAAGCGTTCAAATTCTCACCATAATATTCAGGAAACGAAAAACTTGATTTAACATTCTGATGGAAATTATTAGAATTCCAATTAGTTGTATCTATATCTATTAAATCATAATTATTCTTATCAAGCCAATTAATATCATCCTCTAATACCCTCGTATTGTGGTACTTAATCACATACCCGTCCTTAAGTAATAAGTAATCTAAATCATCTATTTTGAGTTTCATATCTAATATTTAAATTCTTTAAAAGATTTATAATGATCCCTTGTATAGTAAGTTCTTCCATCAGACCCTACTACCATACGTTCTTTACCTCTTGTATTCCCCCATTTTGGAGCAGGTTATTAAAAGCATTTCTATAAGGTGTCCATTCAGGAGCAGCAGACTTAGATTGCAAAACCCAATTCCGCCGAGTCCTCACTCTTTCCCACTGCACTGCTGAGAGACACAGCGAGAACGAGAACCCTGATTATTAAAGGCGTAACAAGTCTATTCTTTTCTATTATACGTTTCTGTTATTTTCTTAAATTTAGAAAGTAAAAAATTTAGCTTTGTTAAATCTCCGCCTCCTCTAAATTTTTTGTTCTTCACATCAAAAAAGTACCAATCGTTTTCTGACCTCTCTACAACATCATTTGTTATTTCAAGATGTTCTAAACTCGTATCACGTAGGTCTATTTCAATATCCCATCCAGGGTTGTCTACCGTCTCTATTTTTATTTGGTTTTCATGTTCCCAATCTCCGTTGCATTCTAACAAAAACCAGTTACTCAACCAATCGATTAAATTTATATTATCCTCCATTGTTAAATCTTTTATTGTTTGGAATTTCGTCAGGTCGAGCTGGTGACAACGAGCAGGCTTGTTAAAAAACAAGCCTGCTTTTGATGTTTGTCATGTCTTGCGCGAGCAGGGAATGATAAAAATGTCAAAGGGATTAACATTGTCAATTTTCTGTATCAAAGCCCAGCAGTGGAGTTTGATAAAATATCCATTCCTGTAGCATTTGAAATAATCAAAAAGACGGAGCCGTGGCTTGACAAAAAAAGCGGGACGAGGCTTTTTTGCTATTTTCCTAAATACTGATAAATCCTTTCTTGTGCATCAGTCTTCCGACGATTTTGATAGATACTAAAACTATTGAGTACTTTTTCTTCAATCGCAAGTAGTAAATCTTCAACTCGTAATGGAACCCTCTTTTCTTCTTCAAATGCCATCCATTTTTTTAAACCTACAATTGGTAACATTAATTTTGTGAATGGCAACATCAATTCATAGGACATTGCTTTAACATGAAGATTCGGGTAAAAATTTGAAATATCTATATCATATCTGTGTGAAAACTCTCCTATAAAATAATCTAAATCTTCAAAGTCAAATTTCAAATCGCCTTCAAATTCTGTTAAAGCACTAATTTGATTACTATTGAAAGACCTATTACTTTCTTGCAAGTACTGATGAAAATGTTTTTCGTAAAATTCTTTGAAAAACGGTTTTAACTCACTAATACTAATTTGATTTTCCATATTCATAAATCATTTAATTGTTCCACCAATTAGCGACTTTACCTCCTAACCAACTTGGTCCAACATTTTGATAATTAAATTGTCCTGCACTACCAAGCCCTTTATAAGAGGAACTATTTTGATAACTATTAAAATCAAGAAGCATAGTTGTCGCATCAAGTCCAAATCCAACTCCTGATACCGTCTTTCCAGCACTTATTAAATTTTTTCCCCAGAACTTACTTAAAGAACCAGCACTACCACCACTACGCAAATAGAAAACTCTCTCCCAGTTAGTGTATTTATTCATGCCCTTGAAACCAGTAACTCGTGGTACTAAGTTGTGCTTTTTAACAAATTCCTTACTAACTGGTATCTGCAACAAACCTCCTGCTGCCATTTGTGGTAATCCAGCCAATGTCAAACCGACTGTAGATGAACCATCTCCACCTGCTACTTGCCCCTGAAGTTCTGCTCTCTCTGGACTATCCGCCCAATAGCTTGGTGGATTATCTTTGGAATAAATTGGATAATCTGGATTTGACGAAGCATATGCACCTCCTTTATAAGAATCTGTATCATACGCTTGACCTACTCCGAGAATCATTTCACTACCAGAAGTAGATGTGAATTGATGACCTGGTTTTGTGTATAAAACATCTTCGCCATATGTATCAACTGCCTGTTCATACGAAGTCACATTTTCATCCCATTTCCAAGTTATTGAACCATTTTTGTTTTTCGTTCCTATCCAATCTTCTGGCGCTCTGCCATCAGGGTCAACAAATCGTAATGGATTATCAAAGCCGTATTAGAAGGGCGACCAACTTGGCATTTCTGCCGCTAACGGGTCAACACTTGTAAACCGTCCAATCGCTACATCATACCATCTTGCCCCATAGTCATTCCAGTTTAGACCAAAATCTTCATTGAGCTCTTTCCCATTGTATTGATATTGATTCCCAACTCCAATCTGTGGTACCCAAGTTCCCTCCATATTCATCCCGAACGCATAATAATGATTCTCCTGTAATAATTCCTGTGGCTCCTCTTCCGGAGTTTGAGGAATATCTCTTGGCGTAATCACCCCATCGCCATTCAAATCTGCAAAAGTCACTCTGGCATTGCCTAGGTGGTCAGTGATGGTGTATGCCATTGTTCCGGATGGAATCAAAGGTGGTCCTGTCAGACTATCCGGATCCAAAACTGGGGTTAAATACACCCTTCCCTCTTCGTGATAAATGAATTCGCCATTGTTCTGGTCTTTTTCAATGCCATCAATGTAATCTACCTGGTTGGTTTCACTACCTCCAATGACATTTTTTCTCAGTTTTCTGCCTGTGGCGTCGTATATCCAGTGGATTTCTTCGCTCGTATTGAAAACAACTTTGTAAGGTAAATTTAAGTGATTGTATTCAATTTGGCTAATGCCCTTCCCTGAATCTGTGATGAGATTGCCATTATCATCGTAGGTGTAACCGGATGTGGCTTTGAAGCCTTTATTGATAGATGTTTCTGTGATGCCAGTCAATTGATCCTTGTCTGTATTGTATTGATAGGTCATATTATCAATTTGCCCATAACTATAGAGAGTCTCTCCACTTTGTGTGGTGCATTCACTTACTGGACCTCTTCTACTGATTCTTTGAATATTGCCTATTGCATCATAACCATTGAACATATCAACATCATAATTTCCATGATTGTAGTAATCATCATCCTGGGTGATGTCTGCATATTTGGCAAACTGTATGCGGTCCAGGTCATCGTATTGATAACCATAAGCTTGTCGGTCTCGACCTGCCACCTGCCAGTATTGGGCGGCGATGTTGCCATTGCCATAGCCTTGAGCGACTACATTGCTGATTCGTTCATCGCCATTGTAGTATTGTAACTTTAAAGCAAATAAATCATTGTCATCCAGTTCATCCAGGTCTGTGCCTTGTTTTTTGGCCAGGTGGGTTTGATTCCAGTTTTCAATGTTTATGCTTTGAAGGATGAGGTAGTTGCCTTGCAGTAAATCCAGTTCATGTTGCAACAAATACACTTCATCTCCATTGCAGAGTTTGACTCTATAGAGTTTGGTAGGCAATTGGATTTCAGATAGGGGAGTTTCATCCCAAAGTGTTTTGATACTGTCCTGGCTAGCTTGTTGAGCTTCCAATTCTGCTTGTGTGCAAGTTAATTCCTCCTCCTGGCAAGGGTCACAAGCACTTACATACTGTACTTTTGCATAAACCACATCAATAAAAGCACTCGCCCCGCTATGGTGATTGACCGCCAATTTTAATTGATTGATTTGGCTTGCATCTGGCAATATGTCTGGAGTAAAGGTTTTGGTTATAAGACCACCTGGGCTACCTTCAGTACCAGTTAAATGAAGATAATCCTGGCCTCCATTGATACTTATAAATTGAGTACCATCCCATAAACCAAAATGCAATTTGTTATTAGCAGAATTTCGATACCATAGTTTTACATAAACTTCAAAAGAAAGGATCTGTGCATTTGAAGGCAGGTTAAAATTAAAGTCCCACTCTCCTTCTGATTCGAAATGTCCTGATTATTTCAGCCGTGTGTTTAAGAAAGAATTTGGGGTGGCCCCAACTGTTTTTAGGGAAAGTTCTAATGTCTAATTTTTGTAAAATCAGATTGATTTGCTTTAGTCTTGATAAATGCTCCTATTTCGAATGAATCAATTTTAACCAAATTACAACAAATAAAGAGCACTTCAATTCTAATTCTTTTGCAATAGAATTGTGGTAATAAAGTTGCTGACTGGAAACTTACTTATTGGACATTTACTTATGTTTTTCATAAGCTTCAGCGAACACCAGCTCTTTTAAAAAATGAATATCCTTTTCGTTTAATTGCGATACCTCAAATACCTCTGCATTTTCCTCCAACTGTTTCATCGTCCTGATTCCAGCAGCAATAGTTGTAACAGCTGGATGTTTTAATACAAATTGTAAGGCTGCCTGCGCCAAAGTTTGATTTTCCTTTTTGAACGAAGCCAGGGTATTTTGAATTTCCTGGACTTGAGATTTATCAAATGAGAGATAATCTTGTGAAGCTTTTCCTGCAAGAAGCCCTTTTGCGATTGCTCCACGAACAATAACCCCAATATTATTTTGTTCCAATAAATCCAAACAGCTTTCTTCCGGTCTTCTATCCAGCAAACTGTATTGCATCATCACACTCACAAGGTTTGATTTTTCAACCCATGTCCGAATTACGTTTGGGCGAATTGAAGAAATTCCATAATGACGGATATGACCTGCTTGTTTTAGTTCTTCAAATGCTTCTATGGTTTCCTCAATGGGGTCTTCAATAGTCCCTCCGTGCAATTGATATAAATCGATGTAATCCGTTTGCAATCTTTTTAAACTTTTGTGAATTGCTCTTTTGAGGTAAGCTTTTTTGGGATTCCAGTCCCAGCCACTACCATCTGCTCGCATTTGATTCCCCACTTTAGTGGCGATGAGGACTTTTTTCCGCTTGCCTTTTAATGCTTTTCCTACTGTTTCTTCGTTCAATCCTTTCTGATATAAATCTGCCGTGTCGAAAAAATTGATCCCCAAGTCAATAGCTCGATGAAGGAGTTTTACATTATCTGGATGGTTTTCGGGCAGGGACATACAACCAAAAGAAATTTTGGAGACACTTAGGTCAGAACTACCAAGTAAGCTAAAATGCATGTATTTTTGTTTTAATCACATCTAATAATTGATTAAGTTTGTTAACCAAATTTTTAATGATGGTTTCAACAGTAGCAAAAGAGAAATTATACACTATTGAAGAATATTTTGCTTTGGAAGACAAAGCAATGGAAAAGCATGAATATAACAATGGAATAATCATAAAAATGGCTGGAGGCACTCTTTCTCACAATCAAATCAAATCTAATGTTATAAGACATCTTGGCAATTGGATTGAAGAAAATCAATTAGATTATTGGGTTTTTGACAGCGATACAAAAGTTCAAATTGAATCTTATAATCGATTTTTATACCCAGATGCTATTGTGCTTTGTGAAAAACCAAAATATTACAAAAATCGAAAGGACACCATTGTTAATCCAGTTTTAATATTTGAGGTTTCATCAAAAGGAACGGATAAATTTGACAGGGATGATAAATTTGATATGTACAGGAGTTTGCCCTCTTTTCAGGAGTATGTAATGATTCACCAGGATAAACCATTTGTCCAGTCTTATTTCAGACATGATGAACCAAAAAAATTATGGAAAATTTCCTCTTCCCGACAATTAAGCGAATCCATCAAATTATTTTCAATTGATTTTGATCTTTCCTTAGATAAGGTTTATTGGAAAGTCCCGGAACTGGTCGGTGAAGAGTGGGGGAGAGATTGAAACAAGATCAAGTTCAAGTGTCAAGTTCAACAGCAAAGATTTTGAACTTGAACTTGACACTTGAACTTGATCTTAATCTTAATCGTGACCTAACCTCTTACCACCTTATGAACAAGAGCATTCCCATTTTCATCAAAAACCCTGACCCAATACACACCCGCTGCTAATTGCCTTAAATTCAGGACTTTAGATGGTAGATTGCTCACATGAAATTCAGTAATGATTACTTGTCCCAGGTGGTTCAGCAATTCAACTTTATAAACTTTGTTGATTCCTGAAGATTGAATTTCAATATTTAAAATATCAAGAGTAGGATTGGGATAAACTATAAAATTCCAATCCAATGAAATGTTTTGAGTGCTGGTTACCGTCACCATAACTTCATCGGAAACTGCAAAGCATCCGTTCTGGTCTGTCACACCCACACTATAGTTTCCAGATTCTGTAACTTCGAAAGTTTGATCATTTGCTCCTGCAATGGATTGCCCATTTAAGTACCATTGGTAATTTTGACCAGTTGTAGAAGTCAAAGTATTTTGATTGACTGAAATTTCAGGAATGGTAACAGGGAAAACCGTTATGGCAACTTCCTCAGAAATATTTGCGCAATTATCCTGTATGACCTGGACAGAAAAGGTACTGGCATAACTAACAACTAATGAAGATTGATTGGCACCTGCTATTGGATTGTCCCATTCAAACCATTGATATTGATCAGCAAAAGGATTGGTGGACAATTGTACACTTTCTCCCTCACACAATTCCGTTACAGGTGCAATAATTGGAGCATCGGGTAAAGGTGTAACAGTGAGTTTCATAATCTCAGATTCAGCGGAACAATCACTATTGCTGGCGACTACCATGTAACTGCCTGCTTGTGATGCGCTTATTTCATTTGAGTCATCTCCATATAAGGCACCTTCAAAATACCATTGATAATTATCTGCCCCGTCTAAGATGGAAATTAATAATTCCTCCCCATCACAAATTGTATTCTGGGTTGGGACTGAAAGGGCTACATCTGGATATGCATTTACTATCAGGTTTAACAGTTCAGAAGTTGTAGAGCAATTGCCATTGGTTGCCTGTACTGAATAGTTGCCAGGTTGATTGGTCATGATAGCATTCCCGGTTTCTCCCATAGCTTGTCCATTAAGGAACCAGCTATAGCTTTCCGCACCTGAAGGAACAGAAATACTTAAACTTTCATCTTCGCAAATTTCATTTTGAAGCGGCACATCAAGTGTGATGTCCGGATAATTGGTAATATTTACAGTAACCAAATCCGAAGTAGATATGCAATCTTCATTGGAAGCGATGACATGGTAATCTCCTGGAGTTGAAACAATAATTTCATTCCCTGTTTCACTCAAAATTTGATCATCTAAAAACCATTCATACTGTCCCGCACCTGATGGAACTGTAATGGTAAGGGATTCATCCTCACAAAGGGTATTTTCGGTAGGGACGGAAAGTGTCACATTTGGAAGTAGTATTTGTTCAATGGTGACAGATTCTGAAGTAGACAGGCAATTTTCCTTGATTGCCTCTACATAATAGGAGCCAGGATCTGAAATGACAATTTCATTGTTCATTTCATTTAGTGTTAGCCCATTTTGATACCACAAATAGCTGTCAGCTCCTGTAGGTATAGAAACCACTATGCTTTCCCCCTCACAAATGGTGTTTTGTGATGGAGTTGAAAGCGAAACATCAGGTAGTGGAATCACTTCAACATTTATTGCTTCTGAAGTCGCTGCACAATCCCCATTTGCTGCCTCAATATGATAAATGCCAGATTCAGTAATTTCGATATTGAATTCTGTTTCAGAGATTGGACTTCCATCTTTGAACCATTGATAAGTTTCTGCTCCACTTGGAATAGCGACAGAAAGAATTTCACCCTCACATATTGTATTCTCCAGTGGTTTGGACAAGGAAACATCAGGATAAGCCAATACTTGTAAAATAACCGTTTCTGATACTTTGGGACATTCTCCATTTTGAGCTTCTACATAGTAATTACCTGCTTCATTGACCGTGATTTCGTTCCCCGTCCCTGAAATCATTTGTCCATCTTTATACCATTGATAGGTGTCGGAACCAGGCGGAATGGATATAGCGAAGTTTTCCCCATCACAAATTGAATTCTGTATGGGAACTGAAAGAGTTACGTCTGGCAGTGGAGTAACCTGGAGCACAACATTATCTGAAACCGATTCACAATCGCCATTGGCTGCTTCTACAAAATAAGTACCTGCTTCCTGAGCTTGTATTTCTGAATCCTGGTCATCCAATAAAACGCCATCTTGATACCAATTGTAGGTTCCTGCTCCTGATGGGACACCGATATTCAGACTTTCCCCTTCGCAAATGGTATTGTCGCCTGGAACGGACAAACTTACGTCAGGGGGTAAGGTGATTTGCAGGGAAATTGTTTCTGAAGTAGAGGCACAATCCCCATTGGAAGCTACGACGTAGTAATCACCTTCCATTGTAACTGTTTGGCTATATTCAGTTCCCAAAGTAATATTGTTGTCCTGGTACCACTGGTAGGATTCTGCTCCTGCAGGAATTTCCATTGTTAATGATTCACCCTCACAAATGATGTTTTGAAAAGGAACTGAAAGACTGACTTCGGGATAGGTATATACTATCAGCTCAGTTAAATCTGAAGTTGAAGCGCAATCGTGATTGGAAGCGACCACGTGATAGTTCCCTGCATTATTTGTTTCTATTTCTGAATTCGTTTCATCTTCAATGATTTCATTATCCAAATACCATTGATAGCTTTCTGCTCCTGTTGGAATGGAGATGAGTAGGGATTCATCTTCACAAATTTGATTCTCTGTCCCGACATTTAACTGAACATTTGGATATTGATAGAGTGCTACAGGCACTTCCTCAGAATCAGAAATGCAATCGCTATTAGTAGCAGAAACCCTATAATTTCCAGCTTCAAAAACTGTGATACTATTGACGTTTTGAGCAATTAAACCATTTCCATCAAACCAATTGTAGGTTTCAGCCCCAGTTGGAACTTCAATTTCCAGCATATCTCCTTCACACAATTCTGTATCATCTGAAAGGGATATATCGACATTTGGGTATAGCACAACATTTAGATTGACAGTTTCAGAAGTTGCTGAACAAGAACCATTTGCTGCACTAACGTAATAATTGCCTGCTTCTGTGATTTCCAGATCGCTATCGTTCTCATTAAGGAGATTGTCGTTGAAAAACCATTGATAAGTTTCGGCTCCAGTGGGTATAGAAGTGTATGCTACTTCACCCTCGCATATTTCTAATTCGGTATCGGAAGAAAGGGTTACATCAGGATATTCCAGAACCAATAATTCAACAATATCAGAAACGGATTGACAATCTCCGTTTGAAGCAATTACGAAAAAATCTCCAGTTAATTCTGCAGAATAGACGTTGCTGGTTTCAGTTTGGAGTATGTTATTATGGTACCAATCGTATTCTTCAGCACCTGTAGGAACTTCAATTAAAACAGTTTGACCTTCACAAATTTGGTGGAAAAGTGGAATGGAAATACTCATTTCGGGATATTCTAAAACGGAAACATTGACCGTCTCGGATGTAGTTGCACAGTCCCCATTTGAACCCACCGCATAATAATCTCCATCCAAATCAGTGGTTAAAATATTGGAAGTCTCACTTAAAAGAATGTTGTTTCGATACCATTGAATGTTGGAGGCATTTGTATTGGCAACGATTACAAAAACATCGCCCTCGCAAATTTCATTCTCAGGATCTGCATCCAAATCTAATTCTGGATAATCGGTGACCAAAATTGTGGTAATATCAGAAATAGCCTCACAATCTCCATTAAAAGCTACTACGTGGTAATCTCCGGTAGCATCTGCGAAAATGCTGTTGGTAAATTGATTGATCGAGACACCATCTTTAAACCATTCATATTCATCTGCTCCAGCAGGTACCATTATAAAAAGTGTTTCCCCATCACATAATTCATTATAATCCCCGACGTTTAGCCCAACTTCAGGATATTCAATTACATCTACCTCAACAGTCTCAGACACGGAGGCACAATCTCCATTTGTTGCAATTACAAAATATTCCCCATGTAACTCAGCCGAATAAGTGTTACTGGATTCTGATTGAATAATATTATCTCGATACCATTCATACTCATCTGCTCCTGGAGCAACTTCTACCAAAATGGTTTCTCCTTCACAAATTTCATTTTGTAGGGGTACATTTAATCCTACGTCTGGATAGTTACGAACTAAAACTGTTGTCGTTTCAGAAGTTGACTGGCAGGAACCATTATTGGAAATCACATAATAATCACCAGAATTGGTGACATTGATGCTGTTGCTATTACCTCCAATGGGCACTCCATCCCAAAACCAAGCATATTGATCTGCTCCTGCCGGAACGGAAATGGTTAAGGATTCATCATCACAAATTTCATTGTAAGCGCCGACGTTGAGCTCTACATCAGGATAATCGATCACTTCCAGGGTGACCGCAGCAGAGATGCCGGTACAGTTTCCGATGGACACCTCCAGAAAATAAATACCTGCTTGATTGACTGTAATGGTGGTCACTCCGCTGGCGTACAATAAGCCATCTTTGAACCATTCGTATTCATCTGCTCCCGCTTGTGCAATCAAGGTCATGGATTCGTCTTCGCAGATTTCGACTGTTCCGGTTAGGTTCAAATTTGGATCTGGATTAGGATCTACCGTTATGGAAACCGTTCCAGAAGTAGCACTGCAACCTCCATTGGAGGCGGTGACCCAATAATCTCCTTCATCTGAAACTACAATTTGATTGAGATTGCCGGGGATGGAATTACCATCATGGTACCATTCATATAACTGTGCTCCTGGAGGTACTGAAATTACAATAGAAGAGCCTTCACAAATACCGACACCAGGAGGTACATTGAGAGTGACACTCGGAATTTGGTCAACTGTCACAGTTGTTATGACAGAATTTTCTGTACAAGGTCCATCACAAACTTCTACATGATAATCGCCTGATTCGGTAACTGTCAATGCATTACTATTACCAACAACGGTAGATCCATCCTTGTACCATGTATAGAAATCTGCTCCAGTAGGGACGGATAATTCAACAGAACCACCTACACAAAAAGAAGTTGGGCCACTAGTACTGACTGTTACATTTGGAGGTGTTGGAAGTGGAATGTTGTTAAAGGTGATATTGGTTGCTTGCAGAATGTGCAAACCAAAAGTGATATCAGAGGCAATGATATTGCCACTTGGCAAAAAGGGATAAACACCCCAATTACCTTTGTAGCCGTTGTAATTATTGTGAGTAGTATAGGTATCGTATCCCGATACCTGAGCTATTGAAGATGGATTGGATATATCAAAAATTTGCACTCCATCATGGTAATAGGAAACGATTGCATAATCGTCTCGAATGAATGGATTATGTGCGATAGAATTTGTATGAGTTGGAGCCAGTAGAGTGGATTTAAACAATCCAGTTACGCTCATATTGCCATGATTACTCACATCCACTACTTTGACTGATTTATCGTGTGTTTCATCTGCAAAAACCAGCTTGGTTCCATTGTTATGCAACCAACCAGCATGGTTGTAACCAGACTGCACATAATTTTGGAGGTTACCCAATGTAACTGGAGAATTAGGATTGGTAAAGTCATAAACCCATAATCCATTATTTCCACTAAAACTATAACCAATGTGGTTGACCACGTGAATATCGTGATTGTACCCTCCTTGCAGGGATACGCTTGACAATTGTGTTGGATTTGCTGGATCTTGTGTCAAATCCAGGATGATTACACCACTACCTTGTGTATTGGTTCCCACAGCGTATAACCTTCCATGCTGCTCATCTATGTAAATATCATGAGATCGCCCAAAAAAGGAGGTGGTTTGCGTAACCAATGTTACGCTATTTGGCAGATCGCTCAAATCGAAAATCATCAATCCCTCACTGCAGGCATCACAGACAGAGTAGGCATATTTACCCCAGGTTTTGATATCTCGCCAAGTCGTATTATCTCCTCCTGCAAAATTGTCAATCTCCGTTGGGGTAGCAGGATTGGTTACATCTATAAAGTGAATCTTTTCTCTTGAACCAATAATGGCGTATTCATTTCCTGAGCAGTCTACATAACCCCATATATCGCTAAAGGATAAACCACTTGGATCCCATTGCCCAAGAAGTGTCATATTATTGCCCTGAGAAAAAGATTGGCTTGAAAAAATAAAAAGAAGGAAAAGAGTAAACAGGTACGTTCTCATAAAATTGAATTTGGGTTTAAATTTTGAAAATTGTGAGGGCGATTTTAGGCGGGACTAAATTAGGGATTTTTAAATGTGTTTTTTGAGGTTTTGGGTTTTTTCCTGACTTTGAGATTCAGTTTTGTCGGGTGGTGGTGATTTAGAAAGGGTTTTGTCATTGTAGTAAAGTCTATATGAATCGAGTATTACATGTTTAGGTGGGACAATTAATAACCAACTAAAGACGCAAAAAGGCTACCAAATGTCCAATTAATAGGCTCTAAGCACCAAACCACAATTATCTACAAGTAATTTTAGCTTCATTTTATCGCTCA
>JBGTQJ010000104.1:0-16756 GCA_041941305.1 Saprospiraceae bacterium
TTGCAAAAAAGAAGCCTTCAAAAGAATAAGATATTTAGTTTACAGAGTACTTAGTTTACAAAATCGGACTTTCCTGATTTCCAGCCTCCATATTGTAAAATAGAATCAAAACAAAAATAATCACTTTTGTCTTGATAAGATAACTATTTAAAAGGGCCCTTCCGTACCTTTGCACCCACTACAGCCTAAACCTGCCAAACGCATTTACAAACAACTGATTCTCAACCATTAAATTTAAAATATTTCTCAACATGTCAAAGCGCACTTTTTCATTTTCATTTTCATTTTCATTTTCATTTTCATTTTCATTTTTATTTTCATTTATAAGTTCAATTTCATTGGTTCAGGCCCAACTCATTTGGACAGAACCGGCTTTTCCCAAAGCAGATGATGAAGTAACTGTTTACTTTAATGCCACAGAAGGAACTGGAGGATTGGCCAATTGCAATTGTGATGTTTATGTTCATACTGGTGTCATTACTTCACTAAGTTCTTCTTCCAGCGATTGGAAACATGTCGTTACGGATTGGGGAGTCGCCAATCCTGCCTGGAAAATGGATCCAGTAGCTGGACAGCCAAATGTTTATTCTTATACTTTGAGTCCCTCAGTCAAACAATATTATGGGGTGACCGGAAGTGAGGTTATTGAAGAATTAGCTATCGTTTTTAGAAATGCCAATGGTTCAAAAGAAGGAAAGGCTGATGGGGGAGCTGACATCTTCTACCCCATTTACCCTGATGATGGAGAATTTTTGGCAGTTTTCTTTGCGCCCCTGGATTTTGCGATTGGACAAATTGGACAAAATATTTCGATAGTAGCTGGCGCAAGTGATAATGCAGAACTATCACTATACGATAACGGTGATTTGTTGATTTCTATTCCAGATACCAAGTCATTGAATTACGATTTGGAAGTGATGACCGCTGGGACTCATTTGGTGGAATTAGTAGCAAATAATGGTATTGAGGTTGTCAGAGATACTTTCTTTTATACCGCCAATCCTGCAATCAATAATCAAGATCCACCAGCAGGGACACGAAATGGCATTAATTACCTGAATGATTCAACAGTATTGCTTCAATTGTATGCACCAGATAAGCAGTTTGTCTATGTAATTGGAGATTTTAACGATTGGGTGCCAACTGAAAATTTTTATATGAATAGAAGTCTGGATGAAAAGACCTGGTGGCTGGAAGTTTCAGGATTGACGCCAAATCAAAGATATGGATTTCAGTATTGGGTAGATGGTGATATTAGAATTGCAGACCCGCATAGTGAATTGATTTTAGATAAATGGAACGATGGCGCGATTTCCCCAACCACTTACCCCAATCCACACCCCTACCCTGGCAACAGCACTTCCGGACATGTCACTTTGATTCATCCTGGAAAGCCAGCATACCAATGGCAAGTGACTGATTTTCAAGCTCCTGCGAAAAAGGATTTGGTCATTTATGAATTATTGCCAAGAGATTTTGTACATGCCCATAACTATCTGACCATTATTGATTCTTTGGATTATCTGGAAAATTTGGGTATCAATGCTATTGAACTAATGCCTCCGGGAGAATTTGAAAACAATGAAAGCTGGGGTTACAACCCATCTTATCATATGGCTTTGGATAAGTATTATGGCACCCCTGAACACTTTAAAATGTTTGTTGACGAATGTCATAAAAGAGGAATAGCCGTTATTGTGGATATTGTTTTCAATCATGCGTTTGGTCAGAGTCCACTTGTAAATCTTTACTGGGATGCAGCCAATAATCGACCTGCTGCCAACAACCCCTGGATGAATGCCATATGTCCTCATGAACCTTTTTGCTGGGGTTACGATTTCAATCACACCAGGGAAGCCACGCAAGAATTTATGGACATAGTCAATACTTTCTGGCTTGAGGAATACAATGTGGATGGATTCAGATTGGATTTCACCAAAGGGTTTTCAATGGTGGGCAATGTAGGTTGGGATCCAACACGCATTGATTTATTGAAACGGATGGCTGATGTTATTTGGGACGCTAACCCTGATGCCTACATCATTCTGGAACATTGGGCAGATAACAATGAAGAAAAGATATTGTCCAATTATGGAATGATGCTTTGGGGAAATGCCACCCATGCCTACCAGGAAGCCGCTATGGGATATATCGGAAATTCTGATTTTAGTTGGGGTATTTATAAGCAAAGGGGTTGGGCAGATCCTCATTTAGTAACTTATGTGGAAAGCCATGACGAGGAACGAATTATGTTCAAAAATCTTCAGTGGGGGAATAGCCAGGGAAATTATAATGTCAAAGACCTTTCTACAGCCCTGAAAAGGATGGAATTGGTTTCTACTTTTTTGTTTACCATACCAGGACCCAAGATGATATGGCAGTTTGGAGAAGTTGGTTACGACATTTCCATCGACGATCCTTGTCGAGTTTGTAATAAACCCATTTTGTGGAATTATTTCCAGGAAACCGACAGAAGGCATTTGTATGACGTAGTCAGTGCTTTAGCTCATCTAAAAACGGAAAATGAAGTTTTTGGGACAGATGATTTCACTTATGATTTGGACAACTTCATCAAAAGAATCAAACTCAATCATCCCAGTATGAATGCATTGGTAATCGGTAACTTTGGCACTACTCCAGGCAATCCACAACCTGTTTTCCAACATACAGGCTGGTGGTATGAGTATTTCTCAGGTGACAGCATAAATGTGGTGAATGTTACGGATCCTATTTTCCTCAATCCTGGTGAATATCGAATTTACACAACAGAAAAACTGATGACTCCAGATATTATTTCTTCAGTTGAAGATAACATTGAACGCCAACCTTTTAACGCAGGTATTTACCCAAATCCTTCTTCTGGAAATGCAATACTCAGTTACCTACTACCTGAAAACGCTGATATTCAAATAAATCTTTATCACGCTTCCGGGCAACATATTGAAACTTTGTTTAAGGGAAACCAAACAAAAGGGCTTCAAGAATTTGAACTTAATGATGATTATTCCAACGGAACTTATTTCCTTCAAATTTCCTCAGGAAATAATGTGGTTGTTAAAAAGTGGATTGTTTTGTAGCAAAATTTTAGGGTAGTCGTACATAAATTGATAGGAGGCTTTTTGAACAGGTCTCCTATCTTTGTTTTACCATATTGTAAAAATGAAAGACACCTATAGGACCATAGAGGAAGAAAGCACTGGAGAGTTTAGGGATCGTGGCAGCAAGTTCATTGCCTACACTTTTCCTGTATTTACTGAAGATGATTGGCAAAATCGCCTGGAGGAAATCAAAAAACTACATCCAAAAGCCCGTCACCATTGTTACGCTTATCGAATAGGGTTAGATAAAAATAATTTTCGTGCAAACGACGATGGTGAACCATCAGGAACCGCTGGTCGACCCATCCTTGGGCAAATTGATAGTTTTGAACTTACAAATGTCTTTGCAGTTGTTGTAAGGTATTTTGGTGGGACCTTATTGGGAACTTCCGGTTTGATAAATGCCTATAGAGAAAGCACTGCCGAAGCTTTTCGAAATGCCAGGATTGTCGAAAAAACAGTGGAAGATATTTATCGCCTCACCTTTGAATACGCCTTGATGAGCAAAGTTATGAATGCTGTAAAGAAATTGAATTTAGAAATGACCAGGCAGGATTTTGGAGAAATTGGGATTCTGGAAATTGCCATTAGGCAGGGTACATTGGAAGAAACTTTGACAAAATTAAAAGCTTTGATTGCTCAGGTCAGGATTGAGGAAATTGAAAAAATAGAAAATATTCCAGGCTTGAAAATGGAATTTGTGGAGACCAGGTAAATCCCAATTGTTGGTTTTCCAAAAAGAAAAAGCTGATTGTGTTTATTCAGCTTTTTCTTTTTGGAAAACCATTATTTTATTCCTCTACTCCACCCACTCCAATAATTTTTGATCAAACAAATCAGGTTCCTCCAACTGAGGTGTAGAACCACTTTCATCAAATTTGTGATAAAGCAAATTTGGAAATATATGTCTTCTTTCATCCCAATGGGAAGGTGGATTTGAAAAGTCGTGATGTCCCATCGCAATAAAAGTAGGCGTAAGCACTGTTGTTCCATTTGCCAAGTCAAATTCCTGAAAAATATCCAACAACATATGGCTCATAATATAGGTGTTTACAAAAACATCTTTCCAAAGCCAGGTGGCATCGTAATCGGGATTGTACCAGTAAATAGGACTATTATTAAGGTAAGTTGCAATAGCTCCATCATTGATATTCAAGGCAGCTATTGAATCCTTCAACCTTGCCCAATTATCCTGGAATTTCATCTTCCGCATCACAGAAGCATTCTTTATCCAGTAATCGTTCTCCATTTCCCCCGCTTCTGCTCCTTTGTGGGATGGCGTACCAATTAATACCAAATTGGAAATGTATTGTGGATACCTTCTGGCATATTCTAAGGCTACCAAACCATTGATGGAATGTCCTATCAAAACAAATTGATCCAGTTCTAATTTTTGTCTCAATCTTTCAATATCCTGGCAAACCGATTCCAATGTTACACTTTGTACGTCTTCCGGATAATAATCAGAAACATACCAGGGTAAGTTGAAAAATATCATTTGAAAATGATTGCGAAGGTTTTGAGAGAAGGTTCTGGAATGGTATAGATTTGATCCAACAACCAAACAAGGTTTTCCCTTTCCTTCGATCTGGTATTCCAAATAGGTGTTTTCTTTTTCAATTAGCCCCTTTTTTATGGCGTTTTCCTCAACATTGTTTTGCTGATCGGAATTGGCATCATCGACACAGGAAGCAAACAAAAAAACTAAAAAAGTCAGGGAGGTAATAATTTTGATAACTTTCATTTCTGAGTATTCTGTAAAAAATGTTGCGAAGATAAAGAAGTTCTTTATCTATTTTCCTGAAATGCAATTCCTGGGCCGAAAACCATTCTTCCCAGTAAGTTGACCCCTTATGTAGCCAACCAATAAATATTTACCTAGGCCAGATCAAAGAATATTCATTTTTAAATAAAACCCTTTCCATGTCGATTTAAAGCGAGGAAACCCACTTCCTGCCACCCCGTATACCACAGGGCTAATCAGTTCTATGCTAATAAAGTTAAAAGTCAAAATGATAAATGTAAAATGTAAAAGTTCACATTTTCTAAGAATTTCGTTATCAGGTCTTTATGAATGCCCATACTTTTTAATTTATCATTTTACATTTTACATTTTGACTTTCAATAATAGAACTTAACAGCCCTGCCGTATACCCCAGGGCTTGTTAAGTTCTATTATCCAAGTCCCAGCGGGACGAAATATTGGTAAACAAGAGACAAACCACACAAATACCAAAAAACGACCAAGTTCAAGTAGAAAATAGAGCGCTCACAAGCCCAAATTCAAGAAAAACTAAAAAAACTTCTATTTTCCGGTCACGTTTTTTACAAACCAATCATTTATGTCCGAACACAGAGAACTGCATCGGGAATTGAATATGGAGTTTGAAGCGATGATTAGGCTGCTTCAAACGGGGGATACCAAGACTTGGACACAACTTGTCAACAGATTGCGAAAAGTAACAGTGCCTTGGTTGGCGCAAAAAGTTGGAAAAATGCCAAGTCAGGCTTTAGTAAGTCTAGACGAATTTATTTTAGAAGTTTTTGCGAATGCACTAGCGAAGTTTTTTCCATTATTTGAAAAAGGGACTTTTTCGAAATATCAGGATATTCAGTCTTTGATGTTTCGAGTTGCAGAATTAAAATTAAAAGAAGGTTTTGCCCAACTCAAAAGGGAACAAGCCATCTATCATCCAGAAGATGAGCATAGTTTTGAAGCAATTGCCAATCAACCATTTACAAGCGAAGAAGAAGCAAAAAAAGAGCGTATTCAATTGATTCAATCCAAATTAAAACTACTAGCTGAAGAAGACAGGAAACTCCTTGAGCGATATTATGATGGGGAAAAAATGGTCAAAATCGCCAAAGAGTTAGGTATCCATGAAAGTTCAATAAGAAAACGAAAGCAGAGAGCTTTGGACAGGCTAAAAAAGTTGGTTGCCAATTCAATTAGGATTTTATTTTGCTTTTAGTATTATCCAGGGAAGAAATTGAAAAAATGAAAATACACTGCTTAAGCTACCGTTCAACTGCCGGAAGTCAGAGATTTCACAGATAGTATAAATGCTGAGAATAGAACGGTTCACTGTCCAACGCTTCTTTATTACATCGTAAGAATATTCCTCCAAAATCGTAGCTTATGAATAAAGAAATTATACAAGAAAAAAATATCATCGAACGGTTTGTGCTGAATCGGCTGAATGAAGAAGAATTGGATGAGTTTCTGGTCTATCAAATGATGCACCCAGATGTGCAGGAATTGATCGAATTGAAAAGAGAAGAAATCAAAAGTGTAAGGGCATTGAAGGATGGAATTCCAAGACCGAGCAAGAATATGTCAGGGAAAAGAGGTTTTTTTTTGGAAATCCTGGTGATCTTTACCTTAATAATAGCTGGGATTTGGTATTTCGGAAAAGACTCGAATACCAATGAACCTGCAACCAGCGACAGGACAGAAGCCATTTCCAATGATTCATCCATAGAAAATACCTTAAAAGAAAAATCAACGCCCCTTCAAGAACCAAAACAAGAAAAACCTAAAACTGAAAAACAAAAAGACAAGACTCCAAGAATTAAAGAAAAGAACGATTATATTCCTCCTACAACTGTCGAAAAACCCCCTGAAAACCTGCCTATTGCCGCCAATTTTGAACCCAACCCAGATATCGAATTATTCATAGGAAACCATACTCGCTCAGCGGGTTTTGAATTTGAAATGAAGCGTCCAATCACAAATGATAAGCTTCTTTTTGGTGGTGAACAGACGACCATTCCATTTGAGGGTGTTTTCAAAGATATGGAAGCAGCAGATACTCAGGAAGGTTTTCAAATTCACCTTTTTTCTAATGATAAGGATGCTTTTAACAACTTCGAGCCACTTTGGACAAAAACACTTGAATTAAAAACAATTGAGGAAGGTTTTGGATTTTACCTTGAATCAAGCATTGTCATTCCCGAAGGGATTTATTACTGGATGGTGGAAAACACATCTGGCAGCAGCCTATATGGAGTAGGAAAATTTACTGTAGAAAGGAAGTAATAGAATTTATTGGGCAAATTTTTTACATAAAAATCTACCCAATAAATTCAAAATTCACTCTACCAATACAAAACCAGCCCAGAAATAAGGATTTTGGTATTTTTCCTTCATCACTTTTTGAGCATTCTGGAAAGCTTCTCTTACTGGCAATTTATCTAATAACCACTTTGAATAAAAAGTCGTCATAAGCTCTTTCGTCTGTAAATCTGGTACTTGCCAAAGTGACATAATTAAATATTTTGCCCCTGCAATTTTAAATGCCCTTTGCAAACCAAATACGCCTTCATTGCCTTCAATGTCTCCCAATCCAGTTTCACAGGCAGATAACACCACCAATTCAGTATTTGACAAATCCAGTTGACTGATTTCATAAGCTGTGAGTATGCCATCTGCTCTATTTTCTATAGGAGGATTGCCTTCCCATACGTGATTTCCACCTGCTAAAATCAACCCGGATCGAATCATTGGATGATTAGATACTTTAAAAGCAGATTCTTTTTCCAAAGACGACTTTTGACTAAGTTCGGATGTTGATAGAGAATCTGGATAAAAAAATCCATGAGTTGCAAGATGTAAAATACGAGGTGCCATTCCAGGATCACCAATTTCTTGAATCACCTCTTCTGTGGCTTTCGTTCCTGTTACTAATTCTACTGCAAAATCAGCAGACCTCAAGATTTCGGCATTTTTAGCAACTTCTTCAGCTGTAAATTCCAAATAACCCCAACTTCCCCCTCTCACAGTAGTATCTGCCACAAAGGGAATAGGTTCCCCTCTGGAAACTAAGGTTACATCAGCATAGTGCTTACTTTGTCCAAGGGTATCGAGGTCGTATTGAATGCCTCCCAAAAGTTTGGCATCCCGTTTTGATTTGTTGTATTCAGTATCAAAAACCAGTTGGCGGCTGCTATTTAACTGAACCAAAGCAAAAGTCTCAGAAGCTACTTTTTTGGCATTTAACACAATGGCACCCAAATTGAGTCGATGAAGTAAACCTGTAGGCGAGAAATAAACTGTTTCAACATCTCTCAAGAAAGGTGTTAGAGGTTTCCATATCAGATCATTTAAATTTTTTCCTGACTCAGATTTGGAATAGCCATATAATTTATTCATTTGAACCCATTTGCGCTTACTTCCCTTTTCCAACAAGGCTTCCAACTCTTTTTCTTCGAATAAGGGAACCAATTTAGGTGCTGTAAGACCTGGTTGATTTACCAATGCACTATACATCATTCTACTCTTTCCATCTAATTCATAAAATTTAAAACGAATAAATTCAATAGCTGCTTCACCTGGCTTCAATTGTTTTTGAACATCTTTCCAACTTACCTGGCGGTTGTTTTCCTCATATCCCACCACTGTTCTGATAAGTTCTTTTTCTTTAAAATTGGCCTCCTCTTCTATATCAGATACATCAATCCTGCTTGCCAATGGTTTGGAATACTCATTGGACAGTCTACGCCGCAATTCCTGCAATTCCTGGAATAAATTGGCGCTGGCAGTTTCTGAATAAACCAGCCTTCTGATTTTTCCAATCGCATTCAATAAATATCCTTTGTAAAAAAGGGCATTGTCATAAGCAGATGAACTATTTTCATTTGTAGAATGCAGAAAAGAGTAATGTTTATCTATACTTGATTGATAGGATGACACCAATAAAGAAAGCTCATTTTCTGAAAGATATTGAGCAGCAGTTTGCAAATAATTTCTATTAATAGTATTTGTTTCAAAAAAGTAAGCACTCGCTTTTTCCAAGTCTCCGGTTCTTTCATATAGTAATGCTAAATCTAATAAAATACCTGAATACCTTGCACTCTTTGCTCCTTCAATACGTTTTCTTAAATCCTTGCTTTGAAGAAAAATGGCTTCACTTTCATCAAATTGTTCTGTTTGATAATAGATTTTCCCCAATACATTTAGTCCATTACAATAATGAGCAGTTTCTTCAAAATTATTCTTCTCCCATATTGTCAGTGCTTCTTTGATAAACGATTCCGCTTCAGAATATTTATTTAACTTTCTATACAAATTCGCTAAATTGTTCAAAGTGGAACCATAATTGGGATGCTCCTTTCCCAAAACTTTTTCTTTTACAGATAAGGCTTCTAAAAAATAGGGTTCAGACTTTTCATATTTTTTCCATTCCGAATAAAGCAATCCGAGGTTATTTAAAGTATGTGCATAATGTAGATGATCCTTGCCCAATACATTTCCTCTGATTTCAAGCGCCTCCAAAAAACATTGCTCCCCTTTTTGATAATTATTTACTCGCTCGTAAAACAAGCCTAAACTGTTTAAGCTATTTGCATACTGTGCACTTTTTGGTCCATACACTTTGTGATTTTTAGATTTAACTTCCAGATATAAAGGTTCTGCCTTTTGATAGTCCCCCATGTTTTTATAAATAATTGCCAAATTATTACTGGTAGTGGCTAGATATGGATGTTCTGCCCCAAGAGCATTTATCAAAATCTCTTTGCTTTGGCTAAGCAATGAAAGGGCTTCACTATTTCTCCATTGGCCTTTGTACAATATGCCTATGTTGTTCAAAATCTTTGCATATTCAATATGATCTTTTCCAAATATTTTTCCTCTAATTTCCATCACTTCCAAAAACATGGTCTCAGCCTCAGCTAATTGATTTGTTTGCATTTTAACAATGGCTAAATTGTTAAGACTTTCAGCATAATCTGAATTTTCTTTGCCAATTGTTTCATGTTGGATGTCAAGGGCTTTTGAAATATAGGATTCTGCTTCACCGTATTTGGATTTGAAACGATATATCCTTCCGATATTAAACAAAACCAAAGCATAAACAGGGTTGTCTTTTTCGATGACTCCCTCACAAAGCTGTTCAGCTTGCTTCATTAAGTCCATTGCTTGATCAATCTTGCGCTTTTGAAGCAGGTTTTTAGTCAAAATAATAAGACTATCTACCTCTTTTTGAATTAAATTGATTTCAACAGACTGGCTAAAAAGACCAAATGAATAAAAAAAAATAAAAGGGAGAATTAACTTTTTCATACGCTCCAGTATTTAAAAGATTAAAATGTAAAATCAGGAAAGAAAATAGACTTGTTACCCTTTGAGAAATGCTTGACTGAGATTTACATTTTTACGATTGTTTTTCTTAAAAATCAGTGCATAACTTGTCCCCAACTTAATTCCGGAGCAGTGCTACGGACTTATTTTTCAAGGAAAAATAGCGAATAAAGATATTTCCAGACAGGTATTTTTTAAGGGTAACAACTCTAATATTGATTTAGTATTGAAAATCAGGCCCCTATCATTGTACTAAAATGAACCCTGCCCAGAAATAAGGATTGGGGTAGTTTGCCTTCATTTCATTTTGTGCTAGTTGAAAAGCTTCTGGTATACTCAAATTTTCCTCAAGCCATTTTGAATAAAATGTGGCCATCAACTCTTTGGTTTGCAAATCAGGAACTTGCCACAAGGACATGATAAGGTATTTAGCCCCAGCAATTTTAAATGCTCTTTGCAGTCCATATACCCCTTCATTGCCCTCAATTTCACCTAAACCGGTTTCACAGGCAGAAAGTACCACCAATTCCGTATTTGAAAGATCCATTTGACTGATCTCAAAGGCTGTCAAAATACCGTCCTCTCGATCTTTTACCGGGGCATTGCCTTTCCACACGTAATTGCCACCAGCTAAAATTAACCCAGACCGAATCATAGGATTATCAGAAGCTATAAAAGCAGATGAACTATTTGTTGAAACTTCCTGGGTGTTGATCAATTCAGGATCTGGATAGAAAAACCCATGTGTAGCAAGGTGTAAAACTCGCGGAGTTTTTCCTTTTTCAGCTAATTGTTTGAATGATTCTTCAGTCCCGGAAGCTTCCATCTTCAAACTGACATTAAAGTTGGCAGTTTGGAGTATTTTGGCGTTTTCCTGTACCTCCTCTTTTGTATATTTTAAATACTTCCAGGTTTCGCCGCGGGTGGCACTTTCATAGTCAATTGGGACGCTTAAGCCTCTGGAGGCATACAATTGTCCCTCCCCTGTTTTATCTAAATTTAAAGTATCCAATTCATATTGAATACCTCCATAAAGGGTAGCTATATTGTCGGAGATGCCAAAGTCTTTCTCATAAGCAAGTTGCCGACTACTATTTACTTGAATTAGCTTATATTTTTCTGTGGCGATGCTTTGAGCGTCAATCTCAATTGCCCCCAGATTTATTCGGTTAAGCAAGCCAGAAGGTGAAAAATAAATGGTTGCTATTCCATTTAATTCTTGTTCTAGTGGTTTCCAAATAAGGTCACTTAAACATTTTTCTGCTTTGGAATCAGAAAATTCGTACAACTTTTTAATTTGAACCCATCGTCTGGCATTGCTCTTTTGAAGTAGGGATTCTAATTCTTTTTCCTCGAATAGTGGAATCAATTTTGGTGCAGATGCTCCTGGTTTGAGCACCATAGCACTGTACATTACTTTTTCGGTATGTTTAGGGTTGAAAAAGTTATAATGAATAAACTCAATTACGGCTTCTCCTGGAGCTAATTTTTCCAGGATGTCTTTCCATACAACTTGCTCGGTGCTTTCCTGAAAACCAGCAAGGTCTTTTACCAACTCCTTTTCCTGTGTATTCACTTTTTCCTCAAGTTCTTTTACACGATCTTGATCCTCAAGTGGGTAAGAAAGTTGTGTTGCAAGGAGACGGTAATTGGCTTTCAGCTCATTGAACTTTTCCAAAGATTCAGGGTTTGAAAGAGCCAGGTTTCTGGTACGACCAACAGTGCTTAACAAAAATCCCTTGTAAAACAGTAGATTGTTAAAAGCCTCTGGAGCATAAGCTAAATTAGCCTGGGCAAAAGAAAAATGTACGTTTTGAAATTTGGAAAATTCCTGGATATATCCTGCCAATTCAGTTTCAGAAAGGTGGCGTGATGCATTTATCAAATGTTTTTTCTTGATGTCATCTACTTCTTCAAAATATTTTAGCGCTTTTTCATTATCTCCCATTAAAAAATACAATCGCGCCAAATCATAACAGTTGTCTGCATAATCTGGATGCTTTGTTCCAAGTATTTTTGCTCTTAATGCTTTTGCTTCCAAAAAGTAGGATTCAGCTTCCTGGTAATTTTCAATGTCCTCATATAAAGTCCCAAGATTTCGAAGACATAAGGCATAATCTTGATGTTCTCTTCCAAGTGCATGGGCTAAATTATCTTTGGCCAAATTAAAGTAGTTCTCAGCTTCATCAAAATTTTCTATTCTCTGGTAAAAATTGCCCAAAGCCACCAATGCAAGTCCATATTCATAATTTTCCTTTCCGAGTGCTTTTTCACGAATGTCCTTGACTTTCAATAACAGCTTTTCTGCCTCCTCCATTTTGCCAACTATTTGATATAAATAGGATAACCTCTGAATTACAGATGCATAGTGAGAATGTTGTTCACCTGTCACTTTAGCCAATATTTCACTGGATTCGATAAAGTAAGGTTCTGCTCTATCATAATTTCCAATTTGGTAATAATTATCTCCAAGACTGAATAGGAGCAAGGCATAACTATGATTATTTTTATCTTCCTTTTTGTCCCATATTTTCTTTGCCTTCAATAAATAATTTTCGGCTTTTTCAAAATTCCCCATCCGCATATAAAGTCCATATAAATTTCTTAAGCTCCTTAAATAATAGGGAGCCTCTTCACCTAATGCTTCCTTTAAAATTTCAGTTGATTTTAAAAACATTGGTTCAGACTTCTCATAGCCTCCTCTGGTAAAGTAGAAATTTGCCATATTGCTCAAACTCAGCCCGTAATCTCTGTGCTTTTCTCCAAAAACCTTTCTTCTGATTTCAGTTGCTTCAACATAGTATGGTTCCACTTTTTCATATTCTCCTAATTTATCATATAGCACCCCTAAATTATTCAAAGCAGCTGCATATTGATAAGACTCTTTCCCAAAGACTTTTCCCCTCACTTCCTTTGCAGCTATCCAATAAGGACGTGCCTTTTCATATTCGCCCATGTGCCAATACAAACTTCCGAGGTTATTCATAGTCCAGCCATAATCTTCATTCTCTTTGCCAATGGTTTGTTCCTGAATTTCAACAGCTTTTAAATAAAATTTTTCTGCTTTTTTAAAATCTCTTTTAAAACGATAAATCCGCCCCACGTTAAATGCCACCAGCCCGTACAAAGCCGTCTTTTCTCCAAATGTAGAAAGGCATTTTTCTTCTGCCATTTTGATCACTTGCACTGCCTGTTCATGATCTTTTGCTTGTGATAAGGAGTCGCTCAATTTTATTAAACTATCTATTTCCAATCGCACTATAGTTGTATCAGCGGATTGGGCTTGAAGCATTAATGTGGAAAGAAAAAGTACCGGAATGAAGATTAATTTTTTCATAGTCATTGGGTTTTTGTAGAGTAAGTTTAAGAGTATGTTTAAAATGTACAAAAGTGGAGCAGCGCGTTATTCAAGTGATAAGGGTAAAATCGGGAAAGAAAACTTTAGAATAGACTGGTAAAATAATAAGGATTTACTGAACTAGAATAAATCCTGCCCAAAAATATGGATTGGAGTATTTTTTCTTGATCGCTTCCTGAGCTTGTTGAAAAGCTCCTGAAAGGCTCAAATTATCTTCAAGCCATTTTGAATAAAAGGTGGACATCAATTCTTTTGTTTGCAAATCTGGAACCTGCCATAAGGACATGATTAGGTTTTTGGCTCCAGCTATTTTAAAAGCTCTTTGCAAGCCATAAACGCCCTCATTACCTTCAATATCACCCAATCCGGTCTCACATGCAGACAGCACAACCAATTCTGTATTTGATAAATTCATTTGACTGATTTCATAGGCTGTCAAAATACCATCTTCTCGATTTTCTATCATTGTATTGCCCTCCCAGATATAATTGCCTCCAGCCAATACCAAGCCCGAACGAATCATTGGGTTCTCAGAGATTTTAAAAACAGGATCACTGCTATCTGCTGACTGTTCCCGATTGCCATCGGCACCAACTGCTCCAGGATCGGGAAAGAAAAACCCATGCGTTGCTATGTGTAAAATCTTAGGAGATGCTCCAATCTCCCCTAATCCTTTAAAAGATTCTTCGGATGCTTCATATCCAGTATTCAAAGTCGTCTCAAATGATGCAGTTTCTAATATTTTCTCATTTGCATAAACTTCTTCTAGTGAGCCCTCTAAATAAGTCCATTTGTTCCCACGGGAAGCATTCTGATCGTTAAAGGAAACACTACCTCGGGTGGCTTCTACACTATTTGGATTTATATTTTCAAAAGCCAATGACATTGCAAGTGAGTCATAGTCGTATTTTATGCCTCCAAAAAGGGTAGCTGTTTGTACTTGGTTTTCAGTTAACGGATCAAAAACCAATTGGCGGGAACTTGGAAGTTGTACTAAATCATGTTTTTCACCCAAGCTTGAACGGTTTGGGGTTTCAATGGCTCCTAGATTAAAGCGATGCAATATGCCTGCGGGAGAAAAATAGATGGTTTGAGCATGGCTTAGTTCTTTTTCCAGAACTTTCCAAATTAACTCATATAATGAATTTTCATTTTCGGTATAGCTGTACAATTTATTGATGCCAATCCAGGGTCGGTTCTTACTGATTTGCAAAAGAGCCGCCAATTGTGATTCTTCAAAAAGGGGAATCATTTTGGGTGTTTCATCTGCTGTTAAAATTATCGCTGCATACATCACAGAATCTGTCCAGGACTGGTTGAAATAATTGTATTTGGTAAATTCAATTACTGCTTCCTCCGAGCTTAATTTTGATTGAATTTCTTGCCAACTGGTTTGTTGTATAGTCTCTCCATATCCAGCTACTTCTCGAACCAAGTCTTTTTCCAAAGCATTCACTTTTTCCTCCAGATTTGCTATTTCTGTTCTCTCAGCAATCGGTTTGGCATATTCAGTTGCCAGTCTTCTGGAGTAAGATTTTAATTCTGAAAAGAGAAGGGTACTCGCAGTATTTGATAATGCCAATTGTTTTATTTTCTGGCTAGCGTTCAGTAAAAACCCCTTGTAAAAAAGCAGGTTGTCGAAGCTGGAAGAGGCTATTTGACTTTGATTTTGAGCCAATGAAAAAAACAAATCCTGTGCTTCTTCAAATTTTTGAATATATGAGGTCAATTCTTTTTCCGGTAAGTGTCTTGTAGCTTTTTCCAACAAGGTATTTTGAGTTTTATATGCATTTGATAAGGCAATTTGAACTTTTTCTTCAGCCTCCATTTCACTGTACAGATGTACCAAATTCAATTGGTTATTTACATAATCAAAATGGTTTTTATCGTACACCTTTTCGATAATGGACTCCGCTTTTAAAAAGAGTGGTTCGGCTGCTTCCAAATCACCTATTTTTTGATACAATTTTGCCAAACTACTCAAACTTTGAGCATACATGGGGTTTTCAATATCTTGAGCCTTTTCCCAAATTCCATGGGCTTCCAAATGATAGGCTTTTGCTTTTTCTACCTTTCCCATTTGGGCATTCAATTCAGCTAAATTGAGCAGACTTTGGGCATAAAAAGGATGATCGGCTCCAAAGGAAGATTTAAACTTTTCATTTGCCAAAGCATGTAAACTGTCTGCTTTTTCAAATTGTTTCAAATCTACATATAGAACAGCCAGGTTACTCAAATAAAAAGCATTGTTGGGATGATCCACACCCAAGGCATTTTCCATGATTGTATGGGCTTGAAGGTGTAGTTCTTCGGCTTTTTGATGATTACCCAATTCAAAATAAACGCTACCCATACCATTTAAAGCCATACTATAATTGGGATGTTCTGCTCCAAAAACTTTTTTGGCAAGTGGTATAACTTCCTGGTAAACGCGCTCAGCTTTTTCATAATTGCCCATGAGATAATTGACTACACCCAGATTCATTAATGGGTAGATGTAAGTCATATGTTCTTTTTCCCGGTTCTCCAATGCAATTTTAATTAGGTCCAAATAAATAGCTTCAGATTTCTCATAATACCCCAGGTTATCATACAAAATGGCGAGGTTGTTAGCGCTTTTGAAATAATCAAGATTTTCCTTACCCAGGGTTTTTTCCCGAATCTCTCTGGATAAGCTATACCAAATTTCTGCATTGGAATAATCCCCGGTAAAATAGTAGGATTCAGCTGCCGTAAAGGCTACATGTCCATATAGTACAGAATGCGCTCCAAATGCTTCTTTACATTTTTCAACTACAGGCAAAATAATCCCTTTGGATTCCTGATATTTACCTTCATTTATTAAATCGGAATTTTGTTTAATAACTGCTTCTATTTCGATCCGTAGGGAAGCTGTATCAATTTGGGCTTTTGCTGTAAATACGATAAAGCAAAGCAGAAAAAGGGAAGTGGATTTCATGTTTGTCAAATTGTAAGTTTAAATGTAAGCACTACTTTTTGGTTACTTTTTGTTGGTTCTCTTCTTTTTGAAAAATAAAAAATACCGCCAGGGTTCTATACTTACAATTTAACAGTCCCCAGCGGCAAGTCTTTTTTTCCTAGGTGCTGGTTTCCTGGTTTCTGGTTTACTGGGTTCTGGTTACTGGGTACCTGGTACGGGTATCGTGTCCGTGCCTAAAATAGGTTGACCAAAAAAGTCAACTATCAATGTCATCAAAG
>JBGTQJ010000105.1:0-15761 GCA_041941305.1 Saprospiraceae bacterium
TTCTGTCGGTTTTTCCGGCTCAATCTTTCTGTCGCATGACAGAGTCCCTTTGGGACAGGATTCTATTTCTGCTAGTTCTCTACTCCGCATTTCATACGGAGTTATTCATGTTCAACCTCTCCGAGGTTTTATAACTAATCAATGCACGACTCTAGCGACCGGAGCTACTTTTTAATTTCCTGCTAATTCCAATATGGTATTCGCATTCTCTCCCTTCACCTGCCAACTCAGACATCGAACACTTCCACCCATAAAACATACCCCTTCTGCTGGGACTGTAACTACCTCCTTGTCTGTATGTTGCTCAAACAAAGCCTCCATTTCTGCGTCTTGCCCCATTCCAAAAGTAGGCATGTAAATATAGTTGTCCGTCACAATAGAGTTTACAAAAATATTGCAAGCAGAAGAGAAACCATTCCATTCTTCGTCTTCGTAATAATCAGGTACAACTACAATTTCTACTCCCGGGAATGCTTTTTCCATTTCTTTAATTGCCTTGTTTTGCTTCTTCTTTGGTAGCTCGTGTAGCAGCACTTTATTATCTGTTGCCCACATCACCATACCGTCAGCATGCCCAGTGGCATCGCCGGGAAATTCAGGAATGATGGCTACCTGATTGACGCTCAATAGTTTTTTAAGTTTGTTCTTAGCTTTGGCTTTGGTCAATTGTGGATTGTCCCAAAGGAAGCGGTTGGTTACAATGACTCGATTGTCGTCATTGTCTACAACATTGCCACCATCCAAAATGAGATTGGATTTTTTGCCGTAAGACAAACCCTTGTCATAAAACCAATCCTCAAAACTATTGTCGATCAAATTGGAAACCCAGGCTGGTTGAAAATCCGGTAAGTAATTGAATTTAACTCCTTTGGTGGGTTTCACCGGAGCAAAATCCCGAATCCAGATATCTTCAATGTCTGCTTCCAACAAAACATCATTGGAAACTTTGCCTTCAAAATAGGGAAGGGTAGCGGCATCCGCCAAAATGACAACCTGGTCTTTTCCAGCTATCAAATTTGCGAAATTGGCCTGGTAATCAATGATGTCATCAAATATTTCTTCATAATAATCATTGTAAACCGAAGGAGCTGAAAGCACAATCAGGGTTTGACCTTCCCCCAGGCTCCGTGATTGCAAGGTGCCATCTAAGGAACTATCTTGAGTATCACTTTCGATAATTGTATCAGAAGACAACGCTTCTTTTTGACAAGAGGTAAATGCCAAAAGGCTTGCAAAAACAGCAAGAAAAGCAATTTTTAAATTTTTCATGATTTTTAATTTTTTTGAAAGAATCAAGAAGCAAGGTGCAAGAGTCAAGAATTACTTCTTAAAAAAAATCTCTTGCAGTTTGTTACTTGTCTCTTGAATCTTACTTCAAGTTTTTACAGTTTTTTCATTTGATGAATCAAAGGTGAGGTGGTAGCATGTGGTCTTTCCACTTTTTTCAATGGCTTGCTTAAACTTTGGAATGAATACACTTCCAGAAGGATTGAATAGGATTTTGGACACTAATTTCCATTCATTCCAGAATAAAGGACATTCAAAGAAAGAATCGAGTGATTGAAGGATAATAGTCTTGGATTTAACTGGATTCTTCTACTTTTGGATGAAAAACGTATCAGGGCTCTCCAGAGCCGTGTTATTCAACCTACCATGGTTCTAAAAAAATACAAAACAATTGATCAGGTAGCCTTTTGGCTGTTTATGTTTTTGTTCGTTGCAGATTACCATCTATGGGAAGATAACTGGGTGGAAGCAGCTGGCTTTACTGCATTGGAAATCCTGACTTATATGTTGGTGAGTTACCTCAATTATTTTCTATTGATGCCTAAGCTATTTGGTCGAAAGCAATACTTATTGTTTTGGTTGAGTGCATTGATAATGATAGGGCTTATGGTATTAGGCATTCGATTCTCAGGATTGGAATATCTATTGTATGAAGCAGAAGGAGTGCGGAACATTATTTCTATGACCCTCAACTACACCCTCTTCTTTTTACTTTCGACGCTGTATTGGTATTACAAAGAATGGCAAAAGGAACGCGAACAACAGCTTACATTAAAAAACGAAAAGTTGGAGACAGAATTGAAATTTTTAAAAAGTCAAATCAGTCCACATTTTTTATTCAATACTTTAAATAATATTTACACACTTGCTTATCAAAAGCACGATAATGCTGCGCCAATGGTGTCAAAGCTTTCTAAAATCATGCGTTATATTTTATATGAATGCGATGCGGAGCGAGTGCCTTTGGAAAAGGAAATTGAAACTTTGCAACATTTTATTGAGCTGCATCTTTTGCGCAAACCCCGTTCTCAGAATATTGATTTTTATGCAGAGGGCAGTTTCAAAAATCTGAAAATTGCGCCCTTGTTGCTGCTGAATTTTGTTGAAAATGCTTTCAAACACAGCGATATTGATAAAAATGAAAAAGCCTGGATTAAAGTGCATTGTGAAATTCAGAAAAGCAAACAATTTTCTTTTTTAGTTGAAAACAGTAAAGAGCCTTGGGCAGTGCCTGTGGATCATAGCGGAATTGGTTTGGAAAATGTAAAGCGGCAGTTAGAGATGAACTATGAAAAATTTAAGTTAGATATTGAAGATGAAAAAACACTTTTTAAAGTTGAATTGGTGCTAAATCTTGAAGTCTGAGTTTTATGAAAAAATACAAATGCCTTATCGTAGATGACGAGACACTCGCTCGGGAACTGCTTACAGATTATGTATCCAAAATCCCTTATTTGGAACTTGCTGGTACTTGTGCCAATGCGATAGAGGCAAAATTTGCATTGCAGGAAAAAAAAATAGACATCCTTTTTCTGGATATCCAAATGCCAGACTTGACCGGACTTGAGTTATTGAGGATGTTGAAAAAGAAACCTGCCACTATTTTGACTACTGCTTACTCCGAGCATGCACTGGAGGGTTATGAATTGGATGTTTTGGATTATTTGTTAAAACCCATAGAGTTTGAACGATTTTTTAAGGCAGTCTCTAAAGCAGTAGAATGGCTGGGTAAAGATGCTCTACATACTAAGTCTACAGAAGTGGAGGCAGTTTCAAATACTTTAGACTCGTCACCGCAAACATCAACACAAACCGAAAAATACTTTTTTGTTAAATCAGATTATAAAATTGTCAAAGTAGAATTTGATGAAATCTTGTTTGTAGAAGCCCTACAAAAATATGTAAGGATTCATACTTCAAAGGAAAGAATAGTAACCCTGCTTTCTTTGAGTAAATTATTGGAATCCCTGCCTGCAAATCAATTTATCCGTATTCATCGCTCATATGTAATAAATATTGACAAGGTGGATAGCATTGAAGGCAATATGGTTCGAATTGGAAAGCACAATTTGCGGATTAGCAAGGGGCAGAAGGAAGCGTTTTTAGAATTTGTTAAGGAGAAAGGGATATTTTTATGAATAGTTAAGGAATTAGTTAGGAGGCATTTTTTAAAATGCCTCCTAACTAAACTTACACCTCAATCACCACCTTCCCCCTTACTTTCCGTTCCATCATCTCTTCCAAAGCCCTGGGTACATCTTTCAAGGCATATACTTTGTGAATATGTGGTTTGATTTTTCTTTCCAGATACCATTTTAGCAATTCCTGAGTGTTTGCCATGTTGGCTTTTGGGTCGCGCATGGCAAAAGAACCCCAGAATACACCTACAATTTGGCAACCTTTCAACAAAGCCAGGTTCAAGGGAATTTTTGGAATATCCCCGGCAGCAAAACCAATTACCAAAAACCTTCCTTCCCATGCAGTAGCTCGCAAGGCTGCTTCTGAAAATTTGCCGCCAACTGGGTCGTAAATTACATCAGCACCATTTCCCTCAGTTAATTCTTTGATCCTGGCTTTCAAATCCTCATTTGAATAATTGATGACTTCATCAGCTCCATATTCCTTGCACAAAGCCAATTTTTCATCGGTCGAGGCACAAGCAATGACCTTTGCTCCCATCAATTTTCCTAACTCAACGGCAGCCAGACCTACACCTCCTGAAGCACCTAATACGACTAAAGTTTCACCTTCTTTGAGTTTTGCCCGATCTTTCAAGGCATGATAAGATGTGCCATAAGCCATTAAAAAAGAGGCGGCAATGGTAAAAGGCATTTGTGGCATTTTGGGAAAGCACAGATTGGCAGGGAGTACTGCTTCTTCTGCAAATCCACCATGTGGAGCTAAAGCGATGATTTCATCTCCAGGTTTTAGGTGTTTCACTTCGGAACCTACTTCTTTAACAATCCCCGCAATGTCACTTCCTGGTGAAAAGGGAAGTGGTGGCTTGAATTGATATTTACCCTGAATGATCAATACATCGGGAAAATTGACACCACAGGCTTTTATTGAAACGACAACTTCTTTCTCTTTAGGGGTAGGGGAGGGAATCTCTTCGAAGCTTAAATTGGAAGGAGGTCCATAAGATTTACAGAGGATTGCTTTCATGTTTTTGTGTTTTGAGCCACAAAAACGGGTAAATTTTGGGAGAAACAAAATAAAATACCTGCCAGGTTTTTGTATAAATGCCTGGCAGGTGTCTATCGAAATTTTTAAGCAGTTTTCAAAGCATTCAATGCTCGCTTATCTGCCATCTTTGTCTTCATTCCATGCCATTTGTCACCCAGGACAAATCGAATCACCTCATCCATATGGGTTAACAATCCCACCTGGTATAAACCTCTCATCCGGGTGCTAAAAAACGGACTCAAGGAACGCATGGAAAAGCCAATCCCAGCCGTCTCGTATTCGATATGATGCCACCAACCTGAAGGCATAAACACGGTGTCACCTGCTTCGATGTAGGTATCGATTCCCTCTACTTTATCCAAACCAGGATAGCGTTCATAATCTGGATTGTTGATGTCAACAGAAGTGTGTACACCAAAAGGATAGCGGTAGAGCAGCGTGGAGTATTTTGGATCAAATAAGACCACTCTTTTTCTTCCTGCCAATTCTGTCAAAAAGACATTGCTATTATCCATATCCCGATGGATACGGGTCACAGCTCCTTGTCCGCCGAAAAATGCAAATGGTAAGAACTTCAAGACATTATCAGCGACGTCGGGAAATTCAAAATCGTCAAAGAGGTCTTTTTTATATTTGAATACATTGAAAAGGAAAAGCCGTTTGGAAGTTGGTTCCCGCTGAACCAGATCGAGATACTCTCCAAATTTCATGGAGTCATTGGTACCTTTATAAGAACGATCTTCTTTTCTTTTTTTGCCTTCCACATCATAAACGCCTACTTCAATATCCCCCAACGCATTCTTAAAATAATCAAAAGTCCATTTGGAATACAAGGGTGCATCTGCTCCATAGAAGTGTTTGACAATAACAGGGCGACCTGCCCGCATGTAGTTTTTCTGAAATTCTTCGCGCGTAATGCCTTCTACGCGGTCGATTTCGTTAGTAAGTTTTAATGGCATGACGGTTAATTTTTTTCAAGGCGCAAAATTAGCTCATTTTTTTCTGAGTGCCATCTTTTTTTAAGGTGACTTTTGTCAGTTTTTTCGTTAAAAAGTAGCCCCAGTTGCCAACAGGAGAAGAATGTCACTCCTGATAGCTACCGGGGTTACTTTTAAAATTCGTTTTTATCTCAACTATGATTTATAGGATTCTAATTTTTTCAATATTCCTAAACTGTGGATGTAACTATGCGACTCACCACTCTTCCAGTGATGAAACAAATGAAGTTACCACATTTGTAAAAACCACAACCCCGAAAGAATATGCTACTTTTTCCAGAGCAGAAATCGAAGCAAGGCTCAAAAAAAAGTTAGAGGACAAACTTCCCTTGGTTCTTCACGTATTTGTACCGCTTTGCGACAATGAAAATCAGGGTATTGTACCAGTCCCTGCCAAATTGGGGGATGGCATGGATGCCAGAAATAATTTGTATTGGGGAGCTTTGTATGGTGTGAAAACGCATTTGACCAAAAAGGGTTGGAAGAAAGTAAGAGCAGAAGAAAATCCCAATCCTGAAATTCTGGAGCGCGTTGTTTTTGAAAAAAAAATGTCAAATGGAGCTTTTGTCTATGTAGTGGCAGATGCATATCGTGGCGATAAAATGAAGAAATGTGTAATTGATTATCTGGAAGCTTTGGCGGGCAAAGAGAAGGAATCAATAGCCCTGCCCAATGATTTGATTATTGGTGCAAAAGGTAAGGCAGATTTATTGATTTTCAATGGACACAATGGCTTGATGGACTACAATATCTCACCTATAAAAAATGAAGATGGCATTGCCAAAGATGCTGCTGTCATTGGCTGTGTGTCTTTTGATTATTTTGAAGAACATTTGAAAGCAGCAAAAGGCTTTCCTCTTGTTACAACTACCAATTTAATGGCACCGGAAGCATATATTTTAAACGCCATTGCGCATTCCTGGGGGCAATTGGAAGAGGGTGTTGCCATTAAAGAAGCAGTAGCGCAAGCTTATAATGAATATCAAAAATGTGGGATTAAAGGAGCAAGAAGGTTATTTAAGACGGGGTGGTGAGGAATGCTTTCAAATGGTGGAGGCGTCAAGCCCCACCATTTGAAAATTATCTATCCATCATATCTTTTCAATATCATCGCATGACCATGCGCCCCAGCAGCACAAGCTGCCAACAAACCATATTGACCACCTTCCTTAATCAAACGATTTGCAGTAGTCGTCATAATCCTCGCTCCCGTAGCTCCAAAGGGATGTCCAATCGACAGGGAACCACCCCAGAGATTGAATTTTTCCATATTTACATCGCCTACAGCGGAATCTCTTCCCAAATGTTTTTGCGCAAATTCGTCAGAAGCCAGGGCACGAAGATTGGCTAGGATCTGTCCGGCAAAGGCTTCGTGAAACTCAATAACGTCAAAGTCATCCAGACTCATGCCAGTTTTTTCAAGCAATTTGGCAACGGCATAGGTTGGTCCCAACAACAGCTCATCTTCCAAAGATTGTCCAGTGAAGGTGAAATCCACTACTTCTGCTTTTGGAGTCAGCCCCAGTTCTTTCGCTTTTTCTTCAGACATAATCAAGGTGGCAGCAGCACCATCTGTCAGGAAAGAAGAATTGGCAGCAGTCAGCGTTCCAAATTTTCGATCAAAAGCCGGGCGCAGTTTTTTCACTTTTTCCATGGTAGAATTTCCACGAACTCCATTATCGCAGTTGATGACTTTGAATTTTGGTGGAATGGCGACCTCCACCATCTCTTCTGGCAAGTGTCCCGCTTCATGTGCTTTTGCAGCGAGTTGGTGCGACCGGACAGCAAACTCATCCTGCTCCTCCCGACTTACTCGAAACCTGGCAGCCATGATGTCGCAATCTTCCCCCATGACGCGATTGGTGGTGTATTCTGCCACTTTTGGTCGTTCTGGAACAAAATCGGAGGGACGCAAAGAGAACAAAAACTTCAAACTGTCTCCCATCGTTTTTAGCTTTTGAGCTGCAAACAATTTCTTGCGCATCTTCCTTGGAAACTGAATCGGCGTATCAGAAGTATGGTCAATGCCACCTGCTATCACCACATCTGCTTGTCCTGTCATGATTTCCAGACAACCATCTGCAATGGCGCGATTGGCAGATATACAAGCCTGAGAAACAGTATGACAAGGGGTTTTATTGGGAATACCTGCTGTTAAAGCTGCTTCTCGCGCAACATTTGGGGTTTTCATGTTTGCAACCACCACGCCCATGACCACTTTATCCACTATAGCTGGGTCAATTCCGGTTTTGGTCAATAAGCCTTTGATGGCAAACTGCCCCAGTTGGTAAGACATCAAATCTGTATAATTGGTACCAGAGCGTAGAAATGGTGTTCGACACCCGTCTATGAGGACTACTTTTTTCATTTTTGTTGTGTTTATGTGTTCGTGTGATTAGGTGTTCAAGTGCATCGAATATCAACACTTGAACACCTAAACACCTGAACACACATTTCGGGTGCCCAAGTTCTTGTTTTTTTTGAAAATAAAAAAAATCCGGCTGGCACTTCTATTGTGCACCAACCGGATTTAAATGGTGGTTCAATTTTCTAATAATGGTTTACACCAAATCTGCATCTAAAATGTCAGGATTGGCAGTAGCTCGTCTTGCAGCTTTAGGATCTTGTCCATATTGATTGGGTCCAATCTCTCCTTCTGCAAATAACATCCAGAATCCATAAAATGGAATCAATTGCCACCAGCCACTATTGCCTCTATCGTGACATCTTTTGGCTGCCTGAGCTATCATAAACCAAGCTAGGGGTAGGACTAAAATCAAGGAAATAATGGCTCCTGCTTCCCCCATCATGACTCCCAGGAATATTACTGCATACAAACAAAAGGTGTAAATGATAAGGCTTAAACCGTACTCAGTTCTTCTGATTCTTCCTTCGAATGAAAATGGATTAGTAAACATAATTATGAATTTTTTTTAGTTAATAATAATTTTCTTGGGATTTTGAAATCTCTTTTTTTTGACATTTCTTCATCCCTTTCACACCACTATTGCCAATTCAAAAAAATGTTACCGAAAATTTTATTTTTTTTTCTGTGTACTGGTTTCTGGGTTCTGGGGTGCTTGGTCGTTGTTAACCAGGAACCAGCAACCAGCACCAAGTACCCAGTTAACCAGTAACCTAGACCAATTCTAAATTCCACCCAAAAATCTTTGTTTCAAAGGGATTTCAATGTTCAACTTTTTTATTCTAAAAAGGCTTTCTAATTTTGCAGCTTTATTCAACTAAATGAATTAATCATGATAAAGTCATTGAGAATCAATTTTTTACTTCTCGGAATAATTTTAATAAGTGCCGTGGGCTGTGAGCAGGTAAATCCAAATTGGCAGGCAGATGCTTCCAATGCAGATTATATCCATCGTTCTATGCAAAAAGTGACGGATGTTATTGTGCATGATATCTTTTCTCCACCTGTTGCGAGTCGGATATATACTTATGCAAGTATTGCCGGATATGAAGCGCTACAAAATGGAGATGAAGGCTATCAATCTTTGGAAGGACAATTGAGGGGCTTGAACAATGTACCAAAACCAACAGCAGGTCAGGAGTATTGTTACCCATTAGCTGGAGTTCATGCAATGCTGACTGTTGGTAAGGCTTTGATTTTCTCTGAGCAAATGATTGACGAGTTTGAAGCGGAAGTTTATGCAGAATTTCAAAATGTTCAAATGCCACAAGCTGTATTTGATGCTTCATTGGATTACGGAAAAGCAGTTGCAGGTCATATTCTGGAATGGGCAGACAAAGACAATTATAAGCAGACCAGAACTTTTCCAAAATTTACCATTACAGATGATCCGGATAGATGGAAGCCAACACCTCCAGACTACATGGATGGTATTGAGCCTCACTGGAATAAAATCCGTCCATTTGTGATTGACTCTGCACAGCAATTTGTGCCAGCACCACCAACTGCTTTCGATATGAAAGATAAGAACGGGCAGTTTTATCAAGAGGTTTTGGAAGTATATACAGCTTTAGAGGTAGACAATGATGAAAGGACTGAAAGAGAAGCAGTAGCCGCTTTTTGGGATTGCAACCCATATGTATCCCACCACAAAGGGCATGTCATGTTTGCAACTAAAAAAATTACACCAGGGGGGCATTGGGTAGGCATTTGCAAAACTGCTTGTAAAAAAGCTAATGCGGATATCATGACTAGCGTGGATGCGTATACCTGGACTTCCATTTGCCTGGCAGATGCTTTCATTTCATGTTGGGACGAAAAATATAGAAGTAATCTCATTCGTCCAGAAACGGTTATCAATACCTACCTGGATGAGGAATGGAAACCTTTCTTGCAAACACCACCATTTCCCGAATATACCAGTGGACATAGCGTGATTTCTCGCTCCGCTGCTACGGCATTGACTCATCTTTTTGGCGATAATTTCGCTTATATAGATTCCGTAGAGGTGCAGTATGGTATGCCCCCTCGGTCTTTCGAATCTTTTTACCAGGCTTCAGACGAAGCTGCTGTGAGTCGCTTGTATGGAGGAATTCACTACGCTCCTGCCTGTTTCATCGGTGTGGAACAAGGGCAGAAAGTGGGTGATTTTATTGTAGAAAGAATAAAGACCAAAAAGGACCGGATAAGCATGAAATAAGGATTTTTACGATTGAAGATGGTGTTCAGCCATCTTCAATCGTTTTTAAACTTTAACGAACCAACTTGACCACCTCCAAAACAATCGGACTATTCCTTGGACCTATCGTTTTTGCGATTCTTTTGCTGCTTCCCCATCCTGAAGTCATGTCAGACGAAGCCTGGAAAGCAGTTTCCCTGGCGGTATTTATGTTGATTTGGTGGGTAACAGAGGCGGTGCCAATTCCAGTTACAGCGCTTTTGCCATTAGCCTGTTTGCCTTTATTGGGAGTTGTAGAATTAAAAGAAGCAGCGGCGCCCTATGCCAATCCGATTGTCTTTCTCTTTATGGGCGGATTTATGATCGCCCTGGCAATGGAAAAATGGAATTTGCATCGCAGAATTGCTTTGACGATTGTCAGTTGGACAGGGACCAATGCAGATGGGATTCTATTTGGTTTCATGCTGGCTACAGCAGCATTGAGTATGTGGATAAGCAATACGGCAACTACGATTATGATGTTGCCCATTGCCATGTCAGTGATTCATTTGCTGACACAACGAAATATGGGAAAGTCTGACAAAGGCTTTCGAAATTTTGCGCTGGCGATGCTGTTGGGCATTGCTTATGCTGCAAATATTGGAGGAACCGGAACGGTCATCGGTACCCCTCCAACAGTTGTTTTTGTTGGTATTGTAGAAGATACCTATGGTTATCAGGTTTCGTTTGCGAATTGGTTGGCGATTGGCTTGCCATTTGTAATTGTGATGCTTCTTTTGACTTATTTCATTTTAGTTAAAGTATTATATCGGAACAGGTTGGGGAAATTTGAAGGAGCTCATGAATTGATTGAAGAAGAAGTAAAAAAATTGGGAAAGCTGACCGTTGGTGAAAAAAGGACCTTAGTCGTTTTTGTAGCTACCGCTCTTTTCTGGATTTTCAGGAGCCCAATTAACAATCTGATTCCAGGTTTGAAATTGTCTGATACAGGGATTGCCATTATAGCTTCTATTCTGCTTTTCGTCATTCCGATCAATTTTAAAAAAGCAGCGTTTGTTTTGGATTGGAAAGCTACTGAAAAACTGCCCTGGGGCATTCTCTTGCTGTTTGGTGGTGGATTGAGCCTTGCTGCTGCTCTTGCCAAAACAGGCATTATTGATTTGATAGGTGATCAATTTAAAGATGCGGGAAATGCTGGATTTTTTGTCATTCTTGGTTTGACAGCAGTATCTCTTTTCCTAACAGAAATCATTGGCAATCTGGCTTTGGTCACGGTCTTCCTTCCGGTTGTGGGTGGTATTGCAGTCGGAACGGGCGTGGACCCCCTACATGCCATGATTCCAGTGACCTTAGCTGCGAGTTGTGCCTTCACGCTTCCAATGTCCACACCACCGAATGCGATTGTTTTTGCAAGTGGTCATTTGAAAGTCGCCAATATGGTGCGTGCAGGCTTGGTTTTGAATGTGATTGCGATTTTGTTAATTGCAGTTTTGGCGAGTACGATATTACCGATGGTTTTTGAGCTCAACCAATAGGTCATCCTCTAATTTCATTTTTTAATCCTTTATCCAATGTCCTAAAACCTCCTTGTTTTTTCCCCAGGTTTCAATTTCTTAAAAAGTTGGTATGCCCTTCCAATTCCCATTTTCATCATGCATAAAATGGATTTTGGTTGTTCTGGTACACATATTTACTAATTTGTTGCCTTCATCTGTTTTTTCAACAAATACAAGGTAATGTTCTGCGATATCCCAGGAGTATCCACAAGTATTTAATAAGGATTGTACATTAAATGGCTGATCATCCTGTGCAAAACCACCTTCACTTTTATAAGCCTTCTATATTCTCTAGCCATTACTTAAATAAAAAAGCTCGTTGCAGGCTCTGGTTTGCAAAACGAAACAAGGTGTAGGGCTCCTGCCCTAGGGCTAGTTATGCTTTTCAATACAACAGGGCAGGAGCCCTTGACTTTATTCCGTCTGGCAAGCCGGAGCTTGCAACGAGCTTAATTTTTTTAAAAAAATTAAGCAAGAGACTGTCAACTCTAAAGAGGCAAGCCATCTACCGTAGACCGTCTACCGAATAAAGTCCTATGAATAGAAATGTATTTAATTGAAATGTTAAATTTTTCTCCTGGCCCAACCTTCCTGCAAATATTTCTGGTCTGCCATGGAAAATCTAAAATCATGAAAACTATCAAGTATTTATTCCTTCTGACCATTTGTTCAATAAGTCTTCAAATCCAGGCTCAGTTCTCATTTGGTGTCAAAACTGGAATAACCAGAGCCTGGGAAGATTATGGCGATGTCGAAATTCCCGAAGATGGCGAAACTCATGTCTATAGATTCAATGTATCAGGTTTAGCGTATTACCAGTTCAGCAATTATTTTAGTTTTGGTGCCGAACCCGGCTATGTAGAACGCGGAGCAGCCTGCGAACCAGGCTTCATTATTTTCAATCAGGATACCAAACTATTTTTGAATTATGTAGAAATGCCCTTGATGTTAGCTGGCAATCTTCCTCTTTTTAAGAATAAAATTGAAGTGTTTGGCAAAATGGGTTATGGTGCTTCTTTTATAACAACTGCCTTTCGAGAAGTATCAGATTTTGGAAGCGATGCACCGCCGGAAAAAACCAAATTAGAGTTTGGTGAAAATGCTACCCTGAATCGATGGGATCATGGCATTTACAGTGGGGCAGGCTTCGGGTTTAATTTTGGTAAAAATCAAATCTTCCTGGAAACGGATTACTATTTCGGTTTGAAAGATGCCGAGAAATTCAATACTTCGAAAAACAGGAGCCTCAATTTTAATGTGGGGTATTTGTTTCAGTTATAGTGGCTTGCTTAAAACATAAATCATCCCAATTTTTGGCAATAAAAACCTATCATTTATCTTCTTTACTTAATCTATTAATATTCAATTTGTTGCGAGTTGTGGGTTTGACCAACCCGCAACTCGCACCCCGCAACAAAGGCAAAATACATGGTGAGTTGAAATTCAATAATTTAAGATACCATCGAAAAATTCGGAATAAATCATGTTTGCAACCCTTTAAGGCTTTTCAGCCAAAGTAAATTGATGCTTAATCACCAGATAGGATTTTACAGGCTTGCCATCTTTCAGGGCAGGTTTGAAATTGATACGCCTAATATTCTCCTCAACTTTTTCAATCAAAAATCCATTATCTGCAACCAAAAACTCCAAATCGATCACTTTCCCGGTTTCGTCAATGCTGACAAAATAATTGAAACCCAATTCGTAATCTTGAGGATATCCTTCAAAAAGGTCAAGTTTCACTTGAAAATCTTTGGCTAAAGATTCAGTATTTAAGGGGACTGGATAGCTGTCTGCCAGCTCTAAATCGCGATTGCTCAACCAGCTATCCTCAATTTCGCAAATGATTTTGGTAACAACCATAGGATCGTCGAACATATCAAATTCTTTGGAAGCCACCACACGGCCATCCTTGTAGAGCTTCTCTTCCTGAATTTTGCCATTCGGAAAATACGTTCTGGTGTATCCCTCTTCCACACCATTTTTCATTTCCTGATATAATTCCAAATGGCCATTGCGGAAAGTCTTTTGAGTGCCATGCCGTTGGTAATTCTGGTACTGCTGCTCATTTCTTTGCAAGTCATCTTGAAAGATGGAATATTCATTAATGTACAATCCAGTTCCTTCTTTTAAGATTTGTTCACCTTTTTCATTCCAATGATTGTGTATGAGGAAATCACCATTTTTGAATTCCGCTTCCAGTTTTTTTGCACCATCTTCATAATATTCCAACCAGGAACCAACGCGGTCATAATCGGAAGTATAAGTTCCGGATTCTTTTAGTTGCCCATTGGAATACCATTCCTTGTATTCCCCATTTTTCTCGCCGTTCTCCACCAAAAGATGTTCTAACTTTTGGGGCTTTCCATTTTCATAAAACCATTCTAATTTTAAGCGTTCTTCTTTTTCAACAAAGGTACTTTCCAGTTTCAGTTGAGCATTCTCGAAGTAATCTTTGCGCTCACCTGTAAGCGTGCCATTCTTATAGATTATTTCACTTTCCAAGCCCCCATTTTCGAAATAGCTTTTAAAACTGCCATCAATTGTACCATTCAACAAAGTAAAATTTTCCTTGATCTTTTTATTGGGAAAGAATGTCTGGCAGGTTCCTGAATAATTTTTGTCAAAATCATTGCCTGATTCGTCAAAGCATATTTCTTCAGAATGATTTCTAATGAAATCCTCAATTATGTTCATGGTCTGTTCGTTCATCTCATAATAATCATCATCCAGGTAGGACAAATCTTCTAGTTTGTCGTACAAATTATCATCGAACGTATCTTTTTCTCGTGCTTTTTCGATCTTCTTTTTGTGTTTCTGGTAGATCTTATCTGCGCGTTTAACGAGATCTGCCATTTCTGTATCTCCCACATATTCCAAACCCTTGATGATGGTGGGCACATATTCTGCATAACCATTAAAGTAGAATTGAACAAAGCCCCCATTGGTGACTTGTGCGTCTACATACCACCAATAGTACAAGGCTTTTTGACCATAAGAAAGGCATTTGCCATATTCTTTTTCCGAACCTTTTTTTTGAATGAATTCTGAAATAGGGGCTAAAATGAGCCAGCCAAAATCAAAACTCTTTAATTTGAAATAGTCACCTTTATTGATCTGGGGTTTGAAATGACAATTCTGGTCAAATGCCCAATAAGGATCTTCTTTTGGAGCAGATTGTCCAAATAGGTTATTGAGAAAGCTCATGAATAGAAAGATTGTGATTAATTGAATTTTATATTTCATGAATAGTGTTTATGAACTTTAGACAAGTTCTATGTCAAAATATTTTAAGAGCGCTTTTTCAAAGTCCATATCCGTTTTCAAAGGAATTTCACGCTTAACATCCTGTTCAGTTATTTTCAAAACGTCGCCACTGATTGTGATTCTTCCATTTTCGGAAGGCTTGGTAATCAATCGCTTTTGAGTAAAATGAGAATTTGGACTGGTTTGATGATAATGGCACATACTTGAAAACTCAAGATAGCTCCTGTGCAAATCTTTAAAAATATATTGTGGAATTTTTTCTCCATCGACTATTTTATTGACTCTAAAATAGTCCGCTTCATGTCGGTCGAATACAAATTCCCCCCGCTCATCTTTTTGAATGGTGTTCATTTCAAATTTTAGTGGAGCAAAAGTAAATTCTCCAAAGCCCACATCCGTCAGATATTCTACGCCATTAATTTTTGCAAGGATGGTTAAATGATCGTATTCCTGTCCATAACCCTTGTCTTTATCAAATACCCTTGCCGAAATTCTTTTCAACTCAAAACCCAGAGATGCCAACAATTCAAAAAACAAGCCATTCAGTTCATAGCAAAAACCACCCCGGTTGTTGTGCATGACCTTTTGGAAAACCTTTGGAATAGCCAATTCAATCCGATTGCCCCAGTGAATGTCCAGATTTTCAAATGGAAAACCAAAGAGGTGCTTTTTTTGAAGCGTCTGGAGTGTTTCAAGCGAAGGGTTTGGATCTCCGACAAAGTTCAATCGTTTAAAATAGGTAGTTTGGTTCATATACAATGTGCTGAAACATGAATCATCCCCCCAAAGGCAGGGGTGATTGGTTCTGTCATTTTTTCAAAAAATGAAAATCAAAATGAAAATTAAAATAATAGAATGCCCCT
>JBGTQJ010000106.1:0-15691 GCA_041941305.1 Saprospiraceae bacterium
TTTAACAAAGATATAAATTTCAAAAAAATACTAAAAAAGCACGCTAAACACATACCTAATGGGTTTCGCCTTTTTAGGAATACTATTTAGATTTAGCCTAAAGCAGCCGGGAGTTGTCGTTTATTAAGAAGCTAATTATTGAAAAGCAATTTGAAAAGATAAATGCATTAGAGTGACAAATATGGAACCCCCAAATACCCCGGCACAAAGGAATACCTGATAAATATAACAATTATTACACGGCACTTTAAGTTATTATTCATCCCTTTTTCAAAATTTAATTTCTTTTAATTATGCAAACATTTTTTTTGTTCCTAGCTATTACACTACTGTCTCTATCTTGTTCAAAAGATCATATAACAGTAGAAACAGTCAACCCAATTGATGAAAATGAAACAACAACGGAACCCGAAAATTTAATCTATGACATTGATGTTCAAATAATTCAACCAACAAACAAGGATACTTTCCATGTAGGAGAACCAATTACCCTAAATGGACTTTTAAAAATGACAGGTGATGATGAATTTGTTGAAGTTGTCCGATTTGGAGAATACGATATTTGGAATGGAGATGAACTACTATACATTATTTATTCAGACAATGTCATGACTAAAGATTCCTTTCTATTTGAAACCACATTCGAATGGAATATACCTCAAGTCTTGCATTTGCGTCTTTGTGGATATCGAAATGAAATCAGATATGTGGATGGATATGGCGATGTATTTACCTATAATGGTAGCTGCGATTATCTAGAATTATATATTATTGAGTAAGGCATAAGGTCTTTATTTCTAACGAGAACTGAATTGTTCCCTTTTACCAAAAATGGGCTTTTGCTTGTTTTTGGTAATATATATCCTAAAAAATATTATTATGAAAAATATTCTTTTTGTTCTAATTCTTTTCTCTTTGACTCCAGGAGTGAATTTTTCGCAATCTTTAGTTGAAGACACCAGGGAAGTGAAAATAAACATCGAAATCATTGAAAACAAGGAAGCAATAAAAATTGGCGAATTGGTACCAATCAAATTTTCATACGAAACTTCAAGTTCAAATAAAAACAGGCTGAAGGTCTTAATATTTGATACCAGTAATTATACCGAAATTGTACTTTTAGAAATGGATATTTTGGGAGATGGAGACGGAGTTTTAAATTATCAGTTTGCGAAGAAAGGAAACTACAACTTGGTTATTATGATAAGTAAAGACCCTGATTTTAAGAAAAGATCAAAATCAATAAAATTGACAGTAAAATAAAAAGATAAGGCGAGTCAAAAACTCACCTTAACCAACTGAGAAAGCAAAGATAACATTTAGCAGCAAGGCTTTCACAAGCCTTGCTATTTTCTTTATTGACTTAAAATCATTTTTTTCGTTAAACTCATGCCACCAACATTAAGTTCATAAAATACCAATCCAGCTGATAATCCTAAGTCCCTTCTATCCAGTACATATGTGTTGTTTCCTGCTTCAAAAACGTTTTCTATTTTATGCAACAATTTCCCGGAAACATCAAAAAAGTACAAGACCACTTCCTCTTTTTCTGGGAGGAAAAAGGAAATCTCTGTTTCATCCTCAAATGGGTTAGGAACATTTTGAAATAATTGAATTGGTGCTTTTCCACCTAAACCTGATTCATTTTTAACAAATTGCAATTCCACATCCAACAATTCATCATTGATCCTAAAGGCGGCAGATTTTGTATATCTTGAATTGATTTCCAAAACTTCACTCAAAAGTTGGGGGGATTTGGCGATGAAGTTCATGGTGAATAAATCCGCCTGTTTCGGCAATAGGGTTAGGCCATCATTGTACCAAAGCAAGGTAATGGCGCCCTCATCTTTCAAACTGGTTCCATATTTCGGTTTTATAAAGTCTCTACGATCTGTATTTTCAAAATCCAGAAATTCCAAGGCATTTTCATCAAAATCGAGGGTAAACTGGAAAGCTTTTATTTGCTCCAAAGCTTCAGATTTAAAAGTAAGGGATACCACCTCTCCAACGTGGAGTTTTTGATTTTCAGTAAATAGATTGAATTTATTTGAATTTCTGTCATCTATTTCATTGCCTGTAAAAACATCAGGATCGGCATTGCTGCTCACATCTCCTATTTTGATCCCAATAAAGTTTGCATCAAGAATATCACCTGTGATACTCGTCAATGGAATTTCCTCTGGGAATAAAGGTGTAAATGGATCCTCCTCATCTGGAAAGGAATAGGCATTAGGTATAAATCGCCAGGATGTGTTGTTTGGAAATGCGTCATCAATAAACAAGATAACCCTTTGTATTACAACCAAATCAGCAACAGTAATGGTTCCAGTATTATTGGCATCAGCGGCTATCAATTTATAAGGTGAATCCAATTTTTCCTTATCCAATATGTGGTCATTGATTTTTGCCAAGTCGAAACTGGAGACACCATTATTTGGATTTATATCCTTTTCTGGTCTGACTGAGTAGCTATTTCCTTCAAAATCTCCTTCAAAATCAAAATCTCCTGGCAGGTTGGTATAGAAGGGAGCCATATTCTCACCATCCAAATGTACAGTCACCTGGGAAATGCCTTCCCCCCAAGTCGTCTGAATTTCTCCAGCGATGACATTGGGGTTTTGAAGGCAATTGTCAAAACCATCATTTACCAGGATGTTTGTTTGGCAAATCCCTTGATTGCCATTCTCGTCTGTTACATAGAGTTGGATTTGGTTTTGTCCCAGGTCGTCACATGTGTAAGTTCGGTGTTTGTCATTTATATTGGCAGAGAATGAAAATTTCAAATCATCGGTAGTAGTACAATTGTCAAAGCTCGCTAAATCCAGCAAATTGGCGGAGATGCTATATTCTCCTTGAACATTCAGGTCGATTTGAAAGCCATTGGCACACAAAGCATTTGGAGCGTAATCATCTTGTACAGTTACTACAAAATTGTGTTCACTTGTATTGCCACATCCATCTGAAGCGAAATAGGTCATGTTGTATGTACCTGGTGCAACATTTGAAAATCCAAACCCATTCCCCAAGTCTCCCTGGGCAGAAAGCAAAATGTGGTCACTACAATCATCAATCAAAGGAGTAGGCAAATCAACTGTAGCAAAACAATTGATCGAGGAAGTCATTCCATAAATCAAATTGTTGTTCTGGCTAAGGAAAACTGGAGGTTCATTATCAGAAACTGTCAGCGTTTGCACATATTCCCACCTACCCTGGTCTGAGCCTGAATTGGAATCATACTGACAAAAATCAATAACGGTCCAGGTTCGATACACCACATAACAGGCTGGTTCTGAAATCCAAAGCAATTCATCATCCCAACTTGCAGAGACGGACTCACAATTCCCGATTGAAAGAAAAGAGGGCTCTTTGAAAGGATCGGAAAGGGTATTTGGAGATAAATTAGGTTCACACACTGTAGTCGTATAGTCTGCCGGCCAAATGATCAAATCATTATTTGCATTCCATGGATTTTGACTGCTAACTGTGACCGTTTGGGAAACTGCGTTGATATTTCCAAAATCATCTGTTGCAATCCATGTCCGAATTAAAGAACCCTGACCACATCCTCCTATGATTTGTTCTACCTGTTCTTCAACAGTCATATTACAATTGTCTATTCCAGAAGCAGTTCCAAAAACCGATAAATCACTTAAATCCTGATTACAATCAACAGTCACATCAGCAGGAGCTAAAAGAGCGGGTGCTTGTTGGTCCTCAACCATTACTTCGACTTCACAAAAACTGGAATTTCCATCACAGTCTTTAGCTCGCATATGTACCAGCAAGCTGGTTCCAGCATCATCACAAGTTACCTCCAGATATTCTGAATAGGCAACAGCATCCTCCTCTTTACGTTTCACTTCAAAACCATCGAGGCAACACAAATCATAGCTACCATCATCAATCACATCGGCGAAAACGAGCGCATTACCATCAGGCGTTAACGATGCTACTGTAAAGCCATCACAAATAACTGTTGGTGGGTGTTGATCGTATACGGTAATGAAAAAAGTACAGGAAGTTGAATTTCCACATCCATCGGTGGCTTCATAAATTACCGGATATGTTCCAGGAGCAACATCCTCATAATCTCCAAATCCAGATCCGTAACTCCAACTTGGAATAATGTTGACATTTTGAGTACAATCATCCGTAGCATTGGCAGCAGGCAGGGTAACAGTCATCCCACATTCCGGTGTATTGGTTCCTAAAGTTAGGTTTGCAGGACATGAAATTAGAGGAGGAGTTGTATCAAATAATTTTATAATTTGTATTTCTTTCAAAACCTGACTGTTACAATCATCCAATATAGACCATTCTCTTAAAATAACCTCGCTTCCCGGACAGGTAATAATACTTTGATCTACATAGGTCATACTGAAGGTACAATCTCCATTTTCAATAGGATATTGATCAAAAGTAGTATTCAAATTGCCATCATCGTCGAGAAAAGGAAAGCCAGTAACTATGGGATCTGCACCATCTCCACAATTCAATATAGGAGCTTGAAGCCCATCAAGATTAGCAGGAAAATGTACATCACCTAAAGTAGCTCTTTCCAGGGTAATGACCTGAAGACAATTCCCTTTATTGCCAAAATCATCTGTTGCGGTCCATGTTCTGTGGATAATCTTTTGGGCAGTTGTTAAAAACTGGAAGTTTGAAACCTCGGTATTTACAGAATTTGGCGTACCATCCGAAGCTTGTTCAAATGAAACAATATCCCCCGGTTGTAAAAGCCATGACTGCCAGGTGCCACTTGTTATATCATTAAAAGAAAGTTGTATACAAACATCATTAATTGTAATGTAGAAGGCATCCACATTAAAATTGGAGCCCCCAAAACTACTCCAATCAAAACTTATATAGCCCTCAGCGGGTACCGCGATGCGAAATCGCGTTAAATAACGAGGTCTTGTTTTAAATGGAGACGAGTTGGCCCCTTCAACCAACACCGCGTTGGGAGCTCCGGTGACATCTACCCCACCGTCACCATTCGATGTCTGCTCCGTCCAATTTGACGGATCAAAATATCCTTGAAATCCCTGCATTCCACAGCCTAAGTCAATTATGTCATCCTCATGCTCCAAACTCATTACATCTGTACAATTATCATAGGCATATGGCTCCCCAAGGGCAGCAGGGTTATCATCTTCAGTACATTTAATATTTATATTTTGGCAATCTACTTTAGGGGCTCTTCCATCAACCACATTTACCGTCCCTGCACAAGTCAATCCCGTCCATTCATGTGTCAAAAAAGCATTTACGGTCATTCCTATATGATCTTCATTTAGGGTGTCACCCAAATAAATACCGCTTTGATCATAATAATCGATCGTGGAAGGACCCCCACATGCATAAGGATTGGCAATCATAAAAAAGGGATTGACATACCCTTTGCAATCATCTTTAAGAGAAAGGGTTACATTATTGTTGCATGCTATGCTCGTACACTGCGCTTTTAAGTATGCAGTGGGCATTAGGCAGTAGGCAGTGAACAATGCTAGTATAATCAAAGAACTATTTTTTTTCTGCTGCTGACTGCCAACTGCTGACTGCCAACTGCAAACTGAAGCATAAATCGGTCTTTTCATGGATACTTAGGTGTCTGGTTAACGAATTGTTTTAAGGGTAATCTGCTTTGTTTGTCGCTGTAAGGGAATTCAGCGCATGTTTAAATTTTAATAGGTTGATAACCAATATTTTAGGAACCTGACTTCAAAATCATGAACTCATTTGGCTCGCCAAACGCCTCCCAAATTTTTTCTTCAGAACCCTAAACTATTGATTATCAACTCAATAAAAAAATGGCTTAATTCTTAGATTTTTGTCAAAACAAAATACCTATACAGCCATGCAACATGGAGCAATAATTTTTACCCAAAAAATCATGAATAATGCTTTTATTATCCATTATTAATTCTTCATTCCAATAGTAGTGGGTAGATATCCAAACTTGTTTTAAAAAATCAGGAAAAAATCACCATTATCAATCCCGTCATTCTTTAAAGAAAGAATAGTCAGGGGGATAGAAATTGTAGACAGGAAAACAGGAGTAGTAGTGGAAACAGTAAACTACATTCATGGGAATCTGGATTTTGGAATAAGCGTTGGCTCTACAGCTTAGAGAAAAGTGGGTTTTAGGTGTGGGAAAGGGATATTCTCTAAGCTATTATGAATCGTAAAGCACAAGGCTATTTGTTAATGGGACAATACTTGTTTTCGGTGTTTTTGTTCTAAGTTGTTTTCTAAAAATATGTCCGCTGTATTCAAATTAGTATGCAATAAAATATACTAATGATTGTGTTTCAAAAGTTTAGTTATGGCAAAGATAGGATATATATTTTGAGTTTGGTTACCGGATTGGGGGTAAAAAACATATTTTTATTTTGATAAATTATTTAAAATAAGCTCTGCCAAATCATAAACCATTACCTCTTCCTGCTTCTCCTTAGCCTTCACACCATCTGACATCATTGTCAAACAAAATGGGCAATTAAGCGCAATTATTTCAGCTTTAGTATCCAATGCTTCTTCAGTTCTTTCCATATTAATCCGCTTTTCTCCAGGTTCATCCTCCTTCCACATTTGTGCTCCACCTGCACCGCAACACAAGCCTTTTTTTCCGGCTCGCTTCATTTCCACCAACTGATTATCCAGGCTTTGCAAAACACTTCTGGGGGCTTCATAAATGTTATTGGCTCTACCGAGGTAACAAGAATCGTGATATGTAATTTTTTTACCTTCAAATACTCCCCCACCCTTTAATTTTAGACGCCCTTCATTAATTAGACTTTGCAAAAATTCCGTATGGTGAACCACATCATAATTACCTCCCAATTCAGGATATTCATTTTTCAAAATATTGAAACAATGTGGACAAGTTGTGACGATTTTCTTCACATTGTACATATTCAAAACTTCAATATTTTGCAATGCCGTCATTTGAAAAATAAACTCATTTCCTGCTCGACGAGCCGGGTCTCCTGTACAAGCCTCCTCCTTGCCCAGAATAGCAAAGTCAACCTTGGCTTCATTCAAAATCCTGGTAAAAGCCAGGGTAACTTTTTGGGCACGAGGGTCAAAACTACCTGCGCATCCAACCCAAAAAAGAACTTCTGGAGTTTTGCCTTCGGCGGCGAGGTTTGCCATTAAAGGTATTTTCATAATTATTTTTTCTGATTTTGATAAATTTTTGCCTATGACTGTCAATAGCCTATTGTTTCCTTCTCTTTTCTATATCAACAATCCATCCTTCCACTTTCTCTATTGTAGCCAAATTGCCCAATTGTCGTAATAATTCCTGTGCTTGTTTCAGATATTTCAAGGACTCGTCCAAGTCTCCTTTATCACTATATATCAAGCCGATGTTCCCCAACTGATTTGCCTCTCCTTGCACATAGCCGATTTGTCTATGTAGTTCCAGCGCTTGTTTATGATATTTCAAGGACTCGTCCAAGTCGCCTTTATCACTATATATCAAGCCGATGTTCCCCAACTGATTTGCCTCTCCTTGCACATAGCCGATTTGTCTATGAAGTTCCAGCGCTTGTTTATGATATTTCAAGGACTCGTCCAAGTCGCCTTTAGACCTATATATCAAGCCGATGTTCCCCAAATCAGATGCCTCTCCTTGCACATAGCCGATTTGTCTATGAAGTTCCAGCGCTTGTTTCAGATATTTCAAGGACTCGTCCAAGTCGCCTTTATCACTATATATCAAGCCGATGTTCCCCAAAATAGCGGAGAGGTAATTTTTATCCTTTCTTTTTTTTGCAATTTTATATGCCAAAAAATAATACTCCAATGCTCCTTCTAATTTTGAAATCAATTGGGCAGAGTTAGCCAAATTAAAAAGCACCTCCAGAAACAATCGCGATTTTTGCTTTCCTTCATTTTTTAATTCTTCATATTCTTTTAGAAGGTGCTCATATTTTACTACAGGTTCTGGTTTACCTTCAAATTTGGCTAAATCCCTATCTACTTCAACTCGTTGGTCATAAAAAATTTCGGAAAAATTTGAGGCTTGAATGTAATCGTAGGCGATGCGATGAAGTGAATCAAATTGTTTTTTAGATAAAATGACATTAATGTGTAGAGCATGTTTAACAATCATATCCCTAAAAAAAATAAGATGTTCTGCCAGTGTTTCAGCTAGTTTGTCAGGAAGTGTATAAAGTGGTATGATGAAATATTTGTGCTTTGGGTCATCGAAGTAAGGTCGCCATTCCAGTGTTTTTACGGGAACTGGAGAATCAGCAATTTTAAAATCCACCTGTTTTTGTTGAATATCCTTTTGAATAGCTTGCCCTAGCTCCATGGAAGTTACAGCCAAAGTACTAAGGAAAGGCAAACCTTTTTCTGATTCATTCAGAGTCCAAATAAATCTTTCATAGCGAATGCGTTGAGTTACAGAAAGCCTTGACAACACATCTTTACTCATCTTCCTCTTCTTTTTTTGAAGAATATAAATTTACGGTTGGTTTAATAACTGGATTTAAATCATACCATATGTCATCGTTTTCATAAGCAAAAATATGGTTTGCCAGGATGGATTCATTAAAAATTGTTTCATCTTCATATTCTGCCAAATGTTCTGTCCCAATATATTCCAACAATTTTAAGCGACCTTTGCCTGTAACTGAATAAGATACCTGTTTTCTCTCTTCTCCAACACCAGCCTCCGCATCTGTCAAAGTCACGGTTTTTGAATTATTGATGAGAACATGTCGCACCGTATTTTGAAGCAGGGAAATGAATTGCCGAATATTGCCACCCGATTGTTCAATTAATAAATCCAATGCTTCCTCAGAAAAGGGATTGAATTCTTTTCTCAACCTTTTCTGAAATATTTTTCTCAAGACCTTTCTGCTTTTTTCAATGTTTTTTTCCTCTTGATTGGTATTTTCTGTTAATGGATTCGGCTTTATTTTAATGTTCAAAACTTTGCGCCTTCCTTTGAATAAAGGTCTGGACACAAGCGTAATGGGAATGGTCACCACTTTCTTGGCACGAATATTCTCCAGGTGAACAGCATTGTCAATAAATAATTTTTCGATTGTATTGAGGTTTCTCATATGGTTCAACTCGTGAAAAACCACCAGTAATTTTTTATTTGTATTTATCGCTATTTCATCTAAAAAATAAGCAATCATTTTGTTTACGAGAGAAACCAGTTCGGGAACATCAGGTTTAAAAATTGTACGGGTAAGAATTCGGGTAGATTGATTTCTCCTGTAATCAACGTAGAAATTTCCTTCTGCTTTAAAAGTATTCAGCCATCTAACTAAAGGATTCCCAGCTAAGGAAATTTTTATATCTCCTCCAAATTCATGCGCCGTAACTTTAATTCTTTCTTCAACTTCTTCCCGACGCCCCTTAATAACCTCCCGAATTTTTTCCAGTTCTTTTTCAAAATCATTCATTATTGGAGGACATTCTGCTGCAAGCTTAAATGCCAACATCAACATTATATCAATAATATCTACATCATCTAAATTCTCCACTAAATCCTGAGCATTGAGATATAGTAGTACAAAGCCTTCGTCTAGCTCAGGGTCAGAGAGAAAATTTAAAGCTGTTGTCTTACCACTACCTGCCTGCCCGGTAACATAAACTGTATAACTTTCATCATAACTAGCCAGGAGATCCAATCGAATTTCTGCTAATTTTTTTTCATATAGCGGTACGCGCAAATGCGCATTCCTCTTGTCCAATGGATGAATAGGAATAAGAATTCTAAAAAGTTCTCTTAAAGTATGTGCAGGCAATAATTTCCTCAGTTCCATTTTTTGAATAATTAATCTCCCAAAATTAACTTTTTCCTCCATACAACCTCATTTCCGTCCAAAATCACTCCCAAATAAAAACCTTTTGGAAGTCTTAGGTTGAAAATCAGTGAATTACCACTAAGGACTTGGGCATATTGAACCCGCCCAAAGGTATCAAAAAACACCATTCTGTATTGATTTTTGGGATTTGGCAATTCACATAATATTTCTGTGCCTAATTGGATTGGATTAGACATTCTGCAAAAGGCTTCTTTTTCAATTTCCGTAACTGAAACAGGATTCAACAAACGCCAAAAGAAATCACAAATCGTTAGCAATTCCCATTGAGCATTCTGCCAAATAAAAACCTCAAAATGAGTTTGGTGCCCTACAGAGTCAAACTGTCGGGTAGTAAGAAAAAAATTGACCCAAATGCTGTCCTGCCAAAACTGCGTGAAAGTAGAATCATTGTTCCCTTCTAAATCATAGGTATTTAAAAAACGATCTTTATTCAACCAAATACTGTCTACATTATCCCAAACCTCTACTTCCAGGCTAACTTGCTGATTTTCAATATCATAAGCATATGTTTGACGACTACTATTTTCCCAAACATCTTGCCATGGGTCGTAGATTTCAGTAGATATCTCGGACTTCAATCCTTCATTATTGTAGGAATGAAAAGAGCGATTGCCATCAATCCACATCATACTATCGGGAAACCATTTGGTAAATAAATCAGCTGCTAATTTTCCATTGCTCCAAATATTGGTGATTTTAAAGTCATCTATCCAAGTACTGTTTTGAACATCCCAAATTTGCCTGTTGAATTCGGTATTTTCGCCATTACCATTGTAAGCAAACAAAACCAAATTGTCATTTATCCAATCCATAGAGGCAGTATCCCACAATTGCTCCAAAACTTGAGTAAACTGCCCATCATCATTTGGTTCTTGTTGCGTTCTTTTGACATTTCTCCATTCAATCCATGCCGTGTCCCAGGATTCCTCTACAATTTTTACAATATTGCCATCATCATCAAATTCAATAGATACCAACAATTCATTGTTCCATTCCATCTCATTTTCATCCCAACGCTGGCGAAGCCTCTGCACTGCTTCCCCAGTTTGTGTAAATTCTAGATTGTACTCCCTGGTTGAGGGAATATTGCTCATCAAGTCCCCATTGTAGCTAAAGCAATAAATAGAATCAACTACATAAATATCATTATTTCTAAACTGAAACTTATTTTCATTTTTTGAAAAATCCCGCAAAATATCATCAAAGGTTAATTCCTGGGAAAAAATGGATAAGCTAATAAAAGAAAGGAGCAAAAAAGTGAATGTTCGCATTGTTTGATTTTTTGATATCCTGTTCAATATTGTAGTATAGCAGCATCGTAGCATTGCAGCATTAAACCGTCATTTCATCTCCAAAACTTCCCAAGTGTGATCTGAGAGCAATTTAACAGTAGCCTGATATTCGTAGGGTGGATTTTTGCCCCATTCATGTGGAGCAACCATTGAAAGAACTTCCTTCCCATTGATTCGATTGTACAAATAATAAAATTTGCCAATTACAGGCTCAAAATTCATTTCTGCAAGATATATTTTTTCGGAGACCTCAACCCGTTCGTGAATTTCTTTGGCTTGCCTTATCAATGTTTCTACCTGTTCCCGAAGTTGGTCCAATTGAACTTCTGTTTGTTCATACATTGCAGACATCGCCAGCCCCTTGGTACGTCCTTTATCCAGCGGTTTGATGATAGCACTTCCTACAGAATGAGCATATGGCAAGATATGAGGATTTTCAGCAATTTTGTCTTTGTCAATTGGATTTTCCGTTCTTCGCACTTTTGGATTTTTTTTCATTGTTACAAAGGTAGTTTTTTTCGGGTTGCGGGGTGCGGGGTGCGGGTTGGCGGGGAAACGGGTTGTCAGGTTGGCGGGGAAAGTCCCCGTTTACCCGTATACACGTCTACCCGCCAACCCACAACCCGAAAAAAAAACCGAATTACCTAAAAAAGGTTCCGACATTCAATACTTACTTTTTACCAAATTTGAAATCGAAATCAAACCAATCAAAGGTCCAATCACCAAAACAGGAAAAAGATTGGCTATTTCAAAATGTTGAAACAGGAAGTTTATCAACTGAATGCTAAAAATAGTGAGCCCAAAGCCGATACAATTTACTATGGTCAATGCAGTTCCAACATATAACTTTGGGGCAGTTTTGGCAACAATGGTTGAAAATTGAGGAGAATCACCCACAACAGCAAATCCCCAAATCAGCATTAGGATTAGAAAGATGAATTTAGTTACATAAAAAAAGAATGGAGAAAGCAAACAGCAAATCCCAGATATTAACAACATTGAGAATGCGATTTTCGCACTTCCCTTTTTCAAGGAAATATAGCCTCCAAATACGCAACCCAATCCTCCAATTCCAATTATCAGGAAAGACCATAACGGTACAGATATTTGAGTAGCATTTATTTCGTTATAGGTCTTCAAAAGCAGGGGAGCAAATGCCCAAACTGTGTACAATTCCCACATATGACCGAAATAGCCAAAAGCAGCTGATCTGAAATTTTTGTATTTGAAAATTTTATGTATGGCATCCCATTCAAATTTGGCGCCGCGTTTTCTATTTGGACCATCCCCTACCAACAGATACAAAGCAAAGCCTCCCAAAACAGCCAGTCCTGAGGTAAACATCAAAACCTCTTGCCATGCAAGAACACTTGAAAAATCTTTTAACAAATGTGGGAAGGCAGTCCCAAGAACCAAAGCTCCCACCAGATACCCCAATGCTTTGCCCAAACCTTTGGAATACCAGTCCGCAGCTATCTTCATTCCCACAGGATAAATTCCAGCCAGAAAAAATCCGGTCAAAAATCGAAAGCATAAAATTTCAAAAAGCGTATCAGCAAACCAACAAACCCCCAAATTGAAAAAAGCGCCACATATTGCAGAAACCAGAAAGACTTTGACTGGGGAGAAGCGATCAGCAATAGACAAAAAAGCAAAAACCAGCGTCCCAAAAATAAATCCCATCTGAACAGAAGAGGTGATATACCCTATGGCTTCTTCACCCAACTGGAAAGAAGATTCCAAATCAACTAAAATGGCATTTCCAGCAAACCAAAGTGAGGTGCCGGCAAATTGGGAAAAGACGATGAAAGGGAGGATGTGGGATTTTATGGGCATAGTTTGTCAGTTGTGGGTTGTCAGTTGTGGGTTGTCAGTTGTCAGTTGTGGGTTGTGGGTTGTCAGTTGTCAGTTGTGTAGAATCAAAAATTTCATTTAAAGCATCACTCACTTTCTCTTTTATTGCGGACCTCAATTCTGTTTCCAGCATTCCAAATTCACTTTTTACATAAGTTTTCTCAATTTTCCCATTGCTTAGGTAATTTATTGAATTACATATATTTGTCAAAGACTCAATAATATGAGAAGATAGTAAAATCGTTTTTCCTTGCTTCCGCAGTCTTTTCAGGATTTCGTAAATCACCTCACTGCTTTCAAAATCAACCCCGTTAAATGGCTCATCCAGTATAAGGATCGGTCTGTCTAATGCGATGACCCCTTGCAAAGCCAATTTCTTTTTCATGCCTGTGGAATAAGTGTCAATCAAGTTTCCAAGTGGCAGTTGGAAAACTCTATTCCACTCCTCTATATTAAAATTCGGATTTTGAAGGGAGCACAATTGCAGATATTCCTTTCCCGTCATATAGGAATAGAAAAAGTTGACAGTTTCGAGATAGGCAACTTCTTTTTTAGATACAGGTTGCCCTTTAAACAAACAGCTTCCTGAATCTTTTGGCAGAAAACCATATATGGCATTAAATAAAGTCGTTTTACCTGCTCCATTCATGCCCAAAATTCCATGAATTTTCGCATTTACACATTTTAACGCCAACCCTTGCAAAACCTTATTTTTGCCATAAAAAACACTTAATTCATTGATTATCAGCATAAAAATATTTTATTCTTTTGACAGCTCTCCTCCAAAAAGTGATTAAATACCAAAGACTTCCAGGTGCAAGAAAAGGGATTAAGAATCCACCTAAAAAAAGTCCAGTTGCAGTTTGGTTGAAAGTTCTTCTGCGTCTTGGTCGATACACTGCATATTTATAGAAGATTGCAAAAAGCAAAAGCAATTCAGATAGCATAATTGCAATTAACAGCAAATACCAATAATTGGAGTGAAATAACAAAAACAATAAATATTGGGGAAGTAAGAGTACATGAAAAAGAGCTGAATGAGTACCAATCTTTCGATTGATTACATTGGACTTAAAATGGATATTTTCCAATAATTCCTTAGGTTCTATTTCCTCGTAAAAGGAGACTGCCATCATTCCAAACAAGATGGTTACAATCAAGGTAGTCCCAATAAAATTGCAAAAAACCAACCCAAGAACATAAAGACCAATTGCATAATAAAAATATTGTCGCAAACCACTTCTCCATTCAAACAATTCTATTGGGATAAAATTCGGGATAGGACGAACTTTAGAATTTTGTTTTGCAAATATTCCTGGGTTCAGAAATACTATCAAGAATGCTACTGAATGTGTAATCAAAAAGATTTCCCATTTCCCATACATAATTAAAAGAGGAAGCGTTGTAGGCAACAAAGCAATATTGTATTCTATCAAAAAAATGAGCCTTCTGGAAACATTCAAATGCTGCAAAAATCGTCCGTCTTTGCGGTAGAAATGAATAGAGATTAAGATGAAACTCAATACTCCTGCTATCACATAAGCATTAGTGGTTTTGGCTGCTTGCAAAATTCCCAGGAAATAGACGCCAAAAAGTGGAATAGCCAACAACAATAACCATCCGACGCTTTTTAGCATCCTAAATAACTGTTTGAAGCGAAATTGAATGATGAATTTTAGGAGTTTCATAAGGCGGGCAAAATAGGAAGTGCAGTTGAATTAGAATAAAATGTTCTACAAAAGATGCAATATTGAACAATATATGCTTTTAACAATATCTTTTTATTAATAATTGGGTTTTTAAGTTTAACTTGCCAAAGGTTAGGCTCAAACAAATCGTAGGATAGTATTTACGTAGATGATTTGCCAATAGCTTTGGATGGGGTTCCTGTCTAAATACCTTTTGTTTACTATTTTAAAGGTCTATGCACACTTTCCAACTTTTCAAATACGTGTCAATTCCTATATGGATTCTTTTTCCACTATAATCTAATTCCTTAATTTGTCTTGTCATTTGTTTAAAGTTTAGAGATAGGTTATGTCAACTTCTAATTTACCTCTTTTCTTTAACTTGAAACTTTCGATTCATCAAACATAGGCGCATTCCATAATTTAAAAGCGTACGGCAATGAAATTTATGAATTAAGCAAGTTTTGATTTAAAAAAATATAACATCATATTTGTTTACCATTTAAGCGTCGCCATTATCTTGTTGAAACAATAAATTTTAGAAAACTATAATCATTATTTTTATTCCTTTTCCAAGTCTGATTCCCTTAATGCATGCGTATTACTTCTTAATTTAAGGTAAAGATGTTTTCAAGTCATAGCTTGTCACAAAGCATGTATACGATCCAATCTTAAAATTTATTTTAAAAATTTCTATTCCAGAAATCTTTCAATTGTGAATTGCAAAATAACAGAATAATTCTTCATAAATATAATTCAATTCACAATTAAAGTTCTTTTCAAAATGAATTGAATGCACAAATGAAAAATCAATTATTATTGCTAAAATTACTTTTATTTTCCTTTCCAGGATTATCGCAATGGACTCAAATTGGTCCGACAGTAGCCACCTTATCCCTACATTCAACCATAGTAGTAGATGGCTCAACACCCTATGTTGCTTACTCCGATGTACTTTCCAGCAACAAATTAAATGTCAAGGAATACAATGGAACCAACTGGG
>JBGTQJ010000107.1:0-15416 GCA_041941305.1 Saprospiraceae bacterium
AGCCACTATCTCCAGGTCCTGTGATTTCTATGTCAATGTTCCCATTGAATTCTATATTATTGGTAGATTTTAAAATACCTACAGAAGCTCCTGGCTGAACAGTACCTCCAACAATACTTGAGCCTCCATTGCTCACCAGTGTACCGGTACCTTTTATGACTCCTAAACTTGTAAAGGTAGAAGGGATATTGAGCATTCCATCCACTATTAAGGTTCCAGATGCCCCATTGGTCATGGTACTGGTTCCATTCTGAGTAAGGGTATGGCCACTGGCAATATTCCATATTCCATCATTGGTAATGGTAGAACCGGACAACATGCTACTTGTCTGACCAGAACCATTCAGATTCCAGGTCCCATTGTTGGTGATATTAGCAAGATTGCCACCTACTGCCGCTACATTTGCTATAAATCTCTTGGCAATATTGACGGTTCCATCATTAATAAAAATATCTCTAAAGTAATTGTTATTTCCATTGAAATTCATGGTGCCATTATTGTCAAAGGTGCCATCGTAAAAACCTCCCGAAAGGTTGCCTGTCCAGTTAATGATTCCATTATTCTCAAGCGTTGAACCAGTGGACATAATCGCCCCGCCTGAACCATTATTAAAATTAATATCCCAGGTCACTCCAGAGTTCACAACCCAATCTGAATTAAACCAGGATAAATTACCCGGATTTGAAGGAGGAGCATAATTTGTCATATCCACATTGCCCGCAAATACAACATCCTTGTTCATTATCTGTCCATGATTATCCATGTCAACTTCACCTTCAGGACACCAGTTGGCATCATTCATCCAATCGGTATCCACTGTGCCTTCAAAGGTATAAACCGAGACTCCAGTTCCCTGAATATCAAAATTATAGGGATTCTCATCTGAATCATCATTGTCGACTACCACATCACCGTCAAAAACTGTATTGTTTCCAGCATTTGGTGTAAAGATGACATCAAAAGTCAAAGTCTCGTTTTGAGCAAGGGTGTGTGGCAAAGTTTGAGAAATGGTACCTAAAGTAAATACAGATGCCACATCGGAATTCACCGTAATTCCATTCGCAGGAATCGTCAAATCACCTATTCCTGTATTTTCAATGGTAAAGGTATGGGTGTATGGTATTCCATTAACTCCACAACTAAAATCAGTATCATCAGCTGTATCTGGTGTGGTATCTCCGTCTGCAATTGAAGTCCCATTGCCTTGCACATCAATCTCAGGCTCTGTACCTGTTCCCTGAATTGCAAAATCATACAATCTTTCATCACAATCATTATTCTCAATTTCTACCGTTGCCGTTCTTAATCCACCTGCAGTTGGGGTAAAGGTGACTTTAAAAGTAGTGATACTCGATGGGGTCACGGTTGCGGGTAGTGTGATTCCACTAACCACAAACTCAGAACTGTTTGTACCAGTAATATTAATAGCATCAATATCCAAATCATCCGTTCCCGTATTTTCAATGGTAAAGGTGTGTTCCACTGAGGTATTGACATTTAGGCTGCCAAAATCTGTATCATCGTCGGTTTGGGGAGAAGTATCTCCATCAGGTATAGAAGTCAATGGAGAACCACCTTGCACATCTATTTCCGGCTCAACTATTGAAATAGCGTTGCAAGAGCCAACATTTCCATCCACATAATTGGAGGAAGTACCCATCAAGGCAAAATTTTGAAATATGCCGCAGTTGTTATTTCCACTATAATCGTAAGCAGTTAAACCTGTGTTATTTCCATTGGGAGTCCCTTGATTAAATCGATAATAGGCAACCAGATTGGTTTGTTGAGTCACGTCGCAATTCATATTATCTTGAATCTCAGTTTGAGTGCGTGCCACATTCCAGACTCGGATTTCGTCCATTATACCATCCAAATACTGCCCAAATCCACCACTGTTTTCCTGAACGCCTATGATAAAATCTGCACTATTGGTAACAATTGAAGCTGGATGATTGCTCGTTTGAGCTACTTGTTGACCGTCTAAATAGATTGTAACTGTTGATCCATTTTTTGTTATGGCGAGATGAGTCCAAACATTGGTAGGTAAGCTCGGACCAACTGTTTGAGTTAAAGACCCTCCAGATCCTTGAGAATAGTATATTAAACCGCCAAATTTATTGATATAATAACCATTCTGATTATAGAAAGTCATTTTATCGAAAAAGGTCTGAGATGCGCCACTCCCAATTTTAAACCAACACTCCCAGGTTGCTTGAGTTGTTACATCATAAGAATCATCATGCGCAACTTGGATATAATCATTCGACCCATCAAAGTCCAACCCTGGCTCCGGGTCAAATCCAGTCCCCTGAATCGCAAAATCGTAGGGATCTTCATCACAATCATTATTCTCGATTTCGACAGTAGCTGTGCGCAAACCAGTAGCTCCAGGTGTAAAGGTCACCTTAAAGGACGTAGAACTATTTCCCGATACTGTTGTAGGAGGTGTTATTCCACTAACCGTAAAATCAGAGCTATTGGCACCTGTGATATTGATGGCATCAATATCCAACACATCCGTTCCAGTGTTTTTGATAGTAAAAGTGTGTTCTTTGGAACCAGCCGTAGAAACATTTCCAAAGTCCGTATCATCACCAGTATCTGGAGTCGTATCTCCATCTACAATTTCTGTTGAATTTCCTTCTACCAGGATTTCAGGAAAAGATAAGGCTGGACAAGTATTTCCAGAAGTGACTCCACCAGGAGATATCCAGTTGGAAGTATTCCCGGAAAGTGCAAAATTATTTAAGGTTCCATCATTATTATTGGAAGTAAGGTCATCAAGGGTCGTAACACCGCTGTTGTTTTGTCCTGCAAAGCCTTGATTGAATTGATAATAAGCAATTAAATTGGACTCAGAGCCCGATAGTTCGCAATCTTTGGCATTTATGATTTCAGCGCAGGAACGGGCTACAGACCAAATACGAACTTCATCAATTTTTCCTTGAAAGAAAAAGCTATTTCCATTGTCTCCAATAATTTCATTAATTCCTGCCCCATATGTAGGCGCTGTATTACTGGATGCTACCAATTGTCCATTTTCATATAATTCCATTGTTGTACTGGTGGCATCATAAGTAACCGCCACATGTATCCAAGTGTTTGTAGGAATCAGATTGGGAGAAGTCACTACTGAAATCACTCCGTTATTTCCAGCACTTAGATTTCCACTGTGATTAACCCAAAATGGATTGCCAAGAGAACTAATAATGTTATGTCCACCAGTGTAATAAATCCAAGCTTCTTTTGTGTAAGAAGATCCTGCTGTCAATGGGGCTCCAATTGGAATATGATCATTCGAACCATCAAAATCCAAAGCAGCACCTGGCTCAGCTCCAGTCCCCTGAATTGCAAAATCATAGGGATTTTCATTACAGTCGTCATTATTAATATTTATGGTAGCTGTCCTCAAACCAGTCGCACCAGGAGTAAAAGTCACTGTGAAAGTAGTAGAATTGTTTGCTGAAACAGTCGTTGGGGGTGTTATGCCTGAAACTGCAAAATCACTACTATTAGTACCAGTGACAGAAATAGTATTGATGTTGAGGGTCGCTGTCCCATTATTTTCAATTGTAAAGGTGTGGACATCAGATCCGGAAGTTGATACCAAACCAAAATCCGTATCATCTGCAGTGTCCGGAGTTGTATCGCCATCTACAATCTCGGTTGAATTGCCTTCTACCAAAATCTCCGGCAAAGTGTTTCCGCCAGAAACTACAGAGAAAACCCCATTGCCATCATAAGCCATGGTAATACCACCACTAACAGTTCCGATAGTAGGCGTCCCACTGATAGAACCACCAGAAGAAAAAATCGTATACGTATCTCCATTATCTGGTGTGAAACTGCCAAAATCAAAATCCACCGTAGAGGACCCAATCGTAATCGTCGAACTATTGGTAGAGGATATTTGGTCAAAATCGACACCTGCTGTGCCTATCGTACAACCTCCATCTCCATGACCGGTGATCTCGATATCGATATTCCCATTGAATTCTATGTTATTGGTTGTTTGTAGAATGCCTACTGAACCACCAGGTTGAATAGTACCTCCGATAATACTAGTTCCACCATTAGACACCAATGGTCCTGTCCCTTTAATGATCCCCAGGTTGGTGAAATTGGCATTTGTTGGGAGCAGGGTATTGGCATTCAACACTAATGTTCCGAAAGCATTATTCGTAACAGATCCTCCTTCTTCCCAACTAACACTGGCAGTGGCGGTATAGCTTCCATTATTAATCAAACTACCTCCGGGAAACAAATCCCAGGTTCCTGGTCCTGAATAAGAACCACTACTGCCAATTGTGTAAGCCGAACTCGCATAACTATTTATATATGCATCACTGGTAAAGGTGCCATTGATATTAATCGTAGCAGCATTGCCGGCATCAATATGTGAAATCCCGACCACATTTACATCTCCATCAAAGGTCAAAACTGCCCCTCCTGTACCATTTGGATTCCAATAATTAATATTTGGACTATTGATATCCCAGGTTGTACCAGCATTGACTGTTACATTTCCATAAGTCCTGAAATTTGTTCCAGAACAACCTGGATTGAATGTGCTCATATTAGCATCCGCTGCAATAATGAAGTCATCATTGATTAAATAATCACTTCCAGAGCAGCTTCCGGGATAATTCGCAGGACACCAGTTATTACTATTTCCCCAGTCTGAATCAACAGTGCCTTCAAAAGTTTTGGTCGATGAATTTCCTCCAGCACTTACAGAAAAGACCCCATTGCCATCATAAACCATGGTAATGCCGCCACTGACCGTGCCAATTGTTGGGGTACCACTGACAGTTCCGGAAGTAGAAAAGACCGTGTAGTTATCTCCATTGGTTGGCGTAAAACTGCCAAAATCAAAATCAACTGTAGCGGATCCAACTGTTATTGTTGCGCTATTAGTTGAGCTAATCTGGTCAAAATCCATTCCTGCAACTCCTCCTGTACAGCCATCACCTCTTCCTGAAATCTCAATATCGATATTGCCACTAAATTCTATGTTATTGGTGGTTTTTAAAATACCTACTGAAGCTCCTGGTTGAACGGTACCACCAATATCTGTAGCACCACTTGCTACAATTGTTCCCGTACCTTTAATCGTTCCTGTGTTGGTAAAGGTTGCCGTATTAACAGTAAATTCTCCATCTACGGTAAGTGTACCTGAGTTGGTAAACATTGAAGAGCCCAAGCTAGTTGGAGTTGTATTAAATTTCCCAGTACTTTCTATGGTCATTGTATTAGAATTAGTCAGCGTCCCACCATTCAGACCAAAATTATTGTTGCTGCCTTGGATTGTCAATACTCCATTTGGTGCTGTATTATCAAAAGTACTGCTTTGAATAATCCACAAACCTCCATTTACTGTAAAGTTGCTATTATTTGTTAAAGAAGCATTATCATACATGTGTATATATGCATCAGAGGTAGTTGTCAAAGTACCATTATTAATGAAGGTGTTTTTTTGAATAATGCTATTTCGATTAGTGCTGATGGTTCCATTATTGGTAGAATTCATATAAAAATAAGTGGCCCCTCCCAAACCTTTTTCAATATTTAAAGTCCCATCATTTGTAAAAACATCTCCTTGTGAATATCCACCAAATTCAAGATGATCATTGATTGAAGGAGGGTTTAAATCCCAGGTTATTCCTGTATTGATGGTCAAATCTTCTAAAATTAAAATCCTGCTGGAAGCTGTATAATTACTCATTTGACAATTGGCAGCGATAATAATATCATCCGTGATAAACAGGTTTCCAGACATGGGTGCCGGATAACCATCATTGCCACACCAGTTATCAGCTATCGTCCAATCATCATCAACAGAGCCATCAAAAGTAATTCCATCCACTCCTTGCCCTTTGATATCAAAGTTGTAAGGGTTTTCATCAGAATCATTGTTGTCAATCACTACATCCCCATCAAAAACAGTGTTATTTCCGGCATTTGGCGTAAAGGTGACATCAAAGGTCATCGTTTCATTTTGGGCTAAGGTGTGGGGTAAAGTTTGGGAAACCGTACCTAATGTAAACACGGTTCCTACATCAGAATTGACTGTAATTCCATTAACGGGAATGGTTAAGCTTCCAAGTCCGGTGTTTTCAATTGTAAAAGTATGGGTATAGGCAGTTCCATTGACACCACAGCTAAAGTCCGTATCATCTGTCGTAGATGGACTTGTATCTCCATCTGCAATTGAAGTCCCATTTCCTTGCACATCTATCTCAGGCTCTGCTCCGGTTCCCTGAATCGCAAAATCATAAGGATCTTCATCACAATCATTATTTTCTATTTCAACAGTGGCAGTACGCAAACCTGCTGCTGTAGGTGTAAAAGTTACTTTAAAAGTAGTTGTATTACTTGGAGTGACTGTGGCAGGCAACGTAATGCCACTTACCACAAATTCAGAGTTATTCGTTCCCGTGATATTAATGGCATCAATATCCAAATCCGATGTACCTGTGTTTTCAATCGTAAAGGTGTGTTCTTTAGCAACATTTACATTTACACTACCAAAGTCTGTATCATCGGCTACTTGAGGAGTTGTATCTCCGTCAGGTATAGAAGTCAAGGGAGTTCCCCCTTGCACATCTATTTCCGGTTCCACTACTGAAATGGCGTTGCAAGAGCCAATATTTCCATCCACATAATTGGAAGAAGTTCCTGTCAAGGCAAAATTTTGGAAGATTCCACAATTGTTATTTCCGCTGTAATCATAAGCAGTCAAACCAGTATTATTGCCATTTGGTGTGCCCTGATTGAAGCGATAATAGGCAACTAAATTGGCTTGTTGAGATACATCGCAATTCATATTGTTTTGAATTTCGGTCTGGGTGCGGGCAACGTTCCAAACCCGAACTTCATCCATAACCCCATTCGTAAATTGGGAAAGATTGTCCCATCCTCCTATTACAAAAGAAGACGAATTTGTAATTATTGAAGCTGGGTGATTGCTAGAAGTAGCATCTAGTTGTCCATCAATATAGATTGTTACAGTACTGCTGTTTTTTGTAATGGCAAGATGAAACCAGGTATTTATTGGAAGAACAGAACCAATGGTCTGAGTTAATGAGCCACTACTTGATTGTGTATAATAAATATTGTTTCCAAATTTATTGATGTAATATCCATCTTGATTCCAGATAGATGTTTTTTCAAAGAAATTTTGGGTAGTACTGGTATGAAGATAAAGCCAACATTCCCAAGTTGCTTGTGTGGTTAAACTAATCGTTGCATCATGAGCAATTTCTAAATAATCATTCGACCCATCAAAGTCCAATCCAGGTTCTATCGTAATTCCCGTTCCTTGTATTGCAAAATCATAGGGATTTTCATCCGGGTCATTGTTGTCAATACTGACTGTGGCAGTACGCAAACCCAAGGCAGCAGGTGCAAATTCTATAGTAAAAGTAGTTGTCGTACCTCCGGTCACAGGAGTAGAAGGATTTGCAGTCACGGTAAAATCACCCGGATGAGCGCCTGTGATATCGACTATTGGACTGCCATTCAAGTCCAAATCCAAAGTCCCCAGGTTTTCAATCGTAAATGTTTTGGAAGTCGTATTGGACAGTTCTATATATCCAAAATCTGTATCATCATCAAATTGTGGGCTGGTATCACCATCAGGAATGGAAACCAAAGGCGTTCCTCCTTGAACATCCATCTCTACAATGGCCACTGCCAAAGTCACATCATTTCCAGAGTCTCCTACATAAGATATGGAATAATCCTCTCCACCCAGTGTCACAATACTTCCTTCAGTAGCGCCATTAAAAAGCGTCCCCCCTACTCCATCGAAATTGTCATTGTCAATAATCGTAATTGCATTGCCAGGAGCTGTCGTTGTGGTACCAGACAAAGTAGCCCCACTGATAGTTACGGAGCCATTGACCACCATTTGGTCATAATTTGAACAGGCTGTATTGCCATCTATATCGACTTCATAAGTCGCACCACTGTTGAATGTGGCATTGCCATTGATGGTCATACATCCTGGGGATGCGCCTACATTGGTAGTACCTCCATTCGCAGTGAAATTGCCATTGATGGTGCCTGTACCTTTTAGTGTACCGCCTTCGACAAAAAATCCGCCCGAAGTGGTTATGGTTTCGTTCATTTCCCAGATTTCAGATGATAATTCAACATAGTTGAAATTTAAAGGAAAGCTATTAAAAATTAGATCCCCGGAAGGTTTTGCCCATGCCAAATCATGTAATGTTCCACTTCCTGATACCGTTTGATTTCCGGTGCCTACAAACTTGATATCAGCTGTGTTTGCAGAAGTACTCCATAAATAACTATTGTCATCAATGCTAACATTAGCAGGTACTTGAATGCTTTCATCTTGACCCAATGCCCGTATCCCCCCTGAATTCGTAATGGTCAAATCTCCGTTTAATACCAGGTCCTCATCTAAGGTAACTAAACTGGCTGTATTAAACTCAACTTCATCCACTGTGCCTGTAAAAGCATAGGTGTGAGCATCCGCAATTACCAATATTCCTCCATCATTCTTCAATAATCCACTGCCCGTCAAGGTCCCATTGCTAAAATTCAAGTCATCCTTCATCAATACATCGCCAGAGGGTTTCAGAACATCCAGGTCGTGGACATTTCCTGTTCCGGATATCGATTGATCTGCTGTTCCCAACAATTGTATGTTAGGGGTACTTGCTGGTGTACTGTAGAGATAAAAATCATCATTAATTACCAAATTCGTGTATAACTTGATTACTTCATCTCCGCCCAATGCTCGAATTTGATATGCACTCGTAATCGTCAAATCTCCATTCAATACCAAGTCTTCATCTAGTATAACAGCACTCGAACCTGTTACATTAAATTCCACCTCATCCACTGTACCTGTAAAGGCATAGGTATACCCATGCGTAAACACCAATATTCCTCCATCATTCTTCAATAAGCCACTCCCTGTCAATGTACCATTGCTAAAGTTCAACTCATCCTTCATCAATACATCGCCTGAGGGTTTGAGAACATCCAAATCGTGAACATTTCCTGTTCCGGATATAGATTGATCTGCTGTTCCCAACAATTGTATGTTTGGGGTATTGGCTGGTGTACTGTAGAGATAGAAATCATCATTAATTACCAAATTCGTGTATAACTTGATCACTTCATCTCCATCCAATGCTCGAATTTGATAGGCACTCGTAATCGTCAAATCGCCATTCAATACCAAATCTTCATCTAGTATAACCGCACTCGTACCCGTTACATTAAATTCCACCTCATCCACTGTGCCTGTAAAGGCATAGGTATAACCGTGCGTAAACACCAATATTCCTCCATCATTCTTCAATAAGCCACTCCCTGTTAATGTACCATTGCTGAAGTTCAACTCATCCTTCATCAATACATCTCCGGAAGGTTTGAGAACATCCAAATCGTGAACATTTCCTGTTCCGGATATAGATTGATCTGAGGTTCCCAGCAATTGTATGTTAGGGGTACTTGCTGGTGTACTGTAGAGATAAAAATCATCATTAATTACCAAATCTGTGTATAACTTGATCACTTCATCTCCGTCCAATGCTCGAATTTGATATGCACTCGTAATCGTCAAATCTCCATTCAATACCAAGTCTTCATCTAGTATAACAGCACTCGAACCCGTTACATTAAATTCCACCTCATCCACTGTACCTGTAAAGGCATAGGTATACCCATGCGTAAACACCAATATTCCCCCATCATTCTTCAATAAGCCACTCCCTGTCAATGTACCATTGCTGAAGTTCAACTCATCTTTCATCAATACATCTCCAGAAGGTTTCAGAACATCCAGGTCGTGGATATTACCAGTTCCTGATATCGATTGATCTGAGGTTCCTAATAACTCGATGTTAGGGGTATTTGCTGGAGTACTCCAAGCATAATAATTATCATCTGTGACAATATCACCTGAAACCTGAATAACTTCATTTTGATTTAAAGCTCTCAATCCCCCTGAAGCTGTAATGGTCAAATTTCCAGTTATAATATTTTCATCTAAAGTAATAAGCGCCGTGGTATTAAAAGTCAAACTATTTACAGTTGCTGCTACATCCACAGTACAACCAGCAGCTGAAACCCCCGAATCAAATACCACATCATCGCTATTTGTAGGCACTGTACCAGAATCCCAATTTAATGGATCACTCCAAATCGCTGTGCTATTACCATTCGTCCATGTTATTGTCGCAACCATGAGTTTCGCTTTTGTTTGTTTGTGAAATTGATGCAATGGCACATCCAATTCAACTTCTTTTTGAATATCAAGCTTATCCGAAAAAGCATTGTTACAGACAACATTCGTCTCCATCACATAATCTATCCGAGCTGCTTCCATTCGACTATTCCCACAAAACAGCAATAGGATACCTGCAAGTACCGGCAATCGAAAAAAGGTCTTTTGGGCATTCAAAAGGCAAGATGTGTTTGTTGTCATTGTCTTGTAGAAATAGTTCATATTGTTTTGGTTTTCCTCCGAAACCAATCGGAATTTTCTTTTGGTTTATTGGGGTGTTTTTTTTCCCCTTTAATCCCCATCCATAGTGGGATTTTCACTTACTCAATTCCATTTTTTTTAATTAAAATTTAAATGAAAATCAAAATGAAAAAGCTAAATATTCCTGAAGCACATTTGATGATTTTTAATTTTCATTTTCATTTCTTCAATCGATCATCACAGACTTCACAGGGCTCATTTGCCCATCCAGTCCATTACTGAGTCGTATTTGCACAGCATAATTGTACAAGACCCTTGGAATCAATCCCTCGGCATCATTATATGTTGGGCTGGCAGATTGAATTTGATCATGATATTCGACGTTTTCGGCACTTTTGGATTTTAGAATGACGAAGTCATAAGTTACACCAGGAGGCAATATGCCAGCAGGAGGTTCAAATGACCAGGAGAGCGAAACAGATTGTTGATCTTTAGAGATTTGTGCTGTAAGGTTGTCTATTTTTAGTTCAGAGGGATCGATGCTGCGTTTGCTTGAAGATTCCAGTGTAAATTCAGATTGATTACCGCTGTCATCTTCAGCCAGCATTTTGTATTCATAAATCACATCGTAAACGGCGGAGGTATCCATAAATACACTATCTGACTCAGAAGTGACCATGCTCACCAGTTCCCATTCTTCATCCGAATTGTAAACTCTTCTGTAAATATGATAGGACATCACATCCTCGCTGGGGCTTCGTTCCCATGAAATGCTGATACCCCGGCTGGTTCCTTCAGGCTGAAACTGGAATGGCATAATAGGTGGCACCTTATCAGGTCTCTTCAATTCCAGAATTTCAGAAGGGACTCCCCTATTACTTAACAAGTCCTCGGAAGCCACCATGTAATAGATGGATTTGTTGAGGCTCTTGTCATCAATGAAATATTCATAAGCATTCTCCACTATCATATCCCCATGGATAGGACTAAACTCATCTGTAGGGTCATTGGCGAAATAAATCCAGTAGCCACCAATGTCTTTGGCTGTACTATGCTCCCAATACAAGGTAACTTTTCCATCATCGCCGATAAATCCACCAAAACCTTCTGGAGGAGGGGGCGCCGTCAAATCGGGAACATGCACGTAATAAGGTTCAGATTCATTGGCATTACCAGACTCATCCTGAACTAAAATTCTAAAATAGTGAGCGCGATCACCTGAGATGGTATCGCTTTCAAATGTATATTCTGTAGCATCTGCTGAAAGTGCTACCTGTGTCAAGGTGTCAAAATTGCCCGTTCTATCTTTTCCCAATAAAATCCAATAGCCAGCAAAATCATCGGGTATTTCTGCCGGCGTCCATTTAATGGTAATTTTTCCTTCTTCTTTGAAGTACTCCCCTTCTTCAATTTTTGGAGGATCTGGTGGCGTGAGGTCAATTCCTACACCTTCTACAGTTGCCCCTTCACTCAATTCACCAAAACTATCATATCCCTTCAGGCGATAATAGAACTTTTTGTTATTGACTCCAATGGAATCCACGAAATCAAATATTTCAAGCGGAATATCTTTTGTTTCTAAAAATACGATGGGTTTATCCGTCAGCTTTTTCCAGTTATTGCCATCTTCTGAACGCTCCAGTTCATAGCTGCTATAATTGCGTTCGTTACTTTTTGCCCATGAAAGTTGCAATACCTTGTCTCCTGCATCGAGTGTCAATCCTTCGGGTGGCTCAGGGGGTACGTAAGTATTTTCAATGCCGATGGAGGCATGACTCAAAAAATTTGGAGTAGTTTCCGTTTTGATGATATAGGTATAAAATACATCCTTTTCCACATCTCTATCTACAAAGCGCATCCCCAGAATATCGGCTGCCAATTGAGAGCGTTCTGCTGCATACAATGAAAATCCGAAGCGATTTTCCTCTAATGCGGCTTTTTCATAAAAGTTGGTAGCAACAGCTCCTTTTGGTGGAAATAGATTGGAAGCTGCCAATAATGCAAAACTATCGTGTTCAATGGCGGGAGTTATTTGATCTTGTGTCCAGGGTTTAACCAGTGCGATTTCTACTTTGTTTCCATCTTGATCAAACCTTTCAATTGAATAACCATCTCTTTTGGTATCTCTAAACAATTGCAGGGTATTAGGTCCCCATCGAAGTACAATGCTATCGCCATATGCTCTTGCCGTGCCCACTATTTGAGGGAATACATAATTTTTCTTTTCAGGAGACATATCAGACAAGGACTGGTCATTTGGGAAGGTATATTTGATACCAACTCCTTCAGGACTGGTGATTTTGAAAGGTTCACCTGCCGTTATTTCTAAGGAGTTGTTTAAATCTGTTCCGATACCTGTAATCGAATATCTGTATGTTTTTCCCTCCGTTACCAAAGAATCCATCACCCCACAACCCACTGCTACTGCCACAGTTGGATAGTATTCAGCTTCATGTAAAATATAATTGTAGCGCATTGAATTCGCATCCAGTAAACTTTTGTCTTCAAACTGAAAAGTGGTATCATGCAATAATGCACCAATCACTTCCATCATTCCTCCAATCTGAGTTTTATTTTCAGCAAACCAAAAAGTGTCTTTTGGCAATAGTTTTTCTTCCAAAACAACGGTGGGACCATCGGGTAATTCCTGTCGCTCTACCCTATATCCAGTAGTCAACAATGAATCCCAAATTTCTGGGCTGAGCGGCTGCCACCGAATCACAATACCATCCGCAAAGGATTGCCCATTGATCAATAAAGTGTCTTGAGCTTTGGTGAGATGGATTCCCAATATGCAGAGAATTGCAATAAAGGTGATTTTCGTGTAGCTCATATTTCTCAATTTAGATGCACCAGGAAGCAGAATTGCTCCTGTCTCCTGCTCATGTTTGTTTTCTGGTGCTAAAGATAGCAGGTGACATACAGGACAAACTGGACATACTACCACGAGGATTCTGACATTTCTCCAAAAGCATAATGTTATGAGCTGATTTTTATAGCAATTTCATCTTTTTATTCCAATTATAAATTATAAGGGTACAATAAAAAAAACAGAGCTTTCGCAAGCATACAGCCTACCAAAACTCCAAAAGAAATCCTGGTGAATTCCTTAAAAAATGGTTATGAATGAAACCCGAGAACAACTTCACAGGCAGAGTCAGGAACACTGCTTCTGAAGTTGATTATAAATACTGTTAAACATTTCAAGAATTTTCTGAAAGTCTCGGCACATCCTGTTCAGGATACGAATGCTCAATTAGCAGGAACTCCAGCTACTTCAATTTCAGCTATATGCAAAGCATTTTGATAATCTTGTGCAAGCTGTAACCGAACAAATCTTCCTGCTACATTTGCAGGCAATTCCACATTAATGACTTCCTTGTTGTTATCATTCCTTGGTCCTGTACTCCAGGTGGCTTGTTTAAGGGCTTCATTGACATTTGTACTATAGGAAAATTGATTGTCTCCTATCATTAAATAATATTTCCCAAGGTTGTCCTGGCAGCAATCAGTTCGATTGTATATCCGTATAGCCTGTATCGGTTGTACCTCACCCAGATCAATCGTCACCCAGGAGCCTCCAGCTGCTTCCGTTTGTAATCCAGGACTGTTACTGAAATTTCCATCAGTCATACCATCTACTACTGATGCAGGCACGCTATTATCTGCCAATGTACTTGCCAACACTGCTTGAAATCCTGCCAGATTAAATTGAAAAGGATTTAGGTTTTGAACGGTAACTGAAGTGCTTATATCCAAGGGTGAATCTTCCAGTTTTGGAGCAGCAATGGTATAGGTATAATAACTATCTGGTTCCACTTCGAAATCATCCAGCTTCCACCCCAAGACCTCAGCAGCCAGAGAAGATTGTTCTGCTGCAAAAAGAGCCAATCGAAAACGCAATGCATTCAAGTCTGCATTTTTGGTATCATATCTTCCAAAAAGAATTGCATTCGCCAATTTTACGACAGGGTTCAATTCTCCCAAAGTTTCAATCCCTTGCCTAGTAGCAGCCTTAATATTACCCAGGGAATTCTCCTTTCCAAACATGTCTTGCTTTTCAATTTGGTAACCCTTGTCTTTTCCCCTAATCCAAAGTCGATAATCGTTTGGATACCATTGAAGTTCTATGCGATCCCCGAATGTTCTTGACACCGAAATCACTTCAGGTGCCGCTTCATTTTCAATCCTTTCTACCCAATTTGACAAGGATTCTTTAAGTGGTAAAGAGAAAGCTCTGCGCTCAAAATCAGGATCTGTTGACAAAGAATCAGGCGCATATTCCAACATGAATGTTTTACTCAATTGCTTATCCAAACTACTGATTGTGTATAGGTAAGGAGTATTCTTTTTTACTTCCTCGTCCAGAATGCCCATTCCCAAATCGGGTGCCATCTTGTGATCATTCTGTATTTCCGTCAACAAATAATCATAACGCAATCGATTAGCAGCAGAAAGGGATTCATTTTGAAAAGTAAAGAAATCAGATTCATACAATAAACAGCCCATCATCCGGAACAATGGAAATGAAAACTCTTCCGTCCCAAAAAACCAAGCTCTTTCTTGTGGTAGTATCTTATTACTTATGACCACATTTTTCCCACTTTCCAGATTTTCTCTCTCCACCTTAAATCCAACAGAAATCATACTTGCCCATAAATCCGGATCTTCATATTCCCAATATATGAGTAATCCTTTTTGAGTATGATCTGCATAGACAGATAATGTATCTTGCGTTTTCCCGGTTGTCCAACACAAGATTAAAAGGAAATGAAGTATTAATATTTGAAAAGAATTTTTATGCTTCATTTTGAATATTCTTTGCTTGTTTTTCCTAAAGAGTAGGTTTACTTTGGAAGTTTAGTAAACCTAAAACCAAAAAACTTTACTTTATTTCTATTCTACTGAGCAACAAATTTTTCTAATATGACCCTTTCCAAAAAGTTGGAAA
>JBGTQJ010000108.1:0-15136 GCA_041941305.1 Saprospiraceae bacterium
CTTTGATTATTCATAATTGCCTAATTCAGGTCAACCTATTTTAGGCATGGACATCCAGTAAACCAGTACCCAGTACCTAGTACCCAGTAAACCAGCCCGCTAAGCCCGATACAACATACAATTGGCATGCATGCCTGCTCCGACAGATGCCAAAACCACTAAATCTCCTGTTTCAATTTTATGATCTCCTTGTTCTCCCTTTTTGATCAAATTTAGAAGTGTGGGAATGGTTGCGACAGAGGTATTACCCAATGTTTGGATGGTCATTGGAATCAATTGCTCCAAATCGCCTTGCATGTCGTGTTGTTCAAATATTTTCTCGCCCATCGCAATGATCATTTTCTCATTTGCCTGGTGTATGATGAATTTTTTGACTTCTGAGAGGCAGACTCCCGCACGTTGGAGGCATTCCCTCACCAATTCTGGAACCATGGTTACTGCATAGCGATAGACTTGACGTCCTTGCATTTTTAAGTACAAACCATCCTCATAATCCTCATTATTGGATTTGCCCATGTTGATATAAGACGTTTGCCCATTTTCGCAATGAGAAAAAGTCTGGTGATTGATAATTCCTCTTTTGGTATCGCTTTCTTCAGCCGAAATAATGGTAGCGCCACTGCCGTCGCCAAAAAGCATCGAATCCAAATCGTGAGGGTCCGTTTTTCGGGAAAGTATTTCTACACCAATGACCATAATGTGTTTGGCATCCCCACATGTAATACGTTGGTGTGCCAGCACCATTCCTTGCAACCAACCAGGGCAACCAAATATGATATCCAAAGCTGAGCATCTGTGATTGGTAATACCCATACGAGACTTTACAAGTGATGCCAGATTGGGGATGATATGCGCTTGGGCTTCGCCTTTCAATAAATTACCCACATCATGTGCCACAATCAATCCATCCAAATCATTTCCTTCCAAGCCTGCATCTGCCAGCGCTTGATGTCCGGCAAAAGCTGCCAAATCAGCTGTATCGTGTTGATCCTCGACATAGCGACGCTCTCGAATCCCGGATATTTGCTCCAGTTTCGCTACAATGGCTTCACTTGGCTTGTCCATCTTTTGACCATTATCGCGATAGAAAGTTGAATTGAGGAAATCGGAGTTTTTTATGATTCTTTTTGGAATGTAGGCGCCGGTGCCGGAGATGATAGAGTTGATTGACATAATTAATTGGTTTATTCGTTTAGTCTAAAAATGTGAAACCTGGTGTTGGGATTTATGTTTAAGGCGGTATCAATATTTTGAAAAAGCGAGCCAGGTAATTTCTGTGAATGGGTGTGAATCCTTGTAAGGTAATAATAAAGAATGGCTTATTCTTTTTCTATTAAATCTATTTACATGAAATTTTGGCAATTCTACAATGCCCAAAATTAGTTTAATCCCAAAATTTGTTTTCAAAAGAAAAATAATCTAATAGATTAATTGCTAATTCAAGCTCTGTACAACACGCAATTTGCATGCATGCCTGCTCCAACTGAAGCCATTACTACCAAATCTCCTTCCTCAATCGCATGACCTTTGTGTTCTCCCCTCAGAATCTGGTCATAAAGGGTCGGAATAGTGGCTACGGAAGTATTGCCTGTTTTCTGCAAATTCATAGGGATCATTTGCGCTATATCACCATTTTGCCCATGATGCTCAAAAAGGCGTTGCCCCATGGCGACCAGCATTTTTTCATTGGCTTGGTGCAGTACAAATTTATCGACTTCAGATAGGGGCAATTTTGCCTGCTCCAGGCAATGGTTGATCAATTCCGGTACCACTGAAACAGCATATCGATAGACCATTCTTCCCTGCATTTTGACAAATAATCCATCTTCATGGGCTTCGTTGTAGGATGGTCCCATGGTAATGTAATTGGGTTCCCCATTATTACAATGTGACCAGGTTTCATAATTTAAAATGCCCTTTTTTGCTTCACTTTCTTCTTTTGAAATGACCATCGCTCCAGCCCCATCGCCAAATAACATGGAATCCAAATCATGCGGATCCATCCTTCTGGAAACAACTTCTACCCCTATTACTAAAACATGCCTGGCTTTCCCACAGGCAATTCGTTGATGTGCCAAAATGACCCCTTCCAACCATCCAGGGCATCCAAACATGATGTCAAAAGCAGAACATTTGAAATTCTCAATTTTCAATCGCTCCTTGACAATTGCTGCAAGATTGGGAACCGTGCAAGTAAACGTTCGGTCATTAACCAGATTGCCTACATCATGTGCTACAATGATGCCGTCCAATTCTTCTCCAGATAATCCTGCATCCTCAATTGCTCGTTTTCCCGCAAGGGTGGCAATTTCAACCGTATCATGGTCATCTTCTATGTATCTTCTTTCTTTAATTCCCGAGATCTGTTCCAGTTTGGCTACAATTGCTTCGCTGTCTTTTTCCAGTTGTACCCCTTTCTCTTTGTAGAAGGTATTCTTGAGGAAATGACTATTGGGAACGACTTTTTCAGGTAAGTACGCACCTGTGCCGCTAATCACAGAATTGATGTGCATGTGTTTATAGTTGGTTGTTTCCTTAGCAAGATTGCGAGGGCGAAGATAGGGAAAAACAAAGATTGAAAGACCTCTGAGAATGGTTCCATCAAATTCTAATAGGTTTATTCTGAAATTCCTCGTATGTTCAAGGGTTGAAAAAAAATTAAAAGTTTATAAAAACCAAATATGAAACAAAGACGGCGTTTTTTGAGGCAATTAGCAGGCTTGGGGATTTCCGTTCCTTTTTTCAGTAGCTCCCTTTCTGCTCAATCTTCCAATGCGCTGCCCGCAGCCAAGGGACCTTTATTCTTGTGCAGTCGGGGACAAGATTGGGGGCAAAAAGTTTTGGGTGCCGCCTGGGAAAAATACCAGGAAACAGGAAGTGTCCTGGATGGCGTAGAAGCAGGAGCTATTGTAACGGAACTCGATCCTGAGGATATGAGCGTAGGCTATGGAGGCTTGCCCAATGAGGACGGAGTGGTCCAATTAGATGCATCCGTGATGTATGGTCCTACACACAATTGTGGCTCCGTTGCTGGATTGGAACGCATCAAAACGCCAAGTTCTGTTGCTCGCCTGGTCATGGAACGAACAGATCACATGATGCTGGTAGGGGAGGGGGCATTGCGTTTTGCGAGAGCCCACGGTTTTGTGGAAGAAAACTTATTGACTGATCGGGCCAGAAGGGTATGGCTTCGTTGGAAAGAAAATTTGAGTGAGAAAGACGATTGGTTTCCGGCAGAAGATGGAGATTATGGACTTCCAGATCGTCCTGGTGGAACCATCAATGTGTTGGGAATGGATGCCAACGGAAATGTCGCTGGAATCACGACGACAAGTGGTCTGTTTGGTAAAATACCTGGAAGAATAGGCGATTCCCCCATCATTGGAGCGGGATTGTATGTCGATAATCAAGTAGGAGCAGCGGGTGCAACTGGTAGAGGCGAAGAGGTGATTCGAACATGTGGAAGCTTTTTTGTGGTGGAAAAAATGCGGGATGGACGGACCCCTCAGGAAGCCTGTGAAGCTATCTGCAAAAGAATCATTGAAATCAACGGAGGTGCCTCAAAAGTAAATTTCAACGATAAATTTGTCGCATTCAATAAAAATGGAGAAGTTGGAGTAGCTACAATATTGGGATACAATGGAAATGCTCCGAAAACTGCCTATTGGACAAATGAAGGCATGCAATTGGCAGAGGGAGCATATATGATTGAAAGGTCTAAAGAATAAGTTCTGTAAGATAAAATGAAACACGCTAATTATGTTGAGTTCCACTAAAATCTTTAGGGTCTTATCTTTTTTACTATTGCTAATTTTAGCAAACCAAATAATTCATGCTCAAAATGGAAGGTTGATAGGTTGGGTGGATAATGATTTGGTTGAAATCAATCCACAAACCGGTACCTTGACTCCAATAACGAGTATTGTTCCACCTGTCTTCGATAATAAATACAATCTCGCATATTCATCAGTTGATTGCCTTTTTTATGGCATCAAGAGTAACAACAATCATTCTGATCCAACACTGGTAAGTATTGACATGGATGGCAATTATTCTGAAATCGGGATTGTTACACTTCCAGGTGAAACAGTTTACTTCTGTGAAGCCCTGGCTTTTAACTATACTGACAATAAGCTATATGCAGCTGCAAGCTTAAATGGAGGTACAGGTAGTTCAGATTATTTTTCTGAATCCATCATAGAAATCAACCCCAGTACTGCAACGGCAACTTTTAAAGCTTCATTAGCTGTCAATAGTACCCTTGAAACTGACATTGACGATATGGTCTTTATCGGAAACACATTATACATTCATGATGGCGATTCTGGACCAAATCAGTCCGAGTTCTATGAAATTGATTTTCAGGGTTTGGGAGTGGTTGCAAATCCCAATGTAATTCTTTCTACTTCCTATCAGTCTAACCAGGATATGGGCGCTATAGATAATCAGTTGTTTATGACACTGGGTGGATTTGAATTTTACAGGCTGGATATTCCTTCAAGTACGATCACTTATGTTGGACAAACCCATACAGCCGCTGATTATAATGGCAAACCGATTCATGGTTTGGATTTCGTGGTAGAACAAGCCTTAGAATTATTAGACACAGACACAATGCTTTGCCAGGGTGAAGAATTGATACTTAACATTGATTTGAATGGTGCAATAGTTACCTGGAATACTGGTCAAACAAGCGAAACCATTACTATCGATAACTCTGGTAGTTATTGGGCTGATATTCAAATCGGCAATTGTTTCTATCTATCAGACACAGCATATGTAGCCTATGAAGATTGTGATACCTGTTTAATTGTTTTCAATCAAATCTCAAATGATCTTTTACTAGGCAACGACACAATTTTATGCGATTTTCAGGAATTGGAACTTTCCCTTTTTCCTGAAATTGATGCCTCTATCATCTGGAGTACAAATGAGACTGGTAATTCAATTGTTGTAAATCAAACTGGAGAATATTGGGCTAATATTCTTTATGGAGATTGTACCTGGACATCGGAGTCCATTTTCCTGCAAATAGAAGCTTGCGATACTTGTGAATTTGTGCAGGAACAAATACAGGAATTATTATTTATCGGAAATGACACGAGTATTTGCTTAGAAGGATCCCTGCAACTTTCCCTTGACCTGGAGCCTCCTTTCCAAATTCAATGGAATAATGGAGATAGTGGTTCTAATACTACCATTGACCAGGCTGGAACTTATTGGGCGACAATTTTTCTTGAAAGTTGCAATTTTCAATCTGATTTTTTAGCCCTGAATATGATAAATTGTGCCCCTTGTCAGTATTACATTCCAAATATTTTTTCTCCAAATGGAGATGGCTTAAATGACGATTTTCAGGTTTACTTTGATTCAGAAACCTGCAATGTTGAAAGTTTTGAAATCTCCATTTTTGACAGATGGGGCAATTTAGTGGCTCAAAATTCTGAAAACAAATGGAATGGGAAATATGGCTCTGAACCATCAATTAGCGGAGTTTATGTATATCAAATCAACATGGTCGTGAATCACCTCGAAGAGCTAATAATTATTTCAGAAACTGGAGACGTAACCTTAATTCGATAACAGAATTGGTAAAATAAATATTTCCACGTATGTTAGATACTCCAGAAAATTCATCATTCAAAATTCAAAATTCATCATTCAAAATTATGTCCATCCTAATCAAAAATGCCAGAATAATAACTGCCTCAGATGATTCCCACGGAGACATCTATATTGAAGGAGAAACTATTCATTCTATCGGAAAAGATTTGAATATAGATGCTGCTCAGGTTATTGACGCAACAGGTAAGATTGTATTTCCAGGGGGTATAGATCCACATGTACATTTAGATATGCCCTTTATGGGTACTTTTTCAAGTGACAACTATGAAACAGGCACCTTGGCTGCTTTACATGGTGGAACAACCATGGTTATAGATTTTGTCCTGCAAACACAGGGCAAGTCTCTCTATCATGCACTTGAAGCCTGGCAGGGACGCTCCAATGGCAATTGCTATGGTGACTACTCCTTCCACATGGCCGTGACAGATTTTAATGAAAAAACCAAAAGAGAGATTCAGCAGATGGTTGAAGAGGAAGGGATTACTTCTTTCAAGACTTTTATGGCCTACAAGGGGGCGCTAATGATCGATGATGGTCAAATGGTGGATTTGATGGCAGAAGTGAAAAAACAAGGAGGCATGGTCACTGTTCACGCCACCAATGGTGATATGATTGATAAATTGATTGCCAAACACAAATCGGAAGGGAAATTATCACCACTGTACCATTATCTATCCCAACCAGAGATTACGGAAGCAGAAGCTTCAGGCCGTTTTACAGATATGGCTTACTATACAGATGTGCCAGCTTATATCGTCCATTTAACTTGTGAGGGTGCTTTAAATGCAGTACGTAGAGCGACGCACCGAAATCAAAAAGTATTTGTTGAAACCTGTATTCAATACTTAATCCTGGATGCCTCCTTGTATGAAAAAGATTTTGAAGGAGCAAAGTGGGTGATGAGCCCGCCATTGCGACAGAAAAAAGATCAGGAAGCACTATGGGCCGGCTTGAATCAGGGATTGGTGCAGATAGTTGGCACTGATCATTGCCCCTTTAAGTGGGAACAAAAACTGATGGGCAAAGATGATTTTTCTAAAATTCCGAATGGCCATCCTGCTATCGAAAATCGTATGGAATTGTTGTATTCTGAGGGTGTCGGTAAAGGCAAAATCAGCCCTCAAAAATACGTGGAAGTCACTTCCACCAATCCCGCCAAAATATTTGGAATGTATCCTCAAAAAGGCTGCATCGCTGTAGGCTCAGATGCCGATTTGGTGATTTTTGACCCGAATGAAGAACATGAAATTTCCGTAGATACCCACCACATGAATGTCGATTATTCGGCTTATGAAGGTTGGAAAGTAAAAGGGAAATGCAAAACTGTATTGCTTCGTGGCAAAGTCGCCATTGATAATGGTGAGGTTAAAATCGATAAAGGGTATGGGCAATTTGTAAAGAGAAATAAAATTTCAAAAGTCGTTTAGAATAGAATATTTTTATTGGTTGCTGGTATATGGTGAATGATTTTGAAAATAATCTTGCTAAAATAAGGTCCTTTGCTCATTCCTGGCGAAAGCCAAAGTTTAAGGTTTCTTTTTAAGCGAAGAATCTAAACGGGTGGCGGCTCCTCCTTCAGGAGGTTGGGAGGTTTGCGAGGGCAATTTTCGACAGCGTTTAACATTCCTTCCCTGTTCAGGGTATTGGATTTGAAGTTGTCTAAAGTTTTTCATTAAAATTCTTGGTTCAATTGATCTTACTGTACTTTTTAAATAGCAAACCTGAGATGCCTCTTAGGTATGAATTATTGGAAGCCAGCAAATACAACTGATTGATGATACCTGAGGGCAATATTTTTGTGATGCCAGAGAGCAACCGATACTTCCAGTTCAAATTTGCTTTTAATAACATTTGGCTATACTGTCTGGCTCCTTCCTTATAGCCATTCATAGTTAAAAACAACAAGCCACGGAGGCAGCGAGCCATGTATTGCCGATTGTTGTACTTCCTCAATAATTCCCAGTAGAACCTTTCTTCCAACAATTTTTTATACAGCTGTGCCCTAAATTTTGAATCTCCGCTGTTAATCCTTGAAGACTCCGTACTGCCATGATCGGTGTACCAAACTTTCAAAGCTTTGTGGATATAATAACGCTTTGCTTTGGTGTCAATCTGATGCCAGAAAACATTGTCCTCTCCTGGTAAGTCTTCCCGAATTCGAATGTCGCCCAGCAATTCTGTTTTTGTAATTCCAAAAAACTCACCACTTACCTTTCCCACCATTAGCTCAATGGGTACATATTGATCTTTTTCCAAACCAAATCCAGCAAAGGACTTTGTGGAGGTATCGATTGAATTTCCTGTCACAGCATTGATTTCAGGGTCTCGTTTAGTCGGCTCCAACAATAATTCGAAAGCATTTTCGACAATCTCATCATCGTCACCTAGTGTTGTAAACCATTCTCCCTGAATTTGGTCAAGTGCATAATTCATGCCTCCCAAATCACCTCGGTTCTTTTCCAGGTGCAGCACCCTAATTTTTTCATGTCCTTCGTATTTCTTCAAAACTTCCTTCGTATTATCCTGGCTACCGTTATTGATTAGCACCAATTCAAAATCGGAATAAGTTTGATTCAAAACACTTTTGATGGAGCGCTCTACCAAATCTGCACGATTGTAGGTCCAAATCAGTATAGAGATTTTAGGTCGTTTGTTTAGCATCTTTCCAAAATGTTTATGTTAGTTCTCAGTTCTCAGTTCTCAGTTCTCAGTTCTCAGTTTTCAGTTCTCAGTTCTCAGGGATGAAACTATTTTTCAGAAAAACATTAAATGGGAAATTAGAGTTTGTAAAACTTTTAGACATACTCTTAATTCAGATTATAGATGATAGGGAGGATTAGAAAATGTCAATTTATAGGGGATAATTGACTGTAGAATGCCAAAAGTACTGGATTCGACGTATTTATAGAATGAAAAAGGAATGATATTTTTGCATTCGTAAAATATGTACTCCCCTTAGGTCTTATTACCCCTTATAAGATCATTCTTCAAAATTCAATCCAATAAAAGTACCTCGGCCCTCCAGAGCCGTATCACTTCCCGGCTCTGGAGAGCCGTGGGACAAAAACATATAAAATGAAATATCCCAGTATATATTTTCAAAAGTTGGTTTGGCTTCCTGTGTTGTTTTTTGGCTTTGGGATAGGTGGTTGTCAGCCTTCAGAACCCATGCTAAACGAAGGTTACAATGTTCCGCTGGCCACAGATGCTTCGGATGTAATAACCTGGGATTGGAGCCAGGTTCATTTACCTGCATACAATTGGCCAGACGGTACAGCTTTTGGCAATGGACTTTACACAGATGTCATTGCTGATCCACAAGGCGTAAGCATCGAAAATGGCAGAATGCGCTTTTTTGTAAATCCAGTGGAACCACCACCACCAATTGAAGTGGGAAGCCCTTTCAATTATCGAAGTGAAATCAGAACCGCTCCCTGGAATATTGAACATCCAATAGGAACGGAGCAATGGCTCGGCTGGCGCTACCATTTTGGAGACAATTATCAGATCGATCCAACGGCTCCAATAACCATTTTCCAAAATCATCCCGGAGTAGTAGACCAGGATCCGCTATTTGAATTGGAAATTGCTGCTTTTGGAAGACCTGAACCAGCCTTGGGAGGAGAAATACAGGTTGTGAATGCAGCCAATAACGATCGCATCATTTACCCCGTACGACCCAAGGCTGGAGGCATTTTAGATGTAGTGGTTCATGTGATTTATGGGCATGGCACCGACGGTCTATTGCAAGTATGGTTAAACGGAGAATTGCATCATTGGGTAAGAGGGGCTACCATTTATAAAGATTATCCATGGGGTGGCAATAACAAATGGGGCATCTATCACCATACCTTTAATAATAGCCCAGATGATGTGGCGACTTCCCTTGATGCGGGAATTGAATCCGTAGAAATATATATGGGAAACCTGAAAATGTTGACAAGGACGGCTGATCATCCTGAGTATGAGACGAATGCCTATCAATTGGTAAAACCCAACTAAATTTGTTGCTGGTCGTCTGTTTGTCTGGTCAAAATAACTCAGAAGTACGCTATTGCTAACACCATTTGGCAGCCCTCCATTCATGGCACAATGGTATCAGCAAACCAGCAAACCAGTACCCAGGAACCAGTTATCCAGCAACCACCTTCTTCCCCGTATTATAAATCAAAGGCAGCATACCACTCGTCTGTAAATCAAGAACCGCATCTTTTGTAACCCGATTGATGCTAATTCTGGGCAAGCATTCCAAATGATTTTGGTGGGTGGGGAAAATATTTCCGATTCGGGTAGTCACGGCTGTTTTAAATCCCAAAGATTTGACGGTTTGAAATTCTCGGTTTGAAACTTCTGCTGGTTTACCGAATGGGTAGGCGAAATGTTCAACTGGACGATTAATGTATTTTTCGATCCGTTTTTTAGAATCCAGGATCTCTTCCTCCATTACTTCTTTTTCCAATTGTTTTAAAGGATAATGATTGACCGTATGTGCTCCGATGGTTACCAAAGGATCCTCACTGATTTTCTGGATTTCTTCCCAGGACATTGCAAGGGACTTTACATATTTCAAAGGATTAGGCTCAAAGCTTCCGAAAATAGCAGCAAACATTTCCTCGTGGTTATCTATGGAAAAGTTTCGATGGATAATGGAGCGAATGTTATCAAATGTGGACTCCTTTTGAGCGAGACCTTGGCTCCCAAATTGGTAACTTTTTCCATTCCAGCTAAACCGTATTTCTTCTTTTTTCAAGAGCATATCTTCCAACAGATACCACCAAAGGATGGCTTTTCGATCGGGGAAATTGGTAGTAATATATATGGTAAATGGAACACGGTGCTGCTTCAAAATCGGGTAGGCAATTTCAAAATTATCTTTATAACCATCGTCAAAAGTGAAGGCGACAAATTTGTGTTTAGATTGACCTTTATTCAAAGTTTCATAGACCTCATCCATTGAATAAAACTCATAACCTCTTTTTCTGAAATACTGAATGGTTTGCTTCAAATGCTCAGGTGTGATTTCCAGACTTTGATGGTTGTGAATGCGCCCTTGTTTGTTATCAGGTATCACTCTGTGAAAAGTCAGAATGTGCCCAATGCCTCCAAAATGATTTTTGAAAAGCTGGAGGACTCCTGTAGCAGTGATTATTGGAGCCACTTTTGAAATAATGTGCTTTTTTAAATGGGAATTCATGTAGGTTGAAGTGAAGGTTTTGTAGGGACATTCTCCAATATTGATTTGTACATTTTAGCATATTTCTTCGCCACCACATTCATCAGATACTTCTGTTCAATTTTCTGTTTAGCCTTTTTTGCCAACTTTTCCATCTCTTCTGGATGCTTAAAAGCCCAACGCAGTTTGTTGGCTAAGTTTCTGGCATTTTTAGATTCAAAATACAATACCTCTTTTTCACTCAATACTGCCAAATTGGGCGGGATGTCGCTGCAAATCATTGGCGTGCCAATGCATCCTGCTTCCAGTAACATCATAGACATGGCTTCAATTTCTGAAGGAAATACAAAGTATTGTGCCTGCCCCAAAAGTGCATTTAACTTGTCCATGCCATTTACATAACCAATGAATTTTACATCGAGACTTTGAGCTAGCATTCGAAGTTTTTGAGAATAAGCAGGCAATTGTTCCAGGTCACCTGCTACAACTAAAGTTCCTTTAAACTCAATTAATTGAAGCGCCTCAATCAAAGTATGACAACCTTTTAAGGGGATCACTCTTCTGGCGGCAAAAAGCAAGTATCCTGGCTGGATTTCGTGGTTGATTAGAATGTCCTCCGCAAAACTGACATTCACTTTTTCTGGCAAATGAATGCCATTGGGAATGTGGGCAACCTTTTTATGATATTTTTTGAAATAGTAATCAGACTGAACTTTGGAAACCGAAGTCAATTGGCTATTTGAACTGACAAAAATCCGCTCTACCAATTTGAAATACCATTTTCCCAAAAAAGACCATTTTTCATTCAGGTAGGGTAGGGCATGAGAAGTTGCTACCAACTTGAATTTCAAAGCAAGCAGAGGCAGAAAAAAAGCGCTGTCTGTTTTGTGTACATGCACCAAATCGTATTTGCCTCGAATCAGCAGATGAAGACAACAAATAGCGAAATACACAAATACCCCAAGTCCTTTAATGGGAATTTCCGGAAATTGGATTGTGCTTACTCCGGGAATATGATGTGCCGATTTCTCCGTTCGATAGCAGTAAATGGTAAAATCAAATTCATCTTTGAGTTCCCAAAGCAGGTTTTCCACAACCCGGCTGGTCCCTCCTTTGGCAGGAAAATACTTGACTCCAAAAATGGCGATGCGCTTTTTTGACATGGTGTAGTTGAATCCAGAATTTCTTTTCTTGAATAGTTGCTGGATTTATTTTGATACTGCAATTATTAAGCCTGAATTTTTGAAGGATCTCAGGCATCTAAACCTGAATTGTTGGAAGAAACCTTTGCTTTTATGGCAAAAAACGTTGTTTACGTATTACAGCTTGAGAACCTTCTTAAGTATTGGAGATTCTTTAAGCCCAAGCAATTTAATCCAATAGATTCCTATAGGTAATTCTGCTAAATCAATTTTATATGAAGGATAATCTGAGTTTATTAATTTTTCTGAAAGATAAACACGATCAAGCTGATCAATTATTTCAATTTGAATAAATTGATGGTTTGAATAGGAAGTACATTCCAAATACAATATTCCTACAGTTGGATTTGGGTATATTCGTATATGGAGATAATCTTCTATATCATTTGATGAGGAGATGATTACGAATACTGTTTCTGATCTCGCCAAACAACCATTTTGGTCAATAACTTCCACAAAATAGTCGCCACTATCTGTCGCATTGAAACTTGACATAATGGCTCCAGCTATAGGATCACCATTGAAAAACCATTGGTAGGAAGAGGCATTAGAAGCGATTAATAAACTTCCTGAAATCTCTACTGTTGGTGCTTCTACTTCAATTTCATTTGCTGTTATGACGTTGGAAAATTGAGAACAGCCAGATAAAAATATTTCGACCTTGTATGCCCCAGATTCTGTAATTTCCAAAATTGGGTTATTTGCACCAGGGATTGGCACTTCGTTTCGGTACCATTGATAATCATCAAAATTATCCTCCAGGGCTATAATACTGGTTTCACCTTCACAAAAATTGATTTGGCTTGGGGTAATGGTGAAAATTGGAAGCATTAACACATCAAGTAATACAAGCTCTGAAGTGTCCAGACAATGCCCGTTTTGCGCCATTACATAATAGTTTCCTACTTCTGTGGCAGTTATAGAATTGGCATTAATACTCAAAATAGAATCATTCATTGACCATGTATAAGATGCTGCTCCTTCAACCACGGAAATAATCAAGCTATCACCTTCACATATTGTATTTTGAAGGGGTATGTTTAAGGTTAAATCCGGAAAATCATAAACTTCTAGTTGAACATTGTCAGAGATACTTGAACAGTTATCATTTGATGCTATGGCATAATAGGTGCCTGCTGAATTCACTTCTATGGTAGTACCAACATCGGATAAAAGAATTTGATTATGGTACCATTCTAATTGTTGAACATCACTTGATGCTTCAATTATCAAACTCTGACCCTCACATATTCCATTCCATAATGGGCTTGTAATGGCGATGTTGGGCTTACTTTGAATAGCTACATTGAAAGCTTCTGAAGTAACTCCGCAATTGCCATTAAAAACACGGACGAAATAATTTCCGGCTTCTGAAATATTCATTGCATTTTGAGTGTTTTCCAACAATGCACCATCCTTGTACCATAAATAGTCCATTGCTCCAATAGGATATAGCCCATTTGGAATGACAACTTTTAATACTTCATTTTCACAAATACTGGTATCCACAGGCATTGATAAATCCGCAGATGGCGGTGGTACAAAACTAGCAGTGATTTTGTTTGAAATAGTTTGACATTCCCCTGAAGCTCCATTTGCAATTTCCAGATGATAAATGCCATCATCTACTACATCGATAAAGTCTACAGATTCAGCAATCAGCTCAAAATCTTTATACCAGTGGTAAAACTCAGCTGTTTTATGTAAGGCTTCTATTCGGAAAGTGTCTCCCTCGCATTCCCTATTGAAAATTGGAACGGATAAATCGGCTGGTGGATAAGAATAGACTTTTATTTTGATTTCCTCTGACTCAGAAAAACATGGACCATTATATGCTTGAACTGCATAAACTCCAAAATCCTGGGCATATAGTTGATGGGTATTTTCGCCTACAATTGGTTCATCTTCAAAAAACCAGTTGTACTCGTCACCTCCTGATTCTACTTCAAGTAATAAACTATCTCCTTGACAAAGGAAACTTAAATGTTCTACGTTTAGATTTAAATTCAAATGGTGATAAAAATCTACCTGAACTAATTCTGACTTGGAATTGCAATTACCATTTGAAGCAATGACCAAATAGGTTCCACTTTCCTTGGCATAGATAAAATGATTGTTTTGACCCAGAGGCAGGTTATTTAGATACCATTCATAATGTAGGGCATCGGGAGCAATAGAGATCAATAAAGAATCGCCTTCACAAAGTTGGTTGTGAAGCGGTACATTTAGGGTTACATCGGGTATACTGTCTAGAGGTAGGGGCAGGATTGAGTGTTTATTGGGAAAAGAGAGGATCGTTTCCTGCATGAGTTTATTTTCCGCTATAAATGTTTGTCGAATTATGGGAATTGAATTAATGAAAAACATAGAAGCAAATAGGAAGACAGCTTTCATCTTTAAATGTTGAGTTGGCAGAATGTGAAATAAAACGTGACGACACCTTAATCCATATGATTGTGCTGGATAAAAGTGTCTAATAAAGGCAGGATGAGTGAAAGACTAGACAAAGATAAGAAGCAATTGAAGAACAAGGTTGGCATAAATACCCGCAAGAACATCATCTGACATTATTCCCCAACCGTGGGGGAGATTTTCCAGTTTTCTGATCCCTAGTGGTTTCCAGATATCAAAAACTCTAAAGAGGAAAAAAGAAAGAATGAGGTTTGAAATAGAAAAAGGAATGAATAATAAGGCAACCCATTGCCCTACTATTTCGTCAATGACAATTTGGGACGGATCTTTTCCCCATTTTTTTTCCAGTTTTTTGCTTGCCCAAACGCCAGGTACAAAGAATAAAACAATCAAAAAAAGGAGTAGAAGCTGAAAGGAAAATAGCCCGGATAGATTATTGGTCCAAAAGATAAAAAGGCTCCCAAAAAGCAGAATTCCGACAAATGAACCAACCGTTCCTGAAGCAATGGGAGCATAACCACTCCCAAACCCGGTAGCAAATACTTTTATAATGATAGACATTTTTTGGTTTTTGAAAGAATCATTTGGTACTTTACACAGCACCTAAGGGGAGAAACAGGCTGGAACCAGCTTGTTTCTCTCCTAAAAACTTCTCCCGAGCCGCCCGCGAGGGCAGGGCTGTTAAGTTCTATTATTGAAAGTCAAAATGTAAAATGTAAAATGA
>JBGTQJ010000109.1:0-14436 GCA_041941305.1 Saprospiraceae bacterium
CGGTCTGACTTCTAATTAACTTTCAAATCACTTTTTTATCCCCCTAAATATCTAATTGCTTAATTATTCATTCTTTCATTATCCATTAATCGCCCTATCTTGTCGCCAATGTACTTTTGAAATAAGAGTCATCCTGAATTTTCAGATTATTTCTTAAATCATTGAATTTCAACTCACTATGTAATGTGCATTTGTTGCGTGGTGGGAGTTGCGGGTTTGACCAACCCGCAACTCCCACCACGCAACAAATTGAATATCAACAGGTTAAGTAAAGAAAATAAACAAAAGTGATTTTATTGCCAAAATTCGGGATGATACATGTTGAACTTTTTCCACGATCATATGACAACCATCACGAGTGATTTCCCTCTGAACGATAAAAAAACAATCAACGGCTGGGCATTTTTTGACTGGGCAAATTCTTCATATGCGCTGACGATTGCAGTTGCATTGTTTCCTGCTTACTATGCTGGTGTTACGGATGATATCGTCACTGTTTTTGGAATTGACATGCCCAATACTACGCTTTATGCTTATGCTATATCAGCTGCGTATTTGATAATTGCTTTATTTTCTCCGCTTCTGTCTGGCATTGCTGATTATGGCGGAAAACGAATGTTCTTCCTACGTTTTTTTACAATTCTAGGTTCTATTTCATGCATTTCTCTCTTTTGGTTTGAAGACATGGGACAATTGGCAGTAGGAACAATAGGGTTCATGTTGGCTACCATAGGATTTGCAGGAGGACTTGTATTTTACAACTCTTATTTACCCTTAATCGTCACCGAAGATCGATATGATAGAGTGAGCGCTAAAGGATTTTCATTTGGTTATATAGGAAGTCTAATATTATTGGGCCTCAATCTTTGGGTTGTATTGAGTCCAGAAACTTTTGGCATTGCTCCAGATAGTTCCTTAAAATATAGAATTGCATTTTTTATGGTGGGCTTATGGTGGATTGGTTTTGCATTAATTCCATTCTCAAGATTGCCAAAGGATAAAAAAGGCAAATCCAAAGACAATCTATTATCAAAAGGAATTGACGAGTTGATAAAGGTTTGGGGGGAGGTCAAAAAAATGAAGAATATTAAATCCTTTCTAATTTCCTTTTTCTGTTACAGCGCAGGTGTACAAACGGTAATATTTTTGGCAGCCATTTTTGCAGAAAAGGAATTAAATTTTGGCACATCAGAATTGATTGGAGTTATTATTGTTTTGCAGTTAGTTGCCATAGTAGGCGCCTATCTTTTCGCAAGAATTTCAGAAATAAAAGGAAATAAATATTCTCTTATAGCCATGCTTGTTATCTGGACTTTAATATGTGTGGTTGCATACAAAGTCCAAAATGATTGGCAATTTTACACAATTGCCGGGTTGGTAGGCTTGGTAATGGGCGGAATCCAATCCCTATCCCGCTCCACTTATTCGAAATTAATACCCGAAGAAACGGAAGACACCACCTCCTATTTTAGCTTTTACGACATACTCGAAAAAGTTGCAATCGTGGTCGGAACATTTAGCTTTGGATTCATCGAACAACTCACTGGTGGCATGCGAAACAGTGTATTGGCACTTGCTGTTTTTTTCATCGTTGGACTGCTAATTTTATTGACAGTAAAAATCCAGCCAGGCAAAGTGGAGAATGCATAGTCTCAAAGTCCTAACTGAAATCTGGTATTTTGAATTTAAAATATGTCAATTTCTTACAAATATCTGGTAAGGTTATTGATAATTGAGAAATGGTTACTAACTTTGGCAGCTAAAGAAAATTCACTGCCTTTTTGGCTGTCTAAGCTAAATAAATAGATCCAATCCAATCATCCCCCGTGCTTTAAGTATATATTTACGGGTTCATTGCTCACTTGCGCTAGTTAAATTACAAAGCAGAACACAGGGACATACTAACACTGTTATTGAAAATGAAACGATTTGTTACTATTGGATTTGGTTTGGTTTTGTTGTTATTTGCATGTACTTCTGAAGAATTGAACAACCCTCTGGATGAAACATTACGGGGGGTATTGAACCGTACTTCCCCTACCGGAAGCTATGAAGGTTATATCTTACCTCAAAGTGATGCTTACACTTCCATTCCACAAGACCCAAATAATCCTTTATTTAGAGAAAAGGTCGAATTGGGTAAAATGTTATTCTATGAAACCGGGCTTGCACTAGCCCCAATTCACGAACAAGGTAAAGGAACTTACTCTTGCGCTTCCTGTCATGTACCTTCTTCAGGATTTATGCCGGGAAGAGTACAAGGCATTGCTGATGGTGGCATTGGCTTTGGCGATGAAGGAGAAAACAGAGGAAAGTCCGAACACTATAATGAAAATGAATTAGACGTTCAAGGGGCGAGACCTCTGAATTTATTGAATGTCGCGTTTGTACAAAATACTTCCTGGAGCGGTCAGTTTGGTGCAAATGGTGCAAATGAAGGAACAGATACCTACTGGGATAATGACCCGGCTACCGAAGTCAATCACTTTGGCTTCTTTGGTTTGGAAAGCCAAAACATTGAAGGTTTGAAATTGCACCGCATGGTGGTCAACGAAGAAGTTTTAGATGCTTATGGCTACACACCAATGTTTGACGAAGCTTTCCCCGATTTCCCTGAAGACGAAAGATATTCTGAAATCACAGCCAGTTTTGCGATTTCTGCCTATTTGAGAACATTATTCACTAATGAAGCTCCTTTCCAAAAATGGTTGAAGGGAGACGAGCATGCTATGACTGATCAGCAAAAACATGGCGCAAAGCTATTTTTTGGAAAAGCCGGCTGTTACAATTGCCACAATGGTCCTTCCTTAAATAATGCCGAAGAGTTTTTTGCCATTGGCGTAAATGATCTATACCAATCCGGCGAAGCGTTTAATACGGATGAAACAGACAAGCGCAACTTTGGAAGGGGGGGGTTTACTGGACAGCCAGTAGATATGTTTAAGTTCAAAGTTCCTCAATTGTACAACATGCATGCTTCTCCATTTTACTTCCACGGAAGCAGCAAGCGCTCCCTTAGAGCAGTTGTGGAATATTTTAATGATGCAATTCCAGAAAACACCAATGTACCTAAAGAGCAGATTGCTTCCTACTTCCGACCCTTATACCTAAGTGAAAAAGAAATTGATGATTTGGTAGAATTTTTGGAAGATGCACTTTATGACAAAAACGTCAATCGATATGTTCCATCGACAGTGCTTTCTGGAAATTGCTTTCCAAATAACGATCCGCTTTCCCGAATTGAACTGGGATGTGAATAAAGCTTGAGATTTAATTTCCAACAAAAAAGCCAAGGTCTTCTTCAGAAGCTCTTGGCTTTTTTGTTGAAATCTGGTTATTCAATCTTCTAGCGCATTGTAAAGCTTATCCAAATAAATTTGAAGATAGGAAAGCTGTACCCCTGATTTCCCTTCACTAATGTTATCAATAATCATTGAAATGGTTTTATCAGGATTCTTCAATTGAACCTGAAATTTATTTAAGGTCCCTTTTATCACTTTTTCCACATTGGAGAAACTCATTGGTTCCACGCGAAGTCGTTTATCAAATAAATTGGGAACCAATTTTTCAAGATCAAATAATTGAGCAATGTATTCCTCTCTCATGATAATTATTACCCTACAATTCAAATCTGCTTTTAAAAGCTGAGCAAGTGACTCATAAAGCGCTGATCTTTCTTCTTCACTTCCCAGGATATACAATTCTTCAAATTGATCAAAAATTAGATAAATTGGCTTGAAATAGTCCAGGAAAATAGACTCTATAGCCTCTGGCAAATTGGCATTATCCGCAATCGGCGTAAGTGCATGTTTCATTATTTCACTCCTTAATGAATCATTCATGTTCTGCCGTCGCCTGACATGGATATCAAACCAATCTGTACTTTGAAATTGAGCTGCCAAACCACATTGAATCAGACTCGTTTTTCCCACTCCGGAAGGACCATATACCAATAAAATATTTGTCTCAAAAACCAAGTCATACAATTTCTTCACTTCATTATCCCTTCCGAGAAAGAAATCTTTATCTTCAATTGTATATGGATCCAAAAACTTAAAAGGACTCTTCATAGTCGCTAATTTTATATTCCAAGTGTAGTTCTAAATGATTGAAATTGTTCCTTGATTTCCACATAGTGTTGATCAGATATTTCTAAATAATCATTTTTTGCAAACGGAAACTTGAACCAATAATTATTCAGCCCATTGCCTCCACAATGTGAGAAAAGAAAAAGTTTTGACTTTTGCTCCCCTTTCAACGCATTTTCGTCAACGATAAATGGAGACAGACTTAAGTATTCTTCAACAGTATCATTTGATTTAAACAACAAAACGGAATTATCATCTGTGAAATGAGTAAATTCTTCCTCAACATCTAAATACCCTGCTGTAACAGTGTCTAACTTCACTTTGTAATGGCGAAAGCGAGCTGGCTTGTGACGGGGTTTTATAATATCTATATTCTTGATGGTTGCAAACTTATATTTGGCACAAAAGCCTAGCTTTTGGAATATATTGCCCAAATGGATTTCTGCCTGCACACAAAAACTCTCTACCTCTGATGTATCAATTTTTCTACTGTTTTCATAAAGTTCCTTTTTCATCCCTTCAAAAAAATGAAAAGCATCTGTAAAGGATTTATCCGATGAAATATCTTCCTTAAGGTTATCCAATTCTGAAATAAAATGAGAAACCTTGTTTTCAGACATTACTTTTTGAACTTCCGTAATAACATTGAAAAAGTTGAACACCTTGATCTCATCAGAATTGGCAGAAAAGTATTCTCTCAAAACCTTTTTACAGGATTTACCTATAGTAAAATCTTTCATCAAGGTTTTTGCGTCCCACAATTGAGCCATCAGCGTAAAAGAAACCAGCTCCACCAATGTTTGATAGGTAAGTATTAATTGTTCAAGTCGTTCTTTGCTTATCGTATTGATTTTGTGATTTGAGCTATCCAGGTTAGCCGCAAATAATTTCCGAACTTGTTCTCCGACCGGGGAAGGCAAAGAATCCATAATCGACCTTCGAATGAGGCGTATATCTACTTTCTCTCCCTTCTGTAATTTAAATTGATAAAATTCCAATTCAGAATTAAAAGGAGCAAGTGTTTTAAAAAGCACCTCCGTCAATCGTTCATTGACAGGAACTTTTGAGGTATTGTATCGATGAGATGCTCCTCGAATAATGAATTTATTAATCTGATGACTCGGCAATTTCCATTTTAAAATACTCGGACTCTTGGCATACAGTACCCATTTTTCTTCTGAAGGATTAATTACAAGCTCTTCTTCTTCAGCATCAACCAAAATTCTTTCAAAAGTAATAGCATCTCCAACCTTTGCCTTAATGCTCCCTGATGCCAAACTAAAGGCAGCATCAATAGAGTGCTCTTCGGCAAGCGCCTTGTAAAATTGAATGGCAAAGGTTGATGCATTTTCATCACTTACCGGAACTTTGGTTGCAATCACTGCGGGAATCCCCAATGATAAAAGAGCTTCAACCTGCCGCTCTGTCGAACAACCGTTGAGAAAAACGAGCTTTAGGTTTTTCTGAGTTGCCAATAATTCTGCTATTCCAATGGAATGGGCATTTTGATCTTCCAATTTCAATTGAAAAGAATTGGCATGCCCGGCAAAGTGAAAAAGGATCACCCTATCTTTAAATACCGTTAAGTAATGACTTATTTTTTCAATAGTGGCGAAAGGTTCACGATGTAATGCCAGGTGTTGTTGGTTGGCACGAGGAGTCAAATGGCGATATATCCCTTCTCCCTCCAATTCCAATAGTTTCAGCGGATTGTTTCTGTCATTTGCAAAGGCAAGAAAGACAACTGGTAGTTCATTCATAGTATTAGATTTCTTGAATTTAATCAAGTCTATTTATTTAGTTGATATTTAATCTGCTTAAAATTATCCATAGGTATTTCTGCCTGCTCTAGATTTTCTATATCTTTTTTAACCACATCCTTATACGTAAGATTCTTTGATGGTCGAATACCCGCTACAGAAGGAAAAGCCTGTCCAAATAAGGTTTCTCTATGAATTAAAGAATCAGAATAGAGGGTATCTAAGGTTTTGTAGGCAAGATTTTCGTACCCAAGTATTACATGAGATATCGCTTTGCGATAATTTATCCATTCTTCTGTCTGGTTCCAACTCTTTAGGTCAGGAACACGTTTTATATTGAGTCCTCGATTACATACTTTAATGGCTTCCTTCGGTTTATTATTCAATTGAAGCATATATCCCAATTGAGCATAGGCAAAGGCGATGGCATCAGGGGTCCATCTCATTTTTATGGTGATGTCTTGATCTTCTTTAACTGCATCCTCGATTAAATCTATCGCTTTTTGTTGCAACTCCAATTTGCCCTTCAAATCGGATTCCTTATAAGCTTTCCTGGAATAATGGAGCGATGCCCAGATTTTACTTTCAGCCGAATTTGGGGCTTGGGTCTTTCTTTCATCTGTCCAGATTCTTTCTTCGGGAACTCGAATCCATCTACCAGATCTTTGTGAAGTATACACTTTTTGTGGAGTAATTAAAACGGAATCTTTTTCAGGTAATATTCCAAATTTGATTTTTTGAGCTATTGACAGTTCAGCTATTTCATTTTTTAAAAAACTTTCTCTGGTATTCCAAATTTTACAAGTACCATCACCACTTACGGTAGTTATAGATTTCCCGTCAGGAGAGAAGGTGATTTCATTCACTGCAGCGCTATGCCCTTTATAGCTAACCATTGGTATTTGATTATCTTCTATATCCCAAAGGATTGCTGTGTTATCAAAAGAAGCGGAGGCAAAATACTTTTCATCAGGAGAAAAGGCAACTGAATACACTGCCTTTCTATGTCCATTATATTCTCTGATTTTTCTACCATCAGAAGACCACAAAATAACTTTACCAATGCCATCTCCTGTTAATATTTTTCCTTCCCTGGCATAATCTACACAAAGCACCCTTGCTCCAACTTTAAGCTGCTGAATAGAGTCACCCTTTAAGTTCAATACTCGTACAGTCTTATCCCAAAACCCCAATAAAATATGATCTCCCTCTGGGGAAAAAGTAGCATCATAAACAGTTCTCGCATTAAATCCTTTTGAAAAAATCTCTTTGCCCGAGGGTAGTTCTCGCAAGATTATTTTGCCGGAATCATCACCAGTTATCAGGTATTTGTCATTTGCTGAAAATGCAGCAGATTTAATTCCATAATCATGTCCTCCAAAAGTTTTCAGCAATTTGCCGGATTCGTTCCAAAGTTTAGCAGTTCTATCTTCTCCAGCAGTAATAATATATTTTCCGTCTGGTGAATATCTGGCCACCTGGATCTTTGCGGTGTGTCCTTCAAGTTTAAAAAGCATTTTCCCTAATGTATCCCAAATGATAGCTTTGTGATCATGACCAGCAGTGAGCATTTTACTGCCATCAGGACTAAAATCCAAGGTAACAATGCTTCCATTGTTATCTCCAAATGATCGTTTTTCCAGCCCTTTAATATTCCATAAAAAGACCAGATTGTCTCTTCCTCCACTCGCCATAAACCTTCCATTTTTGGAAACTGCCAAATCAAAAACTTCCTGCTTGTGCCCTATATAAGTTTGCAACATTTGTCCATTGACATCCCATTGAATGACATTATTATCTTGCCCGGCGCTAAAGATTCGTTTTCCATCTTTTGAAAATCGAACAGTTTCCACTCCTTTTTCGTGTCCTATAAAGGTTCGAATTAGCTGCCCATCGATATCCCATAGTCGAATAGTTTTATCCCAACTTCCAGTCAAAATATTTTGCCCATCAGGAGAAATATCAATCGATGTGACTCCGAATCGATGCCCGGAATACGTCCTGAGAAGCTTTCCATCGATTGTCCAAAGCTTGATAGTTTTATCCCAACTTGCTGTTAGCACCGTTTTATTATCAGGAGAAAAAGCAACTGCGGAGATAAAATGGTCATGACCGGAATAGGTTTGTAAAACTTTTCCTTGCTTATTCCACAATTTGGCTGTTTTATCCCAACTACCACTCAGAATAGTATTGCCATCTGGCGAAAAAGCAACAGCAGAAATATCCAAATAATGTCCTTTTAGTTCTTGAAGTTCATCACCATTTGTATTCCAGAGTTTTAATGTATTGTCCCAACTTCCTGTAACCAAGGTCGTTCCATCTGGCGAAAAGGCAACAGCGCTGATACCATCTCTATGGCCTTTTAACCGATGTAATGCATTGCCATTTGGTTCCAACAGCCAGGCTGTGCTATCATAGCTTCCTGTGAGAATCAAATCATTATTAGGAGAGAATGCAATACTCGTTACTGCATCGTCATGTCCATCAAAAATATATTTGTAAAACGGAGGAGTAGATTCACTTACAATATCATGAAGTGTTTGACGAGCACTTTTACTTTGTGGATAAAAATTATGCGAAGCTTCTGCAATTCGAAGCGCTTGAGTTCGATCAGATTGTTGGAAGGTTTTTAATGCCAAAGCTGCAAACTCACTTGCTTTGGCTTCTTTTGAAGCTATTTTTTTATTCCACTGGGCATAAATTCCAAAAATTGCCAGGATTAATATGACTCCAGCAATCAGAGAAAAAACAAAAACGTTTCTATTTCTATTCCTACGTTTACTAACCTTTACAAATCTCCATTCATCTTTGGAAATCAAGTTTTTAGAGGTTAATTCTTCATCGTACTTGTCAATTATTTCAAGCTCACTTGGTGTCAGGATTGATCTTGTCTTATGAAAAGTTTGAAATCTGCTTTTTATTATTTGAACAGATTCCAAAATAGCGATTTCCTCGGCACTTCTTTGTTCTGCTATTCTCTTTGCCAGGGTATCATGTGCCAACTCATAAGCATCCTCATCACGTCTAAGAATCCGGGCATTTTCCAACTGGAGCAAGCATTCTTTTAATAAGCCATTTTGGCTACCTGGCAATGTTAGCTCTTCTTCGGTAAGTGGTCGTTTGGTCCCGTCTAAGGTTGCAAATTGGTTAAGAATGGATGAAAGGGTTTTCTCAGAGCTATGTGGATACTTCTTTTTCAATTCATCTTGAATATTAAAAATTTGATTATCCAAAAACTCAGACAGAACATTGCTAATGGAACCGACTTTTTCTACCAATTCAGGAGAGAATATGGTCTCAGGGTGCTTGTTCATATTCAAATAGTATGTTTAAAAAAACCTATCGGGATTTATCCATGGGAAGAATAGTGCAGCTTTAAGGATAAAGGTTTGAATTTGAGAGAGTTAAGTTACAATATATTTTTAGAATGAAGAATTTTTCTCAGAAAAAATTCCCGCCTTCATCGAATCGTTTGCTCATTTTGGCAAACTTCATCAATGCCCAATTTGGGAACCATCTTATCAGGCGATCTATCCAAAGGGCATCCGTTCCAATGCGCACTCTTTGATTTTTTTGCCGAAGCCCCTTAATAATAGTAGCAGCTGCATCTGCGGCACTGGTTCGGGCATTTTGGTCAAAGCGATTGTTAAATTCTTGTATATCCTTTGGGGCGATTTTTCCGTGGCGTGCATTTTTGGCAATATTCGTTTGAATGCCTCCCGGATGAACCTGCATGACCAAAACATTAGAGTCCATCAACTCTGTTCTAAGTGTTTCCGTAAATCCCCGTACTGCAAATTTGGTCATGCAGTAAGGAGCTTGTTTGTAGAAACCTGCCAATCCAAATACACTCGAAATATTGACAATAGCTGCTTCAGGGCGCTCTTTTAAATGAGGCAGGAAGGCTTTTGTACCATAAATGACCCCCCATAAGTTGATGCCAAAAATCCATTCTATTTCTTCATAAGTCACATCTTCAACGGTTATCAAACCAAGCGCCACACCGGCATTATTGATGATGCCATCTACATGCCCATATTCTTCAACTACCTCCTTCGCAAGTTGATAGATCTGATCTTTATTGGAAACATCTACAATTTTTTTCAAAACATGCCCGCCATTTTGAGTTATCATCGAAGCTGTTTCATTCAAACCTTCTTCATTTATGTCGGTGGCGACGACCTTCACACCTTCTGCTGCCAATTGAAGTGCCAGATGTCGTCCAATTCCAGAAGCAGTTCCTGTGATGACAATTACTTTGTCCTTAAAGTTTTTCATATTGTTTGGATGTTGGGAAAAGGGAAGTGTGAAGCTAAAAAAAATCACAGGCTTTTGGGAAATAAAAAAAGCTCCACCAATTGATGGAGCAAAAACAGGACAAATATGAATTTTTCAGTTTGGTGATTTCGGAAATCAATTATCAGGAATAATTAGCCTGTAATCAACTTATTTTTAGTGAGTTGTATAATTCAGCTGCTGAAATGTAAAAGATGTGCCTTGAAAAGTCTTTAAAAAAACAGAGCCCTGCCAATTTTCAAGTTAAATACTGGCAGGGCTCCATTTTCCGGAAATGGAATATGCTATTGGATTCCTCCTTTTTGAACTTCGTATTTCTGGATGTATTCAGAAACGATTTGACTCAAGATGTCTTTCAGATAAGCTTTTTCGATTCTTGCGATTCTCTTTAACTTATCCAGTTTTTGTTTTTCAAATACAAAAGTAACGCGTTTGGTAACGTCGTTGGATATTTCAATGGTACTACCTTCCACTGTTCTTCGAATGAGCGCATCCAAACCAGATAATGGTTTACGACTTCTTTGTTTGGTCTGAATGGATTTTGATTTGCTCTCAAATGCTTTGTCTGTTTTTTGGGTTTGCTCAATAATCGTTTCCTTCAAAGCATCTTCAAGTAAGGTATCGAGGTCAGTGGTAAAGTTTTTCCTTGAGGATCCTCTTCTTTTCCTTACCGCTTTCGGTTTTGGTTCTTCAGCAACCAATAAGCTTCCTCCAAAGGTATCCTCTGAAGTATCTCCAAAAAGACTCTCTAATCCATCTGTGAATTTTTTCTTACTCACTTTATTTTCGTTGATGGTAGACTACCGATGATGATCGGTTTACCTTGTTAATATTTATTTTTAAATAGGGTGAGTATTGCTCCATTTGATCATTGCTTGAATGATAATCATTATCGGGTAATCCCTCCAATCTCATTTAAGCTTCGACCATTTCAGTGCGCTCCACCAATTCATGACACAATTCCAAATAATCTTTTGCGCCGGGGCTGTTTCTACTGTATTCAAAAATATCTTTTCGTTGAGCAGGAGCTTCCGCCAATGCTACATTATCCCGAATGAGTGTATTGAATACCTTTTCACCAAAATATTTTTTGATGGTATCCACCACATCCCGGTTGAGGACTTTCCTGGCATCATACATCGTCGCAATTACTCCTGCGATATCCAGTTCTTTATTCAATCTGAATTTAACCTTATCAATTACCTGCTTAATTTTAGCAAGTCCCTGAAGTGCCAAAAACTCCGTCTGAAGCGGAATGATCACATGGTCACTGCTTGTCAATGCATTTAGCGTCAACAATCCCAAAGAAGGTGGACAATCAATAATCAGATAATCATACTCTTCCTTGATAGGGGCGAATAATTCTTTCAGGATATATTCCCTGCCTGCTTCGTTGATGAGTTCCATCTCAGCGCCTGACAAATCAAGGGTTGACATGATGACATCCATTCCCTCCTTGACGGTATAAGGTATTAATTCAGATTCTCCGCGAAGGGCTTCATAAATTGTTTGAGGCTGACGAGGAATTCCAAGTGAAAGGGTGAGATTGGCTTGTGGATCCAGGTCAATCAAAAGGACTTTTCTGCCCATTTCAACCAAGCCTGCACCAATGTTGATAGCACTGGTAGTTTTACCGACCCCTCCTTTGTGATTCAAAAGCGAAATGACTTTTCCCATATTGCTCGTTTAATCAGTTTTCTCGAATGATGAAGATAAAGCTTTTTTTACAAAAGCAAACAATTCGATTGCAAAAATAGATAAATAAACTGGTTTGTTTTAAAAACATTATGATTTTTAATAATGTATTCAAAACCTATACCGAAATCTAAAAATGAAGGCCTGTCAATCTATTTTTCTCCTCACCACCCTTTATATCCCTAGTATGGTAAAGCATTGTTAAATGAAATCTCAACCAACGACTTCAGCCAAATAAGTCTCCAGATCACTTGCAAAGTCTTTCAAATAATCAGGTAAATTGTTGGTGGCTTTGTCAATTCGGTAATGATACTGAATACCATCAATGACTATCTCAAAATAATATCCACCCCAATCACCGGCATCTGGTTGTCCAATTACTGTTTCCGTCTCACTATAAAGTTCATCAGGCACTTTTGTTTCCAAATCATTTACCAATTGATAAAGTGAGTCATCGAGCAGAATGTATTCTCCTTCGTAAGGATTGACAAAAGAAGGATAATTGTCCTTAGTATCTTCGAACAATTGCCCATCTTCAATTTTAAAAATTTCTATACAAGCCTCTCCGGCACATTCACCATAAAATTGACCAAATACCACGTACTCAACTGCCTCATTAGGCACATTTTCATCTTTTTGACAATTTGTGAATAAAAATAAAAGAGGTAGCAAAATCCAAATCAGTTTTTTCATAACTAAATGGTTTTGTTTAAAAATCTCTTTTTGAAGGATTTCAAAAATTTGATCTTTAAATAGTGAACTTGTCAAAATTTTTGACAAGTTCAGTTAGAGAAAGCGAATGTTATTATTCAATATATTTTAGTTGATCAACTTTATAAACCAAAGTTTTCCAGGAATGATTCCCTTTTTGTTTGTAAAGACTTCCATCCATCAAAAAATGGTTGGGACAGTTTCTTTCTGACTCTCTTTTTTAACGAAAGTTTAAAAGTTCGCTTTTCTCTACCTTTGCAGGCGTTTTTAGAATGAATATGTTTTTTACACTACACAATTTAAGACAATTCAAAACGGGATTTCCCCTATTTGAATTTGGGTTCTTGATGTATTTATTTTGGTGGAAAATCCCCCTCAGTCCTTTGGACAGCTTCCCTTGGGAAGCACATTGCACAACACTTGTACTCCCTTGGGGGCAGGGGTGATTGGTTCTAAAAATATGCTCTGTGATTTTTTTCAAGTTCAAATTCAACACCAAGTTCAAGCCCAAGAATTAAAATTGAACTTGGTCTTGAACTTGAACTTTCAGGAATTTAGAAGAAAAAAACCTGCATAATCCTTTAGCACATCATGAAAATAATAGAACCAATCAACCCTGTCCTGTGGGGGATAAGGCTGAGAGGGAATTCTCGACCAGATAAATCCATTTATAGCCTATAGAGCTATCAAAAAATAAAATGGCAAACGATTATAAAAAACGAACAGATGTGAACGAACTCGGAGAGTTTGGATTGATCGAGCATCTGACTCAAAAATTTGAATTAAAGAATCAATCCTCCCTAAAGGGTGTTGGAGATGATGCCGCTGTAATCCAAAATGGAAATACAATGACCGTTGTTTCCACTGATTTACTGATCGAAGGCATTCATTTTGACCTTATGTATACCCCTCTCAAGCATCTAGGCTATAAATCTGTAATTGTCAATCTTTCAGACATCTACTCCATGAATGCTATCCCAAAGCAAATTACCGTTTCTATAGCCATTTCCAACAGGTTTTCGGTTGAGGCTTTGGAAGAACTGTATGATGGGATTCGAGCAGCTTGCAATCGTTACAATGTTGACCTGGTAGGTGGCGACACAACTTCATCCCCAAAAGGTTTGACGATAAGTGTTACGGCTATTGGACAGGGAACAAAAGAAAAACTGACCTACCGAAGTGGCGCAAAAGTAGGTGACCTTATTTGTATTACCGGCGATGTGGGAGCAGCATATCTGGGGCTACAAATTTTGGAGCGGGAGAAACGGATTTACCTCGAAAATCCAGGCGTACAACCTGATTTGGAAGGACAAAATTATTTGGTGGGAAGGCAATTAAAGCCTGAAGCAAGAAAAGATATGATTGAGCAATTTGCCCAAAAGAATCTAATCCCTACTTCGATGATTGATGTCTCTGATGGAGTAGCTTCCGAAATTTTCCATATCTGTAAACAGTCGGGAGTAGGAGCCATTGTGGAAGAAAGTGGAGTTCCCATTCACAATGAAGCACAATTGATGGCGCTCAACTTTAAATTGGACCCAATTACCTGTGCATTAAGTGGTGGTGAAGATTACGAACTCATCTTCACGGTTGATCCAAAAGATCTCGACAAAGTGAAGTACATGGCTGACATCTACATTATGGGTGAAATTGTAAAAAAAGAGGAGGGTGTAAAATTGCATACCAAAGGAGGCAATATCCACGATTTAAAAGCCCAGGGATGGCAACATTTTGAAAACGAGTAGAGAATGCGAATTAAGCGCTGAAATTCACAAAACCTTGATCTTGAAAGCCTTAAGACAGGGGCTGTACCAAAAGAATTAAAAACTTGAATCATCCCCCCAAAGGCAGGGGTGATTGGTTCTATCATTTTTTCAAAAAATGAA
>JBGTQJ010000110.1:0-13346 GCA_041941305.1 Saprospiraceae bacterium
CTTCCATCCAAAGTTACCCAGAGGTATTCAAAATCTACGCCTGTGGAAGAGCCGCTTCCATCCAGCGTCACTGTGGTATTGTTGCAATCAATTTGCACATTGGCAGCAGCCTGAGCGGTTGGCAGGGTCAAATCTGCACTGACCACTACATCGTCCGTAGCGGTACAACCATTGGCACTATCGGTTACGGTTAAGGTATAAGTACCTGGTTGGTCGCAAGTTGGCGTTAGTGTATTTGCACCAGCGGTGATGTTGCCATCAACAGTTGTCCAGTTGTAGGAGATAGTAGCTCCAACTGATGAACCAATCCCGTTGAGGATGACAGTTGGGTTGAGGCAGTCAATAGTTAAGCTCGCCCCAGCCTCGGCAGTAGGAGGAGCGAGATTGGCTGTTACTTGTACATCATCTGTTGCAGTACAACCATTATTATTATCTATGATTTCCAGAGAATAAGTACCAGCGGCATCAACTACACAGCTATTTAAAGTAGTTTCGCCAGATACGATGTTCCCATCATTTGTTGTCCATAAGTAATTATAATTTCCACCTTGAGAGGAGGCAGAACCATCCAGGGTAACGGTTGCATTATCACAATCAATTTGCAGATTGGCACCTGCACTAACAATGGGCAGGGTTAAATCTTCTGTAATCAATACATCATCAATGGCAGTACAACCATTGCCTGTATCTGTTACAGTCAGGGTATATGTTCCAGCAGCATCTACAACACAATTGTTTATAGTAGTGGCACCGGAAACAATATTTCCATCAATTGTTGTCCATAAATACAAAATACCAGCACCCTGAGAGGATAGCGATCCATCCAAAGCTACACTTGGAGTCAAACAATCAATGTGTAAGCTGGCGCCTGCATCTGCATTGGGTTGAGTAGTATTAACTGTTACACTGACATCATCAGTAGCGGTACAACCATTCGCAATATTCAGGATTTCCAATGTATAAGTTCCGGCAGCATCTACAATACAATTATTTAAAGTAGCTTCTCCGGAAAGTATATTCCCATCGAGTGTAGTCCATAAATAAGAAAATCCCGCTCCCTGAGAGGATTGGGAACCGTCTAAAGTTACCAAAGGATTTAGACAGTCAATTTGCAAATTGGCGCCGGCGTTTGCGGTAGGAAGGGTGACATTTTCGGTCACAGCACAATTGGATGTAGCCGTGCAACCATTTAATAAATCTGTAACTTTCAGTGTGTACGTCCCTCCAGCATCTACAACACAGTTATTTAATGTGGTTTCACCAGATAGGATATTTCCATCTGTTGTCGTCCAGAGGTAGGCTACATTTCCGACCGAAGACCCGCTTCCATTTAAAGTCACTGTTGGAGTTTGACAATTGATTTCCAAAGTTGGAATTGTTATGGAAATTGGTGGTGTCAAATTTTCGACGATGACAATGACCTCGATTGCCAGGCATCCGTTGTCATCTGTTACAGTTACCGTATAAGTTCCTGTTGTCAATCCAGTCTCTACACTTCCAGTAGCCCCTGTTGACCAGTTGTAAGAATAAGGTTGAGCGCCACCATTGGCCTGCACTTCTGCCGAACCAGTTGCATTGATACAATCAATATTCACCTGTGCTATTGTGGAAAGTGTCAGAGGTGGTGGGTCATTAATGGAAATAGATGCCTCGGCCGTAGCTCCAAGAAAATCAGTTACTGTACAAGTATAAAGACCTGCAACCAGCGGGGTATTCATTTGGAGATTAGAGCCATTGGACCATAAGTACACATATGGTTGGACTCCACCTGAAACATTTGCGAAAGCAAAACCATCTGATCCTCCAGCGCAACTTACATGTTGAAAAGAGTCAATAGCTATACTTAGTGATGGATTTACTCCATAAGAAGTAGTAAAATTTGTTTCATTCATCAAGTTTTTGGAAAGTAATGTTGAATTAAAAACCAACATACTACCCACCAACAGCATTACGGGGGGTACGCGTTTCATGGCTGAAAAATTTTAAAGGTTAATAAAGCTTTAGTGCTTCAGGTGTTTATGTAGAGTCAGACCAAAACCAGCAAGCTTTTATGAGGCTCTATTGCTCATAAAAGGTACCTTTTGGTCTTAGATGTATTAATGTAGAGGAGAATCAGTTCGGCTATGGCAAATCCATAGTGACCATGTATTGTTTAAAATTGCTCTTGTTTGATTCGCTTGTTGAAGATGGAATGCGTAAGAATTTGGTTTTCCAAGTTTTAAACCTATCAAAATAGCAGGTCATCTGTAAAACTCTTTTTGTTTTTGTGATGAGCAACTTTTATCATCTTATTTTTCTGGTATGCCTTTCGGACTTTTATCTAGTTGGAATACATAATCAAAAAGCAATCGATATATTACTACATGTGGTGAGACTATAGTTTAGTATTGCGGTGGATTTCAAAAAGCTTTCTTATATAACCCAGACATATCCGCCGTCATTTGAACCTGTTTGCCAAAGAATTACAGGCTTGAGCCAAAACTTTTTTGGCATTTTCTTTTCATTGTGGGATTTGGGAGGATTTTTCATAAAACTGTTTGTTTTTATTGTTGTGTGCTCAGGTGTTTATGTCAAAAATTAACTTGAACACTTAAACACGATTCGTTTTCAAAAGAACCGTGGCGGGAGGTTTTTGGAAACACGTTAGAGAATATTCCGCCACGAGTCGAAAATTATTTGTTCACCAAATTTTCTATTTCCTGGAAGTAAGTCTTGAAAAAAAGAGCAGAGCTTTCCTCTGCTCCTATCGAATTTGTCCGTCTCTCAAATAGTTTTGCTCTTACCCTTCGCTAAATAACAAATCGCGAATATTGGTTTCTTTTTTTCTTTTGATACCACAAATATCAGGGCATTTATATTCAGATTTTGTGTCATCTGATAAAGGAAAAATTATGAGGAAAAAAATAACAAAAGAAGGTTTGCTTATTCGAAGCACTTCGAATGAAGGAAGGAAAAATGACTATGAGTGGGGGAAGGAATAGAATGATACGTTAATATTTAGAGGCTGACCTATTAAATAATGGTTTTTAATGCTATCTGCTTCATCAATGATACCATCGCGGTCGCTATCTTCTCCAGGGCAACCTTCTGTACTCAAAGATCCCGGCAAATCAGGGCATCTATCCTTTTCATCTGTAATACCGTCTAGGTCAGAATCATGGATAGGACAGCCGATGTTATCCGCCACACCAGGTATATCGGGGCACTTATCAATATCGTCCCGAATACCATCTTTATCCCGGTCGCCAAATGGGCAACCATTATTTGCCCTGTTGCCGGGTATGTTTGTACAGTCGTCTTTAGTATCTACGATGCCATCGCCGTCGCTATCTAGCACTTCCTCTGAATCGCCTTTGTGTTTATCTGGACATCCTTTATTTGATTTAGTGCCTGGTTCATTGGGACAATCATCTTCTTTATCTGGAATGCCGTCGTCATCATTGTCGCGGCGTTTATCTATGGTTAAGCCAAGCGTGATTTCAAGGCTTCCAGAACTATAATTTGATAGATCTGTCAAAGTCATATCATAAGCATAAGCTAAGGATAGATTTTGATTTAGCTGAAAACCAGCCATAGCGACTACTGCATCTGAAAGCCGGTAGCTACCTGCGATCCAAAAGGAATTTTGGAAAATCATTTTTAAGGAAAAATCCAATTGCATGGGTGCAGCTCTTACAAACTTGATCAAAGCGGCTGGTTCTATCTGGAATTTATCATTCACTTCATATTTATAACCTGCCATTCCGTAATAATGCCTTTTCCTATGGTTAGGGTAAACAATCCAAAAGGGTCGGTTTGAAGCTGATGCGTTTCAATCCACTCTGGAATATCATCGCCAATAAAATCACGCAAAATGGTAGCACGAACCTGCAAATACTGATTTCTTAATTCAATTCCATCCATGTTGCATGCAACTCCCTGATATGAAAATCCTTGCGGTATTTGGGCTAAAGCGAAAAGGCTAAGAATAGCCATGCCGATTGTTGTAAATATCTTTTTCATTTCGTTATGTTTGAGGATTACACATTGAATAATTCGAAGGAGAACATGGCTGCTTGTTTACAGGTCATTGGTTAACCTTCGACATGCTCTGTTTTTTCAATCAGGTAGCTTGATAATGCCGGCCTAATTGGGGAGCAAGTCAAATTTTTTCAGTGTTTGTTTGTGATTGTTTTGAAAGGAAGAAGGTATTGCAAATTGGAACCTGCCATACCTGAAGGAGCATACCTACTGTAAAATCTCTTTCATTTTTTTTCGGAAACCTGGGGATGGTTTTCCATTATCTTTTTCGAGAGCCTGCAATTCCTGAAGCGTGATGTTTAAGGATTGTGCAAAAGTATTTTCATCCAATCCTTTTTTTTGGCGTACATATTTTGTCATAATTCCTTTTGAAGTATTCACATGTGTCAGAAAATCAATTTCATTTTTTAGAATATTTGGATCTTGTTTTTGAGTGAGAAAGCTAGCCATTGTGCATGTAGGTTTTAATGATAAAAGAACAACATTTTGTATAATGCAAATTGCAGCAATTTTCATCTTAACCCCTACATATCTGATATTTAAATCAGCATGGGAAAAAAAGTAATCTAAGCAGGAAATTGTTCTTTTATTCCAAAAGCCCCAGAAGCCTAAGCAGTAGATTGGAAGAAGGTAATTCGGTATTGGTTTTCATTTCCTCCAACTCTTCAGTAGATACTTTTAGTCTTTCAGATAAGGCTTTCGAATTTAAATTCCTGGTTGCCTGAATTAAATGGATCCACTTGCTAATTGGCATATTCTTTTGAACCTTGGGTTCCTCTTGTTGAACCAGTTCTTCAAGGTTATGAGGAAAATTAAGTAAATTAAACATCTCGGTGCGTTTTTAAAATTTTTAAAAATCTAACTCATGGCGGCAATGCTTTGGGTATTATCCGTGTGTTCAAAAATGTTTTCATCGTTAAGCAATTGGGTTTTTTCAAAAAAATGATATGGCGATGTTGTCTCATTATGGGTATTATTTGGTTTTAAAATCTGAGACAAATATAGACCCGAGTTAACGGGGAAATGATCTGATCTGATATATGGTCAGTAATGGAGAAAAATTCAAAACTGTAAAAATCTTTTCCATTTTTCTACATAAATCCTATATTGCGAAAAATTGAATAAGAGCCTTTCTTTTGTGCCCAACCCAAACGGACAAGTGAATTTATTATAAAAATTGCCATGTTATTAATAGAAAAAGTAGTCAAACTGCTGGATGACTTCCACTTTGATATTTATCATGAGTACGTCAAGAATATCAGTATTCGGTCCTATTACCCACTAGCACTAATAGATGTGATTGATAGAGGTTTCTTAGTGGAGCAGGATTCTGAAAAGCTATTTAAAGATGTGTATGGTGAGGCTCCTGAAGGAGAAAAGGATATGAAAAAGTTTTTCCAATTGGGGCATTATACATTTAAATTGACGAGCTACCTTGCCAGAAATTACCCTAATTATCTCCAGCACAATATCACCAGGATTCAGTATTTGATTAATTCCGGGGAATTGGAAAAAGCATCCACTTTAGCTGAAATTTTAGTCGATGTAGCAGAAAAAATTCAGGATTACGAAACAGAAATAAAGGCTTTGAGTTTTTTAGCTCAAAAAGACAATCAGCTGGAATCCTTTAAATCTGCTCTTAAATACTATAAAAGGATTGAGACATTGCTTGCTCATAAAAAAGCAATTAATGATCTGAATTATTTTATTAGCCAGCACTTAAAGGTTAGAGGAAAAGAAGCAGAAAGTAACCTTGAAGAAGATTTAAGGTTTTTAGTTCCTTTTCATAATAATGATAGTTTTATCGTTCGCATGATGAGTCGACTTCAAACTTGTTATCTTTACTATAATTGCAGACATGAAAAATTCTATTCCGATGAAATATTTGAAGAATTGAACACAATAGAAGAAGAGCTTCAAAAAAACGATTATGTCGTTTTTCCTTTTCTGCACAACATACGTCCTAAACTTTCTTTTCTGAAACTCAACTATTCCACCAGGCAACTAGACTTTAAAAAAGTACTGGATGAGAGTTCAAAGATTATTGAGGAAAGTGAAGATGATTTATTCTGGAATAGCCTCATCAATTTACCCGAAATCAACTCAATTGCCATTCAAACCAGTTATTATGTAAGCAATTTTTTCCATAGCTATAAAGAAAACCATTTGGAATTATTGGATGATGAGATAAAATCGCGAATCCAGTTCTTGAAAAAAAGATGTAAAATCTTGTTGTCCAACAAACTACTGGAAGAAAAATTTGTGGTTCGTTATGTCAATCTTTCTACGATTTATGCAGGACTATTGCTTTTGGGTGACAAAGAAGACATAAAAGAATGCATCAATACCCTCGAGAATTTATTATTATTTTTTCAACAAGTCCCATTTCATACTTCAATAGATTCTATTTACATCACCTTAATCATGGGCAATTTTTGCTTAAAAGACTTCGAAGAAGTTGAAAAAAACTATAGGCGATATAAAAAATCTACAAAAGGAAAAGTGGTTAACCCTGAAAATGATTTGCCTTTGCATGGCTTTTATTTTGCCTCAAAATGGCTGGAAACTTCACGCAATCAATATTTGAAAAAGTTAAATGGAATTATTGAAGATACTGATAATAAACCTAGTTTGGGTTCAACCAGGAAACTACTATTGGAAATGGCAAAATATTTTAAAATGGAATTACCTCTTGCATCTTAAAAAAAAAGTACATAGTTTTGCATCGACTTCTTTCCAAAATAAACATTTTCTAAATTTCTTACCTATTTTTATTAGTGCCCCTTTTTAAGGTTAGTATTTACATCGCTATTATTTAACTTTTAAACTTGTATTCGCCATGAGAAATGTTTTTGCCCTTTCTGTAATATTGACAATTGCTACTTTCCAAATCAATTTTGCACAATCTATCTCTACTTTTATAAATGAAGTTTATTACATAGCCAACAATCCTGCTGAAAAAGGAGTCGAAATAGCAGGACAAGCTGGAACGAACCTTGTGGGTTATGAAATTGTGGTTTATGCCCTTGATGGTACCGTTGCCTATACTGAATACATTTCTGCTGGTATCATTCCAAATAAACAAAATGGATATGGAACTATTTGGTATGAGGTTGACCAAACTGGTAACGGTGGTGGTCTTGCATTGGTTAGTCCGAATGGAGCAGTCGTTCAATTCATCAGTTATGGAACCATCAATTTTGCAAATGTCATTATTACTGCAGTCGGTGGACCAGCCAATGGATTGACTTCGCAATATATTGGTACTCAGTTGATTACAAGTAATTCTTTGCAGCTTATAGGCACTGGATTGACCTATTTGGATTTTGTTTGGAATGTAGCTTCCGATGTGAGCGAAGGTGATGTAAACGATAATCAGCTTTTTAATGGCGCCCAATCCTATGTAGCTCCGGTAGGTGGAACACAGAATGAAATAAAAGAAGGTTTTGAAGTCAGTACATTTCCAAATCCTGTTGTAGAATCACTTCAAATTCAATTTGCGACAGAATTAAAAGAGGAAGCGGTGATCGAATTATTTGATATCAGTGGTCGTATGATTTCTCAAAAAATAATTGAAGAAGGTAATATTTCAACCAAGCTGGATGTTACTTCTCAAAACCCGGGAAGATATGTATTAAACATTAGAACAAATAACACTTCAAAATCACAACTTATTGTAAAGCAATAGTTTATAAACTCTTGGTTATGGCTTGCAAGGTATCCAAACTTGGCTGATTTGCAAGCCATAAGCTACATTTCTATTTTTTTCCTCATAAAATTCAAAATATCAGATGACGACTTTCCAGGAGCAAAAAGCCTGCATCTTTGACTCGGTTTTAGTAAAGAACAGGTTTGAAAAATTGTTTGGAAAGAAGTCAATTTAAATAAATGGTAGAAGCGGCTGAAAAGTCAGCCGCACATTTCTACCTCCAACAAAAAATCAAATTTGAAGGCTATCTAAAACTAAATCGCCAAAAGCGGCGAGAAAACCCTTTCGGAAATAACAAATGAAATACGGAAGGAGAAGAGAAAGTATTTGCCATGTTATTAAAAAAGTCAGGATGTACAGCTCTGTGGCTGTTGTCCGCCATTGCCATATTTGCACAAATCTCACAGGAATCAGTATTTAGCTATATCAATAGCAGGTATGAATCCTGGGGATTGACCCATGAAGATATTTCAGATTTGCGCATTACCGACTCACACGTCAGTTCTGTAAGTGGTGCAACGCATTTCTACCTGCAACAATTCTATCATGACATACCTGTGCGAGCTTTGGCAAGTGTACACTTCAACGCCGATGGCAAAGTCATCCATGAGACCCAAAGCCTCATCGCAAATATTTCTCAAAAAATAAAAAGGACATTACCGAAGCTGACTGCCCAGGAGGCAGTAATCGCTTCCGCAAAAATTTTAAACCTCCCCATTTCAAATCAATTGAAAACTTTGGATTCAAAGCATTTCAGTGTTGGAAAACATTGGTTTGAAAGCACCGAAATTTCTTTGAAGCCTATCTCTGTCTCATTGGTTTACGAAATCAATGAAAGGGGAAACCTGATTCTTTGTTGGGAAATGCTTATTCATACACCTGATTTCCAAAATGTTTGGGAATTGCGTTTGGATGCCATTTCAGGCAAAGAGGTTGGTAGAGAAAATAGAATGGTGAAATGTGATTTTGACTGTTCACATTCTTTTCAAAATGCTCAGTCTACTGGATTGGACCTGGAAACCAGAGTTTTGACTGACAATCACTTGCATTTAAAAGTAAAGGGAAGTCAAAAGCAGTCCGTTTTAAATCCAGTAAGCTTTGAGGGGCATTACCGGGCTTTTCATTGGCCCCTGGAATCGCCACTTTATGGCAATCGTTCTTTGAAAGCTGGGACTCAGATAGCAGATTCTACTGCTTCGCCCAATGGTTGGCACGACGATACAAACATGGCTTATGATCACACTCGTGGAAATAATGCTTTTGCAGTTTATCTTCCAAATGGCCCTCCAGCAGTGGGTTTGCCAACAACATCGGCAATTACCAGAGATCCTGTCACAGGGACTTATATTTCGGGAAATGTACCAGTACCTGACACCTTATTGAGATTTAATTATTTCAATAGCCTAAACAGTACTACAGGCACTGCATTTATCGAATTTGCCCTTACAAACCTTTTTGTCTGGAATAACATCTGCCACGACGTTTTTTATTTGTATGGCTTTGATGAGGCAGCCGGAAATTTTCAGGAAACCAATACTTCAGGTATGGGAACAGGTAGTGATTTGGTGTTGGCAGGAGCCCAGGATGGAACCAATACAAATCAGGCAGCCTTTGTGCGTTCAGCAGAAGGAGATTATCCATATATGAAAATGCATCTATGGAATACCGCCCTGCCCGACTCTATTCTCGATTCGAGTTTTGACAACCTGGTCGTCGTTCACGAATATGTACATGGCGTGACTGGTCGGTTGCTTGGAGGTGGAAACACTATTTCTTGCTTCAATGGTACTGAACATGGGGATGAAGGATGGAGTGACTTTTTTGGCTTGATGCTCACCATGCAGGATTTTGATGGAGATGGCACTTTGGAGGAAAACGTTATTCGTGAAGGCATTCGGGGGATTGGCAATTATTTGCGAAATGATGATTTAAGTGGTTGTACCTCCACTAATCCAAATGATACTTGTGGTTTGCGACCAACAGCTTATACCACAGATATGACCATCAATCCCTTTACGTATGGAGATGTACCGAACATGGCAGTTCCTCACGGAGTCGGTTTTGTCTGGTGTAGTATGCTTTGGGAAATGACCTGGAAACTCATCAACCAATATGGTTTTGAACCAGACATCACCAAAACAACCAGCACCGCAGGAAATATTCGGGCAATGAAACTCGTTATGGAAGGTATTAAGATGACTCCTTGTGGCATTTCTGCCTTAAATTTTATCGAAATGCGAGATGCCATTTTTGCCGCAGACACCGCACTTTATGGTGGAGCAAATTACAATTTGATTTGGGAAGCCTTTGCAAAAAGAGGTTTAGGTGTGAGTGCGACCGCCGGCGGAAATGAAGCATTTGATTTACCTACTATTTATACTCAAAAAAGAGTCGATAAAGAACAAGCCGAGATAGGAGAAAGCATTACTTATTCCATTACTGTTCAAAATAACCATACTGCTAATTTGACGAATGTATCAGTCACAGATATTGTACCTGCTCATTTGATGGTCACCAATATTTCATCAGGAGGCACCAACTCAGGAGGTACCATCACCTGGAATTTGGGAACCATTGCTGTAAATGCCTCAGATTCTGTAAACTTTACCGCAACAATTCAGAATTCAGCGGATACCACTGCAATTTTATTCGAAAATGATCTCGAAAACTCAACAACTGAATTTGTTCCAGGAGGACTATGGCAATGGGTAGATAATGTACCTGCCGGGGCACATAGTGGTGACCGCTTTTGGGAGCATGCAGGTTATTCTACTGTTACCGAAGGAAGTTTGGTTCTTAGCCTCACTCTGGATGGCTCAAAAAACAACCATCTAAGTTTTTGGCAGGATTTGGATACAGAAACGGGCTTTGACGGTGGTGTGATTGAGTATTTATCAGGAACAGAATGGAAAGATTTAAGCACCCGAATTATTAAAAATGGCTACAATGGAGGGCTTTCCGGAAGATTACCTATCGGTCTTCCCACAACAACACTTGCAGGAAGAAGAGCTTATACGGGAATCACAAATGGATATTTTCAAACCATTATAGACCTCTCTGGCTTTAGTGGAAGTTCACAAATCCGGTTTCGATTTGCTACGGATAACTCCAATTCTGCTTACAATGGCTCCAATCCGGTATTGCCATTTGGCTGGCGGCTAGATGACTTTCAATTGTTGGATTTCAGCAATATTGAAAATGAAGCTTGTGCAACTGCAACCGGGCAAGGATTTTCCGATTGCGGGGATGTAGGAGATGTAGGAACCATCGTTTATGCCACCGGTGCCTTGCCCATTGAATTACTTAATTTTCAAGCTACTGGTAGAGAAAAAGATATTTTGTTGAATTGGTCAACAGCCTTTGAAACCAATTTTGAAGGATTTGAAGTTCAAAGAAGTTTGGATACTAGAAACTGGAAATCCATTGGATGGCAGACTGCTCAAAATGCTAATTTCGGAGCATCCAATTATCAGTTCATTGATTTTGATGTACAACTCAATCAGGTTTACTATTATCGCTTGAAGCAATTGGATTTGGATGGAACATTCGAGTATTCAAAAATAGTTTCTGCCCAAATTGACCGAAAAGAATTTGACGTAAAAATATTTCCAAATCCGGCAACAGAAGTTCTGAATATTGTTTTTGGAAATGCTTTTAAGGACCCTTTGAAAATCGAATTAATTAATCCCAATGGACAAAAAGTAAAATCAATAATACTGGAAGCTAATACTTCCTTTCATTCATTGAATATAAAAGACCTTGCACCTCAATTGTATTTTCTAAAAATATCTGCAGGCAGAAAGGTCATCATTCGAAAAGTTACCAAAAAATACTAAGAAACTGTTTTGAAATACATCAATAATTTTTTTATGCCTACTTTTTAATCACTCTTCGTTGCAAAAATCCTTATTTGGCTTTCCCGATAACTATCGGGAAACTCCGGTTTTTGCGCCTCAATTGATTAAAAATTAAGCTTTAAATAATTTCATTGACGATTTCAAAACGATGCAGTTATTTTTTAATCACTACCAAGACGTAAATAATATGGCAATCGTGGGGCGAATCTCACTAAACACATTTTGATTCGCTCCGTTTTATTGCTACAAAAAAATAGGTTTATAAAAGTTCTTTTTAACTACCCAAATCACCGAAGAATCATAAAAGTTTTGTGTTTAGTTCTTAACTACCCTCCTTCTCCTCTCTTTATTTGAGCATACTGCTCATTCAAAAGAAAGGAGAATCAGGAGGTTTTTTAAAACAATACCAAAACATCTAAAAATCTGAGCCCTTCTTGTATCCAACGACATTGTTGGAGCGAACTAAATCAATGTATTATTCAACAAATTTTACGTAACCAAAAACAGGTTAAGCAGTCGATTTAGTGGAGACTAGATTCTGAATACAGTCCAAAATCAGATTGTTTTCAATGCCACTTTACTATTTCTCCTGACTTCAACCAGTATTCTTTAATCTTTTAAATCAACACGTATGAATTCCATGAAAAATTTGTTTTTAGGAGGCTTGGTGCTTTTATCTTTTGCCCTTTTGATGACCAATTGTACAAAAGATGAAAATGATGGAACAACTCCAACCATCAAGGGAACGGCTCAATTTGAAATCACAGATGCGCCAATTGATGATGCCAATGTCAAAAGCTGTTTTGTAACGGTAACAGCAGTCAAGGTTGACGGGGAAGTCATCAGCGACTTTGAAGGCAAGCAAACAATAGACTTGCTGGCTTACCAAAATGGCAGTGTCAAATCATTGGGTTTGGCAGAATTGGAAGCAGGGACTTACAGCAACGTTTCCCTGGTTTTGGATTACGAAACAGATGCCAACGGCAATACTCCTGGTTGCTACATTCAAACTACTGACAATGCCAAACACAGCCTACAAGCTACTTCCAGTAGCTCCAGCGAATTGGCTTTGAACACAGGAGAGTTTACCGTAGAAGAAAACAGCACGACCAAGCTCGTAATGGACTTTGACGTTCGAAAAGCTGTTAAAAGGCAAGAAAATTCAGCAGAGGACAAATACGACTTTGTAACAGAAAGTGAAATGAGGGCCTCTGTTAGAATGGTCGCCAAAGCTAAAACTGGCAAAGTCAAAGGGAAGTGCAAAGATGATTTAAACATGACCAATCGGATTGTGGTATATGCTTACAAACGCGGAGCATACAGCAAAAACACTGAAACCAAAGGACAAGGTTCCAGCCAAATTATGTTCAAAAATGCGGTCTCCAGTGCAGTAGCTGATGGAAATGGCAATTACACGCTTGCATTTTTGGAGGAAGGAGATTATGAATTGCATTTCTTTGGTTATGAAGACAGTGACAATGATGGCAAAATGGAAATCCAGGGTGAATTACAGTTAAGCCTGTTGGGCAATCTTGGTCTGGATTTGAATAATGTAAGCGTTGGTGCCAATGCCGAATTATCCATCGATGTTTCCATTACAGGAATTTTGCCTATCTAAGGATCCCTTAAAGAATAAATTCGACATTTTAATGGCTTCTTTTGAGTCAAAGCTTCTTCTGCCAAAGGCATCCCTTGTCCAAGGGACTCCTGTCATGCGACAGAAAGATTGAGCCGGAAAAACCGACAGAAAGATTGACCCC
>JBGTQJ010000111.1:0-13002 GCA_041941305.1 Saprospiraceae bacterium
CGCAACTCGCACCCCGCAACAAAGGTAAATTGGATAGTGAGTTGAAATTCAATAATTTATTATACTGATGAAAAATTCAGCCTGGCTCTTTGGGGGATAACACATGTCATTTGAATATCAAATCAAATTATTTGGCATTTGCAGCCATGTAATCCAATGCCAAATTACAAAGGGTTTTTACTCCTAGTTTCAAGCCGCTTTCTTCTACATAAAAATCAGGTGTATGGTGACCGGGTGCTTCTAATGGATCTGTTCCAGGTTTCATGCCTCCTAAGAAAAAGAATAATCCGGGTACCTCTTGTGCATAATAAGAAAAATCTTCTGCTCCTGTGATTGGACGGGAAACGATTACATTGTCCTCTCCCGCTGAACGGAATAAAGTTGGCAACATAGCTCTGGTCAATTCCGGATTATTATAGGTCACAGGATAGCCTATTTGAATATCTACATCGGCTTCTGCTCCTGCACTTTCAGCAATTAAGGTAGCTGTCTTTCGCATTTTTTCATGAATGATTTTTTGCATTTCAGTATCTAATGTGCGGATAGTTCCAATCATTTCGGCTTCTTCGGGAATGATATTACTTCTTACACCAGCAGTGAATTTTCCAACACTGATGACTGCGGCTTCCTTGGTTAGTTCTGTTTGCCGGCTAATAATGGTTTGGAATCCCAATATTATCTGAGCTCCAACAGTGATGGGGTCTACTCCAGACCAAGGTCTTGAGCCATGTGCTTGTTTGCCTTTTATTTTTATGACAAATCGGTCAGAAGCTGCGAGGGCTCCTCCAGGCTTGTACCGCAGCTTACCAGCTTCCAATCCAGAACTAATATGTAGTCCAAAAGCAACATCTACTTTTGGATTTTCTAATACACCTTGTTCAACCATCAATTTCGCTCCACCTTCTTCGCCAGGAGGGGCTCCCTCTTCTGCTGGTTGAAAAATGAACACAATTGTACCCTGCAATTCATCCTTCATTCCGGAAAGAATTTCTGCCACACCCATCAAAATAGCAACATGAGTATCGTGTCCACAAGCGTGCATGACCCCTACATCTTCTCCCAAATAGGTAGAACGAACCTTGGAGGCAAATGGTAAATCAACTCGTTCTGTTACTGGCAGCGCGTCCATATCAGCCCTCAAGGCTACAACAGGACCAGGTTGTCCTCCTCGAAGGATTCCTTTTACTCCTGTATGAGCAATTTCAGTTTGGATTTCAATGCCCAAAGATTGAAGATGTTCAGCTACTTTTTTGGCGGTTTTAAACTCGCGGTTTGAAAGCTCTGGGTTTTGATGGATGTCGCGTCGCCATTCTATTACTTTTGATTCAATTTGATCGGCAAGATGATCTATATTAATTGTTGCGTCTTGTGCAAATGTTTGATTAATTAATCCAAGGAAAACCAGGGAAAGTAATTTGTTCTTCATACTATTATATTTTTTGTAAGTTGATTCAATGCGCCCAAATATCGGGAATTCTAAGTGATTTAATTATTTTGGCTGCCATATTCCAAATCAAATAATGTAAGTTTCTGTAAAACAATTAGTTATGAAGAAGTTGGTTTCCATTTTAGCTACAGGTTTTTTATGCTCTTTTGGGTTATCCAATAGTATTTTTTCTCAACTTGATTATCAAAATGCCATAGGTCAGGCTGAGCAAATCATTAAAAAAGTGATGGAGGAAAAAGCCTTACCTGGGGTAGCAGTCGCAGTTTCTATTGAAGGAAACACAATTTGGTCAAAAGGCTTTGGATTTGCTGATATGGAAGAAAAGATTCCTGTTTCAGCTTCAGATTCTAAATTTAGAATCGGATCAGTCTCCAAACCTTTGACTGCTGTTGGATTGGCAATTTTGTATGAACAAGGGAAGGTTGATCTGGATGCTCCCATTCAAAATTATGTACCTGATTTTCCAAAAAAAAGATGGGATATTTCACTCCGTCAATTGGCAGGGCATACAGCCGGCATTCGTCATTATCGTGGCAATGAGTTTATGAGTGACAAAAAATACCCAACGGTTGCTGAGGGTTTGGATATTTTTGAGAATGATCGGCTTGAGTTCGAACCGGGAACTAAGTATTCATACAGCAGTTATGCCTGGAATTTGATCAGCGCTGCTATTGAGAATATTGCAGAAGAACCCTTCTTAAAGTTTATGGATAAGGAAGTTTTCAACAAAATGGAACTTAAAAATACCGAAGCAGATCATGCAGATGAAGAAAATGCAAAAAGGACTAAATTTTATCAAAGAGATGGTGGCGAAGCATCTGAAGCACCCTATGTTGACAATAGCTATAAATGGGCAGGAGGAGGATTTCTCTCGACAGCAGAAGATATGGTGATTTTTGGCAATTCCCTGTTGTTCAATCAGTTTTTAAAAAAGGAGACACTTGATTTATTTATTAGTCCTCAAAAAATTGCAAATGGAAAAACAACCAATTATGGAATTGGCTTTCGCTCCGGAGAGGATAAAAAAGGAAGAAAATGGTACGGGCATAGTGGTGGATCAGTAGGTGGAACTACCATGTGGATGATTTTCCCGGATCAGGAAATGATTGTTGCAATGATTACCAATATGAGTTCTGCTGCCTGGAATGATTTACCCTTTCGAGTAGCAAATCAATTTTTGAGTGTAAATTAAGATATTTTGAAGATGGTCAACATAGTTTGACCATCTTCAAAATCCAAAAAATCATTCATCGACTTTGATCCACTCTGTTCTATCAATTATATCGATCAAAAACTTTTCATATGCTTTCAATTCATCAGGAGCCTGCATCTTATTAACTACCGTTTTTTCCATATCTCCAATTCGGAAGTAAGTTACAGTTGTAGGTAAATCTGCTACTTGAATATCGCTGGTAGGATATTCATTATAAAAATCGAAAAAGTTGACTTCCATAGCTTTCCCTTTTATGCTTTTTAATGTGGCTTCATCTATTCTTCCTGTGTGCTTACCCATTCGTTCAACAAACATTTTCCCATGGTATTCTGCTCTACCATCATTGTAAATTTTTACCTCATAGGTAGGGCATTTTCCATAGCAAGGTGTTTTTTTAATGCTTGCCATGATATAAGGTTTTGCAGGAGGGACCTCGGTAATCTCCTCTTCTTCCATTTCTTTATCAACTTCCTGATTGACTTCAGTAGTATCTGAGGATTGGGTTTTTTCTGCGTTTTTTTTGTTGCATGCTACCAATGAGAAAATACCAACTAGCAATGCAAATAGAATTATTTGTTTTTTCATAGTTAAGTTGTTTTAAACAAAGTTGGAAGGCATGTTGAGAATGCCTTCCAACTCTTTTTTATAAAAATAGCCTATTAAAGGAATGGTTTGGATTATCGCTTTTTCCTGGATTTTTTAGCTTTCATTTTTTCTCTTTCAGCTTGAATTTTTTGCTGTTCTTTCATTGCCTCCTGCAATCTTGCCTGAAAACCTCCTTTCTTTTTAGGTTTCTTTTTATAAGCATTCAACTCTGCTTTGATTTTCTCTTTATCAATGATGTAATTTTTTGTTATTACCATTTGGCTTACATTGATGACATTGGAGAAAAATAAATAGCAAGTCAATCCCGCTGCAAAAGAATTAAAGAAAAACAAGAACATGACGGGCATACCATATTGCATGTATTTCATCATCTTCTGATTTGCACCACCCATACCTGCTGACATATCCATGTGTTTCATATTGTATACCGTATACATGACGGTGGTACCTGCCCAAAGTAACGTAAACAGACTCACATGCATCCCATAAAAAGGAACTTCGAAGGGCAACCAAAATGCTACGTCAAAGGATGATAGGTCGGTTGCCCAGAGAAAATCAGCCTGGCGAAACTCTATTGAACCTGGAAAAAATCGATACAATGCAAACCAAATAGGCATTTGGAGCACCATGGGCATACAACCACCGAGTGGGTTAACTCCAAACTCCTGGTAAACCTTCATGGTTTCCATTTGGGCTTTTTGTGGATCATTTTTGTATTTCTCCTTCATACTGGCCAATTGGGGCTTCAATGCAGCCATTTTAGACTGCGAACGCACCATTTTGTAGGTCAAAGGATACAATAGCATTTTTACTATCAAGGTTAAAACCAGGATTACAATGCCATGATTGCCAATAAAACTTGAAAGGAAATTAAATAAAGGTCGTATGATCCAACGATTGATGGTTCCAAAAATGCTGGATCCAAATGGTATGGTGTATTCCAGTTCTGTATTGTAAGCTTGAAGGGTTTCATAATCTTTTGGTCCAATGTAAAAATCCATTTCAAAGGATTCCTCTCCAAATGGAATAAATATTTCAGAGTCTAGCTTCTTTAAATCAGGGTTACCAGCTTCAATACCTTTTGTTTCTAAAACAGCACCACTGAAATCTTCACTTTTTGCTATTAGAGCCGATTCGAAGAACTGATTTGAATTTGCTACCCATTTAATGGATTTACCACCTAATTCTTCTTTATCATCCCCGGTACAGGTACACCAATCCGGATCTCCATTGCTCTCACGGAAATAGATTGAAGACATCATCTCTTCGTATTGCGTGTTCTGCTCAATTCTATCTAAATAATTAATCCATTTCAGTTCAAGACTTTCAGCCTTGCGGTCAAATAAAGAACCAAATCCACCAAAATTAAGTTGGTAATCTACCCCATAGCCCTGGTCCGCAATTGTATATACTTGCTCAAAAAATTGTCCGGGAGCAGCTTCTACTCGAAAACGAATGCTATTGCCTGATTTTTTTTGCTGAAAGAATAAATCTCCGGAGCTTATTGAATTGGCTGCTCCAACAACTGGAAGAAAATATTCAAAGCTGTTTTTTTCATCTTCGAGCAATTTCAGGGGTAGTTTGTACTCTTCTTTTGTTGTAGTATCTAGCTTTAGTTTATGGTACTTTTTAAGCAATACTTCAGTAATTCTTCCTCCTTTATTGGAGAAGATGATTTTAAAATCTTCGTTTTCCAGAACGGAAAATGATTCGCTGCCATTGGCAAATTTTGCAAGTGGTCCAAACTGACTGTTTTGAAGCACTTTTTGTGCAGAATCCTGTTTAGCGATTTGGTTAGAATCCAGGGTGTAGTTTTCGGAAGCTTCCTGATTTTTTTGATTTAAAGTTTCCAATCTCTGATTTTCCACGAGCTGAAGTGAATCCTGAAAAGCTTTTTCTTTTGCAAGCTGTTCAGCTGACGGTGTCATAAACCATTGATAACCAAGAATTAACAAAAAAATTAAAAGGAAGCCTGTTATTGTATTTCTGTCCATTCAAATACCGTTGTTTTTTGAAGCGGCAAAGGTAAAATTTTTTCAATCCAAAAAGAACGGCTATGGATTATTGTTGAGCTTTCTTAGACGAGGAGAACTTTGTAAAGTATTTGTTTATTTGTTTTTATTGGAAATGTTGGTATTAATGCGATAATGATCAGAAACCTCGATATCGGGAATGTAATTGCTGTGATTTTCGAGTCTATACTCCAATTGGTCAACGTATTCTAAATTTCCTAGTCTAATCCTAAAAGGTACTTTGGTAATTCGCTCAATTTGCACTTCGAGTTTACAAAACATGGCAAGTTTATCATAATCATATGCACGAGGAAGGGAACTGAGGTAGGGTGCATTACTATTGCCCTGTAATGTAGATTTTTCATTGCTCAATGCCTGGAAAAACCAATCTGAAAAAATTTGGGGTTTAAAATCTTGTGAGAAGGAAGTATGGTCAATTTGAAATGCCTTTATTTTATCGAGATGAATTCCTGTTTGAGCAAAATGAGCATATGGCGAGAATAGAAAAAGCAGAAAAAAAGATAGAAATGTATTTTTCATAACAGTTGGAAATTATCAATTGGTAAGATGCAGGATTAAAAATAAAGATAGAAAATTTCCCTTATTGGTTGTGTTCAATCTCTATTTTATGCTTTGTCTTCTTACTTCCTTTATACATTTCAAATTTTCTGAAACTGCACTCTAATGAACCATTAAATAAAGCAATTTTTCCTGACGGACGGAGTCCAATTTGTTTTAAAGCCTCAAAATTTGAAGAAATTACCCAAGCTTGCCAGCCATCAAATTCCTTTTTAAACACATCTCCAAAGCTTTTGTACAATTCATTAATATTCAACTCTTCCAAACGTTCATCATATGGCGGATTCATGATGATTATGCCTTTTTCAAATTCTTTTTCTAAGGATTCAAACTTCTTTCTAGCAAAGATTACTTTGCCTTCCAAGCCAGCCGCTATTGCATTGTGTTGACTAATTCTGATTGCCTGGAAATTCTTATCTGTCCCTATTATAGAAAAGTCAAATTCAGAGATTTTTGAATTTGCTTCCTCCACTACTTTTTTCCACAAGGCTTTATCATAATTTTTCCATTTTTGGAACCCAAACTCTTTTCTGTTTAATTGAGGTGGTATGTTGTGAGCAATCATTGCTGCTTCGATAACCAAAGTGCCAGATCCACACATTGGGTCGACAAAAGCACAATCTTTTTCCCAACCTGAAAGTAAAACCATTCCTGCTGCCAAGGCTTCGTTTATAGGGGCTTCCAAAGTTTCTACTCTATAACCTCTCTTGTGAAGGGAATCTCCGGAACTGTCCCAGCTAAGTGTACATAGATTTTCCCTGGAAATATGGATATTCAGACGTAGGGTAGGAGAGTGGGTGTTGACATTTGGGCGATACCCGGTATTGTCCCGAAATTGATCGACAATTGCATCCTTTGCTTTGAGAGCCAAATATTTGGAATGCGTGATATACTTTGATTGGGTTACTGCATCAATAGCAAAAGTATCTTCAAGGCTTAAAAATTTGGACCAGTCTGTCTCCCGCATTTTTTTGTAAAAATGCTTGTCATGCTTGGTTTTAAAGGTCTTAAAGGGCCACAAAACTCTTAATGCGGTCCTGGATTGGTAGTTGATTTTATATAATAACTCCTTATCCCCTTCAAATTGAACGGCTCTTTTTAGAGCGATTACGTTTTCACCTCCCAGCTCTTCAATTTCTTTAGCGAGTACTTCTTGTAATCCGAAAAAAGTTTTGGCAACAAACTTCATAGATGCAATTTAATCAACCTATCCAGTTACACATTTAATTCCTAAAATTATCAATGTAAGTGAAATAATCCCTTTCACTGAAAAAAAGACAATGACCCAAAAGCCCATTTGTTTTAGGCTCTTTTTTGATTTGGAATCTCCTTCTTTGTTAGGTATGAATTTTTCTCGAAATTTTTGAACAATATTTTTCTCTTTATTCATTCAATATTAGTTAAAAATGGTTTTGATTAAGTTTGAATGACTCCAACATTAAATTTTTCCAAAGGTGCATTGTTCGCTGCTTCAATTCCCATTGAAATCCATTTTCGAGTATCCAAAGGGTCAATAATAGCATCTACCCAAAGTCTGGCAGCTGCATATTCTGGAGTTGTTTGGTTATCGTACCGACTTTTTATTTCATTGAACAATTCCTTTTCTTTTTCTGCATCTGGTTCTTCTTCTTTTGCTTTCAAGGAAGCTACCTGGATTTGAGTTAACACTTTTGCAGCCTGGGCACCTCCCATTACAGCGATTTTAGCAGTTGGCCAGGCGGCAATTAACCTGGGATCATAAGCCTTTCCACACATGGCATAGTTTCCTGCTCCATATGAATTGCCCATAACTATTGTAAACTTGGGTACAGTCGAATTTGATACAGCATTTACCATTTTTGCTCCATCCTTAATTATACCTCCATGTTCAGAACGGGTTCCTACCATAAATCCAGTCACATCGTGGAGAAAAACCAATGGAATTCTTTTTTGATTGCAATTTAGTATGAATCGAGTTGCCTTGTCAGCAGAATCTGAATAAATAACTCCTCCAAATTGCATTTCTCCTTTTTTACTTTTAACCACTTTTCTTTGGTTGGTTACAATACCAACTGACCAGCCATCTATCCTCGCATATGCACAAATAATCGTTTTGCCATAATCTTTCTTGTAAAAGGTCAATTTAGAGTCATCAACGAGCCTTTTAAGGATTTCTACTGTGTCATAGGGTTTGGAAGCTATTTCAGGAAAAATTTGGTATATCTCCTCTACAGGGAATTTGGGAGGTTTTGCTAATTGTCGATTAAAACCCGTTTTTTCAAAAGCCCCAAATTTGTTCATTAAATCCTTAATGGTATCCAGACACTCTTCATCGTCCTTCATCTTGTAATCTGTAACACCCGAAATTTCAGATTGAGTAGTCGCCCCTCCTAAAGTTTCTTTGTCTACATTTTCTCCAATGGCTGCTTTAACCAGGTAAGGTCCTGCTAGAAAAATTGAACCTGTTTTATCGACAATTAGAGCCTCATCAGACATTATTGGGAGATAAGCACCTCCAGCTACACAGCTTCCCATTATAGCCGAAATTTGAGGAATTCCCATACTGGAAAGCTTGGCGTTGTTTCTAAAAATCCTGCCGAAATGTTCTTTGTCTGGAAAGATTTCGTCCTGCATAGGAAGAAATACCCCGGCACTATCAACCAAGTAAATAATGGGTAAGCGGTTTTCCATTGCAATTTCCTGTGCCCTTAAATTCTTTTTGCCAGTTATTGGAAACCATGCTCCGGCTTTCACGGTAGCATCATTTGCAACAATAATGCATTGCCTTCCTGATACATATCCAATTACAACGATGACCCCTCCTGCTGGGCATCCACCGTATTCCTCATACATTTCCCAGCCAGCAAATGCACCTATTTCAATTATTTGACTGCCTTTGTCAATCAGGTAATTGATGCGTTCGCGAGCTGTCATTTTTCCTTTAGCATGAAGTTTTTCTATTTTTTTGGTTCCCCCGCCCAATCTGATTTTTACCATACGGTGATTGAGTCTGGTCATCAACAACTTCATGTTGTCTTCATTCTTGTTTTTTTCGATATCCATCATATGTATTGAGCTCTAATTGTCGAGTATGAATCATCACAATTGTTTTCAAATTGTAAACATAAACAGCTTCAATATTTTTTTAAAAAATTGCCGAGCATATATCAGTGAGGCGATTTAAAATTCCAGGCGAAAGTACGAAAAAAAAGATCTGTCAGGAATATTGAATTCTGACAGATCTTTTTAATGTGCTGAATTTCAGGATTTTGTATTTGATTAGCGGATGACAAAAGTATAAAAGTACTCTCCTCTATAATTTTCATAAAAGCCTTCCAGATAAACTTTTGTTCCCTTTAAGCTATCTAATTTGTCTTCTACTTCATCAACACTTGTTACTTTTTCATCATTGATTTTTGTTATGATAAAACCTGGATCCATTTGGGTTTCTTCAATAGTACTACCAATATCTATGCTTTTAACATAAACTCCGGATACTCTGAGCCGCCTCATTTCTTCTCTAGACAGATCCCTGATTTCAAAACCCAAATAATCCATTATTTCCTCTTTCTCTGCTACTTTATTTTTAAAACTATTTTTTGCACTAGTGGAATTATTGCGATCTCTTAGTGTAACTTCTGTTTTATATTTTTTACCATTTCGTATGTAATCAACTTGAATTTTATTTCCTGGTCTCAATCGTCCGACCTGCTCTTGCAGTTCGGGAATACTGGCTATTTTTATTCCATTAACGCCTACAATTACATCATCATCCTGCATCCCTGCATCAAAGGCTCCTCCATTTTTTGTCACCTGACTAATGTAAACACCTTCAATAGAGGGCAATCCCAACTGCTTTGCTCTTTGGCTGGTCACGGGTCCTATTCTTACGCCCAATAAGCCTCGTTGAACCTCTCCAAAGTCCCTTAAATCTCGAATCACCTTTTGCGCTAAATTGACAGGTACGGCAAAAGAGTAACCTTCATATCTGCCTGAACGAGTAATTATAGCAGTATTTATTCCAACTAATTCGCCATTGGTATTAACCAGAGCACCACCACTATTTCCAGGATTTACAGCTGCATCGGTTTGAATAAATGATTCGATACTATAGTCCCCTTCAAGGATTTGTATATCTCTGCCCTTTGCACTAACGATACCTGCAGTTACTGTCGATTCGAGATTAAACGGGTTTCCTACAGCCAACACCCATTCTCCGACATGTAGTGAATCAGAATTTCCAAAAACCAGGAAAGGGAGCTTTTTTGATGAGACTTTTAATAGGGCTAAATCTGTAGTAGGATCAGTGCCAATCAATTTTGCTTCAAATTCCCTGTTATCGTTTAGGGTTATATTGAATTTGTCTCCATCTTCAATTACATGATTATTGGTAACGATATAGCCATCCGGTGAAATGATTACACCCGATCCAGAGGATGATCCAAATCCACCACTGCTCCACCAGTCAAAACCAGCACTCTCCACTGCTTTTATGTTTACTACTGCAGGGGTTACTTGTTTTGCTGCATCGATAAAGTTTGTTGGTGAAGAGGAAATAAATTCTCTTGGATTGTTATCAGAAAAGCTTTCTCCATCAGGGAAATTGGTATACAAAGGAGCAGCAATTGGTTCCTGAATGATTACTCTAGGCTCTTCAAAAAAACGATAAATGGCGATTGCAAAAATGGCACTCAAAAAAGAAGACAGAATAACAGGGATATAATTTTTCATAAAAATAAAATTATCAAAACTTCAACCTTAAATAAAAACAAAGTGAACAGTTAACAGCTGAGAAGGGTAAAATATTGAATATGGAAAAGGATTTTTTTTGAATATTAGCAAAATGTCCGCCGAAAACCTTCCACTAACAAGAATTTGTCAAATATAAGAGGAAATAGGAGGATGAGAAATAGAATGTCCCTGAATTTCATTTTTTTCGAAATACAGGGACATTTTTTTGATTATCACAGGTTTACAATTGATGATCTGATTTAATTATTCCTTTTACATTAGTTAATCAAATAATTACCTTGAAGCTTAATAAAAAATATGGATCCCTGGGTGGAAATAAAACAAGCTTAAAACAGTCCATGTAATTCTGCCTGAACCAGGTTAACAACTTTACCCAGATCTTCTGGATTTTTTATGAAGTCTATTTCATCGGCATTGATAATCAATAATTTACCTTCATCGTATTTAGAAATCCAGCTTTCGTATCTTGAGTTTAATCGTTTCAAATAATCCAAACTCATATTGCCTTCATAATCTCGTCCTCTCGAATGGATGTGGGAAACCAATGTGGGAATACTTGCTCTCAAATAAATCAGCAAATCAGGAGATTGCACTTGGGAAGACATGGTTTTAAACAGGTCAAAATAATTTTCAAAATCCCTTGAAGTCATAAGTCCCATATCGTGTAGATTGGGAGCAAAAATATAAGCATCCTCGTAAATAGTTCTATCTTGAATAACTGTTTTATCTCCATTTAAAATTGATAAAACTTGTTGGTAACGACTATTTAAAAAGTAAATTTGCAGATTAAATGACCACCGCTTCATATCGTGATAAAAATCACTCAAATAGGGGTTGTCATCAGTTGATTCATAATGGGCTGCCCAACCAAAATGTTTGCTTAATTGGGAACAAAGTGTTGTTTTGCCAGCACCAATATTTCCGGCGATAGCTACGTGTTTAATTTCTTTTTTAGGATCGTTATTGTTCATTGTTTCTAGTGTTTTCTCGATGGCGCGAAAATAAGAATAAATCAGAGCTAAAATGGAATCCTGAGAAAAATGAAATGAATTTGTAGGACTGGGCAGAGGGAACACTAAACGATATTTTGTTACCAATCATCCAAAATTTTATTATGACGATAGACGAAAATCTAATTTCAAGGCTTGAAAATTTGGCGAGATTAGAATTATCTCGAGAAGAACGCCAACAGCTTTTAGGAGACATGAACAATATTATTCAAATGGTTGAAAAACTACAAAAGTTAAATACCGAGGAGGTTGAACCATTGGTTTATATAAATGAGGAAGTAAATGTGCTCCGAAATGATGATATCAAAAATCAGATTGCTCAAAAAACTGCCTTGAAAAATGCACCTGAGAAAACTGAAGTATATTTTAAAGTACCCAAAGTAATTGACATCAATTGACCAGTTTTATTTACTCAACTTTCTGCTTATTTTATGAATTTTGAATCGAAACTGGGAAAAAAATTAAAAATGGCACCAATTATTTCTGTAAGAAACATCCGAAAAACATACATCATGGGCAGCAACATCATTAATGCCGTTCAAGATATATCGCTGAATATTAATAAAAATGAATACGTTGCCTTGATGGGACCTTCTGGTTCTGGAAAATCAACTTTGATGAATCTTTTGGGATGTTTAGATACGCCAACAGCGGGAGATTATATTTTAAATGGGACAAACGTAAGTGAGATGGATGACAGTGCTTTAGCAGATGTACGAAACAATGAAATTGGTTTTGTATTTCAAACTTTTAATCTACTTCCTCGTTTGTCAGCACTTGAAAATGTAGCGCTACCTTTGGTATATGCGGGAATAAACAAAACCAAACGTTTGGAAAAGGCAAATGACGTTTTGACCTCAGTTGGATTGGGAGATAGGGTTGACCACAAACCCAATGAATTATCTGGAGGGCAGCGCCAAAGGGTGGCAATTGCCAGAGCATTGGTAAATGATCCTTCAATAATCCTTGCAGATGAGCCAACTGGAAATTTGGATTCTAAAACCTCCTACGAGATAATGGGTATTTTTGAAGAAATTCACAATGCGGGAAATACAGTAATATTGGTTACTCATGAGACTGATATTGCAGAACATGCACACAGAATTGTTCGATTAATGGATGGTTTGGTGGATTCAGACATTCGAAATGAAAATATCGTTAAAGCTATAACAGTTGCCTAATTTCAATCCAAAATAACGATTACCTGATTCAGCATTTTTTAATACGATATTTTTAAAAACTTCCCAGACTTTGACAGGTTGGGAAGTTTTGTATTTTTAGGCAAAACTTAAACCGTATTAAACATGAATCATCCTCCCAAAGGGGCAAGCTGAATTTTGGCATTAAAACCCCTTTGTTTTTTTTCTTTTCCTTAATCCGTTGATATTCAACTTGTTGCGGGGT
>JBGTQJ010000112.1:0-11191 GCA_041941305.1 Saprospiraceae bacterium
TAAAGTAAATCCAGCAAACAAAAAACAATAACTTATTTATTTTACAATGTACTTACTTTATTTTTATTATTATTCAAAATTTACCTTTTATGCACTATAAAAGCCTTTTGTTACTTTTTTCGTTTGCTTTTTTTTCCTGTGGCAACAATTCAGAAAATCAAGAAAAGACTTCCGATATGAACAAAACTGCTGAGTCAGCAGAAAAAGTGGATACTGAAAAAACCAAAAATATTTTATTCTTTGGAAATAGTCTAACTGCCGGATACGGACTAGAGGACCCTTCTACCGACGGTTTTACGGCATTAATCCAAAAAAGAATTGATTCCTTAGGGCTAAATTATAAAGTTATCAATGCAGGGTTGAGTGGAGAAACTACAGCTGGAGGAAGCGAACGTGTTGGCTGGGTTTTGAGGCAGCCAGTAGATATATTTGTTTTGGAATTAGGTGGAAATGATGGCTTGCGGGGCATTGCGCCATCTAGTTCAAAAGACAACCTTCAATCCATAATCAATACAGTAAAAGAAAAATATCCGGAGGCAAAAATCATTCTTGCAGGAATGGAGGCACCTCCAAATATGGGTCAAAAATTCACCTCCGAATTTCGGGAAATGTACCCAAAATTAGCATCTGAAAACAATACTTCCCTAATTCCTTTCTTTTTAAAAGATGTAGGCGGCATCCCAGAAATGAACCAAAGAGATGGCATTCATCCTAATGAAGCCGGACAGAAAATTTTGGTGGAAAATGTTTGGGAAATCCTGAAGGATTTATTGTGATTTTCGAAATATAGACGGGGAAACTCCTTCTAATTTCTTAAATGCTTTTGTAAAAGATCTTCTGTCAGAGAAACCCAGTTTAAAAGCAATGTCTTCGAGGCTATATTCTCCCTGCATCATCTGTTTGGCTTTCTCAAGCCGCAATTTCAAAACTTCCTGATAGGGCGTAATATCAAATACCTGCTTGTAAGTTCTAAGAAGATGATACTTGGAGAGGAAGGCGATTTTTGCCAAATCATCCAATTGTAAGTTGGTGGTATAATTTTCAAAAATGTAGTTTCGAGCTAAGGTAAGCCGTTTAAATAATTCCTTTTTAGTACTTGCTTTGACTGAACTGATGTTATTAATTTGCCTATTGATCTTGATTTGCGATAGCATCAGTTTCTCTGCAAGAGTATAGTAAAAACCATTAAAATTGAAGGGCATCTCTCCATTGGATTGGATCAATTGAAGCTTCAAATTCATTAAAAATTGCCCTAATTCGTTTTCTGTTAATCCATACAATTTTTCGGAAAAAACAGGGTTTTCATGCTTCCATTCGAATGGATCATTCAATTGCTGATCCGTATCAGAAACCCAATGGGCATATACTTCCCGAACGATCGTTGGGCTCACATATAGACAAATTGCCTCTACTTCTTCCTCAGATTTAAGAAAACAATCAAATTGGCGGTGTTTATTTACAACCAGATAATTTGTAGAAGAAACTTCATGGCACTCATTGTCTATAAAATAGTGCTCAATTCCCCTTACTCCCATTTTGATGGAAAGACCGGAGTCATCTACTCTTTTTGAAAATTCCTTTGTTCGGGAGTGTATAATTAGGTTTTCAAAGTTCAAATCATACTGCTGGAGATTTTCCCCAAATTCATGAACTTTAAGGCTATCAGTTAAAGTAGTCATAGCTTGATATTTAGTATTCTGCAAAAAATTATTGCTGGAAGTTATTAGGAATTAAACTCCTCAGGCTAAAATTCCAACCTTTTTTAAGCTGTCATCGATCCTATCTCAACCAGCGTTAAGATTGTTGTAATCCTGGTCTTTAGCTTTTATGGCAGAAAAATACGCCTCACATGAAGAAAAAACTAAACTCACTTAGGCTAATAGACATACCAGGAATTTCAATAGATAAAGACAAAATCTTTCGGGAGGAAGTTGTCAGGTATATTTTAGACAGAACGGGTTCACAGATTTCTGATCCCTTTTTAATTTATCTTTAATTTCCTGAACATTGGAGATCCTTTTTTGTTGGTAGCAAGACAGTTGATTCGAGTTAAATTTTTCTTTTTCAACCACTTAATAGCAAATCCTGTTATTTTTGGGTTTCAACCTTATTTAGTGATTCAATCTCGTTTTCTCTCAATTTAAAAAAATCAACTTCAAAAAGTATATGGACAACCAATCCTATTGGTACCTGGAAAACATTGATGTAACTGGTTTTTTTTGCCCAAAAAAAATGGCAGCCAGTCATGATGCTCTGCCGCACAAACACTTTTCAAAAGGAGAATACATTTATCTACCTGAAGAAATGTCAGACAAAATATTCTTCCTTGTGGACGGAAGGGTAAAAATCGGAACCTATGGTGAGTCTGGAAAAGAAATCACCAAAGCCATTTTAGGACAAGGAGAAGTTTTTGGTGAGTTATCATTGATTGGAGAGGCTCAACGACGCGATTTTGCCATAGCAATGGAGGATTCTAGAGCATGTGTGGTCTCCGCAGATGAAATGAAATCCTTGTTGAAAGACCACAGTGGATTGAGTATTTTTTTAATGAAAATCATGGGCAATCGCATGCTCGAAATGGAACAACGATTGGAATCCCTGGTTTTTAAAGATTCCCGCACCAGAATAGTTGAATTCTTGAAAAGTTTGGGAGAAAAGAAGGGGAGGCGCATTGGCTATGAAATGGAAGTACGAAAATTCCTGACCCACCAGGAAATTGCCAACCTGACCGCTACTTCCCGTCAAACCGTAACCACAGTACTTAATGAATTGAGGAATAAAAATATTTTGACTTTCAACAGAAGAAGACTTTTGATAAGAGATATGGAAGCATTGGGCGCTGAGGCACACGCTTAAACCTTTGAACTTAAACTTAAACTTAGACTTAGACTTAAACTTAGACTTAAACTACTTCTTTCTTAGCTCGCCGCCATAATATTATCGCTCCAAACACACCTATCAAGAATAAAATTGCGGAGATGATTTCTGCCTGAGTAATTTCACTGCCTAAAATATCATAGGTTACATTCACCCGAATCTTTTCAATCCAGAACCTTTCTATTCCATTGAGAATCAAATAAATGAAGAATATCATTCCTGGGATGGTCACGCGTTTCCGTATCGCCCACAAAAATCCACCTATCATGAAAGAGAAAATAGTCTCATAAAATGGGGTTGGATACACTTTTGGGTTTAGTTCGTGACAATAATTCACACCACAACACTCTTTACACATCATTTCTTTGGTCATCCCAGCATTACCCGATATTTGAGACCAGCAATCTGCATCGCATGCTGCAATCAACTGCCCGGCATTATTGACATTCATAGGAAACTCATAAGCCCACATCCAATCAGGCAAAAACCACCATTCTGGCATCGCAGCAGCAACTATTCCCCAATCACCATCTCCTGCCAGTTGGCATCCAATTCGTCCAACTCCATAAGAAATGATCAATGCAGGCGCAACAGCATCTGCAAAATGCCAAAATGGAATTTTGAGCTTTTTCAGATACCACACTACTCCAAAATAACCGCAAATAAAGCCGCCATATACGGTCAACCCACTTCCTGAGAGCAAAGTCCCTAGCGGATCGTTGAAGAAGATGGAAGGCTCTTCAAGGATGCTAAAAAGCCGGGCACCGATGATTCCGGTAATGGCTGCTACAATCGTAATGTCTCCTATTCTATCATGGGGATAAACAGTTTCTGTAATTTCCTTTGGTTTGGGCAATGCTTCTTTTTTCTTTTCCCAATATCTCCAAAATGCGAAAACCCCTGCCAATAACAATCCAGCCCAGAAAACCCCTTTAGAGGATAAAATCACTCCTGCGGGATCCATCTGAAATTCAGAAAAGTTTTGAAAAACATAGAGCAATTTAAAACCAAGGATGAACCCAAAAATTCCATTGGATGCTATCTCCCAGGTAGTCGCCGGTTTTCCTACAACTATTTTTACCTTCTGAGGTTTGAATAATCCTTCCCCTGCTTTTCGCTTCAATTCTAGATACAAAACCCAGGCAGCCGACAAAATTGCCAGCACAAGCAACAAACCAAAAGTCTTGAAAATAGAAGTCCAGTTATCTGGCTGAGTACCAATTAGGTAATGGAGTATATAAGAAAGATCTGGAAACATGTGACGATTTATTTTCCCCAGGGGGCGATTTTTGAATGACAGTTTTCGATGCTTGGAGAAGTCATTTTCTCTCATCGAAGGGCAAAAATAGGAAACGGGGTGAGATTTGGGTCTTTTGTGAAATGTTATTCGGTGAAATACCTCAATTTGAAGTTTAACAACATCAGAATAAAGCTCAATCTACCTACTACCTACTCCATACTAAATACTACCTATTAATTTCGCTTCCTCATCCCGCACTACTGCTCGTATCATGTTTAATGTCGATAATTCACCCAAAGACATCAGCCTAATTTGCCAATCGGATTTAAGACCCATTTGACTTAAAATGGCTTTCGGAGATAGCCCTTTATGGTACCATCTGGAAACCTTTTCATAAAATGCTTCAAAGAATTGGAGCTTTCGTTCCAGTTTGTTTTTTGCATTTTCAAACTGTGGATTGTGACTACAAAATAGAATGTTGAAATCTAACTTCAACACCTTTCGAATTGATTCTATTTGTTCTTGCATGCTTTCTGCCCGCATAAAATATTTAATGTAGGAACTTACCCATAAATCTGCAGAAAACAACCAGCCTTTGTTTGCTTCATACAAACAAACCATGTCAGCTGCATGACCAGGGATTGGAATTATTTCAAAGGAATAATTAGGAGTTTGAAGGCTTCCTTCCTTGGCAATCAAATTGAAATTTGCTGGCCGGTTCCCCCAGGTCATCTTTTGAGCAGGACTTATATTGGGCGGATTTTTCATAATTTCTGCACAAAGTGGAGAAGAGTATGTTTGGCAAGAGAAATGCGCTTGAAATACTGCTAAATTTCCCGTGTGATCTTCATGGTGGTGGGTAATGAACAGTTGTTCTACTGGTAAGTCCTTTATACATCCAAAAATTTCTTTTTGCATGTTGCTGTGTCCTGTATCTATCATCAAGCCATCAACATAATAGATATGGGAAAACATTTTGGGTTTTCCAAGAGGATTAGAGCCAAACTTGAAGCATTGAACTTCCTTGTGCTTAAAGGTTAAAGATTGTTTCATTCAGAAAAAATATCTTTAGATTTTCCAAAGTCAGAATTGGTTTAATATTTTCGTACAAATTTCAATTTATGCTAATAACTTCCTTTCTTTGAGAATTCTCAAAACCCTAAACATAAAACATTTTAGTATTTACATTGGAGGGGACTGTAAAATAATAAACATGGAAACGTTTTTAGACTTCTTTGAAACCATGCCGAATTGGCAAAAATTCTTGTGGATAGTCATTTGTATTTCTGCAAACTGGATTGTGGAATTGGGAGCACCCTTAGTGAAGTTTGATTACAAAAAGTGGAAACATGCAGGTGTTAATTTCATTTTCCTGGCATGCGACCTAACTATCAATATATTGTTTGGGTTGGCGACTTTAGGCATCTTTATCTGGATAGCCGAAAATCAATTTGGCTTGCTTTATATGTTTGATTTACCGATTTGGGCAGAACTATTCATTGCTATTGCTTTTTTAGACTTTATGGCCCAATACTTCATCCATTATTTACTACACAAAGTCAAATGGATGTGGAGATTTCACGTAGTACACCATAGCGATACTCAGGTAGATGTGACCACAGCGACCAGGCACCACCCTGGTGACTATGTCATGAGAGAAGCATTTGCCTTGATTGCCATTTTGATTTTAGGGATTCCAATCGCATATTACTTCTTTTATAGAATACTCACGGTTTTCTTTGCCTATTTTACACATGCCAATTACTACTTGCCACTTTGGCTGGATAAAACTTTAAGCTATGTTTTCATCACCCCAAATATGCATAAATTTCACCACCACTTCGAGCAGCCCTGGACAGATTCCAACTTTGGGAACATCTTCTCCTTTTGGGATAGAATTTTCGGCACCATGACTTATGATGACCCTCGAAAAGTGAAATATGGATTGGATATAACAGATGGTAGCAGAGATCAGGACGTCGCTTATCAATTTAAATTGCCCTTTGATAAGTTTTGGAAAACCAGGTATCAGTAATCAATCAGACTCTCTAATTTTCCATAACGTGAGTCACCCCAAACTTTGGCAATAAAAACCCTTTAGCTTATTTTTCCTACTTAATCTATTGATATTCAATTTGTTGCGAGATGCAAGTTGCGAGGTGGTCAAACCCCTAACTTTCACCTCGCAACAAAGGCCCATGAAATTCAATGATTAAACGTACAATCGAAAAATACGGGATGATTCAAGTTTTTATTTAAGTCGAATTTCTCGCCAATCCTCCAATAATTTTTGACTTACCAAAACTTCTGGAGTTTGCACTTTAGAATTTAGCAAAATAGATTTCTGATTGACTTTTCCACTTGTTCCGGAGAGGTAATTGCTTAATTCACTCAAGGTCAAGTCTCCTTTTGACTCCTGTAATTTCTTGAGTAAATAATAGGTAAACATCCCATGCCGTTTTTCGCGAAAAGGAAAAGCTGTTTGCGTTTCAGAAGTTGCACTAAAAATGATCAGTTTCCCTTTTGGTGCAAGGGGATTCGTTCGAATTCCAATTTTTCGTTCACCAAATGCCAAGGTTCCTTCACGAGTGCCTCCACTAAAACAGGCATCCAAAAAAACAATGACTCTTTGCACATCAAGATTTGAAAGTTGGGTATATATTTCAGAAAGTAGCAGGGCTGTTTCAGTATTTGTGGCACTGCCATCTACAGGAAGTAAACAAGCATCCTTTGTTTTTTCATTTGGCATACCATGTCCAGCATAGTAGAAGAGTATTTTGGCATCTTTGCCATAGGCATCCGCAATGTCTTTTAGCCAGCCAATTTCTCCTTTGAGGTTGCCATAAGTCGCGTCTAGCTTTAAGTGAATATTTTCCTCAGGAATCCCTAAGGTTTTCTCACAATATGCAGCAAACACCTTGGCATCATTGTGGGCAAACGGAACATTAACCTCCGTTTCATAATTTTGATTGCCAATGATTACTGCAAAAGTATTGGGATTCTCAATTAGGTTAATTGGAATATCAGTATCTACTTTTGCTTGCTCAATCTGAATAGTGGCTTTGGAGGTTTCTGTTGGAGCACTTTCAATTTTTATATTTGAGAAATCAATCTCCGGCAAATCTGGAATATCAAATTCGATGTCGTTTAAGACATATTCATGGGGTTGCCGGGCATCAAAGATGTACTTGTGATCATCAAACACCAGCTCCAGGTAGCTTAAAATCATGCTGTTATCTTTTACATCAAAGTCCGGGTTTTGAAATTTCACCCGCAACCAATTGGCTTCCAACTCAGGTGCATCATTTAAAGGAACTGGTACCACAAAATCGGGAAAATCACCACCACCCACCAACATGGTTTCGTTATCTGCGTCGTAAGATTTGTTTTGTAAGTCGGCAAAGTCGAGTCCTTGTAAGTATTGATTTTTCAAAAATGTCAATGCTTCATCTGCAAGCTGCTGAGGCGCCCCACTTTGCAAGTGTTCTTTAATTCTTTTTTGATAATCATAAGTTTTTTCATAGCGCCCCTTTTTTAGCCAATCGGTCAAATTTTCTTCAACATAAGATTTGATGTAGGTATCAATATCTCCCGGATGAAAGCGAATAAGCCACAAGTCTTTATCATCTGCACCCTTGGATTTGATACCGCCAGTAACCACCAAACCTCCATTTTCGGTTTCAGCAATTGCTTTTGCATTATCATCATAAGCACTTCCAAAAGTTTTTTCCCATTCCTTCAGACCGTTTTTATTTGTTTTTAAAACCCAAAAATCTGAATCCTGATTTGGCTTGGAGTTGGTATAGCCTGCCAGGGCAAACCCGTTGTCTTTCGTCTGGACAATCGAATTGGCATAATCTGTTCGGTCGCCTCCATATGTTTTTTGCCAGACTAAGTCCCCGTTTTCCTTGGTTTTGATCATCCACAGATCGAAATATTTATCAGCAATAGTACTCGTATACCCTGCCAGCACAAAGCCCCCATCCTCGGTCTGTACAATTGCTTTAGCAAAGTCATTGGCATCATTACCAAAAGCTTTTTCCCATTCTTTAATCCCCTGATTATCAATTTTTAAGAGCCAAAAATCTGAATCATTTCTTCCTCTGGCACCCGTATATCCGGCAATAATAAATCCACCTCTTTTATCGCTCACAATGGCATTTGCAACATCTGAACCTCTTCCTCCGTAAGCTTTTTCCCATTCCTTATTTCCATTCTTATCGAGTTTAATTGCCAATGCATCATAACCTCGATTTTTTTTGGAATCAGCGGCACCAACAACTACAAAGCCTCCATCATGTGCCTGGACTACTGAGGTCGCATATTCGGTTCTGTTATTTACACCAAAAGTTTTTTCCCAAATCAATTTTCCTGCACCATTGAGCCTAATTATCCAAAAGTCATTATACCCGTTAGCCGGCAAACCTTTGTATCCTGCAACTACAAAGCCTCCATCTTTGGTTTGGATAATTGAATTGGCAGCGTCAGAACGTTTATCGCCGAAGGTTTTTTCCCATTCCTTGTTACCCTCTACATCAGTTTTGATAACTAAAAAATCAAAGCCGCCTACCCCAGTAGAATTGGTAAACCCCGCGATTGCAAAACCTCCATCTTTGGTTTGAATTATGGAATTGCCCTCTTCCGCTTTTATACCACCATAAGTTTTTTCCCACAAGGTATTTGGTGAAAATTGTTGGGCAAAAAGAAAAGAACTTAGAAAAAAAGAAAAAAGTGTAATAATTGTTTTCATGTTACTCAAACGATTAAAGGCAAGCAATTTTCTAAAGTTATTTTAAAGATATGCTTGCAAACCAGTAAAATAACTTTAGGCAAGTATTTAGATAAAAAGAGCATTTAGTTTAAAAACCAAACAGCATAAGGAATAGAAATTGGACGAAAGAATACGCAAAGTAATGCTAATTCATTATTCATGCAAATTGTAATTGGTAACCATTAATAGAGTCGCTTTTCTCAAAAAAAGATTTGTAATTTTAATCCTTAACTTCTCCCAAAATGATCCCGCTGGGAAAAATCAAATAGAAATCTTAAGCATGATGGCTTCACTCCAATATTATTATGTTCAGCTAGTGTTATTCCTGATTTTTCTACTCCCCTCAAAAAGTTTGACTCAAAGCAATCCTCCCCTATCTACAGATGAACTTCAAATTCATGACATCCGGGAAGATGCAGGAGACATCTTTGGACAGCAAGTAGTGTCAGCAAGTCGATCGCTTCAAAACCTGTCTGATTTACCTTATACCATTTATGTTATTACAAAGGAGGAGATTCAGGAAAAAGGATACAATACGCTGGTGGATGCACTGAAATGGATACCTGGTATTCGCGTATCTCAGCCAGGCAGCGGCGCTGAAGGGGAAACTTTCCTCATGAGGGGTTTACAGGGCAATACGTACACCAAGATTTTAATAAACGGTATTCCAATTAAACCATTTCCAATTCGGGGAATGCCTATAGGGGCACAATTGCCTGTACGAGAAGCGGAAAGAATTGAAGTCATTTTTGGACCTGCAGCGGCCTTGTATGGCCCAGATGCTGCTGCAGGAGTAATCAATATTATCACTCGCCAATCTGAACGACCATTATTTATGCAGGCAGATATTGGAGTTGGGGCAAACGGGTTTTCAACAATTCATGCATTGTTTGGAGGAAAATTGGGTCGGGGAGATAATATTTTACAATACAATATCTATGGTAGTACCACCGCTTTTGATACCCGAGATATTTTTCAGGATACTGCCTTTTTATACAATCCAATTGTTTACGATACAGCTGGTCATTTCTTTGAAAGTCCTAACTATCGAAGGTCTGGACCCAATAACCCTGCCCCTTTGTTGAACGAGGCGCCTCACTTGAGTCGGATGGGAGGTTTCGATGTCAAATTCAGAAATTTAACGCTAAATGCCCAAAGAATGTACCGAAGAGACCACTCTTCTTTGGGATTGAACACATCAGCAGTTTCCTATGCCAATCCAAATAATTTCATAGCAGAGACCATCAACAATGCCCAACTTACATGGAACAAGGAATGGTCAGAATGGGGATTTAAATTAAGTGGGCATTTTCTGGAATATGCATCTGACAAAAACTCCTCCTACACTTACGTTCACAATACTTTAAATCAATCTTTTAATACAGCCGCAGCGCATACTTCCAATACGCCCGAAGAACTGGAAATGAAGGAACAAATGGTTTTTGACCGTTACTTTTCTGGAAATAGATACCACTATAGTGCCTCCAAAGAATATCGGGTAGAATGGTTTAGCAACTTCAAACCCATTCCATCGCTCGAATTTGTGATTGGGGGAGAATATCGGCGAACGAATTCTGTAATTGAAAACTTGATGCTGCGCCCCTACAACACAAAAGCCTTGAAAGTCAATGACCTAACCCTCGACCAGTGGGATGAGACGGATTGGCGTGGTGGCGTTTTTGGACAAGCCTATCTTTCATTAGAAAAACTAAAGGGGGTTTTCAGCTTCAATTACTCCAATTCGAGTTTATATGGTCGGGGCTTTAGTCCCCGATTGGGCTTATTATATGCTTTTTCAGAAAAATTATCTTTCAGGGGCTTTTATGGTGAAGCAATTCGAAGTCCAACAGCTTTCTACTTTGGCAATTTTTATTTGTTTGATGAAAATAAGCTCGACCTGCTTCTAGTTGGTTTTGACCCAAATAATGATGCACTGTCTGGAGCTTTTCACGAATTGCAAATTATTCGCCCCAGTGATGTATTGCAACCGGAAGAAACTTCTACTTTCGAATTTGGAACCCGGTGGTCTCCCAGCTCCAATTTTCACTTTGATGCCAGCTTGTTTTTTTCAGAAACTGTCAAGTTTATTTCTTTTGAAGGACCCCGTGAAATAGAGGATAAGAACGGCAATCATTTCATTGTCAATGGCTATTTCAATATTGGAGATACAAAGGCTGTGTTGTATGGTGTACAAGGTAGATTGAGCTATAGAGACAGACTAACGTCTAGTAAAATAGATGCTACACTTAGTACATCGTGCAAAAAGTTCTTTAATAATTTTAATTTAGCTTTCAAAAGAGAAA
>JBGTQJ010000113.1:0-10875 GCA_041941305.1 Saprospiraceae bacterium
AATCCTCTGTATCAGCATTTTTACACTTTAGAAAAATTTATTCCTCAGTAGAATAAAAAAAATCATTCAAGACAAAATGAAAAAAACACTTTTCCTACTCTTCCTCTCATTGTCAACTTTTCTTCATGCTCAAAACGTTCTGGAAATAGAACCCTCTTATATTGAAGCTCATCATGAAAACCTCGATTTATCCGACGAATTTCTCGATGTCATACATTACTTACGATATAAAAACCTGACGGATGATACTCTTTTAATTAAGTGGGAATATGAAACTACAGGAGAATGCCCGGAGGAGTGGTTTTATGTGGCTTCTGATAATAATAATCATTACATCAATGGTGTAACCAGCAATATTTTTCCTGATTTAGGAATTGATGCCCCAGTGATTTTACAACCGATGGATACAACCGGCTATTTTGAGTTTTGGATACGACCCAAAGGCAAGGCAGGATGTTGTGAAATTACCGTCCATTTTTCAGAAGTGCATCAACCGGATTCTATTTTGGGGACAGCCATTTTTGATTTCCGAATCAATAATCCAACTTGCTCACCTACCAATACTTATGAACAGCTTCTTTTGAGCGTGGAGCTTTTTCCAAATCCAGCTAGTGATTTTTGTATATTGAAATTTTCAGATAAAACATCAGTTGAAAAGGAAATCAAGCTCTATGACGTTTTTGGAAAGTTATTGGAGCAACGAATGATAATAGAATTACAAACAGAGTTTGACTTGTCAAAATTTTCAAGTGGAATCTATTACTTGTCGATAGATAATCGGGAAATAATAAGATTTGTCAAAGAATAGAAATCAGGGTTTCCATATACTTTCTGAAAGCGCCAATTCCTTTCCATCCGCTTTTCGAACCAGCCGATGTAGGAAATGATGGTTATCTAGCTTTTGGACCTCAGAAACAATTTCATCCTTCCATCGTCCTTCAGTTTTGTACACAATATTCATTGCCTCTAAATTGCCATTTGACAAAATATCGTCTTCTAGTCCTTCCAGCATCATCTGAATGTAGAAAACATTGCTGAGGTGATTATTGAAATCCAAATCATGCCAATCAACCCGGAAAGGCTTTGAAAAATCTACACGCTCAAATTTTGGCAATTTGGTCATGGGTGCAGGAAGGCATACTTCAGGATTGGGCATCTTCTTTTGAAATTCCAGAATGAAAGGCAGGATGCGCGTCATTTTTCGGGACTCGGTATCCATCAAAAGCCATGTCGAAGATGAAGCCGCAATTAACGCACCATTTTCATCAAACACTTTATAATCTCTGTAAGTGAAAAATTTTTCAAAATTAACTGGATAAGTTACAATGTGAATAGTCTCTCCTAATATTGGCAGGCGATTGATTTTTAAGGATTTGCGCATCAACACCCAGGAAACTTTATGTGGCTCTAAATCCCATACAGAAAGTTTGATTTTGATGACATTCTGCATGGCAGCTTCGTGCATTAATTTTAACAAGGCAGGCACTGTAGCGATTTTTCTATTGTCGATTTCGTAGGTGCGAATGGTGTAAGTTTCCCTGTATCCAATCTCTGTGGGTAAGTGCATATGTTGGCATATTGTGAAAGGCTAAGATAATGATTTAGGTGGACGACTAATGACACAAGAAGAATGGTTAAGAATGTGCTTAATCTTTGTTTTCATATACTGGATTTTCCAGCGCATCTTTTTGGAACTTCACATTCAGGTTGATCCAGATGGAGCGTGCAATGCGATAAAACCAAACAAAAAGAATCCCAACAACAACAATCAACCAAATAAATGAGGTATCAACGCTCATATCCAGAACCAACATGCAAAATCCAACAAATCCTAAACTAAAGAATCCTGTAATGATGTAGGAGATAAACATAGCACCATAGTAGAACCCCGGCTCCAGATAATAATTCTGTCCACATTTTGGACAATTTTGGGGCATGTCAAAGGATTTTTTGAAAGAGAAGGTACTCGTTTCATATAGCCCTCCTTCATGGCAGCGAGGACATTTGAAATTAAAAATACTGTATGGTTTTGTTCCTTTTTTGAATAAGCCCATATACGGAAATATATAAACATGAGTCACCCTGAAATTTTCACACTTGAAAAATTCAGGGTGACTCATGTTTATTTGAAATTATACCAATTCGCTCGTCCGAGGCGCTCCCAGATATTCCCGAATATTATCAGCAATAGCTCTTGTCTTCTGCCTCAATTCTATCTTTTTGGCTTTCAAATTACGCTCAGTGATATTCTGATCATGCAATTGGACGTGAATACGCAAAGCATTTCCCGTGCCAGAAGGACGAATGGTCAAATGATTGAATTCACTTCCAAAATAGAACCGAACTCCTTCATCGGGGAAAGCCCAATCAGGAGTTTTTGGATATACATGGTCGTATTTTCCAGTTCTGTAAATAACAGCGTCAGTAACTTCCAAACCACCAATTTTTAAACCACCAGCTTTCGCTAATTGATAGTAGCCGAGTGCTCTCCTCAAAATAGCTTTCTTCATACGATCGCCTTCTATCCCAGGATATTCTCCATCCAATGGGTCTGGTTCGTAGTGATTGACAAACAATCCGATGTCTGGATCCAGATAAATATGCTTATCAATTAATTCAAAAATACTGGAACCCTGGTCTTTTGCCCATTGTGCAATTTCCGCCACCAAAATGGCAGCAAATGTTCCATCTTTATCCCTTACATGACCCTGCTCACCTAATGAAAATCTATCTTTTGGAGGGAAACCAAGCAATGAATAACCATTACTTTGTTCAAAAGCTCCTAAATTGTAATTGCGATTGGTATTCATATCGTGGGTCTCCAAAATCACCATATCGCAAAGTTCGTCATTGGTGTTTTCGCGACCCTCCACCAAATTGATTTTTAAATTGCCATCCCAGGCATTTCGAACTGCAGCAGAAAGCGCCGCAAATCCAACCCAGGTTTTAATTACGCCAACGCCATATTTTTTGGCAATCAGAGTCAAAGCATCAGTTGTCGTATGAGAGAATACGATAAATGCCTTGTCACGTTTAATGTTCTTATCCTGGTTCAATCTGTACCATAGCAATAATGACCACACATCGTCTGCTGGCATTAAGGTGTAATCCTGTCCTTTATAAATTTCTTGCTGAGGAGCAGGAACCTTTACCGTTACACCACAACGATCCGCATCTGGGTCAGTTCCAATTAAAATATCGAGTGCATCCCATTTATCGGCGTATTCTTCTTTAAAAGCATCTACAGCGATTTTTGCAGCACGTCGGTCACCGGGATCTGGTTGTTGTTCTTTGCCAGGGTCACTACAAAAGCTTGGAAATAAGCCATTCAGTTCAAACAAGCCATTTTTAGTAATGGTATTGATATTTCCAAATCCTATGTCACTCAACAATCTGGGGACTGCAATTCTTCCGGCTCCATGATAAGCACAAAATCCAATGTTTAGGTTTTTGCCTGGGTTGGTATCCTTTAAAAGGAATTGCTTCATGTGCTCGCGGTGTGCACCGTGAATATTTATCAGCTCTTTATGACCATAATATTCACCATCTTCCAATTTCTCTTCTCCACCTAACCAAATTACCCGACCTTCCGGCGCTTCTTCAAGTGGCATCAATTGAATGGCATCAGAAGTGACTTTTTGAATATAGTCATTGTACATCTCCGTCCTTTCTTCTGGGTCAAATTGAGAACCATTGCCACAGGAGAGTTTATAACCATTGTAGCGATAATCATTGTGAGAGGCAGAAAGCAAAATTCCCATTTGGGCCTTCACGTGTGGAATGGCGAAAGTCACCTCAGGGTAGGGACAAGGTTCATCAAATAGGTAAACCGTAAAGCCATAAGCCAAAAACTCTTCTGCTATGGCTTTTGCAAAATCTTTTCCTCTGATTCGGCTGTCATAACCAATGACAATTTTATTAAAACCTTTGTCTCGTCCAAATTGAGCTACGCCAGCAGAGGTGAGCAGTAAAACCAGGTTATTTAAAGTATTTGGGCCCTTTAAGATGGGTGCATCAATTCCGTTTTCCTTCAGGCTCACAATATCTTCCCGGCGACTTGCCATAAAACCTCTGATTCCGCCTGTTCCAAAGCTCATTTTTTTGCGAAAAGCATTTACAATGTCTTCCCAGCGCTCTTCTGCTACAGCTCCTAAAATACCATCTCGGTAGTTTGGAGAGATTTTTAAAAAATTACTATCGGTGAGCCAGTCGCGAAGAAATTTAGAGGTGTTGCTCTTAGCCATCAGGTAAGATTGCTCATCAATTTTTCCAGCATTAAAAGCGGTTTCTAAATAATGATTGACACCTGCTTCTATAGTTTCGAAGTTAATCGTTTCTGTTGTGTTCATTGATTTTTATTTGAGAATTGATTTATTTTTTAAAGGTTTGATTTATAACTAGTTATAGAAAATTGCGGTTTTTGAAAGGGAGCGCGAAATTAAGCTATTTGTTGCAATAGCCGAAGAAGTGAATTGTTAAATTAGGAACCCTTAAAAAATAACTTCATTGTTTAGTTCGGCATAAGGCCTCATGAATCTTCGATTTCGTCAAATAAGCGAAGGCTGAAAGCCTGATAAGAAGTGGAGTTGAGCTTGTATGGCGAAATCAAAATGATGAAGTTATTTTTTAATCACTACTTATAGCGATAATTTTAGAAAAGTCAATTAAACAAAAAAGCTCTATCCGCTACAAGAGTGGATAGAGCTGAAAATTAGTATCAGTAAGTTAGATTCAGAAAATTTATCTTTATTTAAACCACCTAATGCAGGGGCTGGTATGTTGCTATAATTGCCTGTACATCCGTATCTTCTTCCAGGACAGGCATTAAATCAAATAGTGAATTGTGCTGATAGAAATCATCTTCCAAAGCATTGCCTAGAAGGATAAAGGCTTCTTTTCGCTTGCCTAACACAAACAAACATCCACATCGGTAATACATCAAACTCGTATCACCAGTGTATTCTTCACCTTCATCAATGACATCCAAAGCTTGCTCGACCATGCCCATATCTACGAGAAAGCGAGCGTACTTGATCCAATATTCGGCTTGCTCTGGAGCAATCTCAGTGGCTTCTCTAAACAATGGTCCTGCCTTGTCAAAATCACCTGATTCGAAGTAAGCTTCTGCCAGAGCGGAGAAATATTCCTCTCGTTTGTCTTCAATGCGGATCGCATGATTGAAGTAGCTGATGGCTTTGCTCCAGTTTTCCTCTTTAAAATAACATTCTCCAAGATGGAAAAAGACTTCGTCATTGAAAGGATCCAGTTGTGCAGCTTTTTCGAAGAAGGTTTTGGCAATAGCAAAACTCGCCAGGTTTTGATAACACTGACCGATGCGCTGGAATAGGTAGTAGTCTGGCTCAAAATGTTCCAGAACCTCCTGGTAGCAGCGCAAAGCCTTGTGGTACTTCTTCAATTCAAAACAAATCTCTGCACAATCTTTATAGGCAAGTTCAAAATTCTCATTGATCAAAAAAGCGTATTCGTAAGCTTCGATCGCTTCTTCGTAATTTCCGTAATAGGATTGAGCAGCACCCAGATTGTACCAGGCCAGATGTGAATAGGGATTTAAATCGAGAATGTCCTCATGCAATTCAATACTTTCTTTGAATTTCTTGGACAATTCTACGCAAATCCACATCCGCTCCAATGCTTCCTTGTTGTCGTGATTTTCCAAAAGAGCTGCTTTGAGCGAATAAAACATTCGTTCATACTCTTCCATGGATTCGAAGACGGAAGACTCTGTCAGGTAGATGTTGCTCAGATATTCTGGCTCAGCATTTAATTTGAGTTCTTCCAGTATCAAAAGCGCATCTTCAAATAGTTCAAGGGAAGCAAGGGATTCGGCTCGTAATAAGGGAATTACAATATCTCCGGGGGCAAGCGACTCGGCTTCGTCGAGGGCAGCCATGGCCATTTCTTCGCGTTGACTGTCAATTAATAATTGCGCCTTGCGAATGAAAAAATCTGCAGAAAAAGGATGCTGTTCGATTGCATAATCCACTACCTCCAAAGCTCTATCAACAAGATATTCTTCTTGAAAATAATCAATGAGTAAGTAGTAAGACTCTTCGTCGGGAAAGGCAACCCCTCCAGATTGGCACATCGTCTCAAACCGTGAGACTAGTTCGAAAATAGCCTGTTTGTTGTTAAAATCTTTCTGACTCATAGTCGTTGTTTAATACAATAACTGGATAAAGATACTGTAAATTGATCCTTGATTGGGCCTAATTCCACTCTGAAATGCATCTAAATGACGAAACGGTAGGTTTTTTTTAGGGAAAGGCCATATTTCCATAAAATATTAATTTCTAATAATTTAAGAATATTATTTATTTGAAAATGTTCGTATTAATTTATTTAACATGCCCTTTCCCCTGTAAACCAATTCACTGGTGTTGATTTTTACGTTTTTTAAGTGAATTGAAAAAATATTTCTGAAAACATATTGTTAAATTTCCTTTATCGTTTACTAACGAAAAAGACACCCAAAAAAATCAAAATACCAGCCGTCACTTTCCAAATTGTCAATACGTCTTTTGCTAACAGTAGGGCTATGATGGTTGCCAGTAATGGTTGTAGATAAATATAGATACTCACCACAGATGGATTCACAATTCTTAAGGCAAAAGCGTTGAGTAGGTAAGCCAAAAAAGTCGTACAAATCATCACATAGGCTACAGCAAGCCATGCTCCATTTGTAAAAGTGTTCCATTGTACCTCAATCAATTCATCGGCTCCGTAGGGAGCTACGAAAACGATTCCAAAAATAAAGATCCACTTAACCACTGTTATGGGATGATATTTTCGCATCAGGTTTCTTACAAGTACAAGATACAACCCATAAGAAGTGGCATTGATGAATATCAGCACATCACCCAGTAATCCGTCCTTATGGTATGCAAATTTTTTGCCATATAAAATTAACAATATGGCTCCTGACAAACCCAAAGCGATTCCCAGCATTTTCGACCAGGTTATTTTTTCCTTAATTAAAATCGAAGAAGCAATCAGAACAAGGATTGGAGTGGTTGTCATGATGAGTGAAGCATTGATTTGAGAAGTCAGTTTTAATCCTTCCAAAAACATTATCTGATTTACTGCAACGCCACAAATACCGCATAAAATCAATCTAGGAATATCTTTTCGTTCGATTTTTTCTCTGACAAAAGCTGCATGAAAAATGTAGAACATGGACATACCCGAAATGACCCTCATTAATACCAAGGCAGGGGGCTCCAAAAAACCATTGACCATCACATCTTTCGCAATGGTATAATTAGCACCATAAATTAAAGCAACTGTAAAAAGCGCAAGGTGGGCTTTTGTGTTTTGAGACAAGAAATTGAATGATGAATGATGAATGATGAACTTGAATCATTCCGATTTTTGACGATAAAACCCTTTCGTTTTTTTTCCTTTTCTTAATCCGTTGATATACAATTGGTTACGGGGTGCGAGTTGCGGGTTTGACCAACCCATAACTCGCACCTCGCAACAAAAACACATTACATAGTGAGTTGAAATTCAATGATTTAAGATACTATCTAAAAATTCGGAATGACACATGTTTTCCATTCATCATTAATAAACGGCTGTTTCTAATATTTCTTCATAATAGGCTTCATATTGAGGTAAAATTTTTGAGATGTCAAAGGTCTTGGAATGCTCCAATGCATTTTTTCTGAATTGCTGTAAAGTGTTTTCGTTGCTTAAAATCTGAATGGCCTGATGTGCCATTTCCTGGACATTTCCTACCTCGCTTAAAAATCCCGTTTCTCCATGTATATTGACTTCTGGCAATCCACCTGCATTGGAAGAAATAACCGGAACTTCACAAGCCATCGCCTCCAAGGCTGCCAAACCAAAACTTTCACTTTCAGAGGGAATCAAAAATAAATCTGAGACTGCCAGCAATTCCTCTACGGCATCTTGTTTTCCTAAAAACCGGATTTCGTGGCACAAACCGATTTTTCTACACAATTCTTCGAGGTTATGACGCTCAGGACCATCTCCGATCAATAATAACTTGGATGGAATCTTTTCGTATACCTTTCTGAAGATCTGAATGACGTCTTCTACCCTTTTGACTTTCCTGAAATTGGAGGTATGCACCAAAATTCGTTCACCATTTGGAGCAATTGCCTTTTTGAAATGATCTTTATCTACCTTCCTAAATCGCTCAAAATCAATAAAATTGTAAATGACTTTTATCTCATTGTTAATATTGAAAAGTTCTTTCGTTTGATGTTTCAGATTTTCTGAAACTGCAGTTACGCCATCAGATTTATTGATAGAAAATTCTACAACTGGCGCAAAAGTGGAGTTGCTACCCACAAGTGTGATATCTGTCCCATGAAGTGTTGTAACTACAGGTAAATAACGCCCCTGTTGCAATAAAATCTTTTTTGCCATGTATGCCACCGTTGCATGTGGTATGGCATAATGTACATGTAGCAAATCCAATTGTTCAAACTTGACGACATCTACCAATTTGCTGGCGAGTGCAGTATCGTAAGGGGGGTATTCAAAAAGAGGATAATCCTCTCCCGATACTTCATGATAAAATACATTCGCATGGAAATGGGTCAATCTCGCTGGGCGGCGGTAAGTGATAAAATGTACTTCATGTCCTTTCTTCGCCAGACCAAGCCCTAGTTCTGTAGCTAAAACACCACTTCCTCCATAGGTTGGGTAACAAACTATTCCAATTTTCATGTACTATTCTCCGGGTTTTTCTTTTTAGCTGTTTGCTCAAGGTATGTTCTCTTGCTTCCAATTACATTTTTATTCTAAAATAGTTGGCTGTGGGGCATGAAAATTATTGATAGAAATAATTATCGCAACTTGAATTATTAAAATTTTATCGCGCAAAAATAGCTTATTGAATCTATTTTCAATTGTTTATTTCCTGATGCATCTGCAAGGTGCTGTTTCTTTATCTTTTTCTATTTTTAAATAAGCGATATTAGGTCTTACATTCTTATAGAAATTAGCGGAATAAGCATATCTTCCACTAGCCTCCGAACTGCTCCAATACTTTACAGATTCGCCAAAATTTGCCCAGGTACCAGAAAACCCTCTTTGACCCGAGAGCACGATATCCAATCCACTCTGCCCACCCTGTATCAATTTGGGGAGGGCATATTGATGCCCGCCGAATTTATTAATCATTCTACGCCAATCCTCACTGGTAGGTAATCTCCAACCACCTGGACAAGCATTCTTTACTCCTTTCCAACTATATACTTTTCCATTTTTATTACAATTAGAAGCGTTGTCTCTAAAGCACCAGGACTCCCCATTCAGGTCATATTTTAGGTCTTCAGCCATCCATTCCTGATTGTTTAAAAAAACGGTTTTATAATTTCTTCCATCTCTGGCATCTTTAAATGAACTGGTTTTGGGTTTTGCGGCAGCTTCTTTTGCCAATCGTTCTTTTTCCTGTTGAGCTATATATTTTTCTTTGGTCGTTTTTAATAGTTCGATCATTTTATTTATTGGGGCTTTGTTCAAATTGTTTTCTTCAGCTATAGTCATTGCCGTCCTGAAATAATTCTCGGCAGCTTTGAAGTCAGGCGGATTTTGTTTTAAAGCTTTTTCACCTTTTTCCAAATAAGGTAGCATAACATCTATGGAAGGCTTAGGTTCATTAGTATCTTTTTTAACTTCCTTTCTGGGGGCTTTAGAAGTTTCTTTTGAAATAGTCGGAATGTTTTCTTCCTTTGGTGGATTCTGAGGAGTTTCAATTTGGCTAGTGATGGGCTCTTTTGATTTAGTCGGCTTGGAAAATTGTTTCATTCCAAAAATGATCAAAACAAGTACCAATAGTCCTCCCAATAAATAAGGTATCAAAGGACGTTTTTTGCCAGTAACCGGACCAGTAAATTCAGGCTGAAACTTTGAAATGGGTTTCACAGGTGAGCCTCCGGTATTTTGAGAAGGAATGAAGCCTTTGGGGTGAAAAAAAAACTGACCACCACGATGCCCTTCTACTTTTAGAGGCTCTCCTCTAGGGGTTTGATTGGCATTTGCAATGACGTCCTCCATCACTTTATTGCACAAATCACCAACCCCAATAGAGCCTTCATTATTTCTTAAGTGGTAAATTAAACTATCTGAAAAAGGGCTATTGCTACCTGGGCTTCCATCTGCAACAATTTCATTTCTTCCGGCAGTCAATCCCCAACGCGATGGATCCCGCTCAAGTCTTTCTGCCAATCCAGTACTACGATATTGCATAAACAAACTACCAGAAAAGCAAGAATCACTTATCAAAAAAGTATGATGGGATTTGATAGCACTCAACACCGTTTTGATTTTACTATTGGGAACATAATCCTGTATCGCCCCTTGTTTGGCATCTACAGGTACCCAATAACCTTCTTTGAATATCTCGTCGTATTCGCCGTGACCAGAAAAATAAATTATCAAATTGTCATCTGGAGTAATGGCCCCAGCCAACTCCCGAAAGGTGCTTAGTATGTTTTCTTCTGTTGCATTTTGATTGAAAAGCTGAAGGATATATTGTTTATTAAAGGAATACTTAGTAGTGAGTATTTCGATCAAGTCGGAAGCATCCTTTACTGCATTGTACAATTTTGGGCAATGCTCATATTTATCAATTGCAATGGCAAAAAGGTAGTTTTTTCCGATGGGTTGTGGTGTTTCCTCTTTTTTAGATTGTGCAAAAGAACCAATATGTCGTGTGTTTTTACCCTCTGATGACATGATCAATTTGGCTTTGATTAGAGTTCAAAGGTGCTAATTTTTTTTTCGGAATTCAAAATAACAAATATGAGCCATTCCGAATTTTCAGGTTGTATCTTAAATCATTGAATTTCAACTCACTATGTAATGTGCTTTTGTTGCGGG
>JBGTQJ010000114.1:0-10451 GCA_041941305.1 Saprospiraceae bacterium
TTTGATTATTCATAATTGCCTAATTCAGGTCAACCTATTTTAGGCATGGACAGGTTCTGGGTTCTGGTTTTTGGGTTGGTTTCTGGATTGCTGGTTGCGCTGCTTAATTGCTAACACCATTTTGCAGCCCTTCTTGCTTGGCGCAATGGTATCAGCAATACTCATCAAACCAGCGCTCATTTCCCAGCACCCAGCAAACCAGCACCCAGGCAACAAGTAACATAATATCATGAAAAATATAATCAAATTGTCTTTTCTGCTTTTAATTGCGAATCTAAATTGTACGGTAAAACCAGCGTCCCAAATTGTGGAAGATCAGCATCCAATCGAGGGTTTAAAAGGTTGGTTGTTAGTTGAAGAAGATGATAGGGTGCCTATACAAAACTTGGATTTTTCTAAAAAAGCATTGACCAAATCTCAGTCAAGTACTGCGATAAAACTCCTTCATGCTGACAAACAAAATCAAATGGTTAAAAAGTATGGCGCTCAATGGGATAGTAGGGAGTTGATTTATAAAGATTTCAAAATGCCCTTTTATTATCAAATATTTGGGGAAGCGCCTGCTGATGGGAGAAGTTTGTTTATTTCTATGCATGGTGGCGGTGGTGCACCTTCTTCTGTCAATGACCAACAATATGAAAATCAACAACATCTATATGATTCAACAATGATTAACCTGGAAGGTGTTTATCTTGCACCAAGGGCGCCTACGAATACCTGGAATTTATGGCATCAGAGTCATATAGATGAGTTGTTTAATATTTTGATTCAACTGGCAGTTGTCAAAGAAAATGTGAATCCGAATAAAGTTTATTTGCTCGGTTATTCGGCTGGTGGGGATGGTGTTTATCAGTTGGCACCGAGATTGGCAGATCGGTTGGCGGCAGCTTCCATGATGGCTGGACATCCCAATGATGCATCCCCCTTGAGTCTTCGAAATCTGCCGTTTGCCATTCACATGGGTGCTGATGATGAGGCTTACAATAGAAATAAGGTGGCAAAAGAATGGGGAGATAAATTAGCGGCATTACAATCCGAGGATACCAAAGGATACATCCATGATGTTCAAATTCATCCTGGAATGGGGCATTGGATGAAGCGAAAAGATAGTGTAGCTCTGCCCTGGATGACCAATTATAAACGAAATCCCATTCCCCAAAAAGTAGTTTGGCAGCAAAGTGGTCGGCATCATTCCAACTTTTATTGGGTACAAACGCCCGACTCTTTGATTCAAAGTAAAGCAGAAATTCGAGTGACTTATCACCCTGAACTCAATGAAATCCATATAGAAGAAAACTATGCTGAGGTAATTGAAATATTGGTGAATGATGAAATGTTGGATTTGGATAAGGAAGTTACTGTTCGATATAAAAATGAGGTGGTCAAAAAGGGAATATTTAACAGAACTATCCTGAATATTTATGAGACGTTGGTTGATAAAGGGGATAAAAACCTGGCTTTTCTGTGTTTAATTTCTGTTGAGGATAAACGAAAGTGAATGTATTTCGCAGAGTCCTCTCTTAAACCCTATCCCAAAGGCGAGAGACTCTGCTTATTACTCCATGAAAATAAAAATGACAATAAAAATGAAAATAATGTGCGTGCCACGTAAAAATTCAGCATTTTCATTTTAACGTAACCAACACTGTCTCCAAATGGAACGCACCGTGTTCGTTTCGCTAGACACTCCTTGATACGGTGGGAATTTGGGATAAAGACTCGGACGGAACGGAAATAAGTTTTAGTTTTAGAAGCTCTTAGTTTATAATTGAAATGTTGAATAATATTTATATGGAAAATTTTATTGATTTACCAAGCCCAGAATCAACTCATTATGTAGGGGTTGTCTATTTTTTTTACAAAGAAGGAGAAGAATTTTTTCTGATGGTAAAAAATAAAGACATTATTAGAAACCTCATTAATAACAAACTGCCCGGAGGGAAAAGCAACGCAGAATATGAAGATAATCAGGTCTATAAAGATACGCTGTTTGCCACCCTGGATAAATTAAATTTTGACAGGGACAAGACTTGGAGATTCATCTTTAAAAACGAAAAAAGGAGAAATTCATTATACGGGCAGGAGGAGGAAAAAGAACATCTATTGCATATTTCCAGAACGCTTGTAATGGAATGTATAGAAGTATTGGGGTATTATCCGGTTGATACAGCACCAACTGTTGTAGCTATTGTTGAAAAAGGCCTACATACTCAATACTTTTTGGAAATTAAAGAATTTATGGACTCCTCTGGCGAAACAGTATTGATACCAAACAATTTGGATTCTTTTAAACCACTGGATTTGGATGTGATTGAAACGAGAATTCACGTGAATGTCAATAATTATAGACAACTAATCAATTCTCATAAGCTTCCTCTGGAAAAATTCTTACTGAAATCGGGTAGGATAAATATGGAAAATCTAAGTCAAGGAGATGATGAGGATATTTAATAGACTTAGATCACTCCTCTCTCAATGCCCTAACAGGATTCTCCACCGTTGCCTTAAAAGTCTGCAAATAAATAGTCCCAATCAACAAGCCAAAAATCGAAACAAAAGCGGCTAAATAAACCATTGGTGAAATGTCAATGGTATAAGCAAAATGCTGTAACCACTCTGAAACCCGGTGATAACTGATTGGAATACCGACTAGTGCGGCAATCAATAAAATCCACAAATATTCCCTCCCTATCAACATTGTCAAATTCGTTAAATTGGCACCAATGACTCTTCTAATCGCCAATTCCTTTGATCGTGTTTTCAATGCATATGCGACCAATCCTGCCAAACCCATAAAGGAAATTAAAATAGCGATGACAGACAAGATGCTCAATAATTGAAGTTGAACCCGGTCCTGCTGGTAGAGTTGATTGAACAATTCATCCAGGAAGGAATACTCCAGGGCATAGGGAAATAAATCATTCCATACACTTTTTATATTGGCAATGGTCGTTTGGAGATTTTGAGTTTCTACTTTGATTAAAACATTAGACAGCCAAATCGGCTCAATCGTTAATAATAAAGGGTCCACTTTATTCCGGAGGGACTCCTGATGATAATTTTTGATAATGCCAGTAATGGGTCCAAAAGGCAATTTGAAATTTCCAATGCTCCAATTGATTTGCTGTCCAATGGCCTCAGAAGGATCCTTCCAGCCCAATTGTTTCATTGCCGTTTCATTGATCAAATATTTTTTGGGCGTATCCGCTAAATATTGTTGAGGCGTAAAAGTATCAGTATAAGTCGGTGTTTTTTCTAAAGTTTCATTCGCTGTAAAATCTTCCCCTGCCAATAATTCTATTTCCATCATTTCTATAAAATCGGGGTCAATGATTTGTATATCCATCATGGGTATTTGGTCTTCCGTTTGGTTTACCCCATGAATTAATACGGGGCCGACATCTCTAATTTCACTGGAAGGTATCTGCATACAAGCCGTTACTTGCTGAACGCCTGAAATTTCTTTTAATCGATTTTTGAGGGTGATATAATTATCAACTACTTTACCAGGCACACTCGGTATTGTCAGAATTTGTTCTGATTTTAGACCTAAGTTCTTATTATTGATATACCTGAATTGTTGCCAGGCTATCAAGGCACTCCCGATTAAAATAATGGTTGCACAAAATTGGATGGCAATCATCCCTCTTTTGACATTGATGCCGTTCGAAGGGCTTTTCATCGACCAATGATTCCCTTGTTTAATAATTTGTAGCATCTTCATTGAAGTGGCTACCAGTGCTGGTAGAATGCCTGCCAATAGTCCTGTTAGAAAGGCCATGCCAACCAATACAGCAATAAAATAGGGTAGAGGAGGAATCAATTGAATACCTGTTAAATTACTAAAAGTAGGAAATATAAGAACTGCCAATAAGCTCCCAAAAACCAATGCCGTCAAACTATAAATAATCGATTCTGTAAAAGAAAAAAAGATCAAATTTCCCTTTGAAGCACCCAATACTTTTCGAACCCCCATTTCTTTTCCTCTGCTCATTGCCAAAGCAGCACTTAGATTGGCAAAATTCACCAATGCGATTAACCAAACAAATAAGCCAACCCAGAAAAATACTGCGATGTACATTGATTGCCCATTGGGTTTGATTTCTCTGGCTAAATTGGATTGTAAATGAATGTCTTGCAGTGATTGAAATGGAAAAGCAATAAATGCTGAGTCCTCATATTTTGCGACAAAATCATCCATTTTTGCTTCTACTTGTTCAATAGAAGCCCCCTCTACAAATAAAGTATAAATATAAGCCCATCCTGTTCGCTCTTCATCACTGCCAAAAGAAAACAATAGGTCCATTGGAATATGGGTGTTCACAGGCAAATCTTCCATCACCCCTGTGACCTTAAAGTTTTTTTCTTCGGCGGAATAATCACCTGTAATCATCAATTCCTTACCAATAACATCGGTAGTACCAAAGTATTTTTTAGCCAATGTTTCGGTCAAAACAGCTGAGTTGGGATTTGCTAAAGCAGTTTTAGGGTTTCCTGTAATTAAGGGCAATGTAAATACTTCAAAAACCGCTGCATCCGTAATATAGGCGTGTTTGGGTTTAAACCTTTGGTCGTTTATACGGATGTATTTTTGCTCCTTATTCTGAAATCGAATTAGCTTTTCAATTTCAGGAATGTCTTTGGGCAATTCATTTATGAAATCATTGGGGATCCTGGCAAATTGTACGGCATAACCAGCTTGATTGTTGAAGCTATAAGTAGGTCGATAAATGCGACCCGCTTTTTCGTGAAAAGATTCGTAAGTGGTCTCCTGATACAAATAAGTCACCACCAAGATGATGGTTGCAAAAGCGATGGCTAAACCCAAAATATTCAAACTGCCGTATTGCCAGTTTTTTTGGAAATTTCGAATGGCGCTTTTGATGGGTATGGAAAGCTGATTTGACATTGGGTGTAATATTAGTTGTTTTTTACCTGTCCGCTGAATAAATGAATTTTGTCCATTTCTGTTTACTTCATACCCTTGTTTTGATGAAAGGTTCAACTATTAGTATATTTCAGTTTGGTTTGCATCATATATCGTACTATCAATAAAATTTGTGTTTAAATTATCTAAATATGAAATTCAAAGGTTCAATCGAAATTACAAAATCAAGGGAAGAAGTAGTAAAATACTTTGAGGATCCAAAATACCTCAAAGAGTACCAAGATGGATTTGTGAGCAAAGAGCTTGTCAGTGGAACGGCAGGTAAAGAAGGAGCTGTATCAAAAATGATGTATAAATATGGAAAACGGGATATGGAGTTGACGGAAACCATCCTCACCAATAATTTACCTGAATACTTCGAATCCAGTTACCATCATATACATATGGACAACTTTATGAGATGTAAATTTATCTCCTTAGATGACAACAGGACCAGATACGAGTATGAATTTGAATATACACGTATCAATTGGGTGATGCCAAAACTCATCGCGATTCTATTTCCGGGGATGTATCGAAAACAAGGAGAAAAATGGATGAAACAGTTTAAAGAATTTGTAGAAAGGCAATAATGAACGCAAGTTGCAAGCAATAATCCTCGCCGTGCCGTTGGCACGGCTCGAAGGAGGTTTAAGGGGAGAAACAGGCTGGTTCCAGCCTGTTTCTCCCCTTAAACCCATCGTGAGCGCAGCATTGCTGCGCGAACTTCGATTGTTCGTACCTTGAATTAATTAATTCAAGTTAGCAGGTGGCAGAATTAAAAATAAATCAAAACCCAAAGGTGGAACAAAAGTTTAGTGCTTATCCAAAAGAGATAAAGCCCAAATTGGATTTATTACGTACTCTTATACTCGAAACGGCATCAGAAAATCAATTGATTGAAGAAATCGAGGAAACGCTCAAGTGGGGAGAACCCAGCTATTTGACCAAAAAAGGAAGTACGATTCGAATTGATTGGAAGTCCAAAACACCCAATCAATATGCGATGTATTTCAAATGCACTTCTAAGTTAGTTCCAACTTTCAAAGAAGTTTTTGGAGATATCTTCAAATACGAAAATAACCGAGCAATCCTATTTGATTTGGACGATGAAGTTCCCAAGATGGAATTAAAAGCATGTATTGGCTCTGCATTGCAATACCATTCGGTTAAAACACAACCTAATCTTGGAATCGTAAAGCCATATGCATCTATTGAGATAGAAAAGTGATTATACGATAGGTTAATACTGAACATCCTGTCGTCAGACTTCCACAAACAAAATTTACATTTTTCACCCTGTCCAAAAAATAAATTTCTAATTTAGTCCAATACTACCTGAAAAAATAAACCTCTTTTCGAATTTTCTGTTGAGCAAATATTATTCTAAAAAAAAATATTTAGATGCCATCAGTTATCATTATCGGAGGAGGACTTGCAGGACTCACTGCAGCACGACAGTTACACAAAAATGGTATTGATTTTTTGCTTCTTGAGGCAACCGATAGGCTTGGAGGTAGGGTAAAGACAGATATTATAGACGGGTTTCGATTGGATCATGGATTTCAGGTTTTACTAACTGCTTATCCAGAGGCGCAACGTTGGCTGAATTATGATCAACTAGACTTGCGTGTTTTCTCTCCGGGTGCTTTGTTGTTATATCCAGATGGAAAAAAAGACAGAATCGGTGATCCATTTCGGGAGTTTTCCAGTTTATTCCCAACTATCTTTTCAAAAGCGGGCAATATTGGAGATAAGCTCAAAATCCTCAAATTGCGTACCCGACTTTCCCAAATGTCAATTGAAGCAATTTTTGACCAGGAAGAACGTCCTGCCAGGATAGTTTTGGAAAAGGAATATGGCTTTAGCAAATCGATGATTGATCAGTTTTTTATGCCCTTTTTCTCAGGAATCTTTTTGGAGAAAGAATTAAGCACCAGTCGTCGAATGTTCGATTTTGTGTTCAAAATGTTTAGTGAAAATGCAACAGCTGTTCCCAATTTGGGGATAGAAGAAATTCCGAAACAGCTAGCAAGTGAATTACCGGCTAACTCCATACTTTGCAACTCAAAAGTAGAAAAGATTGAAGGGCGAAGAGTCTTCTTGCAGGATGGCTCCTACTTTTCGTCTGACAAAATAATTCTGGCAACAGAAGCCACGAGTTTAGTTAAGAGTTGGACTTCCGCCAATACGAATTATCAAAGTACGAGCCATATACATTTTGTTACGGATAATGCTCCAATTGAAGTGCCGCTAATTGCTTTAAATACCCTCCCAAACCGATTGAGCAATAATATTTGTGTAATCAACAAAGTGGCTCCAGGATATGCTCCTAATGGTAAAAATTTAATTTCAATAGCTGTAGTTGGAGACAGGGCTTTTTCCAGCAAAGAATTAGAAAAATCAATTCGAAAAGAATTGGAATTGTGGTTTGGAAAGGCTGTCTGGAATTGGTCACATCTGCACACTCGTTTTGTCAGGTATGCATTGCCAAATCAAAGCAAAGTACTTCAAAATCTTTCCAAAAATGATTGGCACATTCAAGACAACATATACGCTTGTGGAGATTATCATTTGAATGGTTCTATAAATGCGGCAATGCGTTCTGGGAGATTAGTGGCCGAACAGGTAATGGCTGATTTAGCTACAAACGTACCTATTAATTAAACTGAATAAAAATGTTGAATCATACATCAAAATGGATGTCTCAAATCTTGGTTTTTGCTGGGATTTACAACTTGATTTGGGGAGCTTCTGTCATACTATTCCCAAACTTGTTTTTCGAAATCAGTGGTATGCCGCTACCATTGTATCCCATGATTTGGCAATGCGTCGGAATGGTCGTGGGGGTATATGGAGTTGGATATTTGGCAGCTTCGAGGAATCCTTTGATTCATTGGCCAATCATTTTGGTAGGATTACTGGGGAAGGTTTTTGGCCCAATTGGTTTTGCCTTTTATCTCGCTGAGGGGGCTTTCCCTCTGACATTTGGAATGATTATCATTTTTAATGACTTGATTTGGTGGATCCCATTCTTTTTGATTTTGAGACGAGCTATGCAGGTTAATCCAGAATTGAAAAAACTCAGGAGTAATTAATGCACAAATGGGAGGGTTTCAACCAACAATTCCTTCAATCTTCACAAAACTGGCTCTGAATCCTTTGAATTGATAAATCCCCAATGCGTCGGGTGAGTTCTTTCTCCTGACTTCTGAAGCTGAGATATTCTTCTGCTGTGAAATGTCCAATTACTAATCCAATTACTAGATTTCTGAATTTTAAATCCTGGCGAACAGCTTTGGAAACGTATTCTTTTTGCTGCTCTTTTGAGAGTTTATAAAAAACAGCTTTTCTTTTTTGTAGGTAATCTTTGAATATTTCGGTCAGCAAATCATTCTGGAATTTGAGGATGGGACGCAAAGTACGATTTTGAAATCGCTCAAATTCGCTTGTTTGATTGGTATCTGTGATGGTCGGTATGGAAGGTCTTAATTCCTTTATTCTTGCTCGATTATTCATTTTCTTTTTTCGTAAAAAGTCTCAAAATAATGGTCAACAACAATAAGCCAAAAGCCAAATAAATGGAATAAATAATCAGAGACTCACCCGGGATATTTATCATTTGACGTTTGACCAATATTGCAGTGAATGCCCAAATCAATACGCCAACAAAAGCAAAGTCCCGGCGTTTCCAAAATACAATTGTGCCTACTAAAGTAGCTACTATTATCATTGCGGAAGTCCAAATGACAGGTGATATGCCGAATCCATTCCATTCAATAGATACCAACAAAGCGGTTACATTTGCAACAGTCGCCACAGTTATCCATCCCAAATAAATACTAAATGGCAATCGAACCAAAAGTGGGCTAGTTTTATTTGGGTATGATATGTCTAGTTTCAAATAAATTTGGATTAAGGAAAACAGTATTCCCAGCATGATAAGCACTGAAAGAAAGGTCCATAGATAGTGCCAGGCTAATATCCAACTGGCATTTGCCACACAGGATACTACAAACCACCATCCAATTTTCGGTATATAATCTGGGGTATCTTTTTCAGTATTAAACAAACCTTTTGCCTGAAGAAATACAAAGATGATAAGCAGTAAATAAATTACACTCCAGATAGAGAAAGCATAACCCGCAGGTACAAAAAGGTTGGGATACATTTCTGAGATTTCTCCTGTAGTGCGTCCTCCAATTGGTAAAGCGACGGCTAGTGTATTGAGTGTGAGGACCATTATGAGCCCAATTATGTTGGATACTTGTAAAACCCGCTGATTTTTCATGAAAGGGAAACGGAACTTTTAGTGAATTGTTTAGTTTTAGAAAAATGCTTTTTCAATTGCGCTTAAAGATAGATTCACCTCTTCGATTATCATTGATCCTTTATCCTTTCGTGATACCTCTTTGATACTTCAGGAATAGTTTTGTGTTTGAAATCATTTACAAATGATGAAGTTGAATTAAAAGGGAAAAATGTACATGTTGAAAGCTTCTCATTTCGGACACCTTTGTTTTGAACTTGTAAAAAGGCATTATTTATTTTGCTGATTGAAAAGAACCCATCAAATAACCGCAATTTCGAAAACGAAAATCAACGTGCGAAGGCTCCAACTTCTTTTCTCATTTCTTTTTGCTGCCAGATTGCGATTTGGTATAGCCACCAATAATGATACGCCATTTGCCCCATTCGTTTTGGATAGTTATATAAATATTCGAGGTTCGGGCAATCGAATTGAGCGAGGAACGGCTGCCTTGATATTGAATTTGGAATTCCGTCAAACCTTTTTTGAAACTGCTAAGTTTGGAGGTCAATTGGTCGCTTTTTCTGATACAGTTTTCTGGAGAAATCCTGAAGGATAATTGAGTGAGTTAGTGAATGGGAATACCTTTCAATTTTTTGTTGGCGGGGGTATTCGACTAATACGTAAATTGGCTTTCAATGCAATATTCAGACTGGATTATGGAGTAGATGTAATGGACTTTAACAGAAGGGGTTTGGTCGTTGGGGTAGGGCAGTATTTTTGAATCTGATATCATTGTGAGGTAGAAAAACTACTTTAGGGTTTAAGAGAATTTCCTGAGTATTGGCCTCCTAAAATCCCTCCCTTGCCGCCCGCCAGGGAGGCAAGGGAGCCTCAACCAGATCCATTTATTCTAAAATTTACCGACAACGGTTTTTAATATCTTGTAATTTCCAGTAATGTTTGTGTTTAGATAAATGAAGTACATCCCCTCTTTTTCTAAATAGAAATTTTCGTCAAAAGAACTGATATCCTTTGGTCTCAAATCCTGAATAAGGATTCCTTTGGTATCATAAATTTCTATACTTAGGTCAATTTTCCTTTTTGTCTCTACTTGTAATCTAAAATTACCATCATTAACCGCAGGGAAAAGATTGACAGTTGTAAATAAATCATTTTCTGCTGTTCTTCTACAATTCTCAATGGTAATGGTCTTGATTATCGACACATTCGGACAAGCATCTGAAAAGACCGTGACGGATACTGTATAATCAC
>JBGTQJ010000115.1:0-10190 GCA_041941305.1 Saprospiraceae bacterium
ATAGGTGGCATCTCGTTCGAGTTGATTTTTATCCCAATTGAATGTTTCTTTAAAACCAAAATCTTCAGCGGGATTTTCATCAAGGACATCTTGAGTTTCGGTATCCTGATTTTGATGATTTTCATTGCTGCAGGCAGCAAAAACGAACAGCATTGTCATGGCAATGGCTGTATTCCATACGATTCTTTTAAACTGCATTTTATTATTTTTTTTGAGTTCAATGGGTTTACCTATTAAAAATCATATTTTAATAGGTAAACCCACTTAAACAATTAGAATTTGACAATTGAATCAACAATACCTTAAGCATTAATCTCTCATGGTCTTTGTCATTTTTGGTAAGCATTTGTGATAAAACGGGCAGGGGTTTTATATGTTCAATGAAAAATAAAAAACTTTGTATTAAATTGATAATCAGCTGTTTATTACCTTTAAGCATTGTATACCTCGGAGGTATCCGATACTTAGGCTAATCCCATATTCATCTTCTATTTTTGGGCTGTCTCATCAATTACAGGAGCGGGAGCGAAGATCTTTTGATACCACAAGGCTCTCCAAGCTCAACAGAATGAACATTTTAAGTACTGATGCTTTATATCTTAAAATTATAGCATGACTGTAGTAGCAGAATCTATTGAAAAAAAAGCAATCAATCTCACCATTGACATAAAGGCAGTCGAACAATACCTTGGTCAACTCTTGGAAGAACAATTGCCTGCCCATATTTATTTCCACAATTTCAATCATGCCCTCCGAGTCCGCGATGCTGTTTTGGAATTGGGCAATGCGATGAAGTGTTCCGAAAAAGAAATGGAGTATTTGCAAATTGCGGCCCTATTTCACGATACAGGCTTTGTAAATATATATGACGGACATGAGGCAGAAAGCCAGAGATTAGCAGATGAATATTTGCGCAAACATCATTATTCGGAGGAGGGTATCGTTCAGGTAAAGGCATTGATTGCTGCGACGAACCCTAAAATCGCACCTGCCTCAAAGCTAGAAAAGATAATGTGCGACGCAGACACAGCACACGTTGGCCAGAAAAAATATTTCCGTCGTTCAGAAAGATTGCGAAAGGAAATTGAAGAAAATAGAAAAAAAGCTTTCCTGGATTATGAGTGGGAAAAAAGTAATTTGGAATTTCTTCAAAATCATTCTTTTTATACTCATTGTGCGATTGAAAAATATGGTGATCGAAAACGAAAAAATATTTCCAAAACCCGAAAAAGGCTAAGTGAAGCTGAAAAAGCTTATCAGGTTCAATTGAAACAATCGTCAGTAGGAGATAGCAAGGGTGCGCGAATGATGTTTAAAACTTCTTTGCGAAATCACATTGATCTGACCAACATCGCAGATCAAAAAGCCAATATTATGCTTAGTGTGAATGCTTTGATTTTGACTATCGGAATGCCTGCCTTCGCGGCTTATTTATCGGACAAAATTTACCTCCTGGCACCCTCTATGTTCTTTTTAGTTACTTGTGTGGTCACGATGATTTTTGCGACCCTTTCGACAAGACCTATCAAAATGAACGGTCAAACCGACTTGTCCAAAATCAATTCTGGCAAAACTAACCTTTTCTTTTTCGGCAATTTTTATAAAATAGGACAAAAGGATTATCAAAATGCTATAAAAAAAATTGTAGCCAACCGCGAAAATATGGATGACTCCATCATCAATGATCTTTATTTTTTGGGCTCAACCCTGGGCGATAAATTCAGGTATTTGAGGATGTGCTATAATGTGTTCATCATTGGAATTTGCCTTTCTGTGTTGGCCTTTATCATTTCATATCTAATCTTTAAATCACATTATGATATTGAACTAAACTCAATGCTCTTTTAAAAATTACCTTCTTTGACAAATTTCCCCGAAAGTCGGGGCAAGCTGTGGTCAGTGGAAAATAAAATTCAAAAGCGCCCGATAGTAGCGTTGAATTTGATTTTCCACTGACTCTACATCACGAAATTTGTCAAAGAACCAAAAATTATATGAACATCCGGGCAGGAGCAACGTTGTATCGAAAACCAACAACCTTTGGGATTGTAAAAAAAATAATTAGAGTCCCGGAGCCTTGTTTACCCTTCAATTTTTCAAACCTTTTTCACTGGTATACACTTTTGAATACCGCTTTCCGGCAACAAATAAAATTCAAAAGAGTACACTTGTGAAAAATCTCCGATATTAAAATACCTAAAAAAATGAAAAAGACTTTTTTAATCATCTTATTAAATGTGTTTGCCTTCGCAGCATTTGCTCAAGTGGGCATTAAGGGCGGATTCAATCTTTCGAATATTGCCGCTGATAAAGATCAAATTGATGATAAACAAACCAAAATAGGTTGGCAAGTCGGTTTAATGGCAAAATTGCCCGCCAATGATTGGTTTGCGATTCAACCCGAAGTTTCAGTCGTCCAGAAAGGGGCAGATTATTCCTATACAGCTGGAGATGTAGAAAGCAAAATGCTTTATTTTGAAGTTCCAGTAATGGCAATGGTCAATCCTTTGGGTGGTCCGTTAAATGTTCATATCGGTCCCCATTTTTCATGGCTTGCAAACGTGGAATATGAATACACAAACGGACTATTTGGCTCAGAAGGCGAGTTGGATGACGATCGCGATAATTACGAAACTTTTGATATTGGATTGGGCATAGGCGCTGGCTTGAATTTGAAAAACATTTTGTTTGAGTTGAGATATACACAGGGTTTCCGCGAAATTGAAAAAGCACGTTTTTTGGAAACCGTTGAAATAGGAACAAACGCCAAACACTTCAATCTACAACTGAATGTGGGATGTTATTTTTAGAAAGCAACTCCTTGAACCATCATATTTCTGACAAACTCAAAAATAAAAGCCGATAGGAGATATTATCGGTAATCATTTTCTAAGTAAGTGATCAGGCAAAATTATCTTTTGCTTTGCCGACAGCATTGCCGCAAAAGCGGCTCGCTGTCGCCAAAGGTGGTTTTAGGAGGGGACTTATTGATAAAAATCTGAAAATCAGATTTTTATCAATAAGTCCCCTCCTAGCCACCAGGACTGCGACGAGCGCCTTCGGCGCAGCCTGCCCCTTTGGGGATGTCGCAGTATTTTTGCAAAGTTGATTTTGCATGGCTACTTAACCATTAAAATATAAAAATTATGAGCGCAATTGCTGATCGAATTAAAGGTAACTGGAATGTTATCAAAGGAAAATTGAAACAAGAATACGGTGAACTGGCCAATGACGATTTGGAATACCAGGAAGGGAAAGAAGAGGAGTTATTGGGTCGAATTCAGAATAAAACCGGAAAAACAAAACAGGAAATTAAAGAATGGATTGACAGTTTGTAATCCGTATTATTAGTGCTATAGGGTTTAGTTGGAGAGGAACTTCCTGGTAAGGGGTTCCTCTTTTTTTTGGTTCGAACATCTGGGAAACTTGCTCGTTTTATCAAAGTCTCAAAATGGCAATAAAACCCATTTTGAATGTTTTCAACCTAGTAAATCATCGACAAAATTCAGAAAAATATAATTTCCTGAACATATTCCAACTTCCTTCGTTCTATCGATAAACAACACAATCTTATTATTTAATTAATGCGGGCTAGGCATTGTAGAGCGATAAAGGAAAAGCCACTTTTTGGCAGTGCAAGCTACCGGTGTCTACCTCTCAATAAATTTATAAAACACTAAATATAATGGAACAATTTCAAACTTCATTCAATAATTTAGTCGACAAACTCGAAGGATGGTTGAACACTATCATTGTTGGCATGCCCAATTTTATTTTGGCTGCTATTGTATTGACAATTTCCATTTTCATATCAAGATATTTGAAAAAAGCGGCCAAAAAGGCACTTCAACGCAGCTCAGCTAACAAAACAGTTTCGGGCTTTTTGTCCAATCTGATAGTAGCTGTCTTTATGTTGATTTCGCTCTTTGTCGTCTTGAGTATTTTGAATTTGAGTGATGCACTGGCAGCAATGCTGGGTACGGCTGGAGTCATTGGTTTGGCAATCGGTTTGGCATTACAAGACCCACTCATCAACCTGTTTTCAGGTGTATTAATGTCTGTGAAAGATTATTATCGAGTAGGAGATTTGATCGAAACAAATGGTTTTTTTGGTCGAATTTTGAAAATCAACCTGCGCTCCACCATTATCCAAACCCCCGACGGGCAAGAAGTGATTATCCCCAATAAGGATGTATTACAAAATCCCTTGAAAAACTATACACACAATGGTCGTCGAAGAATTGACATCGCATGCGGAGTCGCTTATGGAGACGATCTGGAATTTGCAAAATCGGTAGCCGTAAAGGCAATTGAAAATTGTGATTTGGATATTAATGAATCGCGCCCAATACAGATTTTCTTTACCGAATTTGGCGACAGTTCTATCAATTTTACGCTGCGATTTTGGAAAAACGTAACTGAGCAAGCCGATTATTTGGCTGCAAAAGATAAAGCCATTATTGCTTTGAAAAAAGCTTTTGACGAAAATGGCATTACCATCCCTTTCCCAATCAGAACCCTCGATTTTGGAGTAGTTGGCGGATTGCCGATTAATGAAATTTATCCGCCCAAAAAATTGGGTATCCAGGTAAATGGAAATAGTCAAAAGGAAGAAGCCAAAGCAAATGGCAGTCATTAAATCATTCAAACATACACTAACCAAAAATCATAGAAATCATGAGAGACATCATTAGTATCATTATCATTCTTTTAGTTGTAGGATGGTTGTTGGGCTACATCAGTTTCGGAGCAGTTTTAGGCAATTTAGTTCATCTACTTTTAGTGGTAGCAATTGTTCTGATTATTCTCAAATTACTCCGTAAGGCATAATTTTTTAAAGAGTAACAATTCTAATCAAAAAATATAATAATATGAATTATCAAAAATCAAAAGAAGAATTTGTTCAGGATTGTCAAAGTCTATTAGACAGGATAGAACAAAATATTGAAAACTTATCTCAAAATATTCGCAGCAAAATGAAGGAGGCGAGCAATGAGATGAAGGAAGAGTTGAACGAACTCAAATTGCATCGAAAAAAGGTACAGGACGTTTGGGCTGAAGCTAAAGCGAGCTCGGAAGAAAACTGGAATCGCTTCAAGGTCGAAATGATCAACACTTTTGATAAAGCCGAAAAGCGAATTCAAAAAGTAAATCCATCCTTGAGTAGCACAGGTTTGGAAGACCTTCCGACAAGTACATATAAGGAGTCTTTGGCTACTCACACGGCTGTAAAAGCATAAAAAATTGTACGATAGCAGGTCTACGATTTAGAAAATTCCAAAACAAAACCTGTATACATCGTAAATCTGTTAGCGCACAAGGAACCATATTTTCTAACCATAAAGGTTCTTTGGCAAATGTCGTGGTGGTTCGGCGGGGTGCATTTCATTTTGTCGCGTTTTGGGTTCTTTGAGCAGCAGGGTTTTGAACCCTGCATTTTGACCAGAAATCGCAGGGTTCAAAACCCTGCTGCTCATGGAGTTATTATTTGATTCGCATTGATGCGACAATTTGAAATACCACCCTCCGGCGGGTTTCGCCGCCGAAAGAATTTTATGAGGAGAATTATTGTTTTTGTGAGCTTTGGCTCACAAAAACAATAACTCTCCCCAATGATATTTTGCGAAGCCGCAGGCTTCGCTTACCCTCCACGGCATTTGTCAAAGAACCATCATAAAAAATTATATCACAACAATGAATGACAGAAATAAAACCTTAATCGGATTGGGACTCGGATTGATAGCAGGAGGAATTGCAGGCTACTACCTGGCATCTGATGATGGTAAAAAAATGAGAAAGAAAGTGAGCAAGAAAATTTCAAAACTGGATGCTGATGTACGCCAAACTTTGCAAAATCAAGCCGATAGCATTTCCTCAAAGTTGAATGAAATGGCTGACAATACGCAAGCCTTCGTTCAGGATTTGAGTGAGACAGCGAAAAATAAAATCAATTCTCTTTCCAGTTCTGCCGAACACACCGTTGAAGATGCACAAGACAGTCTGGAAGCAGGAATGAATGCGGCCAAAAGAAAGATGAAAGCAGAAAAAGCTAAAATCGCTGCCGTCGTAGAAAATGGTCAAGCGTAACAAAAACCTTTGTGAGTGAGGAATCGGATTCCTCACTCAATTCTTTTATACCATATACGAAACACAACATGCAAACCGAAGAAATATTACATACGACAGGTGAAACTATTGAATATGCCAAACAATACATCGGACAACAAATGGACTATCTTCGTTTGGAAGTCGCCGAGCGGTCGGCAAAATCCATTTCATTGTTAGTTACGGTTTTTGTTGTGGCATTTCTAGCTGTTATGACCATTGGCTTTTTGTTTTTGACATTGGGCTTATGGCTTGGCGAAATGTGGAAAGATTACCCATTGGCATTTTTATGTGTAACGGCATTTTATGCATTGACGACAATTTTGGTATTTAAATTTCGCCAAAAACTGGTCACCAACCCCATCTTGTCTCAAATTATAAAGTCCATGTTAGAATAATCAGGCATTGAGCCATTCAATAATTTCGCTTCTTTGACCACAATCACCCAAGGTCAAAGAACCCTAATTTTTAGTCTATATCACCATGCGTCAAATCACAACCTTAGAAGAATTACTCAAAGAGAAGAAAAAGCTTAAAATGGAAATGGAACTGACCAAACGAGCCGCAGCCCACAGTTTCGGAACTTCCCGGACTCAACTCAAGTCATTGATTATGAAAAAGGTCTTGATGCCTATTGGCACAGCAGGTTTGGTCTATGGAGGGTATAAAGCCTTTGGCACAAATGCCAAACAAAATGATAATTCCTCTACATCGTCCTCTTCAACAAGTCATTTGTTTGCAAAATTATTGCCCTTGTTCATAAGCATAGCACAAGCCTTTATTGCTCAAAAGAAAACTGAAGCAATAAAAGAAACTATTGAAGACAACAAGGAGGAAAGCTTGCTTCAAGCGGAAACAAGCGGCATTTTAAATGGGACTAAACACTAAACTAAAAATGATATTTCCAAATATAATAGCGGTGCAATTTTATTGGACGGTCTTGAAAGAAACCGTTTCAAAATTCATTGAGGACGATGCATTTACGCATGCGGCAGCCCTGGCTTATTACACCATTTTTTCCTTGCCGCCAATGTTATTGATTATTTTATTTTCGGCAACCCGCTTTTATGACGAAACTGAAGTAAAAAGTGCCATTTTTGGCGAAATTGAAACGATGATTGAACCCGAAAGCGCCCTACAGTTGTCTCAAACCTTAGATAAATTGCAAGTATTTGAACCGAGTTTTTGGGCGACTGTTTTGGGAATAGGCATTTTGGTTTTCACATCTACTACTGTTTTTGTGACCATGCAAAATGCCTTGAATCAGATTTTCCAGGTCAAAGCAAAACCCAAGGGCTCTGGCTTTTTGAAATTAATAAAAGATCGCGTTTTATCATTCACTATTTTACTCGGAATCGCCTTTATTCTGCTGGTGTCCCTTTCCGTAAATGCCCTGATTGCGGCATTCGCAACCTATCTGGATGACTGGATCGGTACTTTTTCGACAGCCTTGACAATCGTGACTTCCATTGTCTTGCCCATTCTGATTATTGCCCTGCTTTTTGCAATGTTATTCAAATTTTTGCCCGATGCCAATTTAAAATGGCGCGATACCTGGTTTGGAGCCTTTTTAACGACCATCCTTTTTGCTGCTGGAAAATACCTGATAAGTTTTTACATCGGAAACAGTTCGGTTGTCGGATTGTACGAAACCGCAGGAAGTGTTATGGTCATAATGCTTTGGGTGTTTTATGCCTCTTTAATTTTTCTTTTTGGAGCAGTATTTACTTATGTGAGAGCTGAAAAATTGGGAAGTGGTATTTCGCCCTCCGATTATGCGGTAAGAGTGATTCAAAAGGAAATTCCCGTAGAAAGAGGAGCAGACGCGGAAGCGATTCGATGACTCATTTGATATATCCTTTGTTTGCCCCCTAAAAACCCTCTCGAGTCGCCCGTCAGGGCGGCGAGACTGTTTTTCGCAACTCATATCTTAGATTAACCAATAAAATACAAAACAACATGAAAAAACTAATTCCCATCTTGCTTATCATTGGAGGATTAAGCCTTGGATTTTTTGGATTCGAAAAATTAGACAACAGTGATGCATCTGTAAGCATTGGTAATCTGGAGCTTTCTGCCGAAAGTGAAGGCGACAAAGAACAAGCCTATTTAATGATAGGTTTGGGCCTTATAAGTCTAATTGGAGGCGTATATTTGATGAAAAAATGATGCTTTGGTATGCCTTTTCCTTTTTCTTCATGGTCGCTTCCGTGCTTGCTGAATTGCGGCTCAGAAAGTGGTGGGTAAAAGGCTGCAATGCCATCCGGTTCCATTTGGCTTTCTTTATGGTTTTGTTGGCTGTGATTGGATTTTTCTTGCCTGAAAAGCCCTATGTCTTTATTGTTATTTTGATAGGCTGGGCACTGTTTCATTTTAGAAAAATATACCCATTCACGCCTTTTCACAAAAAAGAAATAGCAAAGCTAAAGACCCAAAAAAAGATCATTACCTTCCTTACGGCAAATGTTCGTATGTCCAATCGGCGCACCGATAAACTCATTGCCATCATAAAAAAATACAATCCCGACCTTATTTTGCTAACTGAGGCGGATACTTTTTGGGTAGACAAAATGAAGGTTTTAGATAAAGAATATCCCAATCAAGTTCTCCAGCCTCAAGACAATACTTATGGCATGACCTTGTATTCAAAATTGCCATTGAAGGATTGGAAAATTCAATATTTGGTCGAAAAGGATGTGCCTTCCATTCATGCCCTGGTCAAATTTGATGACCAAATCATTCAGTTTATCGGCCTACACCCTCGCCCCCCTGCCCCCTGGAATGACGAGGAAGCAAAAGATATGGAACTCATCGTAGCAGCAGGCATGACCAACTGGAATCGTTTTCCAACGGTGGTAAGTGGTGATTTGAATGATGTGGGTTGGTCGAAGATAACACAACAATTTAAAAGCATTAGCGGATTGTTGGACCCTCGTGTCGGGCGTGGATTCTATAATACTTACAACGCTTTAATTCCGATTTTTCGAATTCCAATAGACCATTTTTTTGTAAGTAAACACTTCAAGTTGGTAGAAATGAGACGTCTAGGGCATTTCGGTAGCGACCATTTTCCTGTACTGCTCAAAGTAGTAACCAACTCCCAACGCTCCTGACCTTCCTTAAAAATGAAAAAAATCAGTTTTTTTAAACCTTCTTGAACATCTATTTAATTCAATCGTAATATAATAAACAACTGAAAGTCAGGTATTTGAAAAATATCAATAAATTCTTTCTGATACCTTATTTTCCATTTTCTAACCAAAAAAATAAGAATTATGTTACGAGCAGCATTATGGCTATTTATCATAGCAATTATAGCAGGTATTTTAGGTTTTGGAGGAATTGCGGGAGCAGCCGCAGGTATTGCCAAAATTGTTTTTTACATCTTTTTAGTCCTGTTGGTGGTATCTTTGATCTCAGGATTATTTCGAAAGGCATAGGCAATTTTCTTTTTATCTAAAAAACGTAAAAAGCTCAAACCAAATGCTTCTTTTAATCATTCTATCCTATTTGTTAAGTTTCATTTTCGGCAGAAATTCTGCGGTTGATGACTCAAGTACATTGACCTAATTAAAATAGGTTAAAAGAAGTGAGAAGCTGTTAAAATCTAAAAACAATGAACTTCCTCATCTTATTACTCATCAATGGGATTTTTGTCTATGCTGCTTCGGCTTTCCTTCCGGGAGTAGCCATAGGAGGATATTTGGATGCGATAATTGTTGCATTTTTATTGGCAATCATCAATACATTCATCAAACCCATCTTGACCCTTTTGACTTTACCAATTACCATACTGACCCTGGGATTATTCTTGTTGATCATCAACGGAGCCATGGTACTCTTGGTAGATTGGTTGTTGAGCGAATTCTTTGTTGATGGAATGTTTTGGGCAATAATATTTTCCTTGATCTTAACCCTTTTCAATTTGCTTACGGGCGGCTTGAAATTGGATACATAAGCAGTTGGCAGTTCACTACAGTCAGTTCAGTTACTGTTAGCTGACGACCTGAGCACTGCCAACTGAATACACTAGACTTTATTCGGTTGACGGTAAACGGCGGACGGTTGACGGCTTCCCTTACAAA
>JBGTQJ010000116.1:0-9914 GCA_041941305.1 Saprospiraceae bacterium
TCACTACATCTTCATTGATTAACACTTGATCTGTCTCGGTACAACCATTGACCAGATTGGTTATTGTCAACACATAAGTTCCTGGTGCTCCAATTGTCGGATTTGGCAAGTCAATTCCAGAGACAATATTTCCATCAGAAGTATCCCATAAATAGCTAATGGGCGCTGCTGCATTACCTGTTCCTGCCATTTCAAGGCTGGTAATTGCACAGGTTAATAGTCCATCAGAGCCCGCATCCGCACTTGGATTTACAATGTCTTGCACTACTTCAATTTCTAAATCATCTGAGCAGCCATTGCTATTATTGGTGAGGTTTAAAATATACATCCCGGGAGCATTTACCTCAGGATTTAAAGTTTGATCACCTGAAAGAATGTTGCCGCCTGTTGTTTGCCATGAAATCTGAAAATCTGTTGGGGGACCCGAATTTGCCGCATCCAGAAACACAGATTCTGTAACACAGGTCAAAGTATCTGGTAAGTCAATCTGAGGCACTGGAGGTGCCAAGTCTTCCTGAACCAGAATATTTTCGGTGGCAGAACAACCATTATTGGTATTGAAAATGGTCAAAGTGTAAGTTCCCACTTGATCTATTACAGGCGTCAATTCATCATTGCCTGATACGATATTTCCATCAGTTGTCATCCACACTGTAGTAATTCCTGTACCGCTGTCAGAATTGGAGCCATCAATCGTAATACTTTGCACAGCGCAAGTCAGCAAATTCACCGGAGCGATTTCAATATTCGGTAAATTGTCATCCTGATTGACCGTCATGGCATCGGAGGCAGTACAGCCATTTATAGTGTTTAGGACGGTTAAAGTGTAATTTCCAGCTATGGCAATATCCGGGTTTTGTTCATTTGAAACGACCTGATCATTTTCATCAATCCATGAGTATTCAAACTGATTGCCCGTACTAGAGCCACTGCCATCAAGTGTCACTGAAGGAAGGGTACACAAAATGGTCAAATCTCCACCTGCTTCAGCAACTGGGTCTAAAATATCTTGGGCTACATGTACCGTCGCTTCAGCGGTACAACCATTAAAAGTATTGACTAAATTCAAGGTATAATCACCTGGAGTATCTACTTCAACTGCCAAAGAATCTGTACTGGAAATAATATTGCCATTTGGTGTATTCCAGGTATAAGTGAACTCAAAGTTGCTTCCAGAATTTTGAGCGTCCAGGAAAATGGCAGTATCATCACAGTCTAAAGTATCAGGGAATAGAATTTGGGCAAATGGATTTTCAACATCTTGATTCACAGTGACTTGCTGGCTGGTTTCACAATTGTTGGTGGTATTTAAAATTGTCAAAACATAAGTTCCCGCCGAATCAATTTCTGGAGTCAAAGTGCTTGATCCGGAAATGATATTTCCATCACTGGTTTGCCAGGTGATTTGAAAGTCATTGCCTGAATCTGAATTGCTAGCATCCAAATTAAAGAAAGTGTTGGCACAGGTTAAGGTATCTGCTACCGCAATTTCGACATTTGGTGCATTGGTATCTTGTCCAATGACAATGGTATCTGAAGTCGCACAGGTACTGATTGAGTTGGTAATTAATAGCGTGTAGGTACCTGGAAATTCAACCGTTGGTGTCAGCGTATTGGTCGCTAGGGTATCTCCATTTTCAAATTGCCAGAGATAAACATATGGATTTCCTGAACTGGAAGCAGTTCCATCTAATTCGATAAATTCAACATCACAATTCAAAATTTCATCTTCTCCGGCAATGGTAATTGGTACATCTAAATTTTCTTCGACAGTTACAGTTTCGGTAGTTTCACAACCATTGCTCAAATCTGTAATGGTCAGTACATAATCACCTGGTGTATCTGTGGAAGTATTTAAAGAATTGGTACTTCCTGTAATATTTCCATTTTGAGTAGTCCAAAGAATATCGAGATTATTTGCATTTGCATTGGTTGTCCCTTCCAAATCCACTTCTTCATTTTCGCAATTCAATAAATCAGGGTCAGACAAGGACAGTGAAGGGGAAATATTGTCTTCTGTTACAATGATATTCTGGGATGAACTGCAACTGCTCAGTATATTGGTTATGGTCAAGGTGTAGGTTCCACCTGAGTTTACAGTGGGGGATAAAGTATTTTGACCACTTTCAAAACTACCATCTGAAGTTTGCCAATCGAAGGAAAATTCATTTCCGGAATCTGAATTGGTGGCATCCAGTAAAACACTCAAATCGATGCAGGTGATGTCATCTACAGGGGCGACATTGATCACTGGCAAATCAGTATCCTGATTAATCGTGACTTGATCTGCAGTGGAACATCCATTGCTGGAATTAATAACTGTGATTGTGTAAACTCCGGCAGTTCCAACGGTGGGAGTCAGGGTATTTGTAGCTATTGTATTGTCATTTTGGTCTGTCCAGATATAGGTGAACTGTGGACCTGTACTCGAACCATTCCCATTTAATTGGATATTAGGTTGGGCGCAGCCAAGTGTTTCATCATCACCGGCTTCTGCATCTGGATAAACAAAATCTTCAGAAACCAAAACAGTCTCTTCGTCTGTACAGCCATTTGCATCATTGGTGATGGTGATGGTGTAAGACCCTATTTGGTCAATTTCTGGAGTTAAGGTATTTGCACCATTCAAAAAGTTACCGTCTGGCGTCGTCCAAACATAAGAGAAATTGCCGCTTGGGCTTGAAGAATTGGTGGCATCTAAAAGCAAAGTCTCATGCTCACAATCCAAAACCCCTGGAGGAATAATATCTGCGGTAGGCGGATCTGTATCTCCATCAACTGTTACTGGCAAATTGCTGGAGCAACCATTGATTGGATTGATAATAAACAAAGTATAAGTTCCAGGAGCATCAATGACAGGTGTCAAGGTATTTTCTCCACTTACAAAATTACCGCCAAGGGTCGTCCAGAAAATGGTATAAGTTGGAGAATATTCAGAGTTGGAGCCATCCAGTGTCATTTGCCCATTGAAAGTATAACAATCCAAATAATCCGGTGGAGCTACTTCTATGTAAGGAGGAACATTGTCTTCTGTGACAATCACTTCGTCTTCAGCAGTACATCCATTATTGGTATCTGTCACCAAAATGGTATAGGTGCCTCCAGCATTTATGGAAGGATTTTGAGTATTTCCTCCCGAAACGATATTGCCATCAGGAGTCGTCCATTGATAAGTAATGCCACTGCCTGAACTGGAACCACCTCCCTGGAGTACCGGGACTTGGTTGGTGCAATCCAGAATGATGTCATTTCCTGCGTTGGCATTTGGTACTACTGTATCTTCGTTTATCGTCACAGAAGCTTCTGCCGTACATCCACTATCTGTATTTTCCATTGTAAGGACATAAGTTCCGGGAGCATCTACGGTTGGATTGAGTGTGTTTTGACCATTCACAAAGTTTCCTCCAAAGGTTGTCCAGGTTATAGAAACTGGAGGATTGCCACCTGAACCAGTGGCATCAATAGCTACAATTGGATTGTCACAATCTATTTGACCGGGTTGTAATATATTGGTAAAGGGAGTATCTGTATTTTCATCTATAAAAACTTCGGCATCATTGGTACAGCCATTGGTAATATTGGTAATGGTCAGTGTGTAGAGACCTCCCGCATTGACAGTTGGGTTTAATCCATTTTGACCACTAAAAATTCCAGGTCCTGTCCAATTGATGATAAAATTGGGTCCGGAGGAAGAGCCATTGCCGCTGATGGTCACTAAGGGGGTGAAACAGGTAACCATTCCATTTCCGCTTGCGAGTACAACAGGCGGTTCCTGATCTTCTGTAACAATGACCTCATCCTCTCCTGTGCAACCATTGTTGCTATTGGTGATAACCAAAGTATAACTACCTGGTTCATCTACTACAGGATTGAGGGTGTTTCCACCTGCCACAATATTTCCACCATTTGTCGTCCAATTAATGGAGAAGTTGGATCCAGAACTGGAGCCATTCCCATTCAACGTAATCTGATTGGGATTGTAGCAATCCAAAACGGCATCTGAACCAGCATTTACAATAGGAGGAATGACGTCTTGAGTAACGGTTACAGAAGCACTTGCAGTACATCCGTTATCTGTATCTGTTACTTCAATGGTGTAAGTGCCAGGCTGGTTTACTGTTGGCATCAAAGTATTGCCACCACCTATGATACCAGGACCTGTCCAAACAAAAGTAGAGGTTGCATTTCCAGAACCAGAGCCATCGATTGTAATTTCAGTTGCGATGCAATCCAACTGCCCTCCACCATTAGCATTTGCAGGAGGAGGTGTGGTATCCTCTGGAACAATTACTGTCTCCGAAGCTGTACATCCATTTTGGGTATTGGCAATTGTTAGGGTATAAGAGCCGCCGGAAGTTACAGTCGGAGTCGAAGAGTTCCCTCCGCTAAATATTCCTGGACCAACCCAGTTGTAAGTGAAACTAGGTCCTGCGGAAGAACCAGAACCATCAATAGTCACAAGTGTAGTTGTACAGGTGATCTCATCAGGTGGAAGGATGTTTATAGTAGGCTCTGTTGTGTCTTCTCCAACAGTCACATTATCTTCTGCTGTACAACCATTTTGACTATTACTCATCACCAGCGTATAGGTTCCAGGACCATCGACTGTAATTGTTGAAGTACCTTGACCGGAGATAATAGAGGGACCAGACCAATTGAATTGGTCACCGCCTGAAGAACCAGAAGCATCAATGGTCTGGGTAGTATTTATACAGTCCAAATCTTCGGGGGGAGTAATACTTACTGTAGGTGGAGTCAAATCTTCATTAACGGTAAAAGAAGTTAGATCTGTACAAGTTGTGCCGTCTTGCGTTATGGAAACTTCCAGATCGTATGTACCAGCCCCATCTATGGTAATAGAGGAGCCATTGGTTGGTCCGACTATATTGCCATCAGAAGTTGTCCAATTGTAGGTAAGGCCTGGAGGTGAGGAGGTACTTCCATCGAGGACCAAAGTTGGATTATTGCAGTCAATTGTGCTATTGCCGTGAATGGAAGCAGTCACATCAAGTACTGTAAGGTTTAAATTAACTGTACTATCACAGTCCTGAAAATTGGTTAGGAGTACTTGATAATTGCCTGAGAAGCAAAAAAGTTGGTTGCCAACGGTTATACAATCTCCATCACAGACTGTTTCAGTAAGATTTGTGGTAGAAGTAGGCAAAACAGTCAAATTGGTATTGATAATGCTATCACAACCATTAAAGGAAGTATAGGTATCTGTATAAATACCAGCATTTGTTTGACAAGCACCGCCTGCAAAATGACAATCTCCATCACAAATTTCTACATTAACAGTAGATTCAGAACCAGCTGGAAAAATTTCGGGTTGAACCGGACATACAATTTGGTTATTTACTGCCCCTCCAGTGGAACCTGTAAATCCACAATACACCATATTTTGTCCATTGAATGCATTGCTGATAATGTCATATACTCCAGTAATCACTAAAGCTCCATCGAAATAAACCTCATAGGTCATTGTAACCGGATCCCAACTAAAATGAACTTCGTGATCCATCCCATCTTCAATATTGCCCAAAGAATTTGGTCCATTAACCGGGGAATTTAAATTTCCATTCACATCGATTGAAACGTGATCTTGAGGAATATCTCCCATACCACCACCATTGTCCCAGGTATCAAATTCAATAATAAAAGAGTTTTGTAGTCCTTCTACAGCGAGACTTCCTCCTGAGGGACCACAAGCATTTATGCCGGCAGGATCATCGTGATAGGTCATTGTAATTCCATCTGCTCCGCTTCCATCAATATCTCCAAAATTGAGCAGAACCGTATTTTCAAAAGGTTGGGAAAAATCTACCAAAACCGGATCCCAGGCGCAGCCTGCCTGGCTATTTGATTCGGTGGTTAATTGGGTGCAGCCACCAGACGTATTGAAAGCAGAACCATTTGGGGTTAAGTTTAATGGAGTGCCTATTGGATCACCGTCTGTTATTCTGATTTCAAAATCACCATTTGAGGAGCCATTTTCTGGCCAGATTCTAATATAGTAGGTAGTGCCTGGTGTAAGGTTATCGTATTGTAAAATAGGCATAATGGTATTCCCGCAATTATCATCTTCAGTGCAATCTATTTCTGTTAAGTTGGAACAGGGATCCTCATAAATTGCCATTGCCGCATCTGTCAATGTACCAGCAATTGTTGCAATGTCCATATCGCCAGAAGCAGGAGCGACCACCTCAAACCAAATATCAGTTGAAATAGCTCCGCCACAGCCTGGAGCTGCTACTCCTGAATTCGTTAACCCAACAGTTGAATGAGTTTCAAAATCGGACATGTTGTTTGATAAACTAACCGCTGAACAGGGTAGGTTTTGGGAAAAGACTGATGAAACACTCCAACAAAAAATAAATGCTAATAGACCGCAATATGCGATTTTGGGTTGGCAATTCATGTCGTTTCAGTTTGTAGTGAGTAGGTTAATGCTAGTGAAAAGCGCAATGGCATGGGGAATAGTATTTACCCAAAGCCAAACAAATCTTATTTCCAACCTTCAATAATTTGCGAATTTAATCAATCAGCCATAATTAATTTTGACGCAAACCCAATTTTCGCCTTTTTTGTCTTTCGAATTTTGAGTTTTTAAAATTTCCAAAAGATAAAGATGAAACATAGGCCGTACTAATGCTGCGATACTGCAATGTTGCTATGCTACAATACTGATTTATTGGGTGGATAGCAGTATTGCAGTAGCATAGAATTAAGAAAATTTTATTCTAAACAACATTTTATACAATACGGGTACAAAGAGTAAGGTAATTACCGTCGCAAACAACAAACCTATCATAATTGCGACTGCCATGGGTTCCCACATTAAGCCGCCACCGAGATAGAGTGGAATCAATCCTAAGGTTGTAGTAAAAGTGGTCAACAGAATCGGTCTGAATCTTTGCTGCGCTGCAGCTACAATGGCGTCAAAAGGTTTGCGATTGAATTCATCCATCTCAATTTTGATGCGATCGATCAAAACGATGGCATTGTTGATTACAATTCCAGCAAGTGAAATTACTCCGAGAAAGGCCATGAATCCAAAATAAGACCGGAAAAGTAGTAAGCCCAAAATAACACCAATCAAGCCTAGTGGAATGGTGCTCAAAACGATGAAGGTTTTGCGGAAAGAATTGAATTGAGTTACAAGTAATAGCAATATGATAAAACCTGCCAGAGGCAATTTGGCACCTACTGCTCCCATTGCTTCTCCACTTTGTTCAGATTCACCCCCTAAGGTGTAAGTATATCCAGGCTTCCAGTTTTTTGAACTTTCTTCTAACCAGGGTTTTAGGTTGTCTGTAATGTTGGATGCAGTAAACCCTGTTTGAGCATCACAACTGACATTGATGTTTCGATATAAATTTCTTCGAAGGATTTTAGCAAATTGCCAGTCCGGAACAATATTGGCGACTTGCACCAGCGGTACTGATTTTCCCGAATTTTGGGCGAAAATGTTTAAGCCATTCAGCTCACGGACATCAATCTCCTGACTGCTTTCATTGCGCATCATGATCTTGATATTGTCTTCTCCATCTCTAAAAGATCCTGAGTTGAATCCTGTAAGTGCAGTACGCATAGAAATCGCGATGTCCTGATTGGTCACTCCTGCGCGATTGGCTTTGTTTTGGTCAATATCAACTACAAATTTTTTGATTTTGGGTCCCCAGTTGTCTTTGATGTTTTTAGCACCTGTGATTCGATTCATTTCCTGCTTGATGCTTTCGGAAATCCGGAATAATTCTTCTGGAGAATCGCCTGAAATTCGAACTTCCACGTCGCTTCCACCACCTCCACCACCTGCCAGAGGTGCTACCCGAACATCTGCATCAGGGAAATTTTGGAAACAATAGTCATCCAGGACTTGAACTACGTTGCCATTTTCTTCAAAACTGGAGGTATTCAAAAGCAAGTGTGCATAACCGCTGTTTGCCTCCCCTGGCTGATAACCCAAATCATAGGATTTTGGTCCTTCTGCAATAAAAGTGGTCCAATCTACAATGCCATTTTCCCGTTCTTCATTAACCAATAGCTCTTCAGTGATGTAATTTTCAATTGCTGCAACGACTTCTGCTGTTCGTTCGATCTTTGTACCTAGTGGCAAATTCAAATCAAGAGTGACCAGGTTTCTATCACTATCTGGAAAAAAGATAAAGGGCAATCGAGGAAAGAGACTGAGGGAAAAAACAAATAAAATAATAATGCCCAGAGTGAATAAGATTGGTTTTTTCAAAGCCTGGAGCAAAATTTTCTTGTACCAAACATTCAATCTGTCGAATAAAGAGGCTTTTTGACCTTCAGAATCATTTCCTTTTTTCAGTTTGACTCTAATGAAATTTGCCCCAAGGGTAGTAATCAAAGTCATTGCCAAAATCCAGGAAGACAACAATGCCAGCGTAATGACACTAAACAAGGGTCCCATAATTTCCCCCATTGTGTTTTCTGCCAAAAAGAAGGCTAGAAAGGCTGCAGAGGTGGTTAAAGAGGAAACCAATAGCGGGACAATCAACTCCCGGCAAGAGTCAATTGCAGAAGCCACTGGAGCCATTCCATTTTCCATTTTTACCATCATGGACTCTGAGACGACAATCGCATTATCTACAAGCATCCCCAAAGCCATGATTAGGGCTGCAAGAGATACCTGATTCAAACCAATATCGAAATAATCCATTAACATCAAGGTCATCACCATTGCCATTGGAATGAGACTGGCAACTACCAATCCTGTCCTAAATCCTAAAAATAGCAACATCACAAGCAAGACAATTCCTACTGATTGGAGTACATTATTGAGAAAATCACTGATCTTTTTATCGACAAAATAATCCTGGGCGGCAGTTCTGGTTAGTTTGATACCAACTGGGAGGGATTGATTGTATTGTGCAACTTTTTCATCTACAATTTCGCCCAGACGGGTCAAATTGGCACCATCTTTTAAAGCGATAGAGAGCACCAGACCTGGATTGCCATTGATACGCACGAGCCTATCTGCCGGAGTTTTGTAATTGCGGACAATTCGGGTAATATCACCTAATTCAACTGTTTGACCTTCAGGGCCTACGGTAATGATGGTATGCTTTAAATCATCTATAGATTCGTAATTTCCTGTAGGTTCAAGTACAATTCTTTCATCCTCCAAACTCACTTGTCCTCCTGAAAAAACGATGTTGGTAGCTCCTATGATTCCTTGTAGCTGACTAGCGGTCAATCCAATTTCTGCCAGTCGGGCATTATCGAATTCAACATAAATTTGCTCTTCTTGTACGCCACTAATTTCTACTTCTGATGCATCTGGTAATTTGACCAGATCATCTCTAATGTCATCGGCATATTGTTTCAATTCGTAGTAAGAAAATCCATCTCCTTCCAATCCGAGCATAATTCCAAATACCACTCCTAGTCCGTCATCCTTTACATCTGGTCCTTTGACACTTTCTGGAAGTTCTTCTCTGATTTCCTCAATTTTTCTTCGCAATCTATCCCAAACCGGCTGCAAATCCTTCTTTTTTATTTCAGGCGTCAACTCTACATTTACCACTGAAAGCCCTGTTCTGGATTCACTCGTCACATTTTTCAATTCAGGCAACTCTTGGGCTACCTTTTCAATTTTATCTGTCACCAATTCCTCTACCCGTTCCGGTGATGCTCCTGGAAACTGGGTTACTACAGAACAAATCCGAATGGTAAATGGGGGCATCGAATCTCTAGATAAATTTTGATAACCCACCAAACCCATAGCAAGAATGACCAACAATATCATAATGGTCACCCGACTATTGTCAATTGCGATTTTCGTTAAGTTCATACTCGGTTGTCAGTTGTCGGTTGTCGGTTGTCGGTTGTCGTTTGTCCATGCCTAAAATAGGTTGACCTGAATTAGGCAATTATGAATAATCAAAGAG
>JBGTQJ010000117.1:0-8679 GCA_041941305.1 Saprospiraceae bacterium
GAAAACGAAAAAACAATAAATTTAAAAAACGCTAACATGACTTTGTCAAGGTAACTTACCAAGGGTGAAGATGAATATGCAAAAGGTTTTATTGCTGGGTTAGAGGAACGAGAAAAAGAAATGTCAGAGTTGAAACGAAGAAACTATACAGTTCGACTCTCACCTAATGTTTCAAAATCTAAGGAGAAATCCAAAGACAAGAATAAGGACTTCAAGGATAAATAGTCTAGAATGAATTTAATGGCTTATCTGAAACCTCAAACCAAGAGTTTTTAAACTCCCAATCTTCTAGCTCTCCATCAATTACAAAGGTTTATAATACTAATTACTTGAACATATTTCGCAGTGTGTTCACTCGTGACCACCACAAGGCTGTATCAATAAAACCTAATGATAAAAATGATACACCTGTTTTTAATATCAAAGCCAAAAAGAAGATTTTTGAAAATATTTTTCATGGTTTTTTTTTGTCAAATGCCTTGTATTTAATGGGCTATAACTTGCCAAAAAAAATCAATAAGTGTTAATTTTTTTGGCGCGGGTTCACGGCTTTGGAAAGCCGTGGTACGTTGTATCGGCAATAAAATTAAAAACTCGGTCCCTACTCCCGATTGACTTTTAACTGAAATTTCTCCACCTATCACTTCAACGAGTTCTTTTGTTAAAGCCAATCCTATGCCTGTCCCCTCTCCCTTACGAGTATTGCTTCCATCAGCTTGGTAGAAGCGATCAAAAATGGCGTCCAAATCTTTTTCAGCAATGCCGATACCGGTATCAGAAACTTTAAGACTTAAATAGCCTTGCTCATTTTTTTCTATTTGATTGGCATGAAGAATTACCTTATCTCCGGATTGTGAGAATTTGATTGCATTTGATAATAGATTATAGACAATGTGCTGAATTTTCACTTCATCAAAATCCATCACCAATTCTTTTATCTCGGGGTAAAACACCAGGCGAATTTTCTTTTCTTCCGCCATCGAGTAAAAGGATTCTGTGAGGCACTGCAGATAACTAATAATATCGGCTTGAATCAAATCCATTTCTATGTTGCCAGATTCCAGTTTTGACAAATCGAGTAATTGATTGACTAGCCGAAGTAGGTTTTCACTATTTCGACTAATCAGGGACTTTTCATTTTGCTGCCCCCGATTATTGTCCGTCATCCCCTTGATTACGGCCAATGGTGTTCTAAATTCATGAGTAATATTGGTATAAAGGCGAGATTTGAGCGCATTGAGTTCTTTAAGGCGATTGGCTTCTGCTCGCTTTAATTGTTGATTGATTTGATACCGATAAATTAAATATACCAATCCCAAAAACAGTCCTAGAAAAGCAGCATAAGCCCATCATGTTTTATACCAAACCTGATGAACAATTATTTGAAACTGCCTTTCAGATTTTTTATAATAATCTGGATGAATGCCCCCTTGAACATGAAGTGTATATTCACCAGGAGGGAGATTCTCATAACGGATGTTATTGGAAGTCGAAGGTTTTGACCATCTGGAATCATAGCCTTCCAACAACCAGGTATAAGTATGTTTTTAGCCTCCCGAAAGATAGGTATAAAAACATCAAAACTGATGTATTTATAATTCGGATATACGTGAAAATTTTTGGTAGTTGCCAGATCACGATACTGATGCATCAAGGTATCTTTTTTTGTATCAAAATGAGAAACTCGGGAAACTTGAACCTGAACTTGTTCCCCAAGTTGGGCTTGTTTAACAAAATCATCTGGATGGAATACAAAAAGCCCTTCTACTGACCCAAAATATAATTTGCCCTCTGGACTTTGGTGAGTAGAAATCCTGTTAAATTCTACATGAGCCTGGGTAGATATCATGTTAAAATTCTGCATCCCATCCGCTAGCGGTTCACTTCGTTAAAAAGATTCCCCAAATCTTTTCTGCTAAAGCACCACCGCGTTCATGTTTTTCGCCTCGTTAGAGAAAAAAGAAATCCCAAATTTTACTTATACATAAATATGACTTGGTGCTTAATTTTGAAAGCTAACAGTTTTATTCTTTTTCGAAGATATAATTTTGAAGAATCATAGCATGGTCATTTCCGCCTCCGCCAGAGGAAGATATAATTCTATATCCACTAGATTTTATATCATTTAATGTTCTTGCTATTATTTTGAAATTTGATTCAAAATGATTTTTGTGAAATTTCTCTAGCGAGATTTTTTCAATTTCATTATCACCACGATCAATTAAAATCATACTTTCATTTGCGGAATCCCCACCTTGACACTCTATAACCCTTACAATAATATAAGGAGTTCCCGTAAGGTGTTGATTTGAAAAAGATGTTAGTATTAGTGCTAAAATCAATACAATAAATGGAAATTCAATTTTCTTCATTTTGAAATATTTTAAGTTTATACATACTTTTTTTTTAAGTCTTTTTTCAACATAGCCCAACTATCAAGTTAAAAAATGCTCTTATTTCGAGGATATAATTTTCAACACCCTAATCTCTTGTGTCTTATGATAAAAAATCCATCATAATCCAGCAATATGTTAGAAATTGGAATAGGAAAATAGTAGGACTATTCAATCTACCACCAACACTTTTTCAAATAAACGTCCATCTTCTGCAATCATCTCAAACAAATATGTTCCACTCGGAACTCTGGATAAATCAAATTCCAATTGAATTATTGGGCTATTAAAAGTGGTGGTTTTCACTTTCTGTCCAAATAAATTGTAAATGTTTATTTCCCCCTTTTGCTTTTGCAAAAAGGAAGCGTTGAAGTATAGGAATTTATTAGTAGGATTAGGAAATATTTCAAAACTTGTCAACGATGGAATATTCTTTACATCTGTAAACTTATCTGATTCTACACATCCATTTGCATCCGTAACAGTTACGAAGTACATCCCGGAATTTAGTCCACTGACAGATAATCCGGTTTCTCCATTGCTCCAAACAACTTCATAAGGTGGTGTACCCCCTTCTGGGCTGACCGAAGCAGAATCGCCAGTTGTTACAAGATTAAGAGCCAGTAAATCCGGTTCTGTAATTTCTATTAAATCATTAGCAGCGCAGCCACAACAATCAAAAACAGAGATGGCATAAGAGCCAGGTTCAAGGTTGTCAATTTGTTGGGTATTGGGTGCAGGTGTCCAGATATAGGTATAAGGAGGTGTCCCGCCGTTTGGATTAACAACCACCATACCATCATCTGCGCCATTGCAGCTTACATTTATTATTTCAAATTCAAGTTCCAACATATTTGTCCCGGTAACCTCGAAGGATTGTTCCAGAGAACAGCCAAAGGAGTTGGTTATTGTTACAGAATATTCTCCTGGCATCAAGCTTGTAATCTCGTTACCAGAAAATCCATTGTTCCAAATAAATTGGTCCAAAGGGTCTTGTGTAATAACCAAAATATGTCCTTCCTGCCCACAATTTGCATCTCCTATGGTAAAGTCAACAATGGAAGGACTTGGCTCAAGACCTAAATTGATACTGGCATTATCTTCACAACCATTTATATCCGTTACGGTAACACTGTATATTCCCTCATCAGAAATTGTAATCGCAGGTTCTGTACCATTATTACTCCATAAATAATTTACCCCTCCAAAAGCCACTATATCCAACATTTGTCCTTCACAAATTGTAGTATCTTGAGGTTGGATACTTGCTGTTGGTAGAGAGTGGACAAACGTCGTAATTTCATCTGAACCAGAACACCCGTTTATGTCCGTTACTGTAACACTGAAACTTGCTTCATTATCGACTTCTAGTGTTTGATTGGAAGACCCATCAGACCAGTGGTAGGAAACAAAGTCATTGCCTGCGTCTAATATGGAAGAACTCCCAAAGCAAAAATTTTCATCACCAACAATATTTGGTTGAGGATTAGAAAATATTTCGACGCTTAGTTCATCAGAACTGGTGCACCCATTATGGTTTGAGACAGTAACAGCATAAATTCCAGTAGTCGTTGCTGTAAATACTGGTTCTTGAGAGTTGTCAGACCATGTATAGTTCATAAATCCAGAACCAGCATCAAGGACAATAGGTTCTTCACAAGATTTTTCATCTCCTATAATATTCACAATGGGATTTTGATAAACTGTAATAAAGTCCACTAAAACTAGTGTATCAGAGTTTTGATTTGAAGTATTTGTCGCAATGAGGGTAACATCATAAGTCCCCGGAAAATCATAAACATGGGAAGGTTCGAATTCTGAGCTAATTTCTCCATTACCGAAATTCCATAAAAATGAGTCAGCATTGACGCTGTTATTTTTAAAAGTAATATCCTCTCCCAAACATATGGAAGTATGGTCGACATCAAATAAAGCAGAAATAATGGATATTATTTGAAAGGTATCACATTCAATCTCACTCCAAATACCGCTTGCATTCTTGGCTCGTACGCACAAAATATGTTCACCGGATTGTAAACCAGATCCGAGGTCAATATCAAAATTTAAGGCAACATCATTAACAGCGGGTGCAATTGGAAAGCTAATTCCATTTCCAATTCCGGGATCTGGGTCAATAAAATATTCAATTTCTGTAATCTCATATTCGGGTAAAGGATAATTGACAAAGAAGGTATGAATTCTGGTAAAGCCCCATTGTCCAAATTCATTTTTTGCTCTTACATACAGATTGTGTACACCAGGGATCAAGTCACTAATATCTATCTCAAAAGTATTTTGAATGTCACCTCCTGGATTAACCGGAATTGAAATCCCAATTCCGATACCTGGGTCTTCATCAATGAAATACTCCATCGCAATAACTCGTGCATTTGCTTCTGCTGGAATAACGAAAAAAGTATGTTTGCGAACAAAACTCCATTGCCCGAATTCGTTTTTTGCTCTGATGTATAAATTATGAATACCTGGAGAGAGATTGCTTAAATTAACAGAAAATGCCTCAGTAATATCCAATCCTGGGGTTATGGAAATTGCGGCTCCCAAGCCATATCCAGGATCGTTGTCAATAAAATATTCGAGTTCGAAAATGTTGCTTGTTGTTAGGGCGGGGATTAGGAAAAAGGTATGCTTTTGAGTAAAACTCCATTCCTCCATATCATTTTTGCATCTGAAATAAAGATTGTGAATACCGGGATTTAAATTTGATAAATTGACAGTAACATCTAGTTCAAAGTTATCGCTTGGAATTATGGCCACTTCATTGCCTTGTAGGTAGCCTGGGTCACTATCTATATAGTATTCCAAATAAGTTATTTGACCTGTTGGATTGGATATTGAAGCTATATTGCTATACTCATCCCCTCCACCATTGGAAGCTCTAACTCTATACCAATAATTGACGTTAGGGATAACTTCAGTATCTAAAAAAGATGTGGTATTTGGGGCTACTCCGCCGTTTTTTAAAGCCTTGAAACCACTATTACCAGATTGTGAAGAGCGTTCAATTATGAATCCAAATTCATTGTTAGATTTGTCTTCCCAATTAAGGGCGACATTTCCATTTTGTTTTATAGCTGTAAGATTATTAGGGTTAACCACATTAGTGTATGAGCAATCTAATGAGTTTGAAGTATGACCTTTTCGAATAATCAATCCTTGTCTTATCTGTTCGTATTGGTTATAAGTGAATATACCTCCACAGGGATCTGGGTAATAAGACATGATATTATCAATAGGTGGAGTATATAAAACACCAAAAGCATCAATCTCTGAACCGATGTAGGTACAATTAGACAAATCAAAAAGATCAGAATCATGTCTGGGGTCAGCTTCGGTGTCGCAAAGGAAATCTCCTTTGTCATTGCAATTTTTATTTGGCCCTACCCTTTCAACATTTTCTGCATTCGGGCTATTGTTTCCACTTTCAGTTCCCTCATGAGTATGCAGAAGGGAAAAAAAATGACCAAATTCATGCACCAATGTTCCGTTGGGGGCATTCAAAACACAATCATTGCTCATCATAATACGAGTTGTTTTCAAAGCATCTGTATTAGTTGCGAGATATGCATATCCACAATTTGAATTTCCATCATTGGATGTAATGCTATTTACAAAAAACAGATTTACAGAATTACTGACTTCATTTCCAGTTGCTAAATCATCCTCTTCTGATTCATGAAAATCGTAGAATGTGGCATTATTAATAATATTTGGACTTTCTCCACAAACATAAAACCCAATATCTGCCTCCAAAAAATAATGATTCAAATTCGCAATACCTTTATTGATATCTGATTGCATAATTCCGCCATTGCCAGTTCCATCCTGTACCACATGTACTTTTATTGGAATCCATGTAAAGGAGGAATATTCAGGAAGGTGAAGATTTGCAATATGATATTTTATAAAGTTATATTCTGATAAAGTGGGAGATTTTGTAGCACAAGGCGTTATGGGTTCATTTTGACTTAATACATATTTTGGAAAAGCCAAAATCCAAAGGAAAACAGATATAATATGAATGTTTTTCATAAGGCTAAAGAATGACTTTTATGAAATTGAAATAAAGAAGAACTCTATATCCAACAGAAGGATATTGGGTCGAACACTTTATTATGTTTTACAAAATCATTCGTTAGCCCTAGCTTTTACCTTTACTTGAATAGTTCCCCCTGCAGAAGCTGATACTGGTGCTTCCAAACTATAAATGATTGGAATAGAGGGTAGCCCAGAAAGTACATAAGGACTGGCTCCGGCAAATATTCCGCAATCTACACCTCCTTCTCCAGCACCAATCGCAGGAGAATTCGATTTAAGTTGAAAAACCCCATCAGGGCTCCCTTGTCCAATAAAAATCGAACTTGAATTTAAATTACCAATATTATTTACCGGAATTTCATTTTGAGGCAAGGTAAAAACATTAAATAAAATAGAACTGCTATTTGCGAAATCCGGATAATTGAGAATCGAAAAAATATTGTTCTTTACAATCGTATTATGAAAACCTATAAAATCTATGTTGTCAGTAAGGATTACATTATGTTTAAACTCTGCACCGCTTGTTATATCTACTCCTAGTCCCGCAGCGTAAATAATATTGTTTAGAATTTGGATGTTTGAACAACCTTCTTCAATTATAATATCATTGCAACAATAATCAGGGTCAAAAAAATTGTTATGGACAGTAATATTGGAACTATTGACAATTTCTAGATCGCCGTAAAGGTGATTGTTTTGAAAAACAATATTTGAAACACCTTCTATGTGAACTTTATCATTTAAGGGATTACCTTCATCTGAAGTAAGACCGGAAATCAAAGAATTATTAGCTCCTGCAGTCAATATAATATCACTAACAATTGCGGGGGCAGTATTCGTCACACCTCCCTGATTGGCTGCTAAGAAATAACCGGGGCCTATTATATTTACTTTTTTATTAATTGTAATATTCCCATAATCAATTCCGGTTCCTGTCACATAAATAAAATCATCCCCTTCTGCCTCATCAATAGCTGCTTGCAGAGAGGTGTAATTAGCTGTACTACCAGGAGAGTTGTCAACAGAAATAATATTTTGAGCATTTACCATTATCCAGCTAAGACTCATGAAGTACAAGCATAATATTATTTTTTCCATGATATTGACTGTTTTGAGTTTAAAATTTAGTTTCTGAAATATTTGCTTTTAAAATCCTGAAAATCAAAATCTTATTTTTGGAGTGTGTTCTGAATTCCCTGACCTGGTAAACTTCAACTTTGGTTTATTATTAGCCATCACAACTTTATTATAGTCATCTCTAACTATCTTGATTCTGTTTTCTGTACCCTCCAACTGCATTTGGATTTTTTGAAAGTCATCATTTGCCTTTAACTCAGGATAACGTTCTACAGTTATCAACAGACGTCCCAATGCAGAATTCAACTGACCTTGAGCTTGTTGAAATTCCGAAACCTTTTTAGCAGTGAGTTTTGTTGGAGCAACGTCAACAGAAGTTGCCTTTGCTCTTGCTTGAAAAACTCTTTCCAATGTACCTTTATCAAAACCAGTTTGTCTTTTTACCGTAGCTATCAAATTGGAAATTAGATCCGCTCTCCTTTTGTAGGCACTTACAACTTTATTCCAAGCATCTATTATTTCCCCTTCTTTAGGTATGTTAATAGTTGAAGATTCAGCTTTTACCATTTCCTTTAATTTCAATGATTTTTTAAATTTTTTATACTCCTCCTCATATTTTTTATAAGCTCCCATATCACTAAACTTCATCCCAACTATTTGAATAACATTTCCATTTTTGTCTTTAGAAATCTTATAAGTGCGGGTATAGCTTTTGTCCTTAGCTTGATATGCCACCCAACTAGTATTGGTTTTTTTATTTTGTCTTTGATTAGTAATTTTTTCAACTCTTTTATCAAACTCAATGTCCGAAGCTATTTTTGATTCAACAGGCACAAAAGCATAAAATTCCACACTTTGATTAGGGGAAACAAAAAATGCACTTTCGTATGCTGCACCACTGGTATTGGTTTTTAGAGAAGGATTTGCTTCAAATGCAGTAGGGAAAACAACTGAAAAAGTAGCTCCTCGGAATTTTTTATATCTAGAGTTGATTTTTTCCACCAAATCTTCATTTTTGATGATTGCTTCCTTATCAGATGACTTCTGGGTATGATCGAAAGTGGAATCTTCTGGTTCTTTAGATTTCTCTTTTTCCAAACTTAGTACATCGTGCAAAAAGTTTATTGATATTTTTTGTTGTCTGAATTTACCT
>JBGTQJ010000118.1:0-7626 GCA_041941305.1 Saprospiraceae bacterium
TCATTTTACATTTTACATTTTGACTTTCAATAATAGAACTTAACAGCCCTGGGTTAACCCCTCAGGTCAACAATTGGAATGCAGCAAGGACAAAAAAATGATTGAATTATTAACAAATGAAGAGCAACATTACTCTCCTGTTGGATAGGCAATCTGTCCTGGACACTTGTCAGATACCCTATTTGGAGCAGGCCTCTTTGCTAAAGGTGTATGCCAGGGAAGCAGATATTCCAAAGTGGTTCGAGTGGGGTTTACAATTTAGAGAAAAAGGGGTCATTTTTTCTTTGCCGGATACCACGATCCCTCACCGAAGTAGTCTTTTACTACAGGCAGCGAAGATTTTCGACTATGTAGAATTGAATGCGGCCGTTGATTTAGAGGAATCTTTTCAAAAAATTCCCCTCACAAAGCGCATGCTGTTCTGGAAAGGGCCGGTAAAATCTGTCGCTGCCTTGGCTGCCGTCTTCCAACAACTTAAGACTTTTGGAGGCACACATTATGAGTTGGTTACTATTCCTGAAAATCTTTCGGAAACATTAATTCCCTTACAATTTCAAAAGCTACAAACCTCTACCCAACTAACCACTTATGCCACAGGCTTATCCGGGATGTGGACACAAATCCTTAGTCCCTATTTTGGAGCGGCGATGGTTTCAGGAAAATCGGGCAACAATGACCAGCAACCTTATTTTTCGATAGCTCAATTGCTGAACGATTATCATTTTCCAAACTTGAGACCATTCCGAAAAATTTTTGGCATTGCAGGCAATCCTGTACTGGGTTCTTTTTCTCCAAAAATGCACAATGGTGCCTATCAGGCTTTAAATATTCCGGCATTATATCTACCCTTCCATATTCACCACTTTTCTGATTTCTGGGAAGGCATTATTAAAAATAAGGCAAGGGCTGCATTAGGTTTAGATATTGCCGGCTTGACTTCAGTTTCCCCATTTAAGAAAAAAGGAATTGAATATGTTGATGCCATTTCCAGTCCCTTGGTTTTGAGTGCGAAAGCGGGCAACTTACTGGTGAAGACAGATCATCATTGGGTAGCTATGACAACCGATTCTCTTGCCGTAATGCATGGATTAATGCAACGAAATATAAATCCCAAAAAGATGAAAGCAGCTGTAATAGGATGCGGTGGTGCTGGTAGAACGATTGCTTTTGCACTTAAAAATGCTGGCGCAAAAGTAACCCTGGTCAATCGTTCCATTAAGCATGGGGTATTTGCAAAAAAATTATTAAACTTGCCTTTACAGCTACTAAAAGACTTTCAACCGACGGCTTTTAATATAGTCATTAACGCTACGCCGGTTGGCATGACGGATAATGCGATGCCTTTTGAAGTTCGGCAAATGAAAAAAAATAGTATCGTAATAGATTTAGTGTATCGCAAGACACCTACCCGATTGGTTGACACGGCACATCAAATGGGCTTAACTGTAATTGATGGTTTCGAAATACTGCGAACTCAGGTACGGCATCAGTTTGCTGGTATGACGGGGCAGGAAATGCCGGAAGCATTGGCTTATCAATTGGCGCAACCGGAAAATAATTTTGTTAATTAAACAGAGTCGTGTCCAGGTTGCGCATCTGTAACTCACAACTCAACATAATTTTTTTTAAGAAATGGGAACAACAACTTTAGGCTTTTCAAAAATTGATGATATTCTCCCAAGCAATTTTGAGGTGCTCGGCTCAGTATCAGCGGATTTATTAGGTCTTTGGAAAAACACGAATCCTGCAACCGGGCTTATCACGGAAGTAATTCTTGAAAAGGTAGAATCTGATTATTTGTTTCATGTATTTGGAGCCGGGAGGAATGGTGACTTGATTGATTGGGGAAAATCTGCTTGTGTTGCCTATTATTCCAATATTCAATCGGATGTTATCGAGGGATTTACATCTTCGTTCAACCTTAATTTCATGGATGTTCATTTGTGTGCAAATGTAAAATATGGGGTATTGGTACTACAGATTTATACACAATTCAAAGATGGAGATAACCGAAAGAATTACATAGGTAGGGAATTTTTTGTGCAAAATTTCACCCACGATATTGATGTCAAAAAGGTATTCCCATCCGGTGTATGGAAAAATACAAACTCCCAAAGCAAGGGTATTGAAGGATTTGAGGTGACTCAGAAAGGAAGCGAACAATGGATTCATATTAAAGGAATGCCTGATGGGATATTACCACGTGATTGGGGGCTGGCGAACCTTAAGTATTATGCTAATAACACAGAAGATAAAATACCTGTTGCCTGGTTTGCAAATTATGATTCAACCGAATTTTCTTCGGTATTGAGTATCAATATAAATAGAGGGCTTATTATCATCGCTGCATCGGTTGAGTTTAAAGATAATTCAAAGGCTACTGTTTTTTTTCGTGAATTTTATGCTAAAAAATAGATCATTTGTCTAAACCCTTCTACACAAACAATCGAAGCGTATGACCTATCTCCAATTATCATTGGAAAAAGAGACATTGTTGCAAAAAATGCGAGCATTAGCGCAGCAAGCTTTTTTTCCTCGAGCTGATAAGCACGACCGGGAAGCTACTTTTCCAAAAGAAAATGTTCAGGATTTACATCGGGCAGGTTTATTAGCTCCTACTGCTTCCAAAGCTTATGGTGGCTTGGGTTTAGGTCACCAAAGGGGTGATATTTTTACCCATTGGCTATTGACCAAAGAAATAGCCAAGGCGGATATGGGTTTTGCCAGAATTTGGGAAGGTCATGCCAATGCCCTTCTTTTAATTGATAACCTTGCCACACCGGAACAAAAAGTCCGCTGGCTGAGCCGTGTCGTCAAAAAAGGAGAAACCTGGTCGGTATGGAGTGGAGAACCGCTTTCAAAAAAACCGGGTCAAAAATTGAAATTTGGGACTACTGTTCAAAAAATCAAAGGCGGGTATATCGTCAATGGAAGCAAGGTTTTTTGCTCAGGGGCCTCGGATGTGGATTGGGCGATTATCCTTGTCAATCCGGAAGGTACTGGCGCTGCCAGGCACACAACTGCGTCTCCTGAAACTGTCTTGATGCTTGGATGCGATATGCGAGACCCAAGCGTATCTTGCGATGCTAGTTGGTGGGACCCCATTGGTATGCGCTCCTCGGTTAGTTTGCTGGTACATTTTAATAAAACCTTTATCCCCGATGAAAATTTGATTGGTCAGCCGGGTGAATTTTTAACAGGAGACTGGCAAACCAGGTTTACCCCACAATACACAGCAACTTTTTTAGGTGGGGCAGAAAGTGCTTATGAATATACCTTGAAATATATAAAAACCCAAAAAAAAGGACATGACCCCTATATCCAACATCGAATTGCCAAAATGTCAATGAACCTAAAAACAGCCCATTTGTGGTTGAAAGAGGTTGCCACGCTTTGGGAAACAGGGCAGATAGAGCAAGCCAAAATAGCAGGGAACAATGCCCGATGGTTGATTGAACAACTTGGTATGCAAACGCTTGAGCATGCCATTCATGCCTGTGGTGCCCGTGCAATGATTCGCCCAAGCCGGCTGGAAAGAATATACCGTGATTTATCCTTTTACGCTCGTCACGATAATGATGACCAAGTTTTGGCAACGCTGGGGAAATTAATACTGGGACAAACCCATGATTTATCTTTTTTCAAAAATCAACCGGCAACTGATAAAACACAAGAGCAACAAAATGGAACATCCAACAGTCACAAACAAGTTTAAAGCTCCTCCATCCATTTGGCTCCTGGCAGCAGGGTATTTTTTATTCTATACTCCTTATAGTGCAATGACCAAAGCTTTATCGAAAGGCTTATTGCCGGGTTCTACTGGTAGCATCTCCGGCTTTGAATTATTGCCGACCGTGAATATTGGTACTGTCATCATGTTTTTGCTGATTATTAGCGGCATGGGTTGGTGGAAATTTGCGGGAAGGGTAAAATTTATGGGAGTGACTGTTCCATTCGCAAGCAGTAAGTGGACTTTTCTGTCTGGCATTGCAGCGGCTACTATCATTGCTACTACTACTTTGGCTTATACTTTTGAAGGCATCTCTATTGTTTTTGCGGCATTGTTGATGCGTGGAGGCGTATTGTTGATGGCACCACTGATGGATACTTTTTTTAATCGAACGGTGCGTTGGTATTCCTGGGTAGCTTTTGGATTGAGTTTTATTGCGCTGATTATGCTATTTTCAGAAAAAGGAGGATACTTCCTAACCTTGATTGCGGCTTTAAATATTTTAATTTACTTATTTGGGTACTTTTTCCGTTTGCAATTTATGACGGGGCAGGTTAAAATCAACAACAAGCAGGTTTCCTATCAATTTTTTATAGAAGAAATGCTGGTAGCTATGCTTGTTTTATTATTGGTGCCTGCTGCCTTGGCACTAATAGGAACGGGAATCATTCCATTTGAATTACGAGAAGGTTTTACAAAATTTATTCGATCTAATTTAGCGATTCCGGCACTAATCATTGGTGCTTTATATGCTTGTTTATATTCATTTGGTACCCGCATCTATTTGAATAATCGAGAGAATACTTTTTGTATTCCGGTTAATCGTTGTGCAAGTTTACTCGCGGGCGTGGCGGCATCTTTTATTTTAGGTTTTATTTTTCAAGCCTCTTTTGTAAGTGGAATGCAGTTGGCAAGTGCATGCCTACTCATCATTTCGATTTTGTTTTTGAGTTATCCCGCTTTTTCCAAAAAAGAACGGGCAGCACTATCTTTTATACCCACTCAAAATTATGTGTTTGTTTGTTCCGGAAACACCAGTCGTTCCCCAATGGCTCATGCTATTTGTGTGGAAGCGATGAAAAAAAATCTTTTGCGTCGGGGAATTGATTTTGGCAGTACAAATATAAAAATCTGGAGTGCGGGCTTGACTGCCGAACCGGCCCAACCCATGTCAGAAAATGCAAAAACCGCTTTAAAGGAATTAAAAATTCCGATTGTCAATCATGTTTCTAAAAACCTACAGGCAGAAGATGTGCAAGAGGCTGACAGGATATTCTGTATGTCTTCCATGCAAAAAGAACGGATCCTACAGGAATTTCCGCAGGCAGCAGATAAAGTAGAATGCCTTAGTTCAAATGGAGCAATCAATAATCCTGCGGGCGCAAGTTTAAAGACATATATGGACTGTGCAAAAGAAATACAAGCGCTGGTTCGAAAACGAGTAATACAGCCTGCATTTAGTATCAAATAGGAAAATAGCCTGGGTTTTACAAATATTATTTAATGGAGCAATTTTTAAGATTTCATTGGATCATGATGAGCGTTATCGTCGGATGGATGAGTTTCTGACGATTTGCCGTGCAATTTGGGAAGGGCATACCCCTTTTAGTTTTTCAGGAAAATACTATACTGTAAAAGATGCCACGATTAATTCAGCGTTTAAAAGTCCTCGTCGCAAGCGGCCAGAAATTTATTTGGGAGCACCATCCATTGCTTTATTTGGGGCTTATGAAGAAGTTGCTCAAGCAATTTTAAATTATAAAAAAGAAGGCATCACCCAATTTTTGTTATTGGGCTATCCTGATAAAACAGAGATGACGCATTTTGCCAACGGCGTATTGCCAATTGTGCGCAAATTAGAAAATTCGTAAGGTTCTTGGTTGGTTCCTAAATTTCCTTTAGCAGCACAACAACATTGTCGAATCGTCAAAGGATAATTCAGGAGTCCGAAATTTCTTTGTTTCGATTGAGCCTGAAAAAGCAGGTCGTCAAAATTACTTTGTAGTTGTCAACTGAAAATCTAGATTTATTAGTACATTAATAGGCAGCGGTTTAATTAGAACCAAAACCTCTTATAAGATTATCATTAGTGGAAACAAAAAACATAAATATTCTAGCGTTCGCAGGGAGCCTCAGAAAGGAGTCTTACAATAAATGGCTCCTAAAAGAAGCACAAAAAATAAGCCCTGAACATGTAGTCATTGAGATTTTTAACCTCGCAGATCTACCACTTTATAACATGGATTTGGAATCCAGCGGCATTCCGGATGCAGTCAATGATTTTCGCAGCGCTATAGGTCAGGCAGATGCGCTGTTAATCGCTGTTCCTGAGCACAATGGAACTATCTCGGCTGTCTTGAAGAATGCCATTGAATGGGCATCTCGTCGCAATGATGCCTACCGGAAATATACCCAAGCCCATACGCCTTTCTATCAAAAACCAGTCGCGTTTATAGGCGCTTCTACCAGTCATTTTGCCACTATTCGGGCACAGACCCACTTATTGTATATATGTAGTTTATTACAAATGTTGCCAATGAGTAAACCAAATTTAATGCTTGCTCATGCGCAAAATAGTTTCAATAAACAAGGTGACCTGATTGATGAAACAGTGAAAAATAAACTACTGCATGTGGTAAATGCTTTACACGACTGGACGATTGACTGCAAACCCAATTCTAAATTTTCGGATAAAGTTTTATGACGGTCAAAGCCAAAGCAAGGAAATTAAAATGCATGATTACTTTGTCGACGAAATGGAAAAAGGCATTTTTAAAAGATTCAAACACGAACACATTTTCAAAGAGTCTGAAGGTAAAACACTAATGATAGACATTTTAAATTATGAATCACCTTTAGGGGTTTTCGGAAAAATTGCAGACAAATTGTTCCTTGAACAATACATGAAATCACTTTTAGAAAAAAGAAATGAAACTATTAAAGCATTTGCGGAATCTGAAAAATGGAGAAAAGTTTTAAATTAGATAAAAAGAAAGAAACCAGCAACAAATGACAAAGTCTCTCCTTGCTCCATAAAGGTCGCCACAGATTCTTTAAGGATCATCCGTTAACATAAATCAAAAACAATGAAGAACACCATTTCTGCTTGTATGGCATTATTACTCATTACAGTAATAACAATTGGCCAAAATCCTGTAAAGCATATTGAAAAACTAACAAACATTGAGACCTCCTATCCGTATTGGTCTCCCGATGGGAATAAAATTGTGTTTCAATCCAATCGGATGGATAATGATTCTGAAATTTACACAATGAAGCATTTCTCATAACCCATGCATCTGAAAGAGACCGTTATCTTTATCACAATGGGAAATAAAAAAAGAGAAAATCCGTGTTTATCAAGAAACTTACTTTTTAGAAACCCTTCCAATTTTGTACAATGAAATGCTTTATCCTTTTCTTTATTCTCCTTTGGACTTCAAATTCAAATGCTCAAGCAAAATTGTTGGATTGTGCCGTTAAATTAGACACATCAAGCACTGAGACTAGCATCGAAATCCATATTTTTTCCGACCCTCGCTGCGGATTTTGCAGAAGAGCTATAACTGACATTGGAGCCTGGGCTAAAGGCAAACCAATTAAAATAATTGCTTTGGATTTGTCTGGAAAACCGGAATCAGTAAAGAAACTGGATTATTATTTAGAGTACGGAGTTGAAGTAAGGGATGCCAGTCAATGCGATGAAAAATTTAAAAATTTTATTCCCAAAATATACGTCAAAGAAACTAAGACGAATAGTCAGGTTATGAAGTTGAGAGGATGGCATACGAGCGACCTGAGCAAGTTGAAAAGAAAATTAAATAGGCATATTTGAATGGATTAAGCACCAAGTCATATTTATGTATAAGTAAAATTTTGGAATTCTATTTTTCTCT
>JBGTQJ010000119.1:0-7164 GCA_041941305.1 Saprospiraceae bacterium
TTGGGGGGGGGTGCGAGTTGCGGGTTGGTCACCCCACAACTCGCACCCCGCAACAGGTTGATTATCAAAGAATAAAAAAAAGAAAAAAAGAAAAGGGTTTTTATCAACAAAATTTAGGATGACTCATGTTTTTGAATTACCTCCATGATAGCGAGTGCCTTTGGCACAATACTGTGGTGGAAAGATCTAAAGAATTTTCCTTACCTTCATGTGAAACAAATATCATTATGAGAAAAACGATACTTATTTGCCTGCCCATTTTAGTAGCCTTGAGTTTTTCACTAAATCCGGTTCCAGATCCTTTGAGTGAAGGTTTGATTGCGCATTACTCCTTCAATGATTGTGATGCTCGAGATGATAGCGGCAATGGCTCTGATGGCGTTTTGTTTGGAAGCCCCCAGTGTCGGTGCGGAGTTGAGGAGGATGCCCTTTGGTTAGACGGGACACAGGATTACATTGAATTTCACGGCAGCGTAAATGATTATTTCACAACCTCAGATTTTACCCTTAGCTTTTATTTCAAGCCTGCCCAATACAGCATTTTTAAGCAAAGCTTGTTGTCCAAAAGATCGATTTGTGACGAAAATTTCATGTTTGATATTCAGTTCGATAAAAATGCAAGCATCGTTGATACAGATGTCCATGAAGCACCTGAAAAAGATTATCCCGAAATCTCTCCTGAAACTGACAGCACCGCATGGATACATTTTGCCCTGGTTCGAGAAGGCATTCGGGCAACGACTTACATCAATGGAACCCCAAGGAGAAAAGGACTTCGATGCAGTGGAATTGATTTGACCAATGATGCATTACTTTCTTTTGCCAATAGTATTTGTATTCGAAGTGGCAGAACGGTTCGATTTAAAGGAGCTGTAGATGAACTCAGAATTTACGACCGAGCCTTAACAGAAGATGAGATGATATCCCTATATAGCCGTGCTCCAGTAGAGACAGCAGAAATTGATTGCTTTACTTACCTACCTAAAAAAACACCTAAGGCCTTCCCTAAAGAATCCGAAAGCAGTTACCTTTGCGCGAATTTTTGAGAAAAGATTTAGATTGTTAAAAAATTGTTCAAAAGCGTTCAAACTTGTTCAATACCATTTGGGACAAGATTTAAACGATTTTGAACAACTTTGAATCAATTTTTATGTTCGGCGACATTTTAGGCAATTTTAAAGAGAAGCAGGAAGCGCTCAAAGAGAAATTGGCATCCATCACCGTAGAGGCGGAAGTTGAAAATGGTGCAGTAAAAGTAACTGCTAACTGTGCCAGACAGATTCTGAATATCAGCGTGGATAAAACCAAGCTCGATTGGAATGATCAGGAACAAGTGGAAGATTTGATTTTGGCTGCTGTCAATCGCGCTATTGAAAAAGCTTCTGAAAAAGAAAAAGAGGAAGCCCAGGGCTTGATAAGTGATATGATGCCTCCAGGCTTAGGAAATTTAGGGAACCTATTTGGAGGATAAAATATCGCTCCTCTAAAATCGTTTTGATTTGGTTATTGCAAGCTGTATGTCAGCAGCCTCACCTCGTTGGTTGTCCACGCAGCAATTTTTAGCAAACTTCAAACAATAAAATGAAATACATTTTATCAACAATACTGCTTTTTGGTTTTTTTCAAATGTCTGCGCAAACTACCGATGGTTTGGTAGCTTATTTTTCTTTTGATAGCTGTAGAGTAGAGGAGGATTTTGGAACTCCCAATATTGTCATTTTAGAAAATGATAACAGCCCATTTGATTGCGATTGCGGGGTAAAGGGCAATTCCATAAAATTTGTGAAAACGGGAACAGAGGACAGTTGGTTTTCCATTTTAGGTACGGTAGATGATGTTTTTAATACCATTGACTTTACGATTAGTTTTTACTTTAAACCAATCACTCAAAGTCCAGAGAATTTTGTGTTGATGTCTAGAAAATTTGATTGTGATGGTACTGATCATGCTTTTACAGTTCGCTATAATCCTTCCAGCAACAGCCGGACTTTTAATGTAGACATGAATGAATCTACAACCGTAAGTGGTTCCATTTCCCGAAAATTCCCGGAGGAATTTTGCTGGTATCATGTTACCATTGTTAGACAAGGGACTACGACCAAACTCTATTTAAATGGAGAATTTTTAGCACAGGCAAAATCTACAAATGCCCAGCGAGTCGATATTTCAAATGATAACGCGATTTTGACCATCGGTGCCAGCCAATGTTTCCAGGGTTTTGAAACCCCTTTTAAGGGATTTATGGATGAACTAAGGATTTATGAAAAAGCATTGAGTGACAAAGACATCAAAGAATTGTATTTCGAGCCGGACCAGATTGGCACAGGAAAGTCACTCAGCGGCATTAATGATACGACCATATTTCTAGGCAATTCTGTTCAAACATACATCACAAATACCTGCGCAGACGATCTGCTTTGGTCTCCTACTGATGGCATCGCCAATGGAGAAGAATTCTTTGCTGAACCATTGATTACCCCCAGTCAAACCACTACTTACAACCTCAGTTTCTCTGATCAATTTTGCACTGCCAATGATTCTTTGAGAATTACCGTTATTGATCCTGCTGATTTGGATTGTAAGCAACTTTTTGTTCCCAAAGCCTTCACACCTAATACCGACGGCTTAAATGATACCTATGGCATTGACAATCCTTATGTTGTCAATGATTTAATTTCATTTGAAATTTTTGACAGATGGGGAAACTTGGTTTTCTCAACTGGAGATCCTTTTCAAAGATGGGATGGCACCTACAAAGGTCAAGCAGTCAATTCAAGTGTATTTCTTTATAAGGCAAGATGGCTGTGCAAAGGAGAAGAACAGGTCGCTTCAGGGAGTATAACCTTGTTGAGGTAGGTATTAAAGCGTCAGCCAAAAATTATTCACCCCTTCCCCCTGTACAATTTGCAATTTTTGAAGATTCAACAATTCCAATAAAGCAAGAAAGGTCACAATGGCATGCATTCTGTTTTCAAGATTTCGAAATAGGGTCTTAAAGGGCGTTTTTTTACCCTTTTTGATTTTTTTAAAAATGTAATCCTGTTGGTCAATAATAGTATAAGAAAATCGGACAATCTGATGAACCGTTCTGTTTTGATTGTCTTCAAACTTCTGAACAACCCTTTCAAAGGACTTTAGCAATTTAAATAAAGTCAAAGACTCCAATTCTACATCTACCAGTGCTTTTGTCGCAATTTGTTTTAATTCCTTCGTGACATTTCCACGTAACGCTTGCCCTGCACGCTTTTCTTCCATTTCCCTCATTTCTTCCAATACTGATTTGTATCGCTTGTATTCTAAAAGCCTTTGAACGAGTTCTTCTCTGGGATCAATTTCATTGCCCTCCTCATCTACCGGTTTTCTAGGAATCAACAATTTTGCCTTAATTCGGCAAAGGGTAGCAGCAACAAGGATGAATTCGCTTGCTAAATCAATATTCATTTCTTCCATCTGACGAACATAAGCCAAAAAATCATCGGTAATATTTGCGATAGGAATATCGTATATATCCAGCTCATCCCTTTCTATGAAGAATAGAAGCAGATCAAACGGTCCCTCAAAGAGAGGAAGTTTTATGGTATAAGTTGCTGTCGCTGTCATTTTTATTCAGAAAGTGCATCAAAGGTAAGGAGATGGGGCGCAAAATCTGATTTAGGTGTTAAAATGTTTTCCACAAATTACTACATAATATGAGTTGCAAAGTATTCGCCTCGCCAGCTGCGCTGGCTCGCCGAAGGGGTTTTTAAGGGGTGAAATCGGGCAAATTGCCCGATTTCACCCCTTAAAAACCTCCCGATCCGCCCGGAAGGGCGGCGAGGATTTTGTTCGTGACTTGAATTGTTTATTCAATAATCAATCTTCTTCACCAAAAAGAAACCATCATCTCCTTGTTTTTGATACAAGGGCATCAAAATCAACCCATCTTCTTCCGCTCTAATTTCTCCTTTTTTATCGTGGGCTAGAATTTCCCCTTTTTTAACTGGTTGGAAGTTTTTGTAATTGGGTCGCATCTGGAATTTATCTTCAGGACAGATACTGTGGATCATGATCAATTCAGCAACTTTAGGCAAGCCATTTGAATATTCAATTAAAAGGGCATCGTGGCGATTTTCAACATCTTCTGCTCGGATGCAGCCAATCGTCCGCATGCAATTGGTAAGCGCAGCAATAGCGCGATTAACAGATAAGACCTCCTCGTGTTGACCCGCTTCAAAAACAACGGGAATCATATTTATTCCAAAATTTTCAGAATTGAAATAATGGAGGCTGGTTCCCTGGATACCTGCTCCTTCCAGCATACCGGTTATGACAGGAGCGTGCAATTCTACAGCAATTCTGACACTTTCCTGATTATTAGAAGCAATTGAAAAAATACCACCAAACGCAGTCGTTGTATGAATATCTAAAACGACCACTCGGGAGGGTTTATAATCGGCAATTTCTTTTTCAATGACCTCCAGAATTTCGCGTATTTCTAAATCTTCATCTTTTAAGTCCTGAATAGGGGTATTTTTGACTCGCTGGACAATTTCGGGTTTCCACCGGCGATTCAGATCGTGATTTAAAAAGCGGACTCCTTTTTTGATAGCTTGCACATTTCCCCTGATCCCAAGTAAGCGTCCACAATAGTTGAATCTGGGATTTGTAATGGGCTCTACCTCAAGCATTTTAAACATCAAATCCAGGGCTTGTACTCCTGCGGGTTCATTGCCATGCATTCCGCCAAAACAAATAAGTAAGGGCCCTTTTTTTTCTCCAGTATATCTTCCAATAATTCGATCCATGTATTGATTTGCTAGGTCGTCTCTTTACTTTATTAAAAACAGTATTTCGTTTGTCGCTATGTGATTCAGAAAAGGGGGCGAAAATTACGAAATTTTAAGTGATTCAAGTCTTAAAACTTCTTATTAGCTATTGGATTCCTATTTTTGCCGACCATTTCAATTTCATGCAAATGCAGCAAACATTATCAATCATCATTCCTGCCTATAATGAGGCAAATACTATCCACTTAATCCTGGATAAAGTGAAGGCGGTAAAATTGATACAGGATATTCAAAAAGAGGTCATTATTGTCAATGATTGCTCAAAAGACAAAACAGAGGAAGCAATTTTAAAATATAAAGAAGCCAATTCAGATTTAAATATTCAATACTTCAATCACGAAGTAAATCGTGGAAAAGGGGCTGCCTTACATACTGGAATTGAAAAAGCAACGGGCGAATTTCTAATCATTCAGGATGCAGATCTGGAATATGACCCTCAGGAATACAATTTACTCCTAAAACCCATTACCGATGGATTTGCAGATGTCGTCTATGGCTCCAGGTTTATGGGTGGTAATCCTCACCGAATTTTATTTTTCTGGCATTCCATTGGCAATAAAATGCTCTCCTTTTTCTCCAATGCCCTTACCAACCTCAATCTGACCGATATGGAGACCTGCTACAAACTTTTTCGGACTGACATTATCAAAAGTTTAAAACTAAAGGAAAAACGCTTTGGTTTTGAGCCAGAAGTAACTGCCAAGGTTTCCAGGGTCCCAAATATTCGAATATATGAAGTCGGGATTTCCTATTACGGTCGCACTTATGAAGAAGGTAAGAAGATTGGCTGGAAGGACGGATTTAGAGCGATCTATTGCATTTTGAAATACAACTTATTTTCCAAATAAACTTTGATGTTTTACTGTAGCATCCTGATAGTGTATAATCACTTACAGCAATTAATTTAACTTTTTCGAAAACATCCACGCCAAAAATTCCTGTTCTGCAAAAGCATTGGTCCAACTATCGTGCTTAACTTCCGGATATTCTGAATATTTGACACTTGCGCCCAATTCCTTTAAAGCCCGATACATCTTTTGAGAATTTTGAACTGGAACAACATCGTCTTTATCGCCATGAAAAATCCACATATCTGTAGAGCCCGCATAGCGTTTTACAGCTTCAGGATTTCCACCTCCGCAAATTGGAGCTGCGGCAGCAAAGAAATTGGGTTTTCTTGCCAGCAAATCAAATGTTCCAAAACCTCCCATAGATAATCCGGAGATATATATTCGATTTTTGTCTATTTTTTCTTCCATTAACAACTGGTCAAGCAAATTCATCACCAAACGCATAGGCGGATTTGGGTTTTTGTTAAATGGGGTTGCCCATGAACCATCATCAGTAGAACCATCAGGTGTAGCATATTCTGCCCATCTCATTTCTTTTGGACATTGTGGGAATACGATTATCGCAGGATATTTTTCCTGATTTTCCGGACTGATAAACAATTTTGCGCCATGTACCAGTTGAGCCTCATTGTCATCCCCTCTTTCTCCTGCCCCATGTAAAAACAGGACAAGCGGGAATTTATCTCCTGACTGATAGTTTTTTGGGAAAAAGATCCTGTAGTTTAATGAATTGCCATTAGGATCTGTCAATATTTCACTTTGATAAAGCGATAAATCCTGAGCATTTGAAGTACTCAAAATGAAAAAACAAGCAAACAAAAAAGCAAGAAAACGATTCATTATCAATTAGTTAGGTTCTATTAATTGCAATTAATTTTAAAAATAGATGTGGTGATGCCTTCGAGCGATAACATTGAGAAAAGCCAGAAGGAATTGCCTCAAAAGTAGAGAATGCCCTAAAAAAAGTACCAAAAAACTAATTTCTTCGTCTAAAAGTAGTTGAAATCCTGAATGAGTTTTAGAAATTTGGGAAATAAAATAAACGAAATGCCAAAAAAGAAATTGAAAAAGCAGGACTTGGAGAATATCATAAAACCATTACCCTTGCGCGAACGAGAAAGAATAAACCGAGCTGAAATAACCCCAGAATTCCTGGAAGAAGGAATTCAAAAGGCTCAAAAAGCCATGACCAGAGATAAATACTTCGGAATTCCATGGTTTCTGGCCTATGCTATCGCATGGTTTAATCTAGGAGCACACAACATTACAATAGGAATATTGGTTATTGGAATAGTTTATTTTTGTTATGCTATCTTTACAACAGGTTCTTATGGGCTGAATAGAAAAAAAGTAAAGGTTTATGAAGAATTGTTGGAGAGGTTGAAGAAATGAATGAATGAAGGAATGGGGCTTTTGGCAAATGAATGCTCATTTAGTACTCTGTAAATTAAGTAGCTTATCTTTTTGAGGAAGGTTATTTTTTGCAA
>JBGTQJ010000120.1:0-6833 GCA_041941305.1 Saprospiraceae bacterium
AATGCTTTCTCCCCTAATGGCGATGGCATCAATGATGTTTTTATGATTTACGCTGATGAGAAAAACATTTCTAAAGTCAAATCCTTCCTTGGCTTCAATCGCTGGGGTGAAACTGTATTTGAGTTTTACGATTTTGATCCAAACGATCCTGATTTTGGCTGGGACGGGAAATTTAGAAATGAAGACATGAATGCGGCAGTGTTTGTTTGGTTTGCAGAGATTGAATTTATTGATGGGACAATAAAATTGTTTAAAGGGGATGTTATATTGGTTAAGTGATTATTGATCATTTATTTCAATTTTTCCAAGAGCCATTTTCTTTCTGTCAACATTTCCGTATTTATTATTTTAGTTCTCAAATTCGGTATTGGGGTCAATTGATTTTTGTCCAATTGGGTGATTAGATAGATGAAATTCAGGTAGGTATCGCGCATGGTATCTGAAATAAGTTTGTTGCGTTTAAGGTAAGTTTTAAAAGAAATGATTAAGGAGTTAAATGCCTCTTTTTCTGATTTTTCAAAATAAATTTTAAGCAACATTACCTTTGCATCAAGTGCAAAAAAAATATCTGAAAATTCGACCTCTCGCAGATACAAAAGAGCTTTATCAGAATTTTGTTTATGATAATATAAATCAGCAAGTGTATAATTTAATGCATTTGCCCGAAAGGATTCTTCTAAAGTAGTATGATAAGTTTTAATGGCTGATTCTGTCCAGTCATACCGACCTAAGCGAAGCCCCAATTTAATTATATTATTGTATGTCCATGGAGAGAGAAAGTCTCCTTCAAATAGCAGTTTAGTTTCAATTCCATTCATATATAAGTTAAGAGCTTCTTCTACAAATCCTTCTTCTTTTTGTCTGATTTTTCGAATACAATAATTAATGGTATGGAGATATATTTCTTTCATTTCATCTCTTTCAAAGAGATTGAAATAGTTTGCTAAATGAGTTTTCAATTTTTCAAAATGTTCTATATTTTTCTCCTCGGTTAATGTTTTTAAAATCGTAAAATAAACCCTTATGATAGGGACATCTTCATAAGGGAATTTTTGTAAATAGTTTTGAAGTTCTTCCAACATATTTGACTGATAATCACCAGATAAAAATTTCTTTCGACTGAGCATTTCGCAGGTCAATTGAAGCTTTTTTGCTAAATAATATCGATCAAAATTGTCCGTAGTCTCCTGTAATCGTTCATTAAATTGCCGAACATTTTTTTGTCCAAAATACCGGTTTTCCACTTCGGCTAATAAATGTTTTTCATAGTAAAAATTGGTATCTCTATAAGGGCGGCTTTCCAATTCTTCCGTTGCTCTTCGATAAATATTTAAATAACTTTTATCCAGTTTTCGGTCAATACATGCCTCCAGAATATCGTATTTTATAATGGTTTTTTTTGAATGATATTTTTTCAAACCAATATACACTTCTGCTAATTTTAACAGAAAACTCATAATGTAATTGAGGTGTTTGTAGTCGTATTTTTTATTCGGGAATACAGCCTTATATGCAGTTTCTCTTTTTAGTTTTTTGGGAGAGAACTGGGGAGCTATTTTTTTTAAATAGGCATAAAATAAAACCAATTCCTGATTCTTGTTATAGAAGGGAGAAGCAACGAAATCTTTAAATTCCCTTAGTTCGCCTACACTAAAGGTTTTCAAAATATTTATCAATTTGCTGTTTTCCATTGCAATATGTTTTAGAAAAAGAATGCAAAAAAAGGGGTTTCTTAATAAAAAGAGCGTAGAGAATTTAAATAAAAAATTGATAAATCAAAGGAAACAACTATTGCCTCCATTGCAACATACACTTGATTTTCAATCAGTTACCACAATAAAACAACTTAAAAATCTAGCCATTTTTATAAAAAAAAGATGATAATTATTGAAAATTGTAATTTCCTAAACACCTCCAATCATCTAATTTAGTGATATAAAAAAAATTAATATTTCATGCTTCAACCCCAGCACTAAAAAATACACCGGAAATACATTTTGAGATGGAACTCAAAGTTTATTGCAACCTCCAGGAACAAAACTGAATGTGGATTTCAGTAAAGTTCGCTTCATTAAATACTACCTTTTCCTAAAGTTTAGGACAGAAGGCTAATGAGGTTTGAATTAATTATCACATTATTTTGCCTTGAAAGAGTAGAGTATTGCTTCTTTCAAGGTTTTTTTTGAGTTTTTTATCGGAAAAAACCTGACAATTAGATAAATGATTCAAGTCAAACCAAATCGCTTATAGTCATATTTAACCTGTTTGTTTTAAAAAACCAGTATTTTTTTCTTGATTTTTTTAAATATCAAAAAATACAATAAAACACTGATCTTCAATTAATTAAAACGAAATCATTGCAACAATTAACCTTATTTTCAAAAAAAAATATTGATTTCTCAATGAAATTGTAAGTCCCTGACAATAGAAGTCATTGTATTTTCGAAGGTGGTAAATAGGAGTATATTTAAAAATTTGGAAAAATGAATTTCCTTCGAGTTTTTTTCTTTCTGTATTTTTTTTTCGGGAGTTTCACAACGCTTGCCCAAATTTGGCCTGGAGACGTAAATAATAATGGAATCACCAATAACGTCGATTTGTTGTGGTATGGAACCCTCTTTAACAATATGGGACCTGCTCGACAATTTTCTCAACAGGGCATTCAATGGGAAAACAAAAATTTAACGAATTTATGGCCTGATGATTTTCCAAACGGTACAAACCATGCTTTTGCAGATTGTGACGGCGATGGGACAGTTGAATTTGAGGATGCTTTTGCGATTACTTTTAATTACAATAAAACCCATAACACGGTAACGCCTGATGTTTTTATACAAGGTATTGAGGGAATTGACCCGCCTTTATTTTTTACTTCAAATACGGATCCGAGTCAAATTATTGAGGGAAACCCTGTCGTTTTGAGTGTGAATTTGGGAACAGATGCTTTTCCAATTGATGATTTTTTTGGAATTGCTTTTACGATTCGTTATGACCCAACCCTCTTCAGTCCAAATTTCGGGGGAGGATCTTTTGCACTCAATAATGACAGTTGGGTGGGCTTGGACGTTGAGAATGTCGATTTTGACTACAAAGACCCAATAAATGGGCGAGTTGAAGCAGGCATTGTCAGAAAAAACATCGGAAATGTAAGTGGCTTTGGAGCTTTAGGCAATTTCTTCATTGTCATTGAAGACCATGTAGTAGGTATGTCAGAACCGAGTTTGGAGACTAAGATCTGGCTGGAGAATGTCAGATTGATCAATGATACCTTAGTAGAAACCATTGTATTTGCAGATTCCATTAACATCACAATTTTAAATGATGATATTATTAATTCGACAGCAATTGAAGAATTGGACGGCTTGAAAATTTTTCCAAACCCTGCCAACCGAAATCTTTGGATTGAATCAGAATACCAAAATATTCAACGAATAGAATTATTCAATTTAGCTGGACAGTCTATGGCAAATTGTTATCAACAAAAAGAAGCTAATAATTCTGTAGTACTGAATATTCAATCCGTCTCTAAGGGAATCTATTTCTTAAAAATTGTTACAACAAATAAAATCATTACCCAAAAAATTATGATAGGAGATTAGAAAAATGGAGTTGTTTAAGTTGGTGGAAGTAAAATTCATTAAAGGTTATACAAATTATTGAGAGGAAATTTGATATTGATGCGATAAATTTATCTTTCGTGTTTTGAAACAAACATGCAACCATTTCAATCATTTTTTCCATACAATAAGGTAGTCTTAAAAACAAACAAAACAATCTTTAAAAAATCAGATTTACTTCAAATTTAATTTCTGTTAATGTGTTAATTTTGCGAATAACTGAAGGTTGGTAATAAAGTTGCAAAAAATAATTTTGTAAAATCTAATAAAAAAAGAGATGAGAGCACTAACCATTACCCTTCTATGCCTTTGGCTCACCTCAACCCTTTCCCTTCAGGCACAATGTCCTCCTCCTGGTTTCCCAGAGCCTTCTGATGCTTGCATTACGGCTCCCATTTTATGTGATAGCCTGGATGGATATTGTACGACAATCAACAATTCTAACATCTCACAAACTTTCCCTGGATGTAATTGGCCCTATGAATTGAATAACGATGAATGGTTTGCTTTTATAGCTAATTCTGACACTATTGAAATTGAAATAGTTCCAAGTAATTGTACCAATAGTGGAAACAACCAAGGCTTACAGGCAGGTATTTATTCAGATTGTAGCGGTTCGAATAACTCAGTTATGGATGTACAATGTAGTTGCACCTTGAACACATTCACACTTTATTCAGATCAATATGTAATTGGACAAGTTTATTACTTTGTAGTGGATGGATGCGATGGAGATGTTTGTGATTTTGATGTAAATGTCCTACAGGGTTCCACAGTCGGTAATCCACCAAATCCTCCCGGGGCTATTACAGGTCCATCTCCTGTTTGCGAAAATGATGTCACAAATTATTCTATAAGTCCTGTTGTAGGGGCGACTCAATACAATTGGTCTTTAACTCCATCATTAGGAGTACTAGATACCATGGGCACTGAAAACGCTGGAATTACCTGGAATGGGGGTACAGGAACCGCCCAATTATGCGTAGATGTAGAAAACCTTTGCTTTTCCAATGCAAATAATTCATGCATCAACATTACTGTAAACCCGGAGGAAGAAACCAATCTTACTGAAACAGTTTGTGATGGAGATTGCTTTACGGTGGGAAACAATTCTTATTGCTCGACAGGAAGTTATACAGATGTTTTGCAAACAGCCCTTGGCTGTGATAGTACGGTCAAACTTACTCTGACAGTTGTTGATGTAATCGCCAATATTCAAGGAGATAACTTAATTACATGCAATAATGCTACCCTTGTTTTGGATGGAAGTGCATCTTCTCCGCCCGGTGTTACATTTAATTGGACAACTTCGGATGGAAATATCGTAGGTTCAAATACTGGATCTTCTATTACCGTTGATGGCGCTGGAACCTATGATTTAGAAGTTTCTTACACTCAAGACGGAACCACATGTACTGATTTAACATCTTTTACGGTTACTGAAAACACAACGCCTCCCACCGTAAGCATTACTCCTCCCGAAGACATTGATTGTAATAATATGACTCAAACAATTGATGCCTCCGGATCTTCTGGAGGCGATCTATTTAATTGGTCAGGTCCGTCTATTGTTTCAGGTCAAGGAACTCCAACCATTACCGTTGATGGTCCTGGTACCTACACTTTGACACTTACAAACAGCCAAAATGGTTGCACAGCTGAAGACATGGTGACCATTGCGGAAGATGTTACCCCTCCAAATATCAATATTTTGTCTCCCGACCAACTGACTTGTGATGTTACAGAAGTTACCATTGATGCTACGGGCTCTGATACTGGACCAAATTTCACTTATAACTGGACAGGTCCCAATATTATTAGTGGTGGAAATACATTAACACCAACAGTAGGCGGACCAGGATCCTATACACTGACCATCACAAATTCAGACAATGGCTGCACTGAAGAACAAAGTGTACAGGTACCTCAGGACATTAATCCACCTCCTGCTACCATTGCCAACCCAGGCCAACTCGATTGTAACAATAGCACCATTAACCTGGATGCCACAGGCTCCGGAAATGGAAACAGTACCTTCGTCTGGTCAACCACTGATGGTAATTTTGTATCTGGAACCAACACATTAACGCCTACTGTAGACGCTCCTGGCACCTATACCATTGATGTAACAGATAGCTCCAATGGATGCTCGAGTACTGCATCTATAACCGTTTCACAGGATTTAACTCCACCAAACGTCGATGCAGGTCCTCCTCCCCTGATTGATTGTAATAGTCAGTCTGTTACTATTAATGGATCCGTCTCTGGCGGAAATAATTTTTCCATCAATTGGACAACCAATGATGGAAATATTGTTTCAGGTGGAAATACCATGACGCCAACCGTAGACGAACCCGGAACTTATACGGTTGTTGTCACCAATAATGATAACGGGTGTACTGGAGAAGACAGCGTCACTGTCTCAGAAGATACCACAGAACCTACTGTAAATATCCTGGCACCAGATGAAATTACGTGTACCAACTCGCTTATTACCATTGATGGATCAGGCTCATCTACTGGTCCCAATTTTACATACAATTGGGTAGGTCCAGGAATATTTAGTGGAGGAAACACCTTGACGCCAACTGTAAATGCAGGAGGTTCTTATACCCTGGTCATAGCCAATACGACGAATGGGTGTACAGCTTCACAAACTGTGACTGTACCAGAAGACACTACACCACCACCAGCAAATGTTGCACCTGCCGGACAATTAGATTGCATATCCACTGAAATCACAATTGATGGTTCTGGTTCTGGAAATGCAACTTCTACATTTGTATGGTCGGGACCTGGAATAATTAGTGGAGGAAACACCTTGATGCCTACCGTAAATCAGCCAGGAACCTACACTATTGTTGTTACCGATTCTGATAACGGTTGCACAAATGATGCTTCTGTAACCGTTCTTCAAGACAACATTCCTCCCAATGCGATTGCAGGCTCAGATGCTGCTTTGGATTGTTACAACCCAAATCAGATTTCATTGAACGGGAATGGCTCCAGCTCTGGACCCAACTTTTCCATTAACTGGACGACCAGTGATGGAAATATAGTTTCAGGCGGAAACACCCTGACTCCAGTAGTAGATGAACCTGGCACCTATACCATTGTAGTGACGAATGGCAATAATGGTTGTACAGCAGAAGATGAAGTAGTTGTTACAGAAGATCAGGAACCGCCTGTTGTACTCGCAAGCGGAAATGGAATGGT
>JBGTQJ010000121.1:0-6576 GCA_041941305.1 Saprospiraceae bacterium
CCGCCTGCAGGCGGCAATTTTCTACCATCGCTGTGCGATGTCCACCCCTCATTTATTGATAAAATGCCAACTGCAAACAGTTGACTACCTACTGTCCTACTTCAAAGGTCCTAAAAAGTTGGTCATTGCTTTATCTATCATTTCACCATTTGACCAAATTTCAATGGACAACTTGGTTTTGTAACTTTCAAGTTTATCTTTTTCCATCTCAATGAAAAAGGCACCCTCTGACATACGCTGTCCTTGAGCTGTAGGGATGCTATCACCTACAAGTTTGATTCGTCCTATAGGAGAATTCAGCTTGAATTCAATATTGGAAATATTATCAAGAGTTTTATTGATGACTTGATAGTTATAAAGATTACTGATGTAGGTCTCATCCACTTGTTGATAGAGCATACCTGGTGTACGTAAAACCACCGTTTCTACCTCTGTTCTTAAAGAAAATAAGACCACTTGTAAAATGAGCAGCACTGCCAAAACTCCTGAATAGGCAATGGCTCTGGTGGTAAATATTTTCTTCCTTCCTTCTTTGATACCTGCATAGGAATCATATCGAATCAATCCTCTAGGTTGCCTGACCTTGTCCATTACTTCATCGCAGGCATCGATGCAGGCGGTACAATTGATGCATTCCAATTGGGTGCCATTCCGAATGTCAATACCTGTTGGACAAACCCGAACGCACAATCCACAATCAATACAATCTCCTTGTTTTTTGATAATGGGCACATCTACCAGTTTATCCATTCCCTGTCCTGCTTCCAGGGAGGCGGTAGCCAATTCTTTTTGAATATTGGTAACTGGGCTAGCTAGTTTCGCTTGCTTCTTTTTTTTCAGTTTTCCTCTTGGTTCTCCTCTAACAAAGTCGTAATGAACTACGACGGAATCTGGAACCAACAACACACCCTGCATTCTTCCATATGGGCAAACTGCCACACACACCTGTTCTCTAAATCTGGAAAAAACAAAATAGAAGACAGCCGAAAAAATTAACATAGCAATGAACCCTCCCATGTGTAAACTCACGGGCTCCTGAACAATTTTCATGACATTGTCCACCCCAATGATATAAGACAAAAAAGTGTTGGCAATCAAAACGGCTATTGCAAAGAAGATGGCATGTTTCAATCCTTTTTTCATGATTTTATCGCTCGTCCATGGAGCTTTATCCAGTCGCCGTTGAGCATTAAAATCTCCTTCTATCGCATATTCAATTTTTCGGAAAACCATTTCCATAAAAATGGTCTGGGGACAAGCCCATCCACAAAACAATCGACCAAAAACTACGGTAAACAAGACAATAAATACTACCAGTGTTATCATCGCCAGTGCAAATAAATGGAGATCCTGTGGCGTAAAAACAATGCTGAAAAGGATAAACTTCCTTTCGATAACGTTAAACAGTAACAGGGGTTCGCCATTTACTTTTATAAAAGGCATACCAAACAATGCTGCCAATAAAAACCAACTCACATAGGTCCGCCATTTGTAAAACCTACCCTTCGGTTTTTTGGGATAAATCCAGTTTCGCTTACCATCCTCACCAATTGTGGCAATCCGGTCACGAAACTCCTCTGTATCTTTTATGTCTTTCGGTGTTTCCATTATCTCGAGAGGTCTGTATTTTTAATGTTATTTTGAGTTTGATGATTCTTTCAAAACCCTAACTACAGAATTAAACGGTCTTTTTTAGTCTGTAATCAAGTCCAAGTTCAAATGCTTAATTTGAACTTGGACTTGGTCTTGAACTTAAACTTCCAAGCATTTCTATCCTCCACTAGCATCTTCTGCTACGCTTTTTGGCTCATATAACTCACCTTCCGGGTCTTTTTGATTTGGCGGATTGGTTCCCTGAAGTGTCAGAATATAACTGGCAACCTTCTGCATATCACTAGGGCGCAATTGAGAAGTCCAGGAAATCATTCCCTTTTCAGGTACCCCGTATTTTATCGTTCTGAATAAATCTTGGATGTCTCCACCGTGTACCCAATATTTATCGGTGAAATTGGGTCCAACACCTCCTTCTCCCAGTTGTCCATGACAAGTGGCACAAAGATTTTTAAAGATACCCTCACCTTGCCCCAATGCCAACTCATCGGACAATAACACGACTGTTTCCTCATTGACAAGGTCTGATTGTTTGTCCAAATAGGCTTTAACAGCTTCTGCTGCCTCTTCCATCTCCAATTCATATCTTTCCGCAGAACTCAATCCTATATCTGACATATGGTATACATACCAATAACCGACAGAGATAATAATAGTAAGGTAAAACATACCCACCCACCAGGGAGGTAATTTGTTGTCCAATTCTCGAATACCATCGTATTCATGCTCGAACAGGATATCCTGTTCTTTCGCAACTGGGACAGCACCTTCCAATTTTTCCCAAAGACGAGAAAGGAAAGGTTTTTCTGGTTGTTTATAGTGCGCTACTACTTCTTCAATTCCTTTTTCCCGAAGCATCCGCGTTTCCTCCATTTTCATAATAATGTTGAACAAACGAACGATGGAAAGGAATGCTACTGCAATGACGATGCCTCCTGCAACCATTATCATATTGCCAAACAAGTCAGGCCAAAAATTTAAGTCGACAGCCTCATTTTGTCCCATCAACAGCGTAGTAGATGACAGGAGAATAATTAATAAGCAATTTATTTTTAGGATTTTATGTCTCATGATTTTTTCGTTTCAGCATTTTGAGAAATATTCCCTTCAAAGGGAAGATTGGACATTCTTTCGATATAAGATTTATTCTTAAGCATAGTGGTGATCATCGCACCGACAAATACCAAAAAGAACAAAACCAGCGGCACCAGTGCTAACCATTGAATGTCTCCTGCATTTTCGAGAATGTATTTGAACATTTTTCAATTATGAATTTTGAATGATAAATGATGAATTCGAAAACATTCAAAATTCATCATTCATCATTCACAATTATTCATTCATTCATTTAGAAGCTCTAGGAGCTTGTTTTATATCTGTACCCAACCGTTGCAAATAAGCGATGATGGCCACAATTTCCTTTTGCTCAAGATTTTCATGTTCTATGCCATCTTTTCGCAACCTTTCAGCTACTTCATTCGCCTGGTATTGTAGGTCTTCCAATGCAATTTGTTCATATCCCTCATCATAAGGTGTTCCCAAATCCCTCAGCACATTGATTTTGGTTTCAAGTGAGCTGTTGTCCAAATCATCTGTCAATAACCAGGGGTAAGGGGGCATGATACTCCCAGGAGACATACTCTCTGGGTCGAGCATATGGTGGTAATGCCAACTATCCGGATACTTTCCACCCACGCGGTGCAGATCCGGACCAGTCCGTTTACTTCCCCAAAGAAATGGACGATCGTAAATGAATTCACCAGATTTAGAATATTCGCCGTAACGTTCTGTCTCTGAACGGAATGGGCGTATCATTTGAGAGTGACAACCGACACAACCTTCGCGGATATAGAGGTCACGACCTTGCAATTCGAGTGGCGTATATGGTTTTACACTTTCTATTTTTGGTACATTGTCCTCCACCCACATCATTGGGAAGATTTCTATCATTCCTCCAATTGCAACCACCACCAAACTTCCAATCAACATTTGGACTGGTCGTTTTTCAATCCATCGGTGCCAGTGGTCGTCTTTATGACCCGCTACCTCTTTGACTCTTGCAGGAGCCTCGGCAGCTTCATTTGCTTCCAGGGTACTGCCTTGAACTGTTTTCCATAGATTGTAAACCATCAGCAGCAAGCCAACAAAGAACATCAAGCCACCTACTACCCGAATACCGTACATGGGAATGATTTGAGTTACCGTTTCCAGGAAGTTTCCATATACCAGGAATCCATCAGGAGAGAATTGTTTCCACATCAATTGCTGGGTTACGCCTCCCCAGTACATTGGAATCGCGTAGAAAACAATTCCGAGCGTTCCCAACCAAAAGTGGGTATTTGCCAATTTAACTGAATGTAACTTGGTATTGAATATCCTTGGCAACAGCCAGTAAAGCACCCCGAAAGTGAGCATTCCATTCCAACCCAAGGCACCAATGTGGACGTGTCCGATGGTCCAGTCGGTATAGTGAGTAATGGCATTTACCCATTTGATAGACATCATGGGACCTTCAAAAGTAGACATACCATATGCAGTCACCGCAACCACCATGAATTTCAAAATTGGATCATTCCGAACTCTGTCCCAGGCTCCTCGTAGCGTCAATAGACCGTTTAGCATACCACCCCAACTAGGTGCAATCAACATTAATGAGAAGACCATCCCTAATGATTGTGCCCAGTCTGGTAGGGAAGTATAAAGCAAATGGTGAGGACCTGCCCAGATGTAAATAAATATCAAAGCCCAGAAGTGGATAATCGAAAGTCGATAGGAGTATACCGGGCGATTTGCCGCTTTCGGTAAATAATAATACATCAATCCCAAATAGGGCGTCGTCAGGAAAAAAGCCACTGCATTGTGACCATACCACCACTGAACAAGTGCATCCTGAACTCCTGCAAAAACCGGGTAAGAATAAGTCCATGAAACCGGAATTTCAAGACTTTTCACTATGTGCAGCAAGGCTACCGTCACCCAGGTGGCGATGTAAAACCAGATAGCGACATAAAGATGATTTTCTCTTCTTTTAAAAATGGTGCCAAACATATTGATACCGAAAATCACCCATACAAGGGTTATGGCAATGTCAATTGGCCATTCCAATTCGGCATATTCCGCACTACTTGTAATTCCGAGCGGTAGGGTAATCGCAGCAGCTACAATGATCAACTGCCAGCCCCAAAAGTGAAGATTACTCAAAAAGTCACTGTACATCCTGGTTTTGAGCAATCGCTGGAGGGAATAATAAACCCCCATGAAAATACCATTTCCCACAAATGCAAAAATGACCGCGTTCGTATGTAAAGGACGAAGACGGCCAAATGAGGTATAGGGAGATTCAAAATTTAAAGCAGGGAAAACTAATTGCAATGCAATCAACAAACCTACCAGCATTCCTACCACCCCAAAGATGATGGTTGCATAGGCAAACTTTTTAACAATGGCATTGTCATAATGAAATTTTTCGATCTGAGCCATAATTTGGGTTTTCGATTTATTCAATTTAAATTTTGGATTGTCTCAATTCCTTTTGACCTAGTTTTAATAAAAAACCAGTCAAAAGCATCAGGCAAGCGTAAAAAAGTAGTTGAATGGTTAGCATTCTTCTTTTGTGTTTTGTCGGTCATCAAAAAGCATCCTCACTGAGGGTGTATAGTCATCGTCATATTGTCCGGATCGAACCGCCCAAAAAAAGGCAGCCAAAAAGCCCAGAGCAACCAATAAACTGACCGCTATGAGGAAGAAAATGATTTTCATAATTGTTTGAGTTGTGGATTTTGAGTTGCGGCCGTCCTGTATAAATTAAACCAGCGACTCCAACCATTATTCTCAAGATTTCAAATTCGACGGCAAGGTAGAATTAGGGGCAATTTTGGCTGGTGACAATCGTCACAATGAGGGGTGATTTTTGTCACTAAAAGCCCTTCAGATAAAAGGATGGTGAGTTCTATGATGAGGCTATTTTTAATAAAAATTTAAATGAAAATGAAAATGAAAATCCACATTTCATCCGTGGGAAAGCTTATCTGCCCTCCACTAGAGATGATTGTAAAAGGAGATGTTTTTGGCACCTTATCTTATTTTCATTAACTTAACCCGACTTCAAAACTGAAACAAATGAAAGACCTACATGAAAGCATTCCTCAACTCACCTATGACATCATTGCCAGGCTGATTCCAGGGTTTCTTATGTTGGTTGTATTTATTTGGAGTTTGATGACCTTTAACCCTGTTTCAAAAGAGTTTTTAATTCTAGGTGCTATTACTTTAGATACAAGTTTGCTGGAAGCGATTGTGTTTCTGACATTGTCTTATCTGATTGGCTGGTTTTTTTATACTTCCAATAATAGTGATGAAAATGATGCAAAACAGGTTGTTTATCAATCCTTAACAGAAAACCAAAAGGAAATAGAAGAAAAATTAAAAATTGAGAAAAACTGGTTCAAAACGTCTCGTGGGTTTATAGAAGAAGAAAAAAGGGATCTTATTTTTCGGCAGATGTATCACATAGTGAGAATAGAAGAACCTTCTGCCGGTCTTAGGCTGGTAAAGTTGCGAGCGGAAGCCAAAATGCTGACAACTTTAAAGACCCTAAAATGGAGACGAGCATTGTGGTTTATTTTGTTTATTGCTTTTGCAGTTTTAATAATTAACCTGTTTATAATAGTAGATTCAACTAAACTTACGAAAAAAGGAGAATTAACAAATATTTTTACTAGTGAAATTTTTGCTCAGATATATTTTTGGATTTATGCTATTTGGGCAATGATTAAGTTAATCCCATTTCTTATCCTTATAAAATTCCCAGGGGAAAAAATACTTGAATCCAGATGGACCAGATATTGGAAGGATGTAGTTCAACATTATTCTTTGATCAAAAAGAAAAAGTAAAAAACATGTGTCGCGCCGAATTTTGGCAATAAAAAACCCTTCGTTTATCTTTTTTGCCTAATCTGTTGATAT
>JBGTQJ010000122.1:0-5244 GCA_041941305.1 Saprospiraceae bacterium
CAAGAAAAGATATACGATAGGTTTTTTATTGGCAAAATTTGGGATGACTCATGTTTTGAGTATTTTTTATTTCAAAATAATTTTTCCTGATTTTAGAATACTGACTGATGAGATGATTTTGTAGAAATACATACCAGATGGAAGTTGATTTCTATCCAGCACAATTGGCTCATTGCCTTGTACCATTTTTTCAATACACAATTTTCCATTTTGGTCAAATATTTCAAATCGAAAGGTATCTGCTTGATGCCCAATTTGTTTTAGTTGAACCTCAGAGGTTGTTGGATTTGGGAATATTGATAATTCACTTGAATTGTAAGAAATTTTAGAAGAAGTATTCACAAAGTCGGGTACACCAAAAACAACGATTTCGTTCAAATCAGAATTGAAAGTTTGTATATCTTCCAATTCTCCGATCAGAGTTCCTTGACCTTTTGAGTTAAATACAAAATTGGCAAAATGAGTTGCGCCGTTCATCAAAAGAGGTTGAGATTGCCAATTTCCGGATTTATTACTCGCATAATGGATATTTCCTATCAGAATATTTCCACCAATCTCTTCCCAAAGGCAATGAGCGGCCCCATTATCATCTATGACCATAGAAGGCCAGGCTACGCCATTAATTGAATTATTAACTTTTTCCGGATTCGACCATTGCCCATTTATTTCTTTGGTTAAATAATAACCAGCACCACCTATTCCAAATCCGTCATTTCCTGAGACCAGTAAATGGATTCGATTATTTTTTACCTGAATATTAGCATTGTAATCATCTGCATTTGGAGTACTTATTTGCTCATAATTCCAATCTGGACTACCAGGTGCTTTTTGTGCCAATTGAATGAAATAGTTGCTAAAACCACCGGCTCTATACCCAATAAGCACACCTGCAGTCTCTGATAAACTAATATATGGGTCAGCCCCTGTCCCAAAATCACCAAGTTGACTCCCAGATAACTCCTCAATTGAAATAACATCATCAGGAAGCATTAATCTGCCGTAATATATTTTGTAATCTCCGGTATTATTTTGGCCAATCCAGGCTAAATGGATGTTTCCATTGGCATCGGTAGCAATGGTAGGACTAAATTCAGATTCAGGAGTTTGAGTAATTTGAACGGTATTCCAAACATTTTGCAAAAAGTAGGAAACAGCTACTTCCATGTTTTGCTCGGTTTCAAGGATATATGCAACTGCTGGTTGCCCTTGTCCAGGTATTAATGCAGTAGTAGGATTATAACCTGAACCAATACCTTGATTTATTCCCACCGGATTGCCCCAAATTCCTGTTGCAGTCCGACGATTGTACAAAATTTGATTGCCATTATCTATAGATTTACTCCAAACCACATGCAAATTGTCAAAGTCATCGATAGCTATTGCTTGCTTATGGTTCAATAGATCTCTTTGGACATCATTGGTTAGTGTGTCCAATTCAGCATTTCCCCATTGTCCATTAAGATTGGAAAATGAAAAAATGTAGGTTATTGACAGAAAAAGTATAAAATGTTTTTTCATGGAATTAGTCATCGTTTTTAGATTTTCAAATAGAAGGTCAAAGGTATATTTTTGAATAATGGAAACTCCAATTAACATTAAAAATGTCTCCAACTTTATCATTGTTCTTAAATACAAAGCAGCATTGAATAGCATAAAGCTATCTATTAGGAGAATTATTTCCTTTCCTTATTCTTCATAAAAATTACTTGTAATGAAATTCCAATTTTACATTTCTCTCTTAATTACCATTGCATATAGCCTCCAGTGTTTTGGAACCCACAATATGGCTGGTCAGATTACATTTGTACAAACTGGTTCCAAAACGATTGAAGCTACTGTACATACCTATACAAAACCAGGTTCTGTAGCTACAGACACAGACAGCCTACAAATTTGTTGGGGAGATGGAAGTTGTGAAATAATCATTCGGACGCTTAAAGAACCCATCAATGGATTTTTTCACAATGAATACACCTATACTCATACTTATCAGGAATTCGGTTCTTATTTGCTATCCATGACTGAGCCCAACAGAAATGGAGCAATCTTGAATATTAATCCTCCTGGTTCCGAAAATGTTCCTTTCCATATTCAAACGGAATTTGATTTAAGTGCTGATTTTAATAATTCGCCGGTCCTATTGGAATTGCCCTTAGAAAGGGGGTTTTCCTCCGAACCTTTCATTCATAATTCCAATGCATATGATGCAGATTGTGATAGTATTGCCTATGAATTGATACAACCTATGGCAGACATTAATATCCCTGTTCCAAATTATTTGCAGCCCTATATGGTACCTGGGAATAATCCTTCCCAATTTGTAATCAATGAAGTTACTGGTTCTGTTTTCTGGGACAGTCCTCAAATTGCCGGGGCATATGTTATTGCAATAATGATAAAGGAATTCCGGAATGGTGAGCTAATTAGTTCTATGGTTAGAGATTTACAGTTTTCAATTTTTTCAGAAATTCCCGGAAATGAGAACCCGGAAATCAATACCCCTTTTGATTACATAGAAGTGAATGCAGGAGACACCGTGAATTTTGATGTCGACTACCAAGATTTAAGTGGGTTTGTTGAATTGACAGTTTCAGGAGGCAGTTTTGAAGTTGCAGATCCTTCAATTTTTAATATACCTCCTACGAGTCAGCCAACCCCTTTCAATCTCAATTATAGTTGGCAGACCCAAAATCACCATGTCTGTGATCATCCTTACCAAATCGTCTTTAAGGCATTTGATTTGGAAGACACACCCACAGGAGCTATGTTTTTAAAAGTGGTTAGAATAAAAGTTTTGGAAGGACCTGTTGCTGTTTCCGAATTGGAAGAAGAAATGGAACTCAAAGTATTCCCAAATCCTGCTTTTAATTCTGTTTATTTGGAATGGAAGCCTCTTAACATTGTTGGCAAAATGACGATTAGTTTAATAAATGAACTGGGACAGACCGTATTTGATGATTTTGTCAATTCTGGAGCACTTCGCTACTCCTTAGATACCACTATTATTCCTAATGGTGTATATTTTCTTAGGATAAACATGGAAAATCAGTTAATTTTAAAAAAAGTAATCATTCAACATTAAAATTAAATGTAAATACTCATGAAGGACTTCAAAAATCCTTCATGAGTACACTACAATACTAAAATCCGTTTTTGGTTAGGCCAATTTCCCTAAAATTCTAACTTTACAGGCAAATGAAAATAAGCCTGTTTTATGAAAAAGTCGCGTCCGTTCTTGATTTTCTGTTCCTTTGCCATCTTACCTTTTTTAGCAAATTTTCCTTTTCATAAGGCTACGCAGAAAAAATTTCACACCAAAGAAGAATTACATTCCTTTAAAATGATGGGTGGTGATACGAGCCTGCCCACTGCATTTAATGATCTATTCGCGGGTTCAGGGGCTTGTAACAAATGCCACGGTCTAGATACTAGCGGGGTTGCAAGTGTAGATTTGCTAGGAAATGATATTAATGTGGTAGACGACTGGAGGGCTACCTTAATGGCGAATTCTGCAAAAGATCCTTTTTGGAGGGCAAAAGTAAGTCATGAAATAATTGTGAACCCTGAGCATCAGGAGGCAGTGGAGTCCAAGTGCATCACTTGCCATGCTCCAATGGGGCATTTTAATGGACAACATGTAAATATTGATTATCAATTCTGGTGGTTGGATATCGATCCGGTTGCCCAGGATGGAGTATCGTGTGTTATTTGTCACCAACAAAGTGAAAAACAATTGGGTCACCTTCATTCAGGAAATTTGAATTTTGACACTTCAAAGGTAGCCTATGGACCTTATGAGGATCCCCTGGTAAGTCCGATGTTTACCGCAACGGGTTATGAACCTGTATTTAGTGAACATATTAGTGACGCTGGGATTTGCGCGGGTTGTCACACCTTGATAACGGAGACTGTAGATTTGGAAGGAAATTACACGGGAGGGACTTTTGTAGAACAAGCCACCTACCATGAATGGCTTAATTCAGATTATGAAAAAAATAATGTGACCTGTCAAAATTGTCATATGCCTGCTCTGGAAAAGGGATTAGTGACTATTGTAACTGGAGCGAAAGTGGAGCCCAGATATCCCTTTTATTTACACGAAATGGTTGGCGGTAATGTAACAATGCTCAAATTATTGCAAAATAATGTAGCGGAATTGTGCCTTACTGCAGCTGAAGAACAATTTGAAGAAGTTATCCAGAAAACGATTGATATGCTTCAAAATAGAAGCATTGAATTGGAAGTTAATGTGCTTAACCGAACTTTGGATACTGCTTTTTTTGAATTGACAGTAGAGAATAAAGCGGGGCATAAATTCCCATCTGGTTATCCTTCAAGAAGAGCATTTATCGAATTCCTGGTTACCAATGAACTTGGAGATACACTTTTCATTTCGGGTAATAGAGACGTGGAATTTGAAGTATTTGGTCAAAATTCAGATTATGAACCTCATTTTGATATGATCAATTCAGAAGAACAGGTCCAAATCTATGAATTGGTAATGGGCGATGTCAATGGAAATGTTACAACTGTTTTAGAGCGAGCAGATAAGCCCATAAAAGATAATCGGATACCTCCCAAGGGATTTTCAAGTGCTCACCAGGTTTATGATACCACTTTAATTGCTGGAAATGCTTTGTTGGACGATAATTTTAATTACCAGGATGGAGAAGAGGGTAGTGCTACTGACAAGATATTTTATCACATCCCTTTGTCAGACTTTCCAGATAAAGTGTTGGCTCGGGCTACAATTTATTACCAACCATTGCCTCCTAAATGGATGGAAGAAATGTTTGCAGAAAGCAGCCCAGAAATTGATACATTTAAAACCATGTTTGAAGAAACAGATCGTTCTCCTATTCTTATGAAGGAGAGCCAAATTTGGGTAGATGGTGTAACTTCCACTTTTTCTTCAGATGAAGAAAGGATTATTACCGTAAGACCGACAATTGCTGAAAATGGTCTATTCAATATTTATTCGTTCAAAAAACACGATTTATTCATTTCTGATTTAGAAGGGAAAACGATCTTAATTCAAAAGAATAATTTTGGAGATTATAAAATCAATCTATCAGCGTATAAAGGGGTATTTTTTCTGAAATTCGTGAATGAAGATGGAAAGGTTGAACTGATTAAAGTAATTGCAAAATGAGACATAAAAACATGAATCATCCCCCCAAAGGCAGGGTTGATTGGTTCTAGTTTTAAATGTAAAAGTCAAAATGATAAAGTTAAAATGTAAAA
>JBGTQJ010000123.1:0-4143 GCA_041941305.1 Saprospiraceae bacterium
TTTGTAAATTTAAGGGCAGCAAACACGCGCGCTACGGCATCCATACTCGACCGTTAGGTGCCACCAGAAGAGAAAAATGAAATAAGGAAGAAAAGAAGGAAAAGGAAATTTGGCACAAGCACTGTGAATCGACAAATTGAAAGCAAGGTAAAGTCTTGAAAGGAGGTTCGTTACGGAATCAAGAGAGGCAGGAGAGTTAGGGAAGAGAGCCAAAAAACCGGAAGTTTGACCAAGAAAAATAATCATGTCTTCTATCTTAGGAAGAAGGCAGCACCTAACAAAGTATATATGCTCATAGCTGGCAGTGAAAGCTAGGCTCAAGTCTGACCCGCCGCCAGCTACGCCATATATACCGGACGTTGTAGCCAATTAAGAAAACAAAATGTAGAACCGATTCAATAGGGTTATCAACAATAAATCGAACAAAAAGGGTAATTGGAAAGTAGAATGAAAATCAATACAAATATAAAACGACTTTCACTTCATGATTCACACTTTGAAAAAGAGAAAAGAAAAGGTGAGGAAATAATCTTAATATTTGATTGGGCAAAACTGGATAATTTTATTGAAGGTGGTGAAGAAGAATTGATAATCATGGGTAGGACCAAAATCACAATTCAAGGAATCAAAAACGAAATATTTCGAGCGTATTATGATGAAGCTAAGTTCAAATTAATTGATATTCCAGAAAATTTGGGAAAATACTGGCAAGAAGTTGCGAATACAGAAATAAACGAGACGATTAAGAAAATTCAATTAGATGGAATGTTTAATAAAGACAATGAATCATACTGGGTAGAATGGGAGTTTAATTACAATGAATGTGAAATTGAATGGACAAATCATGTAACATTGTCTCAATGGAAAAATGGCAAACTACCAACTAATTAAGAAAGAAAATTGGCTACAACAAATGCTATACGATCATGCCTGGCAGTGAATCCTAACGCACAAACCTAACCCGCCGCCAGGCACGCCGTATAGCCAGGCCGTTAGGCGGCAGCAAGAAAAAATAAATAACGAAAATCGCTCGGATGAAACAATCGAATAAAATTTGAAGAGTCCGCCTTCTATTTCGGCAGATATAAAAGATTTTTTTTCGGGCGAATATGCTGAAATTGAAAATTCGCTTTCTGTTTTCGGCGATAAAAAGGAAATCACCAAAATTTAACAAACAATAAAATTAATGACATGATACAGCCAATCAAAGAAAAAGTATTTCGCTTTCGCATCGGCGATAAGATTAAAATTGACTACATGAATTTCACCATTAAACAACTGAAAATCAATAAAGATATGAATGGAGGATTTTCGGTTTCAATTTGGGGAAGAAAACCAAACGCCACTACGATAGCATTTGACAGAGTAGTAAGAATTGACGAATTACTTTGGAAGCCCAAAAAAATGGATGTGATAACCGAGAAAGGAAAAGTATTCTCCTTAAATTATGATAAGGACGAAATCGAATCATTCCAAGCAGATTGGAAAAACAAAGAAGACAAAGTGGTCAGTCTTTTAGCGGAAATGGATACAATGTTAAATGAACCGTTGATTGTTTACGATTTCGACTAACTTAAAATTTCGTGGAATCTGTCTCTGGTTTTCGGCAAATAAGAAAAGTGATTTTTTCGGGCGAATTTGCTGGAATTGAAAATCTGTTTTCCATTTTGGGCGATAGAAAAGAAAGAATAAAAAAAGAAGCCGCCGCCTAACAAAGCATGGCTGTCAAGTGCGGCTATGCGCCGCACCTGCAGCCATGCTGACCGTCAGACTGTGCAAAAACCTACGTGTTCATTGTGTAATGAGTCAGAAAGTCCTTAAATTGTGTGATAAATCACCAAAAAAAGGATCAGATGCCCATTATAAGTTCCGGTTCACGTCATCAGATGAAAATGTTGTGTTGGGAGCAGTGTATAGGTTCGGAAAATCCAGTACGGGTGGTAGATGCCTTTGTGGAATATTTGGATTTAGAAGCTTTGGGTTTTATTCACAAAGGTCAAAGTCATGAGGGTCGTCCGGCATATTCCTGTTCGATTTTGGTCAAGTTGTATTTGTATGGATATTTAAATCGGATACGGTCTTCTCGTCAGTTGGCTCAGGCAGCTGGTGTCAATATTGAGTTGTATTGGTTGTTGGAAGAAAGGAAGCCAAAGTATAAGACCATTGCCGATTTTCGCAAGGATAATGGTGTAGCATTGGAGGCGTTATTTAATCAGTTTGGTGTATTTATGAAAGGAGAAGGCTTGCTGGAATCGGATACGGCTGCGATTGATGGGAGCAAGTTTGGAGCACAGAACTCGAAGAAGAATAATTACAATGTCAAAAAGGTGAACCAACATTTGAATTACATTTCGGAACAAACAGAAGTCTATTTGAATGCTTTGGACAGGATGGATGCAGAGGAGGATGCGGAAGGAGAGCAGATGCTGGAGATAGCCGAGAAGTTGGACTGTTTGAGCAAAAGAGAAGAGAAATATAAAGGTTTGGCGGAGCAATTGGAGGCAGCAAGGGAAGAAGGACAGACGCAGATATCGACGACTGATCCCGATTCCAGAGCCCTTCCCAGGAAGATGAACATAGTGGAGATGGGCTATAATGTCCAGATAGGAGTGGAGTCAGAAAACAAATTGGTGACGAATGTTGAGGTGACCAACGAAAATGATACTTATGCCTTGTGGAGTGTGGCGAAGGAAGCCAAAGTGGTATTGGGCAAGGAGAAGATAAAGGTATTGGCAGACAAGGGCTATGATACAGGAGCGGAGTTGAAGGCATGTGCGGAGGATGGGATAGAGACCTATGTAGCACCAAGACAGAAGAACACCTCGAAGAAAGACCCCAAATATGCCAAGGAAGCCTTTGAATATTTGCCACAAGAAGATGCCTATCGCTGTCCGGCAGGCAAGGAATTGAGAACAAATGGAAGTTGGTACAAGAAGAATGATGGCAAATATCGGAAGGTGTATAAAGTGCAGGTGTATAAGTTGCCATTTGAGGTATGCAATGCATGTGCATTCAAGGAGGCGTGTGCTGGTCAGGGGAATTTACGGAACTCAAAAGGCAGGGTGATAGAAAGGAGTGAATATGAGGCATATTTGGAGGCGAATCGGGAGCGGGTAAAATTGAATCGGGAACTATATCGGAAGCGCCAGCAGATAGTGGAGCATCCCTTTGGGACAGTCAAGCGGCAATGGGGCTACCATTACACCCTGTTAAAAGGCAAGGAAAAGGTGAGTGGGGAATTTCATTTGATATTCACCTGCTACAACCTTCGCCGTTGTATGACGATATGGGGTGTCAAGGGACTGATTGAGCGGCTCAGGGCTGCTTTTTTAGCTTTTTTGGCACTATGGCGCACTGTGGGGACGGGGGTGAAGTGCATGAACAGGGCACCTCAGGAACCTTCACAGCAGCAGCAGCTGGCTTGGCTAGGTTTTATGGATTTTTGAAGGGTGGTTTTTGCACAGACTGCCGTTAGGCTCAATTAAAAATCAAAAAATCAATAAAATGGAAAAACAGTTAGAACATTATTTTATAGATACCATTTTGGGTAAAAACCATGTTTTTCAAAAAGGAGATAAAAATGAAGTTATTTGGAATTTAAATATTTCACTTGCTTATTTAGGATTTGGCGGAGCGAGAGGAAGTTGTGAATTTAATGATAGAACCTACGATGCAATACATGATTTTCAAAAACAAAATGAACATCCAAATATCGATGGGTCTTTCGGACCAGGAACGAGAAAATTATTAGTAAATAGATTATTAAATGAAAGAGGGAAAAACTTTTTTCATGAGACCTTAACCGAAATTAGACTTGAGAAAGAATATTTAAGAAAACTTCTAATTGATACATCTCCAGAAAAAGTCCTATCAATTTTTGCAGAATCAAATAATGATTTTGTTGACAAAAACGAAATTACTTTGTTGCAATCACGGATTAAACAATTAAATAAGGAAAATAATACAGGAATTATCGGTTACGAAAGTTACACTAAAGAACTTAACAAAATAAGAAGTAGCGTAATGAATTTAATTGATGATTTGCCTGACTTGAGGAAATGTAAAGACAATTAAAACTGAGCCTAATAAATACATCGTGCAAAAAGTTCTTTAATAATTTTAATTTAGCTTTCAAAAGAGAAA
>JBGTQJ010000124.1:0-3258 GCA_041941305.1 Saprospiraceae bacterium
TACTCAGTCTTTCTCAATCACAGTCAATCCTGAACCAACTGTAAGTGCAAGCTCCAATAGCCCGGTAGCGGATGGAGGAACTCTTGAGCTTACTTCCACTGCTCCAACTGCTATAACTTACTCCTGGTCAGGACCCAATGGGTTTTCTTCAAGTGAAGAAAACCCAACCATTAATGGAGTAACAGGAGATGCAACTGGAATCTACACCCTTACCATTACTGATGCAAATGGCTGTACAAATCAGGCTGAAGTAGATGTAGTCATCGCAGTAGGACCAATTACTGTTCATTCCAATAGCCCGGTTTGTGAAGGAGAAGACTTACAACTCAGTGAAATAGGAGGAGATGCAGTAGATTGGAACTGGTCTGGACCAAATGGATTTACATCAACTGAACAAGAGCCTGTGATTACAGGTATTATGACTAACCAAGCTGGTACATACTCTGTCACTATTACAGATGGAGTGGGCACAACACATACAGCTTCTTTAGATGTAGAAGTCAACACTGCATTTACTCCAACTGTAGTAGTGCTTGACACTGAACTATGCGAAGGAGAAGCCATCCAGCTACAGGAAAGTAGTGGATATGCAGGAGATGGCGAGTGGATGTGGACTGGACCAAATGGATATACTTCAGGAGAACAAAATCCAGTGATTAATAATACAGATGTGAACTTCTCTGGAACTTACACACTAACACTAACTAGTGAAGAAGGCTGCTCAGCTCAAGCCACTACAGATGCAGTCACAGTGTTTGCTGCACCTACAGCCAATATCACCGCTCAGAGTGTCTGTGAAGGAGAAGATTTACAAATCAATGAGGATGGAGGTAATGCAGCAATGTGGACTTGGTCAGGACCAAATGGCTTTAATGAAACTAGTCAAAATAATACCCTTCCTTTAGCAAGTACAGACCTTGCAGGAACTTACTCAGTCATCATTACAGATGCCAATGGCTGTACTGATGAAGCGAGTACCGATGTAGATGTATTCAACTTACCAAGTGTTCAGATTAGTGGACAAAGTGATGTTTGTGAAGGAGGAGAGCTTGAGCTATCTGAAACATCGGGAAGTGGAACAAGCTGGTCCTGGTCTGGACCAAATGGTTTTACAGATAGTGATGAAATAGCATCAATAGACCCAGCAGAGCTTACAGATGCAGGAACTTATGCAGTTACACTTACAGATAACAATGGCTGTCAAAATGAAACAAGCATTGATGTGATGGTTCGAGAAGCACCCACCGCCAGCATTCAAACAAATGATTCAGGAAACGGATTATGTGAAGGGGAAGACCTCATCCTTTCTGAAAATGGAACTGGAGCAACATCATGGGATTGGTCTTCAACTGGCTCTTTCATGTCAACTGAGCAGAATCCAGCTGCGTTTCAGATTACAACAACTGAAGACTATACTGTTACAGTCACTTCAGCCAATGGATGTACTGACGTTGCAACAACTTCTGTTACAGCTAATCCACTTCCGTCAATTGCCCTTCAGGCAAGTGCAATCATCTGTGAAGGAGGCGATTTGGAAATAGCAGATAATGGCAATGCAACTAGCTGGGATTGGACTGGTCCAAATAGCTATACTTCTGACCAACAAACCATCAACTTTACAGGCATTGACCAGACACTCAATGGAAATTACTTTGTAACATCAACTGATGACTTAGGATGTGCGGATACCGCTTCAATTAATATCTCGGTTAATGCATTACCAGTACTTAATCTAAGTACCAATGCACCACTAACAAGTCCTCTTTGTGAAGGAGAGCAGTTAACACTTGAAGATACCAATCCTAACTCTGGAACCTGGGACTGGACCGGACCCAATAGCTTTAATCAAGCTGGACAAATGACCAGCCTTGATGATGTAACTGTAGCTGCAACTGGAATCTATACAGCAACGCTCACAGATGATAATGGATGTGTAAACTCTTCAGACATCGAAGTAGCCATCAATCAAGCTCCAATGGTGCAAGTATCTGCGAATTTAAATCCAATCAGTGTAGGTAATGATTTGATATTATCTGAAACAGGTCTTGATGCGATTGCCTGGCAATGGGAAGGACCCAATGGACCACTTGCTGATATGACTAGTTCTCCAACTATCTCTGGAATCACACCAGCTGATGAGGGAACATATTCAGTCACCATCACCAATGCAGAAGGCTGTACAGAAGTGGCAACCATCGATATTCAGGTAATAGATATTGTAGTTTCAGTTAGTGCAAACGACCCAGCTTGTGAAGGTGGTACACTGGAGCTAATGGAAAATGGAGGCTCAGCAACTCAGTGGAACTGGTCTGGACCTAACGCTTATACAGCTACAGACCAAAATCCAACCAGAGCCAATCTAACACTTACTGATGCAGGAACATATTATGTCACAGTCACAGATGGACTCGGAAACACCAATACAGATTCTGTTACAGTGGTCATTAATCCACAACCTGCAATCAACATTGTCGCTTCCACTCAGCTATGTGAAAATGAAGTGATAAATCTGGAAGAAAATGCAGGGGATGCAGACCAGTGGAACTGGATGGGTCCTAACTTCTCAGGAAGCAATTCCATTGAAGTTATTGACCCAGCTACAACTCTTGATGGAGGGGATTACTTCTTAACCATCACAGACGCCATTGGCTGTACAAATGAAGGGACTGTCAATATCATCGTTGACCCGGCTCCAGATATCAATCTCACATCCAATGCTCCACTTTGTGAAGGGGGAACACTTGAGCTTACAGAATCTGGAGGGCAAGCTGCTACGTGGACCTGGGATGACCCACAAAGTTTAGGACTTTCAGGTGATAATCCAACAATTGATGATGTAAGTGTAATTAATGATGGAACGTATGCAGTCACCATTACAAGCTCTATCAATATTTGTACAGCAGAAGCAACACTCGATGTAACCGTTTATCAAAGACCAACAATTTCCTTCCAAACCAATGCTCCAGCAGGAGTAGGGATTTGCGAAGGGGAAACCTTGCAAATCAATGAAAATGGAGGATTAGCTACACAGTGGAACTGGACTGGACCAAGCTTTGCTTCCTCATTCCAAAATAATGATATTGTAAATGCAACGCCTGACCAAACAGGTACCTACTATCTCTCAATCGAAGATGCCAATGCTTGTATCAATCAGGATTCAATCGATATTGAAGTGAATGCAACACCTAATATTGAGATAATTTCTTCTTCTCCAGTGTGTGATGGAGAAGACCTGGAACTCAATGAAGCAGGAGGAGA
>JBGTQJ010000125.1:0-2356 GCA_041941305.1 Saprospiraceae bacterium
TACCTCAAGATGGTTCTGAACAACCATAGAAAGAATCAGAAAATTAAATTATTTAATAACCTTCAGCTAAAGATCAAATGAATAAAGAAGAATTAAAAAAGAATAAATCTGAGTTGAAATAGAAATATAATCTAAAGCAAAAGTCGCTGACTAAGGACACATTATTTGAAGAAATTCTATTGCAAAATACTTATACAGACATTGTAGATCTGATTTTGAAATATCTCAAATCCATAAAAGGCTCGCCCTAAGATCTGGTGAATCTGTTAGAATTTCTTAAGGAGAAACTTATGGGTACAATACATGATTTCACAAAAAACATGGAGATATAGCCAATAAATAAAGAGACATTTGACAAATAAGAAGTTCTAAATGATTTTAATGATGATTCTCCAAATAAAATTGATGCAACCAAAAAGAAAGTGGGTTCTGATCGAAAAGATGATCTCATTATCCTTGGAGATAACATTCAAAATGAGGACTAGATAGTTAATAAGGACGCTGGAAGGGATAGCTGCCCCAAAATTCAAAAGCTTATACTCTAATTTGGGACAGATGAAACATCATTTCTGATTGATTTTTACCTAAAACTGTTGTATTCTACTCATAAGAATAAAAAAGCGCCAGCATATATGCTCAAATCTATATTATTTGCAATAGATAAAATAAAATTTGAAAGGGATAATCATAGCTACAAGAAAAAGGCTCTTGAAATCTTGAAGCTCCTAAAGCCTAATTGTTATTAGCTAATGATTGAAATTTTCGGATTGAAAAATGAAACTCAATTCTTTATAGATCTAATAAAGCTAAAAATGACAGAGGAAAAGTATAGGGATGTTGTATTAATTCAAAAAATTTTCCCAGAAATCCTTGTTCATCTTGAATCTTTCCAAGACTTTCACAAGTTGGAAAAGAATTCAAACAAAGATATTCGATTCTTCTTAATACAGAAGCTCATCTAGCAAAATGACATAACCACAGCTCGGATGCTAATCAACGAATAATCTCCAGATTCTCAAGAGGACAAGGTCTTCTTAATTCAGCAATAATTCAACCAAGTCCGCAACGCAAAGAAGGCCGCTTTGCTCATCAAGGAATTTAAGTTTGAATATGAGTTAATCGATAAGGAATTTTACCATATTGAAGACATTATTATTAATGATTGCATGAACTTCTATATGTAGTAATTTGGGGTTTCATGGAAGCACTACTCGTAAGAATGTGTGGAAAGATTGTCAGACTTCTTGATAGATCATGGTCCTTAGTAATATGGTAAGCCACTTGCATTTCTCATAGAGAAGCTGAATAAAAACGAGTTCTATGATGATGCAAAGTACTTGTTAGAGGCCAATTAAGGTTTAGTTGGAAAGTATATATCGGAGACAATCACATCAAAAATCATGGAACATGAGATAGAATATGGAATGTAAGAGATAAAAGACTAATTTGGCCCTATTTCTAAATCATCAAAAACGATGCATTATCTGGAATTGCCCAAAACTGTGACCATCCACTATATTGATTCTGAAGATAAACTGGATTTGTTCGATAATCTCAGTCCTTCTCCTGAAATACCTGAAGAGGATCCAGAACCTATTGGCATTGATTCTGAATGGCGCCCAACACTAAATGTATTCCATTAATCAAGAGGCCCCAGTGTAATACAAATAAGTGATTCCAAGAACTGTTACGTCATAGATTTCATAGAGATGAGAGATTCGCAAAGACTATCCCAAAAGCTTCAGACCATTTTCTAAGAGAGACTCATCATAGCATTCGGTTTCGTAAGTGATATCATGTAAATTAAGCAATACATATCAGAAATCGAAGATAGCGGCATCTTAAGTGATGTTTTCAAGTGCTTTAATTAGTTTATCGATCTTTAGGAAGTCTATCATTAGCATTTAGATCTGCCAAATCCTCCACGTTTATAGTATATTGTGGAATAAGCACATAAGGAGTCCAACTGCTTCAAGCTCCAATAAGATGAGATCCAGACTGTATCACTATGTAAAATCGAACAAATGTCAAATTGGGAGAAGAGGCCACTTCGAGAATCTCAAGTACACTATGCTGGTTTGGATGCTTACGTGCTAAATAAAGTCTACTGCAATCTGGGTGCGATGAAATAATTTGCAAACCTTGATAAAAAGCCTTTTATTAAAACTATAAATAATGAATTCAAATAATGATATATAAAATAAATCCATTATTTCAAATTTAATTCATTTGCTAATGTATGAATTTTAAAAACTAATTAAGAAAATAAATCATATATCTCTAAAATCATAATTAAGTTTAAATTTAAATTTACAAAAAGGTAAAAATACTGATTTTTTCATCATTTTGGGGTTTT
>JBGTQJ010000126.1:0-2297 GCA_041941305.1 Saprospiraceae bacterium
CACTCCTGATTTATTGTCATGCATAGATACCATCATTGATCTGGACGCAACTGGTTCCGCGAGTGGTATGGATTATATCATTCAATGGACTACTTCTGATGGAAATATTCTATCAGGCGATCAAACTTTGAATCCCGATATTGATGCCATTGGGTCTTATGTTTTGAGTATTACGGATACTCAAAATGGCTGTACCAATGAGCAAACGGTGGCTGTTTTAGAAGATATTTCCATTTTGACCGTCGATACTGAAGTTCCTCAAATTCTTACCTGTGCTACACTTGATATCAATTTGAGTGCACAAGGCATTGGCGGAACCAATCTATCTTATGATTGGAACACCGTTGATGGAAATATCCTCAGTGGGCAAAATTCAGAATCACCAAATATTGATAGCCCTGGCACCTATTCTGTTTTGGTAACAGACACCAATAATGGTTGTACCGCCGAAGCAGATGTGCTTGTAGATCAAGATATTTTAGCACCAATTGCAGATGCTGGAGCAATCGATTCTGTAAGTTGTGTCGACCCTGAAGCGATTCTGGATGGAAGCCTTTCTTCAGCAGGCACCAATTTTACCTACTCATGGTCAACCAATGGCGGAAATATTATTTCTGGAGCAAATACCTTAAACCCTGTTGTAGATGAAGGAGGGGATTACACTATTCTCGTCACCAATACAGACAATGGCTGTACAGCAGAGGCAAGTACAAGCATTCAGCAAACAAGTCAATTGCCACAGGTTTCCATCGCACCTTCTGATACTTTGACCTGTAATGTCCTTTCCATCCCTCTTTCTGCGACCGTTACAGGAGTGGACTTAAGCTTATTCAATATTGGATGGACGACCACAAATGGAGACATACAGAGTGGTGACAATACCTTAAATCCAACAGTCGGCGCCAGTGGAACTTATATTCTGACAATTGAAAACCCACAAAGTGCCGATTGTACGGTCATTCAAGGCATAGAGGTGCCCGAAGATGTGGAAAGCCCACAACCCGATATAGATGCAGCAGGAATACTCACTTGTGCGATGTTGACCCTGGATTTAGATGCCAGTAATTCAACAAGCCCAGAGAGTTTTGACTTCGCCTGGTTCACGGCTGATGGAAATATCTTTTCAGGAGCCAATTCATTGACTCCAGTGATAGACCAACCTGGTACCTATACCCTTACTTTGACAAATGATGAAAACGGATGTTCTGCTACACAAAGCATTCTCATTCAGCAAAATATTGAGGATCCTTATGCAGAAGCGAGTGTGGAAGGGGAATTAAATTGTGAAGAACAGCAAATCACCCTGGATGGAATGAATTCGAGTACTGGTCCACAGTATTCCTATAATTGGACAACGCTGAATGGGAATATTGTTTCTGGACAAACTTCCCTCAATCCTGTTGTAGCTGGTCCTGGAACCTATACCTTGGAAATCATGGACAATGACAATGGTTGTGATAATTCTGATGATGTGGAGGTAACTCAAGACATTCAAGATCCGGTAGCAGTAGCAGGCGATCCGGCGGAAATCAATTGCGAAACCGGAGAAGCTTTACTCAATGGCAGTGCAACCTCGAGCAGTACGAACATCGAATTTCTGTGGTCTTCCAGTGATGGCACCATCGTATCTGGTCAAAACACTGAAAATCCAATAGTGAATGGTATCGGAAATTACACTTTGACTGTCACCAATTTAGATAATGGTTGCACTGATGAATCCACCGTTCCTGTAATTGAAAACCTTCCGATAGGAGAATTGGACCCAAGAGAGCCTCCTTGTGTTGATGAATTGGGCGCCATTACGGTAACTTCTGTAGAACAAGGAACACCGCCCTATGAATATTCCTTCGATGGTGGTAGCAGCTTTTCTGCCAATAATATGATCGATAATATTCCTCCGGGCAATTATTCCGTCATCGTGAAAGATGCCAAGGGTTGTGAATATTTTGAGGATATTTTTATTCCGGAAGGACTCGATCCTGAATTAATCATGGATACTGAGGTGGAAGTTCAGTTGGGTGATACTTATCAAATCAATGCCAATGTAAACTTCTCTCCAACGGAAATTGAAACCATAACCTGGGCGCCATCAACTGGATTGAGTTGTACAGATTGTCTCAATCCGCAAATTTCTCCAACTGGTACCGTTCAGTATACAGTGACTGTAAGGACAGAAGAAGGCTGTGAAACCACCGGAACCATCCTGATTAGAGTTGATAAAGAGACAAAAGTCTACATTCCAAATGCTTTCTCCCCTAATGGCGATGGCATCAATGATGTTTTTATGATTTACGCTG
>JBGTQJ010000127.1:0-1754 GCA_041941305.1 Saprospiraceae bacterium
CGGTCAGCATGGCTGCAGGTGCGGCGCATAGCCGCACTTGACAGCCATGCTTTGTGTGTGCCTCGAATGGGCATCAGTTCTGGCGAAGATAACACTTCCTAGCCAGAAGGTTTCTCTAGGGAGATGAAAGTTCTCCTCACGCTTAGTAAGCACAGCGTGTAGCAAGCCGCAAGGGCGCGTCGGGTGACTGACGGTCTGAAGTAAGCGGGACTGCAAAAGTTGGCATGTACGAACAGGAATCGCATATGAGGCATGGATAGGTGGTCAAGGTAGCACAACATACCAAAGGCTGAGCTTACATACAACCTATTCATGTAGATGCGGACAGGGTCAACGGAAAGAGGATGCACCTTACCGAGGGAGGTCTCCGCCCTCCATTTTGGAGGCGGAGAAGTCAGCAGATGCCATAGTAGCTGCGAGCTGAGATGCTCGTATGTGAAGGGCTGAACGTCAATCAGCCGGAGTAAGCTTTTATCATGGTGAGTTATTGGGTGACCGAATCCCTTAGACTTGTCATCCGAAAAAGTAGAAAAAGGCAAGGTTTGGCTGGTGAAAAGAGCGGTCAAACTGATTGGCGAACCGCCGTATTCGCGAACCGAACGTACGGTGGTGTGAGGGCTCTCCGATAGTTCAAAGACCTTTGCCAAGGGCAGGTTTAAATCTTTGAGCTATCGGTTGCCACTCGATTCGCTTCTCGCCTTCTTTTTCTTAAATTCACGATGATTGTTATTTATGCTGATTTACTGAATTGTTCCTCAACTTTGCAGATATAAGCGATCTCTCTACCTGGAGCTTTAGTTTCACCAATTAATAATTCAACATGTGCCTTTTTCACTTCAATCAATCTTTTCCCAATATTTGGAATACTCCACTTTAAAATGCTTTGTAATACTTCCACAGTTGCTGTGGTGACAGTTACCAATGTACCTAATTTGAATTTTTTCATTTCGAGTTTCATCCTTTCTTCATAATCATTTTTAAGTTTTTCGAAATCCTCTTCAATTTTTTTTTCATGTCGGGCATCGCTTCCACGATTCGATAGCCAAACCCTTAACCGCCTTAAACTATCTTGAATCTTTTTTTTAGATTTAAAGTCTAAAATGCCTTCCCAAGGGATTGAATCATCTGGTAAGGGAAACTTATGTAATACAATATTTAGAACATTATTTTCTTTGGTCTTTACTAATTCCGAGTCAAAGGTAATCTCTGGAACAACAAATTCTGAATCACTTAGAATTGGCATATATTCAGGCTTTCCTTTTTTGTAGTATTCATTACAAATTACTCTTGATTTAAAGTCAAAAAAATGTCTAAGAAGATCAGCGTATGAAGAAACTCCTATAACCCCACCAGGTTTTTCCATGTCAAATAATCCTTTATAAGCTCTATATACAAACGCCGGGTTCATATAGTTAAGAGTTCTGGGAGATTCAATTAGACGAATTATACCCTTCTTTGTCAAAAATCTAATATCATTCATGTTATGTTCGAGATTTTCAACATAAGATTTGGAATTAATTATCCCTGCTTTATAACAAGCTTCAAATACGATTAATTGTACTTTGAGAATATCTTTTTCAATCAATATTTTATCAAAGAATAATAAATCTTTTTTTAAACCGGTATTTGTTAAAAGGTCAATAATATCCAAATATTTATATCCAATACGTTCCATTATATTCTTTTTTTGGTGGAAGCGAACGGCAGTCTGTGCAAAAACCACCCTTCAAAAATCCATAAAACCTAGCCAAGCC
>JBGTQJ010000128.1:0-1648 GCA_041941305.1 Saprospiraceae bacterium
ATTTATCATTTTGACTTTTACATTTAAAATTAGAACCAATCACCCCTGCCCCAAAAGATAAGGATGCTGAAAAGTGCCATTAAAACAGGAGTTGTTCGTGCAATACTCAAATCTGCCCATTGTCGCTGTGTTTCAACTCCCAAGTGTGCTATGACCTCTTCAAAATAGGAACACTCCATTTCGCTGGATTTAACACCTTTTGGTAATTTGACCAATTGGACTCTTCATGTAAATCAAGTGTCTGAAGTAAGGAACCAACTGTTCGTTTTCTATTTGTCAAAATGTTGCCAAGCAATAATTGACCAACATGTTCAAAGACCGTTTTGGTAAATAAAGGGCGAAATACCAATATTAGCTTTGAGAAACTTGAGGAGGGGTATTGTTGAGTCAAGTTTCTTAAATCTTTCAAATACAAGGTTTAAGAAACTTTGCTACCCCCTGTACCATCCTGCAAGTTTCTCAAACAATCTCAAGTTAGAGCATTTTTTTTAAAACATAAAAAAGATTTATTCCAGACAAGCCTTTCCTTTATTTTTCAATAAGTTCTTAATTTTGAAGGATGAATTTTGAATTTTGAATGATTCAAACTTCAGTCATTCAAATTTCAAATTGAAAAACACACCTAACATGAAATTTTCACTATTTAGTTTTTTAATATTTGGGCTGGTAATTTTTTCTTCCTGCGATAAGGAAAATGAGGCAACTTCTGATGACGCTTTAATCCAGGCAATTATTGAGGCGACCAACAAAACTGAAGTAGATGCTGCTTCACTGCCTGCTTCAGCGTCCAATCTTCTTACTCAGGATTACTCTGAAAGCTACATTGAAGTCGCTATGCATGCTCCAGAATTGGGCTATGAGGTAAGCATGCGCCGGGGAGTTGGTTCCCGCATTGGTGAGCGCAATGAAGTCTATTTTGACAGAGATGGAAGAGAATTGCGACGCCAACGTGATCGCGAGCGCCGCAGAGGTGATGGTGGAAGTGATAGAGAAGAGTGTTTCGAATTGGTTTTTCCTGTAACATTCGTCATGCCTGATGGAACCGAAATTTCAGGTGATGCTGGTGAACTTCGATTGGCTATTGGAGAATGGTATGAAAACAACTCTGGAGAAGAGGAAGCTCCTCAATTGCAATATCCGGTTGATGTCCTTTTTGAAGATGGAACGACTCAAACGGTCAATAGTGACGAGGAATTGCGGATGGCTTATGGGGAGTGTGACTAAACTACACCTTTTCAAATAATGACAACCTAACAGATTTTGATGATAAGTTATTGAAAATGAATTGATTAAGCTCAAACTTCTCTTTGAAATTAATAAGTTGTTTCACCCCTTTCTTCCCTTCCACGCCTCAATAATACTTGCCTCTCGATTTAAAATGGAATCTGGATTTGATCCATATGCTTTTCGCCTTTCTTCATCGACAGCTTCCGTATTCCACCAGTCATAAGTATCCTTTACAGACTGTTCGACCGGACGGAAGGTCAAACCATGAGCTTTGGCTTTTTCATTATTAATTTTGGCAGTACCTTCATTGTTTCCAAGAGGCATAATCCAGGGAACGATGTACTCCACATTTTGAGTCTTTAAAAAGTCGTAATCATCTATTTTGACGAATGTGTGATTGACATTAAAAGCTTGTTTAGCT
>JBGTQJ010000129.1:0-356 GCA_041941305.1 Saprospiraceae bacterium
TGGTAGGAGGTGTATTGTCCACAACGGTCAAAACAGCTGAAGTAGTGGTTGAATTTCCACAATCATCAGTGGCAGTGAAGGTGACAGTTGTGTTTCCAGTAGCAGCACAATCATCACTTAAAGCTGTAAAATCATCCGTCCAGGTCACTGAAGAACAAGCATCGGAGGCAGAAGCTCCCCCCTGACTTGCTAACCAGGCATTCAATTGAGCAGTATTTCCTGCTCCATCGCATTCAACTGTTTGGTCACTTGCATTGGTATCAATAGTTGGGTCTGTAATATCCTCTACCGTCAATGTAGCTGATGTGGTACTTGTATTCCCACAATCATCAGTAGCAGTAAATATAACTATTGCT
>JBGTQJ010000129.1:366-1218 GCA_041941305.1 Saprospiraceae bacterium
AGTGAAAGTGACAAGCACTGTTCCGGTAGCTCCGCAATCATCACTTAGGTTATTGGTATAATCATGACTCCAGGTGACATCACCACAAATATCACCAGCCACAGCACCACCATTATTGTTCAACCAACTCAAAATTGCCGCAGCCTGATCAGCTGTGGAGCAATTGATAGTTGTATCCGATGCTACAGTGGTGATGCTTGGGTCTGTGGTATCTACTATTGTGAAAGTGGCAGAAGTCGTTGAAGAATTGCCACAATCATCCGTGGCAGTGAAAGTGACCGTGGTACTTCCAGTAGCTCCGCAATCATCTGTCAATGCAAGAAAATCATCGGTCCAGGTAACAGTTGAACATTCATCTGTAGCGGAAGCCCCACCCTGGCTATTCAACCAATTGCTCAAGTCAGTGATATTTCCAGTTCCATCACACTCTACCGTTTGATCACTTGCCTGGGTGGTAATGGTAGGATCAGTATTGTCTTCGACCGTTAAAGTTGCCGTAGAAGTACTCGTGTTTCCACATGCATCAGAAGCTGTAAAAGTGACGACTACTGTCCCTGACAAGCCACAATCGTCACTTAAATTATTGGTGTAATCATGACTCCAGGTCACATCCCCACAATTGTCGCTAGCCTCAGCTCCACCATTATTGTCTAACCAACTTTGAATCGCAGCTGTTTGATTAGCCGTATTACAATTGATAGTCGTATCAGAAGCTGCAGTGGTAATAGTTGGATCAATAACATCCTGAATGCTTATCGTCTGAGTCGCGGTTGTTGTATTGCCACAATCATCTGATAGTGTCCAGGTTCTTACGATACCCCCAGTTCCTGAGCAACCAGTTTGACCAGAGTT
>JBGTQJ010000130.1:0-1197 GCA_041941305.1 Saprospiraceae bacterium
TCAGAAGCGCTACAACCATTTGCATCGGTGTAATCATATGTTATCACATGAACCCCTCCTCCGGCTATACTTGGGTCAAAGCTAGAACCGGATACGCCAGTTCCACTAAAAGTACCGCCTGTGGGAGCTGCCGAAAGCGTCACGATACCATTATCTTCACACACATCAGATGGATTATCCATTGTAACAGTTGGTAAACTAAAGACTTCTATATCTTGAGTCGCACTTGCACTGCATCCATTGGCATCGGTGTAATCATAGCTAATTGTAAATACACCAACTCCCGATACTGCCGGGTCAAAAGTACTTCCACTAACACCTGTTCCAGAGAAGGTGCCACCACTTGGTGTAGCAGTCAAAGCCACTATGTTTCCATCTTCACATACATCAGATGGGTCATCAAAGGTGATAGTCGGACTAGCCAGTACCGTGATATCTTTGGAATCTGTACCTACACATCCATTGGCATCTGTGTAGCTGTAAGTAATTGTATGAACTCCTGCTCCAGCAATTGCCGGGTCAAAAGTATCTCCACTAACTCCCGTTCCACTAAAGGTTCCGCCTGTGGGACTTCCAACTAAAGTAACTAATCCAGCATCCTCACATACATCACCTGGCTGAGTCATCGTAACTGTTGGCAATGCGAATACTTCTATATCCTGTACATCACTTCCACTACAACCTGAACCTGTTGAAAATGCATAGGTAATTGTATGAATACCCACTCCAGCGACTTGTGGGTCAAAAGTATCGCCTGATACTCCAACTCCACTAAAAGTTCCACCTGTTGGTGTGGCTGTAAGTGTGATGATTCCTGCATCTACACATAAATCATCTGGATCATCCATTGTAACAGTTGGTTGATTGAAGACTTCTATATCTTGAGTCGCACTCGCTGTACAACCATTTGAATCGGTATAATCATAAGTAAGGGTATGAATACCAACTCCTGCTACAGCCGGGTCAAAGGTGTTACCGGATACCCCGGTTCCAGAGAAAACACCGCCTGTTGGACTTCCTACTAGTGTAATCGGTGCATCCTGTAAACATAAATCACTTGGGTCATCCATTGTCACGACTGGGGAAGCAAACACTTCAATGTCTTTTGTATCACTCGAAGTACAACCATTCGAATCGGTGTAATTATATGTTATTACGTGTATTCCAACACCAGCTACACTTGGGTCAAAACTACTC
>JBGTQJ010000131.1:0-1158 GCA_041941305.1 Saprospiraceae bacterium
CTCCACTAATTGTTACGCTTAAATCTGTACTCTGTCCAAGACAAATCGCTGTTGTGCCAGATAGAACAGCTGAAGATGGAAGCGCAAATACAGTTACTTCAATATCATCTGTGTGTACACATCCATTATCATCTGTCACCTGAACAGTGTAGGTTGTTGTAGTACCTGGATTTGCGATTGGGTTAGCAATATTCACTGCACTCAGCCCAGTTGATGGACTCCATAGATAGTCCAGTGTACCAGCTCCAGTGCTTGCACTAGCATCCAACTGGGTATTGTCTCCATTACAAATCGATACATCACTGCCTGCTATCGCTACAGGTAGTGCATATACTTCTATGTCTTTAGAATCACTATTAACACAACCATTGCCATCTGTATAAGTGTAGGTCAAGGTATGTACTCCAACTCCTGCCACCGCTGGGTCAAAGTTACTGCCAATGATACCTGTTCCAGAGAACGTTCCTCCAGATGGAGTAGCAGCTAGTGCTACCAGTCCAAAATCAATACATACATTGCCAGGTTGAGTAAAACTCACCACTGGTAATGGATTCACTGTTACTATTACACTTGCACAGGTGCCTGGTGTAACACAGGCGCCTTCTCCCCTTACATAATAAGTCGTTGTGCTTGTTGGACTTACCGTGATACTCGTTCCCAATCCCACCTGATTGCCTCCACACATATCATCATACCAATGCCAATCAGTCGCATCATTTAAATTGCCACTGGCTATCATTAAACTCACATTATCGCCTATACATATCGATACTGAGGATGGATTAATTGTTGGTACATCAGGTGGATTACAGGTACTTATTCCAGTTATATCAAAGGTGTAGGGATTTTCATCGCAATCATCATTGGCTATACTTACCGTTGTATTTTGAACTCCCAGACTCGTAGGTGAAAAGGTAATTTGAAAGATCACACTGCCTCCTCCAGGACTCACAACTGGGCTTGATGGCTGCACACTCACACTAAAATCAGTCGTACCACTAAGACTGACGATGGGACCTCCTGTTAGATTTAAGTCTATATCTCCATCATTGGCAATCGTAAATGTATGAGTCTCACTATTACCTTGAAAAACATCTCCAAAATCTGTCCCATCTATTATCGTGGGAGTCGTGTCTCCATCAGGGATGCTTTGTCCAT
>JBGTQJ010000132.1:0-1083 GCA_041941305.1 Saprospiraceae bacterium
AAGAAATCCAGATTAAACGAGAGATAGGGATGACAAGGTCAAGTAAAAATTGAGAGATTTAAAATCATATTCTGTAAAAGTCAGGAATTAAGTATAGTTTAATGAATCTCCTTTCAAAACCATAATTAAACAAGATCCATAACTGCTGTTCTAAGGGCCATAAGTTCTCTAGTAGCAACTCCAACATTAATAATAGATTGTAAATACCCCTCCATAAAATTCAGCATTCAATCCTAATATAAATGCTGCTTCACTTTATTCTAATAATAAAAACAATTAAAGCCGTGGTAAAAGTTTCAATAATCCTGGCACCACCTCAGGATAGTCACTTTTGGGTCTTCAGGCATTCAAAGACTTGACACACTCAGTTCATATGGATAGCGAGATCTAAATATAACAGAAATTTGGTGTTAAAGGAGCATTTCTTAACCAGAATGTTGGAGCTACTCCTTATGAAAATTATCATGTTCCTAAATCGGGAGCTTCTTAATTATAAACTACGGTTTCTAAATTAGACAACAGTAAAAATTATTAAAATTATAATAAAAAGCTAAAGGATAATTAAAATGATTAATAGTAGTATACAATTAATTTCGGCAACTTTGGATCGACACCCGGAGAAATAATGTACACAGCTTAACAGTAAACTATCAATACTCTAAATAATAACATTCATTAATATTCGTCAAAACCAACTATTGTTGCAAATTCAGTAAGTGCTGCAGGCTCCGCAATAGGAACTTCAATCCCTCCAACAACCAACTAGCACCATGTATTGATATCCGGAGGAACTGGCAATAGCAAGTAGCTCACAGCCAAAATTATCAGTCCCTAAGCATAGACAGAGCTACAAACACTCATGCCAAATGGCTCCATAAATAATCGATAAACCCTAGCTGGAGTCCGCACAGACTTACGCTCCCGCGAGAAAAGCGAACTTCGTTCATCCCAAGATGTGACAAATAATAGGCAGAAGGTCAAGCGCACATTAAGCATAACGAAAACATGATAATATAAGAGAAGAATAATAAAAATTTAAAATGCTGAAAATTTGTGAACAAGTACGTCGATTAAAACGCCTTT
>JBGTQJ010000133.1:0-1013 GCA_041941305.1 Saprospiraceae bacterium
CTCGAAGGTTTCCAGGTGAAGCTGAATTCCCACCGTGGGCAAAGACAAACTGTCTCCGGCCCAGCGAGCCTGAGGATCGAGACTCCTGGCTGCATCCGCTAGTACAGGGCGAAGTTCTTCGCTACTAATATTGTAGATTACCAACCTTGGGCGCGACAGCAGCATGGTGAGCCAGATGCTCAACCAATACAACAGCAGAAGAAACAACCACACATAGCCGCCAAACTCGACCGATGCAGCCTCGGGACGGAACAGCTCGATCGGCCCAACAAACACCAGCCCTGAAAGTGCGACCCCGAGTGTCGCCAGGTCTGCACCGCCGGTAGTAATAAATGGCTTGCGACGCGCGTTCAGTATTCCCAGCATCAGGCAGTAAGATGCCACTGGTAAGAGGGCTATTGTTAGTCGCAAAGGGTCGGGAAGCATTCCCCCATGCTAACTCTGCCGGACACAATGTAATAGTGGGTTAGTTAACAGAATTTACTCTGCTGAACGTAGCCACTCCAACATAACGCGGCCAACTTTTTCAAGTGAATCGGCTGAACAACGGTTGGGTGTGTCGGACGTGGTATGCCAATAGCGGTTTGTGCGGTCGGGATATTCAAAATCGATCACGTCGCACACAGGAATGCCGCCAATGTTGTGAAGAGGGAGATGGTCGTCACGGACCAGGTAACCCACGCGGGGGATGAACTCATCCACACCCAAGCGAGCAGCGGTTTCCCAAATACCTTGTACGATAGGACGCGTGTCGTCCCAGGCTACGCTATTCTGCTCCTGATAAATGCTCAGCTTGGCATCACCAACCATATCGAGTAACACACCTGCGACATACTCGAAATTGCGATCTCCCTTTCGATATTGTCGTGCGAAATACTCGCTGCCGAGAAAGTAAGGATCCGTGCGATCTGAGTAGACAAGCTCCTCGGCATCGAACAGGACGAAATCGAGTCCGTAGCGATCGGGAATACTTTGCACATGATGTGCCAATTCCATCAGTATAGCCGTGCCGC
>JBGTQJ010000134.1:0-975 GCA_041941305.1 Saprospiraceae bacterium
GTGTGGGTAAAATTGGAAGCAATGGCTAAGGTTTTGGGAATCGAGACGGAAAAGTTGATTACTCCTGTAAAAGTACAGGCTGTTGCAGCATAAAATAATGTTTTCATTTGGTTTTTTGGGATTAGGATTGCGGCTGGTGAGTACATAAGAAGATTTCTTCACCAATCTATTTACGGGAAACAACCTCTGTACATCGAGCAATCACCGGTCGCATCCTATTTACTTGCAAGGATTATAATTTGTTAATAAACGGGAGGGGAAAGTCCCTCCTGACTTTTGAAATTTTAGAAGCCTAAAGAAAAAGTCAAAGTGCGGGGAGGTAGTATTCTGGTTTGTCTGCTGCCTCCCCAATAGCAGAAACGGTTTTTGGTCGGGGAGATGTTTCTTTTTGATGTCCCAAGCTCCCCACCAATTTTAAGATAGTCAATTTTAAGATGGGCACTCGTTGTCTGGTCTTAAATGCTGGGGGTGGAAACGCTCCCAGTTTAAAGATTTGGTTTTTTGGGGTTAAATAAGCTGGCTTCCATCTCCTGGAGGTCGGCTTTTTTCAAAGCAGGGTGAGCGATTGGTAAGCGGCTAGTCTCATAAGCTGGCGAATGCGGGTTCGATTCCCGTCCCTGCAACGAATCAAAACGAGTGGTCAGGATGTGCAGCGGGTAGCATTGCAACGATTCTTGCCCTACCAAATGGCAGCCTTTGGAGGTAGGGACTTAGCCAGGAGATGGCTTTAAAGGAAAGTCATGAAGGCAGATGTCCGTGAATCGACCACAGTCCTCGCTGGAGAGGGCGAATCCATCTGAAAGTCCTGATAGGATGGGATTTTGAACACCAATACCCTCACACTCATGAACACACTAATGTTTTTCTTCGGATTGATTGTACTAGGTAGCTTGATTGATGCCAAATTGGAAGGAAAGAAAAAAGCCTAGAAAATGTCTAGGCTTTTTTAATCTCATTGAAAATCAAATTAGTAAA
>JBGTQJ010000135.1:0-922 GCA_041941305.1 Saprospiraceae bacterium
TAGCTTAGGAACTCCGCTAAACTCTCCATTTAAGAAAATACCCTTATCAATGGTGAAATAATCATGCTCTTTCCATTTATGTCCATAAATTTCCAAAAGGTCACCACAAGAACGCATTAAAAAAATTAACAATCCAATAAACCCAAATAATAAAAGACACCCTATTGTTTCACCAAATAAATTAAATAGACTTTTCATTAGACTGTTAAGCTTTAAACTTTAGGAAAAAAATACTTTTATTGTGGTAGGTAATATTAGTTGTTTATTAATAATTTCCTTCTTTTTTAGACATATTTTGGTCTTTTTTAGATTAGACACCAGTAACATGCACATAATGTTTTAAACATTTTCATGCAAAGGGTCTGAAGAAATTGAACATTACATATGCGAGAGTTTAAGAAGGGTATTGTTAGGAGTATCGTTTTTGGCGAAAATGAGCTTATTAGAAAGGGCTGTGGATGACCACAGCTCTTTCTAGTTTTCCTGGAACAAAAAAGCCGACCTCTAGAAGATGGAAGCTAGCTTATTTAACCCCAAAAAACCAATTCTTTAGGTTCATAGTGGAATAAAAAGATAATTCTTTTTTGAGTAGCAAGGGAAGTGGAAATAAGTACGCCGAAAGGAACAGAAATCTAAGTTCTGTTTCAAAAGAAAACTCGGCCGAAAACTCACATTTCCGTATTGAAAATACTAAAATCCGTATCTTTGGCAACTTTAGAAATTATTGGTTGATAACTTCGTCGATCAATTTAAAAATAGAGAAATGACCGAAAGCCGAAAAAAGATGAAGTTGGTAATGTTCCGAGTATATAACTACCGGAACATTCATGATTCAGGCCCGATAGATGTCAACGATATTACAGCATTTGTCGGGCAAAACGAGGCGGGGAAAAGTAACCTATTCGAAGCTCTTTACCGAATA
>JBGTQJ010000136.1:0-906 GCA_041941305.1 Saprospiraceae bacterium
GTTTTTGAAGCTGATTCCAACGGGATTTTAGCAATATACCCGTATTTTGAAGGTCATTATCATCGTGTTGATCAGCCCAATCAAGCAAGACATCCAGTGCTTCTCCTACTTTGGTTTCCTCTACCAGGTTTCTGATTCGTTCTTTAACAGTCATTGGTCGTTTTTTGATGAAAAATATTATTGTTAGCAAAGATGTCATTTTTTTTCAGAAAACGTAAGTTGTATACTTCAACTTCCATCTGCATTCACGATGTAAATTTCATCATTCCCATCCCGTTCAGAATAAAAAATGATTTTGGAACCATCCTTTGACCAATGAGGATCCGCATTGACTCTATCCGCTGGCATCAATCTTTTGAAATTGGAGCCATCAATAGACTTTATTCCAAAATGTTTTGTATGACACGCCGTCAACCGTCTGCCGCATCCGAAGGAGTCCCTTTGGGATTTACCGTCAACCGAATAAAGTGTATTATTTGACATCATTATTGTTTTTTATATATCATCAATCTCATAGCCAGAAAGGATTAAAATAAATCATAGTAGGTATTGGGTTCAAAATATTGTAAAATGGTTTAAACTTGTATCTCAAAATCCAAAAATTGAAAACCATTCATTTATTGTACAAGGAACAAAGCTGAAATGCTTTGAACAATTTTGAACTATCATTATACTACTTTTAAATGTTTTTTTCTTGACTCCTAAATGATCAGTTTACCTATTTACAACATTAATAACCATGGCTTCACATACTTATGCATTCCCTCCCAAACTGTATCAATACATCCACAGCGTTTCACTGCGTGAATCTCAAGCTCAGGAAGCATTGAGGAAAGTTACTGCTCAATTGCCAAGATCCATTATGCAAATATCACCAGAGCAGGGACAGTTTATGGCATTGCTGGC
>JBGTQJ010000137.1:0-877 GCA_041941305.1 Saprospiraceae bacterium
TGGTCATGAGAAAAAGAACCAGGATGACAGCCAACATGGCAGCAAAGTTTCTAATAAAAAAGAAGCTGGTTACAAAGAGCTTGAATTCTGCCCAAAAGACCTTGAATTTAGCTTTGATTGTTTCGATAATCTATGAATTTGATGATTGAATTTTTCGAGTACTTTGAGAGAAATTATTAACCCCTCCGAAAACAGGCGCGAATATACATATATTCCCCCGTTTTGTGGATTTGCTAAAGAGTATACGTTGGGATGGAATGAGGAAGTGTGGGACTCGATTAGTTCCCTGGTTTGCTGGTTTGCTGGGTGCTGGTTTGCTGGGTACTGGGTGCTGGGTGCTGGTTTGCTTTAAACAAAAATCAAAATTATAGGGTTATTTCCTTCTATTGGTATTTTTTTCTCCGCATTTAATTTCGAGAATTGCTGAGGCTGCATCCAGCAGTAAGTGCCCATTTGCTCCTCCTAAAATTTTTCCAGGCGAAAAGACTTCAAATATGACGTAAGAAATTTGATGCTCGGGCTGAAACACAAATTCATGTTTTTTCCAGTCATGATGCTGAACGCTTTTGGTTTCTCCAAGTAGTTGGGTCCGTTCACATGTATCATCTCCTCCCCAAATTCTAAGTTTAACGGGATCTGTATAATTTATCTTTTCTCTTCTGGAGTTTCTGGAAAGGCTCAAATAATTTTCTGAACGAGCCAGATGGATGCTGAATTCATAACACTTGCCGGCATGCATATGATTTTGAATGGCTTGTCCAAAGGATTCCCAGGTGCCATCCTTTCTGACAATAAGGCCGATATAGGTATTGCCATCAAAAGCCGGTTTTGCTACCTCAAAGGATCCAGGCTGAGTATCGGGGGGCGTTTGTTCAAA
>JBGTQJ010000138.1:0-870 GCA_041941305.1 Saprospiraceae bacterium
TGGACACTGTCTCCTGGCACTACAATTGAACTGCCTGGCTGCAATGTCACATTCATATTCGGATGTCCGGTCTTCAAAACTAGTGGATTACCCGTTAGATTTAAGGTCTTATTCGAGGTATTCAGAATGGTAAAACTTTGGGTTTTGCTATCTCCCAGCGGAACCAGTCCAAAGTCCGTCCCATCAACCGGGTCTGGTGTCAGGTCATCATCTGCAATGGAGACGCCCAAGCCCTGTACATCAATCTCTGGATAGGGAAGTATACCAACAACTGTTGCCTGGACGATACTCTCACATCCGTTATCATCCCGAACCTGCAGATTATAGGTACCACTGTCCAGATTATCAAGGGTTACACTTGCTCCACTCATTGCTTGATAGCCTCCGCCATCCACTTGATATTCATAGGGAGATGCGCCACTATCTACTGTCAGTACTATTACTCCATCATCTGCACTTGGACAGGTTTCATCTGTAATCAGGGTTGAAAAAACAGGTAGGTCATAAACCGTCACAGTTGGAGTTCCACTCAAACCTCCTCCTACACAGCCATTCGCATCAGTGATGCTCACCAAATTGTAAGTTGTACTCACAGTTGGACTTACTGTGATTGCATCATCGCTTACATAATTATTAATAGTGAAGTTATTGGTTCCATCACTGTAAACTATTGTATATGGGGATGTTCCATCAACTATCGAAATTGATAAGTCTGTAGACTCACCGACACAAATTGCATTTGTTCCCGATAAGACTGCTGAAGTGACCACTGGATGAACAGTCACTGTCGCTGAACCACTCAATCCCTGACCTGTACAGCCATTCGTATCTGTGATGCTCACCAAATTGTAGACAGCCGTTGTACTTGGA
>JBGTQJ010000139.1:0-866 GCA_041941305.1 Saprospiraceae bacterium
GATTTTCATTTTTGGAAAAAATGATAGAACCAATCACCCCTGCCTTTGGGGGGATAATTCATGTTTTGGGTTTTTAAGGCTTGCTTTTAGCTTATTCTTCTTTTACGGCTAAAGCCATATTCTTTACTTCTTTTGCTTTAGCGGGTGCGCAACTTTTCAAAGCAGCTTTAGAGACACTTTTTTCTTTGCAACAACCGGGAATCCATGCGCAACAGGCAGATTTTGAAGTCGTTTTATTGGCTACAGTTTTAGCAACTGCAGTAGAGGCAGCAGCTTTAGGCGTGCAAGAAGTAGAGGCAACGGTTGAAGCAGCAGCTTTGGGAGCACAAGAAGAAGCTTTTGCAGTGGAAGCTACTTTTTTGCAATCAGAAGGTTTACAGTCTTTCAAGCTGGCAGTACTGCAATTGGTGGCTTTTTCACCACAAAAGATTTTGCACCATTCTGGTGAACAACAAGCTGGATTCGTTTGAGCTTCTATTTGCGTTAAGCCAATTCCAAAAAACAGTGTTACGATAAGCGCAAATTGTTTCATTATCAAGAGATTTTGTTGGTGGAGACAAGAAGCAAGACTTTTAAACAAAAGATATTCCATTCCTGCTTAGTATCTCTAACCATTTGATTCTAAAAAATTGTCGCAACAAAGGTCTCTGAAATACATACTTCTAGCTGTTTTGTGGCTGTTACTTACTTGTTACAGACTTGTTAATTTTTGCCAGTGTTGATTTCTTTTTGGCAAATTTGTAGTCAGAATCTTGGATTGATGGTATCGTCAACCTGTTGATATGTCTTCGAGTGATGGGGTTTTGAGCACTAGACTTTATTCGAAAAGATTTTGTAAAGGGAGCCGTCAACCGTCCGCCGTTTAC
>JBGTQJ010000140.1:0-829 GCA_041941305.1 Saprospiraceae bacterium
GCCCAATTTTACTGCCAGCGAATAACTCATGGACTTACTGAAGGTTAACCATGGAACAGTAGTAAAAAAGACCACAACCAAAGCACCAATCAAACCATAACGAAGAATAGGATTTTTCATATCATAATATTTTTTGTGAAACAATGCCACAAATCAAAAGCCTAATGACCAGTTTCTTTTCATACGAAAGTACCATTTGGGTGGAATTTTGGAAAATCATACGAAAGTAGGAGCGTAATATCGGGCTGTAAAAGAAAAGCTTTTTTTTGACAGTTACTTAATAAAAAAAGCTCATTGCAAGCTCCAGCTTGCCAGATGAAAAAAAGTTAAGGGCTCCTGATCTGTAGTTTCGAAAAGCACCGCAAGCGCCTGGGCAGGAGCCCGGCTCCATGTTTCGTTTTGCAAGCCAGAGCTTGCAACGAGCCTCTTTTTTGAATTTATTAAATCTTTATTTTTCGATAATTAATTAACCTTGACATATACCAACTTCTAGAATAAGACTCAATACCTTTGCAATAAGGGTTTCGATTCTCATTGTTACTTTTTTCATTTGTACCCTTTTTTCGCGAACTATTATTTAAAAAAAACTCAAAAGATCTAAAGCTTAATTATGAACTATCAATCCTCCACCTTAAAAGACTTCCTGAAAGCAGTACGAAAGCATCCTTCAAAAGCCATTGAGATGCTGGAACATAGACCTGAATTTGCCAAAGCGAAGTGGCAGGGTGGAAGCAAATGGATTCCGGGCAGTACTCCACTCCACTGGGCAGCCCATGACGGTCATCTCGAACTGATAAAAAGATTAGTCACATTTGGTGCAGATGTCAAT
>JBGTQJ010000141.1:0-822 GCA_041941305.1 Saprospiraceae bacterium
CACTCGGCTCATTCAGTGTCACTACTGGTAGTGCAAAGACCTCAATATCCTGCATATCCATCCCACTACAGGAACCAGTTGAAAAGGTATAAGTTATCACATGAGTGCCTACGCCTGCTAACCCAGGGTCAAATGTATTGCCACTTACTCCTGGTCCACTAAAGGTGCCACCTGATGGACTTCCAACTAAAGTGACTAATCCTGCATCTTCACATACATCACTTGGATCATCCATTGTCACAGTAGGCTGATTAAATACTTCAATATCCTGAGTCGTACTATTGGAACAGCCATTTGAATCCGTATAATCATAAGTCAAAGTATGTATGCCAACTCCTGCAATCGCTGGGTCAAAGGTAGAACCGGATACTCCTGTTCCACTAAAAGTACCACCACTTGGTGTTGCTATTAATGTAATTGGAGCATCTTGTAAACACAAATCACCTGGGTCATCAAATGTGAGTGTGGGTAGCGCAAATACTTCTATATCCTTACTATCACTTCCTACACAGTTATTGCCATCTGTATATGTATAAGTCAGGGTATGTATTCCAACTCCCGCTACACTCGGGTCAAATTGATTGCCACTTACTCCAGTTCCAGAGAAAACACCCCCCGATGGAGTCGCTGTGAGTATAATGCTACTTGCATCTTCACATACATCAGATGGCTGGTCTAGCACAACAATTGGTAAAGCAAATACCTCAATATCCTGAGTGGTGCTATTTGAACAACCATTACTATCTGTGTAATCATAAGTAATCGTATGAACTCCAACTCCTGCAATTGACGCATCAAAATCATAAGTCGAGCCATCTCCAT
>JBGTQJ010000142.1:0-815 GCA_041941305.1 Saprospiraceae bacterium
TAAGTGTATAATAACTGTATATTTAGCGTATATTCTAAACTTCAAAAGTTATTTGTTGTCTCAATTTTCAGTATCCCATAGTCAACTCTTTCCTTAGAAATTTTTAGTGACCAAAATCAATGAGGGATGATTTTTAACCCTGTCCGTGTTTATTTTGTTTAAGAAGTTTTAAGGGACGTTTTTTAGGAAATTGAAATCTTGTAGGTCTTAAAACAGAAGCTGTCTTAAAAACAATTAGATGAGCTTATAGCGCAAAAAACATTCAACTTTAATATTTCGAGGGGCATCTTCACCAAATTTTTGGAATTCCAAAGTATTTAGCGTCGAAAATTGCCCTCGCAGACCTCCCAACCTCTTGAAGGAGGAGCAGCCGCCCACTGAAAATCAAGTACTTTGAAGCGGGCAGAATTTCCCCTTCAGGGGATTAAAGGGGTTGCGCAGGGAGAACTTAACAGCCCTGGGGTTGGGGGATTTGCGCTAAATACATTTTTTCCAAAAATTTTGAAAACTCAAAGCATTGTTTTCGCGAAAGCGATCATTTTGAGAATATTGAAAACTGGATAACAGGTGTATTTTAAATGTATTATAGATGTAAAATAAATGGATTTTCAGCTTATTAATTTCAATAAGGCGTAATTTAATCTCAAATTAGTCGTATAATTCCAAAGCATTTCTTTTCTTTGCCGTATCAAACAAACATGAAATTGAAAACTATATGGTGATAAGTTCTATGAGCTTCAAGGGTGGAGTAGGGAAGTCCACGGTTGCTCAAAACATTGCAGTTGTTTTTGCATATCTCGGTTATTCAGTTGTTG
>JBGTQJ010000143.1:0-814 GCA_041941305.1 Saprospiraceae bacterium
ATCCTATCTTTTATTTCAAAGGGTGGAGGATATCGGAGTCGAACCGATGACCTCCTGCGTGCAAGGCAGGCGCTCTAGCCAGCTGAGCTAATCCCCCATCTTTTCAATGAAAATCAAAATATAAATGAAAATGAAAATCATTTTCATTTTCATTTTAATTTTCATTAAAACTGGTAGTCTCGGGCGGACTTGAACCGCCGACCCCTACATTATCAGTGTAGTGCTCTAACCAGCTGAGCTACGAGACTCTGTCTTCTATAACTCAACTGATACAACTACTTTAGCAGTGTATCCCGATAGCTATCGGGATAACCAGCTGAGCTACGAGACTTTAACAATGAATAATGAATTAATGAATTATGATAAATGAAGTCGTATTCATCATTCATCATTTATCATTCATCATTTATCATTAATCCCGTTGCAGCATTTCAAAAAAAAAATGATTTGAAAATTCATCCAAACCAATTCTTGTAACTAGCAGACAATTCTAACAAATCGTCCAAACTTTATCATGACACTGAAAGAGAGGTAAAGTAAAAAAAATCGTGCACTTGAAGTAGCAATACTCTTAAAAGGAGGTATTCCAGCCGCACCTTCCGGTACGGCTACCTTGTTACGACTTCACCCCAGTCATGAATCACTCCGTGGTAACCGTCCCCCCGAAGGTTAGACTAGCTACTTCTGGAGCAACCCACTCCCATGGTGTGACGGGCGGTGTGTACAAGGCCCGGGAACGTATTCACCGTGACATTCTGATTCACGATTACTAGCGATTCCGACTTCACGCAGTCGAGTTGCAGACTGCGATCTG
>JBGTQJ010000144.1:0-802 GCA_041941305.1 Saprospiraceae bacterium
GCGATGTAATGGATTTTAAACAAACCATCTCCTACAAGGAATCCGAAGGTACGACCACCGTCACATCAGACTCAAAAGTAATAGGAAAGAACATCATAACCCGATCCATTTTTGCCATCATGGAGTTTTTCGGAGGGGGGTTTACAAAGCAGGAAACCAAAAATTTTGAAGCTTTGAAAAAACTGATTGAAGAGAATACGACGGATTATTATCCCGCTCCTGTCATAATGGAGCTTGAAGATATTACACCTGAGCAGGATTCTGAATAATGTACAAATAAGGAGGTATGGAATGGTTCAAAAATAAACTTCCATTCTTATATTTTCTCTTTTCCTTTTAATGACAACAGTTTCCAACCTGGTTGGGTTCCTTCTTAGTTCAAAACAGTTGGTGCATCAAAAACTTTGTAAGCTTAAGCAGGCAATGGACAACAATGCTTTGTTTATAGCGACCTTTTATGACTATTGAATTACATAATTATCAGCTTCCCTGAACCAATGATCAACCCCTTTGCTCTAACCGAATAAAAATAGGTTCCGGCAGGAAGATTCCCTTTTTCAAAAAATATTTGACCGCTTTCATATTTAACAGGACAGTTTATTTTCGAACCAGTTATATCTACCATATATAATCTGACATCTTTATATTTATCAGAGGGCAATAGGATTGTCCCAATAGATTCGACGGGATTTGGAATAACCGCTATTCGGGCAACCCTTATAGGCTTGTTGACAACAGATACCATATTATCACAACCTTCAGTTGTACCAATGTTTAGGAATAAATCATCAAAATAGGAATC
>JBGTQJ010000145.1:0-753 GCA_041941305.1 Saprospiraceae bacterium
TTTCTCAAGAGGTAATGATAACAAAAGGGCCGGAAACTTTTTTGTTCCCGGCCCTTTTTCTTTTGTCGGACGGATCCAACTACCAGTTAAACCGCATATTTAGTTCGATACGACGGTTTGCGGCCTGACCTCCGCCGAAACCTCCGCCGCCGCCGAAGCCGCCGAATCCACCAAACGAACCACCCGTCGACGTCGACTGGCCAAAGCGGAACGAGCTAAGGCTGCCCACAGGGGTTCCAAGATTGACGGTGTTGAACAGGTTGTTGACTGAAACGCCGATGTTCAGGTTGTACGGCTTACGGCCTTCTCCGCCGCCAAATCCGCCGCCACCGCCGCGCATCATGCCGCCGCCGCCCATCATCATTCCGCCGCCGCCACCGCCGCGATTTCCACCACCACCGCCCCCGGCACCACTTGCACCGGCACGCTGGGCCGCCGAGGTACCAAAGCCGAAGTTCTTATTAAACCTCAGATTGACGAAAAAGCTGCTAGGCCCCTCGCCATAGTTGCGAGGGATGATATCGGTCAGACTGTTACCGCCGATGTCGCAGAAAGATGCATTGAGATTTAATTCGTTGCATCGGTTCTGGAGTTCCCCAAAGGTCGGGCGTTCTGCCGTAAAACCGTCACCATTCGCATCGATACCGCGAGTAATGTTAAACGGTGCACCCGTGCGGAACGTAATAATCGGGCTCACGCTCATCTGCCAGGGCAAGGTGAAGTTTCCGAAAAGATTAAAAGTGTGCCGAATAT
>JBGTQJ010000146.1:0-732 GCA_041941305.1 Saprospiraceae bacterium
TCAATTGTTCCACTGCAAATCAAGCTACTGCAATCAACAATTGGTTGAATAACAACGGAGGAGCGGAAGCCAGCGATGTTTGCGGAGATGTCTCCTGGTCAAATGACTATACCAACAATTTGAGTGATGATTGTGGCGCCAGCGGAACGGTAGTTGTCACCTTCACTGCCACAGACGATTGTGGCAATTTCAGTACTTCAACAGCTACTTTGACGGTTATTGACAATACAGATCCTACGATAGATGTTCAGGCAAGTGATCAAACTGTCGAATGTGATGGTGCAGGGAATACAACAGACATCAACAGTTGGTTAGCAGCACAAGGTGGTGCAACAGCTACAGATGAATGCTCAAATGTTACCTGGTCCAACAATTATACGGGACTTACGGATGATTGTGGCGCCACTGGTTCTGCAACAGTTACATTTACCGCTACTGATGATTGCGGAAATGCCACTACAGCGCAAGCCAATATCTTCATTATAGATAGTACCTCCCCAAGTATTGACACTCCAGCTTCTGATTTAACTATTCCATGTGATGCTTCGAATCAGGCAACAACCATCCAAACATGGTTAGATGCGAATGGCAATGCTGTTGCAAGTGATGTTTGTGGCAATGTGGGCTGGAGCCATGATTACACCAATAACCTGTCAGATGATTGTGGGGAGACGGGGACAGTAGTTGTCACTTTCACAGCTACTGATGATTGCGGAAACAGTACTTCAACTT
>JBGTQJ010000147.1:0-731 GCA_041941305.1 Saprospiraceae bacterium
GAATTCATGAACATTCATGTGATTACAAAAATATAAAATAAGATTTGCGGGAATGAAAAAGATTTGTATCTTTGCAGTCCCTAAACGGGGGAGCGCAGGAGAGTATAGATTGAGTGTTTAGAGAGGGGTTAAGGTTACAGAAAAAACTTTAAAATTTTCTTGAAAAACATTTGGTCAAATCAAAATAAGTTATTATTTTTGCACTCGCAAATACGAAACGAAAACGACAGATACTAAGTTTTGTAGGAAGCGGAAGAAATGAAGATCATTGACATACAATATAACAACCAAGTAAGGAAAAACTAAAGCGTCAAAACTTTGAGTGAGTCAGACAAACATACAATGGAGAGTTTGATCCTGGCTCAGGATGAACGCTAGCGGGAGGCCTAACACATGCAAGCCGAGCGGTAGAGATTCTTCGGAATCTTGAGAGCGGCGCACGGGTGCGGAACACGTGTGCAACCTGCCTTTATCTGGGGGATAGCCTTTCGAAAGGGAGATTAATACCCCATAATATAATGAGTGGCATCACTTGTTATTGAAAACTCCGGTGGATAGAGATGGGCACGCGCAAGATTAGATAGTTGGTGAGGTAACGGCTCACCAAGTCAATGATCTTTAGGGGGCCTGAGAGGGTGATCCCCCACACTGGTACTGAGACACGGACCAGACTCCTACGGGAGGCAGCAGTGAGGAATATTGGACAATGGGTGAGAGCCTGATCCAGCCAT
>JBGTQJ010000148.1:0-721 GCA_041941305.1 Saprospiraceae bacterium
GGTGACGCTACTTTCACTATATTTGGAGGTTCTAAAACCTACGAACAGCAAATGATGGAAAAGATTAACAAGCAGACTCAAGCCGATGTTGACGCAGCTTACGAGAAGCAACGTGAATACCGCGCTCAAATTAAGCAGCGTAAAGATGAGTTTGTTAAATCACTATCTAACCCTGAAACATTACCAGAGTTTAAAGAGTTCATCCGTGTTCGCGGTAAAGATAAAATGAGCCCTGAACAACTGGCCGCTTATGACGAGCTTGTTGCTGAATCAATGGCAGAAGTTAAGCCTGAATTTGTCAAAGCTGAAACTGAAGCCGTAACCACTGATAGAGCGCAAACCAAGCACACTAAAACAGGTGAGGATCTGTTTGTGGTCAAAATGGTTGGCCGTGTACCTAAAGAGCAGTTCAGAGAGTTAAGCGGAAAGGCTAAGCAGTTAGGAGGCTATTACTCTTCTTACTCAAAAGGTGATGCGATACCAGGCTTTCAATTTAAAACGGTTGAAGCAGCTGATCAGTTTGAACAGTTACTATCTGGCAAAGATGTGGATAAAAGCGACTTTGCAGAAGCCAAAGCTGAAGTTAAGCAGTCAAAGAACGCTGACAAACTTCTAAACATGGCTGAGAAGATGGAAGCCAAGGCCACAGAAGAGATTAACCGACCAAGACAGGCCAACACAGCAAGACGCGCTTCAATGGCTGCTAACGCCACTGAGAGAG
>JBGTQJ010000149.1:0-721 GCA_041941305.1 Saprospiraceae bacterium
TTACCCAACCTACAGATGTATGTATTGATAATGGTCTGGTAGCCTTGGTAGCAACGCCAACAGGCGGCACCTTTAGTGGAACAGGCGTGAGTGGAACGGACTTTAATCCAGCCGCCGCAGGCGCAGGTGTTCATACCTTGACTTATACTTATACAGATGGCAATGGTTGTACCAACAGTGATTCCAAGGATATTGAAGTTTTTGCTTTACCAAATGTTAGTTTTACCCAACCTGGTAATGTCTGTATTGATTTTGGATTAGTAGCACTAGCTGCTACTCCAAGTGGAGGAACCTTCTCTGGAACAGGCATCAGTGGCAGTAACTTTGACCCATCAGTTGCTGGTGTTGGAGTTCACACTTTGACCTACACTTATACCGATGGCAATGGATGTGTCAATAGCGATTCTAAAGACATAGAAGTTTATGCACTACCCGTAGTGAGTTTTACTCAACCTGGCAATGTATGTATAGATTTTGGACTGGTAGCACTAGCTGCTACTCCATCTGGCGGAACGTTCTCTGGAACAGGCATCAGTGGCAGTAACTTTGACCCAGCGTTGGCAGGCATTGGCATTCACACTTTGACCTACACTTATACAGATGGCAATGGCTGTGTCAATAGTGATTCAAAAGATATAGAAGTATTTGCCTTACCAACTCCATCAGTTACCCAACCTACAGATGTATGTATTGATAATGGTCTGGTAGCCTTGGTAGCAAC
>JBGTQJ010000150.1:0-720 GCA_041941305.1 Saprospiraceae bacterium
TTACCTGGTCAAACGATTATACCAACAATATTACAGATGAATGTGGTGAAACAGGTACCGTTATGGTCACCTTTACCGCCACCGATGAATGCGGGAATCAATCATCCACCACTGCGGTCTTCACAATTGAGGACACGACAGATCCAAACATCACAACGGCTGCTCAGGACACTCTCATCGAGTGTTCTGCTGCAGACCAGGCAGCTGCCATACAAAGCTGGTTGGACAATCAGGGAGGTGCAATAGCTTCGGATATATGTGGATCTGTTAGCTGGACGCATGATTACACTGGTATCTCAAACGATTGTGGAGAATCAGGTACAGCCACTGTAACTTTCACTGCCACCGATGATTGTGGTAATTCAAGCACTACTTCAGCTACTGTTACAGTTCAGGACAATTCCCTGCCTGACTTTACTGTACCAGCAGATGTTACCATCAATTGTGAACAAGACGAGAATGATTTGAATTTGACGGGAGATGTAACAGATGAATCAGATGTTTGTGACAGTGCCATTGGTGAAGCAACATATTCAGATGCAGTTTCTGCCAATGATCCATGTGACGGAGCATCTGTGATTACCAGAACCTGGAGTTTAGTAGATGAATGTGGAAATGTTCAAACCAAACCACAGATCATTACGGTCATTGATACGATTCCGCCTGATTTCACGATACCTGCTGATGTAACCATTTCCTGTGAACAAGATCCGGATGATT
>JBGTQJ010000151.1:0-468 GCA_041941305.1 Saprospiraceae bacterium
ATTTTTTCGCAACCGGACAGCGCCCATTATATTTATAACAAAATAAACGGCTGCGAAAATAAATGTATTGACAGAATGCGGGTTTAGCATCTAAAATGATTGATAAGATGAGGCGAGAGTAGCTCAGTTGGTAGAGCATCAGCCTTCCAAGCTGAGGGTCGCCGGTTCGAACCCGGTCTCTCGCTCCAGAAATCGATTTCTTTCATTATTCCTCTTGTAGCGGGGTGGAGCAGTCAGGTAGCTCGTCGGGCTCATAACCCGAAGGTTCAAATCCTTCCCCCGCCACCATATTATCAGTTACTTACAGGCTATGTGACTTACCTGTAAACTGCTTGGTGTCCATATAGGTGTCCATCATTCCAATGTCTATGCACTTATTTTAGCAGTAATATCCTTAGTATCTGATTCTGTCTTTCTCTCAATCCACCGCATTCCTTTTAAATCTTCTTCATCAACTAGATTATATCT
>JBGTQJ010000151.1:478-710 GCA_041941305.1 Saprospiraceae bacterium
CCTTCCCCCGCCACCATATTTATACTGTAATATCAGTATTAAAGCGGTGGCACTACAATCCATTACAATTAAAAAAAATACATACCCCACACTATACCCCACACGCAAAGCACATTTTTATCATTCAAATTGCTTATTTAAGTAATACTAATAAATTATATTTATTAATTCCAAAGTTCATTTCTCCTTTCTCTCAAGTAAGTATTCGAGATCGTTAGTATTAAAATCTCGG
>JBGTQJ010000152.1:0-704 GCA_041941305.1 Saprospiraceae bacterium
TAATGGCATAGGGGTATCCGGAGATAGCTTTGACCCGGCAGTTGCTGGAGTAGGTGTGTTTACAATAACTTATGATTATACAGATAGTAATGGTTGTAATGGCAGTCAGACTCAGGATATCGAAGTATTTGCATTACCAACCGTTACAATGGACCAGCCAGATGATGTGTGTGAGAACGAAGGTGTCCTGACCCTTAGCGCAACACCAGCAGGTGGTTCCTTCTCTGGAACCGGAGTATCCGGTGATAGCTTTGACCCAAGTGTCGCTGGAGTTGGCCTTCATACCTTAACTTATACTTACATCGATTCTAATGGATGTGAAAATAGCGATTCAAAAGACATTGAAGTATTTGCGCTTCCTACAGTTACACTAGACCAGCCAGGTGATGCTTGTGTTGATGGGGCGATTATCACGCTAACAGGAAGTCCAGTTGGAGGTAATTTTAGTGGAACTGGGGTAAGTGGCGATACCTTTGACCCGCAGGCTGCAGGAGTTGGTATTCATACCTTGACCTATAGCTATACGGATGCAAATGGCTGTGTGGGAAGTGATACAAAAGAAATCGAAGTATTTGCATTACCCACTTTGACTTTTGATGACCCGGCTGATGCATGTGAGGATGGAACAGTAGTGATACTTTCTGCTACACCATCGGGAGGAACTTTCTCAGGACCAGGGGTATCTGGTAGTAGCTTTGACCCAA
>JBGTQJ010000153.1:0-698 GCA_041941305.1 Saprospiraceae bacterium
GGTCAGCTCATGGCTGCATCTGGTGTAATTTTTATTGATAGAAAAGATAAAGAGAAAGCCATTGAAGCTATGAAACCGGCTGTTGATGCCCTGAAAAATGGAACCTCAATCATCATTTTTCCAGAGGGTACCCGAAGCTATGATTATACTTTAGGGAATTTTAAGAAAGGTGCTTTCCACCTGGCAATGCAAGCTGGAGTTCCATTAATTCCCGTCGTTATTAAGAATGCACACGACGCCATGCCCCGCGGAACCAATGTTTTCCGTCCAGCTGCCATTGAGGTGAACGTTCATCCCGCCATTCCGACCAAAAAATGGAAAAAGAAAGAATTGGACCAACGGATTAATGAGGTCAGAGGCTTGTTTTTGAAGGAGTTGGGGCAGGTCTAAGTCTAAGTTTAAGTCTAAGTTTAAGCCTAAGTTTAAATGTCTATTTAAACTTAGGCTTAAACTTAAACTTGAACTTAGTTAAACTGCTGATTGCCATCGCTTCCTTTTTTCAAATCATCATTCTTAATCTTGCTTTTTCGCTCCTTGGCTTTGAAATCCAGTTTTCCAAAGCGGTAGCCAAAGCTAATGCCGAAGGAACGGAATGGAATTTCATAGTTGCTCACTTGTTTGAAGCCCTCGCCTTCTAATTCAGAGTCGAAGATTAAATTTCTGTGAAATAGATTGACGGTTGAGATGCCAATGGTGCC
>JBGTQJ010000154.1:0-693 GCA_041941305.1 Saprospiraceae bacterium
TTGTAAATTTAAGGGCAGCAAACACGCGCGCTACGGCATCCATACGCGACCGTTATCGGCCAGCAAAAAAAAGAAAAATGATACGACCAGAAAACAATATAAAATTCAAGCCAAATCTGAAGAAAAGAATATTAGCGACTCTGCTTGATTATGGTTTGTTTTTACTAGGTGCAATTGTCTATATCTACTATTTTGGAGAACCAGATGAGAATGGTGGAATGAAAGTAGAAGGATTGAAAACTTTGCCAATCATAATTGTCTGGTTTTTATATTTCGTAGTGATAGAATCAATAAATGGAGCTACACTTGGCCATCAAGCAATGAACCTAAAGACTTTGACAACTAATAGGAAATCAACTTCCTTCGAGCACGCATTAAAAAGACATTTACTCGACCCGATTGATATATTTTTTTATGGAATACCTGCAATAATTTCGATTAAGAATTCAGATAAACATCAAAGGATTGGGGATATGTGGGCAAATACAGTTGTAGTGGACACGAATGATGAAGAACAATATGAAGAGAATTAATCTTAGGAAAAAGCCAGCCGCTAACAAAGTATATATTTTCATAGCTGGCAGTGAAAGCTAGGCGCGAATCTGACGCGCCGCCAGCTAAGAACACATATACCGGACGTTACATACTATAGCCTAAACGGCACCTCCCTATGCGGTCGGTCTTTTATGCTCC
>JBGTQJ010000155.1:0-693 GCA_041941305.1 Saprospiraceae bacterium
TTTACATTTTTCCTTTTTCTGATAATTGCATTGGGTTTTGGTGCTTCGGCACAAATCATTGTGACTGGAACTATTTCCAATGAAACCAATAATGAGCCTATAATTGGTGCCTTTATTTCTGCTAAATCTTTTAACCAATATTCTGTTTCGGAAGAGGACGGTACTTATCTCATTATTCTCCCTCCACCGGAAGCTACTAAAAAAGTCATCATAAATGTCAACGCTCTTGGATTTGTAACCATCAATCAACCGATTGAACTGATTCCGGCTGACGATGGGAGTACCATAAATCAAAACTTTAAAATGGAGGTGGATCCCCTGACACTTAAAGATGTAATCGTCACTGCAAATAAAGTAGAAGAAGAATTGCAAGATGTGCCTATTGCAGTTACCTCCATCAACGCCTTTGACTTAAACAAAAGGAATATTTCCAATACTGATGAAGCATTTAATTCAATTCCCAATATCGTTACGGATTCCTATGTACCAAGTGTATCAACCTTTTCACTAAGAGGAATGGCGTCAGATTTTACGAGCTTGGGAATTGAAAGCTCAATCGGGTTTTATATTGATGAAGTTTTTTATTCCAGATCCTTTCATTTTAACCAAACCTTGATGGATATCGATCGGGTAGAAGTATTGCGTGGACCACAAGGCACTTTGTTTGGGAAGAACACGGTTGGCGGGGTTTTG
>JBGTQJ010000156.1:0-689 GCA_041941305.1 Saprospiraceae bacterium
GGAGCTTGCACTTACAGTTGGTTCAGGATTGACTGTGATTGAGAAAGACTGAGTAGCCGTACATCCTGCATTATCGCTAATCGTTACACTGTAATCTCCACTTGCTGCAAGGGTGATATTATTGATACTCGGAGTACTGGTACTTGCGCCAAAGCCATTGGGTCCAGACCAAGTCCAACTTGTGGCGATGCCTCCTGTTTCTTCAAGTGTGATGGTTTCTCCTTCACATGCCTGGCTTGGGACATTCAGTGTAAGCGTCGGAGGAGCATTAATGGCTACATCAATAGTGGTTTCTGTAGTACAACCATTCGCTCCTGTGATGATGAGAGAATAGACTCCTGCATTAGCGCTTGTTGCATCTGCAATCACTGGATTTTGCTCCGTTGAAGTAAATCCATTTGGTCCTGACCAGTTCCACGAAGTTGCCGCTCCGCCACTTTCTCCTAATTCAAGGGTCTGACCTTCACAAAGTGGGCTGTTGGATACTGCATCAATACCTGGTGCAGTGAGTATTTGTACATCAATTTCATCACTTGCTGTACAGCCATTGATATCAGTTAGGGTGACTGTGTAAATCCCAGCATTATCTGTAGTTAAGTCAGGAATACTCGGATTTTGTTCAGTACTTGTAAAGCCATTTGGTCCTGACCATTCATAGGTCTCTCCATTGCCGGTTAGCTCTGATAACT
>JBGTQJ010000157.1:0-689 GCA_041941305.1 Saprospiraceae bacterium
ACGTCGCCTGTATTGGCCGGTCGTGCGCCGTTTCCCGGATTCAAGTCCATATTCCTGCTCCGAAAGTCCCGATTGGGCTTGGTTCCGGACCATAAATGGGGTCCGGAGCCCCCGAAAGCAAATCCGGGAGTGCTCTGGAGGCGCCAAAAGCCGCGTTAAGGCTAGCCTTATCGAAGGTGTTGCGCGCGCGAAGGCTTTTGCCTAGAACCCCGCTCTACCCGGCGCCCCCAAGGGGACGCCACACGGACGCGGGTGTAGCTCAGGGGTAGAGCACGACCTTGCCAAGGTCGGGGTCGAGGGTTCGAATCCCTTCGCCCGCTCCAGTTTTCTCGAAGAATCAATCGCCCAGCACGTGCAGCACGATCTCGCGGTCGTGCGGGCGCGTGCGGTGCTCGAACAGATAAATGCCCTGCCAGGTGCCGAGTACGAGGCGGCCATCGACGATGGGGATCGAGAGGCTCGTCTGCGTGAGTGCTGCGCGCAGGTGCGCGGGCATGTCGTCCGGGCCTTCGGCGGAATGAATGTAGCGGTCCGACTCCGGCGCGATCGCTTCGAAGTAATTCTGCAAATCCGTCTGCACGTCGGGATCGGCGTTCTCCTGAATGAGCAGGGACGCCGAGGTATGGCGGCAATAAACGGTGAGCAATCCGGTCGAGAATTTTTCCGCAGCCAGCCAGCGCAACACTTCG
>JBGTQJ010000158.1:0-440 GCA_041941305.1 Saprospiraceae bacterium
CCATTCAGCGTGCATCACGCCTAACTGCAATTTCTTATCTGATGGAAAAGTTGCCAAACCTGCTGGATTCCAGTATCCTGCAGTAACATCATTTACCGAAGCTATCACTGCATTGCCCATCGCCTGTGCTCTTGCACTGACTCCTATTGAAAGGAATTCATTGCTATACTTTTGAGCAAAAAGAGCATTTGAAAAGGAAATCAGGAGGAAAAGTAAAAAGGAATAAAGTAATTTTTTTTGATTCATTTTTTGCCTTTGCGTTGGTCAAAGTGTTTGAATCGCTCATAAATTGTTGGGCAATCGCTTAAAGTAGTGATTAAAAAATAACTTTGAACGATATTAAACATTTTTTGAACCTCAATTTAGAGTTTGTTTAAAATTCTTTTCAAGCTGAGAATCAATAGGTTATGGTTCTGGAGAAGAATTAATGAATGAGTTTA
>JBGTQJ010000158.1:450-682 GCA_041941305.1 Saprospiraceae bacterium
CAAAGCCAGGTTCATAAGATATTGGTTCTTCCCAAAGGGATGCCTGTGGCACAGGAAGTAAAAATTTAATCAAGCTCTTAGAAGGAACGAAGGTCTGAATAGTTAAGTGTAATTCAAAGAAAAATTAAGAACCTGGAGTAGATTCCTGTCGGCAAATGTACCAAAAGTGGAAAGATTGAAAACAGTGGGGACAAATTAGAGAAAAGAGAAGCGAGAAAAGAAAGGTTAGAAA
>JBGTQJ010000159.1:0-672 GCA_041941305.1 Saprospiraceae bacterium
TGTTATTAACACTAAATAATGGTAGTGGAGCAACTTATTTACCAGTAGTTGCTCGAGATTATAAAGATAAATGGACAATTGCTGACTATATGAAAAATTTAAGTAAAAAAGCAGGTGGTTTAGAAAATGATTGGAAACATCCTAATAGTCAGATGAAAATTTATAAAAGTATTTCATATAAATATGATCCAAATACTAATAAAATAGAAGTTAGAAAAAAAGAAAACAATAATATAAGAAACCATAAAGGTATTATTCAATCAGGGGGAAATAAAGGAAGATTAAAAAAAGGATATAAATATTCTGGTAAAAGATTAAAAAATGGCTTACCACAAATTTTAAAAGTAAAAATAAAATCGGTATTTAAACATTAGATTCATTAAAATGATGATCTTCTTCATTTTCATTTTCATTTTCATTTTCATTTTCATTTTCATTTTCATTTTCTTCCTGATTATTCCAACAACTCTCTACAAATTTATAATAAACCATAACTAATGCTCCGATTGAAAAAATAACATTTAAAAAAATTAGCATTTCTGCTTCTAAGTGAATTCCATAAATTGTCATCAATATGGTAATTCCTAATCTAGATAATAAAAACCACCAGGAACAACCTTTAGCAGTTTTAGTTTTAAAACTATAATATATTTGTGGCAAAGTTGCGGTTAA
>JBGTQJ010000160.1:0-666 GCA_041941305.1 Saprospiraceae bacterium
TTTACAAATGATGCTAATAGGGACATGAATTACATTCGCAGCGATAATACGACTGGATTGCCTGTCGAGCTTCTTTCTTTTACTGCAACAGCAGATAAAACAAACAATAATCTAAACTGGCAAACTGCTTCTGAATATAATAATGGAGGATTTGATATTGAGCGAAGCCTGAATGGGAAAGAGTGGGAAAGGATTGGCTTTATTACTGGCAGGGGTACTACACATGAAATCAGCCATTATAACTATAAAGATTATCACCCATTTGAAGGATTGAACTATTATCGTCTAAAGCAAATAGATTTTGATGGGCAATTTGAGTATTCGAAAATTATAAATGTTTCTTATAGGGGAGGGAATTTTGAAATGACCTTGTATCCAAACCCAGTTCAGGATGGGGAATTAATTATTCATTTCCCAAACATAAAAAACTCAACTGCTACCACGAAGCTCTACAATTTGTCAGGGCAACTTGTTCTTAATCAAACAGCTCAAATAATTAATGGAAAGATTGTTCTTTCTGTGGATGAATTTCCAAAGGGTATCTATGTGATAGAAAGTGAATTTGGGCAACACATTGTAAAAGAAAAAATTTTGGTGTTTTGATTTTTTTCGACTTTCTAAAGTAGTTACGACGTTACCTGATAGTCAGAAGTAAAAATGATTTGA
>JBGTQJ010000161.1:0-664 GCA_041941305.1 Saprospiraceae bacterium
GGACATTGGGTCCCAATTGTCCGCAAGCAAGACCTGGTTCAGCAATCATCAGATTGACACCTGGGTCAAAAGGAGGACACTGCCCATTCACGCTTTGAAAAAATGTAAATGAAAAAACTGTTAGAAATAAAACCGACTTAATCCAATGTAAACGTGTACGTTCGGAAAGATCACAAAAATTGCTCTGTGTAAAATTCGTTTTTTCCATGAGATTATAATTGTTAAAAAACCTAGGTTTCTAGAGAATATCTGTTTTCTCAAGTAATAAAAACAATTATAATCCGCCTTAGTAAAGGAATTTGTGAAAGCCAGTGTGATAGATTTGGTTAAAGTCTCCAATTGAATTCTTGGAAAGTGTCTAGCAATCGGATTTGGTAGGATTTTGTAAAGTTAAACTAATAGGCTTTCTTCGTTTGGATTATAATTTGTTTTTAACCCTACAAATGTAAGCAATATTATCCTGCTCTCAAACTCTTATTAAAAAAAAACTAAAATGATTTTTTACAATTTTTGAGAATTTGGAAATGATGAAGTGATGTGAATTGTTTTTCGAATTTTTGAATTCTGAATATTTGAAATAAAAAACTGTTATTAGTGCCTTATATCTAATTTTTTTAATTAATATTTCGATATTGAATTGTAAATGAAAATTAAATTTTGAAAG
>JBGTQJ010000162.1:0-663 GCA_041941305.1 Saprospiraceae bacterium
TGTCCGTAGGGATTAACAAAACTGGCATTGTCGGAAAGATGCGATACAAATAAATTGGCGTCACGGTTGAAAAATCCTTTGAACATTGTTTTGATAGTCTTCAAAACTTGTTCCTTGTCATCAGGTGGGTTGGCATTAAAATTAGGGCTTGCAAATAGGTTTGATTGAAAACATAGAATGGTAAGGATGAAAATGGTTTTCATGAAAGTTTTCATAAGTTTTTGAATTTAATTTTTGAAAAAAGGTGATTAGGAATTAGGATCTGCAGTGACTAGCGAACGAACTCATTTAACTTTTGTGGTGAAAATCAATGATTTGCATTCAAATTATCATAATAAGTTTAAATGAGTTCAATAATATATCAGATGATTACATAGTGTAGAATTCCACAAATTGTATTGCAAAGGTGATTGATTTTGAGCTGTAGGTGTTAGCAAAAATGTCGCAAAGGCTGGTGTTTTTGTAGCTTAAGGGTTACTTAGCAATCTTCTTTTGCTGCTTCCAATTCTTCCTCATTATTGATGGTCACAGGCATATCGCTGGTTGGATATACTATTTGAACCGGGAAACTCAACGCTGGTTCTTCAGCAGTGTCATGGGTTTTATACCATTCTTCTATTGCTGCTTTCAATTCCTCCGGACCACCAGATATTTCTGTTCCAT
>JBGTQJ010000163.1:0-658 GCA_041941305.1 Saprospiraceae bacterium
CTGATCTATTTCATTTCTTGACCCTATTTTTAAAAAAAAGTTGACCAAAAATTTTTTTTTTTGCTTCAATGAATTTTTTTTTAACGGAAATTAATCAAAACACCTAGAAAATGGAAAATTTGCACAAATTTTGAAAATTTTTGTTTTTTTTTCAATGAAAACAAATTTTTTTTTACTGGAAATTGCTCAAAACACCTAGAAAATTTAAAAAAGAAGCTTCTTTTTTTAAATTGACCCTAGTGGGTGTGTGTGTGTGTGTGGGGGGGGGTCAATTGTCGAAAAGTGTTGAATTTCAATAGGCTCCTGATCCAGTGTACCAATTTCCTTCCCGAAAAATTTCAAATCAAACAACAAAAGACATTTTGAGTTATCGCAGTAACGTTGAATTTTGGGTAAAAATTGTAAACCCCCCCATGGTTAAAAATGTCAGATCATGTATATCGATAGGTTCCTCCTGCTCCAGTCCACTAATTTCCTCCCTGCCAAATTTGAAGACAATATGTGAAGGACTTTTTGAGTTATCGTGGTAATGTCAATTTATCAGACTTTGGTGGAAGAAAACAAAAAACAAAAAAAACAAAGCCTCCCCCCAAAAAAAAATTTTTTCAAAAGCTTTCCTTCACCTTGGTAATTCAACCTCCAAAGTTTCAAATTCCCA
>JBGTQJ010000164.1:0-657 GCA_041941305.1 Saprospiraceae bacterium
GCACTCCGTCAATGACTTTGTTAATATCTTTTGACAAATCGTCAACAACCCCTTTTCCCCAACCTTGCTTTTCCTGACTTTCCACTATTAATTTGCCTATCTCGAAATTCAAGGACAATTGATGCTTAGTCAAGGATTTGTAGGCTTTTATGCGGGTCTTTTCAATTACCCCGAGAACTTTATCGAACAGTTTTTTATAACCCGTAATTGCTTTGGACATCGTGTAGTTTTTAAAAACTCTCACACCTGTGAGAGAATTGGTTCTTGGCAAATTTACCCCTTATTTTTTGACATCCCGCTGTTTCTTTTTTTTCTTTTTTGGTGAAGGCTAACGCTCTGTGCATATGACGTAGCCAGCTTTTGCTGGCTATGGGCATATGCACTTTGTGTGTGCCTCGAATGGGCATCACTTCTGGCGAAGATAACACTTCCTAGCCAGAAGATTTCTCTAGGGAGATGAAAGTTCTCCTCACGCTTAGTAAGCATGGCGTGTAGCAAGCCGCAAGGGCGTCCACCGCGAGGTGGAGTCTGAAGTCCCAAAGGGATAAATAAGCGGGACTGCAAAAGTTGGCATGCACCCCAAAGGGGCAGGCTGAACAGGAATCGCATAAGAGGCATGGATAGGTGGTCAAGGTGGCACAACACACCAAAGGCTGT
>JBGTQJ010000165.1:0-645 GCA_041941305.1 Saprospiraceae bacterium
GCAGCGGGACGTGCAATAGACGCATTCATTGGTGCAGTGAAGAACACGCTGAAGAAGAACGGCACGGTCACCCTGGTAGGTTTCGGGACCTTCGCCGTGGGCAAGCGCGCTGCGCGGACGGGCCGCAATCCGCAGACGGGGGCTGCCCTGAAGATCAAGGCATCGAAGGTTCCTAAATTTAAAGCTGGCAAAGCTTTAAAAGATGCTATAAAATAATGTTCTTTCGTTGCTGAGGTAACAAAGCAACGAGACTGTCAAGTTTGCCGGGGCGCTTAGCTCAGTTGGTAGAGCGGAGCCCTTACAAGGCTTAGGTCGGGAGTTCGAGCCTCTCAGCGCCCACCAGCATCTTGCAGTCGGCACCAGTTTAGGAGCGGTAGTTCAGTTGGTTAGAATACCGGCCTGTCACGCCGGGGGTCGCGGGTTCGAGCCCCGTCCGCTCCGCCAAATAAAACGCCCCATTCGAAAGAATGGGGCGTTTTTGTTTTTGCGCAGCAAAAACCTGCGGAGTGGAGGGAGCCGCCTGCGCGGCTCCCGGCGGGGCGAGAAGGGAATCGCTTGCAAGCGATTCCGCGGCCTGCGCTTGTGTAGGAGAGCCCCGTCCGCTCCGCCAAATAAAACGCCTCATTCGAAAGAATGGGGCGTTTT
>JBGTQJ010000166.1:0-626 GCA_041941305.1 Saprospiraceae bacterium
AAGCATTGATGTGATGGTTCGAGAAGCACCCACCGCCAGCATTCAAACAAATGATACAGGAAATGGACTTTGTGAAGGAGAAGATTTACTACTATCTGAAAACGGAACTGGAGCTACTTCCTGGGATTGGTCTTCTACTGGCTCTTTCATGTCAAGTGAACAAAACCCAGCTGCGTTTCAGATTACAACAACGGAAGACTATACTGTTACAGTCACATCAGCAAATGGATGTACGGACGTTGCAACAACTTCAGTTACAGCCAATCCACTTCCAACAATCGACCTTCAGGCAAGTGCAACCATCTGTGAAGGAGGCGATTTGGAAATAGCAGATAATGGGAATGCAACTAGCTGGGACTGGATGGGACCAAATAGTTATAATAGCGATCAACAGACCATCAACTTTACTGGCATTGACCAAACACTCAATGGCAATTACTTTGTAACATCAACAGATGATTTGGGATGTGCTGATACTGCTTCGATTAATATCTCGGTTAATGCACTACCAATATTGAGTCTTCAAACCAATGCACCACTTGCTTCTCCACTATGTGAGGGCGAGCAATTGACACTTGAAGACACCAATCCAAACTCAGGAACCTGGGACTGGACCGGACCCAATA
>JBGTQJ010000167.1:0-623 GCA_041941305.1 Saprospiraceae bacterium
CTTTATGGATACGGCCTGGCATGCAGAAAACATGAAAATTATGGGCAAAGGGAAAATGCCTAAACCAAATTTGAGTCCCTTAAAGGTATTTTTGAAGTTCGTTTGGGAACATCGGTAATTGGAAACAAGTAATAAACCATGTCTCCGATAGGGACATGGTGGCTTTAAATTTGACCGCCATGTCCTCACCCATTCCCAGGCAAAAGCGAGAGACAGGGCTTATTACGATAAGGCAAATTCTGCCTATTGCCCACCCCAAAGAAATAAACTACCAACTGCATACTGCATACTGCACACTGATATTAGATCAAACGAAAATCGATGAATCCTCAAGAACACTCAGAACTTCCTGAATTGCTTACCATCGGCTTCCTATGCCACGATTTGCATGAAGGCAGGCATATACTTGGCGGTACGGCATCTTATTCAAGCATTATGGCCAGTCATTTGGGGATGAAAACCGCTCTTCTGACTAGTGTAGGAGCCGATTTTAAATTTGATCAAATATTTGAAGATTATGGAATAAGTATCTGCAATGTACCAGCCAGGGCAACTACGGTTTTTGAAAACATTTATAAAGAGAAGACCCGAATTCAATATATCCACAACCGGGCAAGTACCCT
>JBGTQJ010000168.1:0-616 GCA_041941305.1 Saprospiraceae bacterium
TAACGGTTGAAGTAAGACTAGGAACAACAGCGATGGCAACTTCCACTTCTCCAGCATGTGAAGGAGGAGAAGTGACTTTGGAAGTGACAAGTTCGAATGCAGATGATACCTACTCCTGGTCAGGACCCAATGGATTTTCAGGTGATGTAACTCCAATTACAAGAACCAATCTGAATCCAATGCTGGATGCAGGAACGTACATCGTGACAGTTACCTCAAGTGAAGGCTGTACAGCAGTAGATAGTGTGGATGTCATCATTTATCCAAGACCACTTGTACAGATTGATGCACCATCAGAACTTTGTGAAGGTGAAAACCTCAATTTAAATGAGACAGCAGGAGAGGCTACCAGTTGGAACTGGACTGGACCAAATGGATTTTCTTCCGACATTCAAAGTCCAGTTATCGATGACATAACATCAGCTGCAACTGGTACTTACTCCGTCATTATTACAGATGATAATGGATGTACAGCTACTGATTCAGTATCGATAACAATTAATCAAAGACCTGATATTGAACTCGCAATTAATGGAGCTGACTGTATCGGAGGAGAAGTGACAATAGAAGAATCAGGAGGGCAAGCAACTAACTGGAACTGGACTGGACCAAATGG
>JBGTQJ010000169.1:0-613 GCA_041941305.1 Saprospiraceae bacterium
TCTAAATTCTCCAATAATAGATCCGTAGGGCCATGTGTCCAATACCAGGTAAAATCACTAGGATTACCTAATACTTCCATTTCTATTGAACCACCATCTTCTCCACAAGAGTGAGAAATGCTAGCAACTTGGGCAAATGGGCTTGCATTTACCCCAATGTAGAAAAAGTTAAAATACAGTAAATTACAAAGCAGGAGAAATAAAGTTTTGTTTGGTGTGACTTTGGAAAAAAAGAAATCAAATGTTCTTCTAGGAGAAAAAGCGTAATTGTAATGATTCATTAGTAGGCAGTTTAAATTAGAGAATACATTTCAGGTCTAAATCAAGGTGATGTCCTTGATTTAGGGATAGAAATCACTATGTTATATTGAGCCGATTAACTCAGATATAAGTATTAAAACTCCACATGAACAAGACGTAAGTCCTTTTCACAGGTAGCCGATAAAAAAGCAAACTGTTTCAGAATTTGCATTCAAGCTATCCTGAAAGAGCTTTTTAATCCAATATGTATTTTTAATATTCCAGCTGTTAATTATTGCACTACAAGTTCAGTCATAGACTTCACCATTTAAGCAACAGGCTATCAGCCAAAAAGCACCCTCAAATATTAATT
>JBGTQJ010000170.1:0-586 GCA_041941305.1 Saprospiraceae bacterium
CGGGAAGCAATCAAGTTGTAGATTTTGTTTTTGAGGACATGGTTTCCAATCATGTAGGTGGCTCGCCCAAGGACAACCAGGTGATGGATAAAATAAAATCAATGGTCCTCATGATTCTTGGAAAGGGAGGGGAAAACGATTTCCTGTTTGAGCGGGTGGAGATGTATTGAATTAATTAACGCAAGTTGCGTACAACGTCCTCGCCGCCCTTCCGGGGGGCTCGGGAAGGGTTTTAGGGGGTGAAAGCAGGCAAGTTGCCTGCTTTCACCCCCTAAAACCTCCATAGATGAGCCAGCGAAGCTGGCGAGGCGAATACTGCGTAACTTAAGTTAATTAATCCAGGGGCTTATTCCTGAGCACCAAAAAATGACAGGAATCCGAATTTGCCATTGGTAATATTTTTTCAAAAAAGCACCAGTTATAGTTAATAAAATGCCCAAAAAGAGCATAAATAGAAAACTGAGCATTTTTTTATTTGGAATATGCTTTTTAAGAAGCTCGCCTTTGAGATAAAAACCAAATGAAAGGTTTGTCGGGGTATTTGAATGATTTTTCCAGCAGGTTTTATTCAAATACATAGAGATTG
>JBGTQJ010000171.1:0-579 GCA_041941305.1 Saprospiraceae bacterium
CGACCGCTAAGAATGAAGGTACCATCGTCATGGTATCTGACGGTATCGTGCGTATTCACGGTCTTGCGGATGCAATGTACGGTGAAATGATCGAATTCGACGGCGGCTTATTTGGTATGGCACTGAACCTAGAACAGGATTCAGTGGGTGCCGTTGTTTTAGGTAACTACCTAAGCCTTCAAGAAGGTCAAAAAGCTCGTTGTACAGGTCGTGTATTAGAAGTTCCAGTAGGTCCTGAACTTCTTGGCCGTGTCGTAGACGCTTTGGGTAATCCAATTGATGGTAAAGGCCCTATTGATGCAAAACTAACTGATGCTGTTGAAAAAGTAGCACCAGGTGTAATTTGGCGTCAATCTGTCGACGAACCTGTTCAAACTGGTTATAAATCAGTTGATACCATGATCCCTGTAGGTCGTGGTCAGCGTGAGTTGATCATTGGTGACCGTCAAACTGGTAAAACAGCAATGGCGATCGATGCGATCATCGCTCAGAAAAACTCTGGCATTAAATGTGTATACGTTGCGATTGGTCAAAAACAATCAACAATTGCAAACGTTGTACGTAAGCTAGAAGAAACTG
>JBGTQJ010000172.1:0-326 GCA_041941305.1 Saprospiraceae bacterium
TCACAGGAGAACTTGGTTGAGTTGTTACTGTAAAATCAGATGCATTTGTACCTGAAATTGCAACTTTTGGATTACCATATAAAGTCAAATTATCTAATCCAAAATTTTCAATTGTAAAAGTATGACTTGTAGTGCTTCCAACATTAACAGAACCAAAGTCAGTATCATCAGTAGTACTAGGAGTTGTATCCCCATCTTCAATGGAATTTCCATTTCCCTGAACATCTATTTCAGGTTCACCTATCCCAGTTCCTTGTATATCAAAATTATAAGGATCTTCATTAGTATCATTGTTATCTATACTAATGTTGGCGTTGAATACACCT
>JBGTQJ010000172.1:336-573 GCA_041941305.1 Saprospiraceae bacterium
GTTCGGCTGGACCGTTACAGTAAACTCTGAAGCATTTGCTCCAGAAATCACCACTTTTGGATTACCGTCCAAAGTTAGGTTAGTTCCGCCATTATTTTCTATTGTAAAAGTATGACTCTCTGTACTGTCAACAACTACTGAACCAAAATCTGTATCATCAGCAACACTAGGTGTTGTATCTCCGTCTACAATATAATTGCCATTTCCCAGAACATCCATTTCGGGTATACTACACAT
>JBGTQJ010000173.1:0-571 GCA_041941305.1 Saprospiraceae bacterium
GTCACGAAAATACTCACCCATTGCACAACCAGCATATGGAGCAATGTACTGAAGCGCTGCAGAGTCTGATGCAGATGCCGAAACAATAATAGTATGCTCAAGTGCGCCGTGTTCTTCTAGCTTAAGAGCAACTGCCGCAACTGAAGAGGCTTTCTGACCTATAGCAACATAAATACATTTAACGCCAGTACCCTTTTGATTAATGATGGTATCTATAGCAACTGCAGTTTTACCTGTTTGACGGTCACCAATAATCAACTCACGCTGACCGCGACCGATTGGCACCATTGAGTCAATGGCTTTAATGCCTGTTTGGATTGGTTGACTAACTGATTGTCTTTCAATTACACCTGGAGCAACAACCTCAAGTGGACGAGAGTCAGAAGCTTTAATTTCACCCTTACCTTCAAGATCAAAGCCAAGCGGGTTGACAACACGACCTAGAAGTTCACTGCCAACTGGCACTTCCATGATTCGATTTGTACACTTAACCGTGTCACCCTCGGATATATGAAGGTAGTCACCTAGAATAACTGCACCAACTGAATCTTGCTCAAGGTTAAGAGCTAGA
>JBGTQJ010000174.1:0-568 GCA_041941305.1 Saprospiraceae bacterium
GAGGTTTCAGCGTTTCAGATTTATTTTGAGTTTCAGCGTTTCAGGTTTTCAAAGTTTCAGCGTTTCATTGATCATATGTTGAGGCTCGCTCGCGCAATATTTTGATAGTATTTTCATAAAGGGATTGTAAATATCTTCTTCTATTCTGTTTAATTGTTGAAAATTTCTGGCGGCATTAATTTGAATTATTAGATCATTGCCTTCTTCATTGTATTTTTTCAAAGATTCATTGTACTTCATCAATCTGTTAAAAAACTCAGGTTTAGACGTATCTTTCCATTTTCTGTAAAGAATTCTCTCATTCTCGATGCACCTTTTAAGTTTATTATTTATTCTGGATATCATGTTATTCTTTTTGGAATAAAGTTTTTCAGTGAGGGTAGCTTTTCTAGATATAGATATGTCATGATAATTTGCGATGAAACTTCTTAGAGTTTCTAATTTTAAAACGTCATTCGATTCCATTCTTTTTTGGTAATTAATTTATTTTAATTAATTAAAATGGAATCATTGCAACTTAGAACTGATCCAGCTTTTGTTTTTGGATCTTCAATAATAACTATATTTG
>JBGTQJ010000175.1:0-562 GCA_041941305.1 Saprospiraceae bacterium
CCGCTGATTTTATTTTAAACGCGGAAATCGGAAAAAGAGAAAAGAAAAAAAACTTCAGAAAGTTTTTGGAAGTTCAGAAAAGATTTCTACCTTTGCAGTCCCAACGGAAACGAAGGGAAAAACAAAACGATAAAGAGTGGCGCAATGCCCATCGGAATAAAGCGGATACGGAAGTTGAAGCGACAAAGTTCTTTAAGAAAACACAATCATGTAAGCGTGACGAGTAGACAAACGAAAGTCATGAACAAATTCAAGTAATTCGTTCAATTCGATCCAAGATCAGAGATATAAAAAAGAATTCTGATTATTATAAATAGTTGGAATCAAAAACTTCATTTTACAATGGAGAGTTTGATCCTGGCTCAGGATGAACGCTAGCGGCAGGCCTAATACATGCAAGTCGAGGGGTAACATGGGTACTTGTACCTGATGACGACCGGCGCACGGGTGCGTAACGCGTATGCAACCTACCCATTACTGGAGGATAGCCCGGGGAAACCCGGATTAATACTCCATGGTATTTAGAAGTGGCATCACTTTTATCTTAAAGATTTATTGGTAA
>JBGTQJ010000176.1:0-550 GCA_041941305.1 Saprospiraceae bacterium
CCGAGGCATGAATTCCTGAAATAGCTACTTTGGGGTTTCCATCCAGAATCAGATCTGATGTACCAGTGTTTTCAATTGTGAAGGTATGACTAGCAGAGCCGCCAACTGTTATTGGGCCAAAATCTGTATCATCTGTAGTACTCGGCGTGATATCACCATCTGCAATGGAATTACCATTTCCCTGAACATCCATTTCTGTCAATATACCAGTCCCTTCTATATCAAAATTATAGGGATCTTCATCAGGATCATTGTTGTCTATACTAATCGTCGCACTAAGTGTCCCTGTTGTTGTAGGTGCAAATTCAACAACAAAGGTTGTCGTAGCATTTGAACTTACAGGAGAACCCGGTTGGGCAGAAACTGAAAATTCAGAGGCATTAGTGCCGGAAATTGCTACTTTGGGATTTCCATCCAAAGTCAAATCAGCGGCTCCTGTATTTTCAATGGTAAAAATATGGCTAAGGGTATTTCCAACAATTAAAGGACCGAAATCCGTATCATCTGTCGCACTAGGTGTAGTATCTCCATCACTAATGGACATACCATT
>JBGTQJ010000177.1:0-547 GCA_041941305.1 Saprospiraceae bacterium
TTTTCGAGTGTTACAAAATTTGTATTTAAGCTATTTCCCATAGATCAAATAATTCTCAACTCTTTGTGATCTTTTCTTGCCTTTGCGCTAGAAAACAATGATTTGAAATTATGAGACCTGACTCAACAAATTCAGCAGGTTTATCCACAGGAACCAAGGCCATTTGTAAAGTGGGCAGGAGGGAAAAGGCAGCTCTTACATGAATTAGAGAGAAACTATCCAAAAAATTTTGACACTTATTTTGAACCGTTTCTTGGAGGTGGGGCTGTTATGTTTAATCTATTGGCAAAACATCCAGATATGAAGTGCCATGTCTCTGATCTAAATTCTGATTTGATTTTGGTATATGTGGCAATTAGAGACAAAGTAACTGAAGTAATAGAATCTCTGGAAAACCATTCTAAAAAATATCAGAAAAATACAAATTTTTATTATTATCACGTACGAGAGTCGGAACCAACATCCCAGATTGAAAAAGTATCAAAACTAATTTTCCTAAACAAGACGTGTTTTAATGGGCTTTATCGTGTAAATAGTAAGGGAAAAT
>JBGTQJ010000178.1:0-543 GCA_041941305.1 Saprospiraceae bacterium
TCGGCATTTCCTTATCAGGAATTCTCAACACGTACCAGTCCTTCCCGTTGCCTCTGAGGCTAAAAACAGCATGAGGTTCGTAATTGTCAACATGTGTCCAAGATCTTAATTCTTCAGGCAAATAGCTTTTATAAGCAGGAGAAATCGGTTTTCCCAAAAAATAGTATTCCTCACCTGGTTGTTCCTTCAGATTGGAATAAATATGTAAATTTCCAATATTCCAATCTTCAAAAAGAAGGGTGAAGGCCTCTCTGGACTCAGGAACTACTATGCTCGGAATACTTGAGGCTGAATGATCATCCTTTTCCAGCAAATGTTGAGTACCGTTTTGTGCCCACATCAATGAACCGTAAAACAACATTGACAGCATTAATATTAGATTATTTTTCATTTTTTCGATTTTTTAAATTATAAAAAGTCGATACCGGTCGGGCGAGCTTCGGTGGCTAAACATGACCCTACGAATGACAGGAACCCGCCAAAGAAAATTTTAGAGGCACGGTTTTTTTAAATTTTGCTAGCAAAATTTAAAAAAACCGTGCC
>JBGTQJ010000179.1:0-532 GCA_041941305.1 Saprospiraceae bacterium
CCTCGCATCTGATTTTAGTTGAACCAAAATCACAAAAATGCGGGGAATTTTTTTTCCAACTTTCGACACCCCATCTGTTAGATATAGAGGTCCCATTACAAAAAGAGGGAATGCAGAATTGAGGGCTTGTTTATATATGGCTGCACGGAGCGCCAGACGTTTCAATCTGGCTTGTAAGGATTTATACGAAAGACTGAGAGCCAGAGGTAAAGGATATAAACAAGCTATGGTGGCAGTGATGAATAAATTGATTAGACAAATTTTTGCAGTCTTAAAAAACGATACTGTTTTTGACAACAACTATTATTTGAAATTCAAAAACACTTAATTTTTTCACTTTTTTGCTTGCATTTTTGACACAGTTCATCCCAAGTTGCCTATTGCATCCAATTATTTAATCAAGGGCGATACATATTTTATTCAAGATTTTATTTTTAATGTGAAGTCCAAAGGGACAGCCTTTCCTCTAGGTAGGATATGTTTTACTAAGCTTTTATTTGGGTTTGTGTGCAATAGACGGAACTATTGCTAT
>JBGTQJ010000180.1:0-524 GCA_041941305.1 Saprospiraceae bacterium
TTTTTCTCCTCATGTCACATAAATGATGAAATTTCTATCGCCGCAAAATGGGCCGTTCTGCTCGAAAATTGATGCTAAATTAATAGTGGAGCCCATAACCGGACTTGAACCGGTGACCTCTTCCTTACCAAGGAAGTGCTCTACCGACTGAGCTATATGGGCTCTGCCCAATGACCACTAAACACAACTTTCATATTGTCAATAAATCAGTTTTAGCGACACAATGAAGACTGGAAATGCCTCAAGTTAATGGAGCGGGTGATGGGGATCGAACCCACATCATCAGCTTGGAAGGCTGAGGTTCTACCATTGAACTATACCCGCGCAATACTCGCGATTACCAGCAGCTCAGTACCGTATTCAGTAAGCGCAAGTCTCTTATTCATTAACTTAAACTACAAATAAGGTTGTTTCTGTGCAATAGCTTACAATGACTCAGCCAACCAAAAAGCTCAATATGGTGGTGGGGGGTGGATTTGAACCACCGAAGCTTTCGCGTCAGATTTACAGTCTGATCCCTTTGG
>JBGTQJ010000181.1:0-522 GCA_041941305.1 Saprospiraceae bacterium
AATTAGAACCGAAGTTATGATCCAAAAGGTGTTTTTGACCTTTTTGGTGACCTTGACCTTGACCTTTGATAAAAGTTGCTGAAAAGATATGTCGATATGGACAAGTCAAGTGCGAATAACGTCCCATATATTGAAAGCGATATTGGCTCGACTTTATGAGTAGTATTGAAAAAGAAAAATGTGAAATTTCACACAATATTGAAAAAAAGTCATTTTGACGTCAGCAAAACGTCAATAACGTCAAAACTAATTATTCGAATACGTTCAAAATTGGTGATTAGATTGCTGATAGTGATCCACATGATATCCAACCATCATATTGAATTTCTAAGGAAAAAAGTGTTCAAGGTCAAACTTTGACCTCAGGCGAACTTTTAAGGTCAAGGTCAAAGGTCAAGGTCAAGGTCATCCAAGAAAGGGCTTTCGACTAGGATTAATATGAACCTAGTCTGAAGTCTCTACGATGATTACTTCCAGAGTTATGGCCGAAAATGTGTTTTTGACCTTTTCCGTGACATTGAC
>JBGTQJ010000182.1:0-522 GCA_041941305.1 Saprospiraceae bacterium
AAAACCCCAAATCAATGAAAAATTGATTAATAAAAGTTTTATTATATATTCTTATTAAATATGATTTTTGTATTAAAATGTTTAATTTTTTTATTAAAATGATTAATTTTTATTATAAATTCTATTATATGATATAATAATATATTTTTTAATAATATACAAAATTTAAAATATAAAATGGTAAGTTACTCATTTTACGATCTTTTTTAAATTGCCACTGAACAAAATCAATTAATTTATATATGGTAATTAGCATGATATCTAATACATATTGTGGTTTAAAAATGATAGTTTAATATTATATTTACAAATATCCTTTTTAATTTGGTTAAAATTTATTTTGATAATGCTAAATTTTATTCATTAATTTCTTAGCAATTTGATTATAAATTTGATAAATAAAATAAATTTTAAAATATAAAATAAATTTTAAATATACAATATATATTTTAAATAACAATATTTTATCTTATATATAAATAGTATATATTCTTTTCATTATTATGGGGTTTTGGGGTTTTG
>JBGTQJ010000183.1:0-519 GCA_041941305.1 Saprospiraceae bacterium
GAAACAATATTATCATCCCCAATATGACATGCCAAAACATCCATAAAAGAAAACTACCTTCTTGTCCTTCCCAAAATGCAGAGAATATGTATTTAAACTGTAACTCTTCTGAAACATGAGCCCATACATATTGATATTCGTAATACTTATTAATCATTACGAAAAAAATGGCACCAATGACTATAAAGACACATGCAGCGTGCAGTGAAAAAGAAAATCGACCAATTTTACGCCAACCTTCAAAATCAGATTGATGCCTGCGTTGAGTCGCAAAAAAATAGGCTACTGCAGCCAAGATACTTGCAACGAAGCCTAAGGTAATAGCAAATCTTCCAAATTGACCTGGAGCGAGATGTTCTCCAATATATTGAATTTCCTCCATCTTCTTTGAATGATGAATGATGAATGATGAATGATGAATGAAAGATTTTTTTCATCATTCATCATTTATCATTCAGCATTCTATAAAGAGCTTTCTTGTGATTTGATGTAAATTTCTTCGTCTTTGTATTTAGAGGG
>JBGTQJ010000184.1:0-513 GCA_041941305.1 Saprospiraceae bacterium
GTTGTGACGCTTTCGGCAGCTCCAAGTGGAGGAACCTTCTCTGGAAGTGGAGTTAGTGGGGATACATTTGACCCAGCCCTATCAGGAGCAGGCATTCACACAATTACTTATAGCTACACAGATGCCAATGGCTGTATTGGAATCGACACAAAAGATATTGAAGTATTTGCTTCACCAGTCATTACATTTGATGACCCATCTGATGTATGTGAAGATGGTTCAGCAGTGACTTTAAATGCTACACCAGCAGGTGGAAGCTTTAATGGAATCGGGGTATCCGGAGATAGCTTTGACCCGGCAGTTGCTGGAGTAGGTGTGTTTACCATCACTTATGACTATACAGATGCGAATGGTTGTAATGGAAGTGCGACTCAGGATATAGAAGTATTTGCATTACCTGTTGTGACTATGGATCAGCCAGATGATGTGTGTGAGGATAATGGAACTGTCATTTTAACAGGAACACCATCAGGAGGTTCCTTCTCTGGACCAGGGGTATCTGGTAATAGCTTT
>JBGTQJ010000185.1:0-508 GCA_041941305.1 Saprospiraceae bacterium
TTCCAAATGCACGGCTGCTACAAAAACGCACAAAAGAATCGTGATGGGGTTCGTACCAATTCAGAAATTTACGATTGATGTCTGATTTCATAATGACGAATTATTCCGTTTTGTCAAAGTCCTCTTCGAGAGACTCTGACAAATACGCAATACATAAATACGTTTGTGCTTCAATATAAAAGTAACATAATGCGGAAAAAGGTTACAAATGATGCATTAATTTTCATCAAAATTGGAGAAAATTCAAATTTTCAAAAAAAATAATTTACTACGCAAAACCATTGCGTGAATCAAAAATATCTTTGCTCATTGATTAATTAATTCAAGTTGTAAAGTATTTGCCTCGCCAGCTTCACTGGCTCCCCGAAGGGGTTTTAGGGGGCGAGTTCATTGTTCGTAACTTGCGTTAATTAATACTATTTAAGCACCAAGTCATAATTATCTACAATTAATTTCGGTTTCTTTTTTCCTCTCATTTCGTTTGCCAAGGGCATCCCTTGTCCAAGGG
>JBGTQJ010000186.1:0-506 GCA_041941305.1 Saprospiraceae bacterium
TATAGCTATAAGTCAGTACATGTGTTCCAATGCCAGCAAGCCCCGGGTCAAAAGTATCCCCTACTACTCCTGGACCACTAAAGGTTCCTCCTGTTGGTGTTGCAACCAGTGCAAAAGCGGGGTCATCTTCACAGGCATCTGTGGGGTCTGTAAAGTTGAGGGTCGGTAATCCGTAAACTTCAATATCCTGAGTTGCACTATCCATACAGCCATTGGCATCTGTATAAGTATAAGTCAGCACATGAATTCCTGCTCCTGCGACTGCTGGGTCAAAAGTATCTCCACTTATACCTGGTCCGGAGAATACTCCACCCGCAGGTGTTCCACTTAACGTAATGCTTCCCCCATCTTCACAGATATCTATTGGGTCTGTCATTGATACTACAGGTAATGCAAAGACTTCAATTGTCTGGTCTGTAAAATTATTACAACCATTGCCATCTGTGTAGGAATAGGTAATCAGGTGTGTTCCAATACCTGCCACTGCTGGGTCAAAAGTATCTCCG
>JBGTQJ010000187.1:0-506 GCA_041941305.1 Saprospiraceae bacterium
ATGATTGGTAAAATCACTCCAAAAGGTGAATCTGATCCGACTCCTGAAGAAAAACTTTTGAGAGCGATCTTCGGTGACAAAGCTGGTGATGTAAAAGATGCTTCATTGAAAGCAGATTCTTCATTAAGAGGTGTTGTTATTGACAAAAAATTGTTCTCAAGAAACATCAAAGATAAAAAGAAGAGAACTGAAGAAAAACTTAAGCTTGAAGAAATTGAAAACACTTACAAGGCTAAGTTTGATGATTTGAGAAATACTTTAATTGAAAAATTAAATACCCTTGTAAGCGGTAAAACTTCTCAGGGCGTGAAAAACGACCTTGATGAAGAAATCATCGGTAAAGGGGTGAAGTTCACTCATAAATTATTAACTTCAGTTGAAGATTATGTAAACGTTAGCGGTTCAGACTGGACAGTTGATAACGATAAAAATGAATTAATCAAACAGTTAATTCACAACTACAAAATCAAGTACAACGATATTCAGGGAGTTAAAAACCGTGAGAA